>NZ_CAAF010000038.1 GCF_000359125.1 Mesorhizobium sp. STM 4661 | reverse complement strand
ATGGCAATCGCGTTGATGGCGATCATGCCGACGCCGAACAGGGAAAGATAGGTCAGCAGGCGACGCTGGAAGGTGGCGATCTCCTGTTCGAGCTCGGTCTGGTTGCCCATGACACGGAAGCGCGCGGCGCGATTTTTCGCGTCGAGAACGAACTCGCTCTCGAACACTTCCAGCTCCTCGCCATCGATGCCTTCGGTGGCATAGCTGCGCTGGAAGCTGGAATTGAAGGGAACTTCGGCGACGCTCGGCGACGGGATCGGCTTCGTCATCGAGGAAGAATGAAGATCACCGCGCACACCTTCCGACGCGGGCTCCACCGACCAGTACCAACCTGAATTCGGCTCCGAGAATCGCAAGTCGCCAAGATCGGGGGCGCCGGTCAGCGAACCGCCTTCGGACACGCCGACGGAACCGATCAGATTGAACAGATGCGCCGAAAGCAGGCTGTCGAAGCCACGCTCGCTCGCCTGGCGGTAGAGCGTGGTGATGAGGGTGAAGATGACGATCAGGGTGAGGATCGCCCAGACCGTGGAAAAGGCGATCACCCGAAACGCCAGCGACCGCGGCCAGAACCGCAGCGAAAGCGGCGACCTTATGGTTTGCTTGGTGGGCAGCGGTTCCGCCTTACGCCTCCGGCTCACGCATGCGGTAGCCCATGCCGCGAACGGTTTCGATCATGTCGATGCCCATCTTCTTGCGAAGCCGCCCGACAAAGACCTCGATTGTGTTGGAATCGCGGTCGAAATCCTGATCGTAGAGATGCTCGACCAGCTCGGTGCGGGACACGACCTCGCCCATATGATGCATCAGATAGGCAAGCAGGCGGAACTCGTGCGACGTCAGCTTCAGCGGCACGCCGTCGACATCGGCCTTGGACGCCTTGGTGTCGAGACGCAGCGGTCCGCATGTCAGCTCCGACGAGGCGTGACCGGCCGCGCGCCGGATCAAGGCCCGGACCCTGGCCAGCACCTCCTCGATGTGGAACGGCTTGGTGACATAGTCGTCGGCGCCGGCGTCGATGCCGGACACCTTGTCGCTCCAGCGGTCGCGCGCCGTCAGGATCAGCACCGGCATCTTGCGGCCGCCGCGGCGCCAGCGCTCGACCACGCTGATGCCGTCCATCTGCGGCAGGCCGATGTCGAGGACAACAGCGTCATAGGGTTCGGTGTCGCCGAGGAAATGCCCCTCCTCGCCGTCGAAAGCCTTGTCGACGACATAGCCGGCATCAACCAATGCGTCCGATATCTGCCGGTTGAGATCCTTGTCATCTTCGACGACGAGTACGCGCATGCGGGGATCGATACCTGTTGAAGCGTTGGCCTGTTGCCGGTGTCAGATATAGGCCGATTCCAGCGGCCTGGGAACGGAGGCCCTTAGGATGGAAGATTGGGTCAGTTCAGCGGAACGACGATTTCGGAGCGACGCGGACGCTGCCCGTCCTTGCCGGGGACCAGCACGACGATGACGCAGACGGGCTGGCCACCGCGCGTCGACTGCGAGGCCTTGGCCAGCGTGCCGCCATTCTGCTGGGCAACCTGCTGGCCGATCGCGTAGCAATCGGACGCGGCCAGGATGATCGGTGGAGCCTGCTCCGGCATGGCGACGGGCAGCGCCGTCGCCTGCGACGCGAACAGACCGGCCGCTATCAGCGCCAGTATCGCGGTTTTGAGGTGGGAGCGAAGCGTTTTCATGGTCGGCGTTGTAACGCATCGGTGCTGAACGTGAAATGAACGGTGAACGCCCGAAAAACCATGCCCGCCACACCCCTGAACGCGAGACAATTTACTTAAGACTTTACCGCCCAACCCGGTGAAGTCAGCTAAGTCCAGTCTAGACTCCGTTTCACCGATATTGAAAGTGCCTCAGGCGTTTTCCTGCGTGATGGCGCGAAAGCGCAGCAGTCCATGATGGACCGCCAGGTCCTCGTCAAAGCGGGCTTCGGCGAATTCCAGTGACAGCCGTGTTTGACCATTGGGGCCGATGACCAGCGCCGCGTCCGCAAGGCGCGCCTCGATCCTATCCATGATGTTACGTGTTTCGGCTTCGCCATGGGCTTTCGACCAGACATGCAGGGTCACAAGCTGATCGGCGTCATTGTCGGCACCAGTGTCCCAGTCAAAAGCACTGGTCTGGCCGCAAGTCACGTAGGGAAAGGCGACGTTGCCGGTTGCTTGCTCAAGCAGGCCGGCGCCGCCCAGCAGCGCCGACAGCGATGCATCGCTTTTTAATCTCTGGAACAAGGCCTGCTGCAAATCGCCGGGCGCCGTCATCTGTCGTCCTCTTGCCCGTCGCGGTTGGACAGGCCTTGCGCCCATCGACGCTTCCTGCTTCCAGGCTAACTGCGTTGAGGTTCGCGCGCCAGATCATCCGACCACCATATCGCCATCCCTGGTGCGCTCGGGGCGCCTTTTGTAGCGGTCGCCTGTTTTTATTTGGCATGCAAGGGAGTTTGAAGAAGCGTGCTATGAAGGCGCCTGGTCTCTCCGGACATTCGAGGTCGTTTTCGTGCGCGAACCATCGCTGCTGCCTGTTTTTGGAAAGCTTGGGATCAAGCCATCGGTTGTGATTGCAGCGACACCGACGGTGTCGAAGAGCATGAACACCATGGTGGCCCGCATGCGGGAGATGTTGTCCCTGCATGGGGGCATGGCCTTGAAACTGTCCGTGGTGGTCTGGACAGTCACTGTTCTGGCAGCAGTGTTCTTCATCATGCAGGCCTGACGCCATCGACATCTGTCGGTCGGGTGCGACAGTCAAAGGGCGACAGAATGGGAAAACGTTATGCATTGCGCATGGAGGAGTCTGATAGCTGGACCGTCTTCGATGTCTTCACCGGCCAGCCGGTCGAGCTCAAGCACCAAGTCATGGTCGGTATGAACACGCGCGATGCGGACGCAATGGTCGATCGACTGAATAGCCAGGATGTCAAGCGGCGGGCAAAGGCGGACCGCAAGTCCTGATGCTGTCGCCGGCCCCGGCCGGCACATCCGCGCGCCTGGATCGGGATTGATCTGGCGCGTTGGCCCTGAACGCGACGAGGTTCGAACTTAACGAAAATCGGCCGCGGTCAGCACATATATGCTCTTGCGGGTGCGCGCATAAGCATTCCTGGCTACGTCATGGATGGAGCTGGACGCCGTGTCGAAGGCAGCGAGATAGCCAGCCTCGTCGGCGGCCGTTCCCGGCTGCATCTTCGACATGGCGTCGGCTGCGACCGAGAAGGAAATCTGGAACATGCCGTCATGGCCGACGAAGCGGATGCGTTGGCCCGCCTCGTCATAGCTGCGGCTGCGATTGGGGAATGTCAGGCTCATGATTTTACCTCCGTCGCCTTCTTTACTGCGCGCTTTTTCTTCGGTGTCGGGTTCAGGGCCTCCGCGGCACGGTCGGCCTCTTCCTTGGCCAGCCGCAGCGCCCGTAGCCTTGCCGTCTTGATGGTCCTGGCCTTCGCCTCGGAAACATATTCGGCGGTTGCCTGGTTTCGCTCAGCGGTTTTCTTCTGCTTCTCCATGAAGCGTGCTTCAGCTTTCTCCATGATATTCTGACTGAATTCCGCCATCGATAAAATCTCCTTTTGACCGAGATCATGAAAGTGAGTTTCCCATCTAAAATAGGGACTCGGAGCGAAAAAATCAATTTCCGGATTATTTTGGATTTATCGAGCGACTGAAAATGAAACTGCGAAATAATACTATTCAATATTTTCCAACAGCCGATGAATATTTTTTGGCACTCCTATCAATCGAGTGCCAACGGGCCTATAGAAGGGGGCGGCCGCCTAAGCCGGCCCCAGAAAGAGTTCCCATGAAATTCCGGCCACTCCACGATCGCGTCGTCATACGGCGCGCCGAAAGCGACACCAAATCCAAGGGCGGCATCATCATCCCCGACAATGCCAAGGAAAAGCCGCAGGAAGGCGAAGTGATCGCCGTCGGTCCGGGCGCGCGTGACGAAAGCGGCGCGCTGATCGCGCTCGACGTCAAGGCCGGCGACCTCATCCTGTTCGGCAAATGGTCGGGAACCGAGGTCAAGATCGACGGCGAGGACCTCCTGATCATGAAGGAGGCCGACATCATGGGCATCATCGACAAGAGCGAGATGGGCATCATCGAGAAGACCATCGCTGCCAACAAAGCCGCCTGAGAACCCTTCCGGGCGTCACAGCGAACGGGCCTTACACACAAACGGGATGAAAAAACATGTCTGCCAAGGAAATCAAATTCTCCACCGACGCGCGTGACCGCATGTTGCGCGGTGTTGAAATCCTCAACAACGCCGTCAAGGTGACGCTCGGCCCCAAGGGCCGCAATGTCATCATCGACAAGGCCTATGGCGCGCCGCGCATCACCAAGGACGGCGTGACCGTGGCCAAGGAAATCGAGCTTGCCGACAAGTTCGAGAACATGGGCGCCCAGATGGTGCGCGAAGTGGCTTCGAAGACCAACGACCTCGCCGGCGACGGCACCACCACCGCCACGGTGCTGGCCGCTTCGATCCTGCGCGAAGGCGCCAAGCTCGTTGCCGCCGGCATGAACCCGATGGACCTCAAGCGCGGCATCGACCAGGCCGTCGCCGCCGTGGTGAAGGAAATCCAGGCCCGAGCCAAGAAGGTCAAATCTTCAAGCGAGATCGCGCAGGTCGGCACGATCGCCGCCAATGGCGATGACACCGTCGGCGCCATGATCGCCAAGGCCATGGACAAGGTCGGCAATGACGGCGTCATCACCGTCGAGGAAGCCAAGACCGCCGAAACCGAACTCGACGTCGTCAAGGGCATGCAGTTCGATCGCGGCTATCTCTCGCCCTATTTCGTCACCAATGCCGAGAAGATGCGCGCCGAACTGGAGGACCCCTACGTTCTCATCCACGAAAAGAAGCTCGGCAATCTGCAGGCGCTGCTGCCGATCCTCGAAGCCGTCGTGCAAAGCGGCAAGCCGCTGCTGATCATCTCCGAGGACGTCGAAGGCGAAGCGCTGGCGACGCTGGTCGTCAACAAGCTGCGCGGCGGCCTCAAGGTCGCGGCAGTCAAGGCGCCGGGCTTCGGTGACCGCCGCAAGGCGATGCTGGAAGACATTGCGGTGCTCACCGCCGGCCAGATGATTTCCGAAGACCTCGGCATCAAGCTGGAAAACATCACTCTCGACATGCTCGGCCGCGCCAAGCGCGTGCTGATCGAAAAAGATACGACCACGATCATCGACGGCGCCGGCGAGAAAGCCGCCGTCCAGGCGCGTGTCTCCCAGATCAAGGGGCAGATCGAGGAGACCACCTCCGACTACGACAAGGAGAAGCTGCAGGAGCGCCTGGCGAAGCTCGCCGGCGGCGTCGCGGTCATTCGCGTCGGCGGCGCCACCGAATCGGAAGTCAAGGAAAAGAAAGACCGTGTCGACGATGCGCTGAACGCCACGCGCGCCGCGGTGGAAGAAGGCATTGTTCCCGGCGGCGGTGTTGCGCTGTTGCGCGCTAGGTCGGCTCTGGCCGGGCTGACGGGCGCCAATGCCGATGTGACTGCCGGCATTTCGATCGTGCTGAGGGCGCTCGAAGCGCCGATCCGCCAGATCGCCGAGAATTCCGGTGTCGAAGGTTCGATCGTCGTCGGCAAGCTCTCCGACAGCAAGGATCACAACCAGGGCTTCGACGCCCAGAACGAGACCTATGTCGATATGATCAAGGCCGGCATCGTCGACCCGGCAAAGGTGGTGCGGACCGCATTGCAGGACGCCGGTTCGATCGCGGCCCTGCTGATCACCGCGGAAGCGATGATCAGCGACATTCCGGCAAAGGATGCCGCGCCTGCGGCCGGCGGCGGCATGGGCTACTGACCATTGGCCGAAACGGCCGGCCGCAGGGCCGGCCGATCCAGGTAACAGCGGCCCGGCAACACTCTTAACGAGCCTGAACGATAGCGCCGGGGCATCTTCCCCGGCGCGCACCCGCCGGCAAGGAGATTGATCCATGATTGCATTCGTCCCGAAGCCAAATGCCGTGGCGAAGACCAAAGCGGCCGAGGAAAGCCGCTTCGATCGCATTCGCAGGCTTGCCGCCGACAAGCACAGACAGGCCGATGCCGGCACGATACGCCGCGGCCCGCAAAAGACCGGCGACAAGCGGCCCATGTGACGCGCTGCCGCGTTACATCACGAAACCGGCGCTGCCCCACCCTCTTCGGTGCGCCGCGCTATGAATTCATCGAGAATACCTGATGTGGCAGCAGCCGATGCCGGCGGCTGGAAGTCGGCGACCAGCCGTTTCCAGATGCCGGTGGCGCGCTCGGTCGCTGTCTTTGAACCGGATTGCGTCCAGTTGCCGAAATTCGACCAGTCGGCGACCAGCGGTTCGTAGAAGGCAGTACGGTAGCGCGCCATGGTGTGTTCGGCCGAGAAGAAATGCCCGCCAGGCTGCACTTCGGCGATGGCGTCGAAGCCGATCGCGCTTTCGTCGCCAGGCGTCGAAGCACAGAGTTCGGCGACCGTCTGCAACGCCTCGATGTCGGTGATCAGCTTCTCGAAGGAGACGCTCAGGCCGCCTTCGAGCCAGCCGGCTGCATGGATGCAGACGGTGGCGCCGGCAAGCACCGACCCCCACAGCGCGAACTGCGTTTCGTGCGCCGCCTGCGCGTCCGAGATGTTGGCGGCGCTGCCGCCGCCGGACCGCCAGGGCAGGCCGGTGAAGCGGGCAAGCTGGCCGGCGCCCAGCGTCGCCTTGACATGCTCCGGCGTGCCGAAGGCCGGCGCCCCCGACTTCATGTCGACATTGGAGGAGAAGGAGCCGTAGACGACCGGCGCGCCCGGCCGCACGATCTGGGCGAGCGCCAGTCCGGCTAGCGCCTCGGCGTGCTGCAATGTCAGCGCGCCGGCGACGGTGATCGGCGCCATGGCGCCGGCCAGGCAGAAGGGCGTGATGATCGATACCTGCCCTGCCCTGGCGAAATCGATGATGCCTTGCGCCATCGGAATATCGAGCTGGCGCGGCGAGTTGGTGTTGATGACGGTGTAGCAATGGACGCCGCTGGCGAATTCGTCCTCCGACAGCCCACGCGCCAGCCTGATCATCGCAAAACCGTCCTCGACCTGCGGCGTGCCGCGCGCGAAGACGAACGGCACCTTGTCCGACAGCGTCAGCTGGGCGCGGTTGACGGCATAGTGGCGGAAGCGGTTGTCGACGTCCTGCGGCTCGATGCAAGGCCCCAGCATGTGCAGCACGTCGAAATGCTGTACCAGCCGGATGAAGTCCTCGAAGGCGGCAAGCGTTCCCGGCCGCCGGCCGTGCTCGAGATCGGTGACGTTGGGCGCGCCGCAGCCGGCCAGGAACGTCATCGTACCAAGCTCGAGCGCGATGTCGCGCGAGCGGTCGCCGGCGCGTGTCGTGATCGACTTCGGCGCCGAGGCAAGTGCGGCCGCGACGATATCGCGGCCGATGCGTACCATCTGGCTGTCCTCGTCGACCAGCGCACCGGCACGGGCATAGGCTGCACGCGCCTGCGGCAACAGCACCTTGATGCCGAGTTCTTCCAGCACCCGCAGCGCGGTATCGTGGATGGCGGCGACCTGGTCGGCTGAAAAGACCGGCTGCGGCAGGAAGGGATTCTTCAGCGAACGATAGTCCGGCCGCCGGCTGGATTCGCTGCCGGCCTCGCCAGTGCGGCCGCGCCGGCGCTCGCGCCTACTATCCCTTGCGGCATCATCGACCATGACAGAACCTCCTCATTGCCGCATCGCCTTGCCCAGCGGATCGTAGGGAGAGGCCGCAATGACCCGTGCCGGCCGCTCGACGCCGACGATGTGCACAGACAAGGCGGTGCCCTCCCCGGCGAAATCGCGGTCGACCAGCGCCAGCGCAAGGCTCTTGCCGACCGAATAGCCATAGCCGCCCGACGTGACGAAGCCAATGCGCCGGCCTTTGTGCCAGACCGGCTCGAAGCCGCTGGCATCCGCATCGAGCGCATCCACCTCAAGCGTCACCAGGCACTGCGTGGTGGCGCCCTCGCGCTCCTTCAATGCAGCCTCGCGGCCGATGAAGCCGCCCTTGCCGAAGGCAATGAAGCGGTCGAGGCCGGTCTGGCCGGGCGTGTAGCCCTGGGTGAATTCGCGCGACCAGATGCCGAAGCTCTTTTCCAGCCTGAGCGCGTTGAGTGCGTAGAAGCCGATTTCGGCAAGGCCGAGATCCTCGCCGGCGGCAAGCAGCGTTTGGCGCAAGGTGGCATGCATGCTGGCCGGGCAATTGATTTCGAAACCGAGTTCGCCGGCAATGGAGAGGCGCGCAACCCGGGCGCGCACCATGCCGATGTCGAATTCGCCGCAAGCCATAAAGGGCAAGGCCTCGGCCGAGACATCCTGATGCGTGGTGCGCGCAAGAACCGCCCGCGCCTTCGGTCCGGTGACGAGGAAGCCGGACATTGCGTCGGAGATGTCGGTAACGGTCGCGCCTTCCGCCGCATGCGCCTCGAACCAGCGCATGTGAAATTCCCTGAGATAGTAGGAGCCCATGATCCAGTATTGGCCGCCACCCCAGTTGAAGACGGTCAGATCGCCCTTCAGCCGGCCGTCATGGCCGAGCATCGGCGCGAGCTTCGCCTGCCCCGGTTTCGGCAGCCTGCAGGCCAGCAGGCGGTCGAGCCAGGCCTCGGCACCCGGGCCCGAGACGGCATAGCGCGAAAAGGCCGATGTATCGACGAGGCCGGCGGCGCGCCGCACCTGCAGCGCCTCGTCGCCAACGATGTCGAAGGCGTTGGAGCGTTTTAGCGTCGTCTCCTCGCGAAAACCCATGGGCGCGAAATAGGCTGGGATTTCCAACCCCCACGACGCGGTCCATTCGCATCCGGCCGCCGTCATGCCATCATAGGCGCCGGGGCGTTTCAATGGCCGTCCGGCTGGCAGGCGCTCATTGGGAAAGGTCATGACGAAGCGGCGCGCATAGAACTGGCGCGTCGTCTGCCGGAGATATTCGCGGTTGGCGGCAAAGGCGCCATAGCGGGCAATGTCCATGCCGAAGATGTCTGCCTGCGGTTCGCCATGGATCATCCACTCGGCCAGCGATTTGCCGACACCGCCGCCCTGGCTGAAACCGGCCATGACGCCGCAGGCGACCCAGTAGTTCCTGACGCCGCGTACCGGCCCGACGATCGGGTTGCCGTCCGGCGTGAAGGTGAAGGCGCCGTTGACCCATTTGCGGATGCCGGCGGTAGCAAGGCAGGGAAAGCGCTCATAGGCCCTGGAAAGTTCCGGGCTGATCCGCTCGATGTCTTCCGGGATCAGTTCGATGCCGTAGTCCCACGGCGCGCCGTCCATGTTCCAGTGTTTCGGGTTCTGCTCGTAGAGGCCGAGCAGGACGCCTTTGCGCTCCTGGCGGAGATAGGCAAAGCCGTCGAGATCGACGGCGAGGCCAAGCTCCTTGTCGAGCGCCGCGACCTCCGGGATGTCCTCGGTGACGAAATAGTGGTGCTCCATCGGCGTCACCGGCAGATCGACGCCGACCATGCGGCCGAGCTGCTTCGCCCAGAGACCACCGGCATTGACGACATGCTCCGCAACGATCGTGCCTTGCTCGGTGATGACGTCCCAGCCGCCGTCGGTGCGCGGCTTCAGGTCGAGTACGCGGTTGCGCAGGATGACATCGGCGCCGCGCTTTTTCGCCGCCCCGGCATAGGCGTGCGTCGTGCCGTAAGGATCGAGATGGCCTTCGTTGGAATCGTAGAGGCCGCCCAGCACATCGCTGACATCGACAATCGGGCAGATCGCCTTGATCTCCTCGGGGGTGACCAGCCGGGCGGTTTCGATGCCGACCGACTGGAACACGGCCCAGGCCGATTTCAGCCACTCCCAGCGGGCAGGGTCGCTGGCCATGTTGACGCCGCCGGTCATGTGCAGGCCGGCATTCTGGCCGGATTCGGCCTCGATCTCGCGATAGAGCTTGATCGTATAGTCCTGCAGCGCCGCGACATTGGGATCGGCGTTGAGGGCGTGGAAACCGGCCGCCGCGTGCCAGGTGGAGCCTGCCGTCAGTTCGGCGCGCTCGATCAGCGCGACGTCTGTCCAGCCGAAGCGCGCCAGATGGTAGAGCACCGATGCCCCGACCACGCCACCCCCGATGACGACTGCACGATAGTGCGACTTCACGGCTTCCTCCGGGCTGTTCGACCCCGGCACCATATATGCACTGTACATATGTGTCTAGAGTGTAGACATAGCTGTCCAGTCGGCTTGCGCGTCGTCACCCGTCATGCCAATTGTGGGTCCATGATCATGATCGCTCCACAGGACGAGCCGGCGCCCGGCAACATCAAGGTGACGCGCTGGGACTGGATCAATCTTGCGCTGCAGACGCTGATTTCCGATGGCGTCGAAAGCGTGCGGGTGCTGCCGCTCGGCCAGAAGCTCGGCGTGTCGCGCTCGAGCTTCTACTGGTATTTCCAGAGCCGTCAGGATCTGCTCGACCAGTTGCTCGCCCATTGGCACGACACCAACACCAAGGCGATCGTCGAACGCGCCAGACGACCAGCCAAAAGCATCATCATGGGCGTCATGAACGTGTTCGAATGCTGGGCCGACGAGCGCCTGTTCGATCCCAGGCTCGACTTCGCCATCCGCGAATGGGCGCGGCGTTCCGACGATGTGCGCCGGGCAATCGACCAAGCCGACGACGATCGGCTAAGCGCCATCCGCGACATGTATCGCCGGCATGGCTACGATGAAGAGGATGCTTTCATCCGCGCCCGGGTGCTCTATTACATGCAGATCGGCTACTACGTGTTGGACTTGAAGGAACCGGTCGAGGCGCGGGTCAGCCATCTCGCCGCCTATCTGCGCAGCTTTACCGGCCGGGAGCCCACAGAGGCCGACGTGGCGCATTTCATGCGCTTCATCGCGGCGCGGTGACATTGGAGGCTTGCGTGCGTGCAACAAGCGCGCCCCTTTCGATCAACAAACCTCCCGCATGAGCCTCCCTCGCCCTTGTGAGCGGCGCCAAAATGGACGCATAGTCAAGGCTGGCGCACCGCCCTGAAATTGCCCGCTTGCGGTTCTCAGGTCGCGGTGGGGGATTTCGGGAATGACCAGTCCTTTGGAACCACGCAGGAGAAGAGGGCCGATCGCCGCCAGGCTGCTCGCGGTCGATGCGTGGCTCGATTCCTCGCTCTACGAGATCGGCTTCAAGGCGCGCCAGTTCTGGGAAGCGGCCACCATTTTTTTCCGGCGTTTTCGCGTCACCGGCTGGCGCCGCGGCATCATCGAATTCTTGAGCGAAGGCTTCACGCTCGGCGCCGGCGGCATCGTCGTCATGCTGGCGCTTGCCTTGCCGGCCTTCCAGGAAACGGCCGGCGACTGGCGCGCCCAGGGCGACTTCGCCGTCACCTTCCTCGACCGCTACGGCAATGAGATCGGCCAGCGCGGCATCATCCAGCGCGATTCGGTGCCGGTTGACGAGATGCCGGACCAGGTCATCAAGGCGGTGCTGGCCACCGAGGATAGGCGTTTCTTCGATCACCACGGCATCGATGTGCTCGGCCTTTCCAGGGCCATCTTCGAGAATGTGCGGGCAAATTCCGTCGTCCAGGGCGGATCGAGCATCACCCAGCAGCTCGCGAAAAACCTGTTCCTGACCAATGAGCGGACGCTGGAGCGCAAGATCAAGGAAGCCTTCCTGTCGCTGTGGCTCGAAGCCAATCTGTCGAAAAAGGAAATCCTGCAGCTCTATCTCGACCGCGCCTATATGGGCGGCGGCACATTCGGCATCGAGGCGGCCGCCGATTTCTATTTCGGCAAGAGCGTCAAGGACCTGAACCTCGCCGAGGCGGCGATGCTGGCCGGCCTGTTCAAGGCGCCGACCAAATACGCGCCGCATATCAACCTGCCGGCCGCCCGCGCGCGGGCCAATGTGGTGCTGTCCAACCTGGTCGATGCCGGCTTCATGACCGAAGGCCAGGTGCTGCAGGCGAGGCTTCGTCCGGCCGAAATCGTCGACCGCGGCGAGCAGAAGAGCCCGGACTATTACCTCGACTGGGCCTTCGACGAGGTCAAGAAGATCGCGGCCAAGTCCGGCCAGCATTCCCTGGTCGCGCACACCACTTTCGACGCCAACATCCAGAAGGCGGCGGAAGAATCGATGGAGTTCCACCTCCGTCAGTTCGGCAAGGAGTACAACGTCACCGAAGGCGCCATGGTCGTCATCGAGACCAATGGCGCGGTCAGGGCGATCGTCGGCGGCCGCGACTACGGCGCCAGCCAGTTCAACCGCGCCACCAAGGCGCTGCGCCAGACCGGCTCCTCGTTCAAGCCCTATGTCTACGCGACGGCCATGGAACACGGCTTCACGCCGAACTCCGTCGTTTCCGGCGGGCCGATCTCCTGGGGCGGCTGGTCGCCTCGCAATTACAACGGCGGATCGGCCGGCAACGTCACGCTGATCACCGCGATCGCCAAATCGATCAACACCGTGCCGGTGCGGCTGGCCAAGGACTATCTCGGCATCAAGCCGATCAAGGCGATGGCGGAGGCGATGGGCGTCGAATCGCCGCTCGAATCGCACAAAACCATGGTGCTCGGCACATCGGGCATGACAGTGATGGACCAGGCGACAGGCTACAGCGTGTTCGCGCAGAACGGCTTTGCCGGCACCCGGCACGGCATCTCACAGCTCGTAACCCGTACCGGCGAAGTGGTCTACGACTTCGCCAAGGACGCGCCGCCGCCGCGCCGTGTGCTGTCGGAACAGGCGCTCAAATACATGAACACCATGCTGGCGGCGGTGCCGGTGATGGGCACGGCACGGCGCGCGGCCCTTCCCGACATCGTTTCCGCCGGCAAGACCGGCACCACCCAGTCCAATCGCGACGCCTGGTATGTCGGCTTCACCGGCAACTATACGGCCGCCGTCTGGCTCGGCAATGACGATTTCACCCCGACCAGGAACATGACCGGCGGCACGCTGCCGGCCATGGTGTGGCAACGCCTGATGGTCTACGCGCACCAGAATATCGACCTCAAGCCGATCCCCGGTCTCGACAAGCCCTTCGTCGACGAAGAGGTCGCGGCCAAGGCCGAGGAGGCGCAGAAGAAAAACGCCGAGAAGGCAGCGGCCGATGCCGCCGCCGAGCGCCCGCCAGTGCTGTCCAGCCAGACCACGCAGGCGCTGCGGGACATGACCAGGCTGTTCCAGTCGGCGCCCGTCCTCCAGCCTCCCGCGACGCCGGAGACCCTGTCGGCGCTTTGACCTGCCGCGGGCTCCGCGCCGAGCCTGCGCAGCGCCACGCTTGCCATGGCCCCCTGCCCCGCGATATCCCGAGCAGCACTTCTGCTTTCTCACCCGCGGCTCTTCATGCTCAAGAACGCCTTGCTCACGCTGCTTTCGCTTGCCATGGCCATCGGCGGCGGTGGCGGCAGCGTCTGGTATGCCCTGAAGACGCAGGATGGCGTCGGGGCGATCAGGATCGGCCAATGGACGGCGTTCCCCGACATCGGCACGCCGGCGGCGGACCCTTATTCGAAGGCTCGCGTGGCGCGCGAAGGCGTGCTGGCGCTCGGGCGGGCTGAGGGACTCTCCTTCATCGCCGAGCGCGATTCCAGCGGCGAACAGCTCATGCGCCAATGCGCCTACACGATCGAAGGCGGATTTCCCACGGCGCGGTTCTGGACCCTCTACGCCGCCGATCAGTCGCTGGGCGTGGTCCAGACCGGCAGGCCAAGGCTTGCGGCGCTGCAATCCTACCAGGTCCTGCGCCAGCCCGACAATTCGGTGATCATTTCCGTCGGCAGCCGCGCCGCGCCAGGCAATTGGCTGCTGACCGAGGGCGCCGGCCGAATGTATTTCGTGCTGACATTCTATGACACGCCGATCGCCAGCAGCACGGGTCTCTCTGATGTCACGCTGCCGCGGATCCTCAAGGTCGGCTGCAATGCGTAAGCTGCTGCACGCGATCCTGCTCGGCCTGCTTGGCGCCGGCATCGTGCATATCATCGTGCTGCTGCTCGTTCCGGAATTTTCCGAACGCGATGCCTGGTCGCGGCTGGCCATGGCCTCGGACCTCTACAAGATGACCAGGCTGGACGCCGAGGCCGGCGGCGCTCCGGTGGTGAAGTCGGTCGACCCGCTGTTTTACGCGGCCGCCTGCCGGTTCGACCTGACCGACGGCATGGTGCGGGTCAAGGCGCCGGGGAACGTGCCGTTCTGGTCCATATCCGTCTATGACCGCAGCGGCTACAATGTCTATTCCTTCAACGATCACGGCACGACGGCGGGGCTGCTCGATAGTGTGGTGCTGACGCCCGCGCAGATGATCGAGGTGCGCAAGGATCTTCCCGAGGAATTGCAAGGAGCGATCTTCGTCGAAGCGCCTATCGACGAAGGCATATTCGTCATCCGCGCCTTTGTGCCCGACGACAGCTGGAAGCCAACCGTGTCGCGGTTTCTCGATCAGGGTTCCTGTGAGCTGCAGGATTTCTAAAGCTGATCCCGAAACTCAGTGGTGCGGAACAGGCAGCGTTCCCGACGAGCCCGGCTTGTCCGGACCGGCGCCCGGCCTCGTCTCGCCCGTCAGTGGCCGCTGTTCATAGCGGACACCGGGAAAGATGATCACCGCCGCCGGTGTTCCGGTGTTTCGATCTGCTCGATTGGTTGCCGCCGTTCGCGGCACGAAAGACAGTACCATGCCCATGGTTCGTGCATTCCTCTCGGTTGCCCCGGAGCATAACGCAACGCCTCCAATTCTGATTAAGGATGGCAGTAGGTTAACGCAACGCTAACGGATCGTCGCTAACTTGATCTTTGTTCTTGGCAAAGGCGAAACCGACACAGTCCCGGTTGAGCATGGCCAGATCGTGTCGAGTGTCGGGCGTATCCTTCGTGTCATCTTCGGATTTCAGGCAAATCGCTATACGGGCTGAATCGGGAAAAGCCGAAAGGCTGTTCCGTGCCGCTGTGTCGGCGTTCTGCTCGCTTACCCGTCCTTCGCGCCGGGAGATCGCGCAACTCGAAGATCTGACGCTTCCGCTTTTCAACAATGTGTCGGTCGAGTCGCGCCGTTACGTTGCCGCGGCGCTTTCCGAATGCGAATATGCTCCTGCCGCGCTGGTTAGGCGGCTTTGCGAGGAACCTGTAGACATCGCCGCGCCGCTGCTCATCCGCTCGCGCGCCATCAGCGACGTCGACCTCATCATGCTCATCGGGCGTCACGGGCTGCCGCATGCGCGCGCCATCGCGCGCCGCAAGGATCTGAACCCGACCATCGCCCACCTGATCAGGGCTCTCGAAAAACCGACGCTGGTACGCTTGCGGCAGCCCGACGCGGTCGCTGATGCACCCGAGAGCGCCGAAATCGCTCCTGCCGTCCCTGACAGAAAGCCGCTACCCGGCGCCAGCGCCGAAAATGCACGGCGCCGGCTGCGGTCGATGATGCGCGCGGATGCGGAGGGCGGCGCGGCCGTCAATCCGTTCGTCGGCGCGCAAACCTATGTCAAACTGCGCGAGACGGCGCTGACCGGCAACGCGGCATTCTTCCAGACCGCGCTGGCCGACGCGCTCGACATCGACTTCTCAACGGCGCGGTCGCTGACCGCAAACCAGAACTATGCGTCGCTGCTGGCCGCCTTGCGCGCGCTTGACCTCGGCGAGGACAAGGCGTTCCTGATCGCGGTCGCCGTCTATCCCACCGCGTTTCCGCATCCGCAGGCGATCCGCATCTTCCTCGACCGTTACCGCCTGCTGCACCGCGACGCGGCGCTGGACAAGGTCCGCAACTGGAAAGCCGAGACATTGTCGAGGGCGGTTCGCGGCATCGTGCGCGCCGCCGCGAACGCCGATATGCGCATGGCTTCAGGCAGCGACAATGGTTCCGCGGTCGCCAGCCTCAAGGCGTCTTGACGGCAATAAGCTCCTCGACCGGAACGGCGCCGGCCTCGATCTCGACCACCCAGATATCGGGATCGAATTTCTTCTCCCTCTCCAGCCTTGCGTCGAGCGCGGCGGCATCGTCGCCGGCGCCGACCAAGCTGAAAAAACGTTCATCGGGCTTGGCCGAATCGTAGCTCGTTTGCGGCGCCGGCCCGAACAAGGCAAGCTCGCCCAGCCTGCTCCGCGCCAGCACAAAGACAGCGCCGGCCTCGGTGGCGCCGCGCTTGACCACGGCAGCAAAGCCGCCGGCGCCGAAAACCCGACGCAGAAGGGCCGACACCCACAGATCGGTGGTTACGCGCATGGCAGGATTCCGGGCAACATGCGGCGCTCCTTACAGCATCGGTCCGGAAACTGAAATTGGTCTATGCTCGCCAAGGTGTGTTGAGATTCAGGTCAGGCCGAGTCGAAAATGGTGGGCTCCGAGAACCGGAGCGGAGCATACTTTTGGGTATGTGAGCACCGGAAGCGCAGGAGGCCGCCATTTGCAGACCGGCCTCACCTGAATATCGGCACACCTTAAGGTCAGTTGGTCAGGCCAATCTGGCGCATCTTGACGTAGACGACCTCGTCGGGTTCGCCGGTTTCCGGCAGTCCGAACAGCGACTGGAATTCCTTGATCGCCGCCTTGGTGCGGGCGCCGACCACGCCATCGAGCTGCATGTCGTCATTGCCGAACGCCTTCAGCCCGGCCTGGATCTTGACGATGCGGGCATCGGGCGCCGGCGCTGCCGCACCTGCCGGCGCCGATGCCGGAATGGGGATGGCGGCCGTCTGGTCCGGGCGGGGCGCCGGATGCGGCACAGTCGAGGCGGTTGGCGTGGCGCCCAGCTGATCGAGCAGAACGCTGTCGATCTCGCCGGAAGCATTGAGCCCGACCTTCTGCTGATAGGCCTGGATGGCCTTGCGCGTGTTGGGGCCGGTGATGCCATCAACCGTACCGGAGTAGAAGTCGAGGTCCTTCAATATGCCCTGGACCTGTTCGACGACCGGGTCGCTCTTGACCGGCGCCGGGGCTGGGCCGGGCCGCACGATGTTGATGGTGGTTTCGGGCTCGTCGGCGTCCGCGCGAGGAAAGGCCTCGATGCTTCTGGTGGCGAAAAACGCGCCGGCATGCGGGAAGGGCTGGTACCACAGGGCATTCGCAGAGACATAGAACAGCGTCACCAGGAATGCGGTCGAGCCGCCGACCAGAACCGGATTGCGTGAAATCAGGCTGCCCACCGCGACCGCGCCGCCCTGAAAGGCATTGTCGCGGCGCCTGACCGCCTTAGGCAGTTTTGCGGAGCGAGCCATTCCTGTCCCCTTCCCCCTTCGTCCTGGCCGCGGGCATCGGCAGCACGCCGGGCTTGTCGGTCGAACGTCCCCTTGGTCCCTTCACCGGCAGACTGATCGTGACAGTCGTGCCCTCGCCCGGCATGCTCTCGATCGACATGGTGCCGTCGTGCAGCGCCACCAGGCCCTTGACCAGCGACAGGCCGAGGCCGGTTCCCTCGAAGCGGCGCGTGTAATCGTTCTGGATCTGCATGAACGGCTTGCCGAGATTTTCGAAATCTTCCTCCGCAATTCCAATGCCGGTGTCCCTGACCCAGAAATGCAGCCGCGAGCCGATCCGCTTGGCGCCGACGACGACATCGCCGCCGTCGGGCGTGAACTTGATCGCGTTGGAGACGAGGTTGATGAGGATCTGCTGTACGGCACGACGATCGGCATTTATCTCGCCCGCATCCGGGGCGATCTGCGTTTGCAGGTCGATGTTCTTCGCCTCGGCCTGCAGGCGCATCATGGACCGGCACATTTCGACCGCTTCCACGAAACGGAACGGTTCCGGCTCGGTGGCATAGGCGCCCGATTCGATCCTCGATACGTCGAGTATCGAGGTGACGACGGCAAGCAAGTGCTGGCCGGACTCTCTGACCAGGCCGACATATTCCTTCTGGCGGGGGTCCTTGAAGCCGCCGAACATTTCGTGCAGCAGCATGTCGGAAAAACCGATGATGGCATTGAGCGGCGTGCGAAGCTCGTGGCTGACGACCGCCAGGAACCGCCCCTTCGCCACTTCGGCGGAAGCCGCCGCCTCGTTCGCGGCGGCAAGGTCTTCGCGCAATCCGGCCACTTCGCCATTCTCGCGCAGGACGAGCGTGAAGACGTCCTGCTGTTTTTCCAAACGCGCCAGCTCAAGGGAAAACGGCCGGTAATTGTCCGCCGTCGCGCCATTGCCGTTTTGCGGCAGCCGGACACGAAGATCGAGCCGGCGCGCCAACGCGCCATCGCGCATGTCGGCCAGCGCGCTGAGGTATGCCACACGATCTGACAGATGGATCCGGTCGAACAGGCCGGTGCCGAACAACAGCTCGGGCGGCAGCTTCAGGATGGTGCGCGCCTTGGCCGACGCATCCAGAACCTCGCCATGCCTGCCGACCCGCAGGACAACGGCGTCCATGATATTCTCGAGCCGATCGTCGATCGCCGGGCCAAGCCGCGCGCCGGCAGGATTGCCAGGTGCTGCGAGGCGAGGAACAAGCGTGAACGCCCAGGCCAGCGGCAGCAGCCAGTGCCACGCGGCAATTTCCGTGGGACTGAGCGGCAAGACAGAACCGGCAAAATATTGCAGAAGGACGGCTGCGAGCGCGGCCACGCCCCCCCATAGTGCCGCGCGCCGCGACGCGCCGATCCACCAGGCCTCGAACGGCAGCGCCACGGCAAGCAGAGCGACTGGCGAGGCCAGACCTCCCGCCGCGGCAATGACACCGGCCACGGCAAGACCGCCCATCGCCAGGGCGGCCCGTCCGGCAAGCGCCATCTTGCCCGTCGCCGCCACCAGCAAAGCCGCAAACCAGCAAAGGCCGAAACTCGCGAAGATCGCGGCCATGGTGACTGCCGCGCCCATGCCTGAGGTGACCAGCGTGACCGCAGCGCCCGCGGCAAAGAACGGAGCGGCCAGCATGACGCCGATGAAGCGGCGCTGGCGCAAGCGATCGTTCTGCCCAAGGATGGACGGATGAACCATACGCTCGCAACCGGCAGCCATCGCGCCGGGCAATTCAACGTATCTGGCCCCGATCGAACTCAACGCACTCGCACCCGGTCGTGAACTGTCCTGCTTCGCAGGTCGCTTTTATTGATCTGAAACTCGCATCCAGCGTTTAAGGAATGGATAAGGCCGGGCCGACCAATGCCCGGCATGTGACAAATATTGGGAGGCCAGCGGCGGAAAGCCGGGGCAATTGCAGCCATAGTAAACGGAGGGTTATCCAGGTGGGCTGCGATTGCGCCCCGGACAATCGGCGCCAGCGTGTCGTCTTTCCTATTAAAATACTTTAAAAACAAATAGTTAGATGGTTACTTTTCACTTAAGGAAATCGACCGGATTTGAAGCAAACCCATTGCAAAACGCTTCGTTTCGAATTTGCCTAAAATTTGAGGAAAATTTTCGCTGACCCGGCAAGCCGTCCTTTGCGCGCTTGTGCCACGATCATGCCCATAAAAGAGGTCACGCCGCACGAAGGCATGATCCGGTCACGAATGAGGGCAGGCATATGAGCTTTCTGATAAGAATGGCTTTCTGGTTTTCGCTGGTGCTTCTGGCGTTGCCGCTGAGTGTCGGAACCGACGAGGCTGGCCGCCAAAGCGTCGGCCCTCTCCAGGCTCTGTTTGCGGCACGCGAAGCGGTCGGCGACATTGCCGGCATATGCGAACGCAAGCCCGACGTCTGCGAGACCGGCAAATCGGCAATGCATACGATCACTGCCCGCGCCAAGGAGACCGCCAAGATCGCGGCCGCCATGCTGGACGACAAGCAGACCGACGACGGGCAGGCTGACGACGGGCAACCGACCGGCCCCGACACTTCGGTTGCCACCGGCAGCGTGGCAGAGACGATCGTCCTGCCGGCGACAGTCGACATACCGGTCCGGGTGCCGACGACAAACTGAGACAGTTGCCGCCTTCTTGGCGACACCGCAGGCGCGTCCGACCTCTCGACGGTGTTTTTCCTCTTTTTCCGTGACGCCGCAGCGCTGGGTGACTATATCCGGGGTGATGACCACGACGATCCAGACGATACGCGACGACTTTTCCCTGCTCGATGAGTGGGAAGACCGCTATCGCTATGTGATCGAACTGGGTGAAGCGCTGCCGCCGTTTCCCGACGCCGACCGCAACCCCGCCAACAAGGTGCCCGGCTGCGTCAGCCAGGTGTGGCTGACGACCGAACAAGGACCGGGCGCCGACCCGGTCATCACCTTCAAGGGTGATTCGGACGCCCATATCGTGCGCGGCCTCGTCGCCATCATGCTGGCGCTGTTTTCGGAGCGACCCGCCAGCGAGATCCAGAACACCGACGCCGAAGCCACTTTGAAGGCGCTCGGCCTTGACGAGCACCTGTCGCCGCAGCGCGCCAATGGTCTTCGCTCGATGGTCAAGCGCATCAGGCGCGATGCCGAGGCGGCCTTGAAGCAGACCGCCTGATCACCCAAAAAGCAAAACGGCGCCCGAGGGCGCCGTCGATTGTCGTATGCAGGCTGCGAAGCGAGCCCGCTTCAGCGCCCCTTGCGCTTGCGACCGAGACCCATCTTCTTGGCGAGCTGGGAGCGGGCAGCAGCGTAGTTTGGAGCAACCATCGGATAGCTTGCGTCCAGGCCCCACTTTTCGCGATACTCGTCCGGCGTCAGACCGTAATGGGTCATCAAATGACGCTTCAGCGATTTGAACTTCTTGCCGTCCTCAAGACAGACGATGTAGTCGTCATGGACGGAGCGTTTCGGGTTTACCGCCGGCTTCTGCTTGTCGGCAGGAGGCTGTTCGCTGGCACCTCCCACGCGCCCGAGAGCGGCATGGACATCAGCGATAAGGTTCGGCAGCTCGCCGACCGGCACCGGGTTGTTGCTGACATAGGCGGCCACCACATCGGCCGTCAATTCGATCAGCGCATCACTGTTTCTGGAAGGTGTTTCGACAATATCCATGATCTTCACGGCCCCAACGAGAGTTGTTTCTGTCTGCGCCCGTTTTTGGCAGGTCGGGCATCGCGCGAACTTTTTGCAGGAAAGAGCCTCTACGATTCGCGTCGCGGCATCTTAATGGGCCTGTAAACCAAGTAAGTCAATTCGTTTCTTGTGCTATATTCGTCGATGTTAGTCAAATATTCCGCGATCAGCTTCAATCTTTCGTGCGCTGTGTAACTTGGGATATTTCTCTGGCCAGACCAGCAGCCGTTGACGCAACGTCAAGCCGTCTTTACATCCGTGATATCCAGCAGAGAGATGTCAATGCTTGGCTATGCTTGACCGTGGCGCATGGCTATCTGGTTGTTTCGAAAATCAACAAAACCACAGGTTGCGATGTGCTTGCGCTGCACATTAAAGCGCGTCGATTCATGCGACGCGCTTTAAGTTCCTGTTTTATGCATGTCGTTGTCGCAAAACCGCTGCGCACTTTTGCGCGACATGCATTAGCAAAACAGAAATCAGCACTGATGCTGGCACGGAATGCATCGGAGCCTGGCACGACAATGCATCCCGACCCTTGAACCTGCGCTGATCGGCGTGTTCATTCGCCATTCAAAGTAACTTCCACAGCGAGACGCAATGACCAGAACCCCAGCATTTCCGACCGTCAACCCGCCACAGCCAGAGAAGCGGCCGGTCTTCGACGTCCATCATGGAGTGACCCGGACGGACGATTATGCCTGGCTGAGAGCCGATAATTGGCAAGAGATGTTCAGGAATCCGTCCCTGCTCGACAGCCATATCCGCGCTCAACTCGAAGCCGAGAATACCTATCAGGCGGCGCTGATGGCCGACACAGCCCCGCTGCAAAAGCAGCTTTTTGGGGAAATGAAGGGCCGCATAAAGGAAGACGATTCGTCCGTGCCGATGAAGGACGGACCCTATGCCTACGGCTCGTCCTTCAAGCTTGGCGGCGAGCAGCCGCGCTATTTCCGTATGCCGCGCGATGGCGGCGACGAGCAGATCCTGCTCGACGGCGACGCGGAGGCCGAGGGCAAGGCCTATTTCCGCCTCGGCGGCGTCGACCATTCGGCCGATCATCAGAAGCTTTTGTGGGCGTTCGACGACAAGGGCTCCGAATTCTTCACGCTTCGCGTGCGCGACCTCGCCAGCGGCAACGAGCTGACGGACCAGATTGCGGATACGGGCGGCGGCGGGGTGTGGGATGCCGGCGATGACGGATTTTTCTACACCCGCCTCGATCCCAACCATCGCCCTTCCAAGGTGCTGTTCCACGCCCTTGGCGACAGGCTTGAAAACGACCGGCTGATCTATGAGGAAACCGACCCCGGCTTCTTCATGGATGTCGGCGGCACCCGCTCCAACGAGTGGATCATGATCGGCATCAACGATCACGAGACCTCGGAATACCGCATCATGCGCGCCGACGAGCCGCTGGCCGAACCGAAGCTGGTTTGCCCGCGCGAGACCGGCCTGCAATACGACCTAGAGGAAGGCGGCGATATCTTCTTCATCCTCACCAATGCCGACGGCGCCAAGGATTTCAAGATCATGACGGCGCCGGCCGGCGATCCGGTGCGCGCCAACTGGCAGGAACTGGTGCCGCACGAAGCGGGCCGGCTGATTCTTTCGGTGATCGGCTTCAGGGATCATATGGTCAGGCTCGAACGCAAGGAGGGCCTGCCGCGCATCATCGTGCGCGACCGCAAGAGCGGCGAGGAACACCTCATCTCGCTCGACGAGGAAGCCTTCTCGCTCGGCCTGTCCGGTTCCTACGAATACGACACCGAGATCATGCGTTTTTCCTATTCGTCGATGACGACGCCGGCGCAGGTCTTCGACTACAATATGCGCACCCGCGAGCGGGAGCTGCTGAAGACCCAGGAAGTCCCGTCCGGACACGACCCGGACCACTATGTGACGCGGCGGCTGATGGCACCCGCCAGCGACGGCGAGCTGGTGCCGATCTCGCTCATCCATCACCGCGACACGCCGCTCGACGGATCGGCGCCTTGCCTGCTCTATGGCTATGGATCCTACGGCATCACGGTGCCGGCCTCGTTCAACACCAACTGCCTTTCGCTGGTCGACCGCTGCTTTGTCTACGCGATCGCCCATGTCCGCGGCGGCAAGGACAAGGGCTACGGCTGGTACGACGACGGCAAGCGGGCGCACAAGATGAACACGTTCACGGATTTCATCGCCGTCGCGCATCATCTCGTCGCCGAACGCTACACGGCCCATGACCGCATCGTCGCGCAAGGCGGCTCGGCCGGCGGCATGCTGATGGGCGCGATCGCCAACATGGCGCCGGAATGCTTCGGCGGCATCGTCGCCGAGGTTCCGTTCGTCGACGTGCTCACCACCATGCTCGACGCGACCTTGCCGCTGACGCCGCCGGAATGGCCCGAATGGGGCAATCCGATCGCTTCGCAAGAGGATTACCGCACGATCGCCGCCTACTCGCCCTACGACAATGTCGGCGCGCTCGACTATCCGCCTATCCTGGCGCTGGCCGGCCTCACCGATCCTCGCGTCACCTATTGGGAGCCGGCCAAATGGGTGGCGCGGCTGCGCGAACGCAAGAGCGGCGACAATCCGGTGCTGTTCAAGATCAACATGGATTCCGGCCACGCCGGCGCCTCCGGCCGGTTTTCGCGGCTGGAGGAGATCGCCTTTTCATATGCTTTTGCGCTCAAAGTGACGGGGAAGGCAGACCTTACCAAAGATCCCGTGTCTACAGCGCCGCGCGTCCTTTCGGACGCGCAAAGGACGCTGTAGCATTTTTGACTTTTGCGCATGATCCTTTCCGAAAATCGAAGCCGATGTTCGGGGTCATGCGCCTAATGATTTTCCGCTCGCAATTGCAAAGGCCGCGCGCTACCCAGTGCGCGGCTTTTCACAGGCCACGGCAGCCACAATCGCGCAAGGGTCCATCATGTTGCTCGTCGACGTCTATCTCGACAAATCGCCCATCCAGGGCATCGGCGTTTTCGCCAAGAACCACATCCCTCGCGGCACGCTGGTCTGGAAGCTTGATCCCAGATACGACCGCCGCATCGAGGTCGAGACCTATGAGCGCGAAACCGGGCCGGTCAAAGCCTATCTCGACCGCTACGCCTACCCCGATCGCCGCGACCCCAACTACATCGTCTTCGAAGCCGACGATGCACGCTACATGAACCATGACGACAATCCGAATTGCGACGTTTCCTCGCCGGAGGAGACATATGCATTGCGCGACATCGCAGCCGGCGAGGAAATGACCTGCGACTACAATCATTTCTTCGAAACCGGTTTCGATTTCCTGGGCGATCGCCACCCGTAAATCGGGAACGTGGAATGCTGCGCGGGCAGGATTGACAACACCTGACCTTCAGCGCACCCTTCGGATAGGTGGATACAACCTGCTGCTTGCACCCTCCGGGGTAAGGTGAATGTATCGAGCCACTTCAGGCTCCCTTTGCCCGAACGAACGGGTCAGTAATGCAAGCCCTGACGTCTTCCGTTCTTCGAAGCAAAGGATCATTCCATGCGCGATTTCCGCGATGCAAAAGCCATGGCGCAAACGCTGTCCGAAGCGTTGAGCGCCAAATCCGTTTCCCTGTCCCACAGCGAAAGCCTCGAGCTCATTGCCAAGACCCTCGGCTTCCGCGACTGGAACGTATTGGCTGCGAGGATTCAGGCGAGCCAACCGATCGGTGCCGGATCCAAAAACCCTGCGCCCGACGCCACCCCGCCCTCCTCCGGCGCGGATCTGCCGATTTTTCCAATGCGGGATCTCGTGCTCTTTCCGCAAATGACCGTTCCGGTCTTCGTGAACCGCGACAAAACACGGCGCGCGGTGAAGCACGCCATGGCAGGCGACCGCCGCGTTCTTGTGGTCGCCCAGAGGCGGGCGACCGACGATGATCCCGGCAACCTTGAATCCCTCTATCCGGTGGGTGTCACGGCAAGCGTGATAAACTGCCAGACGCAGGTGGATGGGATCCTCAAGGTCTCCGTCTCCGGCCTCCAGCGAGCCGCGATCCTTCGCATGGTCAACGCCGACTTCCTGGCGGCGGAGGTCGCGCCGGTCGACGAGCAGCGTGCCCAATCGGCGGAGGCAGCAGCACGTTCGAGCGCGGTTCTCGATACATATCAGAGCTACGCCAACATCGATTTCTCCTCGCTTCAACGAAGGCCCGAGGCCCGTCGCGGCCTGCCCTCCATCGGCGATCCCGGTGAGCTAGCCGACACGCTTGCGCCGCTGCTGTCGATCAGTATCGAACAGAAGCAGCTGCTCCTGGAAACCAGCGATGTCGTCGCCCGGCTAGAAAAGATCCTCGACCTAATGAAGGCCAGCCGGCCTGAGAAATAGGCCAGCACCAATCGGCTGACGGTTGCTAATTCGCCGGCTTGCGCGCGGGATAGCCATTGGGGTGCGGCGGGACGGCCTTCAGATAGGCTGCGATCGCCGCGCGGTCGTCCGGCGTCAGCTCGGCCATGTTTCTCTGCACGTCGACCATGGCGCCGCCGACGGAATCGAAATCCGGCGTGAAGCCGGTTTCGAGATAGTTGGCGATGTCGGCCTGCGACCACTCGCCGATGCCGCCTTCGCCCGAGGTGATGTTAGGTACGATGCCCTTGCCTTCGGCGGCAGTGGCTCCGGCCAGCCATTCGCTCTTCGTCGTGCCGCCGGTAAAGTCCCGAGGCGTGTGGCATTCACCGCAGTGGCCCGGTCCTTCGACGAGATAGCGGCCGGCCAACACCGGCTCCGGCGTGCCGTCGGCGAAAGCAATCACCGGCTGGTCGTTCAGATAGAGCCGTTTCCACAGCCCGATGCCGCGACGGATGTTGAACGGGAAGCCCAGCGAATTGGCCGGCGCCTTGCCGGCCACCGCCGGAAGCGTCTTCAGGAAGGCGTAGAGATCGGCAATGTCGGCCGGCTTCATGCGGGCATAGGATGCGTAGGGGAACGCCGGGTAGAAATGCTCGCCACTCGGCGAGACACCCTTCAGCATGGCGTTGGCGAGGTCTTCGACCGACCATGCACCGATGCCGTCCTTGGCATCCTGCGAAATGTTCGGCGGCACGAAAATGCCGAATGGCGTCTTGAGTTCGAGACCGCCAACCAGTTGAAGGCGGGCATCGCCCTGCGAGCCCGGCTTGGAATGGCACGACGTGCAGCCGCCGGCATAAAAAAGGCGCTTGCCCCTGGCGGCGTCGCCGGGACCGAGTTGCGCCAGTGTTTCAGCATCGAGCCTGACCGGCGCCGACAGGAACCATCCGGCAACCGCGCCGACGCCGCCCAGGACGAGGGCGGCGCCGGCGAGTTTTTTCAGCAAGGGCATTACCCTCGATCAGCCCTTTTTAATCCGGTAGCTCTGATGACAAGTGCCGCAATTGGAAGCGATTGTTCCAAACTGCGCCTTCAGGCTGTCGACATCAGCGGGTGCAGCGGCGACCGCGGCCTTGGTGTCAGCGAGATACTTCTGTTCGGCGGTCTTGAAGCCGGCCATGTCTTCCCAGATCTTTGGCGAAGCCGTGGTGTCGCCAGTATCGCTGCCCGCCGGGAAAAGAGTTTCGACGTCGGTATCGAATTTCTCGGCGTTGGCCTGAAGCGCCTGCAACTGCGTCAGCACCGCCGCTGCATCGAAAGGCTCTTCGCCCTTGACCACTTTCGACAATCCGCCAACGATCTTTCCGCGGTCCTTCATCAGAGCCTGCCGATCCAGTATCGGGTCGGCAAAAGCCGCCGAGCCGGCAAAGGCGAGCATTGAGATGGCGATAACAAGCTTTCTCATCGATTGGCTCCATGTTGAGGCACTTCAGACGGAACGATAACGGCAAGGATGGCTTAAAAATTCCGGAACTTCGCCTCACGCTTGTGTGAATCTTGCAATCTTGGGCCGAAAAAAAGAAAAGCCCCGGTTGGCCGGGGCTTTCTGCAAATCGATCAGGCCTTTTCGTAGAGTTCGAGGACGTGGTCCCAATTGATGAGACTGTCGACGAAGGCTTCGAGATATTTCGGCCGGGCGTTGCGATAGTCGATGTAATAGGAATGCTCCCAGACATCGACGCCAAGGATGGGCGTCGCGCCATGGACGAGCGGGTTCTCGCCATTCGGCGTCTTGGAGATCGCCAGCTTGCCATCCTTGACCGAAACCCAAGCCCAGCCCGAACCGAACTGGGTGGTGCCGGCGGCGATGAAATCCGCCTTGAACTTATCATAGCCGCCCAGGTCGCTGTCGACGGCCTTCTGCAGGGCGCCTGGCAATTTGTTGCCGCCGCCGCCCTTCTTCATCCATTTCCAGAAATGGATATGGTTGTAGTGCTGGGCGGCATTGTTGAAGAGCCCGGCATTCTTGCCGAAGGACTGTTTTACGACTTCCTCGACCGACAGGTCGCCCATGCCAGCCTCCGCGGCCAGCTTGTTGCCGTTGTCGACATAGGCCTTGTGGTGCTTGTCGTGGTGATACTCCAGCGTCTCCTTCGACATGTAAGGCTGCAACGCCTCGTAGTCGTAGGGCAGAGCGGGCAATTCAAAAGCCATGGATGATACTCCCTCGTGGAAAGAACCGGGTGTCGATACCGGATTAAGATAGGTCTGGATTGAGCTGGGGCAACTCCGGAATGAAGCGCCGGTTCCTTTCTAAGCGGGTTCCGGAAAAGTGTCACACGGTTTCCGCCAACCCCGCGCCAAAACAACGGCCAAAGCGGCGGGGTCAGCCGGCGGACGTCGAATGCGCCCAGTCCCAATAGAGTTCGCGCGCCTTCTTGGCCACCGGACCGGGCTGGAGGTTGCGATCCTCGATGCGGATGACCGGCACTACTTTCGAATGGTTGCCGGTCGAGAATATCTCGTCAGCCTCGAGGAAATCGCGCACCGACAGCATCTTTTCGGTGGTCTTGAAGCCATATTCGCCGAGCAGCGTCATCGTGCGCGAGCGGGTGATGCCGGACAGGAAGGTGCCGTTCGGGGCTGGCGTCAGCACGTGACCGTCCTTGACCAGGAAAATATTCGAGGTCCCGGTCTCGGCGACATTGCCCAGCATGTCGAGCACCAGCGCATTGTCGAAACCGCGCATCTTGGCCTCGAGGATTGCCCGGCCGTTATTGGGGTAAAGGCAGCCCGCCTTGGCGTTGGTCGGCATGGTTTCCATGGTCGGCCGCCGGAACGGCGAGACGGTGACCGAAAAGCCCGTCGGCGGGATCATCGGCGATTCGTAGAGGCAAAGGCAGAAGCGGGTCGAGGCCGGATCGGCCGGCACGCCCATATAGCCGCCATGCTCGGCCCAGTACATCGGCCTGATATAAACCGCCGTCTTGCCGTCGAATTTCTTCAGCCCGTCCCAGGTCAGCCCGACGATCTTGTCGACGCTCATGGACGGCTTGAGACCGAGCGCGATCGCCGATGCATTCACCCTTGCGGCGTGGAGGTCGAGGTCGGGGGCGACACCTTCGAACCAGCGGGCGCCGTCGAACACGCTGGTGGCGAGCCACATGGCATGGCTGCGCGGTCCCAAAATGGCGACATTGCCCTCATACCAGTCGCCGTCGACGAAGGTCCATGTCGCGGATTGCGCCGCAGTCGCCAGTGTCATTGGTTGGTTCCGTTTCGGTGCCTTTTAGCCGACCATGGAAGAGGCTTTGGCGGCTGTCGTCAACCCGGCATGGCCGAGATTTGTTCGGGCCAGCAGCCCGGACCAACCGACATCGGCGCCTGACCTGGGGCGTCTAACCCGGCTGCGACCCGTCGGCGTCGATTTGGTCCTGACTGCAATCAGTGCTTGCACCTTGTGCCGCCGCACCGCAAAACTGTCGCCATGCATTATACGGCTTACGTTTTCGACGCTTACGGCACCTTGTTCGACGTGCATGCGGCCGTGCGTCGTCATGCCGACCAGATCGGACCCGACGGCCAGCTTCTGTCCGACATCTGGCGCGCCAAGCAGTTGGAATATTCCTGGGTGCGAACGCTGATGGGCGCCTATGCCGACTTCTGGCAGCTCACCGAACAGGCGCTCGATTTCGCCCTGCGCAAGGTTCCATCGGCGGACAAGGGGCTCAAGACGAAACTGCTTGAAGCCTATTGGCGGCTGGACTGCTATCCGGAGGTGCCGGCCGTGCTCAAGGCGCTCAAGGCGTCGGGCGCAAGACTGGCGATCCTGTCCAACGGCTCGCCTGAAATGCTGGAAGCGGCGGTCAAATCCGCCGCGCTCGACCAGGTCCTGGACGACATCTATTCCGTCGATGCCGTCAAGCGTTTCAAGACCGACCCGTCGGTCTACGACATGGTCACGACGAGCTGGCGCCTCTATCCGGGTGCTGTGTCGTTCCAGTCGTCCAACCGCTGGGACGTCGCCGGCGCCACCAAATTCGGCTTCCGGACCGTCTGGATCAACCGCGCCAACCAACCCGAGGAATACCGGGACTTTCCGCCGGCGCTGATCCTGCCCACGCTCGAAGGCCTGCTGACGGGCGGCTAGCGCATGGCCCCAAAATCGGAATCGATTTTTGGAAAGGATCATGCGTAAAGTAAACCTGTGGCCTCAGTGCAACAGGGACGGCGCGGTCACAGCTTTGCCTTTGTTTGTCCACCGTCAGGCCAGATTCGGAACCGCCTATCGCGCCGGGCATTGGTAGGGCTGGCGCCATACCAATCAGGGTATTCACGCTTTGTTTCGATTTGAGACTTAATAAAGGCAACCATGTTCACAACCGACACCGAATCCTATCGCCTGAGCCGCCGCGGCTTTCTGAACGCCGCGGCGCTTGGCGCCGCCTCGATTGCGGTTTCCGCCTGCGCCACCGTGGGGCCACAGCCGGTCGAGCCTCCGCCGCCTGCCTATGTCGAGCCACCGCTGCTCGACTATGCAACAATGTATGCTCCGGTCAGCGACGGCGGATTCGATCTGCCGGGCATCCCGTACGAGAAAATCGACGAGCAGTTCCTGCGCCAGATCGTTCCCGATCCGACCGGCCAGCAGCCCGGCACCATCGTCGTCGACACGGTCGGCCACCATCTCTATCTCGTGCGTCCGGGCGGGCAAGCCATCCGTTACGGCGTCGGGCTCGGCCGCGCCGGCTTCGAATGGTCCGGCAACGCCGTCGTCCAGTGGAAGCAGAAATGGCCGAAATGGACCCCGCCGGAAGAAATGATCGCCAGGCAGCCGGAACTGGCAAAATACAGCGCCGACAATGGCGGCATGCCTGGCGGGCTCAAGAACCCGCTTGGCGCGCGGGCGCTTTATCTGTTCCAGGGCAACCAGGACACGCTCTACCGCCTGCACGGCTCGCCGGAGTGGAACTCGATCGGCAAATCGGTATCTTCGGGCTGCGTTCGCCTGATAAACCAGGACATCATCGATCTCTACGATCGCGTGCCTCAGAAGACGCCTGTGATCGTTACCGCCGGTGTCGGCCAACAGATGGTGGCGACGGCAAACCGGAAGGCCATTCCGATCGATGCCGGCGTGCCGGAAGGATCGATCCTGCTCGGCCCGGTTAGGGCGATTGCCGATCAGGTTTTCTGAGCTGGTTGAAGCACAGCCGAGCGAGAACTTTCTCGCTCTATCCGGTTTTCTGTAAAGTAGCGGCCTGAGCCCTCCGACTTTGCCGCACGATGTGCGACCCGAAGGCGACGTCCACAGTCGGCGTGCCTACGGCAGCATTGAGCGGACATCAAGCGAAGGCGTCTTGCATCCCACAAAATAGGGAGTTAGCTATCTGACCTTGACGACGACCTTGCCCTTGGCACGTCCTGTTTCGACGTAAGCCAGAGCCTCATTGGTCGCTTCAAAGGGAAAGACCCTGTCGACAACCGGGCGGATCGCCCCGGATTCGATGAGAGCGGTGATCTTGCCCAGCTGATCACCCTGCGCCCACATGAAAAGGAACGAAAACTGCGCGCCGCGACGCCTGGCTTTGGTTCGAATGCCGCGGCTGAGCAGGCGCAGCAATAGCCTCAGCGCGACGTTCAGCCCCTGCTTCTTGGCAAATTCGGGATCCGGCGGACCGGAGATGGAGATAAGCTTGCCACCCGGTTTCAGCACATTCAGGGATTTTTCAAGCGTTTTGGCGTCCTGGCTGTTTAGGACGACGTCGTAGCCCGACAGCGCCTTCTCGAAGTCGTCTTTCCTGTAGTCGATGACGACGTCGGCGCCGAGACCCTTGACCAGATCGGCACTCGCCGCGCTCGCGGTTGTCGCAACGGTCGCGCCAAGGTGCTTTGCCAGCTGGATGGCGAACGTCCCCACGCCCCCGGAGCCAGCCTGAATGAAGACCTTCTGTCCCTTCTTCAGATTTGCCCTTTCAATGAGCACCTGCCAGGCGGTTAGACCGACCAGGGGGATCGAGGCCGCCTCTTCCATGCTAAGGTTCTTGGGCTTCAGGGCCACATCGGCTTCATTCACGGCAATGAATTCGGCGAATGTCCCGATCCGGCCATCGCGCGGCCGCGCATAGACATCGTCGCCGGATTTGAAATCGCGGACTTTTGATCCCACCCTGACAACCTTCCCAGCCACGTCGTGGCCCAGGATGAAGGGCCGGCGATAGGGCAGGATGAGTTTGAATTCGCCAGTCCTGATCTTGGAATCCAGCAGGTTCACCCCCGCGGCATGGATCTCGACCAGGACATCGTTGTCCCCGAGAACCGGCTCTGGCATCTCGGCCAACCGCAGAATGCCCCTTTTATTATACTTATCGACAACGAATGCTTTCATGGCTGTTACTTTCCAAAACTGTTTCTTGGGCGTTAGGCCGCGAGGAAGGACTGGGCTTTCGGGACGAAATCGACGTAGTTCTGGAAGACCCCGCCGTGCCCGGCGTCCGCGTAGATGACCAGCTGCGCCCCGGGAATACGCCGGGCGAGATCGAGAGTATTGCTGCTCGGCACCATTTTGTCCTGGTCCCCATTCGCAACCAAAGTGGGAATGTGGATGGCGCTCAGGTCTTGCGGCGCCTGCTGCCCATAGGCCTTGATCGCCTTGAGTTGCGCGCCGAACGCGCGCAGCGATATCGCCTTGTCCCGGTTGGTCCGGCGCTCCTTCAGCCGTTCCAGAAATGCGTTCGCGGCGCGGCGACCATTCGGCGTCGTTGTGAAGAAGAGATAGTATTTCGGATCCCGAAAAGTCAGCGCGCCCTTGATCATGTCCACAATCGTTAGCGCCGTCACCTTGTCGATGCCTTGGCCACCTGCCGGCCCCGTGCCGGCCAGGATGAGTTTGCGCACAAGCTTGGGCTCGGTCAGCACAATCTCCTGCGCCACGAAGCCGCCGAGTGAAAAGCCGAAGAGATCGACTTCCTCGAACCCCAACGCCCGGACAAAGGCAACGGCATCCCGCGCCATCCCGGAAATGGTCGACGGAGTTTTGCCACCCGAGGCACCGATGCCGCGATTGTCGAAGGCAATCACCCGCCGGGTCGCGGCGAGGCCATCGACGATGCGTGGATCGAAGTTGTCCAGCTGAGCGGCCAGATGGTTGAGCAGGATCACCGGCACGCCCGTCCTGGGTCCGAGCTCCCGGTAAACAAATGCCGTGCCGCCGACATCGACAGAGCGAGTTGGCGCGTGTTGGAACAATGCCCGTGAACTCTGATTGAATGCATGTGTCATGCTCGGCACCTCCGTCCTGTGGGGCCCGGCCAATTGTGTCGTGGTTGCGTGTCGCATGTGCATGAAATCCTTCGTCTCACTGTTGTTCAGACCGGCAAGCGGAACTGCTTGCGCAAGCTCTTGTCGAACATCCCGGCGGGGGCGAAGCGGCGCAGCATGCTGACCTGCCGCGCTGCCTTGCCGGCGGTATAGCGCCGTCGCGGACGGGCATCGGTCGCGGCCTTGACGACCACATCCGCCACCACTTCGGGCCGATCGGCCTTGGGCATCACATCGCGAAGCAGCGCATCGACCCCGGCTCGCGCCTGATCGTATTCCTTCAGCACGGAATCCGGCTCGATCCCGTTCTGGTCGAAGACGGTGCGAACGAATGCCGGCTCGATGACCGAGACGCGAATGTTGAAGGCGCGAACCTCGTGATCGAGCGATTCCGAATAGCCTTCGAGCGCGTGCTTGGCCGCCGAATAGTGCGCTGAATACGGTGCAGGGACGAGGCCCAACACCGAGCCGATGTTGATGATGCGTCCTTCGCCGCGCCGCCGCATCGACGGCAACACCGCATTGGTCATGCGAATGACGCCGAACAGATTGACGTCGAACAGGGCCTGCACCTGCGCAACCGAGGATTCCTCGGCGCCTCCAAGCAGGCCGACACCGGCATTGTTGACCAGGAGGTCGATCCGCCCGGTCTGCGCGAGCACGGTTGAAACGAGGGCGCTGACGGAGTCACCATCGGTCACGTCGCACGTCAGCATGGACACCTGCCTCGGCCCGTTGCTGACCTTGCGGCGGCTTGTCCCGAAAACGGTAAATCCTGCCCGCGCCAATGCCTCGGCGCTGGCGCGGCCGATGCCCGAGGAGGCTCCGGTCACAACAGCGGTTCTTCCCGAAAGGGTACTCATTTGATACTCCAGAGCCATGAGGACTAGCTTTTTGTCGTTGGTTGAATTACGATCATAATATCACATTACGAGCATAATGCAATAGCAGAAAGGAAAGGCCGCCATGCGCTACGAAAAGGGCCGAAAGGACGCGTCCCGCGACCGGATCGTGGAGGTCGCCGCCGAACGTTTTCGTGGTGACGGCATCGCGGCGTCCGGACTGGCAACCATCATGAGCGACGCCGGGCTGACGAACGGGGCCTTCTATCCGCACTTTCGATCCAAGGCGGAGCTTGTGCGTGAAAGCCTGGTGGCGGCCATGGAGATTCAGTCGCAGCAGTTGCAGGAGGCATTGGCCGCCGGTGGCCCGGAGATGGGCATAGCAGCGTATCTGTCAGCCGAGCACCGGGATAATCCGGGAACGGGTTGCGCGTCTGCCGCGCTGCTGCCGGAGCTCGCGCGTCAGCCACCGGAAACGCGCGAAGTCTATTCCGAACGCTTGCTGGTTTTGGTGCGCCAGTTGTCCGCAGCGCTTCCGCAGACCAAGGATCCGGAAGGCGCCGCCATGGGTGTCTTTGCAACCCTCATCGGCACGCTTCAGCTGGCCCGCGCGGTGGAAGGGACGGAATTGTCGGATCGCATCCTTGCGGCAGGGAAAGATGCGGCGGGGACACTGATCCAGCCGCGCCAGGACGAATTGGCGTCTTGAGGTGTATTGGAGTGGAGTCCTATGTGCGGCAACGGCAAGGGCTCAGGCGGACTGCGCGTCAGGGAACGGTCCGCTTTAGTCTAGGGTCAGCTTCAGCCATCAAGCCTTGAGATCTGAACGTCCGCTCACCCACATCTCGTGCCAGAAGCTGCCGGTTCGCTACCGGTCAATTTCGGTCGTTCACCAACACGCATCGCGATGGCAATTCATGCGCGAAGCTGACATTCCCACGATGCCCTTACCGCCCCCTGGACAGACTGCCCAGGATGCCGCGGACGATCGCCCGGCCCACGGATGAGCCGACCGAGCGAACCACCGATTTGATCGCCGCTTCCGCCACCGTCTGGCGATTGGACGGTCTCGGCGCCGGGGCGCGCCTGCCGCCGGTGGTTTGGGGCGGGGGACTGTCATTGCCGAAACCCGGAATGGTCCAGCGCGAGCGGCCGGCCTCCTGCTGCTGGGCCTCCGCCTCCTGGGCTTCCTGGGTTTTCTTCTGAAGCATCTCGAAAGCCGATTCGCGATCGACGACCTGGTCGTACTGTCCCGCAACCGGGCTCTCGGCGATCAGCTTGCGACGCTCGTCAGGCGTAATCGGACCAAGGCGCGACGACGGCGGGCGAATCAGCGTCCGCTGGACCATGGACGGCGCACCCTTGGCTTCCAGCGTCGAGACCAGCGCCTCGCCGGTGCCGAGCTGCGTAATCACGGTCGCACAGTCGAAATCGGGATTGGGCCTGAACGTATCGGCCGCCGTCCTCACGGCCTTCTGTTCGCGCGGCGTATAGGCGCGGAGCGCGTGCTGCACCCGGTTGCCAAGCTGGGCCAGAACCGTTTCAGGGATATCCAGCGGATTTTGGGTGACGAAATAGACGCCGACGCCCTTCGAACGGATCAGGCGGACCACCTGTTCGACCCGGTCGATCAGCACCTTGGGCGCATCGCCGAACAGAAGGTGTGCCTCGTCGAAGAAGAAGACCAGCTTCGGCTTGTCGGGATCGCCGACTTCGGGAAGCTCCTCGAACAGTTCCGACATCAGCCACAATAGGAACGTCGCATAGAGCCGGGGATTCATCATCAGCTTGTCGGCGGCCAGCACGCTGATGGCGCCGCGCCCGTCGCGGGTGGTGCGCATGATGTCGGCGATCCGCAACGCCGGCTCGCCGAAGAAGTTCGCCGCGCCCTGCTGCTCCAGGACCAGCAAGGTACGCTGGATCGCGCCGACCGAAGGCTTGGTGACATTGCCGTAGCGGCCCCCGATTTCCTGGGCGCGATCGGCGATATTGGAAAGAAGCGCCTGCAGGTCCTTCAGATCCAGTAGCAACAGGCCTTCCTCGTCGGCGATGCGGAAGGCGATGTTCATGATGCCTTCCTGTGCCTCGGAGAGGTTCATCAGGCGTGACAGAAGCAGCGGTCCCATTTCCGATATGGTGGCGCGGATCGGATGGCCCTGCTCGCCGAACAGATCCCAGAAGATGACCGGGAATTCCTGGAATTCATAGGGATCGAGCTTGACCTGCTTGGCGCGCTTGACCAGAAAATCCTGTGCCGTGCCCATCATGGCGATGCCCGACAGGTCGCCCTTGATGTCGGCGCAGAAGACCGGCACGCCGGCATTGGAGAAACTTTCCGCCAGTATCTGCAAGGTGACGGTCTTGCCGGTGCCGGTCGCGCCGGTGACCATGCCGTGACGATTGCCATATTGCAGCAAAAGGTTTTCGGGGCGCTGGTAGCTGTCGTCCGGCTTGCGGCTGGCTCCTATGAAAATGCTCGTGTCGTCGGCCATCTGTCCGGTCTCCGCAAACCTGAAGTGTTGAAGCCCTGAAGAGTTGAAAGCAAGGGGCGTCGCCGCAGGTATAAAGACGGTACTGCGCAGCGACAATGCCCATGGTCGAAATTGGATTTTTGGAGCTTGCGGATTTTGTGCATGTTTGGCAATCGGTTGACGGTTCACCGTCACAGGAAGCGTGTCGCATTGTGATATGGAACCGGGAACCGTAGACTGTCGTTGCAGGCCGATGCGGCCGACAAGCGTATGACCCCGAAATCGGAATCGATTTTCGCTGTGGATCATGCGCAAGATCAAAAGTGCTACAGCGTCCTTTGCACGTCCAAAGGACGCGCGGCGCTGTAGACGAGGAGAGCGGATGGGCGCCGGTGCCTTGATCCACGATGCCGAACTTCCGAACGCCGAGCGGCAGCGATGGCTGGCGCTGGCGGAAAAGGCGCTCGCCGGCGGATCCTTCGAGGAAAAGCTCGTCTCCCATACCGACGATGCCATCCGCATCGAGCCGCTTTATGATCGCGCGGCGGCGGAGCCTCTGGTGCGGGCAAACCCCAGATCGCCATGGATCATCAGTCAGCGTGTCGACGATCCGGATATCGACCGCGCCAGGAGCCAGGCGCTGGAAGACGTCGCGCAAGGCGCCACGGGCTTGTCGCTGGTTTTCGAAGGCGCGCCGAATGCATTTGGCTACGGTCTGCCAAGGACGGCCAAGGCGCTGGAGACCGTGCTCGACGGCGTGCCGCTCAACCGCGTCCAGGTCCGCATCGACGCCCATCCCTGGAGCCGCGCCGTGGCCGACTGGCTGGTGGCGTTCCTGACCAAGCGCCGGTCCGACCCGGCAAAGCTCAATCTGTCCTTCGGCATCGATCCGGCGGCGATCTTTGCCGGAACCGGCCGGCTGCGCATGTCGATCGAAGCCCTGAAGGCGTCGATGCCGCAATCGCTGGCGCATTTTTTCTCGATGGGGGTGCCAGGGGTTCTGCTGGAAGCGGATGGACGCGTCTTCCACAATGCAGGCGCCACGGAGGCGCAGGAGTTGGGCACGATGATGGCCTCGGCGGTCTCCTATCTCCGGATGTTCGAGGAGGCCCGCCAGCCGCTCGTCTATGCAGCGCCCCATATCGGCTTCGCGCTGAGCGTCGACCAGGACCAGTTCGTGTCGATGGCAAAGATCAGGGCGCTGCGCAGGCTGTGGGCGCGCGTTCAGGAGGCCTGCTCGATCCCCGCCTCCACTGCCAACATCCATGCCGAAACGTCCTTCCGCATGATGACGACCGTGGACCCTGAGACGAACATCCTGCGCACCGCGATTGCCGGTTTTGCCGCAGCGGCCGGCGGCGCGGATTCGATCTCCATCCTGCCGCACACGATCACGCATGGTTTGCCGGCGGGTTTTGCCCGCCGCGTCGCCCGCAACGCGCAACTGATCATGGCCAATGAAAGCCATATCGATCATGTCGCCGACCCCGCCTGCGGTTCGGGCGCCGTCGAGGCGCTCACCGCGGATCTCTGTGAGGCTGCCTGGGAAGAATTCCAGCGGATCGAGGCGGAAGGCGGCGTGCTGTCCAGCCTCCAGCAAGGGCACATCCAGAAGCGGGTCCAAGCGGCCTCAGCCCGCCGCAACGCTGCCTACCGGGCGGGCGAACGCGCCATCGTCGGCACGACGCTTTACCCGTCAAAAGGCGAACGTGCGGTCGAAACGCTGGCGGCCGAGAGGCGACAAGCGTTGACCGAAAGCGTGGCGGTCTGCGAGCCGCTGTTTCCGATCCAGATCGATCAGGTGATCGGAGCAGCGTCATGATCCCGGATTTCAGCAAGGTCGGCTGGTCGGCGCCACGCCGCGTACCGATCGAGATCAAGGGTCAGCGGCTGACGCCGGAGGGCCTGAGCGTCAAGCATCTGTACAACCAGGGCGATCTCAAGGGACTGCCCAATCTCGACACCTATCCGGGCCTGCCGCCCTTCGTGCGCGGCCCCTACCCGACCATGTATGTCCAGCAGCCCTGGACGATCCGGCAATATGCCGGCTTCTCGACGGCGGAGGAATCGAACGCCTTCTACCGGCGCAACCTTGCCGCCGGCCAGAAGGGGCTGTCGATCGCCTTCGATCTCGCCACGCATCGCGGTTATGACAGCGACCATCCGCGCGTCGCAGGCGATGTCGGCATGGCCGGTGTCGCCATTGATTCCATCCTCGACATGCGCCAGCTCTTCGACGGCATCCCGCTCGACGAGATGACGGTGTCGATGACGATGAACGGCGCGGTGCTGCCGATCATGGCGCTCTATATCGTGGCGGCCGAGGAGCAGGGCGTTGCGCGGAAGGATCTCGCCGGGACCATTCAGAACGACATTCTGAAAGAGTTCATGGTGCGCAACACCTACATCTATCCGCCCAAGCCTTCGATGCGGATCGTGTCGGACATTTTTTCCTACACGTCTCAGCATATGCCGAAATTCAATTCGATCTCGATCTCCGGCTACCACATGCAGGAGGCGGGTGCGACGGCCGACCTGGAACTCGCCTATACGATCGCCGACGGCATCGAATATGCCCGCGCCGGCGTCGCCGCAGGTCTCGATATCGACCGTTTCGCACCGCGGCTTTCCTTCTTCTGGGCGATCGGCATGAACTTCTTCATGGAAGTGGCCAAGCTCAGGGCGGCGCGGCTTTTGTGGTCGAGCCTGATGCTGAAGAACTTCCTGCCGAAGGACGAGCGCTCGCTGTCGCTGCGCACCCATTGCCAGACCTCGGGCTGGTCGCTGACCGCGCAGGATCCCTACAACAACATCACCCGCACCATGATCGAGGCGATGGCCGCGACTCAAGGGCATACGCAGTCGCTGCACACCAACTCCTTCGACGAGGCGATGGCGCTGCCGACCGACCATTCGGCCCGCATCGCCCGTAACACGCAGCTCATCCTGCAAAAGGAATCCGGCACGACCCGCATCATCGACCCGTGGGGCGGTTCCGCCTATGTCGAGCGGTTGACGCATGATCTGGCGGCGCGCGCGCTCGCCCATATCGAGGAGATCGAAAGCCTTGGCGGCATGGCCGCCGCAACCGAAAAGGGCATCCCGAAGCTGCGCATCGAAGAGGCGGCCGCCCGCACGCAGGCGCGCATCGATTCGGGCGAGCAGATCCTGGTCGGCGTCAACGCACATCGCCCTGAGACGGACATCGAGGTCGACGTGCTGAAGATCGACAATGCCGAGGTCAAAGCCCGCCAATTGTCGAAGCTGCAAAGGCTGAAAGGCACCCGCGACGTCGGCGCGGTCGAGAGCGCGCTGGATGCGCTGAGCCGTGCCGCCGTGAGTGGCGAAAACCTGCTCGAATTCGCCATCCGTGCCGCGCGCGCCAATGCCACGGTCGGTGAGATTTCGCTGGCGCTGGAAAAGGTGTTCGGCCGTCATGTCGCTTCGGTGCAGACGATCTCAGGCGTCTATCGCAAGGCGCTTGGCGACAATCCGGTGGTCGACCGGCTGCAGGACAAGATCGTGGCGTTCGAGGAAAGGTCCGGTGGCAAACCGCGCATTCTCGTCGCCAAGATGGGACAGGACGGCCATGATCGCGGCCAGAAGGTGATTGCCACCGCCTTTGCCGATCTTGGCTTCGACGTCACCGTCGGAGCGATGTTCCAGACGCCGGAAGAGATCGCCAAACTCGCGGTCGAGCATGACGTGCACATTATCGGCGCTTCATCGCTGGCGGCGGGACATCTGACGCTCATTCCCGAACTCCGGGACGCGCTAAGGAAGCTCGGCCGCAACGACATGCTGATCGTCGCCGGCGGCGTCATCCCGCCACAGGATTACGACGCGGTGCTGCAAGCGGGGGCCGCGGAAATCTTCCCGCCTGGCACCGTCATTCCGGAAGCGGCGGACCGGCTGATGGACCGGCTGCTGTAGGCGAGTTGACGCCTGTTATAATCCTTGTTGCAACAATCGACTGATCGAGTTATAATCGGCGTTGCAACAGGATGATCCATTATGAACACGACCATTCGCAAGATCGGCAATTCCGAAGGCGTGATTCTGCCCAAGGAAATTCTCGACCGCCTCAATTTGAAGGCGGGTGATCAGCTTGAGATCGTCGAAACCAGCAAGGGCATTGCCCTTGAGCCGGTGGACGACAGCTTTGAGCGGCAGATGGAAGCTGCCCGCCAGGTCATGGACAAGTACAAGGTCGCGCTTCAGAAGCTCGCCGAATGAGCTGGGAGTTTCTGACCCGGCGCGCGGTCGAAGCAATGCACGCCGAGCAACTGCGCAGGCATGGTGGAGCGCAAGGTTTGAGGGATGAAAATGCCCTCGAATCCGCGCTCGCCCGCGCCGAGAACAAGGCGAATTACGGAGACCCATCGGTTGAAGACCTCGCAGCCGCCTATGTCTTCGGTATTGCCAGAAATCATGCGTTTGTCGACGGTAACAAGCGCACGGCCATCGTTGCCGCCGGCGCATTTCTGATCGTGAATGTCCATGTTTTGACGGCTGACAACGGCACGCTTTACGAATTCGTCATGGGCGTAGCTTCAGGCGAAATCGATGAGGCGGGCGCAGCGGCATTCTTCCGCGACCATGTCGTCAAGCTCGAGGGTTAGCCGTCCGACAGCTTGACGATCTCCCACTCCTTGCCGTTGACGCTCGCCACGTCGCCGACCTTCTTGCCGTACAAGGCCAAGGCCATCGGCGAAACGTGGGAAATGCTGCCCTTGGCCGGGTCGGCCTCGTCCTCGCCGACGATCTTCCAGTGCACTTTCCTGCCGTCGTCGCTTTCCAGCGTGACGCCCATGCCGAAGCGAACCAGGTCGCTGCCCGGCTCCGGCACGGAAAGCTCGGCGCTTTCACGCCGCGCGGTCCAGTAGCGCAGATCGCGCGACACCAGTGCGATGCGCTCGCGATCGGCGTCGGTTTCAGCTTTGGTGAGATCTTCGCGCAAACCGGCGAGTTCGGCGTCGATCATCGCCAGGCCGTTTTCCGTCACCAGATTGCGCAGCGGGCTGACCGGCCGCTCGCCGATGCCGGCGGTGGCGTTTTCGCTGTCTTCTTCCCGGGTGAAGGCCCTGCTCATCCGTCGAATTTAGGCGCGTAGCCGCGACTTCACAAGCCATTGCCGGCAGCCGATCCGGTCTTGGCACGATTCCTGCCATCTGACGGCTGAATGTTGGGAATCTGTGCCGATGCTGAACAGACGAAAGTTTCTCACGGGAACCGCCGGCTTTGCCGTCATCGGCCTGTCGCTCGGCAAGGCGGCCGCGACTGCCCTGCCCGGCATCGAGTATGCCTCGATGCGCGGCTCGATCAACGCTGCCGACCTTGGCGTGCAGCCCGGCGCGCTTGACGACCAGAGCAAGGACTTCGCCAAGCTGCTGCGTCAGGCCAACGACCGCGACATGCCGGTGTTCCTGCCGCCGGGCACCTATATTGTGTCCAACCTTTCGCTGCCCAGCCGTGTCAGGCTGTCCGGCGTGCCCGGCGCATCGCGGATCGTCTATGGCGGCAACGGCCATCTCTTCATGGCCGAACAGGCCGAGCATATCGAATTCAGCGGTCTGGTGTTCGACGGCAGCAACCGCTGGATGGGCGACTATGCGCAAGGCCTGCTCGATCTTCGCCGCGTCGGCCACCTCGTCGTCGACAATTGCCAGATATCAGGCAGCGGCAAGCACGGACTGTCGCTCGAACACGCTTCGGGCCGCATCGAGCGCTCGGACATATCGGGCGCGGCCGACGCCGGCATCTATTCGGTCGAGGCCGACGGCCTGGAGATTTCAGGCAACACCGTTTCCGACTGCGGCAATGGCGGCATCCTCGTGCACCGCTGGCAAGCGGCCGAGGACAGCACCATCGTCAGCGGCAACCGCGTCGAACGCATCCAGGCGCGCAGCGGCGGAACCGGCCAGAACGGCAACGGCATCAATGCCTTCCGCGCCGGCAATGTCGTCATCTCGGGCAATATCGTCTCGGACTGCGCGTTTTCGGCGATCCGCGCCAACAGCGCCAGCAATCTGCAGATGACCGGCAACACCTGCTCGCGGTCCGGTGAAACGGCGCTTTATTCCGAGTTCTCCTTCGAAGGCGCGATCATCGGCAACAACATCGTCGACGGCGCCGCCAACGGCATCTCGATCGTCAATTTCAACGAAGGCGGCCGCATGGGGGTATGCCAGGGCAACATCGTGCGCAACTTGTCGACCACAGGCCCCTACACCGCCGACCCGCCCGGCTTCGGCGTCGGCATCAGCGTTGAGGCCGACACCACGGTGTCGGGCAATGTCGTCGAAAACGCGCCGCTCTACGGCATGCAGATCGGCTGGGGACCGTATATGCGCAATGTGGTCGCGACGGGAAACATCATCCGCAAGGCCGGAACCGGCATCGTCGTCACCGTGGTCGAGGGCGCCGGTACGGCCGTCATTTCCGACAACGTCATCGACGGCGCGCAGAACGGTGCCATCATCGGCCAGCGCTGGGCCGAGCCGGTGACCGGCGACCTCGCCTCGTCAGGCAATGCCGGTTATGCGCATCTGACCGTCGAGCGCAATCACGTCAGTTGAGCGCGGCTGTCGGCCGGAGCGAACCCACCTTGGCGCCAAGCCGGCTTTCGATGGGCGCGTTTGCCAGCTCGATCAGCTTCGCCGCCAGAACCTCGTCCGCATACAGCAGCTTGGCAATGACCGCGGCAACCATGGCTTCGGCCGCCCGGCCAGCGCCATCATCGCATTTGAGCGCGACGCCGAGCCCAAGGTCGGGAAATGCTGCGCAATAGACGCCCTCGGCTCCGCCCTTGACGAAAATCCGTCCAGGAGCAGCCTGCATCAGCGCCACATCGGCACGGCCGGTGCCGGCGACGAAGAACGGCTCGGCCATGCAGGCGGACAGCAGCCGCTTCGCCGCCCGGGCGCGCAGCGGCGTAAATCCGGCCCCCGTCGCCATGCGGGCAAAGCCGAGCGCGAAGCTCCTGAGCGGCACTGCATAGGTCGGGATCGAGCAGCCGTCGGTGGCTCGATCAGCCGCGCCATGGGCAGCGCCGGTTACCGTCTGCATTGTATCGCGCACCATCTCCTGCAAGGCGTGATCCGTCCTGACATAACCGCCATGCGCAATGCCCGAGTGGACGCAAGTGCAGAGGAAGCCGGAATGCTTGCCGGAGCAATTATTGTGCAATGCATTCGGCAAGCCGCCGGCGCGGGCGAGCGCAATCTCCGCATGGTGGTTCGATGGCCAATGCGCGCCGCATTCCAGTGCGGAGTGGTCGAGGCCTGCACTAGCCAGCATGGACCGCGCCAGTTCGACATGCGCCGGCTCGCCCGAGTGGGAAGCACAGGCGAGCGCCAGTTCGCGGTTGCCGAAGCCATAGGCATCGGCGGCCCCGCTTTCGAGCAGCGGCAGCGCCTGGATCGCCTTGACCGCCGAGCGCGGGAACACCGGGCGCGATGTATCGCCGATCTCCAGGAACGGCTTGCCATCGGCATCGAAGACCGCGATGGCGCCGCGATGAGCGCTCTCGACGATCGCGCCGCGCAGAATCTCGACCAGAACCGGATTTGTCATGGATCCCCCGCAAAAACACGGGCAGCTTCTATCTGATCCGATCCAATATGGAAACGTAGTTGGCGACCGCGGCGCCACCCATGTTGAAGATGCCGCCGAGTTTTGCGCCCGGCACCTGAATGCCGCCTGCCTCGCCGACAAGCTGCATGGCGGTCAGCACATGCATCGACACGCCGGTGGCGCCGATCGGGTGGCCCTTGGCCTTGAGACCACCGGAGGGATTGACCGGCAGCCGGCCGTCCTTCGCCGTCTCGCCGCTCATCGCCAGCTTCGCCCCCTCGCCCGGTTTCGCCAGCCCCATCGCCTCATATTCGATCAGCTCGGCGATGGTGAAGCAGTCATGCGTCTCGACGAAGGAGAGGTCGTCGAGCGTCACGCCGGCCTGCTTCAGTGCCTGGTTCCAGGCCTGCTCGCAGCCTTCGAAGGCGAGGATGTCGCGCTTCGACATCGGCAGGAAATCCTGCACATGCTGGTTGGCGCGGAAGGCGACGGCACGGCGCATCTTCAGAGCCGTCGCGGTGTCGGCAAGGACCAGAGCGGCGGCGCCATCCGAAACCAGGGAGCAGTCGGTGCGCTTCAGCGGACCGGCGACGAAGGGGTTCTTTTCGCTTTCGTGGCGGCAGAACTCATAGCCGAAATCCTTGCGCATCTGCGCATAGGGATTGTCGACGCCGTTCTTGTGGTTCTTGGCCGCGATCATCGCCAGCGCGTCCGACTGGTCGCCATGGCGCTGGAAATAGGCTTGCGCGATCTTGCCGAAGACGCCGGCGAAGCCCGCCGGTGTCTCGCCATCCTCGGGCAGATAGGAAGCCTTGAGCAGGTTCTTGCCGATTTCGGGACCGGGCGTCGTCGTCATCTGCTCGGCGCCGACCACCAGGACGATACGGGCGGCATTGGCGTCGATGGCGCGGATGCCTTGCCTGACCGCCGCCGAACCGGTGGCACAGGCATTCTCGACGCGCGTCGCCGGCTTGAAGCGCAGCCGGTCGTCGGCCTGCAGGACCAGGCTGGCGGTGAAATCCTGCGCCGAGAAGCCGGCGTTGAAGTGGCCGAGCACGATCTCGTCGACATCGTCCGGGCCGATTCCGGCATGATCGAGCGCGTCTGTTGCGACCTTGACGATCAGGCTCTCCAGCGTCTCGCCTTCGAGCTTGCCGAAGCGCGAATGCGCCCAGCCGACGATGCATGCTGCCATGGCGATCTCCATTCTCCGCGAGCCTAACACTTCATATCGCGGCGCGAGCCTCTAATATTGTTCAACTATGAACCGTTTTTCAGGCCGCGTGAAGGGGCCGGAAACACACAATCGTTTGATCTTCGAGTTCGATCTTGGCGGCTGTCCGGGCGCTTGGCCTTCGGCATAAAAATTGGATTGGATTTTTGTTGATTGATCCGTCAATAAAAAATAATCATTGCTGCAGAGGGCCGGAGCAAGCATGCCGAAAGTCGGAATGGAACCGCTGCGCCGCAAGGCGCTCATCGATGCGACGATCTCGGCGATCGGCGAGCGCGGCTCGCTTGACGTGACCATGACCGAGATCGCCGGTCGCGCCGGCGTCTCGTCGGCGCTGGCCCATCACTATTTCGGCGCCAAGGACGAGCTGTTGCTGGCGACGATGCGGCATATCCTGGCCGAGCTGACCGCCGACACGCGACGCGCCCTCGGTTCTGCCGGCACCCCTCGCGAGCGCGTCTCGGCAGTGGTCGCCGTTAATTTCTCCGACCTGCAGTTCCAACCGGAAACCATTGCCGCCTGGCTCGCCTTCTACGTCGAGGCGCAGAAATCGTCGGCGCTGCGCCGGCTGCTCAGGGTCTATGCGCGGCGCCTGCATTCCAACCTGTTGAGCGGGCTGACCGGCATCCTGCCCAGAAGCGAGGCCGACCGCGTCGCCGAGGCCACGGCGGCGCTGATCGACGGGCTCTATATCAGGCGCGCGCTGAAGGACGGCGTGCCTGATGCCGCGACGGCGATCGCGCTGGTCGAGGACTATCTCGAAACGAAACTCAGCCGGCGGCAGACGCAGTGACACGCAAGAAACCCAATTTCCTGATCGTCATGGTCGATCAGCTCAACGGCACCCTGTTTCCGGACGGGCCGGCGGACTTCCTGCACGTGCCGCATCTCAAGGCGCTGGCCGCCCGCTCGGCGCGCTTTGCCAACAACTACACCGCCTCGCCGCTCTGCGCGCCGGGCCGCGCCTCATTCATGAGCGGGCAGTTGCCGTCACGCACCGGCGTCTATGACAACGCCGCCGAATTCGTCTCCTCGATCCCGACCTTCGCCCATCATCTACGCGCCGCCGGCTACTACACCTGCCTGTCGGGCAAGATGCATTTCGTCGGACCGGATCAGCTGCACGGCTTCGAGGAGCGGCTGACCACCGACATCTATCCCGCCGATTTCGGCTGGACGCCGGACTATCGCAAGCCCGGCGAACGCATCGACTGGTGGTATCACAATCTGGGCTCGGTGACTGGCGCCGGCGTCGCCGAGACCACCAACCAGATGGAGTATGACGACGAGGTCGTGTTCCTGGCCACGCAGAAGCTCTACCAGCTTTCGCGCGAGCAGGACGATGCGAACCATCGGCCGTGGTGCCTCACTGTTTCGCTATCGCACCCGCACGATCCCTATGTCGCGCGCAAGCAGTATTGGGATCTCTACGAAAACTGCCAGGCACTGGATCCGGAAACCGGGTTCATCGCGCATGACGAGCAGGATGTGCATTCGCAGCGCCTATACCGCGCCAGCGACTATCCCGCTTTCGAGATCACGCCTGAGCAGGTGCGACGTTCGCGGCGGGGCTATTTCGCCAACATCTCCTATGTCGACGACAAGCTCGGCGAGCTTCTGGATGTTCTCAAGCGCACGCGCATGCTCGACGACACCGTCATCCTGTTCTGTTCGGACCATGGCGACATGCTCGGCGAACGCGGCCTGTGGTTCAAGATGAGCTTCTTCGAAGGCTCGGTGCGGGTGCCGCTGATGATCGGCGGCAAGGGTGTGCCAGCAGGGCTGATCGAGGCGCCGGTCTCCAATCTCGACGTGACGCCGACGCTTTGTGACCTCGCCGGCATCGACATGAGCGCGATTGCGCCATGGACCGATGGCCAGTCGCTGCTGCCGCTTGCCACCGGTGGGGAGCGCACCGCGCCTGTGTTGATCGAGTATGCCGCCGAAGGCTCCTACGCGCCGCTGGTGGCGCTCCGCGACGGCAAATACAAGTTCGTCCATTGCGAGCTCGACCCGCCGCAATTGTTCGATCTCGAAGCCGATCCGCTCGAGCGAGACAATTTGGCCGACGACCCGGCCAACGCGGCCCTGGTGGCGGCATTCATGGACAAGGTCCGAACGCGCTGGGACATGGCCGGCTTCGACGCCGCCGTGCGCGAGAGCCAGGCGCGCCGCTGGATCGTCTATCCCGCGCTGCGCAACGGCGCCTATTACCCCTGGGATTTCCAGCCGCTGCAGAAGGCGTCCGAGCGCTACATGCGCAATCACATGAACCTCGACAATCTCGAAGAGAGCAAAAGGTATCCGCGAGGCGAATGATGACGACCCTTATCCCCTCCCTCGATCATCTCAAACAGGCCTATGCCGTCACTTCGAAGGCGACGCAGATCACGCCATTGCTGGAGTCGGCGGCCCTTGCCCGCGAGACGGGTGCTGCCCGCGTCTTCGTCAAGCCGGAATCGCTGCAATGGGCGGGATCGTTCAAGGTGCGCGGCGCCTATTGGCGGCTGAAGCGGCTGTCGCCCGATGAGGCGAGCAAGGGCGTCGTCGCCTATTCCTCCGGCAATTTCGCGCAAGGGCTGGCCGCCGCCGGCCAGGCGCTGGGCATCCCCGTCACCATCGTCATGCCGATCGACGCGCCGGCCGCCAAGCGCGAGGCAACTGCCGGCTATGGCGCGCGCGTCGTGCTGACCGACCATGGCGAGCGCGCGCGTGAGGAGGTTGCCGCCGCCAAGGCGCGCGAGATCGCCGAGACCGAGGGGCTTACGCTGCTGCATCCCTTCGACGATCCGGAAATCGTCGCCGGCCAGGCCGGTGCGGGGCTGGAAGCACTCGAGCAACTCGATGCCAGGGATGCCAGCGCCGATTTGCTGTTCTGCGCGGTCGGTGGCGGCGGGCTGATCGGCGGCGTGTCGCTGGCTTTCCACTATCTGTCGCCGGCAACCGAAATCATCGGTGTCGAGCCCGAAGGTTTCAACGGCATGGGTTCGTCGCTGGCGCATGGCGCCATCGAAACCATGCCGATCGGGCCGAAATCGATCTGCGACGGGCTGATGGCGCGCAAGCCCGGCGACGCGCCATTCGCGGCGGTCAAGACGGCCGGCGTTCGCGGCATCACGGTCGACGATCAATCGGTGCGCAACGCGATGCGGATCGCCTTCGAGCGGATGAAGCTGGTGCTCGAACCGTCGGGCGCGGCATCGCTGGCGGCGCTGCTCGGCGGCAAGGTGGATGTGGCCGGCAAGACGGTGCTCGTGGTGGCAACCGGCGGCAATGTCTCGCTCGCCGATTTCATTGCGCATATGAACCATGGGCGCATATGAACCATGCTTGAAGCGGATTTCGTCATCATCGGCTCCGGCTCGGCCGGCTCGGCCATGGCCTACCGGCTGTCGGAGGACGGCAAGCATTCGGTGATCGTCATCGAATTTGGCGGCAGCGATATCGGGCCGCTGATCCAGATGCCGTCGGCACTGTCGATCCCGCTCAATATGAGCCTTTACGACTGGGGTTTTGCCAGCGAGCCGGAGCCGCATCTCGGCGGCCGCGTGCTGGCGACGCCGCGCGGCAAGGTCATCGGCGGCTCGTCCTCGATCAACGGCATGGTCTATGTGCGGGGACATGCGCGGGACTTCGACCATTGGGCCAAAGAAGGCGCAGCCGGCTGGGGCTTCGCCGACGTGCTGCCCTATTTCAAACGCATGGAAAACGCGAATGGCGGCGAGGATGGCTGGCGCGGCCATGGCGGCCCATTGCACGTGCAGCGCGGCCCGCGCAAAAATCCGCTCTACGGCGCCTTCGTCGAGGCCGGCCGTCAGGCCGGCTTCGAACTGACCGACGACTACAACGGGTCGAAGCAGGAAGGCTTTGGGCCGATGGAGCAGACCATTTTCGGAGGCCGCCGCTGGTCGACGGCGAGCGCCTATCTCAGGCCGGCGCTCAAGCGGCAAAATGTGAGTCTGGTCAAGGGTTTCGCGCGGCGGGTGATCATCGAGAATCAACGCGCCACCGGCGTCGAGATCGAGGCTCGCAACCAGATTCAGGTGATCAAGGCGCGCCGCGAAGTGATCGTCGCTGCGTCCTCGATCAACTCACCCAAGATCCTGATGCTGTCCGGCATCGGCCCGGCCGCGCATCTCAGCGAGAATGGCATCCAGGTGGTCGCGGACCGGCCCGGCGTCGGCCGCAATCTGCAGGACCATATGGAGCTCTACATCCAGCAGGAATCGACCAAGCCGATCACGCTGAATTCGGTGCTGAACCCGTTTTCCAAGGCGCTGATCGGCGCGCAATGGCTGTTCTTCAAAACCGGCCTTGGCGCGACCAACCATTTTGAGGCGGCGGCCTTCGTGCGCTCACAGGCCGGCGTCGACTATCCCGATATCCAGTACCATTTCATCCCCGCCGCGGTGCGCTATGACGGCAAGGCCGCGGCCAAGGCACATGGATTCCAGGCGCATGTCGGGCCGATGCGGTCGAAGTCGCGCGGCTCGGTGTCGCTGCGCTCGCCCGATCCCCGATCGAAGCCGGTGATCCGCTTCAACTACATGTCGCATCCGGACGACTGGACCGAGTTCCGCCACTGCATCCGGCTGACGCGCGAGATCTTCGGCCAGTCGGCGTTCGATGCCTATCGCGGCAAGGAAATCTCGCCGGGGTCACATGTCCAGTCGGACGACGATCTCGACGCCTTCATCAGGGATCACGCCGAAAGCGCCTATCATCCCTGCGGCACCTGCAAGATGGGTCGCGCCGACGACGCCATGAGCGTCGTCGACCCAGAATGCCGCGTCATCGGCGTCGACGGGCTGCGGGTCGCCGACTCCTCGATCTTTCCGCGCGTCACCAACGGCAATCTCAACGCACCGTCGATCATGACCGGGGAGAAGGCCGCCGACCACATCCTTGGCCGCACGCCGCTGGCGCCGTCCAACCAGGAGCCATGGATTAATCCACGCTGGCAGGCGTCGGACAGATAGAGCATTGTCGGCTGGTCTGCCCAGCGACACACTTGGAGAAAGCCATGCGCGCCCAGCCAACGGCATCGCACTATGTCAACGGACGCTACATAGAAGACGAAGGCGGTGCTGCGCTGCCGGTGATCTATCCGGCGACCGGCGAGACCATCGCGGTGCTGCACTCGGCGACGCCTAACGTGCTGGAACTCGCCATCGAGGCGGCGCGCGTGGCACAACCGGCCTGGGCGCGGCTGAAGCCGGTCGAGCGCGGTCGCATCCTGCGCCGCGCCGCCGACATATTGCGGGCGCGCAATGCCGATCTTGCCCGCATCGAGACGCTCGATACCGGCAAGGCGATTCAAGAGACGCTGGTGGCGGACGCGCCTTCGGCGGCCGACTGCCTCGAATATTTCGGCGGCGCTGTCGCATCCTATAATGGCGAAGCGATAGATCTCGGCGGGCCCTTTGCCTATACGCGGCGCGAGGCGCTGGGCGTCTGCGTCGGCATCGGCGCCTGGAACTACCCGATCCAGATCGCCGGCTGGAAATCCGCACCGGCGCTCGCCATGGGCAACGCCATGGTGTTCAAGCCATCCGAGAACACGCCGCTGTCGGCGCTGGCGCTGGCCGAGATCTACAGCGAGGCCGGGCTGCCCGACGGGCTGTTCAATGTGGTGCAAGGCTATGGCGATGTCGGCGCCGGGCTTGTCGAGCACGACGTCGTCGCCAAGGTCTCGGTGACCGGCTCGGTGCCGACCGGCCGCAAGGTGCTGTCGCTCGCCGGCTCGAGGATGAAGCACGCCACCATGGAGCTCGGCGGCAAGTCGCCGCTGATCGTCTTCGACGACGCCGATCTCGAAAACGCCATTGGCGGCGCCATGCTCGGCAATTTCTATTCGACCGGCCAGATCTGCTCCAACGGCACGCGGGTGTTCGTGCAGAAGGGCATCCACGACCGCTTCGTCGAACGGCTGACCGAGCGGACGAAGAGGATCCGCATCGGCGATCCGCTCGATCCAGAGACGCAGATGGGGCCGCTGGTCAACAAGGCGCAGCACGAGAAGGTGATCGGCTACATCGAGGCCGGCAAGCAGGACGGCGCCACGCTTGCCTGCGGCGGCAAGGTACCTTCCCTGCAGGGTTTCCAGGGCGGCTTCTTCGTCGAGCCGACCGTCTTCACCGGGGTCACCGACGGCATGCGCATCGCGCGGGAAGAGATTTTCGGGCCTGTCATGAGCGTGCTGAAATTCGATGGCGAAGATGAAGTGATCGAGCGCGCCAACGACACCGAGTTCGGCCTCGCGGCGGGCGTCTTCACGCGCGACCTGCCGCGCGCCCACCGCGTCATCGCCGAGCTGCAGGCCGGCACCTGCTGGATCAACGCCTATAATCTGACGCCGGTCGAGATACCCTTCGGCGGCTTCAAGCAATCCGGCATCGGCCGTGAGAACTCGCTGGCAGCACTGGCGCTCTATTCGCAATTGAAGTCGGTCTATGTCGAGACTGGGGATGTGGCGAGCCCCTATTGATTCTGCCAGGTACGACTGATCGTCGACGGGGCTTGAGGTCGGGTCCGCCTAGCCGGATTCGGTCCATGAACCTTTCTCGCTTTTGACCGGCTTTTTAAGCGGTGATTACCCGATTGGAAATCCGTTCGACTGCCAGCTCGATGAATGCCTTGACCAGGGGCGAAAGGTGCCGGCTGCTCGGGTAGAGAACGTGAAGGCCACCGGCCGGCGTCGCGTAATCCTTGAGAACGCGCTGCAACCGCCCCTCATCGATCAGTGGCTCGGCGATGGCATTAGGCAATTGGGCGATGCCGAAGCCTGCAACAGCAGCGGCAACCACCGCCTGCATCTCATTGGCGGCGAAGCGTCCGGCCACCGTAACCGTTTCCTGTCCGTGCGGGCCGTCCAGCAGCCAGTGAGCGCCTGACGTCGAGGGGCCTGCAATGACGCAATGGTGGTGGGTGAGGTCCACAGGCGCTTTCGGTACTCCGTGGCGCGCGAGATAGTCTGGACTGGAGCAGAGCAGCCTCTGCGCGGAGCCGAGTTTGCGAGCGATCAGCGTGGAATCCTGAAGGAACCCGGTGCGGAAGGCGAGATCTATGCCGTCCTCGACCAGATTGAGCTTGTCGTCGGTCAGGCGGAGTTCGACCTTGGTTTTCGGATACATCGCAAGAAAGTCGACCACGGCCTGAGTAAGGAAATAGCCGCCGAAGCCGACGGGAGCCGAAATACGGATCGTGCCCGATGGCTCCGCTCTTGCTTCGGCGAGGCGCAGATTTGCATCCTCGATTGTCCGCAGCGCCTGGCTGCTCTGCTCATAGTAGAGACGCCCGGCATCCGTCACGTTGAGGCTGCGCGTCGTGCGCTGCAGCAGGCGGACCCCAACCTCGCGCTCGAGCGCGGCAACGCGCCGGCTGACTGTTGTCTTGGGCATGGCAAGCAGCCGCGCGGCAGCGGTGAAGCTGCCGGCTTCGACGACGCGAACGAACACCACGATATCGTTGAGATCGAACATTGTATCCAGATATGAGACAAAGTTTTTCAATTATAGGCTATTATGCATCAATCTGACAGACCCTAGTTTTGCTCCAGCGAAATAAGGAGCAGACACATGACCACCAAACGAAGCGTTCTCGTTACCGGCGCCACAGGCCAACAAGGCGGCGCGGTTGCGCGTGCCCTGCTGTCGAGGGGACATCGCGTCAAGGCTTTGACCCGCAAGCCGGACAGCGAGGCCGCGCGGCAGTTGGCGCCGGCGGGCGTCGAGATCGTGGCCGGCGATCTCGGCGATATGGCCTCTGTTGTGAAGGCCGCAAAAGACGTCGACACCATGTTCTTGATGGGCAACAGCTATGAGGCGGGGATGGAAGAGGAGACCCGCCAAGGGATTCTGGCCGCCGACGCAGCCAAGGCTGCCGGCGTCGGACATCTGATCTATTCGTCCGTTGCCGACGCCGACAAGAAGACCGGCATCCCGCATTTCGAAAGCAAATATCTCGTCGAGAACCATGTTGCCGGGCTCGGCATCCCCTACACGATCAGCGCGCCGGTCGCCTTCATGGAGAACATCGTCGCGCCGTGGTCGATCGGGGCGCTCAGCCAGGGCACGCACGCTTTCGCGATGCCTGCCAAACGCCTCCTCCAGCTGGTCACCCTGGCAGACATCGGGGCCTTCGTTGCCGCACTGGTCGAGCGGCGCGAACGCGTGTTCGGCAAGCGTTTCGATATTGCGGGAGACGAGTTGTCCGGCGAAGACCAGGCGAAGATCCTTTCGCATGCCATCGGCCGTCCGATCAACTATCAGGAAATCCCGATCGCGGTAGCCCGCCAGCAAAGCGAGGACGCGGCGCTGATGTTCGAGTGGTTCGACCGCATCGGCTACGACGTCGATATCGAGGCCTTGCACCGAGATTTCCAGGAGGTCCGCTGGCACAGTTTTGCCGACTGGGCGCGGAAGTTCGACTGGAACGTTCTTGGGCAGACATCTTAAGCCCGCCTGAGCTCCCGTTGGCGATGAGGTCCGGACGGAAACGGATCAGCGGCAAGCTGGCTCCGCTTCCCTTGTATGGCCTTGTCACCGCGCGATGCGATGAGGCCCTGAACCTAGAAAGTCTGGTTGTAGGCGCCGACCTCCGGGCTGCGGCGCAGCACGGCGTCGACGGCTTCGAACATCTGCCGGCGCCGCTCGGATGACACCGGGCTCTCGACCACGACGACAAGCTCAGGCTTGTTCGACGACGCCCGCACCAGGCCCCAGGTGCCGTCCTCGGCAACGACGCGAACGCCGTTGACGGTGATCAGGTCGGCGATCTTCTGCCCGGCAAACGCCGCGCCATCCTGCTTCATGGCCTGAAAGTCGGAAACGACCCGCTCGACGACGCCATATTTCACCGCGTCGGCGCAGTGCGGCGACATGGTCGGTGTGCCGAAGGTCAGCGGCAGATCGCGATAGAGATCGGCCATGCTGCTTGCCGGGCTGCGGTCCAGCATCTCGCAGATGGCGATGGCAGTGATGAGGCCATCGTCATAGCCGCGGCCGATCGGCGGGTTGAAGAAGAAATGGCCGGATTTCTCGAAACCGGCGATCGCGCCGAGTTCGGCCACACGCCGCTTGATGTAGGAGTGGCCGGTCTTCCAATAATCGGTGACGGCGCCATCGGCGCGCAAGGCGGCGTCGGTGTTGAACAAGCCGGTCGACTTGACGTCGACGACGAAAGTCGAGCCCGGATAAAGGCGCGCAATGTCGCGCGCGAGCATGACGCCGACCTTGTCGGCGAAGATCTCGTTGCCTTCATTGTCGACCACGCCGCAGCGGTCGCCGTCGCCGTCGAAGCCAAGTCCGACATCGGCTCCTGTCTCCAAGACCTTGTCACGGATCGCGTGCAGCATCTGCATGTCTTCGGGATTAGGGTTGTAGTGCGGAAACGTATGATCGAGATCGACGTCGAGCGGGATCACCTCGCAGCCGATCCGCGTCAGCGCTTCGGGCGCAAAGGCGCCGGCGGTGCCATTGCCGCAGGCGGCGACCACCTTGAGCTTTCTCGAAATGCGCTTGTCCCTGGTCAGATCGTCCAGATAGGTCTTGCGGAAATCCGCAACGAAATCGTAGGAGCCGCCGCCGACAAGATCGAAGTCGCCGGCAAGCACGATCGCCTTCAGTGCGCTCATCTCCTCCGGACCGAAGGTCAGCGGTCGCGCCGCCCCCATCTTGACGCCGGTCCAGCCATTTTCGTTGTGCGAGGCGGTGACCATGGCGACAGACGGCGTATCGAGCGCGAACTGGGCGAAATAGGCCATCGGCGACAGTGCCAGGCCAATATCCTTGACGCGGGCGCCGGCGGCCATCAGTCCGGAAACCAGCGCCAGCTTGATGGCAAGCGAATAGGAGCGGAAATCATGCCCGGTGACGATAGCGGGTCCCGCGCCCAGGCGCCGGATCAGCGTGCCGAGCCCCATGCCGAGCGCCTGGACACCGATCAGATTGAGCTCCGGCGGCTCAGCCGAGGCCGGATGGCCGAACCACCAGCGCGCATCGTACTCGCGAAAGCCGGACGGCTTGATCAGCGCCGAGGTTTCAAACTCAAAGGTGTTGGGACGGGATTCGCTTACGATCTTCAGGGGCAAGACAGCAAAACTCCAAGTGGCTGGAATCGGGAAGGCAATGTGGGTCGGTCGCTTAACCCAAGAAGCCTTTAAGCCGTGTTTATCCAGCAGGAAACTGAAACCTGTATGACGTTGCCGCAAAAGCCGACGAAATGCGACGGAAGCGCTGCCATTGGCGCTTGCAGGAACGAGGTGCGGCGGCTATAAGCCCGCGGTCTGGTCACGGAGTGTAGCGCAGCCTGGTAGCGCACATCGTTCGGGACGATGGGGTCGCAGGTTCAAATCCTGCCACTCCGACCAGAAAAACAAATGTTTAGTTCTTCCCGAAACCGCTTGTTCATCAGGCCGGCTCGTCCTTCTCCCACGCAATTCCGCCAAGCGTCTTCAACACACGGGCAGACGATCAGTCATCACCGTAATTCGCCGGAAGATGGCGCTCGAGCTCCATCACGTCGTGAAGAATACGGCCAACGCCGATCACGCCAAGGGTTATGCGGTAAAGCAAGAGATGACGCGGGCGCAGGACAATGCCGTGCTCCGTCCTCGCGCGCTCACGGCTATGCCGCAGATGATAGCTGCGGACATCATGGCCAAGTTCGGTACGGACAACGCTACCTGCCCGCTCAGGATCGGTCGCGATGTCGCGCAGGGCGGTGATCAGCAGCCGCTCGTAGCGCTGGCGCGCGATCTCACCGAAATTGGCTTGCGTGTAGACGAGCAACTCGATGATATCTTCCTGGGCGGCTGCGGAAAGCCGATAGACAGCCATGCCTCACCGGTCGGCATTTTTGGCGCGCACGCTTGCCCGCTCTCCCAGGCTGCTCATGAATTCCTCCAGGCTGTCGTCGCGCACGTCCCGGAGTCGACCCTCCTCAATGTCCTGGAACCCGATGCGGGCCGCTTCTCGAAGTGCTGCGAGCCTTGCCTTTTCCCGCGCCTCGCGCTGTTCGACGAGACGCAAGCCATCTCGCAAAACCTCGCTGGCGTTCTGGTAGCGGCCTGTTTCCACCAGCCGATCGATCACCTCCTGATGGTGCTCCGTCAGGACGACATTGCGCGTTGGCATTGGAACCTGTACTCCAGCTATCAACCCCATTATACAGGACTATGGCATATTATGCCAATGACTCTGCGATCACAGAGTCGAGATCATCGTAAGAGGATGAAAAGATGACTAACCTACATGTCATCTGCCAGCACAAAATGAACTGGATTAAACTTGAAAATGGCCTCTTTGAAACCGGGGAATGGACAGTTGCCGGCAACACTGCCGATGAATTGAAACACACTCGTGGCCGCGTATTCCTGCATGAGAAACAGAAGGAGAAGGCTTGGCACGGTGGCGTCGTTTTGGATTGGCGACCTTCACCCAAAGACTCCAAGCGGAAAATCTTTACCTATAGAGTCGATGGCCCATTCCGGAGCATTTGCCCTGGCAATTGGTCACGAGAGGTAGCTATCGTTAGAGAATAGAAGGGGTGGACTTTGCACTCACCGGCAGCGCTACGCGCTCAGCCGAAACCGCGTGACATCGATGGCCGCATTCATCAGCGTCTGGGTGTAGGCGGCCTGCGGATTGCTGAAGATCGCCTCGGTCGGCCCCTCCTCGACGATCTTTCCTTGCTTCATGACGATGATGTAGTCGGCCATGGCGCGCACGACGGCGAGGTCGTGGCTGATGAAGAGATAGGACAGTTCGTTGTCGGCCTGCAGCTTGCGCAGCAGTTCGACGATCTGCTTCTGCACAGAACGATCAAGCGCCGAGGTCGGCTCGTCGAGCACCACCACCTTGGGCTTGAGGATCATGGCGCGCGCGATGGCGATGCGCTGGCGCTGGCCGCCGGAGAATTCGTGGGGATAGCGATTGCGCGCATTCGGATCGAGCCCGACCTCGCGCAAGGCCTCGACCGCGCGCTGATCGCGCTGCTTGCCCGACAGTGCCGGCTCGTGAACCAGAAGCCCTTCGGTGATGACCTGGCCGACGGTCATGCGCGGCGATAGCGAGCCGAACGGATCCTGGAAGACGAGTTGCAATTCCCGCCGCAGCGGCCGCATCGCCTGACGGTCGGCCCTGGAAATGTCGCGGTCGCCGAGGCGGATGACGCCATCGCTCGGCAGGAGCCGTAGCAAGGCCCGGCCGAGCGTCGATTTTCCCGAGCCGGATTCGCCGACGATGCCGATGGTCTGGTTCCGCTTCAGCCGGATCGAAATACGGTCGACCGCGCGCAGCAGCAGCGGCTCTCCGGCAAGGAATCCGCCGCCGATCTTGAAGGTCACTTCGACATTCCGGCCTTCGAGCAGGACAGGTGCGTTTGGCGGCGGCGGCGCCTTGGTGCCGGTCGGCTCGGCGGCCAGCAGCATCTTGGTATAGGCGTGCTGAGGATTGGCGAAGATCGCTTCGGCCTCGCCCTCCTCGACCACTTCGCCATAGCGCATGACATAGACCCGGTCGGCGAAACGCCGGACGATGCCGAGATCGTGGGTGATGAAGACGATCGCCATGCCGAGCTTGCGCTGCAGTTCGGCCAGAAGCATGAGGATCTGCGCCTGGATCGTCACATCGAGCGCCGTCGTCGGCTCGTCGGCGATCAATATGTCGGGATCGTTGGCCAGCGCCATGGCGATCATGACGCGCTGGCGCTGGCCGCCCGACATTTCGTGCGGGTAGGATTTCATCCGCCGTTCGGGATCGGGAATATGGACCAGCCGCAAGAGTTTGAGCGCCTCTTCGCGCGCTGCGGCCGCATTCAGCCCGCGGTGCCTGCGGATCGGTTCGATCAACTGGTTACCGATCGAATAGAGCGGGTCGAGCGAGGTCATCGGCTCCTGGAAGATCATGCTGATCTTGCGGCCGCGGACCTGGTTGAGCTCGGCCTTGCTCAGCGTCAAAAGGTTACGGCCACGATAGTCGACGACCCCCGTGGCTTCGCCGTTCGAGGCCAGCAAGCTCATCGCCGCCATCATCGTCTGGCTCTTGCCGGAACCGGATTCGCCGACCACGGCGACGGTTTCGCCTGCATTGACGTGGATGTTGATGCCCTTGACGGCCTCGACCGCACCGTCAAGCGTGCGGAAACGGACGCGAAGGTCCTTGACGCTGAGAATCGTTTCGGAAACAGCCATCTCAGCGATCCCTGGGGTCGAGCGCATCGCGCAGGCCGTCGCCGACGAAGTTCAGGGCGAACAGCGTCGAGACGAGGAAGAAGGCGGGGAACAACAGCAGCCAGTTGGCCGTGCCGATGTTCTTGGCGCCGACCGAAATCAGCACGCCCCAGCTGGTCATCGGTTCCTGGACACCGAGGCCGAGGAACGACAGGAAGCTCTCCAGGATGATGACCTGCGGCACCAGCAGCGTCATGTAGATCACCACCGGCCCGAGCAGGTTGGGTATGACATGGCGGACCAGGATGCCGCGCTGGCCGACGCCCAGGGCTTCGGCCGCCTGGACATATTCCTGGCGCCGGATCGAGAGCGCCTGGCCACGCACGATGCGCGCCATGTCGAGCCACAGCACGGCACCCACCGCCAGGAACATCAGCACGAAGTTGCGGCCGAAGAACACCACCAGCATGATGACGAAGAAGATGAACGGCAACGAATAGAGCACGTCGACGATGCGCATCATAACCTCATCGACCTTGCCGCCGGAAAAACCGGCGGTGGCGCCGTAGAGCACGCCGATCACCACCGCCACGACGCCGGCAAGCAGGCCGATGGCCAGCGAGATGCGTCCCGCCATCAGCGTTCGCGACAACAGATCGCGGCCGGTGTTGTCGGTGCCGAACAGGAAATATTGCTGCTTGATCGAGGCGCTCATCGTCACTTCGAGACCGTCGGGCGATTTGCTCTCGATCTTGGTGTCGTCAAAGGCATCCGAGCGGTCGAGATAGCGGATGTTGCGGTCGTCGATCGGCCTGGTCGACTTGACGGTGACGAAGACCTTGTTGCCTTCCTGTCGCCACTCCTTGATGTCGACACGCATGCGCTTGATCGCGTCGTCGAGTGCGGTGCCGATCATGTCGGCCTTGGGATAGGCGGAGAAGCTTGGCGGCGTGCGCACATAGTCGGCATAGATGGTGGTGTATTGATGCGGCACGAACCAGGGGCCGAAGACGCTGATTGCCGCTATGAAAGCGAGATAGTAGAGGCTGAACATGGCGGCGCGATTGGCCTTGAGGCGCGCCCAGGCATCGCCCCACAGCGAGCGGCCGACGACGGCTGGAGCGATGGCTGCGACGTCAGTCATAGCGCACCCTCGGGTCGACGACCGCATACATGACGTCGACGATCAGGTTGAAGACGATGGTGAAGATGGCGATCACCACCACTGTTCCCATGACCAGCGTGTAGTCGCGGTTGAGCGCGGCATCGACGAAATAGCGGCCGACGCCTGGGATGGAGAAGATCGTCTCGACGATGACCGAGCCGGTGAGCAGTGCCGCGGCTGCCGGGCCGGTGAAAGAGACGATCGGCAGAATAGCGCCGCGCAGCGCATGCTTGACGACGACCGACCAGTCGGACAGGCCGAGCGCTCGCGCGGTGCGGATATGATGTGACCGCAGCGATTCGATCATCGAGCCGCGCATCAGGCGGGCGACGATGGCGATCTGCGGCAGAGCGAGCGTCAGCACCGGGCCGACCTTGTTGATCAAGGCGCCATCGCCCCAGCCGCCGATCGGCAAAAGCTTCCAGGTCAACCCGAACAAGAGCTGGATCACCGGGGCGATGACGAAGGTCGGGATGGTGCTGCCTGCGGTCGCCAGCGCAATCACCGAATAGTCGGCGAGCTTGTTCTGGTTGAGCGCGGCGATGGTGCCGAGCACACTACCGAGCAGCAGCGCCAGGATGAGCGCCGAGGCGCCGAGCTGGATCGATATCGGCAGGCCCTTGGCAAACAATTCGCCAACCGTGAAGTCCGGCATGTTGTAGCTCGGGCCGAAATTGCCGCGCAGCAGATTGCCGAGATAGTGGACATATTGCAGCCAGAGCGGATCGGCCAGGCCGAACTGCGCATCAAGATTTGCCTTGATCTCGGGGCTCAGGCCCCGCTCCTGGTTGAACGGGCCGCCTGGCGCGACGCGTATCAGGAAGAACGCCATGGTCACGATGACCAACAGCGTCGGGATGGCGGTCAGAAGCCGCCGGAATACATAACGCAGCATCGGCGCCCCGCTTCGGCTAGAGCGACACGCATCCATGCGGACGCATAACCACGCTCCAGCGCCTTCAAATCTTCGCATCGTGTTTGCCGAAAATCGACCACGACTTTCGGACCGATGCGACGACCGACCGGACCATCGCGCCCCCTGAAGAGAGCGCGGCGATCCAGCCAAGGATGATTGTCATTCCTTGGAGATGAAGCGCGACGGATGCACGTCCATCACGTTGTCGACGAAGCCATGCAGCTTCGGAGAAACGATATCTTTGTAGCTATAGTAGAGAAGCGGGATGTTGCCGACGTCGTCGACGAGGATGCGCTCGGCGTCAGCGAGTTCCTTCATGCGTTCCTCGGGTTTGCCGCCGGCGGCGGCCGCCTTGTCCATGGCCGCCTCGAATTTCGGGCTGTTATAGTCCGAGTAGTTGTTGCCACTGGCCTTGCGGGAGATGCCGAGGAAGGTTTCCGGATCCTTGTAGTCGGCGATCCAGCCGGCGCGCGCCACGTCATAGTCGCCCTTCTGCTCGAGGAAGGAGTAGTGGGTCTTGGTGTCGGTGTTGACCATGGTGACTTCAATACCGAGCGGCTTCAACTGCTCCTGGATGGCCACGGCGGTGTTCTTGTGGTTTTCCGAGGTGTTGTAGCGGATTTCCATCTTCAATGGTTTCTCGGGCGTATAGCCGAGTTTCTCGAGGATCTTCTTGGCTGCGTCCTCGCGGTCGATCTGCGACATGTCCGCGTACTTGGCCACCGCCGGCGTATAGCCCGCAATGCCCGGAGGCACCATCGAATAGCCGGGCAGCATTGAATTCTGCCAGACCTTTTCGGCGAGGAAGTCGCGGTCTATCGCCATCGAGATGGCGTTACGCAGCTCGACATTGTCCCACGGCGCCTTGTCGGTCTTGATCGCGTAGTAGTAGGTGCCGAGATACGGCCCGACTTTTATCTGGTCACCGAACTTGGTCTTGAGGTCGGCGAGCTGTTCGGTCGGGAGATCGTCGTAGCTGTCGAGTTCACCGGCCTCGAAGCGCTTCATCGCCGACGAGCGATCTTCGGTCGGGATGTAGTTGACGGTGTCGATCTTGACGCTTGCCGCGTCCCAGAATTTCGGATTCTTGACCAGTTTCATATGGTCGTTGGGGACCCACTCGGCCAGCGTATAGGCGCCGTTGGAGACCAGATTGCCCGGCTTGATCCAGTCGGCGCCGAGCTTGTCCATCGAGGCCTTGTTGATTGGATAGGTCGCTTGGTGGGTCAGCATCTCCAGGAAGTAAGGGGTCGGCGCCTTCAGCGTCACCTCAAGGGTGGTCGCGTCGATCGCCTTGACGCCCATCTCCTCGGGCTTCGCCTTCTTGGTGTTGACTTCCTCGGCGTTCTTCACGGGATAGAGCATCGAGGCGTATTCGGCGGCCGTGGCCGGATCCTCCAGGCGATGGAAGGCGTTGACGAAGTCTTCAGCCGTCACCGGGCTGCCATCCGACCAGAGACCGTCCTTGCGCAGCTTGAACGTATAGACGGTGCCGTCATCCGATACTGTCCAGCTCTCGGCGGCGCCCGGGATAAGGTTCGCGTTCTGGTCCTGCATGACCAGCCCCTGGAACAGGTCACGCAAGATATTGGCTTCGTAGACCGTCGAGGTCTTGTGCGGGTCGACCGTCTCCGATTCGGCGGCGGTGCCTCTGTTATAGACGACCTCGGCGAAAGCCGGCGTAAGCAAGGTGCCGGCGGCCAAGGCCATGGTTGTGGCGAATACCGTCGCCTTCAGCATATTTTTCAGCATGAAGTTCTCCCTGTCGAGACGGCCCTTTGGCGACGCCTCTTGAGTGTTGACGCCCCGAAACCGATCGATGGCTTCTTCGAGCGCGCTGCCGGTTCCCTTTCCGGCGGCTTGGTGCCCAGACAGTAACGCGGAGATTTTTTATTTCAACAGACTCTCGGGGTCACCCAGAGTAAGGCCTCCGCACGACAGCCAAAACGCCGATCGAAACCATGAGCCCGATCCCTGCTCTTCTCACCCGCGAAGCCTTCGCTTCGGGCAAGGCACCTGCATTCACTTGCAGTTCGCCAAAAACCTTAATGCGTTCTTAAGCAACCATGAGTTACATTTTTAACTGACCTCTGTACGTCTCTCTCGCATCTTTGATGGGCGAAGGACATGGATAAGATTGGCAGTAAAACAAACTTCAAAATGAAGCAAAAGATACGCGGATTTAGCGAAAAACTACTTCAATTGAGAGAACGATCCGGGACCACCGCGGTCGAATTCGCGTTGCTTTCGCCAATTTTTATCCTGCTTTTGCTCGGAATGGTTGCATACGGTGTCTATTTCGGCGCCAGCCACTCCGTCCAGCAAATCGCTGCGGACGCCGCCCGCACGGCAATTGCCGGGCTTAACGAAACCGAGCGTCAGGCGCTGGTGACCAGCTATGTCACCAACAATGCAAGCGGATATCCGTTCGTCGATTCCAGCAAGCTCACCTATCAGGCCAAGGACAGCACCGCCGATGGAAACCAGTTCGTCGTGTCCATCCAATACGACGCCCGCAACCTGCCGATCTGGAACCTGTTGCCTGCCCTGCCAATGCCGGGAACCACGATATCACGCAAGTCGACGATAAGAATCGGAGGCATCTGAATGTCGAAGTCCTTGCAGCGGAGAATCGGTGGGATCGCACGATCGATGCTCAGCGATCTGAAGGCGAACTTCACCATCATGACGGCGCTGAGCGCGCCGGTCGCGCTGGCGGCGGCGGCTTTCGCCATCGACGAAGGCTCGATCTATGTGGAGCGCCGGGAAGCCCAGGCAATGACCGACCTCGCGGCAATCACGGCCGCCTCGAACATGAACAACATCGAGGCCGCGGTGGTGACCACGCTCGGCGACAACGGCATGCCGGGCATAATTGTCGAGAAGGCAGGCCAGACAGTCGTTCCCACTCTGGGAAAGACCGTCGTATCGGTCACCCCCGGCCGATATTCGGCGGCATCGTCGCTCAGCGTGGGACAACGTTTCGAGGCCGGCAAGACGCCCTACAACGCCGTCCATGTCGCTCTCAACAAGATCCCCGCCCGTTATTTTGCGAGTTCGCTTATTCCGACCCCGGTCATCGGCACCGAGGCCATCGCCAGCCTGACGCCGCAGGCGATGTTCTCGATCGGGTCCCGGCTTCTCAGCGTCAATGGCGGCATCCTCAACTCGCTTCTCAGCGGGCTCCTGGGCGGCAACATCTCGCTCAGCGTCATGGACTACAACGCGCTGATCTCGGCCGATATCAATGTGCTTTCGTTTGTCGACGCCCTTGCGGTGCAGTTGAACCTGACAGGCGTCAGCTATTCCGACGTGCTGGCGTCGAAAGCGACGGTGGGCCAGATCGCCACCGCGATGGCCAATGTTCCGGGACTTGGCGGCACCAGCAAGTTCGCTCTGCTGACGATCGCGTCGAAGGCCACCAGCACGGTCAAGATCCCCCTCAGCCATCTCGTCGATCTCGGCTCGGTCGGCCAGTTGGGTCTCGGGCAAAAGCCGGCCGGTCTTTCGGTCGATGCAAGCGCCATGGGAATGCTGAGCGCCGCCGCGGCACTCGCCAACGGCTCGAACCAGGTCCAGGTCAACCTCGGAGCCACCGTCCCTGGACTTACCTCCACTAGCCTTGCCATCGCAATCGGCGAACCCATGCAGTTCTCGCCATGGTTGACGATCGGCGAGAAAGGCGCCGTGGTGCGCACCGCGCAGACGCGGATCAAGTTGCTGGCGTCCGTAGGCATCGGCAACGCCGCCCTCGGCGGCGGCGTCAAGCTCTTGTCCGTCAATCTGCCATTGCATGTGGAAGTGGCTTACGCCGAAGCGAAACTGACCGACATAAGTTGTCCAACGGGGCGTCCGGACAGTTTGAAGGTTACCATAGAAGCACGGCCGGGCGTCGCCGCGCTGCGCCTTGCCAATAGCGACGCCGACGGCAGCCCCGCCGCCTTCGCCGATTTCAGCAATCCGCAGTCGTTCTCCGATGCCACGATCGCGGCGGTAGAGGTGAAGCTTCTGTTCCTTACCCTCAATCTGCTGGGAGTGAACGGTTCTTCGGCGGTTGAGATCGCCAACAACGATCCAACGACATTGACCTTCAACAGCACCGAAATCGCCAACAAGACGATCAAGACCGTCTCCACGAAAAACCTGACACAATCGCTCACCACGTCGCTGGTCAACAATCTGTCGCTCTCGGTCAGCGCGCTGGGCCTCGGGCTTGACGTAACCGCCCTGCTCGGAGCGGTGAAGCCAGCGGTGGTGACGCTGCTGAACGGCGTGACAGCACCAGTCGACGAGTTGGTCTACAACGTGCTTGCGGCACTCGGCGTGCGGGTCGGCGAGGCTGATGTCCGGGTCGTCGGCGCGACTTGCGGGCGCTCCGTGCTCGTCCAGTGAGGTGATCCAATAAAGCGCGTCGCGTTTGAACGGATTCAGGCGCCGCGCTTTAAGTTCTTGTTTTTATGCATGTCGTTATCGCAAAACCGCTGCGCACTTTTGCGCGACATGCATTGGCGGATCAGCCAAGCCGTCCGAGGAACCAGCCCTCCGCCGGGAGCGACAGTCCCTCTTCCTGCAAGGCCGCGCCGCCGCCAAGATCGATCACCGCCACCGAGCCAGCATCCTGTGGCAAGGGCCAGTCGGCCGGCGCGTCGGCGAAGTTGAAGACGCAGAGCAGCCTCTCCCCGCCGCCTTCGCGCATGAAGGCAAGGACATCGCCCTCGGCATCGAGAAACCGGATCGAGCCCCGAACCAGCGCCGGGTGCTGCCTGCGCAACGCCAGCATCGCCCTGTAGGCGGCGAGCACGGAACCCTGCTCGCCGTTCTGCACATCGACGGCGCGGCTGCGATGGCCTGCCGGGACCGGAAGCCACGGCTTGCCTAGGGAAAAGCCGGCATTGTCGGCGCCGGCTTCCCAGACCATCGGCGTGCGACAGCCATCCCTGCCCTTGACCCCTGGCCAGAAGCGGATACCGACCGGATCGCGCAGATCCTCGAAGGCCAGTTCCGCCTCTTCCAGTCCGAGTTCCTCACCCTGGTAGAGACAGATCGATCCGCGTAGGCAAGACAGCAGCGCGATCGAGAACCTCGCCACGGCGTCCGGATCGCCGCCGGGCCTTGTCCAGCGGCTGACATGGCGCACGACATCGTGGTTGGAGAAGGCCCAGCAGACCCAGCCGTCGGCGACTGCGGCCTCGAACGCCTCGACGCAACCGCGCACATGCGCGGCCGAGAATTGCGACCCGAGCAGGTCGAAAGTGTAGCACATGTTGAGCTTGTCGCCGCCGGAGGTATAGGCGGCGAGCGTTTGCAGCGAGCGGGTTTCGTCACCGACCTCGCCGACGGCGGCGCGGCCCTCATATTCATCGAGCAGCGCGCGGAACCGCCTGAGGAAAGCGAGATTTTCCGGCTGCGTCTTGTCGAACAGATGCTCCTGATAGAGATAGGTGTTGGTTTCAGTGTTGGTGCCGGCGACACTTGACGCCAAGGGCGGATTGCTGCGCAGCCAGCGGTCATGGACATAATAGTTGACCGTATCCAGCCGGAAGCCGTCGACGCCTCGTTCCAGCCAGAACCGTACCGTGTCCAGAAGCGCATCCTGCACCTCGGGATTGTGGAAATTCAGGTCCGGCTGCGAGGCCAGGAAATTGTGCATGTAATACTGCCGGCGGCTCGAATCCCACTCCCAGGCCGGGCCGCCGAACACCGACAGCCAGTTGTTGGGCGCGTTGCCGTCGGACTTCGTATCGGCCCACACGTACCAGTCGGCCTTGGGATTGTCGCGGCTGGCGCGGCTTTCGACGAACCAGTCGTGCTTGTCGGATGAATGCGACAGAACCTGGTCGATGACGACCTTCAGGCCGAGCCGGTGCGCTTCGGCGATCAGCGCGTCGAAATCCTCGATCGTGCCGAACATCGGATCGACCGCGCGGTAATCCGACACGTCATAACCCATGTCGGCCATTGGCGATTTGAAGAAAGGCGACAGCCAGACGGCGTCGACGCCCAGCGAGGCGACATGAGCGAGCCTCGACGCGATGCCATTGAGATCGCCGCTGCCGTCCCCTGTCGTATCCTGGAAGGAGCGTGGATAGATCTGGTAGATGACGCAGCCGCGCCACCACTCGGTCTTCTCATCGGCCATCACGCACCCTCCCCGGCACGGGCCGTGCCGGCCCTGCGCTCAATCATGAAATTCACACTGCGGCCCGGCTGCGGCCGCGCAAAGCCGATCGCCTGCGTTTCGATCGCCGGGCGCCACTCGAACCCTTCGCGCGCCGGCAAAGTGAAGACACATTGGCGGCGGTCCCCGTTGACCATGACGGCAAGGCGGCCGCCGCCGTCATCGCCGAGCAGCATGACCAGTCGATGTCGCGAGGGATCGTTCCAGTCCGCTTCGCCAAGCGGCACGCCGGTCTCGGTCAACCAGGCGACGTCGGGAATGTCCGACGCATCTGCCGCCTCCCCGGTCAGAAAATGCGTATCCGAGAGCGCCGGCGCGGCGCGGCGCAGCGCGGCGAGCAAGACCGCGTAGCGCTCCAGCGCCCGATCGCGTCCAGCCCAGTCGAGCCAGGTGATCCCGTTGTCCTGCGCATAGGCATTGTTGTTGCCCTTCTGCGTGCGGCCGAATTCGTCGCCTGCCGTCAGCATGATGGTGCCGCGCGAGGCAAAGAGCGTGGCCAGCAATGCGCATTGATCATCGAAGCGGGCCTTGGCGATAGCCGCGTCTGATGTGGTGCCCTCGATACCGTTGTTCCATGACAGGTTCTCGCTGTGACCGTCCCGGTTCTGTTCGCCATTGGCCTCATTGTGCTTGTGCTCGTAGGCGACGATATCGGCCAGCGTCATGCCGTCATGCGCGGCGATGAAATTGACGGAGCGGCTGGTGCGCCGCCCTGCCCTGCCGAACACATCGGACGAGCCGGCAAGCCTTGTCGCCAGCGCACCGACCATGCCGCGGTCGCCGCGCCAGAAACGTCTGATATCGTCGCGATATTTGTCGTTCCATTCGAGGAAGGGCGGGGGGAAATTGCCGAGCTGGTAGCCGTCCGGCCCGATATCCCAGGGCTCGGCGATCAGCGCCCGGTCGCCAAGAACCGGATCGTTCCGGATAGCCCTGAGCAGTGGCGCATCGGCATCGAAAATCCCTTCGACACGGCCCAGAATGGGCGCCAGATCGAAACGGAAGCCGTCGACGCCGGCATGGCTGACAAAATGGCGAAGCGTGTCGAGGATCATTTCCTGGACAACCGGATGGTCGCACGCAACCGTGTTGCCGGTGCCGGTGTCGTTGACCAGTCCCCCGTCCGGCGCGTGCCGGTAATAGGCGTGGTTGTCGAGGCCGCGCAGCGACAGTGTCGGCCCCAACCTGTCGCTTTCGCCGGTATGGTTGAAGACGAGATCGAGAATGGTGCCGATGCCGGCGTCGCGCAATGCCTTCACCGTACCCCGCAATTCAGCCAGACCGCCCGGCGCAAGACGCGGGTCGAGCGCCATGAAGGTGACGGGATTGTAGCCCCATGCGTTGCGCAGTCCGAGCGGCGGCAAATGCCGCTCGTCGATCGATGCGATCACCGGCATGAGTTCGACCGCGGAGACACCAAGCTTTCGCAGATGTTCGACAATGGCCGGGTGGGCAATTGCTGCAATGGTGCCGCGCTGCTTCTCAGGGATATCCGGGTGCAGCTTCGTGAAAGACCGAACGTTGAGCTCGTAAATTAAGCCGCCGGGAGAAAAGACCGGCGGCAAAGGTGCGGCCGGTTCGGGCAATGCAGCCACTATGGCCTTGGGCACAAGCGCGGCGGTGTCGCCGCTTTCCCCGCGCCGCGCCGCGAGGCGCGGGTCATAGGCGTAGGGGCGATCGATCTCGGCGGCGTAGGGATCGACCAACAGCTTGTCGGGATCGAACCACAGGCCCTCCTCCGGAGCGTAAGGCCCATCGGCGCGAAAGCCGTAGCGCGTGCCGGCTTCAATATTCTGGACGAAGCCCTGGAAAACCGCCACATCCATAGCGGGTTGCAGCGGAGTTCGCTCAAGCTCTATCCGTTGTGTCTCTACCGCTCCGGCCGGGTCAAACAAGCAGACCCAACCGCGCGTCGCACTGTTCGAAGCAAAGGCAAAGAAAACGCCTTTCCCGAGAACATTGAACGACGGCTTGGCACCCATTCCAGAACGCTTCGAGGGAGCCATGGAAGCTTTTTCTGTCAGGTAATCACACTCGGCTTGGCGCGGCCGGTATGGCTGCGAATCCCGGCAATATCATCGGCCGCCGCAATCAGATCGGCAAGCGCGGCCTGGGTGTCGAGATCGTGCCGGGTCTTGTCCGGCTCATAGCGCTCGATATAAACGCGCAGCGTCGCACCAGACGTGCCGGTGCCGGAGAGGCGAAAGACGACGCGCGATCCGCCTTCGAAGAGCACCCTGATGCCCTGGTTCTTGCTCACCGAACCGTCGACCGGGTCATGGTAGGCGAAGTCGTCGGCACTGGCGATTGTCATGCCGCGCACGCTGGTGCCCGGCAGCGAACCAAGCTTGGCTCGCAACTCGTCGACCAGCGCATTGGCGCGCTCGGTCTCGACTTCTTCATAGTCGTGGCGCGAGTAATAGTTGCGGCCATAGGCGGCCCAATGCTCGGTGACGACCTGCTTGGCGCTTTCGCCGCGCGCGGCCAGGATGTTGAGCCACAACAGCACGGCCCACAGGCCGTCCTTTTCGCGGACATGGTTGGAGCCGGTCCCGGCGCTTTCCTCGCCGCAGATCGTCGCCATGTCGGCATCGAGCAGATTGCCGAAGAATTTCCAGCCGGTCGGCGTTTCATAGATGCCGATGCCGAGTTTTTCCGCGACGCGGTCGGCGGCACCACTGGTCGGCATCGAGCGGGCTATGCCTTTGAGGCCGTCTTTGTAGCCGGGCGCCAGGCGGGCGTTGGCGGCAAGCATGGCGACCGAATCCGATGGGGTGACGAAAATGCCCTTGCCGATGATCAGATTGCGGTCGCCGTCGCCATCGGAAGCGGCGCCGAAATCCGGCGCGTCCGGTCCCATCATCTCGTCATAAAGGTGCTTGGCATGGACGAGGTTCGGGTCCGGGTGGTGGCCGCCGAAATCCGGCAACGGCTTGAAATTGCGGCAGGTGCCGTTGGGCGCGCCAAGCCGGTTCTCGAGGATTTCCTTGGCGTAGGGACCGGTCACCGCATGCATGGCGTCGAAGCGCATGCGAAAGCCCGACTTGAACAATTTGCGCAACGCGTCGAAATCGAACAGGCTTTCCATCAGCTCGGCATAGTCGGTGACCGGGTCGATGATCTCGACCGTCATTCCGGCGGCCTTGATCGTGCCTGTTGTGTCGATGTCGATCGGCTCGATGTCGGCGATCTTGAGGCTCGAAATCGCCTTGGTCCTGGCGAAGATGGCGTCGGTCAGCTTTTCCGGGGCCGGGCCGCCATTGCCGGCATTGTACTTGATGCCGAAATCCTCGTGCGGGCCGCCCGGATTGTGGCTGGCCGACAGGATGATGCCGCCGAAGGTCTTGTATTTGCGGATGACATGCGAGGCCGCCGGCGTCGACAATATGCCGCCCTGCCCGACCATCACCTTGCCGAACCCGTTGGCCGCAGCCATGGCGATGGCCTTCTGAATGACCTCGCGGTTGTAGAAGCGGCCGTCGCCGCCGATCACCAGCGTCTTGCCCTTGAAGCCGTCCAAAGCGTCGAAGATCGACTGGATGAAGTTTTCGGCGTAGTGCTCCTGCTGGAACACCGGTACCTTCTTGCGCAGTCCGGACGTGCCGGGTTTCTGGTCGGGATAGGGTTTGGTGGCGATGGTGCGTATCATGCGTCAGGCAGCCCTTTTCGAAAGCAGCAAGCGATAGAGTTCAACGTATTTTTCGGCGCTCTTGTCCCACGACACATCGGCCTTCATGCCTTGCTGTTGCATCGACGTCCAGACCGCGGGATTGGCGTGCGCTTCAACGAGGCGGTGCATGGCGTGCAGGAGTGCGCCGCCATTGGCAGGCGCGAACTGGAAACCGGTCGCGACGCCAGCCGAGACGGCGGCCTCATTGGCGTCGATCACCGTGTCGGCGAGGCCACCAGTGCGGGCGACGACCGGCACGCAGCCATAGCGCAGGCCGTAAAGCTGCGTCAGCCCGCAAGGCTCGAAGCGTGAGGGGATGACGATGGCATCGCAGCCGCCCTGCATGGTGTGGGAGAGCCCTTCGTCCCAGCCGATAACGACGCCGACACGGCCGCGATGGCGGGCTGCCGCGGCCAGCAGCGCGCCTTCGAGGCCGGCGTCGCCGGATCCGAGGATGGCGAGCCGCGCGCCCGCCGCGACAATGCCGTCGACGACGGCCGCCAATATGTCCATGCCCTTCTGCCAGGTCAGCCGGCTGATGACGCAAACGACCGGACTGTCGTCGCGGTCAAGGCTGAAACGATCCTCGACGGCGGTCCTGTTGGGCGTTCGCGCCTGCAATGTCTTGGCTGTGTAGTTGGAGACCAGGTGCTTGTCGGTTTCCGGATTCCAGATATCGGTGTCGATGCCGTTGACGATGCCATGGAGATCGGTGGAGCGCATGTTGATCAGGCCGTCGAGGCCCATGCCGAACTCCGGCAAGCGGATTTCCTGCGCATAGGTCGGGCTGACCGTGGTGATCGCCCAGGCAGCCTGCAGGCCGGCCTTGAGGAAGCCGACACCGCCATAATATTCGACGCCGTCGAGCGCCATGGCCACCGCGGGCAAGCCAAGCTCGCCAAAGATGCCGGCGCCGAACTGGCCCTGGAAGGCGAGGTTGTGGACGGTGATCATCGACGGCGTGCCGACCGCCTTGCCGTAGCGCATATAGGCCAGCGTCATCGCCGACTGCCAGTCATGGGCATGGACGATGTCAGGCTTGTAGCCGGAGATGGCGCCGCCGGCGATGTCGCCGCCGACCTGGCTCAACGCCGCGAAACGCCGCCAATTGTCCGGCCAGTCGGCACCAGTCGCATTGCCATAGGGACCGCCGGGGCGGTCGAACAGATGCGGCGCGTCGAGCACGAACAGGTCGAGCCCGGCGATCTGCACTGCATGGACCGAAGCTCTGCCGCCCTGCAGCAGCGGATATTGGTGAACGGCCTTCTTTTTCTTGAAGGCATCCATCACCTGGGGATAGCCGGGGATGAGCGTGCGCATGGTCACGCCCTTGCCGGCAAGCGCGACGGGCAAGGCGCCGGTCACGTCGGCAAGCCCGCCTGTCTTGATCAAGGGGAATATTTCGGGCGTGACCGACAGAACCTGCATGCGACTACGATCCCAGCCTGTCGACCATGTCCTGCGTGACGAGGCAGATGCCTTTTTCGGAAACGCGGAAGCGCTTGGCGTCGAGAACGGGATCCTCGCCGACCACCAGACCCTCCGGTATCCTTACGCCATGATCGATGACCACGCGCTTCAACTTTGCGTTCCGCCCGACATGACAGTCGGGCAGCATGACGACTTCTTCCAGCGTCGAATAGGAATTGATGCGCGCGCCGGTGAAGATCAGGCTTCTTTTCAGCGACGCACCAGAGACGATGCAGTCGCCCGAGACGAGCGAGGATACGGCGGAGCCGCGGCGGCCATCCTCGTCGTGCACGAACTTTGCCGGCGGCTTCAGCTCGGCATAGGTCCAGATCGGCCAGTCGCGGTCGTAGAGGTCGAGTTCCGGCGTCACGTCGGTGAGGTCGATATTGGCCTCCCAATAGGCATCGACGGTTCCAACGTCGCGCCAGTAGGCCTCGTTCTCGGCGGTCGAGCGCACACAGGATTTGGCGAAGCGATGGGCGATCGCCTTTCCGTGCTCGACGATATAGGGGATGATGTCCTTGCCGAAGTCGCGGCTTGAGCCCGGTTCGGCTGCATCGCGACGCAGTTGCTCCATCAGGAACTTGGTCTTGAACACATAGATGCCCATCGAGGCCAGCGCAAAGTCCGGTTTGTCGGGAATGCCGGGCGGGTCGGCAGGTTTTTCGATGAAGGAGATGATGGTGTCCTTGGCGTCGATATGCATGACACCGAAGCCGGTCGCTTCCATGCGCGGCACTTCAAGGCAGCCGACGGTGACATCGGCGCCGGCGTCGACATGCTGGCGAAGCATCAGCTCGTAGTCCATCTTGTAGATGTGGTCGCCGGCAAGGATCACCATGTATTCAGGCCCGTAGGCCTCGATGATGTCGATGTTCTGGTAGACGGCATCGGCTGTGCCTTCGTACCATTGCGTTTCCGATACGCGCTGGCTGGCCGGCAGGATGTCGAAGCTCTCGTTGCGCTCAGGGCGCAGGAAGTTCCAGCCGCGCTGCAAATGGCGGATCAGCGAATGCGCCTTGTACTGGGTGGCGACGCCGAGGCGGCGGATGCCTGAGTTGAGCGCATTGGAGAGCGCGAAATCGATGATGCGCGTCTTGCCGCCGAAATAGACCGCCGGCTTGGCGCGCCGGTCGGTCAGCTCCTTGAGGCGGCTGCCGCGCCCGCCGGCCAGCACATAGGCCATGGCATCGCGCGCCAGCGGCTGGGTTCGTTTTATCTCTGCCATTTTTACCCTCCCAATTTACTCAGTCCGGAGCAAATTCGAGCATGATCGTCGACAGCGGCGGCAAAAGCATCGTCGCCGATATGCTTCCTCCATCCGCCCGCGCCTCGACGACGCCGCCATTGCCCTTGCCGGAACCGCCATAATCCGAGGCGTCCGTGTTGATGATCTCGCGCCATTTGCCGGAATGCGGCAGCGGCACGCGGTAATTGTCGCGCGGCACCGGCGTGAAGTTGGAGATGACGGCAACCGGATTTCCGTCCGGCGCGCTGCGCAGCCAGGCAAACACCGAGTTCGCGCTGTCATCGACGATCAGCCAGGAAAAGCCCTCCGGCTCGCAGTCGCGCCCATGCAGGGCAGGGCGCGAGCGGTAGAGATAGTTGAGATCGCGCACCGTCTGCCAGACGCCGCGGTGCAGCCGGAAATCGAGCAGGTTCCAGTCGAGCGCGCGCGCCTCGCTCCACTCGCGGCGCTGGGCGAATTCCTGTCCCATGAACAACAGCTTCTTGCCGGGATAGCCCCACATGAAGGCGTAATAGGCACGCAATGTCGCGAATTTCTGCCAGTCGTCGCCGGCCATCTTGTTAAGCAGCGTGCCCTTGCCATGCACGACTTCGTCATGGGAGAGCGGCAGCACGAAATTCTCGGAGAAGGCGTAGACCAGGCCGAAGGTGATGTCGTTGTGATGGTGCTTGCGGAAGATCGGCTCTTTGGAGAAGTACTCCAGTGTGTCGTGCATGAAGCCCATGTTCCACTTGAAGCCGAAGCCCAGCCCGCCTTCGTGCACCGGCTGCGAGACCTTCGGCCAGGAGGTCGATTCCTCGGCGATCGTCATCACGCCCGGATGGTGGCCGTAGACCTCCTTGTTCATCCTTTGCAGGAAGCTGACGGCTTCGAGGTTTTCGCGCCCGCCCTTGTCGTTGGGGATCCATTCGCCGGCCTTGCGCGAATAATCGAGGTAGAGCATCGAGGCGACCGCATCGACGCGCAAGCCGTCGACATGGTATTTCTCGGCCCAGAACAGCGCATTGTTGACGAGGAAGGAGACGACCTCGCGCCGGCCGAAATTGTAGATCGCGGTGTTCCAGTCGGGATGGAAGCCCTTGCGCGGGTCGGCATGCTCGTAGAGCGCGGTGCCGTCGAATTTTGCCAGACCGTGCTCGTCCACCGGGAAGTGCGCCGGCACCCAGTCGAGGATGACGCCGATACCGGCGCGGTGGGCGCCGTCGACGAAACGGGCGAACCCGTCCGGATCGCCGAAGCGGGCCGACGGCGCGTAGAGACCGGTCGTCTGGTAGCCCCAGGACGGATCATAGGGATGTTCGGAGATCGGCATGAATTCGATATGGGTGAAGCCCGTATCGACGACATAGGGGATCAGTCTCTTGGCGAGTTCGTCCCACGACAGGAAGCTGCCGTCGTCGTGAAGCTGCCAGGAGCCGGCGTGGACCTCGTAGATCGACACCGCCTCGCGCCTGTGGTCGGCGTTGCGCCAGAAATTGCGGTGCGCCTCGTCGCCCCATTCATGCGCCGGCGGAAGCGCTGTCACCGAAGCGGTGGCCGGGCGCAGTTCGGACCTGAAGGCAAACGGGTCGGCCTTGAGCGGCAGCCTCACGCCGTCGGGGCCGATGATCTCGTATTTGTAGGGCCGGCCGGCGCCGATATCAGGAATGAACAATTCCCAGATGCCGGTGTCGCGGCGATCGCGCATCGGGTGCCGGCGGCCATCCCATTCGTTGAAATCGCCGACCACCGAGACGCGCTTCGCATTGGGCGCCCAGACGGCAAAATGCACGCCGGATGCACCCTCGTGATCGATGAGATGCGCGCCGAGCTTGTCGAACAGCCTGAGATGCGACCCTTCAGCGATATAGTAATCGTCCAGCGGCCCAAGCACCGGACCGAATGAATATGGGTCGGTCAGCCACCAGTCGCCGCCGGCGTTTCTCACGTGATAGCGTAGCGGCTGGCGTTTCCTGAGCGACAGCCTGCCCTCGAAGAAACCGCCGTCGACAATCCTCGACAGTTCGCCCACCTTCTTGCCGGTCAGCGTATACGCGGTAATGAACTCCGCATGCGGAACGAAGCAGCGGGCGACAAATCCCTTCCCTGCCTCCTGCACGCCGAGGACAGCAAACGGGTCGCCATGCGTACCGGCGACAATCGCAGCGACATCGCCGGCTGGCGCCAGTCCGTCCGGCCCGCTTGTCGCAGCGGTCACGCGCGGCTTCCTCATCAGGCAGTGTCCCTCCCCGGGCACCAAGTGTCTGTTTCTAGTGGAGTTTTGAATTCAACATTCGCGTTGTCGCCTGGCGCACTCTCTGCGGTGCGAAGGTCAAATTCACTCCACTTGTTCGTGGCCTCATGCAATCATATCAAACGGGCACGTTCCAGATTTCTTTCGCATATTGACGGATCGTGCGATCGGAAGAGAACCAGCCGACGCGGGCGACATTGCGGATCGCCTTGGCGTACCAGTCCGGGCTGTTGCGCCAGACCGCGTCGACGTCGCGCTGGGCGTCGGCATAAGCATCGAAATCGGCCGCCACCATGAACCAGTCGCTCTGAAAGAGACCGTTGATCAGGTCGCGGTAGCGCTGCGGATCGTCAGGGGAGAAAACACCCGATGAAACGGCGGCAATGGCCTGCGAGAGCTCCGGCGACGCTTCGATCACGGATCGGGGATTGTAGCCGTTGCCGCGCCGCTCGGCGACCTCGACAGTGGTCAGGCCGAAGATGAAGATGTTGTCGTCGCCGACGCACTCCTTGATCTCGACATTGGCGCCGTCGAGCGTGCCGATGGTCAGCGCGCCGTTCAGCGCGAATTTCATGTTGCCGGTGCCCGAGGCTTCCATGCCGGCAGTCGAGATCTGCTCGGAAAGGTCGGCCGCCGGCATCATGATCTCGGCCAGGCTGACGTTGTAATTCGGCAGGAACACCACTTTCAGCAGGCCGCGAACGGCCGGGTCGCGGTTGATGACCTTGGCGACGTCATTGGCAAGTTTGATGATCAGCTTGGCGTTGTGATAGCTCGGCGCCGCCTTGCCGCCGAAGAATTTTACGCGAGGCATCCAGTCGCGCTCGGGATGAGAGCGGATCTGGTCGTAGAGCGCGACCGCTTCGAGGATGTTCAGGAGTTGGCGCTTGTATTCGTGGATGCGCTTGACCTGGATGTCGAACAGCGCCGAGGGATCGACCTTGATGCCGAGGCGGTCGGCAACGAGATTGGCGAGCCTGACCTTGTTCGCCCGCTTGACGGCGGCGAATTTCTCGCGAAACGCGGCGTCGTCGGCAAAGGCGTCGAGACCCTTGATGGCGTCGATGTCGTCCATGAAGCGGTCGCCGATCGCCTCGCGGGTCAAAGCGGTCAGGCCGGGGTTGCACTGGATCAGCCAGCGCCGCGGCGTGATGCCGTTGGTCTTGTTGTTGATGCGGTCGGGGTAGAGCTTGTGGAGGTCGGCAAACACCGTCTGCTTCATCAATTCGGTATGGAGCGCCGAGACGCCATTGATCGAGTGCGAGCCGACAAAGGCGAGATTGCCCATGCGCACCCGGCGGTCGCCGTTCTCCTGGATCAGCGAGATGCGGCCGATCTGCTCGCCGGAGAACTGGTTGGTCGCGCGTGCCTCCAGCAGCACTTCGGCGTTGATGGCGTAGACGATCTGCATGTGGCGCGGCAGCAACCGCTCGAACAGCGGCACCGGCCAGCTTTCGAGCGCTTCGGGAAGCAGCGTATGGTTGGTGTAGCCGAAGGTACGCCTGGTGACGCTCCAGGCCTGGTCGAAATCCATGCCGTGGACATCCATCAACAGGCGCATCAGCTCAGGCACCGCGATGGCCGGATGGGTGTCGTTGAGATGGATCGCCGCCTTGTCGGGCAGCGATTGCAGGTCGCCATACTGGCTGAGATGGCGCTGGAGAATGTCCTGCAGCGAGGCGGTGGAGAAGAAATACTCTTGCCGCAGCCGCAGCTCCTGCCCGGCTTTGTGGGAATCGGCGGGGTAAAGGACGCGCGACAAGGCATCGGCCTTGTTGCTTTCGGCGAGCGCGCCGATGTGGTCGCCGGCGTTGAATTTGTCGAGCAGGATCGGATCGATCGGCATGCCGGACCAGAGGCGCAGCGTGTTGACGCGCTTGGCCCGCCAGCCGACCACCGGCGTATCATAGGCGACGGCCAGAACATGTTCGGTCGGCTTCCAGACGTGGCGCTCGAGGCGGCCGTCCTTCGAGGTGATCGATTCCACCGAGCCGCCGAAGCCGACCTCGAAGGAGCGTTCGCGCCGCTCGAACTCCCAGGAATTGCCGTGATCGAGCCAGGTCTCGGGCAGCTCCACCTGCCAGCCGTCGTGGATTTCCTGCCGGAACATGCCGTTGGCGTAGCGAATGCCGTAGCCATGCGCGGGGATATCGACAGTCGCCATGCTTTCCATGAAGCAGGCGGCGAGGCGGCCGAGACCGCCATTGCCAAGGGCCGCATCCGGTTCGAGCGCGGCGATGAGATCAAGGTCGACGCCAAGCGACGACAGCGCTTCGCGCATATTGTCCATCAGGCCGAGATTGGAGAAGGCATCGCGCATAAGGCGGCCGATGAGGAATTCGAGCGACAAATAGTAGACGCGCTTTTCCTGCTGGGCGTAGGCCTCCTGCGTCGCCTGCATCCAGTGATCGACAATGCGGTCGCGCACCACCTTGATCGAGGCGGTGAGCCAGTCGTATTGAGTCGCAACGGTGGTGCCCTTGCCGACCCTGTATTTGAGCGCCTTCAAAACTTCGTCAGCAAGTGTCTTGGGATCGGGGATGTCGAGAATGGGGGCTTCGGTTGTCATCGCGCGTGTCATGTCGCCTCTCGTGCGGTTGCCATGATCATACCGGCTTTCACCATTCCTCCCAGCCCATGCTAGCGCATATCGCCATATCTTCAATCGATTTAGACAACCACGGGGCAAGGTAACCCTGCGGCAATTTGGCAACTTAAAGCGCATCACTCCGCGACACGCTTCAAGTTCCTGTTTTTGTGCATGTCGTTATCCCAAAACCGCTGCGCACTTTTGGGCGACATGCATCAGGCCGCCAGTGCCGCCTCCGGCGGCAGCTTGGCTCCGGTCATGAAGGCGACAGCGTCGGACATCGTATATTGCTTGGGATCGATGACGCAGAGGCGACGGCCCAGACGATGGATGTGGATGCGGTCCGCCACTTCGAAGACATGCGGCATGTTATGCGAGATGAGCACGATCGGCAGGCCGCGCTTCTTGACGTCGAGGATCAGCTCGAGCACGCGGCGGGATTCCTTGACGCCGAGCGCGGCGGTCGGCTCGTCCATGATCACCATCTTGGAGCCGAAGGCGGCGGCGCGCGCCACCGCCACGCCCTGGCGCTGGCCGCCCGAAAGCGTTTCGACAGCCTGACTGATGTTCTGGATGGTCATCAGGCCAAGTTCGGTGAGCTTGTCGCGGGCGCGCTTTTCCATCGCCGGCCGGTCGAGCATGCGCAGCCATTCTCCCAGAAAGCCCGGCTTGCGGATCTCGCGGCCGAGGAACATGTTGTCGGCGATCGACAGCGCCGGCGACAGGGCAAGGTTCTGGTAGACGGTTTCGATGCCGGCTTCGCGGGCCTCCATCGGCGATTTGAAGGCGACGGGTTTGCCTTCGAGCCGTATCTCGCCTTCGTCGGGCACGGCCGCACCGGAAATCGCCTTGATCAGCGATGACTTGCCGGCGCCATTATCGCCGATGACAGCCAGGATTTCGCCCGGATAAAGGTCGAAGTCGGCATTGTCGAGGGCGGTGACACGGCCATAGCGTTTGACCAGGCCGCGCGCGGTGAGGATGGGTTCCTGGGTCATGGCTATGCCGAAACCTTTCTGATCCACTGGTCGATCGCCACGGCGCCGATGATCAGCACACCGGTGAGCAGCACTTTCCATTGCGGATCGGCGCCCAGCATGTTGAGGCCCATCGAGACGACGCCGACGATCATCGCGCCGAACAGCGTGCCCAGGATAGAACCGCGCCCGCCGAACAGGGAGATACCGCCGATCACCGTCGCGGTGATCGCCTGCAGATTGTAGTCGGTGACGGCGGCGGACGGCGAGATCGAGCCGTTGCGGCCGATGGAGACCCAGGCGGCAAAGGCGGCGATCAACCCGGCAAGGGTGTAGACCGTCATCAAGACCTTTTTGGTCTGGATGCCCGACAACTTCGCCGCCTCCTGATCATCGCCAACGGCGTAGACATGGCGGCCCCATGCCGTGTGATTGAGCACATACCACAGGATCAAAACGAGCACGACCGTGGCAATGACGCCGAGCGTCAGCACCGCCGTTCCGACCTTGAAGCTCAAGGCAAAGAGGTGCAGCAGCGGCGCCTGGGTGTTGACGTCGGTGTCGCGGATCGTCTCATTGGCCGAATAGATGAAGTTCGTGGCCATGACGATGTTCCAGGTGCCGAGCGTGACGATGAAGGGCGGCAGCTTCATATAGGCCACCAGAACCCCGTTGAGCAGCCCGCAGGCTGCTCCGGCGGCAAGCCCGATTGCCACGGCGAGCACGGCCGGCATACCGTAGCTGACCGCGCAATTTCCCATGATCACCGCCGAGATCACCATGATCACGCCGATCGACAGGTCGATGCCGGCGGTAAGGATGACCAGCGTCTGCGCGGCCCCGAGAATGCCGACGATGGCGATCTGCTGCAGGATCAGTGTCAGCGTGTAGGACGAAAAGAACCGCCCTCCGATCGTGATGCCGAAGATGATGATCGCCAGAACCAGCACGATCAGCGGCACCGCGGCCGGCGTTGAATGCAGGAAGTGCTGGATGCGCTTGACAGCCGATTTGTGCTCGTCAAAAGCGGCAACGCTTGTGTCGCTGCTTGAGAGAACCTTCTCGAATTCCTGAGCCTGAGCCATGCTCTTCCTCCCCGTCTGGGCCTCAGCCACGCGCTGACACCCGTCCACGCCCTTCCGGTCTGCCGCCGGGATTATTTCGCGTTTATAATGGTCCATCGTCCACCCGAAGCGGCCGGGGATCAAGTCCCCCCGGCCGATCGGTTCTATTGCCGGTCAGACCAGCATCAGCCCCAGCACTTGGCGAGGCCTTCCTTGGTGTCGATGGACTTCACGCCGTTGGCGGGCTTGTCGGTGACGAGGTTGACGCCGGTGTCGAAGAAATCCTTGCCTTCGGTCGGCTTGGGCTTGGTCCCATCCTTGGCGAAAGCAGCGATCGCCTCGATCCCGAGTGCCGCCATCTGCAGCGGATATTGCTGCGAGGTCGCACCGATGACGCCTTCCGCGACCGACTTCACGCCGGGGCAGCCGCCGTCAACCGAGACGATCAGCACCTGGCTTTCGAGACCGACAGCCTTGAGCGCCTGATAGGCGCCGACGGCGGCGGGTTCGTTGATGGTGTGGATGACGTTGATGGTGTTGTCCTTCTGCAGAAGGTTCTCCATCGCCTTACGGCCACCTTCCTCGTTGCCGTTGGTCACGTCGTGGCCGACGATGCGCGGATCGTCCTCGTCACCGATCTTGTTGGGGTCCTTCACGTCGATGCCGTAGCCCATCATGAAGCCCTGGTCGCGCAGCACGTCCACCGTCGGCTGCGAGGGCGTCAGGTCGAGGAAACCGATCTTGGCATCCTTGGCCTTGTCGCCGAGCGTCGCGGCGGCCCATGCACCGATCAGCTTGCCGGCTTCCAGATTGTCGGTCGCAAAGGTCGCGTCGGCGGCGTCGATAGGATCAAGCGGGGTGTCGAGCGCAATAACCAGCAGCCCGGCGTCACGCGCCTTCTTCACCGTCGGCACAATGCCTTTGGTGTCCGAGGCGGTGATCAGGATACCCTTGGCGCCGTCGGCAATGCAGCTCTCGATCGCCGCCACCTGGCTCTCGCTGTCGCCGTCGATCTTGCCGGCATAGGACTTCAGGTCGACGCCAAGCTCCTTGGCCTTGGCGGTGGCGCCCTCTTTCATCTTGACGAAGAAGGGGTTGGTGTCGGTCTTGGTGATCAGGCAGGCGCCGACGCCGGCGGCCGATGCAGCAGAGGTGAACGCCATCAGGCTCAGCCCAGCCGCCGCAAAAACGGTGGACTTCAATAGATTTGTCTTGGTCACGATTTTCCTCCCAGTGGAACCATTTCGGACACCGGCCAACCGGTTTCCGCACAGGCACCCGACGAAATTCTCCCAGCGCGGGCGCCGTTGCCAACAGACACCAGCCCGGGGTTTCTGTCAATAATTAAATCACTCTTATTTATTATTGACAGCCTTGCATCGTTCACTCATTCTGGACCAAAAGCATTGAGGGGAAACGACGGGAGGAACAGGGTGGAGACCGGCATTGCGAGGCACGGTTCGCCCGAGGCAGCCGAAAGCCAAATTCACCGCGGCACCAATCAGAGTGGCATGCGGGACCACAATGAGCGGCTGGTGCTGTCGCTGGTGCGCCAGCACGGCAGCCTGGCCAAGTCCGACATCGCTCGCATGACCGGGCTTTCGGCGCAGACGGTTTCCGTCATCATGCGCGAACTCGAGCAGGATAGCCTGCTGGTGCGCCAGGCGCCGCTGCGCGGCAAGATCGGCCAGCCCTCCATCCCGATGGCGCTCAATCCTGAAGGCGCCTTTTTCATCGGCCTGAAGATCGGCCGCCGCAGCGCCGAACTCGTACTGATCGATTTCCTTGGCAATGTGCGCTCGATGCTGCAGCACTCCTACCGCTATCCGGCACCGCGCGAGACGGTGGAGTTCGTCACTTCCGGCATGAAGAAGATGCGCGGGGAGCTGACCCCGGCTCAGGACAAGCGCATTGCCGGACTTGGCATCGCCATGCCGTTCGAGCTGTGGAACTGGGCCGACACCGCCGGTGCGCCACGCGACGTCATGGACGAGTGGCGCCACCGCGACATCCGCGCCGACATCCAGGCGCAATGCGAATTTCCGGTCTACCTGCAGAACGACGCCACTTCGGCCTGCGGCGCCGAGCTGGTCTTCGGCCAGGCGGGTGCGGCGCGCGACTTCGTCTATTTCTACATCGGCGCCTTTGCCGGCGGCGGCATCGTGCTCAACGGCCGGCTTTTCGGCGGGCCGACCGGCAATGCCGGCGCGCTCGGCTCGATGCCGGTGCCCGGACCGGACGGCAAGCCGACCCAATTGATCGACGTGGCATCGATCGCCATGCTGGAAAAGGCGCTCAACGCGCGCGGCGTCGAGGCCTCGCATCTGTGGACATCGCCGCAGGACTGGGGCGAGATCGGCGTCGAACTCGACGACTGGATCGCCAGCGCCTCCGAGGCGCTCGCCTATGCCATTGTGGCGGCGGCCTCGGTCATCGATTTCGAGGCGGCGGTGATCGACGGATGGATGCCATTGGCGGTGCGACGGCGCCTCGTCGAGGCCGTCGTCGAGGCCGTCGTCAAGATCGACTGCGAAGGCCTGAAGCTGCCAGCCGTGCGCGAGGGTACGGTCGGCATTCATGCACGTGCGCTGGGCGGCGCCAGCCTGCCGCTTTCCGAGCGCTTCCTGATCGGATCGACCACGATTTCCAGGAGCACCTGAATGCTGATCGGCATCCCGGCGCTGCTCGGGCCGGAGCTCCTGGCGACGCTGCGTGCCATGGGCCATGGCGACGAGATCGCGCTCGTCGATGGCAACTACCCGGCGGAAGAGCAGGCAAACCGGCTCATCCGCGCCGATGGCCATCATCTCGTTCCGATGCTCGATGCCATATTGAGCGTGTTGCCAGTGGACGACACCGTGCCGGAGGCGCTGTTTCGCGCCTCGGTCAAGGGCGACCCCTCGCTTGCCGATCCCGTTCATCACGAGATGGAGGCGACCTGCGCCCGACGCGCGCCGGGCCGCAATGTGGTTGCGCTGGCCGGCGCCGACTTCTATGCACGCGTCAGGTCCGCGCACGCGATCGTCGCGACGAGCGAGCCCAGGCTCTACGCCAACATCATCATCCGCAAGGGCGTGATCTATCCGCCGGAGAACAGGAAATCATGATCCTTTGCTGCGGCGAAGCCCTCATCGACATGCTGCCTCGCGCCACCACCGATGGGGAGCCGGCCTTTGCCCCTTATGTTGGCGGCGCGGTGTTCAACTCGGCCATCGCGCTTGGCCGGCTCGGTGCGCCGGCCGGGTTCTTTTCCGGCCTGTCGTCGGATCTGTTCGGCGGTCAGCTCCGGGACGCGCTGGGGGCGAGCAAGGTCAGTTCCACCTATGCGCATACGTCGCCGCGGCCGACGACGCTTGCCTTCGTGCGACTCACCAACGGCCAGGCGACCTACACTTTCTACGACGAGAACACGGCCGGTCGCATGCTGACCACCGACGACCTGCCGGAGCTCGGCAGCGAGATCGAAGCCATGCTGTTCGGCGCCATCAGCCTGATCTCGGAGCCGGCTGGATCGACCTATGAGGAGTTCATGCGGCGCGAGCACGAGCGCCGCTTGATGATGCTCGATCCCAACATCCGGCCGAATTTCATCCCCGACAAGGCCAGGCACCTCAGGCGCATCCGCTCCATGATGGCGATGGCCGATATCGTGAAGCTCTCCGATGAGGATCTCAACTGGTTCGGCGAAGCCGGCTCGCACGAGGACGTTGTCCGCAACTGGCTGGATCGTGGCCCGAAGCTGATCGTCGTCACCCATGGCGCGGAAGGCGCCGTCGGTTACACCAGCGAGCACAAGGTCACGGTCGTGCCGGACAAGGTCACGGTGGTCGACACGGTCGGCGCCGGCGACACGTTCAACGCCGGCATCCTGGCCTCGCTGCATGAACAAGGCATGCAGTCGAAGACGGCAATTGCCACGCTTTCGGAAGATGCCATCCGCCAGGCGCTGGAGCTCGGCGCCAAGGCCGCGGCGGTGACGGTGGCGCGAGCCGGCGCCAATCCGCCCTGGCGGCATGAAATCGCCTGAGCTGGCTGAGAACCCCCGAAGCAGCGCCGGCTCTACGATCACTTTATGTTTCGCAGGATCGGAAGGATGCGATTGAAAGGGCTGGCAACGGCTTGCAAAGGCCGGATTTCCGCCATCTTGCCAAGACAGGCTCGAAACCAGAGGTAACAGGCTGCGACGCCTAGGCAATTCGCCGTTTAGCCGGTTCGGCTTTCTCGGTTGCGCCAAGTCTGGTACCAGCGGCCAATTATCTGGCTAACCCGCCGACCATCTGGCTAGAACGAGGCCGACATGCAGTTCATCGATCTTGGCGCGCAGCGCGAACGCATTCGCGACCGGCTGAAAGCCGCGATCGACCGCGTCGTCGACGACGGCCGCTACATACTCGGGCCAGAGGTCACCGAATTCGAGAACAAGCTTGCCGCCTATATCGGCACCAAGCATGTCGTTGCCTGCGCCAACGGCACCGACGCGCTGCTCTTGCCGCTGTTAGCGGCCGGCATTGGCCCAGGTGACGCGGTGTTCGTGCCGAGCTTCACCTTCGCCGCCACGGCGGAAGTGGTGGCATTGGCCAAGGCCGAACCGGTCTTCGTCGATGTCGACCCGGTTACCTACAATATCGATATCGCCAGCCTCGAGGCGGCGATCACGATGATCAAGAAGGAAGGCCGGCTTAAGCCGAAGGCGATCATTCCGGTTGACCTGTTCGGCCTTGCCGCCGACTACGAGGCGATCATGGCGATCGCCAATCGCGAAGGGCTGATGGTGATCGAGGACGCCGCCCAGGCGATCGGTGGCTCCATCGACGGCAAGATGTGCGGTTCGTTCGGCACGGTCGGCTCGACCAGCTTCTACCCGGCCAAGCCGCTTGGTTGCTATGGCGACGGCGGCGCGATGTTCACCAATGACGATGCGCTGGCCGAGCAGTTGCGGTCGTTCGCCTTCCATGGCAAGGGCGAAACGCAGTATGACAATGTCCGTGTCGGCATCAATTCGCGGCTCGACACGCTGCAGGCGGCGATCCTGATCGAGAAGCTGGCCATTCTCGAAGACGAGATGGTTGCCCGGCAAGCGGTTGCGAAGCGCTATGGCGAGGGCCTGGGCGACATCGTCAAGGCGGCGCGCAACAGCGATGGAGGCCGCTCCGCCTGGGCGCAATACGCGATCGAAACGCCGAAGCGCGACGGCCTGAAGGCGCATCTCGGCGAAAAGGGCATTCCCTCGGTCATCTATTACGTGAAGCCGCTGCATGCCCAAGTCGCCTATCGCGACTATCCGCGCTCGCCGACCGGCCTTGCCGTTTCGGAGGACCTGCCGAAGCGGATTCTGTGCCTGCCCATGCATCCTTATCTGAGCGAGGCCGACCAGGACCGGATCATCGAGACGATCCGCAACTATATCGGCTCGAATTCGGCGCACGTCGCCGCCGCGTAGAGCTACGCGTGAGCGTTCGAGTGATACTCCAACGAGTTCGTTGACATCTTGTTGCGACGACGCGCTTCCTCGGCGCCAGCGCATGGCGGAAGCCGCCCTTCTCTTCCGAGATCTCAGGTCTTGGCACCCACAGTCGCGACATCGGTAAGCGCAAATCCCGCATCTATGGTCAGGATCGGCGCCCGGTAGGATTTCGCGGTGGCATAATGGAAGCAGTCGGCAAGATTGAGCGCACTATTCCGTTCAGCGTCCGGATAGCGGTGCCGTCCATAGCGATCGAAGGCTTGCAGCGCGGCGGTCAACTCACGGCTCGAAATCGCCAGAACCTGGACCCCAGCCGCTTCAAGGAACTCTTGCACTCGCGCTTCAGCTTCTGCCATCGGAATGCGCTTTTTGCGAAACAGCCCAACAGTCGCTTCCCATGCAGCCACGACCGATGTGATCGGCGGCGGCGAGCGCGCGGCATCGAGCGCCGCCGCAAGGCCCTCGGCCTCAGGCTCTTCGGTCAGAATTGCGATGATTGCCGACGCATCGACGAACATCAGTGGTCACCGCTGAGGTCATCGAAAAACGCCCTGTCCGCCGCGAGGCCGGTGTCCGGATAGGCCGCGATTTTCGCGCGCAAAGGCTTCAGTCGCTCCCACAGAGGGATCGCCTCCTCGGCACGGCGCAATTCGTTCTCCAGGGCCAACTTCACGGCGGCCGTTTTGTTCAAGCGCGTGCGCGCCGCCAGCTTTTCGGCAAGCGCGTTTACCTCTTCACTGCGAATGTTGAGCGGCATAGCGAATTCTCCTGCGTGTAGACGTAAATATAACAACGCCAACACGTGATGGCAATCGGGCCGTCAGGAGAGCATCGGCGGCGGATTACGGGAACGTTGCCAAAGAAGAACCCGTTCTTGGGGCCATCGCCTGATTGCCCCACGCTATAGTCGTCAGGTTGGCCCGGCTGCCTTGCCGCTGGCTATGAAATGCGGGTTGGCGAAATCCTCATCGTCGCTCTGGTCGCGCTTGCCATAGGTGAGCGGCTTGCCATCCAGAGTGCGCGTCATGCCGCCGGCTGCGCGCAGCACTGCATCGCCGGCCGCCGTGTCCCACTCCATGGTGCGGCCGAAACGCGGATAGACGTCGGCCTCGGCACCAGCGACGAGACAGAATTTCAGCGACGAGCCGATCGAGACGATCTCGGCGGCGCCGAGGTCACGGATATAGGCGTCGGTCTCCGGCGTGTTGTGCGACCGGCTGGCGACGATGGTCAGTGGCACCAGACCCTTCCTGGCCGAAATCGGCCGGCGGCCTGTGATCTGATAGTCGTCATTGACTTCGATCGATTCCGCCCTGCCCGACCGGCCGGAAAAGAAACGTCCGGTGCAGGGCGCGAAGACGACGCCGATTTCCGGCACGCCGTGGCGAACCAGCGCGATGTTGACGGTGAAGTCGGTCCGGCGGTTGACGAACTCCTTGGTGCCGTCGAGCGGGTCCACCAGGAAGAAGGCGTCGCCGAGATCCGGCGGCATGATGCCGGCCGCCGCCTCTTCCTCGGCCACGCAAGCGATGTCGGGGAATGCGGCGCGCAGCCCGGTGAGAATGATCTTCTCGCTCTCGCGATCAGCCTCGGTCACCGGCGAGGAGTCGGATTTCCGGTCGACCGCGCAGCCGGCATTGAAAACGCGCATCACCTCGCGTCCTGCCGCCAAGGCAAGATGCTCGAAAAGGTCGAGCATCTGCCCGTCGTCAGATGCCGCCGCCGTTGTCGTACTGGTCTTCTGCAATGTCACGCTCGTTCAGCCAGAGTTCCAGGGCCTCTACCATCTCCTCGGCCGACTTGCCGAGTGTCCTGAGATGGATTTCGGGATTTTCCGGAGCCTCGTATGGTGAATCGACGCCGGTGAAATTCTTGATCTCGCCATTCAGCGCCCGCGCATAGAGGCCCTTGGGATCGCGCCTGGCGCATTCCTCGAAGGGCGTATCGACGAAGACTTCGACGAATTCGCCGTCAGCCATCAATTCGCGCGCCATGCGCCGCTCGGCGCTGAACGGCGAAATGAAGGAAACGATGACGATCAGCCCGGCGTCGGCCATCAGGCGCGCCACTTCCGCAACACGGCGAATGTTCTCGACGCGATCGGCGTCGGTGAAGCCGAGATCGCGATTAAGCCCGTGACGGACATTGTCGCCATCCAGGATGTAGGTATGGCGGCCGGTGGCGAAAAGTTTCTTCTCGAAAAGGTTGGCGATGGTCGACTTGCCCGAGCCCGAGAGCCCGGTGAACCAGAACACGGCGGACCGCTGGTTCTTCATGTCGGCACGGCCGCGCTTGCCGACATCGAGTGACTGCCAGTGGATGTTTTCAGCGCGGCGCAGCGAATGCAGGATCATGCCGGCGCCGACCGTGGCGTTGGTGATGCGATCGATCAGGATGAAGGCGCCGGTCGTGCGGTTCTCGCCGAACGTGTCGAAGGCGATCGGCGCCCGCGTCGAGAGGTTGCAGATGCCGACTTCGTTCATTTCGAGCGACTTGGCCGCCTCATGGGCGAAGTCGTTGACATTGACGCGATATTTCAGGTCGGTGACGGTGGCGCTGGTCTGGTCGGTTTCCGTGCGCAGGATGTAGGAGCGGCCCGGCAACAGCGCGTGCTCGTCGAACCAGACGATGTTGGCGGCGAACTGGTCGGCGACCTGCGGCCGCGCTGTCGGCGACACCAGCATGTTGCCGCGCGAGACCTCGACCTCGTCATCGAGGACAAGGGTGATGGCCTGGCCGGCCACCGCTTGGTTCAGATCGCCGCCATGCGCGACGATGCGCCTGACGTGAGAAGATTTGCCGGATTTGGCGACAACGACCTCATCGCCTCGTGAAATCGAACCGGACGCGATCGTGCCGGCAAAACCGCGAAAGTCGAGGTTGGGTCGGTTCACATACTGCACCGGAAAACGAAACGGCAGCTCGGCCGCGGCTTCGTCGACCGACACGGTTTCGAGGTGCTCGATCAGCGTCGGCCCGGAGTACCATGGCGTGTTGTCGGAGCGGCCGGTGACGTTGTCGCCGTAGCGGGCCGACATCGGGATCGGCACGATGGTCTCGAAGCCGAGCTTGTGCGAGAACTGCCGATAGTCCTCGATGATGCGTTCGAAGACGGCCTTGTCGAAGCCGACGAGATCGATCTTGTTGACGGCCAGAACGACGTGCCGGATGCCGAGCAGCGAGGCGATGATCGAATGGCGCCTGGTCTGGCGCAGCACACCTTGGCGAGCGTCGATCAGCACGATGGCCAGATCCGCGGTCGATGCGCCGGTGGCCATGTTGCGCGTGTACTGTTCGTGGCCGGGCGTGTCGGCAACGATGAATTTGCGTTTCGGCGTGGCGAAGAAGCGATAGGCGACGTCGATGGTGATGCCCTGCTCGCGCTCGGCCTCGAGGCCGTCGACCAGCAGCGCGAAATCGATGTCGTCGCCGGTCGTGCCGTGCTTGCGCGAGTCGCGCTCGAGGGCGGCGAGTTGGTCCTCGAAAATCTGCTTGGTATCGGACAAAAGGCGGCCGATCAGCGTCGACTTGCCATCGTCGACCGAACCGCAGGTCAGGAAGCGCAGCAGCGACTTCTTCTCCTGCGCCGCCAGATAGTCGCGGACGCCGTCGGTGGGGGCGAGGCTCTTGGCCATGATGTGGCGCATGCTCAGAAATACCCCTCGCGCTTCTTTTTCTCCATTGAGCCGGCTTCATCGCGGTCGATCAGACGACCCTGCCGCTCGGAGGTGCGTGCGGTGAGCATTTCGCCGACAATCGCCTCCAGCGTGTCGGCATCCGATTCGATCGCGCCGGTCAGCGGATAGCAACCGAGGGTACGGAAGCGCACCAGCCGGTTCTCGACCGTCTCGCCGGGTCGCAATTGCATGCGCTCGTCGTCCTTGAGAATGAGCATGCCGTCGCGCTCGACGACCGGGCGCTCCTTGGCAAAATAGAGCGGCACGATCGGGATGTCTTCCTGCAGAATGTACTGCCAGATGTCGAGTTCGGTCCAGTTGGACAGCGGAAACACCCGGATCGATTCGCCAGAGGCGATGCGGGTGTTGAATATCTTCCACATCTCCGGCCGCTGGTTCTTCGGATCCCAGACGTGCTGGGCGTTGCGGAAGGAGAAGATCCGCTCCTTGGCGCGCGACTTCTCCTCGTCGCGGCGGGCGCCGCCAAAGGCTGCATCGAAGCCATACTTGTCGAGCGCCTGCCGCAGCGCCACGGTCTTCATCACATGGGTGTGGGTGTTCGAGCCATGGTCGAAGGGATTGATGTTGTCGCGCACGCCATCTTCGTTGACATGGACCAGCAGGTCGAAGCCGAGCTTTTGCGCCATCTTATCGCGAAAGGCGATCATCTCACGGAACTTCCAGGTCGTGTCGACATGGAGAAAGGGAAAGGGCGGCTTGGCTGGGTAGAACGCCTTCATCGCCAGATGCATCAGCACGGATGAATCCTTGCCAACGGAGTAGAGCATGACGGGCTTGGCGAAGGCTGCCGCAACTTCGCGAAAAATATGGATGGATTCGGCTTCAAGCCGCTGAAGATGCGTGAGCGCGATGTTCATGGACTGTGAGCGTTCTCTCGTGCCATCCAGACCTTGCATCGGGCGCAGTTCGCGGCCGCCCGGTTCAGCTTCACTTCTGGACAATCTTGTTTTCGTGCAGGCGTTCTAGCAGATCGCCATTGTTTATAACAATGCAAGACAGGTCTGCCGCAAAGTGGTTCGGGAATGAATCTTCTACTCAAGACCCGGAACTCGGAAATTCCTACTCACCGAACTGACAAGCTTGGTAGGCCGAGAAAAATATTGCCTGAATGGGCGGTACGATCGTCAATCGGTTCCGGGCGGTTCCGGGCCTGCACTGACGCATGAACGACACTGCCAATTTTTGACGGTAGCCCGTCCTGCCGGACTATCGAAAATCAGCCTCAGCCGCTATACCGGTCCCCGGAATTCAACCACCGCGCGTGGCATCACGTGCGCGACATCCTGAAGATCATCGCACCAGCCACGGCCAAACCAGATACTTGTCCTAAAGACCCCTTGCGGAATGCGACCTACAACCTTGAGCTGGCTTTCATCGATAAAACAGCAATTCACACCCTCGCGGCTCAATATTTACTTTTCCGTTCTCTGTTTCTTTTCTCCTCCCGTTTTGGGATCGGTGGTTAGCTTCGTATTCAATGGCGGCGGCCTGTGGTCGACCTTGCTGGTTGCCCTGAAGAGACGGCGCTTCAATGTCGATCAGCCGATGGTCGCCCTTACCGCAGCGATCTATGCCTATTGCGGGGCCATTATTCTTGCTTCGATCGTCAACAACTCGATCGCGAGGGATGCGGCGCATCTTGTGCCGCTGATCACCTTCCTGTTTTTCCCCTTCTCTTACTCGGTCTGGAGCATTTCGCAGAAAACCACCCTTGCACGCATCATCATACTCAGCAGCATGGCCGCCTGCTTCGGCGCCTTGCTGCTGACAGGCATCCAGTACTATTGGCTTGGCATGGTAAGGGTTGAAGGCGCGGCTGGAAATCCGATCGTGTTCGCGACGGTCACCTGCCTCAGCGTCATGGTATGCATGGCTGGCGCCTTGTCGGGCATCGAAAGGAACCGCAGCCTTCTCGTCTGCGCGGCGCTGGCCGGGACAATCGCCATCCTCTATACCGGTTCGCGGATCATGTGGCTGGCGATACTGATCGCGGGCATCGCGGTACTGCTGATCCACCGGCGGAAGCTCAGGAGCAGAAACGCTCGTCGCCTGTTGCTGATATCGGGCGCGGTCGGTCTCGCGATCGCTGCCCTTGGATTCCACATCATATTGGATCGAGCCGAGTTCCTCCGCTCCGACTGGGAAGCACTCGCGGCGCATGGCGACCACAACACCGCCTTGGGATTTCGCGTTGCCATGTGGCAAATCGGCCTCGACGCATTTCGCGAAATGCCGTTTTTCGGACATGGGGTGGGAGCGACCTCGCGCCTGATAAAGCAGGGCTTCCATGACCAATTCGGCATGGACAAAGGCTTCAGCCACTTCCACAACGGCTTTCTGACCGCGTTGGTGGAGGCGGGAATCCTGGGAGCCGTGGCGCTGGCGTCGATATTTGTCGTTGCCGCCAGAAACGCAGCCAGGGTGCTGCGCATCAGTGCCGATCCGGTCGAGCGGTTCGGCGCCACCATGATCGTCATTGTAGTGATCACCTATCTCACAGGCGGAATGGTCGGCATTCTGGTCGGTCATGATATTCTGGATTCGGTGCTGATGATCTTCCTGGTGTCCGGGACCTATCTTGCGTCAGGACGCACCCTTCCGGTCATGGAAGAGCAGACGCCTCCCGCGGCATCGACGGTCATTGGCTAAGGCGATGAAGGTGTTGGTGACAGGCGCCACGGGGTTCATAGGGAGCCTTGTCGTGCAACAGCTTCGCCAGGCCCAGATCGAGGTCCGGATCGCCTCCCGACACCCGCAGCCCGGCGCGGCACACGACGTCGTCCAGCTGCCGAATTTCGACGCGCCCGCGCAGACCTTCCTGGCGATCACGAAAGACGTCACGCATGTCGTTCATTGCGCCGGGCTGAACAATGATCGGGGCAATGCGACCGAAGCCGATTATTTGAATGCCAATGCCGAATTGACCGGCCAGCTCGCACGCGCCGCAGCGGTAGAGGCCAGCGGACGCCTGGTTTACCTGTCGTCGATCCGGGCCGTGGTCGGCGCCGGCTTCAGCGGAACGATCAACGAAAAGATGGCCCCTGCCCCGCAATGCGCCTATGGGCGTTCGAAACGCGAAGGCGAGATCAGGATGCTGGAGGCCTATGCATCGTCCGGCCGTCGCGATGCCACAGCGCTGCGCCTGCCGCAGGTCTACGGATCTGGCATGGGGGGAACTCTGGCGATGCTGATGCGCCTGGCCGACACCGCCCTGCCATTGCCCGCAGCTACCCTGGCGGGCGTCCGTTTATTGATATCGTCCGAGGCGGCGGCACGGGCGGTCCTGCACCTGCTGAGCCGTCCAGGCCCGCTTCGCCCGGTCTATGTCGCAAGCGATCTGTCGCCGATTTCGATCGCGGCCATCATCGAAGCCTTTCGGCAAGGCTTTGGGCGACCGAAGCGCCTGGTTGCCTTGCCTGCCGGCCTGATGCAACCGGTCGCGTCGTTGCTGGGAAAACGCACATTCTGGGACAGCTTGAGCGCGACGCAGATATGCGATCCGTCGTTGCTCATTTCGGAAGCCTGGTCGCCTGAAACCGATACATTCCAACGGCTGAGCGAAGTGGCGCGGAGCTCCAAACTTCGACCTGCTCAACCTCGATAGAACGTTCCCAGCAAGATCCGGAGGTCGAGGCCGAACGACGATGCCTTGAGATAGGCGGCATCGGTTTCGGCACAGAGTGCCGGATCGGACATGTCGATGGACCGGATCTGGGCCAGGCCGGTTATGCCCGGAAGCAGCGACGACACGCCCAATTCCCGGCGACGTTCAATGAGTTCCGTCTGCGTGGGCAGACATGGACGTGGCCCGACCAGGCTCATCTCGCCCTTCAGGACATTCCAGAGCTGCGGCAGTTCATCGACCTTGAACCGCCGCAGGAACCTGCCGACCGTCGTGACTGATTTTGCCGGCGCCTCGTGCGTGGGCAATGACGGCGTTCCCAGAACCATCGTTCTGAGCTTATGACAGCGAAAAAGCCTGCCATTGCGGCCGACCCGCGTTTGAGAAAAGAGCGCCGGCCCTGGCGACGACAACCGAATTGCCAGGCCGGCAAGCAACAGGACCGGCGAGGTGATCAGCAACAACAGCGCCGCCACCACGAAGTCGAAGATCCGCTTCGCCGCCTTCATGGATGCCCGACAATGCTCCCTGCCCAAGATAAATGCTTCATTCCAGAAACGCTGTGGCCCGGCCCGGGTTAAAACAAGGGAGGCTTTTGGAAAAGACGCACCTTTGTTTTATGCATGTCGTGGCCCCAAAACCGCTGCGCACTTTTGGGCGACATGCATCAAATCCGGCCCGCGACGACTGACAGATAAAGTCCGAATGTTCCAAAAGACGTCTGCCGATAGACGCCACTCCTGCGCAACAGGCTCAGGCGGTTCAAAACATTGCCTTTTCGTGACTGTGTGAACAGGCTGAGACAGGCGGCCGCATCTGTCGTGAGAAGATCCCGATTGGCGGCCAGGCCATTGAGATTCTCATCTGTCCAACGGGCAAACCCGCCATTCAGCAGATGATCGAGCCGGGAAAATCGTGCCCGCCATGAAACATTGGCTCCGACCAGATTCGCCTCATGCTGGCGATAGCGCACCAGAGGGCGCCGCTCATAGCGAACAACGCCGCCGGCAGCTGTTACGATGAGATAGGCCCACCAATCGTGACTGACGAAATGCGTCCTTGACGAGGCCTTGGCCAGCAGGTCGCGCGCCGCCCGGTTGAGCAGAATCGTGTTGCCGCCAGCAATGCTTTGCACGAGAGCGTTGCGGAAGGACGGCGGCCGCTGGAACAGCGGCGAACAGCCGACCATGGTTCCGGTTTCGGACATGGTCGCGGTTCTGGAGCAAAACATGAGCGGGATGGTTGCATCCAGCGTCTGCATCCAACGAAGCGCGCTCTCCAGCCTGTCAGGCTCCCAGATGTCGTCCTGGTCGCAAAAGGCATAGCAATCCGCCTCGATCCGCGGATCGACGATCATCGAGCGAAAATTGGCGGCGAAACCTTGGCGGGGCCCGTCAACCAGCGTCAAGCGACCCTTGTCCCAGCGGGTTTTCCATGCGTCGACGATGGCGGTCGTGCCGTCGATCGACCCATCGTCGGAGACCCACAGGTCGATGGCGGAATGCGACTGCGCTAGCAGAGAGCTCAGCTGTTCTTCAATGAAAGCCGCGCCGTCCTTCGTGCCCATCAACACGGCCACGCGCTGATCTTGCTTGCTCACGAGCCTGGTATCGTCTGCAAATGCCTGAGAGCGATCATGGGATTGTTCGCTTCACCCAGCGTGTCCAACTGTTTTCGGACTTGTTTGCCGATATCCTTCGCCCGGTGATTTTTCCGCCTCATGAAAGCCGCACAGCGCTACAAGGGCCGAGGCCTTGTCCTGGTTCCTCACCGCCGTCTCCAGCGCCGTGAGAGCAGCCTTGACCCGCGGCCATTCGATGACATCGGTCCTCAGGCCAAAAATCTTCGAGGTGCTGAGTTCGACGACCTCCTCATTTTCGCCGTGAAGCGTTTCATGGAGTTTTTCGCCTGGCCTGATCCCGGTGAACCGGATGGGAATATCCGTATAGGGGTTCTTTCCGGCCATGCGGATCATCGTCTCGGCAACTTCAAGGATGGGCACCGGCTTGCCCATGTCGAGCATATAGACGGCATAGTCGTCCCTGCCCTGCCGCAACGCCGCATCGGCCGCCGACATGATGACGAGGTCGACGGCTTCGGCCACCGTCATGAAATAGCGCGTCATGCGCCGGTCCGTAATGGTGAGCGGCCCACCAGCCTCGATCTGCGCCTGGAATATGGTCGCCACCGATCCGTTGCTGCCAAAGACGTTGCCGAACCGGACAGCAATGAACTTGGTGCCGGAGTGAAGCCCACCGGCGCGAGGCCCGTTTGGCGGGGTCGCGTGCGTTTCGTGCAGGGCGCTCACGATCTGCTCGGCGGCCCGTTTTGTCATGCCAAGCACCGACGACGGATCCACTGCCTTGTCACTCGAGACAAGCACGAATTGCGGAACCCCGCACTTGGCCGCGACCTCCGCACAGACAAGCGTTCCGAAAACGTTGGTCTGGATCGCCGAGTCCCAGTTTTCCTCGAGCAAGGGGACGTGCTTGAGCGCGGCGGCGTGAAAGATGATGTCGGGTTTGAATTCGCTGACGACACGCGTCATCTGCCGCCGGTCCGCCACGTCGATGATGCGGGCCTTGAGACGATGGTGCTCCTTCTCGTCGATATACTGGCTCAACTGGAAAATTCCGAACTCGGAGAGGTCGGCAACCAGAACCGCCTCGGCGCCCAGTTCCAGCGACCGTCTGACCAGCGTTCGCCCAATCGAACCGGCGCCGCCCGTCACCAGGACACGCTTGCCATGGATAAAAGTGCCGATGCGTTCAATGTCGGAAGGCACCGCCGGACGACGCAGGATGGTTTCCATCTCGACGGCGTCGAGAACCAGCTTTCCTCCCTGCCCCAGTTCGGAAAACCCTGAGAACTGCAGGACGGCTATGCCACTATGCCGGGCGACACGGACCAGCTCCGAATATTCCTCGATCTCCCGCCCGGCTCCATTGCCGAAGATCAGCATGTCGAGACTTTTCGTGCCCCTTATGTAGTCCTCCAGAAATTCCGTCAAACGAGGCCGGATTGCCACCACCGGAACCCCCTGGATTCGGGTGCGCAACGGCGCGTCGTTCTCGATCGCCATGATGCCCGCTATGGAATAATCCCCAGGCTCCGCCGCGCGCGTAAAGCGGATGATCAGATCCGCCTCGCCGAGCCTGCCGACAAAGAGGGCTTGCCTGGTCAACCCCTTGTCGGCGGCCCTCTTCATGATGCCCCAACTCGCTCCATCGCGAAGAAACCGGTAGAAGAGCCGAGGCGCCGATATGATTGTGAAGGACACAAGGAAGAAGACGATGAACTGGCGCTCGTTGAGGCCCGTCACCGGCTTGAAGAAACGAAACGTGAGCAAGGCGCAATAGAGCGCGACGGTCAAAATCGCGCAGCTCTTCAGGATGTTGAAAAAGTCAGGGGTCGAGGCGAAGCGCCAGACCGTGTTGTCGAGGCCGCAATATCTGAACAGCAAATGGCTGAAAACGACGATGCACGCCCAGGTGGTCAGGCCCTCATAGGAAAAAGCCTCGAAAGAGAGGTTGGACCGCGACAAAACCAGACTGAGCGCGACCGCGACCAGGACCATGACTGCGTCCTGGATCATGATAAAAAAGCGCCGCATGTCCGGCCGAAGTCCGAATACGGCTTCCAGGTATGAATTCATTGCGCGGCACTACACTCCAGGATCGAGGACCGGCCGCCAGCGTGATGCAACCACGAAGTTCATTTCGCCGCTGATCACGTTGGTTTGTCGTGCCAATCCCCTCCCACCGGTTGTATCGCATACTGCGGAGTCGCAGTCATCGCCAGAGATTTTTTTGAAGGCTATCCGGTTAGAGGATGGCGCCTTCGAGCCGATGTTTTCATTGCGCCCCATTCGAGAAATATTGTTCTGTGACAGTTTCAACAGGCCCATCCATTCGAATATGACCATGTTCAAGCCAAATTACTCGAGTGCAGTTCCGTAAAATCAGGTCCTTTGAGTGGCTTGCCAGGATCAAGATTTTGGTCGAATTCACAATATCACTGAGGCGCTTGTTTGCGCGGGTCTTAAAATCTTCATCCCCCGTGGAGAGCCACTCATCCATGACCAATATCTCCGGTCGAATCGACGTCGACGTTGCAAAGGCGAGCCTCAATTGCATACCCGACGAGTAGGTTCTAACGGGCATGTCCAGAAATTCACCAAGACCAGAGAACTCTGCAATATCATCAAAACGCTCACGCAGTGACGATGGCGTCATTCCCATCATCGCCGCCCTGAGACGGATATTTTCCCGTCCTGTGGCTTCAGGATCTATCCCTAGTCCAATGTTTATGAGTGAAACGCATTCGCCATCGATCGTGGCGCGTCCTGAGCTTGGGGTGTAGATCTTGGACAGGACGCGGAGCAAGGTGGTCTTTCCCGATCCATTGTGACCAACCAGTCCGATTCGCTCGCCATCAACCACCTCAAAGCTGACATCCTGCAGCCCTCGGACAACAACATGGCCCCCATTCTGCCGTTCGATGGCGCCGCCAGTTGCCACGTTGATCACGCGATTTTTCAATGAGCGGTTGGCCGCGTTGAAAACCGGAAACTCGACTGAAACGTCACTTAACTGGATATTGGCCATCGGTTAAAGCCAGTATGGGACACGAGCGCGGAACCGCCCGAAAAAAACAACCGCCAACAGCCACCCGACAAGAGCCAGCACTATCGCAACTTCCCAGCTTCTTGCCTCAGGCATCTGGCCAAGCAGCGGATCGCGCACCAGCGACACCAAATGAAAGAAAGGATTGAACTCGATGATGTATCGCGGTGCGCCTTCCGGTAGCGTTTTTGCGGCCCACATAACCGGCGTCAGGTAGAACGTGACCTGAAGCAGATTTTGGACGATGAGCGTCATGTCTCGAAACCGTGCGCAAACCACCGCGAGTACCAGCATCATCCAGAGGATGTTTATTGATACCAGTAAGAATCCAGGAAGAGCCCATAGGGCAGACCAAGACAAGGGCGCTTGGACCATCAGAACTATTACCGGGAAAATCACAAGATTGTGAGCAAATATTATCGCGTTTCTCCAAATAGAGCGCATCACATGCGTGAACAACGGCATCTTGATTTGTAGAATTATTCCTTCCGCGCTAATAAAGCTTGTACATCCGTCACTTAGAGAAGATGAGATAAATCCCCATACAATCAATCCCGCGCATATAAATGGCAGAAACTCCTGCATTGGGGACCGGAAAAGTGTCCCGAATATCAGACCGAGCGCACCAATGAGCACGCCCATATTGATGGTCAGCCAGAATGCCCCGATCCGCGAGCGGCGATACCTCTGAGCAATGTCTTGCCACCCGAAAGTCGTCGCCAGATGATAGCGACGCAATCCCTCACCAATGTCATCAATTGCGCCGGATGTGTCCATCAACCTCCTCATAGGCGGCCTCGAATGTGCCGTCGTGAAAGTTGTGCACCATTGCGGAGGGTACCAGCCCCGGCAGCCAAACGTGGCAACAAATCCGGAATCATTCTTTCCAAACGACCCAATGTGCGACCGTTGCAAAACCTAAACTGGCGCACCAATGACCTCTTCCATCGCAGAAAAAGAAGCTTTGACTGACAGGCTCTGTGCGGTTCGGCGTCCCTCCTCGACCAACCTTTTCCGAAGCACAGGATTCTCAAGAAGGCGCATGACTGCGTTCTTTGCCGAAGCAATGTCGCCGCGTTCAACAACCAAACTGTTGTGCTCGTGTCGAACAAACTCCGTCGCGCCGTTGACTTTGCCGACCACCACCGCACACCCACAAGCCATCGCCTCCAGCGCCGGCAAGCAAAAACTTTCCACGTGGCTCATCTTGAGCAAGATATCGCAGGACGAGTAGATTTCCGGCATCTCGTTCTGAGGCACAGCCTTGAAGACGCGGTCCAAACGCCATTCCACCGGAACTATTCCGTCGCTGGCCACCAGCCAAATATCCACATCGAGGTCTCTTACGGCAGCGTAAGCGTCCGCCACGCCTTTCCAAGGCACGGAAAGTGGTCCTTCAATCAACACACGGGGCCTGCCTACAGAGCGCAGACCCCTACTTTCCACAAAGACATCGAGATCAATACCGTTTGCCACCAAGGCAGCTTTCTGACCGAACTCCCGATCCAGGAATTCACGAACCCACGACGCTATTGTCACAAACTCGAAGTCCTGACGATACGTTGAGGCAACCATCGCCTTGGTTTCGGTGTCATCGTAGAAAAAACGCTCATCCGATTGAACAAAATATATCTTCCGGTCTGCCTTCAGGCTCTTCAATATATGTGCCGTTGTCCAAAAGGTGGAAATAGCTATATCTACGTTCTCTAGAAACTGATTTGAATCTTCAAACCCATTAATGATGGGAACAGGCCACATTTCTGTCCAAGAGTTTGCAACGGCATTCAAACCAAAATTAATAATAGTCACATCATGGCCGAAAGCCATCAAATTTTGTGCATGATGCATTACAACCGACAATCCGCCTGAAACACCTACGCCACCAATCAGGAAAACTATCTTCTTGGGCACAGGTCCTTTGATCGAATACTGGCTTAAAACCTCCTTGGCCCACTTCTGGTCATCTTTCTTGAAGTTGATTTCGTTGTTGCCTGCGTGTAATCGCAGCGTTGTAAGAATATTAGGCAGAGCAATAAATTTTGCACCGTAAAAAGCCAGCCGCGCCCACAGTTCGTGATCCTCACGATAACGCATGGCAGGTTTCAGGAAGCCAGCTTTAATAAAATACGCGCGTCGAACGGACACCGTGCTTTGGCACGGGAAGCAAATGTTTTTGAGCTCTTCGGGGGTAGATTGCGGGCTGAATACAACTTGTCCGTCACTCAATCCGTCAACAATTCTCGATCCATCGATTTTAGCACGCCACGCGCCATATACGACATCGTTACCATTACTCATGGCTGAAAGCGTTATCTCAAGCCTGTCTCGATCAGCAATATCATCACTGTCCAGAAATGAGATATATTCACCCCTCGATTCCAATATCCCTTTATTTCGACCACGCACTGCGGTGCCGGAGCTTTTTGGAAAGTGGAAAACTCTAACCTTCGATAGCGATTTATATCTATCTACAATATCCAATGTTGACTTTGGAGATCCGTCTGTCACAAGAATAAGCTCAAAGCTTTGATATGACTGATTCAATATAGAGTCGATGGCCTCACGTAGTAAATCAGTACGATCGTAAATTGGGATGACGACCGAAAAAACCGTCTGACCTACCTCCAATTGATCGCCATGCGACCTTACTAAAGGAATTATTTTTCCAGAATCCCAATAATTGAATACAATATTTCCAAGTCTTGTGTGTATCTTGGGAGATACGAACGATATAATCTTATGTATTGCTCGGCGCTTCTCAATACCTATCGGCAAGCGACGATAATAAACATATAATCTGTGCAGAACGGAAACCACGAACACCCTGGGATAGGCGTAAACCCTGGAAGCCAGCGACTTCGCTTTCGGCGCCGCTACGCTAGCTGCTTGCGGGCAGGGTGCAGGATTGGGCAGATTTTCCGGTGACTGAAGCTTGTTCATGTTCGAAGCCTGCCAAGCCTCCTCGACGAGGCGACGATATACAACCTGTTCCGACGATTGCCGCCGATCGAGCGCATTTCATCCGAATGTCGTGATAAATTTCGCCGTTGACGGGCCGGAGTTGCGGGGCTGCGTGCCTTGGTCGGATGGTCGCCTGTGGATATGTCCTTCACGACGCAGTAACGACGATCAAGCACTTGGCTTGTGTCCAGGATATGACACGTGAATCCGCTCAAGTTGATCTCACCGCTCCCGCCAGGCGGCAGGAGCCGCAACGGCCAAAATTCGCGTCGTCTTGCATGGTCGCGGCGACATGGAGGATTTTGAAGGCAATATCAAGGGCCGAGATAGGACTTCCTCACTTCGGCGAAGATACAATGGCGGAGGATCGCCGGCGCGCGGGTGCTTGCGGCCGCAACGGCTACGCGACCGGTATCGACGCTGGCAGTGGCAAAGGCAAGTCCGGGGTGATTGAGCATTCGGCGGTTTCCAAGACATAGGCATCGGTGGGCGCGTCCGACCTGTTGATCGACCGGATATGGCTCTTTACGCCAAGATGGCCAATGATCATCACCAGATACAAACCCGCTTCGGAGCCTATGCGCTTGAGCGGAGCCTGTCGGTCGCTCATAAGCATGTCCCATGTCCCTTGGAAGAGATCCAGAACCGACGAGAAGGGAGAACATTTTGATCTGTGTCTCGCCAGTGCGCGTCTCGCCAACGCCGGTTTCGATTCGGCTTGATCGAAGTTCAGAGGATTCCGATCACTCCGGCTCGGTGAAGGTGGCTCGATGAAACGTCAAGTCACAAAGTCATTTTGTGTCTATATGACGATGATAGGAAAGTACGAGCAGCTCAACGATCAGCCGGTCGCGTCGTGTTCAAAAATTCCCTTTGTGTGCTTAACCGATGATCCCGATCTGAAGAGCGATACATGGCAAATTCGACTGGTTTTGCCCACCTTCGGGATGGACCCAATTCGAAGCCAGCGTGACCTAAAGCTTCGCCCTCACCTCCACTTGCCCGATTTCGACGGGTCACTCTATATCGATAACACCGTAATTCTCAAGGAAACGCCGGAAACGATCGTTGAACGATATTGGAGTGAATCCGGGTTCAGCGTTGCCGCTCACAGTTTTCGAGAAACTGTACTGGACGAATTTGTCGAGGTGTCTCGGCTTGGTCTGGACGATCAGAGCCGAATCTTTGAACAGCTCAATCACTATCAGATTGAGTGTCCGGAAGTGCTGCTGGAAAAGCCGTTTTGGGGCGGAATCCTATTGCGCGACCATACCGACCCGACTGTGTGCAACATGCTGGAGATATGGAACGCGCATGTTCAACGATATGCTCGACGCGATCAGTTATCGATGAACTACGCGTTTCGAAAAGCTGAACTGAAACCAGAGGTCATGCACATCGACAATTTGGACTCCTGGTTCCATGGACGTTGGCTTGACAACGATCGCGATCTCGAGAATGGCATGCGGCTCCCCTTCGCGTCGCTGATGCCACTGGAGGATCGTCTTCGCGAACTTGAAACCGCCCTGGCGCAACAACGCGAGGCGCTGGCCGAGCAAGCCCGAATCCACAGCAAAAATTTGACCGATCAGGCGCGAGAATTCGCTTCTATCATCAATGCAAAAATAAGCCGATTGAGGGCGATCAGGGCTTCGAAAAGCTGGAGAACGGCGAGATATCTGAGCCACCTTGTGCGCCGTTATCCGCGATTGACTACCTTTGTCCGGTACTTTTTCGAACGGTTTCTGGAAAGGCGAAAGACCTCCTAGATGTTTATTCTAAATTTAGCCACCCGCCCGACGTACATTCCGCAGTAACCACCTGATATTCATTGAAAGCGTTCGCAACGGGCCAGTAATTCGCCAACTCGTTGAGTCCTTGAGTTCCTGGGCAGCGAGCTCGCTTTGCGTTAGTTTTGCCTCAAGAGCGCTCGCCAGCGCTTGCGACCGTACAATCTCGTTGTCGCGGCCTTCGACCTGTCGCTGCCATTCTTCTCGATCCAGTGCAAACTGGGCCTCGCGCTCGCGCGCCTGTGCGGTCACCTGCTCGCGCTCGGTCTCCAACGTAGCGATCTCGATGCCGCGCTGCTCGATCTCTCGCTGCCATTCTTCGCGGCTGAACGCAAATTGCGCTTCCGCCTGCCTTAGCGCATAGGCCGTATCCCCGCGTCGGGCGACTGCCTGCCCGAGATGGGCGAAAGCGGTTCGTACAGCTTCGCGAGCATCATCTTGGTCGCCGGCAGCGAATAACGCCTCGATCGCCTTTGGGTAGCTGTCGCCAATTCCCAGCACACCCAGGCCGTACCCATGCAGGAACTCGAAATGCGGCCGACCCGCCGAGACTTCGCTCCAGAGACGAGAGACGCCGAAATCGCGCTCGCGCACATTCGTGTCGTGAAAGAGCACAATGGCGTTTTGCGTCAACTTTGGCCGCCAGGTCTCGAAGTCATGGCGAACAGCGTCGTAAGTGTGGAGACCGTCAATGTGCAACAGGTCGATGCTGGCGTCCTCGAAATGGTCAACGGCCGCGTCGAAAGTCGACCGTACGAGACTGGAGAAAGCCGCATATTTGGGAGCGTGGTAGGCGGCCAGATTGGAGTAGACCTCCTCGTCGTAAAACCCAGCATGCTCGTCACCCTTCCAGGTGTCGATTGCATAGCTACTGCAGTGGAGACCCAACAGCTCGATGGCTTGGCAGGCGGCACAATAGGAGACCCCTGCATGCGTGCCAAGCTCGACAAACCGGAGCGGTCGGAGCGCATCGATCAGCCAGAACATGAATGGAACATGCTCCACCCATGCAGACGGAGCTACGAGGTCAGGAAATCTGAATGTCGTCGAAGTGAAAGGAATCATCGCTGTCTTTCAGGCCCCGGTAAGCGCATTGTTGCCACAACGGGCAATTCTCAAGCAGGCCGAAGAAGACATCGTTCCACCTCCTCTGTCGACTCGCGCCAGCCCGGAGCTACCCATCCAAATGCGGTCGCGAATTTTTGCGTCGCCAGGCGCGAATTTCGGGGGCGCTGCGCCTTGGTCGGATAATCCACAGTGGCGATATCCCGAACCCGCGCATAGGGGCCGCCAAACGCCTGGCTTGTGTCCAGGATATGACGGGCGAAGCCACTCCAGTTGGTCTCGCCGGTTCCCGCCAGATGATAGACGCCGAAGGAAGCAAAGCCCTTGTTGCCACGCAGCATCGCCGCCGAATGCAGGAGCGCGTCGGCAATATCGAGGGCCGAAGTGGGATTTCCCCACTGGTCGGCCACCACCGCTATCTCGTCGCGATCCGCTGCCAGCTTCAGCATCGTCTTGACGAAATTCCTGCCGAACGGGCTGTAGACCCATGCCGTGCGCAGGATGAGGTGACGCGGGTTGGCCTTGGCGACCGCCTGCTCGCCAGCCAGCTTCGAGGCGCCGTAGACGTTGCGCGGAGCGGGTTCATCATCTTCGCTATAGGCCCCCTCGCCGCTTCCGTCGAAGACATAGTCGGTCGACAGATGGATGACGGGAACGCCAAGCCCTGCCGCGGCTTCGGCGACATGACCGGCGCCGGCGCCGTTGACGGCAAAGGCAAGGTCCGGTTCGTCCTCGGCATGGTCGACCGCGGTGTAGGCGGCGGCGGACACGACCAGGTCGGGCCTGGCGATTGCCAGCGCCGGTGCGATCGTCTCCGGCTTCGCCAGGTCGAGTTCAGGCCTGCCGAGCGCAATAACCTCGAACTCCGTGTGCGCGTGCGCACGCTCGACGAGGCTTCTTACGACCTGCCCGTCGCGTCCGGTGACGACAAGCCTCACGCGGCACCCTTGCGCGCGTCGCCCAGCCGCTCGCCGGCATAGCGCTCGCGGCGGATCGGGCCCCACCACCATTCGTTCTGCAGGTACCAGTCGACCGTCCTGGCGAGGCCGCTGTCGAAGCTCTCGCGCGGCGTCCAGCCGAGATCGCGCTCGATCTTCGAGGCGTCGATCGCGTAGCGCCGGTCATGGCCCGGGCGGTCAGCGACGAAGGTGATGAGATCGCGATAGCGCCGGCCGGCGGAGCGCGGCCGCCTGTTATCGAGACTATCGCAGATCGCCTCCACCACCGCCAGATTGGTGCGTTCCGAGCCGCCGCCGACATTGTAGCTCTCGCCGACCGCGCCGCGCGTCGCGACCATGGCCAGGGCGCGCGCATGGTCCTCGACGAAAAGCCAGTCGCGGACGTTCGCGCCGGCGCCGTAGACCGGTAGCGGTTTTTCGTCGAGCGCGTTCAAAATGACGAGCGGGATCAGTTTTTCGGGGAAATGGAACGGACCGTAGTTGTTGGAACAGTTCGACAGGACGACCGGCAGGCCGTAGGTGTCGTGCCATGCGCGCACCAGATGATCGGACGCGGCCTTCGACGCCGAATAGGGCGAAGATGGCGCATAGGGCGTCTGTTCGGTGAAGACGCCGCCGTCGAAAGGCAGGTCGCCGAACACCTCGTCGGTCGAAACATGATGGAAGCGAAACTGGCCTTTCTTAGCGTCGGGAAGTCCGCGCCAATATTCCAGGGCCGAGTTGAGCATTCGGTAGGTGCCGACGATATTGGTCTCGATGAATGTTCCCGGCCCGTCGATCGACCGGTCGACATGGCTCTCGGCGGCGAGATGCATGACGATGTCGATATCGTCGCGATGCAGCACCTCCAGGATCGTCCTGTCGTCACAGATGTCGGCGTGTTCAAATCTGTAATTGCGCGCGCGCTCGATCGACCGCAGCGAGGCGAGGTTCCCGGCATAGGTGAGCTTGTCGAGATTGGTCAAGCGGTAGGCCGGATTGGCGCACAAATGCCGGCACACGGCCGAGCCGATGAAACCGGCACCCCCGGTCACCAGAAAATTCATACCTCACTCCTCATGCCATCACCCTAAAGCGCGTCGCGATTGAACGGATTCATGCGACGCGCTTTAAGTTCTTGTTCTTATGCATGTCGTTATCGCAAAACCGCTGCGCACTTTTGCGCGACATGCATTAGGAGGGCGAGCACCCCTCATGCAAACACCTCCGCGGCAGCGAGTGTCGGCGCCTTGAGGTCCTTGTCCGACAGTTGAAATCCGCCCGATAGCGATGGCCATTCGATGCCGATGGCGGGATCGTCGAAACGGATGGATCGATCATGCTGCGGCGAATAAAGTTCGGTGACCTTATACAGCACCTCGGTATCCGGTGCGAGCGTGACGAAACCGTGCGCGAAGCCTCTCGGCACCAGGATTTGATTGCCCTTTTCGGCGGAGATCTCCAGGGCGACCCATTTTCCGAATGTCTTCGAGCTGCGGCGAATGTCGACCGCGACATCAAGAATCCTGCCGCGGACAACGCGCAGCAGCTTGTCCTGGGCGCGTGGGGAAAGTTGATAGTGAAGCCCCCTCAAAACACCGGCGGCGGCGGAATAGGAGTGATTGTCCTGGATGAAACGCAGATCGATGCCTGCCTCTGAAAAACGCTCTTCATTGTAGGTTTCGACAAAGAACCCCCGGGCGTCGCCGAAGCGCTTCGGGACGATCTCCAGCACGCCATCGAGACCGAGCGGCCTGATCTCCAGCACCTAGTTCTCCGTCAGTTCGACGACGCGCCGGCGCAAATAGGCGGCATAGTCGTTCTTTCCCAGGCGGGCAGCGCGCTGCAGAACCTTGTCAGCCGTCAGCCAGCCCTGCTCGAAAGCGATCTCCTCCGGACAGGCGACCTTGATGCCCTGGCGATGTTCGATGGTGCGCACGAAGGAAGAGGCTTCATGCAAACTGTCATGGGTGCCGGTGTCGAGCCAGGCATAGCCGCGGCCAAGTTGATGAACCTGCAACTGCCCGCGTTCGAGGTAGACGTTGTTGACCGCCGTGATCTCGAGCTCGCCACGCGCCGAGGGCCGGATCGTCGGGGCTATGTTCACGACATCGTTGTCGTAGAAATAGAGGCCGGTGATAGCCCAATTCGACTTCGGCGCTTGCGGTTTTTCCTCGATCGTCAAAGCGGAGCCACTGACCTTGTCGAACGAAACCACGCCATAGCGCTGCGGATCCTCGACATGGTAGGCGAACACCGAGGCACCGCTTTTGCGCACGGCCGCCTTGCGGCAGAGCTGCGATAGCCCTTCGCCGAAATAGATGTTGTCGCCGAGGATCATCGAGACGCTGTCGTTGCCGATGAAGTCGCGGCCAATGATGAAGGCTTCCGCGAGGCCGTTGGGATGCGGCTGCTCGGCATAGGACATGTCCAGCCCGAACTCCGAACCGTCGCCGAGCAAATCCCTAAAAACCGGCAGGTCGCGCGGGGTCGAGATGACCAGAATCTCACGGATACCCGCGAGCATCAATACGCTCAGCGGATAGTAGATCATCGGCTTGTCGTATATCGGCAGGATTTGCTTGGAAACCGCCAGTGTCAGCGGATAGAGCCGGGTTCCGCTGCCCCCGGCCAGGATAATGCCTTTCAACAAGCTCTCCTAAACTGCCTTCGCTCCCCCCGGCGCGATTTGAGCGTGCTTATGTTTCGGAAGGCAGCTTGTCAATCGCTGCCGCATCCTCTGGTAGAGCGAGATGGGGACATCAACCTGTCAAAATGAGATCGCGACGTGGGCCCAAATAGCTCGCGCAGGCTCGAAACAGCTGAAATCCAAGGTCAATGGTTCGTGCTAAGGCAGAGACATTCGATACGGCATGAAAAAGCCGGCGGGCAAGGGGCTCGCCGGCTTTTCACAGGTTGGAAAGTTCTGGGCTGGGCAGCTGATCGTAGCCAGAGCGGTTTCGCTCAAACGACCTCGATCGTCGCGACGATGCCTCTAAAGCGCGACGCGTCCGGATTCAAGCACGAAGGCAGGCTTCTACAAGCATCACGACGACTTTCCAATGGGAACAAACAACTTGTCGCCGTTGTGGTCGATCTCGATCATTTCGCTCTTCTGACGCAAACGGTCTGCAAATCCCTTGTGAAAGATAATGGCGTTCATATAGGCGAAGGTCATTGCAAGCGCTGCGGTCCGTAGCGGATAGTCAACCAGTGAGTGGATGAGAAGAAAGGATACCGACAGAAATGCCGCCTTCTGAAGTGGGTCGCGGCGGATTCTGGCAAACGAAGCAAAAAGCAACACAAAATATAATGCCATCAGCAGAATGGCGAGAACTCCGCCCTCGAAGGCTATTTCCAGATAGTCATTGTGGGCATGATTTACGAACTGTTTGAAAATCATTCCTTCCTTTTCGTATATCTGATAGGCCTTTTGGAAATTTCCAAATCCGACGCCAGTCGCCCAATTCTCCTTAATTCCCTCAATAGTGGTCCGCGCAAATTCTCCGCGCCCAAAAGCCGGATCAATCGCATCAACATCGATCTTCGTCCAAACGCCTATCGTGTAGGCTGAAATCCCTATGAAAACCAGCAGGATGCCCCATCCGCTCGCCCTGGAGCGCGCTGAAAGAAAGACAACGGACAGGACTGTAATCGCCAACCCAATCAGCACACCAGCACGCGAACCGGCTGCCAAAAGAAGCAGCAAAAGCGTGACCAGTCCGAGCAATCCAGACAAGAGATTTCCGCGAAACAGCCCGTGATAGACGACGAAGGGAATAGAGACAAAAAGCAAGGCTGCAAAATGATTGCGGTTGGCAAACAGCCCGGCGTTGATTGTAAACGGCAGCAACCCCTTGATGGCGATGTCGTCGGAGAGCGAATATTGAATCGCTCCCGCCAGCCCATTGCAGATGACGCCCATGAAAAAGAACGGCAGAAGCGCCTGGATCTGCTCGGTTCGCAAACGCAAAACACTCAGGAAAAACGCTACCACCGCCACCAGATACAACAGGCATTCGATCGTGCGTCCCACGCCGAGGCTGACGAAGCGAAATCGGGTTTCTCCAACGAACGAGGAATCGGCGAGCAACAGTTCTGGCCGCAAGCCGTTGAATATGGATGCCGGCAGCGGGACTATTTGCAAAATCACCAAGGCCACGGCGAACACAAGCAGCCACAACACAGAACGGGGAACCCGTTGGCCAAATGGCTGTGAAAGGACAGCCGCCGCCGAGACAATCGCCGCGACTTCAATCAATGTGTCCGTGTAGAGGCCGGCTGCGGTCCCCCCACCGATCAGCAGCGATACAAACAAGACCGACCCGAGGAGATATTTATCCCATTCCGCTGGCCGGTCGCTCAAGATGGAAGTCTCTCGATGCTCAATTTGTGCATTACCAACGTGCCGACATACCGAAACCGCCAACTGTCAGCGATGGTGGCAGTGTCCAGTCTCAACAATTGCATGGGACAGGTCTCCGGACCAATCAAAAAATCCTGACTCAGGGATTGACGATTGAATGTACCCTCTGGAATATTGAACCGTGCAATTTCGCCAGCCGGACATCTTAGGGACCAGAATAACTCCTTTGGAAGCTTCAGGTTTCTTGCGGATGCAATCAGAGAAACCTTGTAGGATCCCGGCGGGAGCTCAATATACTGCTGAAGAGCGGAGTTCTTGACCGGTGTATTCAGGAAACGGACCGTCGCCCCGCCCTCACCTTCGACCGCATCCTTGGATGTGGCGAACGAGACTTCCATCCCCGACTGATCGCGGATCTGCCAATCGAAAGGCTTGCCGCTGGACACCGGTTCAAAGGTACTGTTGAAAATATACCCGCCCAACTTCCTTTCTTCATCAGAAAGGCTGAAAAGAAATAACCGGTATGCTGGCTCATATTGCTTTTGGCGAATATAGCCGTTGATTACAAAGGACAACTCGCCCGGTTTCGGTGGTGCGCTTGACCCGATCAAATCGAGCAGCAGCCGATTCGCGAAAACGAGCCCCTCGGGGGCGTTGCCAAGAGCGACGAACAGACTGGCTCGCCAGGGCGCCTCCGCCTTGATAGCTGCCAGCACCGCCTGGTATCCATCGGGGTTCGAGAGGATTGTCGGCAGGCCCTCGGCGATCTCAGGAAACCGATCCGGCCATCGCCGCAGCAATATATCGATCTCGCCAACAGCCTTTGACAGATCGCCCGTTTCAATCGAGTGGCCGATTGATCTCTGAAGCGCATGAATCTCCGTCTTGGACAATTTCCGAGCTTGATCAAAAAGCTCATAGGCTTGGTCTTTTTCACCCTGACGATACTTGATCTCACCGATCAGGCTGTAGAGGCGAGCGTCCACCAGATCAAAGCGAAGCGCGCCTTCGGCCTTGGCAAGCAAGGCATCAAGGTCAGGAGTATTGTTTGTGTCGTTCAGGTCGTGGGTAATTTCACCGATCACCGCGTCGACATTCAACGGATCCAGCGCGAGCGAAACGGCCGGCGTTTCGGTCTCAAGAAACCGACTTAGACCGATCGACGAAGCCGCCAACACTAGAACGGATGCGACGAACCAAACGCTTGAACGCCGGAGATTTTGCATAAGCGGGTTGGCCTGCTCCGTCATCCACTTTGCCCTCAAGTTTCGGGGTACTCGTGCCGTAGTCGTAATACTGGTAGTTCATATATTTGTAGGCGTAGTTGTAGTCGAATTTGTTCACCGCAAATTTCGACATCGCGGCTCCGACCACATTCGCTCCGGCGGCTCGCAGGCGCTTCAACGCTGTCTTAGCCGACTTGCGTGTGACCTGATTGGTGGAGATGACCATCAACGTGCCTTCGGCAAGCCGACTGAGGATAGGCGCATCCGAAAGGCCGACGACCGGCGGAGCATCGATGATGACAAGGTCGAAGCGCTTGCCGAGATTGGTGATGATCAGTGCCATCTTGGGCGAGGAGAGCAGATCCGCAGGGTTCGGCGGGATCGTTCCGGACGTCAAAACGGTCACATTCGGATATTTCGTCGCCCGGAAAATACTCGCAAGATCCTCCTTGCGAACGGTGTTTGTCAGGAGGTTGCTGAGCCCGATCGTGTTGTCGAGCCCAAACAGCCGATGAAGATTGGGCTTGCGAAGATCGCCGTCGACAATGAGAACTCTTGCACCAAGCGCGGCAAAATCCTGCCCAAGCTTGAACGACGTGGTCGACTTGCCTTCCGAGGGCTCCGAACTCGTGACCAGCAGTGATCGCGGCGCGCCCTCGGCGCCGGAGAACTGCAACGATGTTCGAAGCGATCGGTAGGCTTCGGACAGTCCTGACTTCTGATCGGCGATGCTGGCTATGAGTTCCCGGTCGTCGACGAGCGGCAGGATGCCCAGCATCGCCAATCCCAATTCCTTTTCGATCTGCTCGGGGTTGGTGAAGGTGTTGTTCAACAACTCGATGATATAGATTATTGACGCGCTCAGAGCCATGAAAAGAGCCAAGGCGATCGCAAGATTGATAGTCAGGCGCGGAGAATAAGGACGAACGGGCAGTGTCGCGAAATCAACGATTGCAGCGCTTTGTGTCTTTAGCTCAGAACTCACGCCAACTTCATTCAGCTTGGCAATAAGGTTATCATACTGCGACCGGTTCGAATCGACTTCGCGCTTCAGGATCGTGTATTTGATGTTTTTGTCGTTGAAGATAACCTGCTGCTTCTCCATCTCAGCAAGTTTGGTCTTAAGGTCGGCCTCCTTGTTCTGACTTTCCTGGTATCTCTGCCGCAGAGAATCGGTTATCGTCAAAACGCCGTTGTTATAGAGCCGTTGCAATTCCTTAATTTGCGACTGAAGCTGTTGCATTTCCGGAAAACCAGGCTTCAGAATGCCCAGTTTTTGCTGATACTGGCTGGTCAAATCCGCCAGCTTGTCGCTGAGCTTCTGCAGACCTTCGCTTTCCAGCACTGGGCCAAGGCTCGAGCCGCGACCTTTGTCGATTTGTTCCACGACCCGTCCGGCGTCGAGACGCTCCTGGATGGCCGTCGCCAGCGCGGTGTTCAGAGCCTCGATGTTCGACCCTATCAGTGATTTGTCGTCGCCGGTTACCGTGATGCCTGCATCCTTTGCATAGGCGACCAGTTCCTCTTCGGACTTCTGAAGCTTTTGCTTCACCTGCAAAACCTGTTCCTGGATGAATTGCCGTGCCAGGTCTGATGTCTCGCTGGTCTGGTCGAGCCTTTGGTCGATAAAGCTCTGCGCGACCTGATTGGCTACATCACTTGCATATTTCGGGTTTTGGTCGGCAAACGTAATCGACAGCAGGCTTGTGTTGGTGACCAGACTGACCGTAAGGTCCTTTAGAACGCGATCGATCGCAATCGACTCGCGTTCCTCGGGGGTTTTCTCCTGAACCGAGGGGGATTTGGCGATCCCGAACGCACGATAGAAAATATTGCTGAGTGAGAAGTTAGGCGTTGGAAACAGGAAGTCCGGCTTTTCGCTGAGACCCAGTTGGAACACCACGCGCTGCGCCAATGCGCGACTTTTCAGCTTCTCGCGGGCCGTTAGAAAAGCCCGCACGTCGCTGTTTTCGGAAACCACTTCAATGTCCTGGAAGACCTTTGCCGAGGGAACCAGCACTTCCAGTTGCGTTGTCGCCTGATATTTTGGCGTCTGCATCATGGTAACGATGACGCCGGCGACAAGCCCCGCCGCCGCCATCATGACGATCAGCCACCGATACTGGACGACGTAGAAAAACAGCTTGAGCGGATTAAAGCCCTCTTCCTGCTCCGGTTGATCGCGACCGTACGGGTTATAGTTTTGAGCACCGTCATAATACAGGTCCGCGGACAAGGCCTGACCGTGTCCTGGGCCTGCAATTTGATGCTGTCTGTTACGATCGAGCATGGCGCGAGGTAATCCTGAGTTCGTCCGTAGACTGAATTCTGACCGACTGCGGCTATAGTCCCGGAACCACCGCAATTCGGGCTGCACTCGAGGCGACACCGAGGGCGTCCTTGAGATTGTTCATCGCAATTTTCGATTTCGAGGCGAAGACGACAACCTTGTCGCCGCCATAGATGCGCGGATTGCGGCTCTTGCCGGCACGAATTTCCTCCACATTGTAATTAGCAACCAGCGTATTCGAGCCGATATTGCGATAGACAAAGACCTTTCTTGCATCTCCAACGGCATTGAACCCTCCAGCAAGGGCGATCGCATCGATGAGAGAGGAGTTGCTCGATACAGGAAAGATGCCGCCCCTGGTGACTTCACCGTCGACAGTAATGCGCTGGCCAATCGACTCCTTGACGAAAACCGACACATCGGGCGACTGCAAATATTTGGCGCCGTAGGCCGTTTCGATTTCCTTCTCCAATTGACGGACGGTCTTTCCCGCCGCGGTTATGGTTCCGATAAGTGCAAGCGAAATCTGCCCGCCAGCGTCGACCTGAACGGTTCTGTTCAGATTGTCGACCTGGAACACATTCACCTCGAGCACATCGTTCGGAGACAAAGGCTGCTCGCTGCCGTTCTGGGTGTTTTGCGGCGCAGGCAGGTCTTTTACGACCTGGAGAGCGCTACCGCTCGAAAGCGGCGTCGACGATGATGTTAGCTGCAGCGCATCGACCGAAGCCGGTGAAGATGGTGCCGTTGACGAGCTGCTCGTGCAGGCAGACATTGCCAGCGAAGCGACCAATACACATATTGTGCCGGCAAAGCTTTTTGCGTACCGAAAACCGCCCATCACGCGGTCCCGCCCTTGAACAATCGACCCAGTCCGGCAAAGCGGCCGACGTTGCCGGGGTTCGGCTTCTTGGCGCGTGCCTTTCCGACCGGCTCGAGGGGCCGGTTCGCCAAAATATGGCCTGGACGTTTCAACACCATATTGCGGGCCTCATCCTCTCCACATCGCTTTGCAGCAGCGGCAACTGCCTGCGATAGCCCAGGACGCCGGCGGGTGGTGCCATGGGTGTCCGATGCGATAATATCTACCCTACCTTCGTCAATCAGCTTTTCCGAATAATAAAGCGCCGTGCGCCCAAAAGCACCAACAATCGAGTCTGCCGTAAGCTGAATAAGACACCCCGCTGCATTCAACCTCTCGACAACGTCGTAATTCGCCTTGATCCAGGTCAAACGCTCGGGATGGGTAAGAATCGGAATAAACCCGGCGTTTATGAGGCGTAGAGCAAGATCTTCCAGCCTTGGCGGTAAAACGTGGTGCGGCGGTTCAAATAGAAAATAGCGGGATCTGTTTAAAGTTGGCACGCTGCCGAGGGCCAATTGCTCCGGAAGATCCGGCGCTACATGGATATCGGCACCAACATAAAGAGCAAGCGGTATAGCGGCACGGCGTAACGCCTGATCCAGCCCTTGAACGGCTCGAGTGATATTTGCCGATCCGTTTTCGTACATGCCTGGCATGATATGCGGCGTACACGCCATGTGCGTCGTCCCATCAGCTACCGCCAGCCGTGCCATTTGCAGCGATTCGGAAAGGCTGGGCGAGCCATCATCAAGACCGGGCAAGATGTGGGAATGCAGGTCGATCATTGACGTTTCTGCCTGCACCGAAGCAACGTAGCGACTGCGCTCCAACAACACGCCAATGCGTCAGCCGCAGGATGGCGAATGACGCATCTGCCAAGCATAAGCAAGACGGCCTGTGTAAGATCCCAGCCGCCAAGACGTACGCCCGAGACGAATCGCGTCGAGCCCTGCTCAAAGCAATAGAGCGACACGGTTAACAAATTTAGCAAAAAACACTAAACCTGGCGCCAGCAAGGTCGACCAGATATCCAGCAACAACACACAGCAGAGGCGCCTCACGCCTCCGCTGCCATTGCCTGCTTGGCACCCGCCTACTGGCTAACGCCGTTGTCGTCATCCTGCGTTGCAGCAAGAATACCCGCCGCGCCAGCCATGCCCGCAAAAATACCGAGCGGCAGCCAGGACGGGGTGCCGCCCGAGGCAATCTGACCCGTATGCTCAGGGCTCACACCAACGGCAGCAGTCTGCTCGGAGCCCACGACTTTCAGGCAGATTTTGTTCTCGACGCGGGAAATGTCGAGACTTGAATTCGCCGGCACATTCAGATTGCAGCCCCCGACATTGACGGAAGCAGACCCTTTGGCGCCAACCACCACGCGGCTGCCGAAATCCAAGGCAGTACCCGGCTTGGCAGGACCATAGCCAGCGGTCTGCGAAACCATCACGTCGCCGTTGGCATGGCCAATCGATCCGATTGAACTCGCCGCCCCTTGATAGGCGGTCGCGCAGGTGCATGACGCGTCCTGAGCGAACGATGAAACAGGGCCAAAGCTGATCGAGACGACCAGTCCAGCCAACGCACTTTTAACAGTTAGGTTCATTCGTTCAGATCCTTTTGTCCCGCGTTACCTCAGACCCACCCGATCACTAAGGTACTGACCAAGCGCGTAACAGCTTTTCTCTTCGATTCCAACCCATTTCGCATGTGCGAGATACTTTTTGGTTTCCGCTGTGTTTCATTAAACACACTTATTAGAAGGTTTGAATGTACCATTTTGGCTGCTGGCTGCAACGGGCTATAGTTCGGAAACGCAATCGGGTTCCTTTTCGCCAAAAATACCCACCGGCACAGGTTGATTGGTAGGTAAGAGGAGTTAAGATTCATTTTACAGTCTTTGAAGCCGTCGTCGCGCCCGTCCTTCGTGCAGATTGCAGTCGACTGGATTTGACGTCAGGCGTTGTCGCACATTCCGCTTTTCATTTTATGACACTCGCGACTCGGCACGACTCAATAACGATAAGCACGAGGGCAGTCGGCGAACCCCTGAGCTACGAGCCCGAGGAGCAAGATTTGTAGGTCGACCCCGCTTGTGCGGGCTGGCCGCATAAAATGCCATTCTCGGCAAGCTTCGCCGCCAAATCCACGCCATCCGACGTAAAACATTGCACGACGATGGCGTCACCGAACTTTGACGCGACATTGCCGTCGCAAGGGGTTCCCGTGCCGACAGGCTTGCAGGTCAGGGCGAGCCCTTGATAATCCCGACGCACTGCCTCCGTTACCAGGGCGCGCATGGATCGAGGTTTGGTAAACGCCACGCCGCACAGCAAAATCTTGCGGCCGGCGACGCGAAGATCGTCGATTGCCTGGACGGCAAGCTTGCCATCAAACGGCGCAAGCGCCGCCTGCGGCTTCGGAGGCCGCGAATGAACATTCGTCCCTCTTTCCATGACGATGACAAAGAAGCCAACCGCAAACGCCAAGGCAACAAGTGCAAGCAAACCTTTGTTTTTAAACGACAAAGTCGTCACTCCCGTCGTGGCTAAGCATCGTTAGCAGCCGATGGTCCGAAGCTTATTCGGACGGAAAGATTTCGATCTCGTCAACCGTTCTGCCGAATATTGCCGCCGGTGCCGTCCAGATACTGCGTCAGCGCACAGACCAGATGGTAGAAGATGCTGGCCGGCACATCGGTCGCCAGTGAACGGCCACGTTCGTCGATCCGGTCGACCCACAGACCGAGCGGTGCTGGATTGATATGCCAACGGAACAAGCGACCGACCCGCGCTTCGATCTCGGGCTTGAGGTCGGGTCCGCCCGCGCCATCCAGTGCAATTGCCGCCTTGATCGCCTCCGCCTGCGGCCAACTGCGCGAGACGCGGTCGAGCGGCAGGCCTTGCCGCGAAACGGCGCCGTAGGCAAGACCGGTGGCGCGGTTGAGGCCGTTGGCAATGGCCGAGGCATAGAGCTTCCTGGCAAAGCCGCTCAGTTGGCTCTGGCCGCTGCGTCCGGCGAAATCGACCAGCAAGGAGGCCCACTCGAAATGGTGCCCGGGTTCCGTCCACAAGCCTTTCTCGCCATTAGCCGGCTTCCATTCGTGATCGAAATACTCGCCAAGCGTCCAGCTTTCCGGATCGAAGAAATGGCTGCGAAATAAATCGACGATGCGCGCGGCGCGGCGAAGATAGGCACGCTCGCCGGTCGCCTGATGCCACGCAAGGAAAGCTTCAAGCAGGTGCATGTGCGGATTGGAACGGCGTTCACCCGCGCCGTCCGAGGTTTCGAGAAAACCGGTCATGCGGTGATCCTCGAGATGCGCGTCGAGAAAAGAAAATGTCTCTTCGCCAAGCCGCAAGGCATCGGGATTGCCTGACATATGGGCATGCGCGAGCGCCAGCAGCACGCAGGAATGATCGTAGGCATCCTCGACGGCGTCGGCGACCGTCCCGTCGACATTGAGCGTGCGTACCCAGCCGCCATTGTCGGTACGGCCGTTCCTGGCCATGAATTCGATACCGTGGCTGATCAACCGGTCGGCCGGGCCGTCCCATCCCCTCGCCTTGGCGACGGCGAAGGCATAGATTTGCCTGGCCTGCGTGCGCATGCGCTTGGGCTTCATCAGCGGCGTGGCGTCAAAACCGAGCGCTTCGTGGAAACCGCCATGGCGATTATCAACACCGACTGTCGACCACAGCGGCACCGTCTCTTCAAACAGCCAGTGATGCACCCGGCGCCGCCAGGCGCCGCTCTCGATCACGCGATCATCCGCGGGTGTGAATTTGGTTTCCAGCCGGCCACTCTTTTCGAGTTGCTCGACGATCTTCTTGACGTGTTGGCTGTGGCTGACCGGAGCAACGAAAGTGGCGTCCGCAGTCGAGACGATGGCGAGATTCTCGACGCCGATGGCCGACAGCAGACGGCCATCGCTGCGGATGTAGGAGTTTTCGCAATCGATGGCGACGACGTCGCCGATGATCACGTTGCCCTGCTTGTCAGAGGGGCTGACATCCAGCAGCGATTGCCAGGAACCGAGATCATTCCAGCGAAAGCCGGCCGGCACCATGGCGATGTCCCTCGCCTTCTCCATGATCGCGTAGTCGATCGAGGTCGAGGGAATGGCGGCGTAGAGTTCGAGAGGCATGTAGAGGCCGGAAAGATCCGATGTCGCGGCCTGGTAGGCAGCCTCGGTGGCCGTCCATATCTCGGGCTGGAAAGCCATGAAGGCATCGCGCATGGCGCTGGCGCGAAACAGGAAGATGCCGGTGTTCCAGTAGAAATTGCCAGCGTTGAGATAGTTCTGCGCGGTCGCGAGATCCGGTTTTTCGACAAAGCGTGAAACATCGCAGATGCCATCCCGCTCGCCGGCGATCTCGATATAGCCGTAACCGGTCTCCGGCTGGCTGGGCTTGATGCCGAACACCACCAGCCGCCCCGCGCGCGCCGCCGCCGTGCCATTTTCCACGCTCTGCCAGAATTGCTGCGCGGTGGCTATTTCGTGGTCGGACGGAACCACCAGCACCAGGCTGTCGCCGTGGTCGGACAGGGTGCGCAAAGTCGCCAGGGCCACGGCGGCGGCGGTGTTGCGGCCCGTCGGCTCGAACAAGGGACCGCCGCCGGAAAGGTCCAGGCCGGCCAGGTCAGCATGGACGCGATCGGCGTGCCGTTCAGACGCTATCAGGAAAACCGGCGTTTCGCCTTTCGGCCTTGCCGTCAGCCGGCGCAGCGTCTTTGCCAGCATCGAGCCATCACCCGAAAAATCATGGAACTGCTTGGGATTGTCCTCGCGCGACAGCGGCCACAGCCTTGAGCCGACGCCGCCGCTCATGACAAAACTGACGATTTTCTCGATCATTGGGGGACACTTCTGACATTTTCAAACAATGCAAGGAGCGCTGCCGCGTAGTCTCGGCGGCGCTTTTGTTGCCGACCCTGAAGCAAGGCGACATTCTCGCGGACAGGGCGTGGGCGCCGCCCGACTTCCATGAGACGCTGCGCCAGCGCTTCCGCACTGTCTGGTGCGAAGAAGAGCGCGTCCGGCGCTTGTTCGCGATGCAGCGGAATGTCGGATAGCAACATCGGCGTGCCCAGCGACTTCGCCTCTTCAACCGTGGTCGACCACCCCTCGAAGTGAGAAGGGTTGAGGAGATAGTCCGCGGCACCGATCAAGGCGAGAACGTCATCATAGGGAATTAATCCGAGGTGGCGAAAATGGCTTGCAAGCCCATCCGTTTCGACAAGATCCATCAGACGCTTGAAAAATGTCGGATCGCGCGGATCCGTGGTGCGCCCAGAGAGGACTATCGGCGGCAAGGAGTCCAGCGCTCCGATTTGGCTTATATGCTTCAACGCCTCGACCACCAGCCTGTGGTTCTTGTGGACCCAGAACTGATTGGGAAGAAAGAAGAAACGCTCGGGCAGACCATGCGCCTGGCGGGCCCCGTCGGCACGCGCCAAGACGGGGCCTGGATCGAGGTCGATGGCGAAGCGCACGACGGCGGTCTTGCTGCGCGAGACCGGATAGAATGTCTCGCAATCCGCGAGCGCATCCCCGCTCGAGAGCATTATGGCGCGATTGCCTGATGTCTGCAGGCGGTAACCGAGGTCTCTGCGCCACCAGGCCCTGCGCGGAAAGAGATGCGGCAGGCGACGGTGCTGGAAATCCGGAATCCAGGAAACGACCGGCACCGGAAACCGGTTGCCGAACCACTGGGCAACTTCAAAGACAACGTCGATGCCTTGCGCGACGACAAGATCCGCGAAAGCGCGGTCAGTGCCGCCGACGAGGGCAATCAGCCCTCGCCTGCCAAGCCCGGCGCCTGTCACCCGTTCATCGACAATAGCGGGCGCAGCCAACATGTGATCGAAGGACGCACCAAGGCTTGAATGCTGCTCAGGCGTGAGAAACAGCTTCGCCTGCACCTTGCCACGCAGTTCGGAAGCGATGACGCTCAACATATTGCGCAGGTAGGACTCGCCACCGGACCAAGACCCGCGACCGATGAGGGTGAAGCCGACTGTGATCAAGGCGCGGAGCGTCGCAAACGGCCGGCCGGCTCAGTGAGAACCTCGGCGCGATACCAATCGACATAGCCGGCAATGCCCTCGCAGAGCGGTACCTGCAATTGAAGTCCTTCCGGCACGCCAGAGGGATCAGAGATCAGGTTCACGGGATCGCCCCGCCGGGATTCTCCAGAAAACGAGAGGCGATGGTTCCCTTCCCACGCATCCAAAACCATGCTGGAAATCGTGCTGACGGATGCGGGAGCGCCCGCCCCGCCATTGTAGATCGTGAAGCGCGGTTCGCCGACAGGCAAAATGCGGTGGATCAACCGCACGACATCAGAGACATGATGCCAATCCCGCATTTCCGTCCCCATGCCACCGAGGACGATGTCGGTTTCGCCTGCCGCAAGCCGACCGCAGAGATCCCAGAGCAGTTGCTTGCGTAGCCCTTCGCCATAGACCGAAAAGAGCCGAGCCACCGAGATCGGCTGGCCGTAAGCGGCACAATATGACCGGCCCAGTTCCTCCACCATGCGTTTGTGATAGCCATAGGGGGAATAGGGATCGAGCGCCGCGTCGACCCTGATCGAACCGACATGTCCGCCGCCATAGACGGCAGCAGACGACGCAAGAACGACAGGTGCATCGGGTGCGCGGCGGCGCAGGAAATCGAGGACACAAGCCGCGGAAACGACGCTTTGCTCAAAATCCTTCAGGGGATCGGCAATCGACTGGCCAACCGTGGCGCCACCCGCCAAATGATACACGGCTGCCGGGCGGCCATGCGCTGTCAGGGCCGCATCCATCGTTTCGACGGTTACTCCGCCGGAAAAGAATGTACCGCCGGTCGCCATGGCAAACCCGGGTGCTTCCTTTCGACCGAAACCGATGACATGGCAGCCTTCTTGGGCAAGGAAACGAGCAAGATGCCGGCCGATGAAGCCGCCGGCGCCAGTCACCCAGACAGGTTTTGCCTCTTTTGATTGCGCCAAGAAAATCAGTCCTTCCCGTGCTTGTGGCAAAGGAAAGAGACCAGGCGCCCGGGCCTGCGGTCAAGCGCCGCGGCGGCGCTGGCGACGATATTGAAAGGCACAGGCGAAAGGACCAGGCGAACAGGTCCGGACAACGGACCGAAGAGATTGGCGAGCCTCTCACGAATCTCAGATTCAGTCATTGGGTCATAGTTCACGACGGACTGGAACGAGCTCAACTCACGATCGATTGTCAGCCCTGCCCCATGGATCGCTGCGCGGTAGGCGGCCAACGTAAAGGCGTTCTCTCCGCCATAGAGGTGATGGAGCGGATGAGCACGCAGAAAAGGTTCGAGTTGCTGTGGCCCGGAGATCACATGGTCGCGCAACGATAGAAGCGTCGCTCCGTCGCGAGAGAGGCGCGCCATTTCGCGGCAAAACGCCGGCAGGTCGTGGGCATGGTGAAGCACCTGCCGTGCGACGACCAAATCGTAACCCGCGGCCGATAGAGGGATCGCTTCACCGAAGGCTTCGACCACATCGATGGGCGTGCCCGTCCTTTCGGCAAGCGTCCGGATTGCCGCGGCGCCGACGAGCGCGCTCGGATCAGGTTCAACGGCGGTTACGGACCAACCCTCGCGCGCCAGGGCGTAAGAGAGGATACCGTTGCCAGCGCCAAGATCGAGAGCGCGGCCCGCCTTGCGCGGGATCATGCCGCGAACCGCGCCGAACTCCGCGCTTTGGTGATAGCGCTGTGCGGCCACGACAGGATCATCAAAATAGGCGGCGCGGGCGAGTTCCTTCATCGAGGGCTCGCTCATGCACCAGCGGACAGCGTCCTCCCAGGTCATGGCCACTTCAGACATGGGAAGAAACCATCTGCCGGATCCCCGGTGCCGGATTTCCGGCAAAAACTGCATAAGGCGGCACGTCCCTGGTCACAACGATCCCGATCTCCCCATCAGATTTGTCAGATTGCCCACGACAGCCGCCAAGGCGAGTTTGATGAGTGCGACCGCGCTTCGGTCATAGTCGTGCGCGCTCCACACGTCTACCGTTCCAGGTAGATAATTTGCAGCCTCGGTGAGAAGGACTGCTCCCACCTCTGTTACTTTCAGCAGCGCGTCGATCACGCTTCAGTCGGGGGGGTGTTCGAGACGTCCAGCTAAGCCATCGTTTCCAGACTCGTCAAGTTCACGAGAATTCGAATGGTTCGAATTTCGCAAGACGCCAACGAGTTCCTCTCTCCCGGCGCCCGTCCGAAGATAGTGATCCTAATCATGGCATCTGAGAGTAGCGCCTCGGCTTTGGTTCTTCTATAGACGGGGTACTGCCCCCGGGGACCTAACATTCACCATGCACACCAGAGTCGGAAGCGCGGATTCGCACCTCATTGGCTATCGGGCGGACGTCGACGGGCTGCGCGCGGTCGCGGTCGTTTCGGTAATAGCATTCCACCTGTCGAGATCATGGCTGCCCGGAGGATATCTGGGCGTTGACATATTTTTTGTGCTCTCGGGATACCTGATCACTCTGATACTATGGCGTGAGGCGCTTAAAGGGCAGTTCTCGATATTGCGGTTCTATGAACGGCGTATCCGCAGGATCATGCCGGCTCTTCTGCTCCTGCTCTTTTTCACGACCATAGCCGCGATCGCCTTGCTGCTGCCCGCCGATTTGATCGGATATGGAAAGAGCATGCTCGCCACGCTCGGCTTCGTGGCAAATATCTATTTTTGGCGAGACACGGACTATTTTTCCAGGGCAGCAGAGGCAAAACCGCTCCTGCATGTCTGGTCGCTGGGTGTCGAGGAACAATTCTATATCGTTTTTCCCCTGCTCATTGCGGCATTTGCCCGCTTTTGGCCCCGCGCGACTTTCCCCGCGATCGTGCTGCTCACTCTGGTGTCCCTGGCGGCCAATTACCTGGCTCTGAGGATCGGCGGTGCATCGCCGGCATTTTTCCTGCTGCCGACCCGGGCGTGGGAACTTGGGGCCGGCGCCATGGTTGCTCTTTTGCCGCTCAGCCTGACGCCGCGAGGGGCCGTCGCGAAGCTTCTCGGAGCAATCGGTGCGGTTGCAGTCCTTGTTGGCATTATCAGCCCCCTTCAGACATACGGTTCCGTCCCGGTCGCGCTGCCCGTGGTTGTCGGGGCGATGTTCTTGATAGCCGCCGGCCAGGTTCAGCTATCGCCAATCAACCGGTTGATAGCGACCCGTCCGCTGGCCTTTGTCGGATTGATCTCCTATTCGCTTTATCTCTGGCATTGGCCCTTCATTGTCTTCTCACAATATTATCTCGTCCGCGACCTCAACGTCGGAGAGATGGCGATTGCTGTCGCCGGCATGACTATCTGTGCCATTGTCTCATGGCGATATGTCGAGCGCCCTTTCCGCAGTCGAGCCATGTCGGTACGAACCGTATGCCTCGCCGCCGCTGCTGGCGCTGGCGCCCTCGCGGTGGTTGCGGCGGTGCTGATCTGGTCTAACGGGCTGCCCGGGCGCATGAGTGGTGAAGCCGCGGCCATTAATGCGGCTGTCGGCACCAACTATCGCTGCCCGGTCCAAAATTACCTGCGCATGGGCCAGTCGCGTGCCTGCGTGCTGAACCTTCCTTCTCGCAACCCTGCCGACGCAAAGGTCGTTTTGTTGGGCAATTCGCATGCGCAAATGTACGCGCCTGTGTGGGAGTCCATATTGGCCGAGCAAGGCTTGACCGGCCTTCTGGTTCCGGCGAACGGCTGCCTGCCGACCGTGTCCGTCAACATCTCGCGTGAATGTATCGATGTGGCCGCCGGCAATCTCAGCGAGCTTGGCAAGCTTTCAAACGCCAAGACCATCATTCTTGGTTTGACCTGGGCGCATGCCGAGGACGGGTTGGTCGATGCAAATGGAAAACCGGTCGACAATCGGGATGACGCTGAACTCGCTCGCGGGCTTGACGATCTGATCGGTCGCCTGCGGGGATTTGGCAAGAAGGTCGTTCTGATCGGCCCGATCGCCTACCCCGGCTGGGATCTTCCTTCCGAACTGAGCCGTGATCTCGCCTTCGGCTGGTCATCGGAAAAACCGACCTATCTGCCGGCAGCGGAGTTCCAGCGGCAGTACGGGGCGATTGTTCAACATTTCGAAACGCGCCGCGATATCGGCTTCGCCCGTCCGGACACGGTGCTGTGCGATGCAAGCAAATGCAATTATGTTCTGGATGGACGGTCCATGTTTGCGGATGCAAGTCACATTGCAGAAGCGGAATTGTTCCGTTTTCGCTCCATCTTCACTGAAGCGCTGGCCACGCAACGCTGAGCTTTTTTGCACCGGTGAGGCCTTCACCTCGCCGCAATCTCGGTTTCTCGATGGCGATGCCCACCCTCCGGGGTAGGTCGGTAGACCGAGCGTCGCCGCCAGCCTGCCGTTCAGCCGGATCGGGATGGGGCGCTCGGCCGTCACCTAGACCGGTGAACGTCCGACCAGTGACGAGGGGCGCCGAATGCGGCGCGATTGAAGAAAGGTGCGCGTCGCATGGTCACGAATGACAACTTCTCACCCACCCGCCGCCGCCTGCTGACGGGAGCCATGGCGCTTGGCGCCGCGGCAAGCTTTGCGGCCAGATCCGCCGCCTTGCCGGCCAGCCAACTCCAGCGCGACGCACCCAGACCCGGCCTGGCGAAGGCGCAAGGCAGCTTTGTTGTCTTCGGCGACGATGGTACGGATGTCGCCGCTTGCGTCCGCGCCCTGGCCCGGATCAAATCCATGGGAGGCGGAACCCTGATGTTCCGCCGCGGGTCGTACAACTGGTCCTCAACGGACCTGAAGGCCTTGGGCCATCCCGGAATTGCGGTTCCGGCCAACTGCACCATCGACGGCAACGGGTCGGTCATCAACATCACCGGTTCGGAGCACACCTTCTATGTTTTCACCGCTGTCGACGTCTCCAGGGTCGCCATCGCCGATATGACCGTCATCGGCAACAGCACGTCGAACGGCTACAACAACGGCGCCTTCATGAAGTTCGCGCTCAGCGTGGCCGCAACGACCGGTATCGACACCTTCACGATGGACACCGTCGAGCTTCAGAACTTCAAGGCGCCGTGGTGGGTCTTCGTCTATAATGAAAGCCCTTCCAGTCTGGAGATCCGGCATGTGCGCATCAACGGCCTGCGGGGTATTTCGCGGCCGGGCAACTCGCTGGACCCAACGTATCGCGGCGCCAACGCCGCCATCATCAACGTCAGCAGCGTGGCATCGGAACCGAAGGATGCCGCCCGGGCGATCGTCCGCGACGTAGTCGTGGCCGGCTTCTACGCCGAAGCGACGCACATCAAGCAAGGCATCATCTTCGACAACAATGTCCACGACAGCGAGATCCGCGACGCGGTGGTCCACAATGCGGGTCTGTTAGGCGGCCACGACGATACCGGCTGCTACGCGCTCCAGATCTATGGCGCCAACAACCGTAACACACGCATCACGGATCCCGTTCTGATCTCACCGCGCGACAACGGCATCTACGCAGTCAATGGCTCCGGCCTAGTCATCCAGAATGCGACGGTGCATGGCCAATCCAGCACCGTCGACGGGACACTGCCAAAATCGGGGATCGCCAGCAACAGCGTCCGGGACGTCGTGATTTCGGGCGGAACGTTCAGCAACAACGTGACCGATCTCTATCTTGGAATCCGCGGCACCGAGGCCAATGTCCGCGTCGAGGGGGTGCAGTGCGACAGGGCGTCCAAGGCTGGCATCTTGCTGCAAGGCGCCAGCGCCGGTGCCGGTGGTGTGACGATCATCGGGGCGCGGGTCGCCGCCGATGCGACGGCGCATGCGCTCCTTTCCCCAAACGACACCATTCACTACGTCAACAACGTGCATATCGCAGATTGTAACTTCGCCACCACATCCCTCACCGCGGTGACTGTGTCCGCCTCACCCACGCCGGCTCGAAACTGGAGTTTCAGCAACGTGACCTGTACGTCGCGGGGGACACCGTTCCAGGCCAATCAATTTGGCGGGCGGATGACCATCCAGGGCATGCGGCTGGTGCTGTTGGGTGGCGGTACGGAGGGGTACAGTGCTTTCCGCTGCTTTGGCGCCGGCGCGATGATCGTCGACGGCTTGACCATCGCCGGCCAAAAGGTAGGCAGCACGATGGACACGCGGGGTTTTGTCGGGTCGTTAACGAACATCCACGCCGAGAATTCCTACACGCAGCCCGTCCCGACCTCGGAGGGGACGGTCCGGCCGACATTCCCAGGCTTCCCGGGCGCCCGCATCCAGAACCTGGCGCCCGGCGCGGGGACGCATCGCGAATGGCAATGGCAGCACGGAGGATGGGTCGAGACTGAATGATCGACCTATGGCCGATGCCCAAAATCTGTCCGACGTGAATGCTCCACCGCCTAAAAGGCGGTGGCTTCAGGTTACGGCTTAAAGCCGGATCGGTCCGCCGTGGGCGGACACGGTGCGCACTCACGTCACGTTGAAGTTGTCGTCTGGCTCTGGGGGCATCTGGTTCTTGATGTATTCGGCCCACATCTCATCGGTCACGTTCCCACTGCTCACCACCCAATAGCCCCTCGCCCAAAGGTGCTGGCCCCAGTAGCGCTTGCGCAACAGCCCGAACTCACTCAGCAGCTTGTGCGAACTGCGCCCCTTCAAATGCTGCACCGCGCGCGATATCGACAGGCTCGGTGGGATCGATACCAGCATATGCACATGGTCGCGGTTGATCGATCCAGCGTGCACAACCATCTCATGCGCCCGCGCCGTCTCCCGCAGCAGTTCCCGGCACCGGTTCCCCACATCGCCGCCAAGCAGCGGGTAACGGTACTTCGTCACCCAGACCAGGTGATACTTGCAGTCCCAAACCGTGTGCCCGCCACGCTTGTACGCTTCCATCCGGCAAATCTACACCGGAAAAGCCGCGATCCCAGCCGCCTAAAGGCGTGGGGTTTCCTGATCCCCTATCGGGGACTCTAAACTAGGTCAAGATACCTACGACCCGCCTCGTCCAGCCGGCGATTGTGAGCCCGCATGCCATTCCGGCACAGTCGGCAACCCAGTCGAATACATCCATATCGTCTTGCCTTGCGCTCTGGCCAACTGAGGCTTCCGAGAGCCGCCAATACGGCGAATGCCGTGGCGTGGTTGAGCTTGTCATGATGGAAGGTGAAGGCCAGGCCCAATTCCTGCAGGAGCCGCACCGGCGAAAGGGCGAGCAGGAGAACACCGGGCAATGTGACCAGAAAAGCGATTCTTGCCAGGACCGGATAAGGGTCTATACGCAACAAGATACGGTCGATCCTTCATCTGGAAGGTCGGGACGGCACGATGTGATCACGATAGGCCACCCCCTGCTTGCGTGGCGCCTGTGGCTGCGGCACGCCATAGGCTATCATCATGACCATAATCAGACCGCCGCCGGTGATCAGGCTGGTGAAGAGCGACGAGTTTCCAAGGGACATGATGAAGGGGATCGAAACGGTCGCCGCGAACGGCAACCGGTCCGGCGTCACGACCTTGTTGGCCATGCTGAGAAGCAGGCCGAGAACCACCCCCATGATCACCACGCCCGCCAAACCGTAGGCTGCTACGCCGTCCGTAGCCCAGAAATTGGCGTTGGCGTTGAACCCGCTTCCTCCGACGAGATGGGCGCCGGCGACATATCCGAGCGGCACCTTGTAGGGATAGTCAATGATCATGTTGATGACGTTTACATGTGACCAGTAGGTCACCGGATTGGCGGAAAACACATCCGCGTACACGCCGGTCATCGCACCTTGAATGCCGAGGGTCCGCATATAGATCAGCGCGACGGCATCCATCGCCGGTCCAACCGGCTGGTAATCTGTAGCTATGAGAATTGCGAGCGCGGAAAATGTCAGCGCTACGAATCCGAACGCAAGGCGGGACGTTGCAATGCGGCCCTTGTTGCTGATCACGAAAAAGTAGAAGCCGAACGTCACGATCAAGATCACCAGCATCATCTTTCCCGCGAACGCCATGAAGACCAGTATCTGCCCCACAAGCCCGAGTGCTATCGCCCAGCGCCGCGTTCGGTCGAACAGTCCAACCGCCAGCAGGTAGGGGTTCATCGCATTGGACAGCCACCCCGTCAGATAGAGCGCGAGTGTGCTTGTCTGCGCGGAGCCAAACTTGGCGCGCTGGTCGTAGATTTCATCCATTCCGGAGAATGACATCATTCCCCTGTAAGTCGCTATATAGAAGGCTATGGCAGCCAGATAGAACGTAAGGAAGACAAAGAAAAAAGTGGTTACCGAAACCTGACGAATGAGAGAGTACGACTTGAAGCGGATCAGTTTCGGGATATAGAGCACCAGGAAAAATGACGCAGCCACTGAAACAATCAGCCGCGATGCGTCAAATGACGTATACCCTTGCCTCGCAACGATGAGAATCGACGGGATAAAAATCGTCAGATACAGCATCCAGCAAAAAAAATCAGAATATCTTTTAATTGAAATCGGAAGAATAAAAGCAAACGCAGCTATAATACAGTAGGCAAGAACGACATCGTTGGCGTTATAAACATAACTAAATCCGAGATAAAAGAAACTGACAGATGCCCAATCGATATAGACGTCTACAAACATGATGACGTAGACAGTCACCCAGAGCAGGACGAACATCCGCGCGTAGCTAATATTCCCCGGCCTCAGGTATTCCAATTGCCCCGTCCTTGTCGAGCTGATATGCGGCGTAGGTCCGTATCATCCAAGCCTTACCGCCGCCAAAAAGGTGCGTCCATAGCTAATTCACCCTCCCGCCCCGCATTCCTGGCGCTCGACCTCCTGCGCGGAGCATCGGCGCTGATCGTCATGATGGCGCATCTGCGAGGCTATTCGCTGCCCGCCTACGGCGCGCTGCCGGCCTCCGACAAGGGGCTGATCACTGCTTTGTTTTACGCCGTCACTCGTCCCGGACATCCGGCGGTGATGGTGTTTTTCGTCCTCAGCGGATTTCTCGTGGGCGGGCAAGTCATCCGCCACGTGCGGGACGGACGCTTCGATCTCCAGCGCTATGCCGTCGATCGGGCTACTAGGATATTCCTTCCGCTGATCCCCGCCCTATTGCTAACGGCCCTTGTCGCAATCAGCGTTGGCTCCGTCTTTCCGATCCAGAACGTTGTAGCGCATATCGCCGGCCTCAACGGCGTCGTCGTCCCCACTGTGCGGGCGAACGCACCGCTCTGGAGCCTTGCTTACGAGATCTGGTTCTACGTCGTCATGGGCTGCGCCGGATACGCGTTTTCGCGACGCTCGCTGCCGGCCTGGTCGTTCGTCGGGCTCGGTGCCACCGCTTTGGTCTTCAGCGTCCTCGAAGCTCAATACCTGCTGTTCTGGCTCCTCGGGGCGCTGGTGGCCGCCTATCCACCGCGCTCATTGTGGGTCGCATATGCAGGGCTCGTAGCCTTCATCGGCGGGATTTTTCTTTCCCAGATGGTCTCGGATGGTGGGCCATGGGCCGGATACGCGATAGGCCCGTCTGACGCAATCCTGTGCGTCGGGCTCGCCTCGCTCCTTCCGGCCCTCTGTCATGAACGGGTGAACCGCATACTGGAACCCGCCGCTTGGGCGATCCGAAGCTTGAGCGCGATGTCCTACTCGCTCTATATCTTTCACTACCCGGTGCTCGTCTACCTGACTGTCAACTTTATGCCTGCGGCACCAAGGTTGGGCGGTGGAGGCATCACTTTGCTGGTCGTCAAAGGTGCGATCTGCTTTGCGGTTTGTTTGGTTTTCTATTTGCTCTTCGAGCGAAGGACAGTGGCTTTCCGCAACCGGATCAACGGCACAGTTTCGGCCTAACCGTCAGAGCCTACATCGGCGCGTATCCAGATGTATTGGGCGGCGACATCTGCCCTGGGGGCGAGGGCGATTATCCGGTCTTATGTAGCAAAAACACCAAACCACAGCGCTGGGTGGTACCGTGCATTCAAATTTTATCGAAAGTCCCGCTATTCGGTATTGTACTTCAACGGGAAGTCGTGGAACCCATAGTGACTAGGGTCGGTTTTCTTGACCTGCTCAAGGACGATCGGTGGAGGTATGGGGCTTTTCGGGCGGGCGACGTAAGTAGACAGCCACGTTTCCTCAGTCCAAGGCGTTCCGCCATCATGGTGGCATTGAAGAGACCCTTCCGCCGACGATAGGCATAGGAGCTGGGCAATTCAGTATGAACAGGATGATGATACTGCTCTCTGGCGCGGTACTGTCGGTTCTGTTTGGCGCAAGCATCTGCGCTAGCTCCCAATATCCTCAGTGGCGAGCCAAGGTGGACGAATTCCGTCAATTCAAAGGCCACGCCGAAATCGTCATGTTTGGCGATTCCCTCACTGCGAATGGCAATTGGCAGGAGATGTTTCCCAAACTGACAGCAATCAATCGTGGCATATCCGGAGAGCGCGTCGACAGCGCGCTTCTCAGGCTAGGTGAGATCACCGCAGCACGACCTAGGCTCGTTTTCATCATGCTCGGTGTAAATGATATTCGCAGGTCGGTGAGCCCTGACCGCGTGGCTGCCTCTTACGGCAGGATCATTGATCGCTTGGCGGTTGTGGACGCCATCGTCGTCCAGTCGACGTTGTTTACAAGCGACGTGGCCTTCAACGCCGCAATAAAGCGGTTGAACGGCTCCCTGGCAGCGCGGTGCTCGCAAGCTGCAAACTGCCGCTTTCTCGATCTCAACGCTGCGCTATCTCGAAATGACCTCATCCGACCGGAGTTTACGACCGACGGCATCCACCTCAATGGCGACGGCTACCGGGCATGGGAGCACCAGATCCGCCCGATGATGGCTGCGATTCCAACGGAGCAATAATATTCTAACTGATGGACCAGCACCGCCGCAATCTGGATTGTTGCTTGCCGTCCCGAGGTTTCCCTTAGCGGCAGTTATCCGCTGCAATGGGAATAGGAGCAACAATGACCAGCCACACCTAGTGGCATCGTATTGGCTGCGCCTCAGTACAGTCGGGCCGACAAGGCGGTTTTCAGCGGTCTAATCGTCCCCTACACCAGTTCAAGAAACCGCTCAAATTGACGTTTTTTGCTGTACTCTTCGCGAATTGCGCGATGCCCGGCCCAACCGATCACGTCCCAACTTCCATCATTCAATTGCCGTTCGATTCTTTCCGCTGCGCCCTGCGGCTGCTCATAGACGGCCATGGTTTGCCCGTCGCGCATCGGTGAAGGGTAGATGCCCGAGTCTGAAACCAGCAGGGCTCCGGCGCCCATGGTTTCGAAACAGCGCATATTGCCGCGGTCCGGGCCCGCCATATCGATCGAAGCATTGACCACGACCTTGGCTCTTCCAAGCTGCGCGTACATGGCGCGACCGAACACGGGAGGCGCGCTGACGTTACGGATCGCAGGTGGGCGGCGCACCGTCTTCAGCGGACCGAACCAGCCAAGCGGTGTCTCGGCGAGTGGCGTGTAACGTGACACATCCAGATGGAAAACAACCCGGCGGCGGCCGGCAAGACGTGCGACCGCCTCCAATATCTCTCGCCGACGCTGGTGATGGCGACTGTAGCCGCCGAAGAAAAGCACATCGATGTCCCTGTTCCGATTTGCGGCCACATTATCGAGTTCCGGATCGTGAGCGGGAAAGAAGTGAGCCGTCTTGGCGCCCTGCTCTTCCCAAAGCTTTCGCATGGACGGAAAATTGCAAAGCACGAGATCATAGCCGGAAAAGTCAATCTTGCCTGGTGCGGCGCGCCAGGCAATCTTTCGTTTCACGTGCCCAGGCAAGCGGCGCACAAAAGTGGCGTCATAACGAAATGGGTCGAGATTGTAAAAGATGTCCGTCTTGTGGTGCTCGATCTGGGCAAGAAGGATGTCGGCCAGCGGCGTATCTTGGCCAAGCCCGTTTTCGCGTGCCCACGCCCGCTGCAGCGCTTCGTCGTCGCCATTGGTAAAGAACGCTTCCGGATGACGGCCGAGTATCGGCAAGAGAATATGTGCCGCGCCGTAACGATCGTCCAAGAATACGTTCTTCTGCTGTTCGAAACCGCTGACCCCCTCGACGAGACCGGCAAGTCGAGGTCGATAGCTTGGGGCAATGCCAGAATTCTGAAAAAGTCGCATGGTTCCATTCTTGCTATTGCGTGGGTTTTGTAGCGCTGATGACGAAGCCGGAACAAAAGAAGCGCCAGTTCAGGACTGCGCAAAAGTTCTCGAACAGAGCGACGGAAAGATAGGCCGGCAGGAAGAAAGCAAAATAGTCGCTGGCACGGTAAAACGACTTGGCGTCTACCTGCTCGAATCCCTGACTGCGAAACAGCCTTGTCATATCCGAAGGGGAGCAATGGTCGAAAAAGGCCGGATAGCCGGTAACGCCGACCGCCGCAGGCCTGAGGTACGGGATCAGCCATCTTTGCAGGACAGGCCCGACGATCCGCAATGCCATCGAATAAGGATGCCACTTTGACGGGATATAGTGGTGCATCACGCCGCCTGGCCGCAGCGCCAGGAACATGGAGCGCGCCGCTGCCTTGTTATCAGGCACGTGCTCCATCAATGTGATCGAAATGAGCATGTCCGCCTCGACATCAACGGGCCGCTCGATCGACTGGACGACAAATTGATCGTAGATGCGATAGCAGTCAGGCTTCTCCTCGATGTCGAGACCGATATAGGTGAAATCCGCACTGCGCTCCAGAAGCGGCCGATCAATGCCGCCGACCTCGAGGATCGCTGACGGCTTCAGGCGCGCAACGTCCTCAGCGATACGACGCTCGAGCTCCGCCTTATACGACGGCGCGCCGAAAACTCGGGGAAATCGGCGCTCGAACCATGCTGCGGCGTTCCTGTTCCAGCCGATAAACCTCTTGAGAATCACGACACTCCTCTTCCTGCCAGCCGGGCGAAACCCGGACGTCGAAATAGATCAACATCTCGCCATGGACTGCACTAGCCGCCCTAGGTCAGCTCGCTTTGTTTTTCTTTCTTTGTGAACTGTTTCGTGACGTGCTGCACGAACACGCCGGAAAGAGGCGCCCCACCACGGAAGCTCGTTTCGCGGGTCGGATCGTCATTGACCGCAACGATCGCCTGGTTCGGATAGGTGATCCTTGGCACCTGTCCAAAAAAGGCTGCCCACAGGTTGAAGTTCGAGCCGGCTCCGATGATCGCACTTGCCTGAGCCATTTCCAGCATGTGCATGACCGATTCCGCGTCATTGGCCCGGCCTACGTCCGGAAGACCAAGCAGCGGAGTAAGTTCCGTGTCATCTCCGTCGGAAAAGACACGAGCCGGCATGTTCGTGCCCAATGCCTCACGAAGGGCGACGAGGCTATCGCAATACCATTCGATCGGAAGCCTCTGATTGTGCGTCCCGCCCTCAGCCCGGTTCACGTCGAAGCGGGAGAAGTCGCCAAGGCGCACATGGACAGCGAGGAACGGCGCGGCTGGTGCTTCCGGCAGATATTTTTTGCGGGTGATCCTGCGAAACGCGCCATGCAGTACCAGGCCGTGGCCGCGGACCTCATGGAAATGCTTCTCGAAGTTTGATCCCACTACATTCTTGAAGACAACCACCGTGTTCCTGCCATCATATGGCGCGGATTCAGCCGCCTCTGCCGGAACCTTTCGTGCAGTTGCGAGGAGTGCGGTGCGCCACGGTTCGCCGACATAGCCCTTATTGTTAAAGAGCCTGAAATACTCGCGCTTGTCCCGTTCGCGGCGCAAGTAGGGACCGATACGGGGGCGGAACCAACGCGGCCCGAGCATCTGCGCATCGTTATTTCGGCACCATATCTCGCAGCGCGCCCAGGCAAGCATGCTGTGACCAAGGCCGAAGCGGCCGATATCGGGATAGCCATAGAGATGTGCCATGAGCGCTTGCCTTGTCAAAAACGCCAGAACTCAGCCGATGTTCGGCAAATGGATCGCATCAGTTCAGTCGGCCAAACTGGCCATGATGCTGATTGCAAATAATGCCGATGAACATGAGGCCCATCTTCATAACGTTTTTCCGCTCCCTGCTGCCTGCAAGCTGACCAGTCTCGTTGCACGATCAGCCAGCAGAAGATGAATAGCATAGGTGACAGCAGTCGCCAGTGCGTACCAGACCATGACAGTGTTGGGATTGTCGACACCCACCCAGCCGAGGCCACCGAAGACGCACAAGGTGAAAAGGAACCGTCCCACTTCCCAGCTGAACTGAAGCGACTGGCGGTCGATGACGACAAGGGTCATGGTCAACGCCGTGGCGACAAAGCGTACATACGCGATCGGAAATCCAATCACGCTGAGTTTGCCGGCCATAGCCCAATCGGCGCCAAAGACGAGCGGAACGAGGCTTGGCGAAAGCAACATCCCGAGCACCGTCGGCACCAGACCGATGGCAAGAAGCTGAAAGAGCGAACGTCGAAACGCCCTGTTCAAGCCTTCCTTGTCTGTACGATAGAGTGTCGACAATTCGCCGGTGAAGACCTGCGAAACAGCCGCCCCGATGACACCAACCGGCATCAGGATAAACCGCTCGAGGAGGGAATACTGCCCTGCGACTTCGAGGTTGAACAGTGCCAGAAAGGCGAATGGCGCGACCGCGGCGCTAAGAGACGACAGAAGGGTTCCCGGGAAAGTGAGGAGGCCATATTTCTGGAAACGAATTGCCGTAAACTTCATCTCCGAAAAAGAGAGCGGAGAGATCAAGGTGCGCCAGAGCTTGCCACTCTCGAAGAGGACACTGATGGCCCCGAAGGCCCGGCCGAATACATCGGCCAGAACGAGACCGACGCCGATGACTGGAAGAAAGGCAAACCCAAGCGCGCCAAAGGAGAACCCTACCGATTGCAAGATCTTGGACCGTGCGCTCAGGCCATAATTGCGGTCGCGGATCGGCAAGAAGGTGAGCATCTGGTAGATTCCCGCGACGGCCATCGCAACGGGTAAAAAGAAGACAATGCCACGCAGGGATGACAGGACACCCGGTATCAACAGATCGACAGCGCCGGCGACAAGAAGAGCGACCATGCTGGTCCAGATACAGAGCCGAAATGTCAATTTTAGCAGATTTTCAAAAACCCTTCCCGGTCGCGCGCTTAGAAGTGCGACCTCGTAGCGAAATGCCACGAACATGACCGCCACGTTCAGTATCGAAACATAGATCTGATACCGGCCGAACGCTTCAGCATCATAGAGCCGTGTCAGGATGGGAAGAACGGCAACTGCAATGATCTGCGCAATTACCGACCCCGACAGGACGGTCAGGATGCTTCGGAACATGCCAAATCGCCAGATATGAAATTAAGGTCAATTTTGGCATGCAACCTGCTTGAAACAGGAGCGTGGCGCACGCGGTGTTTGTTCACTTTGCCGTTCTTTTGCGAACCGCGATGAACTGATCGTTGAGAACGCCATGAACCCACTCTGGCGCAGGCAAAACGTCCTCCAATTTCTCCATCACTTCGGCCTTCCGCGGCCATCCCGGCTCGACGCCAAACAGGCGAAAGTCGTCCACGATGACAGCGCAGAAACGGCCCAGGTTTGCCTGGATAAGATCAAGTTCCTTCAGCACAGGTTCGGGCTCGTCACCTTGACCGGTGATACCGCCGCTGAAATGACCGTCCAGAAAGATGAGGGCCTTGTCAACCCGCGTCGCTATTTCCGGCAGCAGCTTGGAGCCGTCGCCGAGCAGCAACTCTACATTCTTGCGTCCCGCACAGCGCTGGCTGGCTTGACGGTACAGTGCTTCGTCAATTTCGACCGAGATCACCTTCTCAAACAGGCGAGACATTCGCTTTGTGGTGACGCCTTTGTAGGAGCCAATCTCCACCGCGGTCGTAGCGCCGGTCATGTCCCTGCACGTTTTCATATTGTGCAGCTTCGTCAGCGAATGCGGGACAAACTGTCGATTGCGCAGTTTGGCGACGAGGTCGAGGACATAACCTCCGATCGGCTCCAAAATGCTCTTTGGGTCATTCATCGTCAGGGCTCTGCAGCTTGGAATTGTTGTTGATTCTTTATAGTGCTCGGTCGTCCAAAGGTCGCAACGCTCGATCCATATACATCTCGGGGACTATCCGCTAGGCATCGCCCGAATCGCTTGCATTCAAGCGAGAGGACCGTTGCTTCGGGGCATTTTCGATAGAAATTGCCCCAGTTTGCGCATTGGCTTTGCAACAAGCGCATAGTCGATCGGACCGGAACTCAGCCATTGGCGTCGCGACTGCAACGCCTCAAGATTGTGCCCGATGTAAGAGCCTAGGCTCCGCGTGCTGGCCCCGCCAACCATCATATCCACCAGTATGTGGTTGGTGGTGACAGATTGGAATCCATGAAGCTCGACCGCTCTTAGCATCCAATCGTAATCTGACGCCACCTTGAGCTTGAGGTCGAACGCACCGACCGCGTCCGCCACTTCTCGCCTGACGTAAAATGTCGGATGGGCCGGCATCCAACCAGTCCGGAAACCTTTGGCGGGCCTAGGAGCAGCACGCCAACGCCGTACAACCCGCTTGTTGAGATGGTTTTCAACAAAATCCAGATCGCCATGCACGATATCGGCCTGTTCGAGTTCTGCCGAGACCCGCCCCAGCACCGTCTGGTCGTGAAAGCAATCATCCGAGTTCAGCACGCCCACCGCGTCTCCGGTATAGAGGCGCAGCCCCTTGTTAAGTGCGTCATACATCCCGCTGTCGGGTTCGCTGACCAACCGGATCTGGTCCTGCGGGAAAGACCGGACTATTGCCAGCGTTTCGTCCGACGAATTGCCATCGACGACCACCAGTTCCTTGTCACCATGATCCTGGACCAGGAAGCTATCGATCGTATGCCTGATTGTCGCCGCCGAGTTCCAGCAGACCGTTAAAACCGAGATTTTCATATCAACTCGGTCCAACGTTCCTTACTGTGCCGCGACGCGGATGCGATCCTCGTCGAGGCGGCGGTGTTCGGATTCCCGTTTTACCGTTTCGAGGTCGGACTGGACCATCTCCTGGACCATTGTAGCCAGCGACGTTGTCGCCTTCCACCCGAGGATGCGCTCCGCTTTTGAGGGGTCGCCGATCAGAAGTTCTACTTCGGTAGGCCTGAAGTACCGCGGATCCACTTCGACCAGAACGTCGCCGGATTTCGCATCGATGCCTTTTTCGTCGATGCCCGAACCCACCCACTGGATCTCGATCCCGACCTCGCCAAACGCAAGCTCCACAAATCGGCGGACCGAGTTTTTCACCCCGGTGGCAAGAACATAGTCGTCCGGCACATCTCGCTGAAGAATCCGCCACATGCCTTCCACATAGTCGCGAGCATGCCCCCAGTCTCGCTCGGCAGACAGATTGCCCAGATAGAGCTTGTCCTGGAGGCCCAAGCTTATCGCGGCGGCAGCGCGCGTGATCTTGCGCGTTACAAACGTTTCGCCCCGCATCGGGCTTTCGTGATTGAACAGAATTCCGTTGGAGGCGTGGATATCGTAAGCCTCGCGATAGTTTACCGTGATCCAGTAAGCGTAGATCTTTGCCGCGGCATAAGGCGATCGCGGATAGAAGGGCGTCGTTTCCTTCTGTGGAATCTCCTGCACCTTCCCATAGAGCTCCGAGGTTGACGCCTGGTAGAAGCGGGTCTTTTTCGTCAAGCCAAGCAGCCGGATGGCTTCCAGAAGGCGTAGCGTGCCGATCGCATCGGCATTCGCCGTATATTCGGCGGTCTCGAAGCTCACCTGAACATGTGACTGCGCCGCGAGATTGTAGACCTCGTCGGGCTGCACCTCCTGGACTATGCGGATGAGGTTCGTCGCGTCGGTCATGTCACCGTAGTGGAGCGACAGCCTGACATTCTTTTCGTGCGGATCCTGATAGAGATTGTCGATGCGACCGGTGTTGAACGACGATGACCGCCGCTTGATGCCATGGACATCATAGCCCTTCGCCAGGAGGAGTTCCGCCAGATAGGCGCCATCTTGGCCAGTGATGCCGGTAATGAGCGCGATCTTCTTAGTCATTGTACTTCTCCGGAGTCGACAACGATATTCTCAACGCTGATCAGTGTAACTTTAGACATCATAAATACCCATCTCAAAAACGTGCTGCTCATCCTCATGCGGCGACCGCTCGTGAAACTCGGCTCTCACAATCAACCACCAGTCCTTGCCGCTTCATTCAACGCGCACCAAACCCCGTCAGCATGGTTCGGATCGTACGAAACACAATCAGCACGTCGAGCCAAGGGGAGAAATTCTTGATGTAGTAGAAGTCGTAGTGAAGTTTTTCCAAAACGTCGTCCACGGCCGCCACGTGGCCCTGATTGACTTGCGCCCATCCGGTAATGCCAGGCCGTACAATGTGCCGATATCGATAGAAGGGCAGTTCGGCCTCATACCATTGCGAGAGCACGAGTGCTTCCGGACGCGGTCCAATCCAGCTCATCTCGCCGCGCAAGATGTTGAAGGCCTGCGGCAACTCGTCGATCCTGGATTTTCTCAGGAACTGGCCAAGGCGCGTGATACGTGCATCGCCGGCCTTTGTAATGGCCTCTTCCTTCTCATCGCCGGCAGCAGCGCTGAATTTCATCGTCCGAAACTTATAAACTTTGTAGACACTTCCCCGGTAACCCATTCTGTTCTGTCTAAATAAAACCGGGCCGCTAGAATCGACTTTGATCGCAAGTGCGACCAATCCAAACAATGGTAAAAAAATAGTCAAAATGACCAATGCTCCAACCCAATCAATAAGCTGCTTTATTTTTAGGTAGGCCTGATTTGGATTTAGCGAGCCAAGGGTATTTTCAGAAAGGTGCTCGATCTCCACCCGGCCTGTCAACGACTCGCTGATTTGCTTGACGTGGTAGACCGGCGTTCCAGAAAGAGCGCGATCGGCGATATAGCGCTCCCAGTCGTCGGATAAATCGGCACGAAGGTCGGCTACGACGCCACTTACGCGGTCAACAACAGTGTCGGGAGAGAGAAGCCAATGCCAATTCACGCCGCCAATCTCTCCAAGACGACTGACGGCCCCGCCCGGGATCACGGCGAGACTGTAAGGATCCAAGCGCCGACTCAAGATGTTCAAGCCGAAATACCATAGAATAGACAAAGTCAAACTGCTGGCTGCCTGGAAAGAACTGTAATCAATTCGAAACAAGAAAATTGCTAAATACACGAATCCGTAGCACAATGAAAATGTTGGGAAAATATAACCGGCAGCCGCAACACCTGGAAAATTGCCAATTCGGCGGAAAGAAAAAAAACCGGCAGTGTGCGCTACAATACCAGCGAAAACCGTAATCTGTAGATTGGAATAGTACAGTATTTTAGGATCAACCACCGTGCGAATCAGCGCTGGCCCCAGAATAGCGAAAGCCAATCCGCCAAGAAGTTGAAACCTAACACGATGCAGTAGGTGTCGTTGGTTTAGCGGTTTTACAATAGGAGCATTCAACTCTAGGCGCTCTCTCTGAAGATTGCCGAAAACAGGCCAGTAGCGTCGGGCGTTCAACGCAAGATGTAGAAATTGTCTGGTTCTGTATTCATTCGCGATTCATTCACGCGCAGGCAACGTTGCGAAACACAATGAACAGTGCATTTTGCAGCAAAATCACTTTTCGTTCCACCGGCATTCCTCATCCACAACAATGGCTACCGCACTCCCGGGTGAAAACCCGAGAGCCGCGACTTTGCCACAGCCTACACCGCATGACCGAGCGCCAACGCTCCTCAGTTATGCGATTGCGACGAGATCCCTGGCGTCCAAGTCAACGGGGACTTCGCCATTCATGATGGCAACAAGAACCCGAGCCCTTCCGGCTGGATCGAGCCGGTCAAGGCGCCCGATCATCTCCGCGAAAGGCCCAGAAACAATCTTGACCGAAGCGCCCGCGGCGAGGCCGCCGCGAAAATCCAGCAGACCGTCCTTGCCGGTCAACGCAATGAACCGCTCCACCAGTCCCGACGGGACCGGCAACGGCCGATCGCGCTGCATGACCAGCGAGCGCACGCCCAATGTGCCGTTGACCGAGCGCCAACGCTGCAGCGTGACATCGAGCGCGACGAACATGTAGCCCGGGAAATAGGCCGCTGATCGCGTTTCGAGGCGTCGGGCATGACGTGTGGTCTTCTCGTAGCGAGGCACAAACGAGTGAAATCCCTGCCTCTGGAGATGCCATTCGGCAATGCTCTCCTTTCCAGGAAAAACACTGGCCGCATACCAGCGTGTTGCCGGACTGACAGCGGGTCGTTGCGACGATGTATTCGCCTTGTCCATTGTTTTTTCCGAACTAATCACGCGTCTCGCTTTCGGCGGGTTTCAGCATGTTCAGCGTGAAGGGTTACGACAGCGTGAGGATACCAGCAAGCAACTATGTCGCGAGAATCAAAGTGTTTCGTCGAAAAAATTCCCGCGAATTGCGCATAGACTTTAGCCGTGCCTATAAAATCATCGGGCCGCTTTCTTTTTTTGCTGTCTGAGGAACAGTGTTGGGCAATTGCGCCGATGATGTGTAGCTGCCTGATTGCGTTTGGCCACGAGGAATCGCTGGTTGCCCTGCTCCTTAAGTCGCCGACTTGAAGATAGTGTGACGATCTCGCCGGCTTGTCGTTGCACAGCGGATGCCCTTCAAGATCGGGGAACCGCCATCGGTCGTTCCGTCGCCAACCCGTCATCGGAGAAGAAGCCCCGGTACCCTGGTCCGGTGCTTCGATCAGTTCAGTGTCTTATCTGGTTGACCCAGAGATCAGGAACGCTTCAGCAGCGACCACGCGGCCGGCACCAGGCTCGCCGCCAAGGCAACCTTGATCAGGTCGCCAATGATGAAGGGCAGGACGCCGAACTGCCATGACTTTTCCGCACCGATCAGCAGCGCCAGCCAGGCAAAGCCCATTGCCATCATGACGATCTCGGCAACCAGCATCGCGTTGAAGAGCTTGATCGGATGGCGATCCCAGCCACGATCGGCAGCCCAGCCGACGATGGCCGCCATGACTACGAAGCCGGCAAGATAACCGCCGGTGGAACCCAGCATGTAGGCGATGCCGATGCCCTTTTCCGGCGTGCTCTGGAAGACCGGGAAGCCCATGGCGCCCTCGGCCATATAGAGAAGCAAGGTGGCGACGCCTAGGCGCATGCCGAACGCCGCGGCGATCAGAAAGACGGCTAAGGTTTGCATCGAGATGTCGACAGGCCCGAGCAGAACTTTCGTCTTGGCCGCGAGCGTCAGCACCAGCGTTCCGGCGATCGCCAGCAAAAGCTGCGTCGCAAGGCGGGTCGCGCCCTTTTCAGGCAGAGCGAGAGAAACAAGCGGACGCATCGTCGTTGCAATTGCCATGGTCTTCCCCATTTCGGATTACCGCCGAACGCGGCCATGCGTTTTCCTATATTGGCTTCCGTGTTATGCGGCAATCGGTTTTGCCGTCCCCCCAATAAAGGTCACGATATTCGCCATGGCGCTGGAATTCGATACACGCTTCGACCCGTCCTACGGCGAAGGCGTGACCGTTGCGCCCGACGTGCTCCGCATTACCGCCCCCAACCCCAGCCCGTTCACCTTTCACGGAACCAACAGTTACGTCATCGGACGCGAGACGCTGGCGATCATCGATCCGGGGCCGGATGACGACGCGCATCTCAAGACACTGCTCGAGGTGATCGCGAACAGGCCGGTCAGCCACATTTTCGTCAGCCACACGCATCGCGACCATTCTCCGCTGGCGGCCCGGCTTAAGCAGCACACCGGCGCGATCGTGCTGGCCGAAGGCGCGCATCGCCCTGCTAGACCCTTGCGCATAGGCGAGGTCAATCCGCTCGATGCCAGCGCCGACATCGCCTTCGCTCCCGACATCGCACTGCCCGACGATGCGGTGATCGACGGCGACGGCTGGGCGATCAGAACCGTACTGACGCCGGGCCATACGGCCAATCACGCGGCCTTTGCGCTGGAAGGAACCGGCGTCCTGTTCTCGGCCGATCACGTCATGGCGTGGTCGACCTCGATCGTCGCGCCACCGGACGGCGCCATGGCCGACTACATGATGTCGCTCGATCGGCTGATCGCGCGCGACGATCGCCTGCTGCTGCCCGGCCATGGCGGGCCGGTGACCGCGCCGCGCAACTTCATGCGCGGATTGAAGACCCACCGCAAGATGCGTGAACGCGCGATCCTGGAGCGGATCAAGGGCGGCGACCGCACGATCAAGGACATGGTCAAGGCGATCTATCGCGACACCGATCCGCGCCTGCATGGCGCTGCCGGTCTGTCCGTGCTTGCCCATCTGGAGGATCTGGTGGCGCGTGGCCTGGTGAGCACTGACGGCGACCCAGCGATCGACGGCATTTTCACGCGGGTGGCATAGACATTATTCGGCCGGGGCCGTGCCCACCTGGCCGGCGACTTCCTGATCGAGCTCGGCGAGGAAGTCCTCGATGCGGGATGCATTATCGCCAAGGTCATAGCGGCCGTAGCGGGAGGCCGAGCGCATGTCGACGATGATCGCATCGCCATCGTCGACGACACGGATGGCGACATCGGCGGGCAGGCTGAGGACAAAGCTCTTGGCCAGGGCATTGACCGTCACCTCGTTTTGCCCGCTCGCGTCGGGAAACGGCGTCGCAAGCTGCCAGCCCCGCCGATCGAGCACGGTTTCAACTGCTTCGAGGACGCGATCGAAAGGCAGATCGTAGCTGCGCCCGGTGACGAGCGGATAGGTCTCGGTCTGCAGGCGCTGCTCACCAGGGGTCGGCGGCGAAAGCGCGTTCATGTCGCCGGTCCGGGTGGCGGCGAGCGCCGGCGGATCGTCAAAATCGGTCGAGATGTCGCTTAACGGCGGATAGGTCGTCGCCCGGTAGGCGACGACACCGTAGGGAGCGAGCACCAGAAGCGCCAGCAAGGCGCCGACGGCAAGGTCACGGCCGCCGCGATCGCCGAAATTCCACAGTCTTGAAAAGGCAAATCCGGCGAACAGCAGCGCGAAGGCGGCAAGCAGCGCGACAATGGCGAGTACCCAAAGGAAAGCCGGCGTTTCAACGAGGTCGTATCGATGGCCGATGAGAACACTCAGCAGCAGGACCGCCGAAAAACCGCCTGTCCGCCGCGACCAGCCGGCAGCCCTCGACGTCTGTCGCTCGGCAATTTCCATCGTTTTCCGCACTGCCCCTACCCGAACGGTCGCTTAAAGCCTTTTGGTGGCGGCTTGAAGACGAAAGCATCATCCCCCGTCAATCCGTCGGCAGGCGATAATCCCTGAATTGCTGGCGCAAGGTGGTCTTCTGGATCTTGCCGGCGGCGGTGTGGGGGATTTCGCCGACAAAGGCGACGTCGTCCGGCATCCACCATTTCGCCACCTTGCCGTTCATGAAAGCGAGGATATCCGTCTTGGACGGCTCCCGGCCCGGCTTGCGGACGACGACAAGCAAGGGCCGTTCGCCCCATTTCGAATGGGGAACGCCGATGGCGGCTGCCTCCGCGACATCGGGATGACCGACCGCGAGATTCTCGAGGTCGATGGTCGAAATCCATTCGCCGCCCGACTTGATGACGTCCTTGGCGCGATCGGTGATCTGCATGTAGCCGTTGGCGTCAATATGGGCAACGTCGCCGGTATCGAACCAGCCTTCACTGTCGAACTGTTCCGAACCCACGCCGCCATAGTAGGCGCCGGCAACGGCCGGCCCGCGCACCTTCAGCCGCCCGAAGGTCTTGCCGTCCCAGGGCAGCGCGTTGTTTTCGTCATCCGTCACCTTCATCTCGACGCCGAAAGGCGGATAGCCCTGTTTGCTCTGGACATCCAGCCTGGCCTCGCCTCGAAGCCCGGCATAGTCCGGCTTCATGGTGCACAGCGTGCCGAGCGGCGACATTTCGGTCATGCCCCAGGCATGGATGACCTCGACGTCGTAGCTGTCCTGGAATTTTGTCATGAGCGCGCGCGGGCAGGATGAGCCGCCGATGACAACCCGCTTCAGATGCGGAAGTGTCTTGCCGGTCTCCTCCAGATGCTGGAGCAGCATCATCCACACGGTCGGCACAGCGGCGCTGAAGGTCACCTGCTCGGTATCGAGCAATTCATAGATCGAGGCGCCGTCCATCTTGCAGCCAGGCATGACCAGCTTGGCGCCGATCATCGGCGCGCTCTGGCCAAGGCCCCAGGCGTTGGCGTGGAACATCGGCACCACCGGTAGAATCACGTCCCGCGCGGATATGCCCATCGCGTCGGGCATGGCGGCGATCATGGCGTGCAGCACGTTCGAGCGATGGCTGTAGAGGACACCTTTCGGCTCGCCCGTCGTGCCCGAGGTGTAGCACATGCCGGCAGCGGTGTTTTCATCGAATGTCTTCCAGGCGAAGGCACCACCGGCTTCGTCGAGCCATTCCTCGTAGGCAACAGCGTTCGGCAGCGCCGTTTGCGGCATATGCACCTTGTCGGTCAGCACGATCACCTTTGTCAGCGATTTGACCGCGCCGGCGATCTTTTCGAGCAGCGGCATGAATGTCAGATCGACGAAGATCGCCTTGTCTTCGGCATTGTTCATGATCCAGACGATCTGCTCGGGAAAGAGGCGCGGATTGAGCGTGTGATAGACCGCGCCGACGCCCATGATGCCGTACCAGGCTTCGACATGGCGCGCCGTGTTCCAGGCCAATGTGGCGATACGGTCGCCAAGCCCGAAACCGTCGCGATCGAGCCGCTCGGCGACCCGCAGGGCGCGGCGATGAATGCCCGCGTAAGTGGTCCGGACGATCGGGCCCTCGATCGAGCGCGACACGATCTCGCGGTTGCCATGCTGCATGGCCGCGTTGTCGACGAGCTTGTGGCAGAGCAGCGGCCATTCCTGCATCAGTCCGAGCATTTCGTTCCTCCCATTGGCCTTTTTGTTCCATTGTGAGGCGAACCGGCGGATTGTCCAGCCATGACCGCGCGGAAGCGGTGCATGGCTCGAAAAGACAGGGAAAACCGCCACAATCCGGCCATCGTCGGCGTTAATCTTCATTAACGGTGGGGCGCGATTGGCGAATGAAAGAGGTTCGCATGGACGCGCAGGTCGACGACGGGACACTCGAAAGTACGCTTGCCGAAAGCTTGGCCGATATGGTGCCGGACACCAAAACCGTTTCCGAAGACGAATTCGTCGAAGTCGTCGGCGGCGCCCTTGAGGCAGTCGGCGGCACTCTGCTGTTCAAAATGTGCGTCCAGAACGAAGGCGAAGGCGAACATGTTGCCGCGGCATGCGTGGGTGACGGCGGCAACCGCCAGTTCCTGCTTCTGACCTTGCCGACCGGCGGTGGCGCGCTCAAGGTCGAGACCGTGTCGAGAAGCACCAATCCGGTGGCCGGCATCGCCGCTGCCTATGCCGGGCTGATGGACGCATTTCAGGCTGCTGCCTGATCATTCCAAGGCAAGACGGGTTGGACGGGAGACCAGGCCAGAACCTGAGCCGCACGGCTGGCTATGCGTCATTCCTAGAGGACGACCTTGCGCAATGCGCTCGCTCGCCACACCTATTCCGGACAGCGCCGCATGCCGGACAAGCCGCATGCCAGATAGGAGAACCCCGCCAATGGACCAGATCGCCAACCCCGCACCAGGCTTTCAACGCAATCCCGGCAAGCTCATCACCGTCGAGCCCTACCGCGGCGCCGTCACGGTGCGTAGCGGCGAAACCGTCATCGCCTCATCCACGAAAGCCAAGGTGCTGACCGAGTCCCCCTACCCTGCAGTCCTCTACATTCCGTTCGAGGACATCGATTTCGACCAGCTACGCAAGACGGAGTTCTCGACTCATTGCCCTTACAAGGGCGATGCGAGTTATTGGAGCGTGCTGTCCGCCGAGGCGGGCAAGGACGCGATGTGGGCGTATGAGCAGCCTTTCGACGAGATGATCGAAATCCGCGATCACGGCGCGTTCTATCCCAGCAAGGTGACGATCGAAGCCACGCCGGACTGAATATTAATGCACCCTGATCAGTCGGTGGTGCCGTCGTTGCCGAAATTGTCGACGTCGTTGAGCCGCACGAAGGTGAAGCCCTTGGCCTTCAGCGCCAGCAGACCTTGCACGACGCCCTCGCCGGCGGCGTGGGTCGGCTGGTTGATGTGAGAGATGATGACATCGCCGTCCTTTGCCGCGGCGATGCGGCGAGCGGTTTCCTTCGCCCCCAGCAATGAACCGCCGTCGCCGTTTATCGAAAAGCCGGCGATCTTGAAGCCAAGCTTGCGTATCATGGCGATAGCCGAGGGGCTGTATTCGGCGGTTGCGCCGCGAAACCATTTCGGCGCGGGCTCGCCGGTCCCGGCAAGGGCGGCGGCGCCCGACTCGACCTCGGCCAGGACCGCGGCCGGGCTGCCGGCGGCGCGGATGCCGTAGATCTTCCGCGGCGTGTCGACTGCCGGGACGTGACGGCCGCCATGATTTTCCAGCTCGAACAGATCAGGATGCGCCCGCATGATCTCGACGGCGGCGGCGTTGCGTTTCAGCCAGATGCCGGTGACGAAGATGGTGGCCGGGATCCTGTTTTCCACCAACGCCGAAAGGATCCTTGTGTCGGTCCGCCCGCCACAGGCGTCGAGCGTGAGCGCGACGCGACCGCTGCCACCGGCTTCCGGCTTGATATGCAACGTCGGCTCGACGAGTGGCGCGGCATGGGCCGCGGACACTGCCCACATCGACATCGCGATCGCGCAAAAATGCTTTTGGAACAGGTGCATAGTCGGTTTCCAGGCCGGCGCCATCAAGGCGCGGCAGTTTTGACCGCCGTGTCCATCTTTGGCAAGTGCGGCATCAGTGTACGTACTCCACGTCCTTAACCGTGCGTGAAAGGACTTCCCGCACCGCGCCGACCACAGGCTTGACCTCCAGGCGCCAGACGCAGCAAGCCTTGCTCGGATCCGGCCATTGACACAGTTCATTGGCCACGCATGGGCATGGCATAGGAGGCTGGAGGGCAATGCCGGGCACGCCGACAGGGGCCCATATCGCCGGATCAGTCAGGCCGTAAAGCCCGACGACAGGGGTTCCCACGGCGGCCGCCATATGCATCGGGCCGCTCTCATTGCCAAGGAAAAGCCGTCCCTGTTTCAGGACGGCAAGCAATGTTTCAAGCGGCATCGTGCCGACGAGATTCACCACCGGCAAAGCGGTCTTGGCGACAATGCGCTCGGCGGGCATCCGTTCATCCGGTCCGCCGACAAGCACGAAGTCCAGCCCGGTCTCCCGCGAAATCTCGTCGATCACAATGGCGAAACGTTCCGGCTGCCATCGCCGTCCCTCGAAACTCGCACCCGCATGCACGGCGATGAAGGCGTTGCGCCGAAGATGGTGTCTATCCAGCAGCGTCAGCGCTTTCGCTGTTTCCAACGGCAGCGGTTGAATGGACGGGACTGATTCGCGCAGATCGATGCCGAGCGCCTCGAGCGGCGAAAGATAGCGGTAAAGGAAGTGCCGCTCGCCAAAACCAAACGGCTTGGCCAGGACGTTGGCGGGCTGCCCCTCGTGCCAGCGCAAAGGCCTTTCGGGAGGGTCGTAGCCGACCCGGATCCTGGCATTGACGAACCGGGTGATGATCCGCGAGGGTCTTTGAATCTGTCAGGTCGATCGACAGATCAAAGCCAAACCGGCGCAGCGTCCGCAGCATCGTGTAAAGTTCGTGTCCGCGCTCGAAGGGCGTGCCGCGCATGCGGGCGCGCCTGAACGTCCCGACGTCAGAGGCGATGCCGTGAGCGGTCAGGAAATATTCGAAGCGAGCCTCGCAGAGAAACACGATCCTGGCCTCGGGATATTCGAGCCGCAGGTTTTTGGCGAGCGCGGAGGCAAGGACGATATCGCCGATGAACTTCGTCTGGATGATCAGGATCGAGCGGAAAATCTGGGGCATCTGTTTCTGACACCGGCGGTTGGAAGGCCGGCAAATTGGGCAGAAACGTTGTCGGGATTGGGAGCTGTCACGCGCAAATTCGCGTGAACTCAATTACAAAATCGTAATGTTAGATCGGGACGATTAGGACCAATCGAGATCATCGATTGGTCCGAGAATGTCACCCACGATTGATCTTCGCAACCTGCACCGCCGCCTGCGCGGCGGCCAGCCTGGCGATCGGCACGCGGTAGGGCGAGCAGGACACGTAGTCGAGGCCAACCTTTTCGCAGAAATGGATCGACGCCGGATCGCCGCCATGTTCGCCGCAAATGCCGAGCTTGATGGCCGGCCTTGTCGCCCTGCCCTTCTCGGCCGCCATCCGCACCAGTTCGCCGACGCCTTCGATGTCGAGCGATACGAACGGGTCCTGTTCGATGATGCCCTTCTGGCGATAGGTCTCCAGGAACGAAGCGGCATCGTCGCGCGAGATGCCGAACGTGGTCTGGGTCAGATCGTTGGTGCCGAAGGAGAAGAATTCGGCAGTCTCTGCAATGACATGGGCGCGGATCGCGGCGCGCGGCAGTTCGATCATCGTGCCGGTAAGATAATCGATCTTGACGCCGGTCTCTTCCATCACGCTCCTGGCCACGGCGTCGATCCGTGCCTTGACGTAGTCGAGCTCCTTCACCAGGCCGACCAGCGGCACCATGATCTCGGGAACCACCAGCGCGCCGGCCTTCTTGCCGGCCTCGACGGCCGCCTCGAAAATGGCACGCGCCTGCATCTCGGCGATTTCGGGATAGGAAACCGCGAGACGGCAGCCGCGATGGCCGAGCATCGGGTTGAACTCGTGCAGCGCCTCGGTGCGCTGCCTGAGCTTTTCCGGCGACACCTTCATGGCGGCGGCGACCTCGGCCACCTCTTCCTCGGTCTTGGGCAGGAACTCGTGCAGCGGCGGATCGAGCAGGCGGATCGTCACCGGCAGGCCGGCCATGATCTCGAACAATTCGAGGAAATCCGAACGCTGCATCGGCAACAGCTTGGCCAGCGCCGTTCGCCGGTCCTTTTCCGTGTCGGCCAGGATCATCTCGCGCATGGCGACGATGCGGTCGCCGTCGAAGAACATGTGCTCGGTGCGGCAAAGCCCGATGCCCTCGGCGCCGAAGGAGCGCGCCATGCGCGCGTCGAGCGGCGTTTCGGCATTGGTGCGCACCTTCATGCGGCGCGTGGCATCGGCCCATTCCATGATCGCGGCGAAATCGCCGGAAAGTTCCGGCTGCAGCATCGGCACGGCGCCTTTCAGCACTTGGCCATTGGCGCCATCGATGGTGATGATGTCGCCCTTGCGGAAGGTCGATCCCATCGCCATCAGCGTGCCGGCCCGGTAGTCGACGCGCAGCGAGCCGGCGCCCGACACGCAAGGCTTGCCCATGCCGCGCGCCACCACAGCGGCGTGGCTGGTCATGCCGCCGCGCGTGGTCAGGATACCTTCCGCCGCATGCATGCCGTGAATGTCTTCGGGACTGGTCTCGATGCGCACCAGGATCGCCTTGCGGCCTTGCGCCTTGGCTTCCTCGGCATCGTTTGAGGAAAACACGATCTCACCGGTGGCAGCACCCGGAGAGGCCGGCAGGCCGACGCCGATCACGTCGCGCGCGGCCTTCGGATCGATGGTCGGATGCAGCAACTGGTCGAGCGAGGCCGGATCGATGCGGGCGACGGCCTCTTCCTTCGAAATGAGCTTGTCCCGCGCCATCTCGACGGCGATCTTGAGCGCGGCCTTTGCGGTGCGCTTGCCGGACCTCGTCTGCAGCATCCACAATTTGCCGCGCTCGATGGTGAATTCGAGATCCTGCATGTCGCGATAGTGCTTTTCCAAGCTGTCGGAAATGGTGACGAAAGACTGGAAAGCGTCCGGCATCAGCTTCTGCAGCGATGGCTTGTCGGAGCCGGCGGCAATGCGCGCCGCCTCGGTGATGTTCTGCGGCGTGCGGATGCCGGCGACGACATCCTCGCCCTGCGCATTCACCAGGAACTCGCCATAGAGCATCTTTTCGCCGGTCGAGGGGTTGCGGGTGAAGGCGACGCCGGTGGCGGAGGTGTCGCCCATATTGCCGAAGACCATGGCCTGGACGTTGACCGCTGTGCCCCAGCTTTCGGGAATGTCGTGCAGGCGCCGATAGGTGATGGCGCGATTGTTCATCCAGCTCGAAAACACGGCGCCGATCGCGCCCCAGAGCTGCTCGTGCGGATCCTGCGGAAACGGCTTGCCGAGTTCCTCCTCGACCTTGGCCTTGTAGAGCGCGATCACGCTTTGCCATTCGATGGCCGTCAATTCGGTGTCGAGCTCATGGCCGAGCCCGCCCTTCTGGTCTTCGAGGATTTCCTCGAACACCTCATGGTCGAGACCCATGACGACATCGGAATACATCTGGATGAAGCGGCGGTAGCTGTCATAGGCAAAGCGGGCATCGCCCGAATCGGCGGCCAGCGCCTCGACGGTTTCGTCGTTGAGGCCGAGATTGAGTACGGTGTCCATCATGCCGGGCATCGAGGCGCGGGCGCCGGAACGCACCGACACCAGCAGCAATTTCGAGGGATCGCCGAAGCGGCGCCCGGTCAGCCGGCCGATATGGTCGAGGGAGACCGCGACGTCCGCTTCCAGGGACGCCGGATAGCAGCGCGCGTTGGCGTAATAGGCGTTGCAGACCTCGGTGGTGATGGTGAAGCCCGGCGGCACCGGCAGACCCAGGCTGCACATTTCGGCCAGATTTGCGCCCTTGCCGCCCAGGAGGTTCCTGTCGCCGGCACGGCCTTCGGCAGCGCCATCGCCAAAGGTGTAGACCCATTTGGTCATGCTTGCTCTCCACTCGCAGGAGATTGAAAAGATTGACGAAGCCGAAGTTTCGCCGTGTCCCGTTCGAGCGATATGATGCTGCACTGCGAAAGGCAAGGCATCGGCAAAGCCAGCCGGCCTCTACAATCGATTAAGAAAAAGCGACGGCAAAAAGTCTTGCCGATCAGGCGCTTTGGGAATAGAACATAACAAGAACACGAGGTGCATGATGAAACGGACCGGAAAACTCGACTATCTCGAAATGCCGGCGACCGGTGGAACGCTGGACAGGGTGAAGGCCTTCTACGCCGCCGCCTTTTCATGGTCGTTCACCGATTACGGGCCGACCTATTCGGCCTTTGCCGAAGGGCTCGACGGCGGCTTTCAGGCCGATGCCGCGGAAGCGCCGGCGAAGCTGCTGCCGGTGCTTTATTCCGAGGATCTGGAAGAAACCCTGGACGCCGTCGAAAATGCCGGCGGCACGATCGTCAAGCCGATCTTTTCATTTCCCGGCGGCAGGCGGTTCCATTTCGTCGATCCGGCCGGCAATGAAATGGCGGTTTGGGGCGAATAGAGACCATCGCCCGACATTGGGGAATGATTGCGAACGCCTGTTTGCGGGAACCGGTGGATCAGTTCCGCGCAGTCGCCATCCCGGCATTGAGCTTTCCGTCGGCTCGTCCTATAAGCCGCGCGCAGCGGGCACGTTCCGTGCTGCTGGGGCGTCGCCAAGTGGTAAGGCATCGGTTTTTGGTACCGACATTCCCAGGTTCGAATCCTGGCGCCCCAGCCAAGCGCTGACGGTCTATTCTGGACATATAGGTTCTGGCCGGCGAAGGCCGAGGCTGAGATTAATCTTCTTGCGATTGCAGCAGATGCGGCCGCAGGTGGTGACGGTGACGGCCTTGTCGTGAAATGGGTATTCGACCCGAAAACCCGGTTTGATCGGGCGCATAATTTTCGTTTATGCGGCCTATTGCGAACGCTGTGCTGTGTTGTGTGCCTTGAACGCCGCGCGAAGGCTTAGTGCCTCTGGGCTGGTGCTGCCCAGCTTGGTGTCGCCGTTCTGCGATCCCCACGCGTAGGCAAAGTCAAACACGGGATTGGGGGAGTAGGTGGCCCAGCGCGCAAACATCTGGTTCGCCTGGTCCGGTGTCGGCAGTTTATAAACGTCTTTGACCCCGCTGGTATAGGTCCTCCAATTGCCGCCGCCGAAGGCTTGGAACACAGGCACGATCTTATTGAGCGGTATACCAGCGGCAACAGCCGCCTCGACCGTTCTGTCGATGAAGTCCAAATCGAAAACCTTGCCGCGCACCGGATACGGATCGAGGCCGAAGAAATCGATCCCGGTGTTGGCGGGATTGAAGGTGTTCATGAAGCTGGGGGCGTCAAAAGACCCCATGTCCATCAGTGTGATGAACGTCACGGCCCCGGGCACATTGGCCCTGATCCAGTCGGCCTCGGCTTTGAGGGCTGCCGGGCTAACCGCCGGGGAGTGGTACTTGCCGGTGATGTCAGGCTCATCACAGAGGCGAAAGCCGAACAGCTTCGGGTTGCCGATGAACTGCTTGACCTTGGCGATGAAACCCGGCGTAACGCCGCTGGCCTCATCAAGCCAGACCAGCCCCTTCATCCCGGGAGGGAGCGCATTGAGTTGCTCGACATATTGTACATCAGCGAGGTTGAAGCCCGCGGCCGCGATTGCAGCCGCCGACCCCCCAGAGGTGTAATGCAGGGTTATGCCATTCTCCTCTGCCGACAGTTTGGCTTGGCCATAAATCAATAGAATGAGCAAGGCTGATACGCACAGGCTCATGCGGGCAATCATTGAGCCGCCGAAAGAACCAAGACGTTCAAGCTGTGGTCGTGACCTTGTTGGCGCGGCGCCAGGTTTCGGCTCGGTGATCTGCGCCGCAACGGCCGGCTCGGTGACGATCATCGTGGCGAGGCAGGTTGTTAAAAGCCGGTAGGCATTCGCAATGGTAGATTTCATGACACAGCCTTCCATCTATCGATACACTGCGGGAGAGACCGTGCCGTCGGTCCAGGGAACATCGCTTTCACCTTCGCGGCCAACGCCATCGGGGCAATCCAGGCCGCCCGACAACATCGACCTCCTAATAAGCATCTTCAGTCGGGCGAGGTCGCGGCGGATGCGAGGTCCAGAATCATCGCTATAGTCGCCTTCGAGTGTGAAGTATCTAGGCTGCGGCTGGCGCGCGAAGGCAGCAAACGTAAGCTCCAGCTCGGCTACACCCTCGCCCAGAGGCACATTCCCCTCGACCGACACGCCCAAAGCATCCTTAAGGTGGACGTCCGGCGAGGCGACGTCAGCAAGTCGCGCCCAAATCGAGGCCGCGGAATGCCCGTAGATAGCGGGATTTCCCGTGTCGAACTGTACGCAGATGCCCGGCTGGCCAACAGCTTGAAGTATCTGGAGCGTTCTTTCGGCGTCAAGCCCGCTTTCATATGCCAAGGTAATCCCTACGGCTTGGGCGGGACCAAGTGCGAAACGCAGCACTTCAGCTGTTCTAGCCACGCCCTCGGGCGTCCGAACGAGGCTCTGGCGAAAGCCCGGAATGATGATCCTGGGCACCTGCAGACGGTCTGCCACTCTAATTGCGTGCAAGATACTTCGCCGGACTTCCAATGCTTCCTCGCTACCCTTTGGCGCGGTCACGCCAAGATCGTTGAGCCGATTGACTGCAAGGGCGGTGATCGGAAGCGCGAAACGGCGTGACGTTGTGTCGAAGGCCGCCAGTACTTCGAAATCTGTAAGATCGGGACCGCGGTTCGGGCCACCCAAGTCAACGTGAACGTGATCGAGACCCGCGGCGGCGGCGGTTTCAAAGCCGGTCAGGCCCCGATCCCCTACCTTCCACAGCGCAACCCCGATTTGTGGTCGATAGATACTCTGTGAGACAGTCAAAGGCGCGTTACTCGTCAACGGACGTTCCTTCAAGTTCGCCACCTCCGAAAGTCGATCCCAAGCTTGGTCCAAGATCTAACCGGCGGACAGCCGACAGCGTCGCGCAATGTACGGACAGCTTCCTCCGGGTCTGTCACGATCGTAAGAAGCGGCCGATAGGTATCGGGGCGAGCGCTGAGCTGGAGCATTGCCTGGGTCAGCATCGCGTTGGAAGAACCGCGGTGCCCCGTGATCGACACCCGCTTGTTGCCGACGGTTGTCTGGCACTGCTCGGCCAGCGGCCACCCGACACGTCCGCCGGTATTTCGCGCGCGGACTTCGCTGAGATTGGCTCCGGGCAGACGCGGGTCTCGATACTCAGATGGGAGACCTCCGAAGAGATGGAGGATGCCACCGTCGCACAACGCGTCGAGCCCGATACCGAGGGCAGCCACTATATCCTGCCGCGAGGAACATAAGATCACAGTGTCGAATGCTCCGTACTCAATACCGGCCGTCTCTTTCGTCCCTGTGACGACGACGCCCCGAACCGACTCGCAGGCAGTTTTGAGCGCGATGCGAATCAGTTGGCCGATCGTACCTCGTCCCACCGCCAATACGCGGATCGGTTCCGCAACCCGCTTGAGAATGCTTCCGCAAGTTAGGACGGATGCGAGCGGCTCAGCGAGAATAGCAAGATCGGCAGCCAGTTCCGCGGGCGACGAAACGACCAGGGACCGCAACCGAGCAGGCACGAGGAAAAGTTGCTGCATCATCCCATCGAGAGTATGGCCGAGTTCAGCGGTGCCCCAGTCTGGCGTTGGATTCACAGCAATCGTCGCACCTAGCCAGCGCTGGTCCGCTTTCGCAGCCACTTCTTCGACAACCGCTACGCCCTCATGGCCAAGGATGCGTGCTGGATCGTCTCGCACGCCGCGCAGAATCTGAAGGTCGGTCCCGCAGACGCCGGCAATGAGGGTCCGGCACACAAAATCGCCCGGTAGGGCTACGGGTTTCCGGACCTGCTCCAGTCTTGGAGCGCCCATGCCCGGCCGCCGCACCAGAGCGAGGTGCGACTTCGATCCGGTCAAGCTGATCCGGTCACCGGAAAACATGGATGCTTCGCCCTTCCTCCGCCATTTCGGCGAGATGGCCAGCACCGATAAGTCCAGACAGGTCTCCTGGCGCCACGATACGGAGCCGGCGGGCGAAATAGGATGAATCGCATTCAGTGATCTGGAACAATCCATGGTCGCGGAATTGCCGATCAAGGCTAGCCGAATAGGCCGGTTCCAGCGCATCCACGACACCACCGGTGAGAACAATTGAATCGAGTAGCGGATCGTGCGTCAGGAGCGCCGAGAAAATGAGTGCCAGCGGTCGCGTGATCGTAGCAAGGACGTCCAAGGCAAGCGCGTCAGCAGCCGCCACCCCACGCGAGAACTCCGCGAGTACGGCATCATCGTCGCCGTCGCGTGCCGCGGCCATCGTCGAGACTGCCAGCGCATCCGGGCAGAGAGACGACAGCTCGCGCAGTAGTTTCAACACGCCGCGTCCGGACGAATAGGCGTTCAGATGGTCGCACCCACCGCAATCGCAGGTAAACTTGAGACGCGTGCCGCGGAAGAAAGCTTCTACTTTGATGTGGCCAATTTCACCCTGTATCCCGTGCACGGGATCGACCGGCACACCGCCTCGCGCGAAATCGTAGAGCCTCGCCCCGATTCCGGTGCTCACCGTGACGAACAGGATACGCGAATGGCTGCCCGGATCGCAGGTCTGGATGTAGGACGCCAGTCCTGCGGTCACGTCATTCGCGATCGTCCAGCGGGTGTCCAGCCGCCGGCGTGTCAACGCCGCCTGGAGTTCGAAGGGTCCTGATCTCGGGCCCCAGAGTGGGCCAGATTGCAGCACACAGCCGCTACGAGCGTTGACGGGTGCTCCAAGTGAGATGCCGGCATGCTTTATCGCGGTTCCGCTCTCCAATTGCAGACGCTCAGTCTCGGCCACCAGGTAGTCGGCTAACGCTTCCTGGAGTTCGACGGGGCTGTGGTGGGCCGTGTTGAGGTAGTTGATCGCAGGTCGTCGCGTCACTGGACCCAGCCGTCCATTCGTGCACAGCGCCGAACGAAAATGCGTGCCGCCGATATCAAAGACAGCAATGTCCACGTTGGTCATTACTGGCCTCGCACGGTTGGCGGATTGCTGGCGGCATCGCGCCAAGTCCGGAAAATTCGTGCAGCCGCAGTCCGAACTTTGTCGGGAGGTGTGATTCGATCGGCTTCGAGCGCTGCACCGATCGTGTACGGTGTAGGATCGGCGAGCGCTGCCAGGCATAATCGTTCGTGATGTTCGAACGCCGCGAGCCAGTCGCGGAATGGACCGTTCGCTGGTGCGGTTTCAAGAATATCGATGCGATCACCGAGGACGCGGGCTCGCCGCTCGTGAACGAGAAGTCCATCCGTCGCGACGTTTATGGTGGCATCGTAACCCTGCGCTCCGACCCGAGCGGCGACGAGCGGTACGACCGCTTGCGCATACCAAGGCATATCACGCTTTGCTATTTGCGCCGGGCATTGTGTAGGATCCGCGATAAGATCCTTAGCAATCGCATCTCGCAGAGATATTAGCCCGACCGCCCGACCCTTCTCGTGCGAAGATCGGCCGTCGAAAAGAGCGAAGTATTTCGTGGATATTGCACCAAGGCGAAGAATATCGTTCCGGTATTTCTGCGTTGCGGCATCTGGAGCCAACCGGAGGACGCGCTGCAGGAGATCCTCCCCGTCATGGGTCCTGGCGATGGGGATAAAGCCTCTGTGATTGAGGCCCTCGTAACTCCAGTAAAGTTCGGTCGGATCGATGCGCAGCGCCCCCGCGAAGGCCTGGAGTGTGGCGAGGGGAAGCTCGCAGATGCCGACCGCAGCCACGCCGCGTCGGAGCATCATGGCCGTCGTCAGGCTCAGCGGGTTAATCATGTTCACGACGAAGGCGCCGGGGCAGATTGCCTTCATGCGGGTAGCGAGATCGTCTACCGGCCGTATTTGACGGAAGGCAGATAGCAGGCCGCAGGGTCCCAAAGTTTCGTCGGCGATGCATCCCAGTTCGCTTGCTAAGAGTTCGTCATTGGCCCTCGCCTCAAGCCCGCCGAAGCGCGTCTGGACGATTACGATCTCGGCATCGGTCAGGGCCGTATCGAGGTCCGTGGTGGATATGACCGAGGTTCCAAACCCTCCGAGCCGGTGCCGGGCATAATGTGCAACCGCATCGAGGTTCTGCACGTTGCGCCCTTGGAGGATTAACACCCACTCGTGCAACTGGTGGCTTAGCGCCTTGCTTCCCTCAATCGCATCGACGAGTGCCACCGTGAAGGGCGAACTACCGCCGAGGACGCAGACCCGCGTCATCAGGACTGCCCGGACGAGCCGACGGCCGCAGTGACGTAGGTGGTCTCCTCCTCGGTTATGCACCGCCGGACTGGCAGCGCCAGAGGCTCGCCGGCAAGAGCCTCAACAATGGGGAACCGCCCCGCGCCAGGTCCGAGATCGGCGAAGACGGGCTGGAGATGGATGATCGGCGGGCAGCGCGATGTTATTGGTCCGTCTACCCACACCCGACCGACGAGTGGACCGTCGTCGCCATAAACTGAAACTCGCTCCGGACTTGGCCTTGAAAGGAAAGGCCCTGCGCTCATTGCAGGCCAATCCTGGCCAAATCTCCCTCGGCAGGAAGTTCCACCCCATATTGAGCCGTACCGCTATTGAACATGCCTTCCTGCCAGCTCCGAGCGCGCAAATAGGCCAGAACCTCGAGTATCAGTCCCGGCGGACATTGATCTTCCCGCTTGAGGAAGCGATAGCGGCCAAGGTCAGTTGGCACCACCATGTTAATACTGCCGCCCCGATGCTTGGCGGCGGCCCGGAACGATCTCGAGACCAAGTCTTCGTTCAGATGCTCGTGCCAGACCGGCAAGCCAACCGATACCAGCAGATCCACTATGCGCAGGGCCGTTTCCTCCCTGAGCCAACCGAGGTGCCAACCAACGACGCTGGAAAAAGCGAGGTCGATCGCGACGGCAAAGCCGTGGTGGAGTTCGTAGTGGGTCGAAGCTTCAAGCGGGTGGGCGATCGTGTGACCCAAATCTACCGCCCTCTCGTAGGATGTAAACTCGAAGGGGTTCTTCGAAAGCTCTCCCAGCATGGCGGCGATGGCCCGCTGGATGGGCTCGTGAGCCAACGAGTCGCCGTTGAGGACCCAAGACTGCAGCCCACCTCCGCGAGCCTCTTCGATCATGCGGAAGAGATCTGTGTCGGAGGTACAGGCAACCTTGATCATCTCGGCCACCCCCTGCCTGACCGTATCGACGCCTAGGGTCTTGAGCAATGACGGGATCACCGCGACAGCTTCTGGTGGGTGGAAACAACCAAGGTAGTTCTTGCCTTCTCCGAAATTCACGCCACCTTTTAGTCCGATTCCGGCATCGACCTGCCCAATCAAGGTGGTGGGGATACGAAGGTGAGACAAACTCCGGCGTAGCATCGAAGCCGCCAGCGTAACGATATCTGAGCAGACGCCACCTCCGATCGCCACCAACGCACCCCGGCGATCAATCTCGGCGTCTGAGGCTGCGCGACAGACGGTCAACACGGATTCTATGGTCTTCGTCCGCTCGGTGCAGTTCAACACGAGCCAGGACGGCTTCAAACCGACGCTTGCGAAGGCTGCACGGATCTCGTTGCCATAGAGCCTCTCGACAGTAGGGGTGGTGACCGCCAGCACAGTCCGATTACGAGTGTGGGCCTCGATCCACTCACAGAAATCCGACGAGTGGAGACCCTCAAACAGAGCGACATTGAAGGTGTGGTCACGCGAAGACCGAAGGGAAAGCTGCTCTGGGGTGGGTATCCACATGATTGAACCCGATGTTCGGGCAGAACAACTCACCGGCATGCTTGAGAGCATCTCAGCAAAACGTCGCTCCGCATTCTCAACCATATACTGTGTATGAACTTATTCGGCTTCATCTGTTCGACCGATGCGCCGGTTCGTTGGAAGTGAAACTGAAAACTCGCAAGCGACAAAACCTTTATTGAACGTATGATCACATATCATCACAGCAAGGACTGCTTTTCTGGCTGCCAGCCGCGTGCCCAATACTTTGATTCCCTATTGCGGGTGGACGCCACCACCAACTGGGTCGAAATTGCGGTCTTCAAATCCGCTGCACCCTTCTTGGACTTCCTTGTACGGCGCGCCGCGCGCTACAAAAAAGATGGTCCCGCCCGAGGCTCGCCAGTTTTGGATTTGCGAACGACTAGCCAGCGTGTCCCACCGTCACGCTTTGGTCTCTAGTTCGAGATAATAGTGCATCACGTCGCCGAGGCTCTGCGGAAGATCGACACGGGGCTGCCAGCCGAGCGCGCGCAGCCTGCTGACATCGACCACCTGCCGCCCGATATCCACCGCCCGTCCCGGCAATTGCGTCAGCGTCGGATCGGCAATCCCAGCCGCGGCGACGAGCAGACCGTAGATGGTGGCGATCTGCGTCTCGCACCCTGAGGCGACGTTATAGAAAATATCGTCGGCCCCGGCGAAGCCGATCGCGACCAGTGCACTCGCCACGTCGCGCACGTCGATGAAGTCGCGCCGCGCGGTCAGCGGACCGAGGGCGATGCCATTGCGGCGTCCTACCCTTAGCTCAGTGAGTTGGCTGGCGATGCGGCCGGCGACATGGCGCTCCTCCTGGCCCGGACCGACGACGTTGAAGATGCGCGCCACGCGGCCGTCGATCCTTCCCGCGCGCGTTGCGATCCGCACGATGTCCTCGCTGGTGCGCTTGGTCGCGGCATATAGGTCGATCGGCTCGGTCGCGCCAGTTTCGACCAGCGGCAAGCCCTCACCGCCAAGTTCGCCATAGATTGAGCCCGAGGATCCCAGCACAAGCACCGCGCCCTGCGCCGCCAGCGCATCGCAGAGATAGCGCGTGACGACAATGTTGTTGGTCACAAGCCGCTCGAACGGTTCGTCGCGCAGCGATCCGGCGAGATGGAAGACGATGTCAGGCGCCGTTTCTGCGATCAGCCGCGCCGCTGCCGCCGCATCCGACAGATCGGTGGCGACATAGGCATAATTCGGCCCGTCGTGCACCAGAGCATTTGGCAGCGGCGCGGCGCGCTCGCCACCGCCGGGGTGGATATTGTGCGTGAAGCGTGTCGTATTGCCCGGCGAGCGGCCTGCGCCGACCACCCGGCAATCGCCGCGATCACACAAAGCGCGCACCAGATAGCGGCCGATGAACCCTTGTGCGCCGGTGACCAGTATCGTCCGCGTCACGCCATCTCACCCAGGCAATCGCGAACGCCATCGGCCAGGGCGACCTCCGCTCGCCAGCCAAGCGTCTCGCGCGCCAGCGACACGTCGGCAACGAGATGCGCGATGTCGAACGCGCGCGATCGGTCGCTCTGTCCCTCGACGATCAGCGCGTCCGGCCCGCCGCCGATCCTCGCGAAGGCAGCGGCGAGCGTGGCGACGTCGGTCCCGGTGCCGGAGGCCATGTTGAGCGTAAGGAGCCCCGGTTCGTCGCGCGCGGCGGCCAACAGCAATCCCCGCGCCAGATCGTCGACATGCACGTAATCGCGCGTCGTATCGGCCGAGAAGACGCGCATCGGCTGTCGCAGACGCGCCTGCGCCGCCAGCCGGCCGACCAGCCCGTTCGCGCGCATCCCCGGGCCGTAGACCGAGAAGGGCCGTACAATGATTGCCGACTCCAGCGCCCCTCGCCGCACCGCACCCGAGACGAGTTGCTCTGCCGCCGCCTTTGCCGCGCCATAAGGCGAAAGTGGCAGGAGCTGCGCGCTCTCCGGTACGCACGCGGTGTCCGGGCGACCATAGACCTCGGCCGACGACACATGGACGAAGCGCCGCACGCCGATCCGCTCGGCGGCGGCGAGCAACGTCGCCGTGCCCAAGACATGCGCGCGGGCGAATGCCGCCGGCGCGTTGAACGAGGCCGCGACGGCACTGGGCCCGGCAAGATGAACGATGGTGACGATCCCGGCGAACAGCGCCTCCAGCGCCGGCTGGTCGCAAATGTCGATCGCTCCCGCTTCCCCGTCGATCGGGCCGACATGCGCCACGCACGCATCCTCGCCGATCCGGCGCAGCACCGCCCGGCCGATAAAGCCGTTTGCGCCGGTGATGCCGATCACGTCCCGTGCCCCCGTGCGGCAAGGCGACGGCGCACTGGCTCCGGCAGCTCGTCGCTACTGAGCGTATTCGCAGCGCCGACATGGACGCGCAGCACGCCGGCTTCCGTCATCGCGTCGCAGACATAGCCTACATTGTCGCCCGCGACCCGGATCTCGCGCGCGACTTCCCCCGACCACCATGCTTCGAAGGCGGCATCGCCCAAGAGCAAGGCTTCGGCGGCGGCCAGCTTTGCGGCGTCATTAACGTCGATCCATGAAGCCTGGTGGCGATATAGCCGCACCACCGCCCCACCAGCCGTCAACCGGTTGGCCGCATCGACCAGGCCGAGCGGCGTGCCCTGCGGCAGGCTGCTCAATGCGGCAGCGGTCACTACCGCAAGCCCGCTGCCGACCAGGATCGGATAGACCGGCTTCTCGCGATAGGCGGTGAGCAGATCAGGATCGCGCGCGTCCACCTCAAGCGCGCCATAGGGCATACGGAACGGCTCGTCATGTGCCGCCAGCGTCATTGCCGCGCCGGACGCACGGTGCGCGGCGGCCAGCGCCGCCAGATCGAGCGTGGTGAGATTGTCGGCATACACCACCAGCACGTCGCCGGCGTCGCCCGACAACATCGTCGCTGCGCCGAAATTGCCCTGCGGCACTTCCTCGATCAAGGGAGCTAGCGCCACGCCGATGCCGGCGGCGCGCGCGGCGAAATCGGCGATCCTGTCCGCCTCACGCGCTGCATCGGCACGGGTCAGCGCGATGAAGATGCGCCGGCATCCGCCACGCGCCATCATCCAGATGTTGCGTTCGAGCAGGCTGACCCCGCCGACCTCGACCAGCGGCTTGCGCCCGACTACGCCGGAGCGCGCCATGCGCTCGCCCTGCCCGCCGGCCATGATCAGACCGGTCCATGCGCCACCGTTCATAGCGGCGTCTCGATGCCGGTGCGGCGCATCGCTGCCAGCGTCGTCTCCACCATGTGCTGCCGGGTGAAGCCGGACAGGAATCGGACATGAGCAGCGGTCCGCAGCCGCTCGGCGAGGCCGGGTTCGCGGATCATCCGCTCCAGCGCATCGGCCAGCGGTGCCGGTGCGTGCGCCGGCACGAGCAGTCCGTCGATTTCGGGTCGCAGGAAATCGCGCACCCCGACATTGTCGCACGCGACGATCGGGCACCCCGAGGACGCGGATTCGAGCAAGGCGGTCTGCAATCCCTCGCGATACCAGGATGGGATACAGGCGATGTCCGCCCCGGCATACAGCGCGGTGATGCTCGGCTGGTACCCGATGAACGCCACATCGGGATAGGAGCGCGCCCGCGCCAGTTCCGCTTCCGTCAGCGCGTCGGCGCGGCCGCTCATCGGGTTCGAGGTGAACACCATGCGATGCGCCACGCCCCGTTCGGACAGGATGCCCGACGCGGCGGCCGCGTCCAGCACGCCCTTGTCGCGCAACAGTCGCCCGGGAACGAGTATCGTCGGCCGCGCGCCGACCGCGCGCGCTTGCTTGTAGGGGAAGTCCTCCGGCATGACGCCGCAGCCGCCGGTGACGATCACGCGGTCCCGTGCGACGCCGGTGCGCCTGATCAGTTCGGCCTTGTCCTCGTGATTGTGGACGATGACGATCGCGCGCCGGCTAGCGAAGACGAAGCGATAGACAATACAGATCAGCCGCGTCGTCAGGCTGTCGCGCTGCGACACTGAGAAGCACGCGCCCAGTCCGGTGACCAGATAGATGGCATGCCGGTTGCCGAGCCGGACCCACGGCCCGGCCAGCATGATCGACAGTGCCGACCACAGGATGAACACACTGCCCGGGCTGAACAGCGCCGCGCGCGCCGCCATCAAGCTGGCGCGCGCCAGCCTCAAGAGGCTCGGCCGCCCGCGATTGCGCGAAAACGGCATGGTCCGCGTCGCGACGCCTGGCGCCAGCGCGTCGCGTGCGGCATCGATCGCCGGCCTTGAATCCCAGCCGGCTGTGGCGAGCCCGTTGTCGTCCGGCGACCACACCTCCACGGCGTGGCCCGCCTCGGCCAACGCGGTGCTGACATGGTTGAAATCGGAGATCCAGCGCGGCAGCGCGGTGACGACGACGATGATGCGGCGTAGCTTGCGCATCACGCGCTGTCGATCTTGTGCCGGGCGGCGACGAACGCGGTCTGCGGGCCGCCCATCGGGAGCCACCGACCTATCCCGTAGCGCAGGAACATGTGCAGCCGGTAGTAAGGCGCGGCCGCCCAGCCCTGCGCTAGAGGGGCGTGGCTGTCCGGTGCCGCTGCGACGCGCCGGCTGCCCAGCACCGTACTAAGCGCGGTCGAAAGCCCGACCGGATAGCGTCGCATCGCGATCAGCTTCAGCCCGGCTGCGTCCAGCAAGTGCTCGATGGCCGGCGCATCGAAGAACCACATATGCGTCGGCATGTTCGGCCGCCCGACAAGGCGCTGCCAGAAAGGCGACAGGTTGGAAAACAGCCCGACCTCGAAGCAGACCGTGCCGCCAGGCGCCACCTTCGCGGCGATCGCCCTTAGCGCCGCCACCGGATCGGGGAAGTGACTCAGCAGATCGACATGGAAGGTGGTGTCGTAGCGCCCTTCGGGCAGACGGCTGTCTTCGATCAGCGCGCGCTCCACCGTGATGCCCAGCGTGCGTTCGACGCGCGTGGCGCGCTCGTCGGACGGCTCAACCGCCTCGACCGTAAAACCGGCCCGGATCGCCGCCGCGGTGAACTCGCCGTCGCCGCAGCCGATCTCAAGCAGCCGTCCACGCCTCGTGAATGCCTTCACCCAACCGACTCGCGCACGCGCCGGTGCGGAATAATAGACACGGTGGTGATGATCGATCGTCGCGTCCGCCAGATGGGCCGGCAGCGGATCGATATAGATAACCCCGCACGCACACTGCCGGCCGCTGTACTCGCCTTCGCGCAACGCCACCGGACCGGCATTGGTCCGGCAGACTGGACAGGCGCCCGATCGTTGCAATTCTATGTCCCTCCATCCGCCATCATCATACACGTAGCGTGACGCTTCCCTGACATCTATCTGGATGATGCCATCGTCTATAGAGCCGTATTCAAGGACATTGTCGGTACGACCATCTGGACGCATATTACCGGCAGGGATCGGCCCAAACGGGCTGATGCAATGGCAGAACCCGGAGCACCGGCCGTCCTACCGCAAATACACCGTGCGTGCGCTCGATGTTCAAAAAGCAACGCTGGACATCGACTTCGTGCTGCATGCCGACGCCGGTCCCGGATCCGCCTTTGCCGAGACAGCACGCTCCGGCGACCGCGTGGGCGTCGTCGGTCCGGGTGGCGGGGGGCATGACGGAGGCGGACTGGCATCTTTTCGCCGGCGACGAAACGGCGCTGCCGGCGATTGCCCGGATGCTTGAAGCGTTGCCACGAAACGCATGTGGAGAAGCATTCATCGAGGTGGCGGACGAGCGAGAAATCCAGCCGATCGCGAGCAATGCAGACATTGAGGTCAAGTGGCTTTGCCGGAATGGCGCCGAAGCCGGGGCGATGTCGAGGCAGGCCGTGGAGCAAGCCCGATTCCCCGACAGCCATTCGTCGGTCCATGCGTGGGTGGGATGCGAATACGACGCTTTCCGCGCCATCCGAAGCCATCGGCGCCAAATACGCTGCCTGAAGAAGCATGAGCATCTGGCCGTCTCCTACTGGCGACGTGGCGAGGCACAGGCATGAGCGCAAGACGGCGCCTCAATCGCCGTGCGACTCTACGGCACTTTCGCGACTACCGTCACGTTCCATCCGCTGGGGCATCGCCCAAATGGTAAGGCATCGGTTTTTGGTACCGACATTCCCAGGTTCGAATCCTGGCGCCCCAGCCAAGCGCTGACGGTCCTTTGCGGAGCAATGTCGACGATGCGGTTGGCGCCGTGGCGGCCGAACCGCTTCGATCAGTTCGTTCCTGATCCCGCCATCCATTCCAACCGATACCAGTCGACGAACTTCTTCAGCCCGTTTTCGATCGAAACGCTCGGCCGGAAGCCGAAATCGCGCTCCAGCGCGGCAATGTCGGCGTAAGTTCGCTCCACATCGCTCGTCTGCATCGGCTCGTTCTTGCGGACTGCCGTGACATCGAGCAGCTTTTCCAGAATGTCGATGAAATCGCCCAGCCGCACCGGCCGGTTGTTGCCGACATTGTAGAGCCTGTTCGGCGGAACGTCGGTGGGGGGCTTGTCGAGCACGGCGACCACGGCCTTCACCACGTCGTCCACATAGGTGAAATCGCGCCACATCTCGCCATTGTTGAACACCCGGATCGGCCTGCCCTCGAGCATCGCCTGGGTGAACATCCAATAGGCCATGTCGGGCCGGCCCCAGGGACCATAGACCGTGAAAAAACGCAGGCCGGTTTGCGGGATGCCGAAGAGATGGGCGTAGGTGTGGCTCATCAACTCATCCGACTTCTTGGTGGCGGCGTAGAGCGACACAGGCTTGTCGACCTGGTCGGCCTCGCTGAACGGCACGGTGCGGTTGCCGCCATAGACGGAGCTCGACGAAGCATAGACCAGATGCTCGAAGGCCGGTTCGGCGCGGCAGAATTCTAGCACTTCGAGATGGCCCATGACGTTGGAGCGGACATAGAGCCGCGGATTGTCGAGGGAATGGCGCACGCCCGCCTGCGCGGCGAGATGGACAATCCTGACGATGCCTTTGCCGGCCAAGGCGGTGGTGAGCGCGCCCTGTTCGGCAATATCGATCTGGTGAAATGAAAAGTCCCGGTGGGGCAGAAGGCGGGCGAGCCGCCCCTTCTTGAGCGCCAGGTCGTAATAGTCGTTCATATTATCGACGCCGACGACCGCTTCTCCCCTGTTGAGGAGATGATGGCAGACATGGCTGCCGATGAACCCCGCGGCTCCGGTGACGAGTACAGGCAACGAGGTTCTCCACACACACCGACCAGGCCAGTCAGCCCAGAAGAGAGCTGGTCGTTTTCAGTTGGTGCTATAGTTGAAAGCCGAAATTGAGGCCACCGGCAAGTTCAGCTCGCCTCGCGCATGGCCTCGGCTGCCTGCAGGTCGACCGACACGAGCTGGCTGACGCCTTGCTCGGCCATGGTCACCCCGAACAGCCGGTTCATGCGCGCCATGGTGATCGGATTGTGCGTGATGATGACGAAGCGCGTATCGGTGGTGGCTGCCATTTCGTCCATGAGGTTGCAGAAACGCTCGACATTGTGGTCGTCGAGCGGCGCATCGACCTCGTCGAGCACGCAGATCGGCGCCGGATTGGTCAGGAACACGGCAAAGATCAGCGACATCGCCGTCAGCGCCTGCTCGCCGCCGGACAGCAGCGTCATGGTCTGCGGCTTCTTGCCGGGCGGGCGGGCAAGGATCTCGAGACCGGCCTCGAGCGGGTCGTCGGATTCGATCAGTTGCAGTTCCGCGGTGCCGCCGCCAAACAGATGCGAAAACAGCCGCTGGAAATGGCTGTTGACCACATCGAAGGCGGCGAGCAGCCTTTCGCGGCCTTCACGGTTCAGGCTCTGGATCGCCTGCCTGAGCTTGCGGATGGCCTCGATGATGTCCTCGCGCTCGGTAACGATGGTCTCCAGCCGGTCGGACAATTCCTTCTGCTCCTCCTCGGCGCGCAGATTGACGGCGCCGAGCCTCTCGCGCTCGATCTTCAACCGGTCGAGCTGGCGCTCGATCTCGGCCATTTCGGGCATCGGGCTGTCGGCCTCCAGTCCGGTATGGCGGATGACCAGGTGCGGTGGCGTGTTCAGCGTTTCCTGGATGCGCGCCTCGACCTCCAACCGCCTTTCGTCGGCGGCCGTCAGCCGCTCTTCGGCGCGGACGCGCGATTCACGCGCTTCGGCCAGCGACTGGATGGCCGATGTCGCGGCCTTGTCCAGCTCGGACTGCCGGTTCTCCGCTTCCTGCAGGCGGTCGCTCGCCGCCTGGCGCAGGCTTTCGGCCTCGGCAAGGTGCGAGAGGAGAGCGCGCCGCTTGGCGTCGATCTCGTCGGGGGCGTCGGCCAGCCGTTCGCGCTCGGCCTCGGCCTCGGCCTTGCGTTCGCCAAGTGCTGCGATCTGCGTCGATGCGTTCTCGGCGCGCTCCAGCCAGTTGCGGCGTTCCGCGCCGATGGCCTCGAGCCGGCGCATACGTGCCTCGGCTTCCCGCCTCAGACCCTCATGAACGGCGCGCGCATCGGCAAGAGCGGCGCGGTCGCGGGCGACATTGGCCGAGGACTGTTCGAGCTGCAGCCGCAGATCGCCGAGATCGGGCGCGCTTTGCAGCAGCATTTCCGCCTCGACGAAAGCCGCCGCCGTCTCCTCGTGGCTGTCGACGATACGGGCGCGCGCCTCGTCCAATGCGGCGCGCCGGCTCGACAGCTCGCCGCCGGCCTTCTCGGCCTCGGCCAGCACGTTGCGCGCGGCGTCGAGCCTGTGCTGAGCATCACGCCCGGCCTGCCTGGCATTGCGTTCGGCCTCGCTGCTTCGCGCAAGCGCCTGTTCGGCTTGGGCAAGCGCCGCTTCGGCCTCGCGCAGGACGAGCGTGGCTTGCACGGCTTCGGCATCGAGCTCGGCCAGCCGGTTCTTCTGCGCCAGCCGTTGTGCTGCCGCGGTCGGCGCATCGGCGCTGGCGGTGAAGCCGTCCCAGCGCCAGAGCGCGCCTTCGCGACTGACCAGCCGCTGGCCGGGCGCGAGCTGCGCCTGCAGCCGCCGTCCGTCGCCGGCCCCGACGATGCCGACCTGCGCCAGCCGGCGGGCGAGTTGCGCCGGCGCGCGCACAACGCTGGCAAGACTCCTGATGCCTTCGGGCAGGACCGCATCGCCGGGCTGGATTTCGCTTTCGCCCCAATGCACTGGCGCGCTGCGATCGAGCGGCACGTCAAGGTCTTCGCCGAGGGCGGCGCCAAGCGCGGTCTCATAGCCACGCTCGACGCTGATCTGCTCCAGCACGGAGGGGAAGAGATCGCCGCTGGCGGCATTCAGGATCTTGGCCAGCGTGCGCGCCTCGGTCTCAATCCGCGCCAGTTCGGACTTGGCGTCCTGGACCGGCGGGCGGGCGGCGCTTTCGGCCCCGCGCGCCTCGGCGACCGCCTGTTCGGCAGCGATCGCGGCGGCCTCGGTTTCGTCGAGCAGCGCCATGGCGTCCTCGACCAGAAGGCGCTTTTCGGCTGGATCGGGCAGGCCGGCAACCCTTGATATGATGTCGGACAGTTCCCGGTCGACATCGGAAAGCTGGCGGGCGAAGCGGTCGCGGCGTTCCGCGGTGTCGCGCAGCGTGCGCTCGATCTGGTTGCGCGAGGCGGCGGCCTCGGCCCGTTCGGCGGTCAGTGCGGCGAGCCTCGCTTCGCTCGCGGCAAGCGTCGCGGCAGCCTGTTCGAAAGCCGCGCGGGTGGTGGCCTCGCGCTCGGCAGCACCTCCATTTTCGGAATTCAGCTCGGCTTCTTCCGTTCGAAGGCGCTCGAGAATGTCGGCGTTGTCGCGCACCATCCGCTCCTCGCGGGCGATGTCGCCGTCGAGCTGCTGGAGCCGGCGGTCAAGTTCGGCCTGGCGGGCGCGGATGCGGCCCGCTTCCTCTTCGATCTGCGCCTTGGCGATCGACAGGCGCTGGAAGGCGGCGGCGGCGGCGGCTTCCGCGTCGCGCAGGTCCGGCAGCCTGTGCGCCCCGATCCCTTGCTCCTTGGCGGCTGCCATCTGAGCGGAGGCGCGGTCGCCGACCAGTGCCGTGGCAACCGCCAGCGCCGAGCGCGCCTCGCCTTCCTGCGTCTTGGCCAGCATCCAGCGCAGATGCAGCAGCGTCGCCTCGGCCTTGCGGATATCGGCCGACAGGTTCTTGAAGCGCGAGGCCTGGCGGGCCTGGCGCTTCAGGCTTTCGATCTGGCTTTCGAGCTCGCCGACGACATCGTCCAGCCGCTCCAGATTCTGTTCGGCTGCCTTGAGGCGCAGCTCGGCCTCATGGCGGCGCGTGTGCAGGCCGGAAATGCCGGCCGCCTCTTCGAGCAGCGCGCGGCGTGCCTGCGGCTTGGCCTGGATCAGTTCGCCGATGCGGCCCTGTCCGACCATTGAGGGCGAGCGCGCGCCGGTCGACTGGTCGGCGAACAGCAGCTGCACGTCCTTGGCGCGGGCTTCCTTGCCGTTGATGCGGTAGAGCGAACCCGCCTCGCGCTCGATGCGACGTGAAACCTGCAACTCGTCGGCGTCGTTGAAGGCGGCGGGCGCGCTGCGGTCGGTATTGTCGAGGAAGAGCGTGACTTCGGCGGTGTTGCGGGCCGGACGCGTTCCCGAACCGGAAAAGATCACGTCGTCCATGCCGGAGGCACGCATGTTCTTGTAGGAGCTTTCGCCCATCACCCAGCGCAGCGCCTCGACAAGGTTCGACTTGCCGCAGCCGTTCGGCCCGACGATGCCCGTCAGGCCGCGTTCGATGACGAACTCACCGGGTTCGACGAAGGATTTGAAACCGAGCAGGCGAAGGCGCGAGAACTTCATTCGCGCCGCCCCACAAGAGACAAAGTGGCACGCACGCCGAAGCGCGGTCGCTTCGGCGCTGCCGGAGCGTCAAAGCAGAGGGTCGATGATGGCCGACATTTCCTCAATCGACATCGCCCCTCTGTAGGTCTTTCCGTTGATAAAGAAGGTCGGCGTCGAGTCGACCTTGAATTCATCGGCGCCGCGTTTCTGGACCGACCTCACATCGTCCAGAAGTTTCTGGTCCGTCAAGCAGGCTTCGAAGGACTCCTGTGTAAAACCGGCGAGCTTGGAGATTTGCAGCAGCGCGTCCTTGGTATTGTTCCCGCCCACCCAGCTCGCCTGCTGCTTGAACAATACGTCCACCATCGGGAAATAATTGTCCTTGGCGCAGCGCGCCAACATGAAACCGGCCTCGGCGCTGGGGTCGAACGGAAATTCGCGCAGGATAAAGCGGGCCTTGCCGGTATCGATATATTTCGTCTTCAGTTCCGGAAAGGTCGTCTCGGCGAAATTCGCGCAATGCGGGCAGGTCATCGAGGCATATTCGACGATGGTGACCTTCGCGTCGTCCTTGCCGAGCTGCTTCTCGGGCAGCGCACCCGGCTTCAGCAATGCCGCCATATCCACCGTGCCCTGAGCTTCAGGCGCCTGCACGGCAGCGGGAGTGGCCGGCTTCGCAGGATCGGCGGGAGCCGCGGGCTTCACAACCTCCGCCTCGGCTTTCTCGCCCGAGTCGCTGCATGCGGCGAGCAGAACCACTGCTGGAACGGCGGCCAGCGAAGACAGGAGGTTTCTGCGAGACAGGCTTTTGCGAAACGGGGGACGGTTCATACGAATCACCTCATATGGGTTGGATTTTGCAATGCTAAGGCTAGAAAAGGCGAGAGTTGGCGCGAATTAAGGCATCGCCGTCCCCATTCCAATCGCCAAACTTTTAGGGCGCGATCACGAATACGCGAGATTGGCGACAATCCTATGGCTTTCTTTGGCCCAGAATAGTTGCGCCGAGCCGCTCCAGCGAGGCGCGCAAGCCATCGTCCTCGATCTTGCCGACTGTTCGGGAAAGCTTTGATTTTTCTGCATCATTGAGCGGTCTGGCGGCTGGTTTCGGGCGGAGCTTTTGCGACAGAACCGGCTTCTGCACGATCCTGATCCGGCCAACGGCGTTGAAGCCAAGGAACGCATTGACCCGGTTGATGATCTCGCCGGTCTCGTGCTGGAGATGGAGCGCGGCCATGCCTTCGCAAGCGATGACCAGCACCGCCGGCTCGAACGGATCGTCTTCATGCATGCGGCGCGGCCACTGGATCTTTTCAGGGCGCGAGCGGCCGGCGAGTCTTGGCCCGGCAATTTCTTCCCAAGACTGGACGAGCCCGATCGACATGCCGGCCCGCTTGCGCAGCACCGGATCGAGTATCTCAGTGGCAAGATCGCTCACCGGAACGGGATTGCCGAAGGGCCTTTTCCCTGCCATGTGCGTTCTCCAGTCACAACCTTCACCAAGCAGCGGTTAGGCCAGTCCTCGATCAATGACACTGCACGACCAGACCCGCAAGGCAAATACCAGCAAAGCTGGATCCGGGGATAGCGGCCAGATCGCGTCCCGCCTGCTTGGCTGGTACGACGCGCATCACCGCGACTTGCCGTGGCGTATTGCGCCGCGCGAATTCGCGCGCGGCGCGCGTCCCGATCCCTACCGCGTCTGGCTTTCCGAGGTCATGCTGCAGCAGACCACGGTTGAAGCGGTCAAATCCTATTTCCGAACCTTTGTCGGCAAATGGCCTGATGTCGAGGCGCTCGCCGCGGCATCGACCGAAGATGTGATGAAGGCCTGGGCCGGGCTCGGCTATTATTCGCGCGCACGCAATCTCAAGGCCTGCGCCGATCTCGTCGCACGGCAAGGCGGCCGGTTTCCGGACACGGAAGCAGGTTTGAAAGAGCTGCCCGGCATCGGCGCCTATACAGCGGCGGCGATCGTGGCGATCGCCTTCGACCATCCCGCCGCGGTCGTCGACGGCAATGTCGAACGGGTTGTTTCGCGATTGTTTTCGATCGCAACGCCGCTGAGCGAGGCCAAAACCGAGATACGCGCTCATGTCGAGCGCATGGTTCCAGCCCAAAGGCCGGGCGACTTCGCCCAGGCGATGATGGATCTGGGCGCGACGATCTGCACGCCGCGCCGGCCGCGTTGCATGCTCTGCCCGCTGCGCGAGGATTGCAGCGCGACTGTTTCAGGCGACCCCGAACGCTTCCCGGTTCGTCTGCCGAAGGGCGAGAAACCATTGCGGCGCGGGGCGGCCTTCGTTGCCGTGCGGGGCGACGGCGCCATTCTTTTGCGCAAGCGTGCGGACAAAGGCCTGCTCGGAGGCATGACCGAGGTGCCGACGACGGGCTGGACCGCGCGGATCGACGGCGCCACCACGGAAGCGACAGCCCCCTTCCCCGGCGACTGGCGGCCTGCCGGGCGGATTGGCCACGTCTTCACCCACTTCGCGCTCGAACTCGACGTGTTTAAAACGGTGACCGAGGTCGCCGCTCCGGCGGGACATTTCTGGTCGCTGGCCCATGAAATTTCCGGGGAAGCCTTACCCACTGTCATGAAAAAGGTAATCGAAGCGGCGATACCGGGCGCGACCAAAGCGCGTCGCGTGTGACTTGATCGTACCGCAACGCGCTTGGATTGTTTGTTTTGTGCATGTCGTGTTCCCAAAACCGCTGCACACTTCTGGGCGACATGCACCAAAAGCAGCACCCGCACTGAATTGCATTGAGGATAGAATGACCGAAATCCGCCACATCGTTTTCGACATCGGCAGAGTGCTGATCCACTACGATCCGAACTTGCCGTTCAGCCGTCTCATTCCGGACGCCGAGGAGAGAAAGTGGTTTTTCGACAATGTCTGCACGCATGACTGGAACATCGAGCAGGATCGTGGACGGACTTGGGAAGAAGCCGAGGCGCTGCTGATCGCCGAATATCCCGACCATGCCGAAAACATACGCGGTTTCCGCCGCCACTGGCACGAGATGGTGCCGCATGCCTATGAGGACAGCGTTGAGATCATGGAGAAGCTGATCGACAGCGGCCACGACGTCACCATGCTGACCAACTTCGCCTCCGACACGCTCGCCGAAGCCCGGCAGCGTTTCGATTTCCTCAACCGTCCGCGCGGCGTGACCATTTCGGGAGAGATCGGCCTGATCAAGCCTGATCGCGGCATCTACGATCATCACGTCGCCGCGTTCGGCCTTGAGCCGTCGGCCACGTTGTTCATCGACGACAGCCCGAAGAATGTCGAAGGCGCCAAGGCGGCCGGCTGGCAGTCCGTGTTGTTCACCGACGCAAGGACGCTCGAGGCGGACCTCCAGCGCCTGGGGATCACGGTGTAACCCGGGGGATCACCGTGTGACGCAGGGGATCACAGTGTGACGCAGGGGATCACAGTGTGACGCAGGGGATCACAGTGTGATTTGATTCACTTCGACAAGCCGATTGATAACCCGCTTCAAGTTTGCGCGGGAATATCGAAGATGTCCTCTTTCGTCGTGACGCTGTCGGCGTGACGGCTTGTTGGTCAAGAGCGGAATGTGTATATTTAGTCCAATTTACACACATCGAGCATCGACATGCGAACCAACATCGAACTCGACGACAAACTGATCGCGGAGGCCATGGCCGCCTCCGGTCTCAAGACCAAGAAAGCGACGATTGAGGCGGCCTTGCGCACTCTGGTACGCCGGCACCGGCAAGATATGGCTATCGCCGCACTTGCTGGCGCTGGCTGGGACGGCGATCTTGACACCATGCGGGAAGGTCGTTCGCCCGATCAGCGTCGATGATCGTCGTCGACAGTTCCGTCTGGATCGCCCATCTCCGCAATACGAACAGCGTCTCGGTAGGTAAGCTCAGGCATCTCGACGACACTCAGGAGATTCTGGTCGGAGACTTGATCCTGCTGGAGGTGCTACAAGGTGCGCGCAACGAAACGCATGCCCAACTGATTGAGCGGAACCTTCGACAGTTCGCTATTGTGCCGATGCTGGATCCTGCGACGGCAGTCAAAACTGCCCGAAACTACCGCGTGCTCCGGCAGCGGGGCATCACCATCCGCAAAACAATCGATATGATCATCGGCACATTCTGCATCCAGGGCGGACACGCGCTGCTGCATGACGACCGAGACTTCGACCCGATGGTTCATCACCTCGGTCTGCAACTCGCTTGACGAAGACCCGACGACGGGACTGGCGGAACGCTTCGCGGCACTTTTCGGTCGAGAAAGCGCGATCCTGCTTCCTTCGGGAACGATGTGCAACGAGATCGCCATAGCGGTTATTGTCAGGCCCCTGCCCGCTCCATGCCGAGGCGGGCGATGCGGCGAAGCTCGTCGATCGGGGTCAGGCCGCCGCTGCGCTCGTAATGCCAGAAGGTCCAGCCGTTGCAGGCGTCCAGCCCCTGCACTTCGGCGCCGATCTTGTGGATCGATCCGGCGCTGTCGCCGATCGCCACCGTGCCGTCGGCGCGCACCTTGGCGGCCCAGCGCTTCTTGGCGTCATAGAGCGTGGCGCCCGGCAGCATCAGCCCGGTGTCGATCAGGCTGACAAAGGCGACGCGCGGCTCGGCGCGCTTGCCGGTGAGCACGGTCAGATCGGCGCCGTCCAGCGGCCGCACCGCGTCGATGCGCTCGTTGGCGGCGTCGATATAGGCCTGCTCGCGCTCGATGCCGACGAAATGGCGGCCAAGGCGCTTGGCCACGGCGCCGGTGGTGCCGGACCCGAAGAAGGGATCGAGCACGATATCGCCTGGCTTCGTCGAAGCCATCATGATACGGGCAAGCAACGCTTCCGGCTTTTGCGTCGGATGCAATTTGTCGCCATTGTCGTTCTTCAGCCGCTCGCCGCCGGTGCAGATCGGAAAAAGCCAGTCGGAGCGCATCTGGACGTCGTCGTTCGACGCCTTGAGCGATTCGTAGTTGAAGGTGTAACCCTTGCCCTTCTGGTCGCGCGAGGCCCAGATCATCGTCTCATGGGCGTTCTGGAAGCGGCGGCCGCGGAAATTCGGCATCGGATTGGTCTTGCGCCAGACGACATCGTTGAGGATCCAGAAGCCAAGATCCTGCATCCTGGCGCCGACCCGGAAGATGTTGTGATAGGAGCCGATGACCCAGATGGTGCCATTGGGCTTCAACACGCGCCGCGCCGCCAGCAGCCAGGCGCGAGTGAAGGCGTCGTAAGCCTCGAAACTCTCGAACTGGTCCCAGTCATCGTCGACAGCATCGACCTTGGACTGGTCGGGCCGGTGCAGATCGCCGTCGAGTTGCAGATTGTAGGGCGGATCGGCGAAGATGACGTCGATGGATTTTTCGGGCAGCCGGTCAAGGGCTGCGACGCAGTCGCCTTTCAGGATCGTATCCAGCCACTCGGATTGGTGAGGAGCATGGGAAAGCTCGTCGAGGAGACGCACGGCAGACATTGTTACACCCAAAGGCACGCGTTACTGTTTACTCCCCGTTATGGTTACCGATCAGCGTAAATATTCGGTGAAGGCCGCAGGATCCGGACCCGGTAATTTGCGCAGGCCGGCCCGTTGGTGTATGCCCGCGCCGCCCGAGGTTGCTCGGGCCAACGCCCGCCCTCCCGCCTCCGGATCGCCATGCCACAGCCAGACCTTGTCATCTTCGATTGCGACGGCGTGCTCGTCGATTCCGAAATCATCGCCGCGCGCATCGAAGCCGAGCTGCTGACCTCGGCCGGGTATGAGATATCGGCCGAGGAGATTGCCGAAACCTATGCCGGGCTGACCTTCAAGGACATCATGATGCGGGTCGAGGAGAAGTCGCGCATCCCGTTCCAGGCCTCGCTGATCGACCGCGCCGAAGAGCTGGTCGACCGCAGGTTGCGCAGCGATGTGCGCGCCATCGATGGCGTGCGCGAGGCGGTCGCGGCGGTGACAGCGCCGCGCTGCATCTGCTCGAATTCACGCTCGGAGCGGATCGAGTTCATGCTGGAGAAGGTGCATTTGCTGCCGTTCTTCGCCGGCCGGATTTTTTCGGCAATGGAAACACCGACCGGGAAAACCAAGCCGGCCCCCGACGTGTTTCTCTTTGCCGCGGAAAAGCTCAAGGCCGATCCGCAAAACACCTTCGTCATCGAGGATTCCGTGCATGGCGTGACCGGCGCCAGGACGGCGGGCATGCGCGTGATCGGCTTCACAGGGGCCAGCCACAGCTATCCCGGCCATGCCGATGCGCTGACCGAGGCCGGCGCCGAAACGGTCATTCGCCGCTGGGCCGAGCTGAAAAGCGTCATCGCCGCCCTGTCGGAATGGTCGGCCGATGCGTAGGGCATACGCCTCCAGCTGGAGGCGCAGTTCCAACCGCTGCTATTCGGCTGCGGCAACTTTCTTCTTGTCGCTCTTCTTCCGCGCGGCTTCATCATAGCCGGCGAACGCCTGATAGTCCTTCGCGGTGGGCTCGGGAACGACGACGCTGGAATCGGTGAAGATGAACTGGGTGGCAGTCGAAGGATCGGTAACCTGGACCTGATATTGGTGAAGCTGCGAGTAAAGCACCTCGCTACCACGCATCACGGCGATACGGATCGGCATGGTGATGGTGCCGGGGTTGAACATCGGCCCCGGCACGACCTTGCCGGCGACCCCGATCCTCATCGACAACTGGCCGTTGGCGCGGCTGCAATCGCGGGTCACATCGGTGATCGAGGCCTGGTAGATGATCTTCGTCGGATCCTTCCGCGGATCAACCATGGTGCCGTCCGGTGCCGGCTGGTCGGTCTGTGCTGCATCAGCGGCGGGCTCGGCTTTCTTCTTGGGCTTCGGGCCGCTCTTGGCATAGGTGTTGAAGAAAGCGGTACCGTCGCGCAGCGTCACTTTCGGGCAATAGGCCAGCAATTGGCTGGAGAGAACCTTGGGGTCCGGAGGCGGCGGCGGCGACGTATCCTTCTTGCCGAAGCCAAGGATGCCATTGTCGCTCGATTGGCAGCCGGCGGCGGCAAGCATAAAGCCGGTGAGCGCCAGACCCGCGACAAAGCGACGGTTAAATGGGCGATAATAAAATGGGCGACCGTTGAACGAACAAAACGCCATGAACTGCTCTTCCCTCTCGCAAAGCCGGTGACGTATATCAACGGCGCGGCAAAAATGCGACTGAGCCAGCGCAGAAATTAACCACTTTGCCGGGGATGGAGCCGCCCGGCAGCAATGGACGTGTGACGATGCAATATGTGAGTACCCGCGGGGAAGCGCCCGTGCTTGGTTTTTCCGACGCGGTGATGGCGGGGCTGGCGCGCGACGGCGGGCTTTATGTGCCCAGCGCATGGCCGCATCTTTCGGCGGCCGAGATCCGCGCCATGCGCGGCCTTGCCTATCCCGATCTCGCCATTCGCGTGCTGGCGCCGTTTCTGGGCGGCGAGATCGCGATGCCGGTGTTCGAACGGCTGGTGCGCGAAGCCTATGCGACCTTCCGTCACGAGGCCGTCTGCCCGCTGGCGCAGACCGGTCCGGACACATTCGTCCTCGAGCTCTTCCATGGTCCGACGCTGGCTTTCAAGGACGTGGCCATGCAGCTTCTCGGCCGGCTGATGGACCATGTGCTTGGCGAACGCGACCAGCGCGCAACAATCGTCGGGGCTACGTCAGGCGACACTGGCGGGGCTGCCATCGATGCCTTTGCCGGGCGCGCCCGCACCGACATCTTCGTTCTGTTCCCGCACGGCAAGGTCTCGCCGGTGCAGCAGCGGCAGATGACGACATCCACCGCGGCAAACGTCCACGCGCTGGCGATCGAAGGCAATTTCGACGATTGCCAGGGTCTGGTGAAGGACATGTTCAACGACCACGGCTTTCGCGACAGGGTGTCGTTGTCCGGCGTCAATTCGATCAACTGGGCCCGCATCATGGCTCAGATCGTCTATTATTTCTCGTCGGCGCTGTCGCTGGGCGCGCCCGACCGGCCTATCTCCTTCACGGTGCCGACCGGCAATTTCGGCGACATCTTCGCCGGCTACGCCGCCAAGAAGATGGGCCTGCCGATCGAGCGGCTGGTCATCGCCACCAACGACAACGACATTCTGGCGCGCACGCTGTCGAGCGGCGAATACCGCACGAAAGGCGTCTTTTCGACGACTTCGCCGTCGATGGACATTCAGGTTTCGTCGAATTTCGAGCGCCTGCTGTTCGAGGCGGCCGGCCGCGATGCCTCGACCGTGCGGCGCTACATGAACGGCCTCAAACAGTCCGGCGCCTTCACCATCGAAGCGGCGGAGATCGCCAGGATTCGTGCCGAATTCGACGCCGGCCGTTCGACGATGGACGAAGTCGCCGCCACGATCCGCTCGACGCTGGCGGCCAGCAACTATCTGCTCGACCCGCACACCGCCGCGGCCATGCATGTTGCCGTTGCGAACGCCGCCGATGCCGTGCCGATGGTGGTGCTGGGCACGGCCCATCCGGCAAAGTTTCCGGCTGCCGTCCAGGAGGCCTGCGGCGTGTCGCCCGCCCTGCCCGCATGGCTAGGCGGGTTGATGACATCAGAGGAAAAATACACGGTACTTCCATCCGACCTGAAAATGGTGGAAGATTACGTTAGCCACCACACGCGGGCGGCAAGTTAGGGAGTACCAGCTATATGGGTGTTGAGGTAAGCCGTCTGTCGAACGGCCTGACAGTCGCCACCGAAACCCTTCCAAGCCTCGAATCAGTTGCTCTTGGTGCCTGGGTCAAATCAGGCGCCCGCAATGAGCGTGACGAAGAGCACGGAATGGCCCACCTGCTTGAACACATGGCGTTCAAGGGAACCAAGCGGCGAAGCGCTTTCGAGATCGCTTCGGAAATCGAGGATGTCGGCGGCGAGATCAATGCCGCCACCAGCGTCGAGACGACGTCATACTATGCAAGGGTGCTGAGCGACGACGTGCCGTTGGCTGTCGACATCCTCGCCGACATCCTGCAGGAGTCCGAGTTCGACCCGCAGGAGCTGGAACGCGAGCAGCATGTGATCCTGCAGGAGATCGGCGCCGCGCACGACACCCCCGACGACATCGTCTTCGACCGTTTCACCGAGACGGCCTTCCGCCACCAGACGATCGGCCGCTCCATCCTCGGCACGCCGGAAACCGTCAAATCCTTCACGTCGAAGCAGTTGCACAAATTCATTGAACGGCAATATGCCGCCGAGCGCATGGTGGTCGTGGCCGCCGGCGACATCAAGCACGACAATTTCGTGCGCGAGGTCGAAAGGCATCTCGGCGGCTTCCGCGCCAAGGCCGAAGGTAACATTCCGCAATATGCGCAGTATGTCGGCGGTGATTTCCGCGAGGACCGCGACCTGATGGACGCCCAGATCGTGCTGGGATTCGAAGGCCGCGCCTATCATGTGCGCGACTTCTACGCCTCGCAGGTTCTGTCGATGATCCTTGGCGGCGGCATGTCGTCGCGTCTTTTCCAGGAAGTCCGCGAAAAGCGCGGCCTTTGCTATTCGGTCTATGCCTTCCATTGGGGCTTTTCCGACACCGGCATCTTCGGTGTCCATGCCGCGACCGGGCAGAGCGATATCGCCGAACTGGTGCCCGTCATTATCGACGAGCTGCAGAAGGTCGGCGATAAGATCCTGCAGGAAGAACTCGACCGGGCACGCGCCCAGTATCGCGCCGGACTGATCATGTCGGCCGAAAGCCCGGCCAGCCGCGCCTCGCAGATCGCCCGGCAGTTGCTGCTGTTCGGCCGGCCGATCGCCAAGGAAGAGCTGATGGAGCGGCTGTCGGCATTGACGATCGATCGGCTGACGGACCTGTCGTCACGGCTATTCTCGACCAAGCCGACGCTGACCGCTGTCGGACCGGTGGGCACGCTCGCGCCCTATGAAGCGATCCTCGACTCGCTTTCGGGCACGCAGACCACGGCCCGCAAGCTCGCCGTCTAAGCCTGTCCAGGCGCCCGTGTTCGCGCTCCCTTTCTTTCGCCGTGACCTGCCGGCGCTGAAGGGCGACCAGGTCACGCTGCGCGTGCCGCTGACCAACGACTATCGCGAATGGACGGCGCTGCGCGGGGAAAGCCGCGCCTTCCTGGAGCCGTGGGAGCCGCGATGGACCCCCGATGAGCTCGACCGCACGGCATGGCGCCACCGTATCGGCCGCTACCGCGAGGACTATGCGCAAGGAACGGCGATCGCCTTCTTCATCTTCGAGAAAGGCAGCGGCAAGCTTGCCGGTGGCATCACGCTCGGCAACATTCGGCACGGCGTCGCGCAAAGCGGCCATATCGGCTACTGGATCGGCGAACGCTACAGCGGCCGTGGCCTGATGACCGATGCGGTCAAGGTCGTCTCACGCTTTGCCTTCGATACGCTTAGGTTGCACCGGATCGAAGCTGCCTGTATTCCCGACAACGCCCGGTCGATCCGCGTGCTTGAAAAAGCCGGATTCCGGCGCGAAGGACTTCTGCGATCCTACCTCAGGATCAATGGCATCTGGCAGGACCACTACCTCTACGCCCGGATCGCGGACGATCCGGCTGGCGCAGGAACGAAGGACTGATTTTTGACGAATTTCCTGCGAATCGGGTCGCTGTTCGCCTTTGTCCTGGCGGCAATCGTGACGCTTGGCGCGGCGTCCTCGGCCTTCGCCGTCGAACCGATCAAGATTGCCCGCGACGATGTGGCGCTCGACCTTTCGGGTGCCGTCGAAATCTACCGGAACCAGGGCGAGAACTTCCAGGTGTCGACCGCGCCCGGGCCTGACGGCATCGTGCGGCGCATCGAGGTCGAGGCCAATGACGCGCGCTCGACCGGCGACTGGGCGGTGTTCGCGCTGGCCAACACCACCGACCAGCAGCTCGACCGGCTGATCGTCGCGCCGCATTTCCGGCTGGTGAATTCCGGCATCTTCTGGCCGGATCTCGGCTCGACCCGCATAGCCGCGATCACGCCGAGCGAAGGCTTCGCGCTCGACCGCCAGACCAGCCCCGACGCCGATGTGTTCCGGGTGACGCTGAACCCTGGAACGGTGGTCACCTTCATCGCCGAGCTTGCCTCGCCCAAACTGCCGCAGGTCTATCTGTGGGAGCCGGAATCCTACAAGGATTCGGTCAATTCCTACACGCTGTTTCGCGGCATCGTCATCGGCATAGCCGGCCTGCTGGCGCTGTTCCTGACCATTCTGTTCGTCGTCAAGGGAACCTCGATGTTTCCGGCGACGGCGGCGCTCGCCTGGGCGGTGCTCGCCTATATCTGCGTCGATTTCGGCTTCCTCAACAAGGTCATAGAAATATCGCCAGGCAATGAGCAGATGTGGCGGGCGGGAACGGAGGTGGCGCTGGCGGCGACCTTCGTGGTGTTCCTGTTCGCCTATCTCAACCTCAACCGCTGGCACGGCCATTTCAGCTACGGCGCTCTGGTCTGGATACTGGGGCTGGTGCTGATCGCGGGCGTCGCCATCGTCGATCCGGCGGTCGCCGCCGGCATCGCCAGGATTTCCTTTGCCGCCACCGCGCTGACCGGGCTCGGCCTGATCATCTTCCTCGGCATACGCGGCTACGATCGCGCGATCATGCTGGTGCCGAGTTGGGTCATGGTGCTGTTGTGGCTGTGCGGGTCGTGGATGGCGATCACCGGCATGCTCGACAACGACATCGCCCAGCCGGCGTTGGGCGGCGGCCTGATCCTCATCATCCTCTTGATCGGCTTCACCGTCATGCAGCACGCCTTTGCCGGCGGCGCGCTGCACCAAGGCCTGTTTTCGGATCTCGAACGCCAGGCGCTGGCCGTCGCCGGATCCGGCGACACGGTGTGGGACTGGGACGTGCTGCGCGACCGCGTCGTCACCAAGCCGGATGTCAGCATCCAGCTTGGCCTCGCGCCCAACAGCCTCGGCGGCGCTGCCCGCAACTGGCTGCCGGTGCTGCATGCCGACGACCGCGACACTTTCCGCACCACGCTCGACGTGGTGCTCGAACACCGGCGCGGCCGCGTGGCGCAGAATTTCCGCCTGCGCGGCGCCGACGGGCACTATCACTGGTTCTCGCTCAGGGCACGGCCGGTGATCGGGTCGGATGGCGAGGTCATCCGCTGCGTCGGCACGATGGTCGACGTGACAGAGCAGAAGAAATCCGAGGAACGGCTGCTGCACGACGCCGTGCACGACAATCTGACCGGCCTGCCGAACCGCGAGCTGTTCATGAACCGGCTGGAGGCGATCATCTCGATCGCCCGCACGGAAGAGAAGGTGCGTCCGACCGTCTTCGTCATCGACATCGACCGCTTCAAGCAGGTCAATGACGGGCTCGGCATCTCGGCCGGCGACACCATCCTGCTTACCATCGCGCGCCGGCTGCACCGGCTGCTCAAGCCGAAGGATTCGCTGTCGCGCTTTGCCGGCGACCAGTTCGCGCTGATGCTGTTGTCGGAGCAGGATCCTGCCCGTATCGCGGCCGTGGCGGACGCCATCAAGCATGCGATCAACAACCCGATCACCTTCGCCAAGCGCGAGATCGTGCTGACGGCTTCGATCGGGCTGATCACCTGGACCTCGGCGCAGACTTCGGCCGAGGACATGGTCAAGGACGCCGAGCTTGCCATGCATCAGGCCAAGCGCTTCGGCGGCGACAGGATCGAGCCGTTCCGCCCAGCCTTCCGCACTGTCGGCACCGACCGGCTGCAGCTCGAGTCCGATCTGCGCCGTGCCATCGACCGGCGCGAATTCACGCTCGCCTACCAGCCGATCGTGCGGCTGGAGGACGGCAGCGTCGCCGGGTTCGAGGCGCTGCTGCGCTGGGACCATCCGCGCCGCGGCATGATCCCGCCGGCGGATTTCATCCCCGTCGCCGAAAGCTGCGGCCTGATCGTTCAGCTTGGCCTGTTCGCCATGCAGCAGGCAGCCGAAGACCTCGCGGGGTGGCAGAAGCAGATCGGCGATGCGCCGTTGTCGGTTTCGGTCAATCTGTCCAGCCGCCAGCTCATCCGCCGCGATCTGGTCAGCGACGTCCGCTCGGTGATCGCGCGAGCCAATCTGAAGCCACGCTGCTTCCGCCTCGAACTCACCGAATCGCTGGTGATGGACAATCCCGAACAGAGTGCCCATGTGCTGACCAAGCTGAAGCAGCTCGGCATCGGCCTGTCGCTGGACGATTTCGGCACCGGCTATTCATCGCTGGCCTATCTGACGCGCTTTCCCTTCGACACGATCAAGATCGACAAGAGCTTCGTCGACGACGCGACGCCGAAGCGCGCGGTGCTGCTCAAATCGATGGTCAGCATGGCGCATGACCTCGGCCTTTCGGTCGTGGCCGAGGGCATCTCGGATGAAAGCGATGCGCTCGAATTGCGCCAGATGGGCTGCGAATATGTGCAGAGCTTCATGTTCGGCGCGCCGATGCCCGGTGATCAGGTGCTGAAGACGCTGAAGGAACAGTATCCGCTGACCCAGGCGTGATACGATTCAGGCGTGATAGGGTTCAGGGCGCGATCAGATTCAGGCGTGACCGGCCGCCACGCTGAGATGCGCCAGGTCGATACCGATCGAGGCGAGGATCCGGTCGTATTTGCGCTCGATGTCGGTGTCGAACAGAAGCTCGGCACTTGCCGGGCAGGTCAGCCAGCCGTTCTCGACGATCTCGCTTTCCAATTGTCCCGCGCCCCAGCCCGAATAGCCGAGCGCCATCAGCGCCTGCCGTGGCCCGCGACCCGACGAGATCGCGCGCAATATGTCGACGGTTGCGGTCAGGCAGATGTCGTCGGAGACGGTCAGCGAGGATTCCACCCTGTAGTCGCCCGAATGCAGGACGAAGCCCCGGCTGCGATCCACCGGTCCGCCATTGCGGACTACGAAATCGCGGGCCTGCGCCGGCAGGCGGATTGCCTCCTGCTCGTTCATGATGCCAAGCTGCACAAGCAGGTCCGGAAACAGCATCTGCTGGGTCTGGTTTATGATGAGGCCCATCGCGCCTTCGTCGCTATGCGCGCAAATATAGATAACGGAGCGCGTGAAACGGTCGTCCTTCATGCCGGGCATGGCAATCAGGAACTGGTCGTCGAGGAAGCCGCGTGCGGCAGCCGACTTCTTGTGGCGCAGCAAGTCCATAAACCGGAGGGTAACGCGTTTCCGGAGCGTCGAAAAGATGCGCCGCGCGCGATTTGGCCAAAGCTGCGTATCCGAGGTCACGCAAAGCAGTGCCCGAGGTCACGCAAATATGATACCAGCGACGCTATGAAATCATTGCACAGCCATCAACTGACGCTCAAATCAGCGCCATGCAAAGCTTGAAAATCCTGCTGCTCGGCGCCGCTGTTGGATTGGGAACGGGTCTTCCCGCGGCTGCCTCCTCGTCGATATGGTACAATAGCGAAGGCGGCAAGGTGCGGCTGGTGACGAGCGGCAAGCCCGATGAGGCCGGGCGCATCCACGGCGTGCTTGATATCGCACTCAAGCCCGGCTGGAAAACCTACTGGCGCGATCCGGGCGACGCCGGCGTGCCGCCGCAACTCGATATCTCGGCCAGCACCAATATCGCCGATGCGACATTTTCGTTTCCGCCGCCCCAGCGCCACGACGACGGCTACGGCAAATGGGCCGGCTACGACCATCCGGTCTCGTTGCCGCTGACGTTCACGTTGTCGGCGCCGAACCAGCCAGCCGTGATCGATGCCGATATTTTTCTCGGCATCTGCGAGACGATCTGCATCCCGGTGCAGACGAGGCTGACCGTCGACCCCGGTTCCGATCCTGACAATGCCGAGGACGCCGCGCTGGTGAAGGCTGCCCTTGCAACCCTGCCCACCGCCGCAAGGCCCGATTTCGGCATCAAAATTTTGCCGGGCGACCATGAGACGCTGATCGTCGAGGCGAGCTTTCCGGGCGATCCGGAGGCGGCGGATTTCTTCGTCGCCGGCGAACGGGATTACATGTTCGGCGCCCCTGCCCGCAGCGAAAAGGACGGCAAGCTGGTGTTTACGGTGCCGATCCTCGACCGGCCGTCGACGACGCCGACGGATGGCGGTCTCTACTATACGCTGACCAGCGCCGATGGCGCTGTCGAGGGACTTCTGCCCTTCCCTTGATAGGCTTTTGATGCATGTCGTTTTCCCAAAACCGCTACGCACCCTCGGGTCAAGCCCGAGGGCATGCTTTTGGGCGACATGCAATGATGCTGGCCGCTCCGATGCCGTCCGCTGGCCAGTTGCGGAAACAGGCCTGGTTCGCTATCGCAATGACACCTCCCATTCTTCCCAAGCGAGAGACTCAATGACCATTTCAGTTGGCGACAAGCTGCCCGAAGCGACTTTCAAGACGATGACCGCCGACGGCGCCAAGGCGATCACGACGGCCGAGATTTTCTCGGGGAAGAAAGTGGTGCTGTTCGCCGTTCCCGGCGCTTTCACGCCGACCTGCAGCAACAACCATCTGCCCGGCTATCTCGACAATTACGACGCCATCCTGGCGCGCGGCGTCGACACGATTGCCGTCGTTGCCGTCAACGACGTTCACGTCATGGGGGCCTGGGCCCGCTTCAGCGGCGGCGAAGGCAAGATCCTCTATCTGGCCGACGGCAATGGCGATTTCGCCAGGTCTATCGGCCTTGACGCCGACCTCTCGGGCGGCGGCATGGGACTGCGCTCGAAGCGCTTTTCAATGATCGTCGACGACGGCAAGGTCACCGCGCTCAATGTCGAGAGCAAACCCGGCGTGGACGCGTCAGGTGCGGCTCACATTCTTGGCCAGCTTTAGCTTTCGCTTGGCGATTGTCTGCTTGGGGGGATTTCGATGATGTTTGATATCTTATGGCGCGCTGTGGCGATCGGCATCGGCGCCACGGTGTTGATGGATATCTGGGCGATTTTCCTCAACGCGGCGTTTGCCCAACCGCGGCCGCACTGGGGACTGGTCGGCCGCTGGGTCTGGCACCTGCGTGAGAAGGTCTTTCATGACGATATTGGCAAGGCCGCGCCCTATGCGCATGAAGCCGCGCTGGGCTGGGCCTTCCACTATCTTGTCGGCATCGCCTACGGCATCATTCTGGTCGCCTTGGCGGGATCGGCATGGCTGGCAGCGCCGACCTTCCTGCCGGCCTTCATCCTCGGCATTGTCACCGTCGGCGCCGGCTGGTTCCTGCTGGCGCCCGGCATGGGCGCCGGCTGGGCCGCCTCAAAGCGCCCCAATCCGATGCAGATCCGTGCCCTCAACCTGGTGTCGCATACAGTGTTTGCGCTAGGGCTTTACGGGACGGCGCTGCTGATCCGCTGAGCGCGGCGGATCGGGTTCCTCAATAACTCTGGGTCGAGCGTCGGACAGGTTTTGATGCGGGCTTTTTCGGTGAGGCAGCTTCTTTCGCCGGCGTGGCCGCGGGCGCGGGCCTCGCTAGCCTGGGCTTGAACGGCGCCATGCCTTCGCGGGCAAGCTCGTCGGCGCGTTCGTTCTCGGCGTGGCCGGCATGGCCCTTGACCCAGTGCCAGGTTACCTTGTGGCGCCTGTTGGCCTCATCGAGCGCTTGCCACAACTCGCCATTCTTCACCGGCTTCTTGTCGGCGGTCTTCCAGCCATTCTTCTTCCAGCCATGGATCCATTTGGAAATACCGTCCATGACGTATTTGCTGTCGGTGTGAAGATCGACCTCGCATGGTTCCTTCAGCGCATTCAGCGCCGAGATGGCGGCGAGCAGTTCCATGCGGTTGTTGGTGGTTTCGGCCTCGCCGCCCGACAGCTCTTTCGTTGTGCCGTTGAAGCGCATGATCGCTCCCCAGCCGCCAGGCCCTGGATTGCCCGAACAGGCACCGTCGGTGAAGATTTCAACGTGCTTGGTCATGTCAGTCCGTATTCGGAGGGAGAGCTGATCGCCCGGTGGAAGCGCATCCGCCTGATATATTCGGTCGGATCGCGTTTCATGACCAGCCCGCCATCGGGAACGGTCAGCCAGTCGTAGAGCCGGGTCAGCATGAAGCGCAGCGCCGAGCCGCGCGCCAGCATCGGCAGTGCTGCCTTCTCGTCACCGCTCAAGGGCCGAACGCTCTGGTAGCCGGCAAGCAGCGCGGTGCCCTTGGTCAGGTTGAAGGAGAAATCCTTCTCGAAACACCAGGCGTTGAGGCAGGTGGCGACATCATAGGCGTAGAGATCGTTGCAGGCGAAATAGAAGTCGATCAGCCCGGACAGCTTCTCGCCGAGGAAGAAGACGTTATCGGGGAAAAGATCGGCGTGGATGATGCCTTCCGGCAGGCCCTTCGGCCAGTTGCGCTCGAAGTCGGCGAAGTCGGCGTCGACCTCGGCCGCCAGCCCCGGCTCGACCTCGTCGGCGCGGGCGTGAGCGGCGTTCCACAGCTTGCGCCAGCCATCGATGGCGAGCGCATTCGGACGCGTCATTGAAAAGTCGGCGCCGGCAAGATGCAGTGCCGCCAGCGCCTTGCCGACCTCGCCGCAATGCGCCGATGTCGGCCGCCGCAAGGAAATGCCCTCGAGGAAGGTGATGATGACGGCCGGCCGGCCGGCAAGCGTTCCGATGACACCGCCATCATGCGCGGTCACCGGGAGCGGGCACGAAATGCCCTTCCTGGCGAGATGGCCCATCAGGCCGAGGAAGAAAGGCAGATCGGCCTTGTCGACGCGCTTTTCATAGAGCGTCAATATGTAGGAGCCGCTGGTCGTGTGGAGCAGGAAGTTCGAATTCTCGGTACCTTCGGCGATGCCCTTGTAGGACAGGAGGTCGCCGACCGGATAGGCCTTCAGGAACGCGCCGAGTTCGCCTTCATTGACATCGGTATAGACCGCCATGGGCTGTTCACGCGGCTCCGTTGACGAAAGCCATGTCTGCCTTCGTCAGTTCGACATCGCGCAGCACCCGCATAACCGGAAAATCTTCCGTTTCCGTCGCCGTGATGGCCAGATCGATGGTCACGTCGAAGCGCTGGCGGAACGCATCGATGATCTCATCGACGATGATCTCCGGCGCCGAAGCGCCGGCCGAAAGGCCGAGCGTCGAGATGGCGCCGATGTCATTCCATGGAATCTCGGAGGCGCGCTGAACGAGAAGCGACATCGAGGCGCCGGCGCGTTCGGCCACTTCGACAAGACGCCGCGAATTGGAGGAGTTGGGCGCGCCGACGATCAGGAAGAGATCGGCGCCGGCTGCTGTCTCCTTGACCGCTTCCTGGCGGTTGGTGGTGGCGTAGCAGATCGATTCGGCAGCCGGCGCATGCAAATCGGGAAAGCGGTCCCTGAGCGCTCGGATGATGCCGGCGGTGTCCTCGACCGACAGCGTCGTCTGGGTGACGAAACCGAGCGCCTGCGGGTCGGCGGGCACCAGTTTCGCGGCGTCGGCTTCGGTCTCGATCAGGGTGACGGCGCCATCCGGCAGTTGGCCCATCGTGCCGATCACTTCCGGATGCCCGGCGTGGCCGATCAGAAGCACATGGCGGCCGAGCCGCTGATGGCGCATCGCCTGCTTGTGGACCTTCGACACCAGCGGACAGGTGGCGTCGAGGTAGAACAGATTGCGCGCCTGGGCATCAGCCGGCACCGACTTGGGCACGCCATGCGCCGAAAAGACGACCGGGCTCTGGCGATGCTGCGCCGGGATTTCGGACAATTCCTCGATGAACACCGCGCCCAGGCTTTGCAGGCCTTCGACCACGTAGCGGTTGTGCACGATCTCGTGGCGGACATAGACCGGCGCACCGTATTTCTTCAGCGCCAGCACGACGATCTGGATGGCGCGGTCGACACCGGCGCAAAAGCCGCGCGGCTGGCAGAGCCGGATCGTCAGCGGTGGCTTTGTCTGAAGCATGGTTGCGGGCCGGTTGATCGGATCGTGGACTCGTAAACTCAAGGCGCGAAATGAGGTGCGCACCCCTGCCCTGTCAAGGGCGGCGGTGGCGATCATGTCTCTTTCGCCGGGCGGCGCAGCTTGATGATGAGGACCGCTGCCAGTGCCGCCGCAAGGCCGTACCAAGTGAAAGCATATTGCAAATGGCTGTTCGGCAGGTCGATGATGGTGACGCCGCCGACCGGCAGGCCGCCGGGGTTTGGCGTCTTGTCGGCATCGATGAAGAATGGCACCAGGCGAGCGCCGGCCGGCAGACCGGCGCTCGCCGCCATCGCGTCGCGGTCTTTCCAGTAGAAGATATTCTTCTTCGGATCGTTGTCGGGAACCATCATCGAGGGCTTCGCCGGCAGCGGGTTGCGGGCCAGGCCCGATACCGTCACTTTGCCCGCTACCTGGCCTTGCGGACGCTTGGCCGCATCCTTCAGGTCGTAAGGCACGAAGCCGCGGTTGACCAGGACGAAACGGCCGTCTTCCAGTTGCAGCGGCGTGAAGACATCGAAACCGGAAGCGCCCTCCCAAGTCGCGAAGAAATGCCGCTCGCCTTGATGCAGGAAGGTGCCGGTCGCCGTCACCGGCGTGTAGTCGACATCGCCGCTGGACGCGTACTCGTTTTCGACCTCGGCCAGCGACCGGGGTGGCGAACGCGTGCGCTGGTCGATGGTCCGCAGAAGCCCTTCCTTCCAATGCAGGCGTTGGACCTGCCAAGTGCCGAGCGCCAGCAAGATCAGGAACAGGACAAGGCCGAGGCCGAGCAGCAATGCCGTCCTTGGCCGCGAACGGCCGGCGACCGACTCGGATGCCTCGCTCATTCGCCGCGATCCAGCCGACCCTCGGCGGCGGCGTTGGCGTATTGCAGCGTCAGCAGCACGCCCTTGATCAGCCTGAGCGCCGTCAGGCACAGGACCAGCGTCAACGGTATCCACAGCAAGAGATGCAGCCAGAGCGGCGGGCTCAGCGTCACTTCCATCCACAGCGCCAGCCCGACGACGACGAAGCCGATGATCAGGATGACGAACACCGCCGGTCCATCGCCGGCATCGGCGTAGGAATAGTCGAGGCCGCAGTTGACGCAGCGCTTGCCGACGGTGAGGAATCCGGAAAACAGCCATCCTTCGCCGCAACGCGGGCAGCGGCCGTGCAGGCCAGCCGAAATCGGCTCGACCGGTGGCCAGATCGCCTTGTCTTCACTCATCTCGCCACCTTAATTCGCTTTGCCGCAAAAGATAAGGCGGCCAACGTCGCCGCAGCCGCCTCATCTCAATCCGCTAGCCTATGGATCAGCCGCCTTCGATCATCGCGCCGTTCGAGGCCCAGACATAGATGGATGCGAACAGGAACAGCCAGACCACGTCGACGAAGTGCCAGTACCAGGCGGCCGCCTCGAAGCCGAAATGCTGCTTGGGCGTGAAATCGCCTTTCATCGCGCGGACCAGGCAGACAGCCAAGAAGATGGTGCCGATGATGACGTGGAAACCGTGGAAGCCGGTCGCCATGAAGAAAGTGGCGCCGTAGATGGAATCCTTGAAGCCAAATGGCGCGTGAATGTACTCGTAGGCCTGCACCATGGTGAACAGTATGCCGAGGCCGACAGTCAGCACCAGGCCGTTGATCAGTCCCTTGCGGTCGCCATGGATGAGCGCGTGGTGCGCCCAGGTCACCGTGGTGCCCGACAGGAGCAGGATGACGGTGTTGTAGAGCGGCAGGTGGAAGGGATTGAGAACTTCGAGGCCCTTGGGCGGCCAGACGCCACCGGTGAAGGCGGTGCGGGCGTATTGCTGTGCCTCGCCGGGAAACAGGCTGGCGTCGAAGAAAGCCCAGAACCAGGCGACGAAGAACATCACCTCGGAAGCGATGAACATGATCATGCCGTAGCGCAGATGCAGCGACACGACACGGGTGTGGTGACCTTCATGCGCTTCCTTGATGGTGTCCGACCACCAGGCGAACATGGTGTAGACGACGATCAGGAGGCCGATGAAGAACAGCCAGGGATTGGCGATGTTGTAGCCGAAGATCGGGAAATCGCCGGCCTTGAGATACTGCATCAGGCAGACGCCGCCGATCGCGGTCACCAGCGCGCCGACCGAACCCAGGAAAGGCCATGGGCTGGGGTCGACGAGATGGTAGTCATGCTGTGGTTTTGCGTGCGCGTCTGCCATATCAACCCCCGAGGCTTCCTTCGGTATTTGAAATCTTGTTGCTGCTTTCGACCGGTACCGACGGCGCCACCGGCTTTTTCTTCTCGACCGGGAACATGGTGTAGGACAGGGTGATGGTACTCAAGTCCTTCAGTTCCGGCACGTTGACGATGTCGGGATCTACATAGAACACAACCGGCATGTCCAGTGTCTCGCCGGGCTTCAGCGTCGTGTCGGTGAAGCAGAAGCACTCGACCTTGTTGAAGTAAGGCCCGGCCAGTTCCGGCTGCACGTTGAAGGTGGCGCGGCCGGTGAACGCGCGGCTGAACTTGTTGGTCGCGCTGTAGTGCGCCTGGGTCGTCTCGCCTATCTTGATGGTGACCGAGCGGGCGACCGGCTGGAACTGCCAGGGAACGCCCGCCGTGTTGGCGTCGAAGCGGATGGTGATATCGCGGTCGAGCACGCGGTCGGCATATTGCTGGGTGGCGCGCCTTGTGGTGCCGCCATAGCCGGTCGCCAGGCAGAACATCTTGTAGAGCGGCACCGCGGCATAGGCCATGCCGATCATGCCGCCGAAGAAAGCGACGCACACGCCCGCGACAATGCGGTTCGTGTTCTTCTTGGGATTGGTCACGGTTTCGCGATTCATCTTGAGCCTCACATCGTTCCAGCGAGATTGTGGCCAAACTTCACGATGGTCGCGGCATAGAAGATGACGACAAGCACCGCCAGCGCCACGCCGATGGCGACCGAACGATTGCGCCGGGCCTTGTGCTGACGTTCGGTCAGCGAAACGAGTTCGAGGTTCTTGTCGACCATGGTCATGCTCCGCCGATCGCCAGCGCGCGCCCGACAACGCAATCGGCGAGATAGACGGCGAAGATGGCGAAAAGATAAAGCAGCGAGTAGCCGAACAGGGTTTTGGCCGGTCTCATCACCTGGTCGTCCTCCGCCATCCGCAGCACCTTCCATGCGTACCAGACGAAGCCGGCGCCCAGCAGGGCCGCGACGATGCCATAAGCAGGCGTGGTGAAGCCAAGCACCCATGGCAGCACGCCCACTGGCGCCAGGATCAGCGCGTAGGCGAAGATCTGGCGTCGGGTCGATGCCTGGCCGGCGACATTCGGCATCATCGGGATGCCGGCCCTGGCATAGTCCTCGGACTTGAAGAGAGCGAGCGCCCAGAAATGCGGCGGCGTCCACAAAAAGATGATCAGGAACAGGATGAGGCTTTCCAGGCTGACCGTTCCGGTCACCGCCGCCCAGCCGATGACGGGCGGAATGGCGCCGGCGGCGCCGCCGATGACGATGTTCTGCGGCGTCCAGCGCTTCAGCCACATCGTGTAGATGACGGCGTAGAAGAAGATGGTGAAGGCGAGCAACGTGGCCGACAGCCAGTTGACCAGCACGCCGAGCGTCATCACCGACATCACCGAGAGCACCAGGCCGAAGCTCAGCGCCTCGCCGGGCAGGATGCGGCCGGCCGGTACCGGACGGCTGGCAGTTCTGGTCATCACCGCATCGATGTCGGCATCATACCACATGTTGAGCGCGCCGGAGGCGCCGGCACCGATAGCGATCGACAGGATCGCGATCACCGCCAGAAGTGGATGGATGGTCACCGGCGCCGCGACCAGGCCGACAAACGCCGTGAACACCACCAGCGACATGACGCGCGGCTTCAGCAGGGCAAAGAAATCGCCCGCCGTCGCTTCCGACATGCGGAAACCCGCTTCGTCAGTCAATCTCTCGTCGACAAGGGCCATGCGTACTTTAAGTCCATCATTCCGTTGGCCAAAACCGCCGGCGGGCCAGCGGTTTCGTATTCGCAGGCGGCCGCCTATTTGATCTTCGGCAGTTGCTCCCACTGGTGGAAGGGCGGCGGCGAAGGCAGTTGCCATTCGAGTGTCGTCGCACCCTCGCCCCATGGATTGGCGCCGGCCACCCGCTTCTTCTGGAAAGCCTCGAACACGCCATAGAGGAAGATGACAACGCCGATGGCCGAGATGTAGGAGCCGTAGGACGACACCATGTTCCAGCCGGCGAAGGCATCCGGATAGTCGATGTAGCGGCGCGGCATTCCGGAAAGACCGAGGAAATGCTGCGGGAAGAAGACAAGGTTGACGCCGACGAAGGTGACCCAGAAATGGGTGTTGCCGATGACAGGCGAATACATGTAGCCGGTCATCTTCGGGAACCAGTAATACCAGCCGGCGAAGATGGCGAAGACCGCGCCCAGCGACAGCACGTAATGGAAGTGCGCGACGACGAAGTAGGTGTCGTGCAGCGGGCGGTCGAGACCGGCATTGGCGAGTTGGACGCCGGTGACACCGCCGACGGTGAACAGGAAGATGAAGCCGATCGCCCACAGCATCGGGGTCTTCAGCGAAATCGACCCGCCCCACATGGTGGCGATCCAGGAGAAGATCTTCACGCCCGTCGGCACCGCGATGACCATGGTGGCGAAGACGAAATAGCGCTGCGTGTCGAGCGACAGGCCGGTCGTGTACATGTGGTGCGCCCAGACGATGAAGCCGACGGCGCCGATCGCGACCATGGCATAGGCCATGCCGAGATAGCCGAACACCGGCTTTTTCGAAAAGGTCGAGACGATGTGGCTGATGATGCCGAAGCCCGGCAGGATCAGGATGTAGACTTCAGGATGGCCGAAGAACCAGAACAGGTGCTGGAACAGGATCGGATCGCCGCCGCCGTCCGGCGTGAAGAAGGTGGTGCCGAAATTGCGGTCGGTCAAAAGCATGGTGATGCCGCCGGCCAGAACCGGCAACGACAGAAGCAGCAAGAAGGCGGTGATCAGCACCGACCAGGCGAACAGCGGCATCTTGTGCATGGTCATGCCAGGGGCGCGCATGTTGAAGATGGTGGTGATGAAATTGATGGCGCCGAGGATCGAGGAAGCACCGGCGATGTGCAGCGACAGGATGGCCAGATCCATCGCCGGTCCAGGCTGACCCGATGTCGATAGCGGCGGATAGATCGTCCAGCCGCCGCCGACGCCGTAGGCGCCGGGCGCGCTTGGCATGAACATCGAGGTGAGCAGCAGGATCAACGCCGGCGGCAGCAGCCAGAACGAGATGTTGTTCATGCGCGGGAAGGCCATATCAGGCGCGCCGATCATGATCGGTACCATCCAGTTGGCAAAGCCGCCGATCAGCGCCGGCATGACCATGAAGAAGATCATGATCAGCGCATGCGCGGTGGTGAAGGCGTTGTACATGCTTTTGCCGCCGTCGATGGCGGCGTCGCCGTTCATGCCGTAGACCATTTGCGCCAGGCCGGTGAATATCTGGATGCCCGGCTCCTGCAGCTCCATGCGCATGACGACCGAAAGCGCGCCGCCGAGGCAGCCCGAGATGATGGCGAAGATCAGGTAGAGCGTACCGATATCCTTGTGGTTGGTCGAATACACCCAGCGGACCCAGCCGTGATACGGCTTGTGGTCGTGATCGTCGTGAGCTGCAGCTTCTGCCATGTTCCGCTCCGTTCCCTGATCTTTCCTGGCCGCGGCATCAGTTGCCGGCGGCCGCTACCTTGTCTGAGCCGTCGACCTTGGCCATCAGCGCCTTGTTGGCGCCGGGCAGGTCGGTCCTGGCCGCTGCCAGCCAGGTGTTGTACTGCGCGTCGGAAACGACGCGGATCGCGATCGGCATGAAGGCGTGGTCCTTGCCGCAGAGTTCCGAACACTGGCCGTAATAGAGGCCTTCCTTCTCGGCCTTGAACCAGACCTCGTTGATGCGGCCGGGAACCGCGTCGGTCTTGATGCCGAAGGACGGCATGGCAAAGGCGTGGATCACGTCGGTCGCCGTCACCAGCACGCGGGTCATCGTGTTGACCGGCACCACCATCTCGTTGTCGACAGCGAGCAGGCGCGGGTAGACCGCGCGATCTTCCTTGCCGGCCGCCGCGCGGTCAGCATCCTGCAGGATCGCGGAGTTGAAGGAAAGCGTGTTGTCGGTCTGGTACTCGTAGTCCCAGTTCCACTGGTTTCCCGTCGCCTTGATGGTCAGCTTGGCTTCTTCCGGCGGCGTGTATTGCGCGGTCAGCAGTTGGAACGAGGGAATGGCGAGGCAGAGCAGGATGACGACCGGCCCGACGGTCCAGATCACCTCGATCAGCGTGTTGTGGCTGGTCTTGGAAGGAACCGGGTTTACGCTCGCCCGGAACCTGAAGATGCAGTAGGCGAGCAGAAAAAGCACCAGGCCGGTGATCGGGACGACGAACCACATCGAATAGTTCCCGAACCACTCGATCTGCCGCATGATGTCGGTCGCCGGAGGCTGAAAAGTGGTTTCCCAGGGTTGCGGCTGGGCCGCATGGGCAGACGCTCCAGCGAACAAGGTGGCTGCGGCGCCTACACTTGCCAGAAAATTGGCGCTTGCTAGGAATTTGGCGCCTGCCAGGAATTTTCTCATCGCCCTCATCATCTCCCAGTTCCTCGCGATCGGACCGCAAGACTATCGAACAGGCCGGGACGGGAATCCCGGACAGTCCCAAGGCTGGTTCAAACCATACTCTATTTCCCTCTGCAAGAAAGGAGCGGAGGAACCCGTGCGGCATTTTTGCGCGCAAGCGCGGCCGCGCCTTCGCAATGGCTGCCCCTTTCCAGAATCGCGGAAGCCCGATCCGCAGCCACGCCTCGCGGGCTGTAGCCAGGCTATGGATCGAACGGTCGCAATTCGGGCGAAATTGGCACGGAAAAGCGCATAATTGCCTTGGTCGGGGCAGACCGGCAGCGGTCTCGTCCTTTACTTGGCCTTGGCGCGGCTTAAAGTGCCGTGATTCGCAATGGAGCCGTCATGAACTCTTGGCTTTGGAGAACCTTGGCGAAGGTCATCTTTCTCGCCGCCGCGTTTGGCATTGGCTTGTCCGGGATCGGCCAGGCCAGCGCCGCGCAGCCAAGCGGCACGGTCAAGTCGACGCATGGGGCGTGGTCGATCATCTGCGACACGCCGGCCGGCGCCACATCAGAACAATGCGTGATGATGCAGAACGTCGTCGCCGAGGATCGTCCCGAGATGGGGCTTTCCGTCGTCGTGCTGCGCACCGCCGACAACAAGGCCGAGATCCTGCGCGTGCTGGCGCCGCTCGGCGTGCTGTTGCCCAACGGGCTCGGCCTCAATGTCGACGGCAAGGATATCGGCCGGGCTTATTTCGTGCGCTGCTTCCAGGACGGTTGCTATGCGGAGGTCATTCTTGAAAAGCCGCTGCTCGACACGTTGAAGACCGGAACGTCGGCCACTTTCATCGTCTTCCAGACGCCGGAAGAAGGCATCGGCATCCCGGTCGACCTCAAGGGTTTTGCCGACGGCTTCGCCGCCCTGCCCTGAAATTCGGACTCCGCACCGCAGCCCTTGACGATGAACTGGCCCCGTCACCGGCGACGGCGATCGTCGCCCTGTTTTGGCGTCATTGCCGATTGTCTGAGCCTGTCTTCGCGCCTACATCGGGGAAAGGACGACCAATCTTCCCAAGAATGGACCTGCCATGAACAGCCTTATCGGCCAATTCGACATTTCCGACGATCGCATCAAGGAGATCGTCGCCGAGACCATCAACGGCGCCGATGACGGCGAACTGTTTCTCGAATACAGCGAGAGCGAAGCGCTGATGTTCGACAATGGCCGGCTGAAGACCGCCAATTTCAACACCGACCAGGGTTTTGGCCTGCGCGCGGTTGTCGGCGAGGCCAGCGGCTACGCGCATTCCAGCGATCTTTCCGAAGCCTCGCTGCTGCGCGCGGCGGACGCCGTTTCAACGGTCAAGGGCGGCTATTCCGGCACGCTTGCCGCCGCACCCGCCCGCACCAACCGCCATCTCTATGGCGATGAAAACCCTATCCCCTCGCCCTCCTTCGAGGCCAAGGCCAAGCTGCTTCAGGAAATCGACGCGTGGCTGCGCGCCGAGGATCCGCGCGTGCGGCAAGTGACGGCCTCGCTCGCCGCCTCCTGGCAGCATGTCGAGATCGTGCGCGCCGACGGCCAGGTGGTGCGCGACATCCGCCCGCTGGTCAGGATCAACGTGTCGGTGGTGGTCGGCAATGGCGACCGCCAGGAGAGCGGCTCCTACGGCATGGGCGGGCGCAAGGCGTTTGGCGAGTTCCTGGTCGAGGAGAGCTGGAAGCACGCAGCCAAGGAGGCGCTACGCCAGGCGCTGGTCAACCTCGAGGCCATCCCGGCGCCGGCCGGCACGTTCGACATCGTGCTCTCCAGCGGCTGGCCGGGCGTCATGCTGCATGAGGCCGTTGGCCACGGGTTGGAAGGCGACTTCAACCGCAAGAAGACCTCGGCCTTCGCCGGCCTGATGGGCCAGCAGGTGGCCGCGAAGGGCGTTACCGTCGTCGACGACGGCACCTTGCCCGAACGGCGCGGATCGCTCACCGTCGACGACGAAGGCACGCCCTCGGCCCGCAATTTGCTGATCGAGGACGGCAAGCTCGTCGGCTACATGCAAGACCGCCAGAACGCCCGGCTGATGGGCATGAATGCAACCGGCAACGGACGGCGCGAGGGCTACGCGCACCAGCCGATGCCGCGCATGACCAACACCTACATGACAGCAGGCGACATGCAGCCGGAAGAGATCATCGCCTCGGTCAAGAACGGCATCTATGCCGTCTCCTTCGGCGGCGGCCAGGTCGACATCACCTCGGGCAAGTTCGTGTTCGGCTGCACCGAGGCCTACATGATCGAGAATGGCAAGGTGACGCAGCCGATCAAGGGCGCCATGCTGATCGGCAACGGGCCGGACGCCATGCACCGGGTTTCGATGATCGGCAACGACATGAAGCTCGACACCGGCATCGGCATGTGCGGCAAGGCCGGACAGGGCGTGCCAGTCGGCGTCGGCCAGCCGCATCTCAGGATGAACCAGATGACGGTGGGTGGCACCAGGGTTTGATGGAGACTGGTGCTTCCGATAGCGATGTCCCAACACCCAAACTGGCAGCCCTGCCCCATTGCGCCGAGGCGGCATAGTTGCGCCTTGAATTTGACGCGTCCTACAGCTATCTTACATTTGCCTTACATCTAAGGGATGAGTCGAGATGGCCGCCGCGGAAAAGCTCATAACCACCGTCTCGACCAAGGGACAGGTCATTCTGCCCAGCGCGATCCGGAAACGCAGGAAATGGGATGCCGGCACACGCCTTCTGGTCGAGGATACTCCGGAGGGCGTGCTGCTGAGGCCTGCGCCAGTCTTCGCCGAGACGCGGCCAGAGGATGTGTTTGGATCCCTGCCCCATAGAGGAAGGCCGAAGATGCTGGAAGAAATGGATGCAGGGGTACTCGCCGAAGCACGGCGGCGCCATGCTCGCGATTGATACCAACCTGATCGTCCGCTACCTGACGGGCGATCACCCGACGCAGTCTCCTCGCGCCCGGTCGCTGATCGATAGCCAGCCGGTCTTTGTCGCCGTCACGGTGATCTTGGAAGTCGATTGGGTGTTGCGAAGCACCTATGATTATGAGCCACCCGAAATCGCCCGTACGCTACGGGCGTTTAGTGGGCTTCCCACGGTGAATGTAGAAGACGGGGCGATCGTGTCTTCCGCGCTCGACCTCTCGGAGAAGGGGATGGATTTCGCCGATGCACTGCATCTGGGCAAGTCCGCCCATTGTGCTGACTTCGCGACCTTTGACCGTGAGTTCGTCAAGGCTGCGAAGGCGGCGGGATATCACGGCGTGCAAGAAGCGTAGCGGCATCCCGGCCAACAGGTCGGCCTGAAGCCTCACCGCCGGCGGCTACGTCTTGCTGACAGATCTGCGCGACGTCGCATAGAGGATCAGGAAGCCGACAACACCGCCGATCGCTTGCCTAATCCAGGCACTCAGGTAGTTGACAGCCCCGTCCTGGCTGGAGGCATATAGCGCAGCGCCGACAAATGTCATGACCGCGATGCCAAGTGCATAGGATGGTAACAGCCCGATGCGGGTGACCTTTCTCAAAAGCCAGCCGGTCAGCGCACCGGTGACCGCCATGAACAAAGCGGCGCCCAAAATCTCAGCCACAACCCCTGATGAAAACATTATTCTTCCCCTCTACCCTAGAGTGTAATATGCCCGTTTCGATCAGCAAACGCAACATGCAAAAAACAAGAATTAGAGCGCATCTCGCAAAGCCGTTCAACGCGACGCGCTTTAACGCCTTCGCCTCGGCTTCTCCAGCAGCGCCACGGCCTCGACATGTGGCGACCACAGGAACTGGTCGATCGGCGTCACGCTTTTCAAGGCATAGCCACCGTCGATGAGGATGCGCAGGTCCCTGGCCAGCGTCACTGGATTGCAGGACACCGCGGCGACCAGCGGCACATCGGAACGGGCGATCTGCTTCGACTGGTCTTCCGCACCCGCGCGCGGCGGATCGAAGACAAGACCGTCGAAGACATTCAACTCCTTGAATGTGAGCGGCCGCCTGAACAGGTCGCGGCGCTCGCTGGTCACCCGCTTCAGGCCGCTGGCGAAACGAGAGGCGCGGTCGAGCGCCGCAAGGGCCGGCGCATCGCCTTCCACGGCATGGACTTCCGACTTCGCGGCCAGGCGTAGCGCAAAGCTGCCGCAGCCCGCGAAGAGATCGGCCACCTTTTTCGCGCGCGACAAATGCAGGCCGACGATGCCGGCCATCGCCTGCTCGGCGGCCTCGGTGGCCTGCAGGAAGGCGCCCGGCGGCAGCGCGACGGCGACACCACCGAACAGCACGACCGGTTTTTTCGGTTCGACGATGATCTCGCCGTCGACCGACAGCCTGGCCAGCCCCTCGGCGATGACGAAGTTGGAGGCGACGCGGCGCTGGTTCTCGCCGAGCTTGCCGGACTCGTGAGCCGCGACATCGAGGCCGGAGCCGGTCACGGTTACCGTCATGTGGAACGATTTGGTCGTTGCGCAGATCAGGCTGGCAAGGGCTTTCAAGCGGTCGAGCGCGGCGACGATGGCGGGCAGCGAGATCGGGCATTCCTCGATGGCAATGATTTCGGACGACAGCGAGCGGACGAAACCGAGCCGCATGCCGGCGTCCGTCCGCCGCGCACTGAAGACGACACGGCGGCGTGTCCGCGGCGCGCACGGCACCAGCGCGCCGATGTCGCAAGCAATGCCCTTGCTCTTCAGCGCGTGCACGACCTTGTCGCGCTTCCACAGACGATAGGCTTCCACTTCCAGATGCTGGAGGGCGCAGCCGCCGCATTCGGTGAAATGCCGGCAGGCCGGGTCGATCCGAAGCGGCGAGGCCTCCAGTACCGACATCAGCGTGGCGCGATCCTTTTCGCGCGCGGCGGTGACGGTTTCGCCAGGCAGCGTGAAGGGAATGAAAACCTCGCCGCTGTCGGTCTCGGCGACACCGTCGCCCTGGGAGCCCAGCCTTGCGATGGTGAAGCGCGCGCTCATCGGTCCTTGATCCCGGCGAGCAGGAACTCACGATTGCCGTCGCCGCCTTCGATAGGCGACAGATTCAGCCCCAGCGAGCGCCAGCCGGGAATGGCGTCCAGCCAATCCCCGAGCAGGCCGGCAACGCGCGCCGCATCGTAGGGATCCTTCAGCAAGCCGCCCTTGCCGATCGCCGCGCGGCCGGCCTCGAACTGCGGCTTGACCAGCAGCACGGCGCGGGCACCTCTCCCGGCCAGTTCGAGCGCCGGCGGCAAGGCCAGCTTCAACGAAATGAAGCTGACATCGCAGACGATGAAATCCGGAACACGGCCGGCAAGATCATTAGCCAGCAGTTCACGAGCGTTGAGCCCCTCGATGACGGTGACACGCGGATCGCCAGAAATGTCCGGATGTATCTGGCCATGGCCGACATCGATCGCCGTGACATGCGCCGCGCCGCGTTCGAGCAGCACCTGGGTGAAGCCACCGGTCGAGGCGCCGACATCGAGCGCTTCGCGGCCTGAGGGATCGAGGCGGAAATGGTCGAGCCCGGCGATCAGCTTCAGCGCAGCGCGCGAAACATAGCCCTGGGCCGGATCGTCGATGCCGATGCGACAATCGGGCAAGGCCGTCTGGCCGGGCTTGCGTGCGACGACGCCGTCGACCGTCACGGTGCCGCGCTCGATGGCGTCGCGGGCGCGCGAGCGGCTGGGAAACAGCCCGCGCGCGACGAGCAGTTCGTCAAGCCGCTGGCGTATGCTGGCTGGCACGGGGGAATTCATCGACCTTCTCTGGCGAAAGCCGGCCACGAAGGCAAGGATATTGGAGCGAGAGAACGCAGACCGGCCCATGGCGTGTTGAATATCGCACCCAGTCCGGCAAAATGTGAGGGCAAGACGCCTCTTGCTCAGGCAAGGCGAAGGAGGACGAATGCTGACGGGAACCTGCAATTGCGGCGCGGCCCACTGGACGCTGGAGGGGGATCCCGGCTCGATCACAGCCTGCAACTGCACGCTTTGCCGCCGCTATGGCGTGCTCTGGGCCTACGACTATGTCGACGAGCGCATACGCGTTGCGGGGCCGCTTCGTTCCTATACGCGCGCCGGCAAGGATGCACCCGTACTCGAGATCCTGTTTTGTCCGACCTGTGCTTGCGTCCTGGCCTGGCGCGGCCTGCGCCCCAGTGCCAGCGGTCGCACGCGAATCGCCGTCAATGTGAGGCTGGCGCCGCCGGAGGCCGTCGTCGACCTCCCTATCGATCATTTCGATGGTCTCGACACATTCGAGGACCTGCCGAGCGATGGCCGCTGCGTGCGCGACATTTGGTTCTGATTTTTTGTTTCGTGCATGTCGCTTTCTAGAAGATAGTCCGTGAAACCTGTCGTTCGACAGCCGGGGCCAGACCATCGCCCTCGTCGCCGGAAGCTTGCCGGCGCGGGCGCTCGGTGGAGACAGGCGTCGTCGACGCGGCTTCGGGAACGACGACCAATTGCGGCACCTGCTTGTAGGAAAAGCCGCCGCGGATATCGCCGATCTTGCCGGCAACGATGCCCACTGCCGCCTTTTCGAGATTGCGGTCATAGGGCGTTTCGGCCACGGCCGGCGTGGCGAAGACAGCCAAAAGCGCCACGCCACACAGAAGCGTTCTCATTGTATTGGTCTCCCTGCCTGATCAAACTTTAGCAGGGCGCCGTTGAAAAACGGCCAAGAGACAGGGTAAGCAAAACGCCAAACGGCAGCGTGAACAACAGGTTACCATTGTTCGCCGGCAAATTGATTCAAGCAGTTGAGATTTTGATTCAGGCGCGTTGCGCGCTGGCGGCGTGCCCAAGGGCGACGAAGACCGTACGCACGATGCCGGCCGAGTCCAACCCGGCGTCGGCATACATCTTTTCGGGCTTGGCATGATCGGTGAACGCGTCGGGCAGCACCAGCGGGCGCACCTTCAGGCCGCTCTCCAGCAATCCCTCATGCGCCAGGAATTGCAGCACGTGGCTGGCGAAGCCGCCGACCGCGCCTTCTTCCACGGTCACCAGCACCTCGTGCGAGCGCGCCAGCCGCCGGATCATGTCCTCATCGAGCGGCTTGGCAAAACGGGCGTCGGCAACCGTGGTTGAAAGCCCTGCGGCGCCGAGTTCCTCCGCGGCAGCCAGGCAATCCTGCAGCCTGGTGCCGAAGGACAACAACGCGACCTTGGTGCCTTCCCTGACGATGCGGCCCTTGCCTATTTCGAGCACGGAGCCGCGCTCCGGCATGTCGACGCCAACGCCGTTGCCGCGCGGATAACGGAAGGCGATAGGGCCGTCATCATAGCTTGCCGCGGTGCGCACCATGTGGCGCAGTTCCGCCTCATCGGCCGCCGCCATGACGACAAAACCGGGCAGCGTCGCCAGAAAGGTCGTGTCGAAGGCGCCGCAATGGGTCGCGCCATCGGCGCCGACGAAGCCGGCGCGGTCGATCGGAAAGCGCACCGGCAGGCTCTGGATCGCCACGTCATGGACGACCTGGTCGTAGGCACGCTGCAGGAAGGTCGAATAGATCGCGGCAAAGGGCCTGTAACCCTCGGTGGCCAGCCCGGCGGCGAAGGTCACCGCATGCTGCTCGGCAATGCCGACATCGAAGGTCCTTGTCGGGAACACCTCGCCGAAGAGATCGAGACCAGTGCCGTTCGGCATGGCGGCGGTGACGGCGACGATACGGTCGTCCTCCCGGGCCTCCTGGATCAGGCTTTCGGCAAAGACCTTGGTGTAGCTTGGCGCGTTGGCCGGCGCCTTGGCCTGCGCGCCGGTGATGACGTCGAACTTGTTGACCCCGTGATACTTGTCGGGTGCGGCCTCGGCCGGCCCGTAGCCCTTGCCCTTCTGGGTCACGACATGGATCAGCACCGGGCCGTCGGCATTGTCGCGGACGTTCTTCAGCACCGGGATCAGATGCTCGAGATTGTGCCCGTCGATCGGGCCGATATGGTAGAATCCAAGCTCCTCGAACAACGTGCCGCCGGTGACGTAGCCGCGTGCGTGCTCGACCGCCCGCTTGATGGCGCGGTCGGCGCGTTCGCCGAGATAGGAGGTCAGCTTCTTGCCGAAATCGCGCAGGCCCAGATAGGTCTTGCCGGAGGCAAGGCGGGCCAGATAGGCGCTCATCGCGCCCGTCGGCGGGGCAATCGACATGTCGTTGTCGTTGAGGATGACAATGAGGCGGGCATCGAGCGCACCGGCATTGTTCATCGCCTCATAGGCCATGCCGGCCGACATGGCGCCGTCGCCGATGACGGCAATGACATTGTTGCGGCCGCCGGAGAGGTCGCGCGCCATCGCCATGCCGAGGCCGGCGGAAATCGAGGTCGAGGAGTGTGCGGCGCCGAACGGGTCGTATTCGCTCTCGGCGCGCCGGGTGAAGCCGGAGAGGCCGCCCTCTTGCCTCAAGGTACGGATGCGGTCGCGGCGGCCGGTCAGGATCTTGTGCGGATAGGCCTGATGGCCGACATCCCAGATCAGGCGGTCATCCGGCGTATTGAAGACATAGTGCAGCGCAACCGTCAGTTCGACCACGCCAAGGCCGGCGCCAAGATGTCCGCCGGTGTGAGACACGGCGTCGATCAACTCGGCGCGAAGCTCGGACGCCACCTGCGGCAGCTCGCTTTCGGCAAGCGTCCTGAGGTCGGCCGGAATGCGGACCTTGTCAAGAAGCGGCGTATCGGGCTTTGCGTTCACTGGTTACCGGCCTGCTCGGGCTTTTTGTTCATCGCGAGATAGGCCGATGGCCGACGAATGTAAATGCGTGTCAGTGACGCGGCGCGGATACAAAGTGTTAAAGTGCCCTGTGCACCGAAGAGGCCGCATTCTAATTGTCCGGCAAAGGAATGAATTCTTTCTCATCTCCAGGAACGATATCGAAGCGCCCCGTCTTCCATTCTTCTTTCGCCTGTTCGATGCGTTCCTTCGACGATGACACGAAATTCCACCAGATATAGCGCTTTGAGCCGAGCGAGGCGCCGCCAAACAACATGAAATGAGCGCCGCCTTCCGACGACACGACAATCTCGTCGCCGGGCCGGAACACCAGCAGCCGCTCAGCCGGAAAGCGGTCACCGGAGATCGAAACCTCGCCTTCAAGCGTATAGATGGCGCGCTCTTCGGCGTCGGCCGGGATTTTCACGCTGGCGCCGGGCGCCAGTTTTATATCGGCATAGAGCGTCTCCGAGGCCGTGCTTACCGGAGACCGCAGCCCGGAAAACGCGCCGATAACGATGCGGCCGCTGACACCATCGGCATCGATTTCGGGCAGGTGCAATGCGGCCGTGTTCTCGAAGACCGGCGCGACCTCTTCCTTGCCGTCAGGCAGCGCCAGCCATGTCTGCAGGCCGGAGACCGACATCGGCGCGCCGCGCAACTCCTCCGGCGTACGCTCGGAATGGACGATGCCGCGGCCGGCGGTCATCAGATTCACGTCGCCCGGCTGGATCACCATTTCGGTGCCGAGCGAATCGCGGTGCCTGATCTTGCCGTCGAACAGGTAGGTGACCGTCGACAGGCCGATATGCGGATGGGGACGCACGTCGAGCGCCTGGCCGGCCCGCAGGATGGCCGGACCCATGCGGTCGAAGAAGATGAAAGGCCCGACCAGCCGGCGCTTCGCGGTCGGCAGAGCACGGCGAACCTGGAAGCCGCCAATGTCCCTGGCGTTTGGAATGACCATCAATTCGATCTGGTCGCTGGCGAAGGCATCGCCGGCCTGCGGGTCATTTCCAGGGAAGAAGCTCATACGGTCTCCTCAGGCGAAGCGGAGTGCGGATTTGGCCTTCGCCTTGGCCGCCACCTCTTCGCGATTGCGCGGATGCTGCGAGGTCTCGAGGCTGTCGAGCAATTCGCGCGCCGATGCGGCAATGGCCTTTACGGCGTGGTCGAACGCGTGCTGGTTGTGTTTCGACGGCCGCGTCGTTCCGCTCAGCTTGCGGACAAACTGAAGTGCGGCATCGTGGACCTCGTCATTGGTTGCCGGCGGATCGAAATTGAACAGGGTCTTGATGTTTCTGCACATCGTTTGCAATCTCCTCTCGTCCTGGAGCCGTTTCAATCGGGATGAGTCTTATCCTCAATCATGATCATGTCCAAAAAGGCAAAATTGTCATTCGAGGCCGCGCCTCAGTCCGCATCCAGCGGTTCGGTACCGACAGGCTTGCCGTCGCGCGACAGCCTGATCTTCTCGACCTTGTCCTCGGCCGCCTTCAAGAGCCGGTCGCAATGCACCTTCAGCGCCTCGCCGCGCTCATAGATGCGGATCGACTGGTCGAGCGGCACGTCGCCGCGCTCCAGATCATCGACGATCTTCTCCAGCGCGTCGAGCGCCTGTTCGAAGCTCATCGCCTTGACGTCTTCATTCGCTTCGCCAGCCATTCCTCATCCTTTCATCAGTCGCCCGACATGGGAGGCGACCGAAAATGCCAATCCCTGCAGATCGTAGCCGCCCTCCAGCAGGCTGACGAGCCGATTGCCGCTGTGGCGCCCGGCGCGTTCCAGCAGTTGGCCGGTCGCCCAGTCGAAATCGTCCTCGGTCAGGTTGATCTCGGCCAGCGGATCGCGGTGGTGCGCGTCGAAACCGGCCGAGATGATGATGAGGTCGGGCGCGAAATTGTCGAGCGCCGGCAAGACGCGCGACAGGAAGGCGTCGCGGAACATTTCGCTGCCGGTGCGCGGCGCGAGCGGCGCGTTGACGATGTTGCCGGCGCCGGTTTCGCTCCTGGCGCCAGTGCCAGGATAAAGCGGCATCTGATGCGTCGAGCAATAAAGCACCGACGGGTCGTCCCAGAAAATGTCCTGCGTGCCGTTGCCGTGATGGACGTCCCAGTCGACGATGGCGACTCGCTCGGCCTGATGCTTCCTCTGCGCGTAGCGCGCCGCGATCGCCGCGGTGTTGAAAAAGCAGAAACCCATGGCCGTGGTCTTCTCTGCGTGGTGGCCGGGCGGCCGGGCTGCGACAAAGACGTTAGCGGCGCGGCCCTCGAAAACGTCGTCGACAGCGGCGTTGGCGGCGCCTATCGCCGTCACGACCGCCTGCCAGCTCTTTGGACTGGCGGTGGTGTCGGCGTCGATACGGGCGATGCCGGTGTCCGGTATCGCTGTGCGGACGCGTTCGACGAATTCCTGGGGGTGTGCGTAGAGAATGGTAGCCTCGTCGCCTTCCGGCGCCTCGGCACGATCGAGTGCCGCGAAGGCTTCGTCATCGAGCACGCGTTCGATGGCGCGCAAGCGGTCGGGTCGCTCCGGATGACCGGGCGGTGTCAGGTGTTCGAGAAAGATCGGGTGAGTGTAGAGCCGTGTAACCATGTCCCGATATAGGCGCGCCCGGCCGCTTTGACCATGTTTTCGCGCCGGGAAAGGACGACGTTCAACAGGGTTTAGAACAAGACAAGGTCAGGTGCCAGGCGTCGGCTGGGTCCAGCGGGAGCCGCCAAACGACGCCAGCGCCTTGTCCCGGAGTTCCCTGAACTTCGAGGAAGCCTCGGCCAGCCTCTGGTCCCAGTCGGGATCGGGCACCTGGCCCTCGATCACCTTGAAATAAACCTGCATCAGGCAGGCGATGGCAAAGGGTTCGATGAAGGCCGCCTTGAAGGCCCAGGCGAAGACGATGGCCAGCACGAAGGCCCAGCCGCCGAGCTGCCCCGGCATGAACCAGAGGATGGCGCCGGCCGGCGCCAGCATCAGCAGGAAAATGACGAAGGAAATGCCCCACATGATCACCGCCAGCCAGATGGCGTTCTTGACCATGGTCTTGCCGTTCTGCGCGTAGAGCACGACACCCTGGCGCGCCGTCTCGAAGGGCGAGGCGGAATTGGTGCGGATGTTGTAGCCGAGGATAATCTCGTCGACATAGGTCAGCGACAGGCGGATCACCGTGTTGATGAAGCTGACCAGACCGCCGAGCCCGGGAATGGGCAGGAACGCGGCAATGCCGCCGATGAGGCCGGTGACGGCGCGGATGGCGCCCTTGACCAACTGATCGAGCACGAAAAGAATGTTGGCCTCGGCGAAACGCTCTTTCACGACATCCCTGGCATAAGCGATCTGATTCTGGCCGCCGGGCACAGGCTGGCCGTCGATCAAATGGACCATGACGGCGATATGGCCGGCCTTGACGATGTAGAGGATGTATTCGCGTATCCAGTAGACGGCGATCGAAACGACGCCGAACCCGACCACGCCGCCCCACAAGGCAAACGACAGCGGCCCGTCGGGATCGGTGGAGACGTGGCCGACGCCATAACCGACGCCGGCGCCCGTGCCGGTCGCCACGATATAGGCCAGCGTGATGCCGAAATAGACGATCATGCGAAAGACGATGAAGGGCCATGTCCGCATCATGATGGACACCGACCTGCCGATCTGGAAATCCCACATAGCCCGAATCCCCCCTCAGAGATGGACACAGAGGATGATCCTGGGCCTGAAATTGTCAATCTCGGACAACGCAGGGTGGTGGGTCAGCTTAAAATTATGTTCTATCGACCTTGATGGGTTGCGGCCGGTTAGAGGGGCTGCGAGGATGGCCCGATGATGCGTGCAACCGTAGCTTTCATTGCGCTGGTCGTTTCGACTTTGATCGGGGGCCAACCTACACGTTCGCAAGAGTGGACGCCGTCTCCGGGTTCGGTTCTGGATGCGACACGAGCAATTGATCGCTATTTCTTCTTGCTCGATAACGGCGACTCCAAGCGGGCATATGAAATGATGAGTGATGCCGCCAAGGCGTCAATCCCAGTGACTGCTTTCACAGAGCAAAGCGAACAGTTCCATTCCCAGGCTGGTCCGCTGCTGGAACGGCGATTACTCAAATTCACGTGGCTTAAAGACCCGGCGGGTGCTCCCTTTCCGGGCATTTATGCAGCGGTCGATGTAGCCACGAAGTTTGAGAAGATCGACCGGCACTGTGGATATGTAGTGCTCTATCAGCAACCTTCAGGGGGAGCTTTCCAGGTCATGCGCGCCGAAAGCAACTTCATCGACAACGCGACAGCAACGAAAATTGAGACAAGCCAGTCGAAATTTGAACTGGACAAGGCATGGGCCGAATTGTCGCGTAACTGTCCCAACTTCCCGCCGGCGAACCCTTGAACGTTTAGACGACCGGCTTCTTGCAAGGCCGACGCACCAACTGCCCATTACCGTGCGCCGAGCCGCCGATGAGACTTCAGACCGGCTGCGGACCTTGCTTTTTGAGCAGCCCCTCCAGCAACTGCTTGAATGCCGCCACCGCTTTCCTCGACGTCGCTTCGGGGTCTTGCGAATTTGCGATCCGCTGCGCGGCCTGGCTGCTCGCGCCATTGATCAGCCGCGCCGTGGTCTCCGGGTCGAGATCAGCCACGACCACGCCGTCCTGCTGCAGCCGGGTGAGGTTGTCCGTCATGGAGGCGACGCAGCCATTGGCATTCGGCCATTGCGCCGGATCGCCCAGCACTGCCGGGCCGTCGCGGAACATGATGCGCTGGATTTCCGGCTCCAGCGCCATCTCGATGTAAGCGGTGCATTCGTCGACGAAATGCCGCCAGCGGGTCGGCGCCCTCGCCGCCACTTCGTTCACCCGCGCAGCCATCTCCGCATCGATCTCGGCGATGACAGCCTGCAGAAGCCCCTTCTTGTCGCCGAAATGATGATAGAGCGCGCCGCGTGTCAGTCCGGCCGAGGCGGTGAAGTCGTCCATCGAGGCTTCGGCGTAGCCGACCGTGCCGAAGGCTTGGCGCGCCGCGGCGACCAGTTTGGCGCGAGTCTCGGCGATCATCTCTTTGCGCGGTCTGTGCGCCATTCACTTTTTCCTTCACATACGCCGCGTATATTAATTGACATACGCTTCGTATGTATCTATCTCAGTTAGCATACGCCACGTATATAAGTGGCTCCACCTCAAAAAGCCAGGAGCTTTCCCATGCCCAACCCCTATCGCGAAATCTTCAAGGCAAGCGGAGCAAAGGGCTTCGCGGCCGCCGGCTTCGTAGCGCGGATGCCAATGGCCATGGCTCCGATCGGGATCGTCGCGATGCTGTCACAGACGCACGGCGAATATTGGCTGGCCGGCGCCGTTTCCGCGACATACGCGCTGGCCAACGCTGTCGTCGCGCCGCAGGTATCAAGGCTGGTGGACCGCCTTGGCCAGACACGGATTGTGGTGCCCACCACTGTTATTTCCGTGCTCGCTTTCGCGATACTGATCGCGGCGGCCAACCAGGACTGGCCGATATGGACGCTGTTCGTGTCAGCGCTGCTGGCCGCCGCCATGCCCAGCATTCCCGCAATGGTGCGTGCGCGCTGGACCGAAATTTTCCGCGGTCGCCCCGAGATGAACACCGCGTTCGCCTTCGAGTCGACGGCGGACGAACTGGTCTATGTTGCCGGAGCATCGCTATCAGTGGGGCTGAGTGTCGCCCTGTTCCCCGAAGCGGGAATGCTTGCGAGCACATTGTTCCTCGCCTTCGGCTCGATGGCTTTCATCCTGCAGCGCTCGACCGAGCCGCAAGTGCGACCGGTGGAACATGGTTCGCGCGGCTCGGCAATCCGCCTGCGGCCGGTTCAGATCATCACCTTCGCCCTGATCTTCATCGGCGCGACCTTCGCGACCACGGAGGTGAGCACCGTGGCGATCACCAAGGAGCTTGGCCAGCCGGGCGCTGCCAGCCTCGTTATCGGCGTCTACGCGCTGGGATCGTTCGTCGTCGGCATCATCGTCGGCGCCCTGAGCCTGAAAGCGCCACTGCAACGTCAGCTCGCCATCGCGATCGCCATCATCGCGCTCACCACGCTGCCATTGCTCGTCGCCGACACGGTGCCTCTTCTGGCACTGGCGGTCTTCATCAGCGGCATGGCGATCTCGCCGACCTTCATCACGGCATTCGGCCTGATCGAGCGGCACGTGCCGGAAGCGATGCTGACCGAGGGCGTCACCTGGGTGATGACCGGCATCGGCATCGGCATGGCGCTAGGCTCCTTCGCCGCCGGCGCGGTGGTGGACGCGTTCGGCGCTCAGAACGGATTCTGGGTTTCGGTGGCGTCGGGCGCAATCGCACTCGCCACCGTGCTGCTCGGCATGCGCAGCCTGGCAACGTCGGATTGCGATATGGCCACATGCGATGCAGCTGCTGTTCCCGCGGAATAGTCACCGATGCGTCCGGTCCCGGTTGGGACCGGACGCATTTGACGATTGGATCCGGGTGTCTAGAGAATCTCGGTCCTGGCGATGTGGATGCCAAACCCTTCGAGACCGACATAGTGGCGCTCGCGCGAGGCGATCAGGTTGATCGAGGAGATGCCTAGATCCTTCAGGATCTGGGCGCCAAGCCCGATCTCGCGCCACTCGTTCTCGCGGCGCCGCGCCTCTTCATGGTCTTCACGGTCGCCGGCAGCCGGCCGCTTGCGCTCCTGATGGGCGACACCGACCGAGCCCTCGCGCAGATAGACGATGACGCCACGCTTGCGCTCGCCCATCGCCTTCATGATGCCGTCCAGCCGGTGGCTGGTGCCGAAGACGTCGCTCACGACATCCTCTGAATGCAGCCGCACCGGCACGTCCTCGCCGTCGCGGATGTCGCCGAAGACGATCGCCACATGGTGCATCGAATCCCAGGGCAGCGTGTAGGTGAAGACCTGCGCCTTGCCACCTGCCGTCTCGATGTCTGAGCAAGCGACGCGCTCGACCAGCGTTTCCTTGCGCTGGCGGTAGGCGATGAGGTCGGCGACCGAGATCTGCTTCAGGCCATGCTCCTCGGCAAAAGCCTGCACCTGCGGGCCGCGCTTGACGGTGCCGTCATCGTTGACCAACTCGGAAATGACACCGATCGGCGGCAGGCCGGCGAGCTTGCAGAGGTCGACCGCAGCCTCAGTATGGCCCGAACGCATCAGCACGCCGCCTTCGCGAGCGATCAGCGGAAAGATGTGGCCGGGGCGGACGAAGTCGGAAGCGCCAACGTTGCCGTTGGCGAGGTTGCGCACGGTCAGCGTGCGGTCGTCGGCCGAAATGCCGGTCGTGGTGCCATGCTTGAAATCGACGCTGACGGTGAAGGCGGTGGTGTGGGCCGAATCATTGTCGGCGACCATCGGCTGCAGATTGAGCCGCTTGGCTTCCTCGCGCGGCATCGGCGTGCAGACGATGCCGGAGGTGTTGCGGACGATGAAGGCCATCTTTTCCGGCGTGCAGTGGACGGCGGCGACGATCAGGTCGCCCTCGTTCTCGCGCCCGTCATCGTCCATGACGACGACGATCTCGCCGCGCTCGAAGGCGCGCAGGGCTTCGACGATTTTCTTCTGGTCGTAAGGCATTGGCTCGCTTCGCTCGCAGGGAATAGGGAGTAGGGCAGTAAGGCAGTAGGGGAAAGGAAAAAATGGCTGCGCCGGCGGGCAGGCTGACGTACTGCCTACTGCCTACTGCCTACTGCCTATTCCCTGCCCCGTCTGTCCCCGATGGCGCAGATAGTGATCGGCGATGGCGCAGGCAACCATCGCCTCGCCGATCGGCACGGCGCGGATGCCGACACATGGGTCGTGCCGGCCCTTGGTCATGATCTCGACGTCGTTGCCGTCCTTGTCGATCGACTTTCGCGGCGTCAGGATCGACGAGGTCGGCTTGACGGCGAAGCGCGCGACGATCGCCTGGCCGGTCGAGATGCCGCCAAGGATGCCGCCGGCGTTGTTGGACAGGAAGACCGGCTTGCCATCATTGCCCATGCGCATCTCGTCGGCATTCTGTTCGCCGGTGATACGTGCGGCCTCGAAGCCGTTGCCGATCTCGACGCCCTTGACGGCGTTGATCGACATCAGCCCCGAAGCGATGTCCTGGTCGAGCTTGGCATAGATCGGCGCGCCGAGGCCCGCGGGAACGCCGTCGGCGACGATCTCGATGACGGCGCCGACCGAGGAGCCCGACTTACGGATACCGTCGAGATACTGCGTGAAGACCGCCACCGATGCCGGATCCGGGGTGAAGAACGGATTTTCGGCGTCACCGATGAAATTCCAGTTCCAGTTGGCGCGGTCTATTTCTTTCTCGCCCATCGACACCAGCGCGCCGCGCACCACCATGCCGGGTACGACCTTGCGGGCCAAGGCTCCGGCCGCCACCCGCGCCGCCGTCTCGCGGGCCGACGAGCGGCCGCCGCCGCGATAGTCGCGCAGGCCGTATTTGACGTCATAGGTGTAGTCGGCATGGCCCGGCCGGTACTGGCGGGCGATCTCGCCATAGTCCTTGGAGCGCTGGTCGACATTCTCGATCAGCATCGACACCGGCGTGCCGGTGGTGACCATCGTCTCGCCGTCCTCGTCGAGGATGAAGCCGGAGAGGATCTTGACCTCGTCGGGTTCGCGACGCTGCGTCACAAAACGTGACTGGCCGGGGCGGCGCTTGTCAAGCTCGGCCTGGATATCGCCACGCGTGAAGCGGATGCCGGGCGGACAGCCGTCGACCACACAGCCAAGTGCGGCGCCATGGCTTTCGCCCCAGGTGGTGACGCGGAAGAGATGGCCGAACGTGTTGTGCGACATGAAAGTGACCCTGCCCGGCAGCGGAGCCGGCTTAGCGCATGAACCCGAAAATCGGAGCGATTTCGGAAAGGACCATGCGCAAAATCAAAAGTGCTACGGCGCCCCAGCCCGTCCAAGCGGACGCGCAGCGCCGTATCCTGCCTTCTATTGGCGTTTTCCACGGTGGTCAAACTGTGATCCGGCGGATTTAGTTTTGACACATTCGGTTGGTTTCTGCTTCCGTTAACCGGTCTGTTGAACCCTCGCCGCCACCCCGCCGGCGCAATGATAAGAGGACGATGATGCGTATCCTGATAGGCGCCGTTGCCGCGACATTGCTGATTTCCACCGCCGCCTTCGCCGGCCAGACCGAGGGCCTGATCAAGAAGGTCGACAAGGACGCGCTGACGCTGACGCTCGAAGACGGCAAATCCTATAAGCTGAATGCCGAAACCGATCTCGATGCCCTGAAGCCGGGGATGGATATCGTGATTGCCTATGACGTGACGAATGGCGAGAACGTCGTCACCGACATGCAACTGCCCGACAGCGGTTCGGCCGAATAGAGTCTTTTCGGCAGGCCATCCCGAAGTCGGCGGGTCAGGGCGCTGCACCACGGCGGCGACGAGCCCGACACCATACCGCAAGCTATCGACGCGGCGGGCGCCAAGGGCCGTACCTGACTCTATGTTCCCTTCACGATTCTCGGTTTAGTCGGTCGGCGGGTTTGAGCAGCGCTCTCGAGGGCCAAGGCCAACCGCTTCTCGTCTTCGATGGCGCGATCGACTGCCTCAATTTCCTCTTGGAGCGCCTTTAGTTCGGCTCCGTAGCTGGAGCCGTCGCTGTCCCCGATCTGAAAGCCACTTGCCCGCATTGCGTCGCGAGTATGGTGCACGTTACGGACTCCTTCGCGTCGAGTCGCGACCAGGATTTCCCTGAACTCTGCAAGACGTTCAACGTGATTGCGAGTCATTGCGTTCTCCTATTTCGTCGTCATCGTCGCCGTGGCGATTCAGAACGGCTGAAACTTACGGAGATACTCTCGACAAAGCATGAGTGCGGAAGCTCAAATTTGAACGTCTTGCAATAGCGTAGAGCGCGGCGGGCGGAAATTGGCTTGGACCCGACCGATCTCAGACCAGGTGCTAGACTCTCGGTCGAGTGCGTCTGCTGCTCGGCAGCTAGTGGAGCAGTAAGTCCGCTTGTGGCCAGGGAAGAACAATGGCGGACCTTCTTCACTCGCGATCGGGTTAAGGCACTCGACCCCGGCGTTCATCTTCGTCGACAGCCGTTGCATGCAACCTCTGCCGGCTTGGCACCGGTGGAAAAGGAAACGATCCCCGGCTCTTAAGCTATCACCGAAAAGCCCGCCGAGGCCGGCTGCAAAACGCCGGGGAACGGCCCGATCCTGGCCGGGCGATGCCCGGACTGGAAGAGGTTGCTGTGGAGGTTGGCGATCCACTGCTTGCCTTCGGTCGTCAGCTCCAGATAGCGGATCGCGTCGCCGATATAGGGCTCGACCTGCAGCGTGAAGAAATCGGTGAAGATGGCGCCGAGATCGGCGGCGGTCTTGCAGCCGAGCTTTTCCACCATCCCGATCTCAGAGAACTCGGCAAACAGCGCCGGCAGCTTGCGGTGGTAGAAGGGATCAGCGAGCTGGCCGATCAGGTCCGCGGCCCTGACCAGCGCCGGTTCGGTGTTGGTGACCTGGTAGGCCGGATCGTTCGGTACCGGAAAGCGCGTCATCTCGATCGCCTCGACAATGCGGTCCTCGTTGATGAACTTCGAGGAAGCAAAACGTTGGCGCGCATAGATCTTGGCGCGCTCGATATGATAGGGCGCAAGCACAGCGTCGGAGGCGCCGCGCGGTGGCGTATAGCGGTCGCCGGCCTCGTTAATGACGAAGCTGTCCTCGGTGTCGCCCTCGCACACGCCGTGCACCATGCCAATGTCGTGGACAAGCAGCGCGCAGGTATAATGCAGCCAGTCATCGGGGGTCAGGGATTCCGAAAGCAGCCGGCCGCGGATGATCTGCTGGCCAGCGAGCGTAACCATCAGCGTGTGCTCGATGTTGTGATAGAGGGCGTTCGAATTGCCAATGCGCTCCAGGACAAGGCGGGCCGCCCCGCCTATGTAGCTCGCATATTCCGGATTGCGATGCGAGAAATACTGGAGATAGAGTTCTGACAGATTGTCGCCAAGCCGGTCGGCCATGATGGAGATTGGATTGAGCATGACAATCGTTCCTGAGCGCTTTGAAGTACGACAAGTCGCGCCGCGGCGGCCATCCTAGCACAGTTCCGGCCTGGATTTTATCTTGGGACCAAGGCCCCAAGGCAGCGGCGACTACCGAGCGTTGCCGCGGTCGCCATCGCCACTCACGAGGCCGTGGCCGCTGTCGGTGCTATGCCGCTGAGGGCGCGCATAGGGGGACCTTCCGCCGGCTTCGTCTGAATGTCGTTTAGTGGCGCGACCACGACCTCCAGCGGGGTCAACTGCAATGTCTGCTTCCAGGCGGAGGCAAAGTTCGCCCCATGGCCGCTATGCACAAAGCTGCCGCATGCGCGGGCGCATAAGATGCACTCAGATACCTTGTAACGTGCGCGATTCCAGCGCGCGCTTTAGCGACACAATCTCGGAACTAATTCATGCAATCTTGCGCGGCAACCTCAGCTAACCTAGGGTCATTGCTGTGACAAGCGCGCAACCGGCTTCAGAGGGAAATAACAGCGTGCGGGAGCGTCGCATCTGGCCGGCTGCGATCGCGGTGATCCTTCTCCTAGTGGCGCTTCCAGCTGCTGTCGTCCTCGCATCAACTATCCGAACGTCAAGCGAACGACATCAGCAAGATCATAACTGACATTCGCACGTTCTACGCCAATGACGTGGTCGGGCGAATCCTCCAAGCCGACCCGCATACGAAAATCACCGCGACAAATAACTACCGCGACGTTGCTGGCGCGATACCAATTCCAGCGACGTTCTCGCTGGAAATCGGGCGTCTCACGAGTTCGCGTGACAACACTGTCCGGTACGAATTTGTTTCCGACTATCCTTTCGCCGGGCGGCCTCCACACAATCTTGATGACTTTCAATTGAAGGCATTGGCATCATTTCGTGCCGACCCGAAAGTTCAAACGCTCGAGGCGACGGAAGGTGGCTGGAGTCCGACCGTTCGGCTGGCTTCGCCGATCCGCATGACCGCCGCCTGCGTGGCATGCCACAACTCGCATCCGGACAGCCCAAAGAAGGATTGGAAGGTCGGTGATGTCAGAGGGATTCAAGCTGTGTCTGTCTCGCAGCCCCTATCTCAAGGGTCGATCGGCTTCCACTATCTCTTCGCATATTTTGCGGCCGCCATAGCCACTGGAGTTGCATTCATCGTAATGCAGTGGCGGCAGTCGCGCGAACTCGCCCTGGTCAACGGCGAACTGAAGGAGGCCAACAACTTCCTGGCAACGGTGTCGCTCAAAATCGCAAAATATCTTTCACCTGAGATCTACAAAAGTGTGTTCAGCGGCGAGCGCGACGTGAAGGTGACCGCAGAGCGAAAGAAACTGACCATCTTCTTCTCCGACATCGTGGATTTCACTGCCACGACCGAGCGTATGCAACCTGAGGAACTGACCGCCCATCTCAACGAATATCTAACCGAGATGTCGCATATCGCCATTTCTCATGGCGCCACCGTGGATAAGTTCATCGGCGATGCCATTCTCGCTTTTTTCGGCGACCCGCAGACGCTTGGCCCGCGCGAAGACGCACGTGCATGTCTGCGTATGGCCTTGGCCATGCAAAAGCGTTTGGAGTACCTGCAAGTCAAATGGCGGCAGCAGGGTATCGAGCACCCCTTCCGTGTGCGGATGGGAATAAACACCGGCTACTGCAATGTCGGCAACTTCGGCAGTGACGATCGTATGGATTACACCATCATCGGCGCCGAAGCTAACCTCGCTGCTCGGCTGCAGAGCATTGCACCTGCCGGCGGAATAATGCTCAGCTACGAAACATATTCCAACGTACGGGACATGGTCGATGCGTCGGCAGGTGAGCAGATCAGCATGAAGGGGATCAGCAGACCGATCGTGCCTTATATGGTGCGGGGTGTCCGGGAACAGTTGCGCGACGACACTGTCATAACGGAAATGGACGAGGGCATGTCGTTGACGCTCGATACCGCCGGGCTCGACCCCGCCCGGGCTGCGCGTCTGCGCGACAAACTTCAGTCGGCGCTAGCTCAACTCGAGGCTAGGTTGGCTGTGCCTTCTCCAAAGGAAACGAGCGGTTAGCGCATTGGGGGCCGTTTACGGCCCCGACACTCACGACCGGCGAGCAGATTACCCAGTTAGGGCTAGAAAGATGAAGACTATTTTATTCGCGGTCGCTCTCGCGGCAACGGCAACGGTGGCAATCGCGCAAGACGCGGAAACCGTGACCGTCGGCTTCGTCGATGCGGCGGGCAAGGACAACGGAACAGCTCAGCTGACGGCAACGCCAAGGGGCTTGCTAATCGAGCTTGAAATCACCGGCCTACCTCCCGGCCAGTGGGTGGCTTTTCATGTCCACGAGACCGGCTCTTGCGACCACAATTCGGGGCACGAGTCCGCTGGCGGTCATTTCAATCCCGGGGGAAAGGAACATGGCTTCTTGAGCGAAGATGGTTCGCACGCCGGGGATATGCCAAATCAATACGTAGCGGCAGACGGGATATTGCGCGCCCAGGTCTTTAACGACCAAGTTGAACTCAATCGAGGCGAGACCGGTATCCTTGGGCGTGCGTTGATGATCCACGCCCAAGCGGACGATTACCAAAGTCAGCCTTCTGGAAGCGCAGGTAAGCGACTGGCCTGTGGTGTCATTGACTAGCTGATCCGTGGGTCGCTGGAAGGCGTCGAGCTGCGTCAACCTCTGGGCAAAGCTACCTGCAGCCCCTGCAATAGCGATGTCTGCTTTAGGCGAGTGAAGGGGGCGTAGGAATGACTGATTTGAGGCGCGAAGCGGCTATTCACGCCATCAATGTCTGAGAGGGGGCTAAATCGTTCAGAGCAATTGGATTTCGACCCTCAGAGCCACTCCAGGCGGCGGCCCTCCAACCGGAGCAGGCGGTCCTGCGGCACTTCCATGCTGACCGCCTCTCGCGCGGACATCCCCAGCACCAGGCGGAACAGCGCGCGCACGACGCCGCCATGGGTCACGCAGACCGTGTCGCGGTCGAGTGCGTCGAACCACGGCTTCACCCGTTCGAGCAGCATCTGATAGCTTTCGGCGCCCTCGCCGGGCGGCTGGAAATTCCATTTATCGAGGCGGCGTTGCCTGGTCGAACCGGGATCCCTGGCCTCGAGTTCGGCAAAGGTGAAACCCTGCCAGTCGCCAAAGCTCAACTCGACGAGCAGCGGCTCGGTACGATAGGCGAGCGGATCGAGCTTCATCGCCGCACGCAGGCGCTCCATCGTCTCGCGCGTGCGCCGCATCGGGCTGGCGACAAAGTCGAAATCCTGGGGGTTGTGGACGAATTCGGCCAGCCGGCGCCCGTTGCGAGTTGCCTGCTGGCGGCCGAGCGCATTGAGGTCGGTGTCGGCCTGCCCCTGCAGCCGGGCCTCGGCGTTCCACTCCGTCTGGCCGTGGCGCGCGATGTAGACGAGCGGATACATCAGGTCATCCGGGTGAGATCAGGAGCAGACAGGCAGGGCTGGTGTTCGTGGAGGGAGCTATTTGTCTTTTAGATTGAGCATGATCTTGTCCGAAAACCGGCTGCCACTTTTCGCTAACGCGGACCTTCGGTTCGGGATGATGCTCTAGTCCTTGACGGTCGAAATATCAGGCGCATCGACGGCCTTCATGCCGACGACATGGTAGCCGGAATCGACATGGTGGATCTCGCCGGTGACGCCGCGCGACAGGTCGGACAGGAAGTACACACCGGAATCGCCGACCTCCTCCTGCGTGACCGTCCGCTTCAGCGGCGAATTGTATTCATTCCACTTCAGGATGTAGCGGAAATCGCCGATGCCGGAGGCGGCAAGCGTCTTGATCGGCCCGGCCGAGATGGCGTTGACGCGAATCTTCCTGGCGCCGAGGTCGACGGCGAGGTAGCGCACGCTGGCTTCCAGCGCCGCCTTGGCCACACCCATGACGTTGTAGTGCGGCATCACCTTTTCCGCGCCATAATAGGTCAGCGTCAGCAGCGAGCCACCCTCGCCCATCAACGCCTCGGCGCGCTTGGCGATGGTGGTGAAGGAATACACCGAAATGTCCATGGTGCGCAGGAAATTGTCGCGCGTCGTCTCGACATAACGGCCGGTCAGTTCATCCTTGTCGGAAAAGGCGATGGCGTGGACGAGAAAGTCGAGCTTGCCCCAATGCTTGGCGATGTCGTCGAAAACCGCGTCGAGGGTTGCCGGATCGGTTACGTCGCAATGGCCGGCGACATGCGCGTTGAGCTCCGCCGCCAGTGGCTCGACACGCTTCTTGAACGCCTCGCCCTGATAGGTCAGCGCAATCTCGGCGCCATGGTCGACACAGGCCTTGGCGATGCCATAGGCGATCGACCGATTGTTCGCGACGCCAAGGATGAGCCCGCGTTTGCCGGCCATAATGCCCTGTCCACCCGCCATGTGAGCGCTCTCCGCAAGATTTTCTGCTTTGTGGAGAGCCCTATCGCACAGGCACAGAGCCCCTTCAAGCGTTCAAAACCGACAGTTCGGGGGACAATACGGTATGATCAACCTTTTCGGCGGCGCAGCAGCGCTTCGAGATCGCTGTCGCCGCCTTCCGGCAACATCAGCCGCACATGCGCATAGAGATCGCCGTGACCGCCGGCTTTTTCCGGCAGGCCCCTGCCCTTCAGCCGCAGCACCTTGTCCGAGCTCGACCAGGCGGGGACGTTGACCGCGAGCTTGCCGGTCGGCGTCTCGACCGCCACCTTGGCGCCAAGCACCGCATCGGCCAGCGCCACCGGCAGGTCGGCATGCAGGTCGCGGCCATCGACACGATAGCGCGGATGCCGCCGAAAGTGGATCTTGACCAGCGCGTCGCCCGGCTGCGGCCCTTGCTCGCCCTGCCCCTTCAGCCGGATGGTCTGGCCGTCCTCGACATAGGCCGGCAGCTTGACGGCGATCTTGCGGCCGTCGGGGAACATCGCGGTCACCTTCTCCGCGGTCGCCGCTTCCTCGATGGTGATGTCGAGCGTCACGTTCAGGTCGGCGCCGGGCTGGGCCTGCCAGCGTTCGCCAGCACCTGCGCCGCGCGCTCCCGAAAAGGCATCGCCGAAAATCTGACTGAAGATATCGCTGTTGCCGTCGAACGGATCGCCGCCGGGGCGACCGGAGCGAAACTCGAATCGCGAACCGCCCGGTCCCTGTTGCCGGCGAAAGCCGGAAAAAGGATCGCCGCCGCCCGCTGCACCCTCGAAACCTTGGAAACGCGGCTTGCCGTCGGCGTCGATCTCGCCGCGATCGAAAGCCGCGCGGGCCTTCTCGTCGCCGACGATCTCGTAAGCCTGGTTGGCGGCGGCAAAACGGTCCTTCGCCTTGGGATCATTCGGGTTCTGGTCCGGATGATGCTTCTTGGCGAGTTTGCGGTACGCCGATTTTATGTCCTTGGCCGATGCGTTCTTGGCAACGCCCAGCACCTCATAGGGGTCGCGCATGCTTCCTGCCTGCAAGAAGGGTGAATCTACAGTCGCTTCCTATATGCGCTTGCATAGGAAGAAATTCCAGTGGTGCATAGCCAGATTGGCGGTGGAATTGGAGCACGATGAGATTAGGTCTGGTCATTGAGCCGGCGATGGTTTGAGACAAGAGGGATTTGGCGACGGACGCATGGCACGGCGGAACGGATACTGGCCGTCCAAGACCACCGATGCTAGGCTGAAGGCATGACGCGCGAGGCTGCGATAGCTCGGTCGGAGGCTTACTTCGATTCAGGCGCTTTCCGGGAGGATTTGGCCCGTCGGATCAGCATGCCGACAGAGAGCCAGAACCCTGATCGCGAACATGTGCTGGTTGACTATATCGAGGCTGAGATAAGGCCGGCATTCGAAGCACTTGGCTTTGCCTGCCGAACGCTTAACCAGAACGGCTGGCCATTCTTTTTCGCCGAACGCACGGAGGACGCCGCGCGTCCGACGGTACTTGGCTATGGCCACGGCGACGTGATTCGCGGGTTGGATGACGAGTGGGATGAGGGTCTTTCGCCGTGGCGTCTGACCGAACGTGACAACAGATGGTACGGACGCGGCGTCGCCGACAACAAAGGCCAGCATTCGATAAACGTCGGCGCGCTTCGAGCTGTGATCGAGACGCGCGGAAGGCTCGGCTTCAATGCCAAGTATCTGATCGAAATGGGGGAGGAACGGGTCTCGCCCGGCCTGCGGGAACTGGCCAACACCCACAAGGAATTGTTCCGCTCGGACGTGCTGATCGCCTCGGACGGCCCTCGCCTCTCCGCCGAAAGGCCCACCGTTTTTTTGGGCTCGCGCGGCTCCATCTCCTTCGACATCTGGATTGATGCGCGGAAGGGCGGCCATCATTCGGGAAACTGGGGCGGTCTCCTCTCGGATCCAGCCATTCAACTTGCCCATGCCATTGCGAGCATCACCGAACCGACCGGAAAAATCCGGATTCCGGAGTGGCTTCCGACAAGCATTCCCGACGATGTGCGACGCGTTCTTGCGGACTGTGAGGTGGAGAGCGGCACGGAGGAGCCCAAGATCGATCCCGATTGGGGCGAGCCTGGCCTGACCTCCGCGGAGAAGGTTTTTGCGTGGTGCTCATTTTCGGTGCTTGCCTTCGAGGCGGGGAACCCAAGAACGCCTGTTGGCGCCATCCCGCCCCGAGCCTGGTCACGCTGTCAGCTTCGCTTCGTCACCGGGGTGGACGTGCAGGACGTCCTCCCTGCCTTGCGCCGGCATCTGGACCGCGGCGGTTTTTCGACCGTGCGGATTGCGAAAGCGCGCGATGAAGTTTTTCACGCGACGCGGCTCGATCCGAAGCACCCGTGGGTCAGTTGGGTGGTCGATTCGATTGCCCGCACGACGGGAAAGAAACCCGCCATTCTGCCGAGCCTCGGCGGATCACTCCCGAACGACATCTTCTCCGAAGTTCTTGAAATGCCGACCATTTGGGTCCCGCATTCCTATCCAGGATGTTCGCAGCACGCGCCCAATGAGCATCTGCCGGTTGCCATTGCCCGAGAAGGCTTGGGGCTGATGGCAGGACTTTACTGGGATTTGGGCGAGCCGAACGGGCAACTCGCGCAATATGCGGTCTGGAAGACTTAAAGCGCCTTGAAGTCCTGCATGCGCCAGGCGCCGGCGCCGGCCAGGCACACCTCGCCCTTGAACAGAGCGACACCGTCGAAGCTTTCGCGCGACGCGGTGAAGCGGCGGCAGGTCTGGCCGCTGTCCTTGAACTCCGCCAGCTCGGTAATGGAGCCGCGCGACCCTGTGTCGGAATTCGCCCAAGGAACGGCCTGCCCGCGGAGTTCCTCGATATCGGCGGAAGACACTGCGTTGCGGATCGTCGTCTGGTCCGAGGCGCGATCCTGATCGATCGGCGAAGCGGCGGCTGACGTGCTGCTGGTCAGGATCGTGCGGTCGACCTCGGCCTGCTCCAGACTGAAGCCGCCGCCACCGCAGGCGGCCAGCGGCAGGGCGACCAGCACGATCGCGGCTTTGGCGCTGGCCGAAGCAAATACGCTCCGTTGCCTGCTGTCAAAAGCTTGCGCGATACGCGACAATCGGCAATCTCCCCAGCCGGCGATCAGGATTTGGAAAAACTATGAGCGAAACCGGGTTAACAAGCAGTGACTTTACCGAGGTCGCCGAGCCGTTCCGCCTTTTTGCCGCATGGCTCGAGGACGCGACGAAGAGCGAGATCAACGATGCCAACGGCGTGGCGCTGGCAACCGTCGATGCCGAGGGCATGCCGGATGTGCGGATGGTGCTGCTCAAGGGGTTCGATGAAAGCGGGTTTGTCTTCTATACGAATTTCGAGAGCGCCAAGGGCCGCGAGATTCTTGGCAGCATGAAGGCGGCGATGTGCTTCCACTGGAAATCGCTGCGCCGGCAGGTGCGCGTGCGCGGGCCGGTGGAAATCGTCAGCGAGCCGGAAGCGGATGCCTATTACGCGACGCGCCCGCGCGGCAGCCGCATCGGCGCCTGGGCGTCGAAACAGTCGCGGCCGCTGGAAAGCCGCTTCGCGCTGGAGAAGGCCGTTGCCGAATACACCGCGCGCTATCCGATCGGCGAAATTCCGCGGCCAAAGCACTGGTCGGGCTTTCGCATCGTGCCGCGGACGATCGAGTTCTGGCACGACCGGCCGTTCCGGCTGCACGACCGCATCGTCTTTTCCCGCGATGCCCAAGGCGGTTGGGACAAGACGAGGCTTTATCCGTAGCAGGTTTTCGAAGACCGTGCGGCAAGACAGGATCCTGCGCCGCGCCAGTCGCAAAGAGGGTGATCCATGAGCCTGTTCCTGGCCTTTCTCGGCGTCTCGTTCGTCATCCTCGCCACGCCCGGACCGGACACGGCCATCACCATCCGTAACGCACTTCTCGGCGGCCGCGCCGGCGGCGTGTTCACCGCGCTCGGCATCGCCGGCGGCCAGACGATCTGGGCGCTGGCTACCAGTGCCGGCATCGTCGCCCTGCTGGTGGCCTCGGAACCGCTTTTCCTGGCCGTCAAATATGCCGGCGCCGCCTATCTGATTTATCTCGGCGTCAAGGCGCCGCGGGAGGCTTGGCGGCCGTCTCATCAGGCGGAGAGGGCGGCCATCGCCAAGCCTTCGCGGCGGCTGACGGCGGCAAGCGCCTTTCGCCAGGGCCTGATCAGCGATCTCTCCAATCCGAAGATGGCGGTGTTCTTCGCCAGCCTTTTGCCTCAGTTCGTGCCGCCCGGTGGGGAAAGCTTCGCGGCATTGCTTGGTCTGGGAGCGGTCTTTGCCGTCATGACCTTCGTCTGGCTGACGCTCTACGCGACGGTCGTCGCCAAGGCGGGCGATTTCCTGCGCCGGCCATCGATCCGCCGCGTCATCGAGGGCATGACCGGAGTGGTGCTGATCGGCCTCGGCATCCGCATTGCGACCGAGCACCGGTAGAGGGAGTGCACTTTCACCGATTGTCCCGGATGCCTCAGGGTAATCCTTGTCGAACCACCTTGGTTCACCAATAATCATGGTGAACCAAATGAAAGTTACGACCATGACGGCCTTTACCGTGCGCGTCCCGGACGAAACCGCGAACAGGCTTGACCAGCTTGCCGAGAAGCTCGATCGTTCGCGATCCTACGTGGCCGCGCAGGCCATTGAGGACTTTGTAACCCGTGAAGAATGGCAACTCGCCGAGATAGAGGCCGGGTTGGCCGAAGCCGAGCGCGGCGATTTTGCCAGTGATCGTGATGTAGCTGCTGTTGTCGGAAAATACGTCAAGTCCGCCCGCCAAGCATGAGCCGCAAAAGAATCCGCTGGACCAAGCGAGCGCTGCGTCGGCTTGACGCCCGGCACCATAGCCCGCGTCATCAGGCCACACTGCCTTCAACCTGCCTTCTTCCTGGTCATGAAAGCCGTCAGAGCGGCGCGAGCCTCGTCGGATTTGAGACGCTCGCGGAAATGTTCGCTCTCCTCGCCGATGCGGGCGACAAGATCCTCACGCGAGCCGCGCATCAGGTCGCGCGCTATCTTCAGCGCCTGCGGCGGCTTGGCCGCGATCTGGGCGGCGGCGGCCAGAGCCGAGGATTCGAGCGCCTCTTCCTCGACCACTTCATAGATCAGCCCGGCGGCCTTCGCCCGCTCGGCGGAAAACCCTTCGCCGAGCCCAAGCAGCGCGAAGGCGCCTTGCCGGCCGAGAATCTCAGGCGCGAGCAGGCTGGACCCCGCCTCGGGCACCAGGCCGAGATCGACGAAGGGTGTGCGGAACACGGTGCGCGGCGTGGCGAAGGTCAGGTCGCAATGCAAATTGAGCGTGGTGCCGATGCCGACCGCGATGCCGTCGACGCCGGAGACCATGGGCTTTTCCACCCTGGCCAGCGCCATCAGGAAATCCCAGACCTCGGTGCCGCCCTCGCCGCCGGTGGCGACAACCATGAAATCGGCAAGATCGTTGCCGGATGAGAAGGCGCCGGGCACGCCAAGGAAAACATGGACGCGGACCGCCGGATCGGCGTCGCCCTCGGCAAGGGCGGCAGACATTTTCGCGTACATGGCACGCGTCAAGGCATTCTTCTTGTCCGGGCGGTTCATGCGGATGATCTGGATGGCGCCCCGGCGCTCGACGAGTATATGGTCTGTCACGGTTTTTCCTTGTGAACGTCAGGGCTGAGAAAATCAGGCAGAAATCAGCGCCTTGCCGGCGTCGGCAAGGCTTTCGGCGCCGCCAATGACGCGCTCCTTCAGCGCGCGCACCTCGCCAAGCAGATTTTCGGCAAAGAAACGGCACAGCGGCACGCGGCTTTGGTCGGCAAGCGCGCCGCGCGCCAGATAGGCGCCGCCGGCGGCAAGCGAGAATAGCCTGAGATAGGGCGTGGCGCCGGCCAGCGCCTCGTCCGAACGACCGTCGGCGAGCAGCTTTTGCAGGAAGCGCGTCGCTTCAGTGAGGTCGTCCAGCGCCCGGTCGAGGCTGTCCGCCGTGCGGCCAAAACCCCTGAGGTTCGAGGTCCGCACGGAATTGGCCATCGCCGCCAGTTCGACGATGTAGCCATGCACATGCTCGCCGCCGCCGAGCGGCAATTTGCGCGCCACCAGATCGATCGCCTGGATGCCGTTGGTGCCTTCATAGATCGGTGCGATGCGCGCGTCGCGATAAAGCGCCGCCGCGCCCGTCTCCTCGATGAACCCCATGCCGCCATGCACCTGCAGCCCAAGCGAGGCAACCTCGACGCCGACATCGGTGGAGAAGGCCTTGGCCAGCGGCGTCAGCAGATTGGCGCGGTCGCGCCAATGCGCGGCGTCGCCGTCCGAGACGCGCGCCCGATCGATGGCATGCGCGCAGGAATAGCTGATGGCCCGCGCAATCTGCGTCAGCGCCTTCATGGTCAAGAGATTGCGCTGCACGTCGGGGTGATGAACGATCGGCGTCATGCCGGGGCCTTCATAGCTTGCAGCCTTGCCTTGCCGGCGTTCATTGGCATAGGCGATCGCCTTCTGCGTCGCCATCTCGGCGATCGCGACGCCCTGCATGCCGATGGCAAGGCGGGCATTGTTCATCATGGTGAACATGCAGGCGAGGCCCCTGTTCTCCTCGCCGACCAGCCAGCCGATCGCGCCAGGCGACGCCCCTTCGAAACCATCGCCATAGATCATGGTGCAGGTCGGCGAGGCGTGGATACCGAGCTTGTGCTCCAGCCCGGAGCAGAAGACGTCGTTGCGCGCGCCGAGCGCGCCATCGTCGCCAACCAGGAATTTCGGCACCAGGAACAGCGAAATGCCACGCGTGCCGGCCGGCGCGTCCGGCAGCCGCGCCAGCACCAGATGGACGATGTTGTCGGTGAGGTCGTGCTCGCCATAGGTGATGAATATCTTCTGGCCGAAGATACGATAGATGCCATCGCCGGCCGGCTCGGCACGGGCGCGCAAGGCATTCAGATCCGAGCCCGCCTGCGACTCGGTCAGGTTCATCGTGCCCATCCATTCGCCGGAGACGAGCTTTTCGAGATATTTCGCCTTCAGCGCCTGTGAAGCGTGCTTGTCGAGCGCCTCCACCGCGCCCATGGTCAGCGTCGGGCCGATGCCGAAAGCCATGGCGGCGGAGTTCCACATTTCGAGCGCGGCAACGCCGAGCATGGTCGGCAGGCCCTGGCCGCCGAATTCCTCTGGTGCCGACAGCGCGTTCCAGCCGCCATCGATCCAGCGGCGATAAAGCGCCTTCCAGCCGGGCGGCATGGTCACAGCCGCATCCTTCAGCACAGCACCTTGTTCGTCACCGATCTTGTAGAGCAGCGCCACCTCCTCGCTGGCGAAGCGGCCGGCTTCCGCCAGAATGGCATCGACCAGGTCTTCGCCAAGATCGCCAAAGATGCCTGCGTCGAGCGCCGGCTTCAGGCCAGCGACGTGCTTCAACGTGAAGGCGATGTCCTTGACAGGTGCCCGATACATGCCGCTTTGTCCTCCTGCTCGCCGACCCTAGGGCCAGCGCGGTCGCAAAACCATCCGCCCCAAGAACGGTCTCTCATCTTCTTTTTACGTAAACGTCAAATTTTGTCACGCGGATTTTGCAATTGCCGCGGCGCACGCTAAATTCCGCGAAGCCGGATCAAATTCGACCGGCGCAAGACCTTGGATCGGAACCGCGCCATGCTGGCCAGACCTGACGCCTATCGCTGCATCGAATGCGGCCTGCCCTATCGGGCGACAGGCTTTTCCTACCATAAGGGCAAGATCGAAAACGGCGCCGCCTACTGGACGGATCGCGGTATCTTGTGTTCGCCGCAATGTTCGCTGGCCCATCATCGCAAACGCGCGGCCGAGGGGACGTTGCCGCAAATGCCGGCGCCCGACCCGTTCGAAATCCAGCCGCTCTCGCGCCGTTGATGAGCACCAAGACCGCCATACATAGGCAGTCGCTTCGAATTGAATTTTCCGCTCGCCCTCGCCCGTTCTGGGCGCTGCGGCCAAGGCTGCCAATCTCACCCCTTGT
>NZ_CAAF010000039.1 GCF_000359125.1 Mesorhizobium sp. STM 4661 | reverse complement strand
CAGCTTCGCCGTGTCGCTCACCTTACAGCGTTGATGGTTGGCGAAGGCGGGCGGGACATCCAATCTCCCCCCTTGCGGGGGAGATGTCCGGCAGGACAGAGGGGGTGTTCAAGCGTCTTGCTGTCCGTAGAGTCCAATCCTCGCTCGCGGAGGTCCCATGTTCGGCAAGATCCTGATTGCCAATCGCGGCGAGATCGCTTGCCGCATCATCCGCACGGCGCGCAAGCTGGGTGTGCGTACGGTCGCCGTCTATTCGGATGCCGACGCCCAGGCCCTGCATGTCGAGATGGCCGACGAGGCGATGCATATCGGCGCCTCGCCTGTCGGCGAAAGCTATCTGCGCGGCGACAAGATCATCGCGGCAGCGAAAGCGGCGGGCGCCGAAGCCATCCACCCCGGCTACGGTTTTCTGTCGGAAAACCCCGACTTCGTCGACCAGGTGGTGGCGGCAGGCCTCGTCTTCATCGGGCCGTCGGCCGCCTCGATCCGCGCCATGGGGCTGAAGGACGCCGCCAAGCGACTGATGGAAAAGGCCGGCGTGCCGGTCGTGCCGGGCTACCACGGCGAAGCGCAGGAGATCGTGCTGCTCGCCTCAAAGGCGCGCGAGATCGGCTATCCCGTCCTGATCAAGGCGCGCGCCGGTGGCGGCGGCAAGGGCATGCGGCGGGTCGAACATCCCGACGATTTTTCCGAAGCGCTGTCGGGCGCGCGGCGCGAGGCCAAGGCCGCCTTCGGTGACGACCGCGTGCTGGTCGAAAAATATGTCGACAAGCCACGCCACATCGAAGTGCAGGTGTTTGGCGACAATTTCGGCAATGCCGTGCATCTCTACGAGCGCGACTGCTCGGCACAGCGCCGCCACCAGAAGGTGATCGAGGAAGCGCCCGCACCCGGCATGACGGCGGCGCTGCGCAAGGCGATGACCGAGGCGGCGGTCAAGGCCGCCAAGGCAATCCACTATTCCGGCGCCGGCACCATCGAATTCATCGTCGATGCCTCGCAAGGGCTGAAAGCCGACCGCTTCTGGTTCATGGAAATGAACACCCGCCTGCAGGTCGAGCACCCCGTCACCGAAATGGTCACCGGCATCGACCTGGTCGAGTGGCAGCTCAAGGTGGCGACCGGCGAAAAGCTGCCCAAGACGCAAAGCGAGATCCAGCTCTCAGGCCACGCCTTCGAGGCGCGCCTCTATGCCGAGGACGCGGCAAAGGGTTTCTTGCCGGCAACGGGCACCTTGCATCATCTGAAATTTCCCGATGCCGCCCCGGAAGGCGCCAGCATGCGCATCGAGACCGGGGTGCGGGCTGGCGATGCCATCTCGCCCTTCTACGATCCGATGATCGCCAAGCTGGTCGTCCACGGCAAGGATCGGCAAGCAGCGCTCGAAGCACTGGGAACAGCCCTTTCGCAAACCGAGATCGCCGGCTCGACCGTCAACACCGCCTTTCTGGCGGCCCTCGCCACTGATGCGGATTTTGCCGCCGGCGATGTCGACACCGGCCTGATCGGCCGACACCAGGAGAAGTTGACCGCGGTTCCGCCGCCGAGCGGCGAGACTATTGCCGCGGCAGCCCTTGCGGCGTCCGGCGCCGGGGCTCAGGCACAGTCCGACGACCCGTGGTCGGCACTTGCCGGCTATGCGCATTTCCACACGATCGCGCAACGCACGCGGCTGCGCTATGGCGAGGATGATATTCTCGCGCGTGTCTCGGTGCGGCCGGACGGGCGGTTCGAGGTTGTTCTGGACCAATTTTCAACGGGCAGCGCCGCCCCTCATCCGCCTGCCGGCACCTTCTCCCCGTATAGTGACGGGGAGAAGGGGGAAGCTTGGGGACAGCGCCCTCGCCTCGCTCGCTGGCCCGGCCACGTCACCGTGTTCGAAGGCGCCATAGGCTACAGTTTTGCCGTGCCGGATCCGCTGGCGAGGGCCGAGGAAGCCGTAGCTGCTTCCGGCAGCCTGCGCGCGCCGATGCCCGGTCTGGTCAAGCTGGTGCGCGCGGCAAAGGGCGAGGCCGTCATCAAGGGCCAGCCGCTGCTGATCCTGGAAGCGATGAAGATGGAGCACACGATCTCCGCGCCGCATGATGGAGTGATCGCCGAGATCGCGGCGGAGGGGACGCAGGTCACCGATGGGACCGTGCTGGTGCGCTTTGCCGAGCAAGCCCACGACTGAGCGCCACATCGCGATCTTCCAGGCGAGGCGCTGGCCAACAATACATTGCCTCGAAATGAAAATGGCCGGGGCAAGCCCGGCCATTTCGATCCGACGTCAGCGATTACGGCTGGATCGGCGCGTATTTGCCGTCGTGCCACTGGTTGATGTCGTAGCTGGCGTTCTTCAAGTCGCCCTTCTCGTCGAAGGTAACCGAACCGACCACCGTGCTGATCGGCGTGCCGTTCTTCAATGCTTCGGCGACCTTGACAGGATCGTCGCTGCCGGCGCGCTTGATGCCTTCGGCGAAGGCCTGGATCACGGCGTAGGAGAACAGGGTGAAGCCCTCGGGCACGAAGCCGCCGGCCTTGATCTTTTCGATGGCTTCCTTGGCTTCGGGCTTTGCCTGCGGATCCGACGGGAAGACGAACATGGTGCCTTCGCCGGCCGGGCCGGCAACCTGCCAGAATTCCGGCGAGGCGATCGAGTCAGGCATGATGAGCTGGAACTTGAGGTTCTGTTCCGCCGACTGGCGCAGGATGAGGCCGGCCTCGGGGTGATAGCCGCCGAAATAGACCACATCCGCCTTCAGCTCCTTCAACTTGGTGACGAGCGCTGCATAGTCCTTCTCGCCGGCGTTGATGCCTTCATACATGACCTCCTTGAGGCCGCCGGCGTTCATCGTTGCCTTGACGGCATCGGCCACGCCCTGTCCGTAGGCGCTCTTGTCGTGCAAGACGACGACGTTCTTGCCGGCATATTTCTTGGCGATCCATGGGCCGATGAAGGCGCCCTGGGCATCGTCGCGCGTATAGAGGCGCATGATCGTCGACCAGCCGGCCGTTGCCGCCGCATCGGTCAGTACAGGGTTCGACGAAGCCGGGCTCATCATCAGCGCGCCGGCCTCGGCATAGACCGCGGAGGCCGGGATGCTCGAGCCTGAGCAGGCATGGCCATCGATGAACTTGACGCCGTCGGCGACGATGCGGTTGGCGACCGAGACCGCCTGCTTCGGATCGCACTGGTCGTCCTCGATGTCGAGCTTGATCTGGCGGCCGTCGACGCCGCCTGCCGCGTTGATCGCGTCGGCGGCGGCTTGCGCGCCCTGCTTGAACTGATCACCGATGGTGGCAAGCTGTCCGGTCATCGGTCCGACCACCGAAAAGGTGATGTCGTCGGCGAAGGCGACCGGCGCGCTCATCATCAGGCCAACTATGGCCGCGTTCAAAATACCCAATTTTTTCATGGTGATACAACTCCTCCACTCTCGCGCGGCCGTCCCGGCCGCGCCTCTTCCAGAGTGGCGGGAGAATCTCATCGTTCATTGAGCCTGTCTAGGCGCATCGGCCGCACTCGATTGGGCCTGCAACGTTTCTGTTTGACCATGATCTCTTCCAAAAACCGGTTTCCACTTTTTGGGATCATGGTCTGAAACGCAAAAGCCGCGCCGGCCTTGTTCCGGCCGGTCGCGGCTTCTGTCGATCGAGCCGAGCGCTCCCGCGCCCGAAACCCCGCTCGCCTTCCCTGTCCGTCGCGCAGCTTGACCCGCGTTCTTGTTTTGCCTTGTTCGGCCGTCTTGCGCGGCCTTTCTTGCCCGTCCGACCGTCTAGCGTGGTCTTGACCTGGAGCGTCCCTGTCGTTGTTCTCGGTGCCTGATTGGCTCAGTGCCCCTGAAAACTCAGTGCATCGTCATCCATTCGCGGGCTTCACGCAGCGCCCTGGCGATCTCGACCTTCGACATCGCCGCCGACAATTCCGAACGCAGTTCCGCGGCGCGGACCGAGCCCTTGATGGCGGCGATATTGAACCATTTGTGGGCGGCGACGACATCGGTCTCGCAATCGCGGCCGGTCGCATACATCATGCCCAGTTCGAAAAGAATGTCGGCCTGGGCAGTTGCCCCCATGGCGCCGAAGCCGGCTTCAAGCATTTCAAAACGTGCCATTTCAATCCCCTGTTCTGGCCCCTGTCAGGCTCCCGAGAGCAGCCTCGTTTCGTCCCAGGTGTCCGTTGATAACCCTTGGGAGTGGCCGCTCTTTCGATGCTTTCGAGAATGAAGCGCAGCCTTGAATCCGTCGTTAAATGGCGTGCTTAATTTGAGGAAAACAAAGCTAAAACAAGAGGTAAACGCCGAAATTCGTTAAGGATACAAAGCCAGCAATCGCGCGGATTCCCGGCAAATTTGATGAAAATTCGCGAGGTGCGGATCAACACTCCGCTAACCACGGAGAACAAAGGCAGTTTGCGGATCATTTCATATCTTCGCTGGCAAGACCGGTTCGGGGCATTGAGAAAATCCTGAAGTCTTCCGCTGCGGCGCCGCTTTTGTTTTGCCGGGAGGTGGATTAGCTTACGTTTGCGTAAGAAGCAGACTGGCGGGGTGGAATACCGGCCTGGTGCCCACAGGGAGGAAAAACATGTTTCGAAAAGCAAGCTTGGCCCTCGCGGCCACATTGATCATGGCCGGCGCGGCGTGGGCCGATCCGATCGAAGGCAACTGGAAAACGCAATCCGGCGCGACTGCCGCCATCGCCGGCGGCGGAGGGGGATTCTCCATCACGCTGCAGTCGGGCAAGTTTGCCGGCAAGCGCATCGGTTCGTTCAAGGTCTCCGGCGCCAACAAATACGCGGGCAGCATAACCGACCCGGAAACCGACAAGACCTATGCCGGCAAGGCCTCGCTTTCCGGAGCCTCGCTCAAGATGAGCGGCTGCGTCCTCGGCGGACTGATCTGCAAGAGCCAGACCTGGCACAAGCTCTGATCGTTCGCATCCTGCGGGAGTAAAAAAACGGGGCCATTTGGGCTCCGTTTTCTTTTGCGCCGACAAACGACACCGCATCAAGATACCGTCAATCAATTTGAACCGCAGATGAACGCCGGCATCAGAGCCGGTTCAGTTGCATCAGGGCATTTTCATGCGTGTTGAAGGAGACACCACGCAAATGCTCGCTCGCCGCTTCACCATCGTCTGCCTGCTGCTGAGCCTGTTCGGAATGTTCTTCGCCATCCTCGTCGCCGAGGCAGGCCGCCCGGCCCGCTCCTGGGATGTAGCCAGTTCCAACGCCTGCCGGTTCGTTTGCGTGAACCATTTTCGCCCCTGAACCGACAAAGACCTCGAGAGAGAAAAGCAAAAGCCATGAACCGCATCGTCGCCAACGCCCTCAAAACCCTTCGGCTCCTGCCGCGGGCGGCGCTTATCCTGACGGTGCTTTCAGCGCCGGTTCTGGCGGTGCCGATGATGCGCGCCGACACCGGCTCGACGATCGAGGCGCCAGCGCTGAAGAAGAACGGCGTCGGCTTCGTGCTGCTGGTCAGCCTGCGGCGCGGTTAGAACAATCGACTGTTGTCGAAACCATTCGAAAGAAAAACCACGCTTTGGCCGCGTTCTGGCCGTCACACCCCTCCCAACTGCATGGCCAAGTCTCTATATTGAGCCATGGAAAAGCGAATCTATCCCCAAGCCATCGAATCGGTCGTCATGCCGGAGCCCTTTGGCCGGCAGAGCTTCAATGATGCCAAAAAGGCCGTTGCTGCCTTGCAGATCCTTTACGACCGCAACACCAAATTCCTGCGCGACTCCTTCACCACGCTGGCCGCGAGCGGCGACAGCAGCAAGCGCTACCGGGCCTTCTACCCCGAGATCGGCGTCACCACGAGCTCGTTCACGCAGATCGACTCCCGGCAAGCCTATGGCCACATGCCGACGCCGGGGCATTTCTCGACCACCATCACCCAGCCCGCGCTTTTCGAAAGCTATCTCAACGAACAGCTTCGCCTGATCATGCGCAATCACGGCGTTCCGGTCACTGTTTCGGAATCGACCACGCCCATTCCGCTGCATTTCGCCTTCCTCGAAGGCACCCATGTCGACGGCGCCGCCGCCGAGCGTATCAAGCGGCCGATCCGCGACCTGTTCGATGTGCCGGATCTCGACGGCACCGACGACCAGATCGCCAACGGCACATTCGAGGTGGCTTTCGGTGAAACACGGCCGCTGGCGCCGTTCACGGCGCAACGCATCGACTATTCGCTGCATCGGCTGTCGCACTATACGGCGACGACGCCGCGGCATTTCCAGAACTTCGTGCTGTTCACCAACTACCAGTTCTATATCGATGAATTCGTCGCGCGCGCCCGCAACCTGATGGCGAAGGGCGGCGATGGCTATGTCGAATTCGTCGAGCCGGGCAATGTCGTCACGAAGGTCGGGGAAAGCCTGCCCGGCGATGGCACGGCGCCGCCGCGCCTGCCGCAGATGCCGGCCTATCATTTGAAGAAGCCGAACCACGGCGGCATCACCATGGTCAATATCGGCGTCGGCCCCTCCAACGCCAAGACGATCACCGACCATATCGCCGTGCTCAGGCCGCATGCCTGGCTGATGCTCGGTCATTGCGCCGGCCTGCGCAACACCCAGGCGCTGGGCGACTATGTGCTGGCGCATGCCTATGTCAGGGAAGACCACGTGCTCGACGACGATCTTCCGGTGTGGGTGCCGATCCCGCCGCTGGCCGAAATCCAGGTGGCGCTGCAGGAGGCGGTCGCCGAAGTGACGGGGCTTTCCGGCTACGATCTCAAGCGCATCATGCGCACCGGCACCGTCGCCACCATCGACAACCGCAACTGGGAGCTGCGCGACCAGCGCGGGCCGGTGCAGCGGCTGTCGCAGTCGCGGGCGATCGCACTCGACATGGAATCGGCGACGATCGCGGCCAACGGCTTCCGCTTCCGGGTGCCCTATGGCACGCTGCTCTGCGTCTCCGACAAGCCCCTGCATGGCGAACTGAAGCTGCCGGGCATGGCGACCGAATTCTACAAGCGGCAAGTGGCGCAGCACCTGACCATCGGCATCAGGGCGATGGAAAAGCTGGCTGAGATGCCGATGGAGCGGCTACACTCGCGCAAGCTCAGAAGCTTTTCGGAGACGGCATTCCAATAGGCGGTGGACATTTCGTCATCTTGATTGGGCCGCATTTCTGCCGATAAGCAAAGCAGATGGCACGCAGTCGAAACATGATGATTTCGGTTACATTCCTGGCAATGCTCGCCCTCTCGGCCGCGCTGGTGGCCGGGTTTTTCGGAACGCTGCATCCGGCTTTCGATTCCTTCGCGCATTTCCGTGTCCACCTTGCCGTGCTGATGGCGCTGTGCGCGCTGCCGCTGCTCGCCACCTCGTTTCGCCTGCAGGCGGCCGCGGCGCTGGTCTTTGCCGTGGCTGCCTACGCCACCACATCATTGCCCTTGCCGCGCCTGTGGCCGGTCCAGGCAGCCTACGAAGCCAAGCCGGGCGACCAGGCGGTCTACCCCGGTGATCAGGCGATCTACCCAAGTGACCAGGCCGTCTACCGCCTGCTGCAGATGAATTTGCGCTTCGACAATCCGACGCCGAAGAAAGTGCTGTCGCTGATCGGCCGGACCAATCCCGACGTGATCACTCTCGACGAAGTGTCGGAGATGTGGACGACCGAGCTTGGCTATATCACCAGCGCCTATCCCTACCGGATCCTGTGCGCCTACCCCAACGGCGTGTTCGGTGTTGCGCTGCTCTCCAGACGGCCGTTTGCCGCCGGCACCAAACCTTTTTGCGAGCGGCGCGGCGCCATGGCCATCGCCACCGTCGATTTCGGCGGCACCGGCGTCGACGTCGCCGCCATTCATCTCAGCTGGCCTTGGCCGCGCGAGCAATCATGGCGGATCGGCGAATTGTCCGGGCCGCTGGCCTCGCTTGGCGAGACAGCGATCATGGCGGGCGACTGCAACGCCGCACCATGGAGCGCGGCCGTCAGGCGTGTCGCCTCGCTCGGCAAGCTGACCGTGATGCCGTCGGCCGGGCCGACCTGGCTCTATATCAAGCTGCCGGATTTCCTGCGGCGCTTCGCCGGGCTGCCGATCAACCAGGTGTTCAGCAAGGGCGCGGTGCTGATCCATTCGGCATCGAGGCTGGAAGATACTGGATCGGACCACCTTCCCGTCATGGTGGAATTCTCGCTCAGGCCGGAAGAGAAAAAGCCGGTCGATGAGGACGAAACCGCAACCGCATCCGCGACGCAGTCCAGCAAGACGAAAAGTTGACTGTCGCGATCCTTCGCGCCCCCTCTGTCCTGCCGGACATCTCCCCCTCAAGGGGGGAGATCGGATGTCACTTCGGCTTTCGCCAATCTCCATCGTTGCAGGAACGGGCTGAGCGCTCAAGCTGCAAATCTCCCCCCTTGAGGGGGAGATGTCCGGCAGGACAGAGGGGGGCGCTGTCCCTCCTGCATCAATGGTTCTGGATCGCACCATCAGGCTTGCCCATCAAAGCATCAACCAAATGCTCGACATGGCCGCCGTCGCGATGCTCGCGCGCGTCGAAGGCGTTCTGTTTCGCCTCGTATTCGGCATAGATGGCCTTGATCCGGCGTCTAGCCTCTCGGTGTGTCCTGGTGCAAAACCAGTTGTCCGCGAATTCCAGGCCCGTGATCGACTTCTCGGTAACCCGCATCATTGTCGTGGCGATGCGGCCATGGGTATGCTCATGGGCACGCACGCCGGCGAAAAACCGCTTCCAACGCGTCTTCAGCGCCGGCGTGGCGGCCGAAGCCATGCGGGGGAAGGTATAGGTCAGGTCGAGCGTTCCGTCGGCCTGCCGCAGACGGCAGACGCCACCGTCCCTGCCGACGTCAATATCCCAATCAACGGTATAGGCGGTCAGCGCGATGGCGTGCGTCGTCAAGCCATGCTTCGGCCCCTTGCGGTCCATGGCCACGACCAGGCCCGCGCCCGTGGCCCCTGATATGTCGTAGGTCCGTGTCTTGACCAGCACCTTCGTGCCGGCCGATGCCGCCGGCGCGAAGCCGCACAGGGTCGCCGCAAGGCACGTCAGAACCACCAGGCGCATGTTCATCTCTCCGTACAGAGAGATCAGGGAAACACAGGCACGCCGCTGTTTCAACGGCCTCGACGCCGGCACATGACCTGGCCGACTACATGCCTTGATAGACCGGCCCCCTCTCCGGCTCTTGTTTTGAGCATGAGCCGTTCCGAACCAAAGGTTCGGGATCATGCTCAGGCGGCGGTCGAGACGGCCCGTTCTGCGCGGTTCACATGCCTTGATAGACCGGGCCTTCGCCGCCTTGTGGCGGCACCCAGTTGATGTTCTGGTTCGGATCCTTGATGTCGCACGTCTTGCAGTGGACGCAGTTCTGCGCGTTGATGACGAAGCGCACATCCTTGGCCGCGGGGTCGGCGGCCGCGTTGCCGTCCTTGTCGACCCATTCGTAGACGCCTGCCGGGCAGTAGCGGGTCGAAGGCCCGGCAAAGACGTCATGCTCGGAACGCTTCTGCAGCTCCATGTCGGCGACCAGCAGGTGGACAGGCTCGTTTTCCTCGTGATTGGTGTTGGACAGGAACACCGAGGACAGGCGGTCGAAGGTCAGCACGCCGTCCGGCTTGGGATAGGCGATCTTCTTGTGCTTGGCGGCCGGCTCCAGCGTCGCGTAATCGGCCTTGCCGTGCTTCAGCGTGCCGAAGGGCGAGAAGCCGAACAGCGTGTTCAGCCACATGTCGAGGCCGCCGATGCCGACGCCGACGATGGTGCCGAAGCGCGACCAAAGCGGCTTGACGTTGCGTACTTTCTTCAAATCCTTGCCGATGTCGGTCGCCCGCCAGGCTGCCTCGTAAGAGGACAGTTCATCATTGGCGCGGCCGGCGGCAATCGCGTCACTGACATGCTCGGCCGCCAGCATTCCGGAGAGTACGGCATTATGCGAGCCCTTGATGCGCGGCACGTTGACGAAACCCGCCGCGCAGCCGATCAGCGCGCCGCCGGGGAAGGACAGTTTCGGCACCGATTGCCAGCCGCCCTCGGTGATGGCGCGGGCGCCGTAGCCCAGCCGCCTGGCGCCCGCGAAGGTGCCTGATATCGCCGGATGGGTCTTGAAGCGCTGGAATTCCTCGAACGGCGACAGCCAGGGGTTCTTGTAGTTGAGGTGGATAACGAAGCCGACCGCCACCTGGTTGTCCTCCAAATGGTAGAGGAAGGAGCCGCCGCCGGTCTTCATGTCGAGCGGCCAGCCGAAGGAGTGCTGCACCAGGCCCAGCCGGTGGTTCTCCGGCTTGACCTGCCAGAGTTCCTTGAGACCAATGCCGAACTTGGCCGGCTCGCGGCCGTCGGCAAGGTTGTATTTGGCGATCAATTGCTTGGCCAGCGAGCCGCGCGCGCCCTCGCCGATCAGCACGTACTTGCCCATCAGCGCCATGCCCGGCGCGAAGCCGGGACCGTGCGTGCCGTCCTTCTCGACGCCCATGTCGCCGGTGACGACGCCGATGACCGCGCCCTCATCATTGTAGAGCAGGCCGGCGGCGGCAAAGCCCGGATAGATCTCGACACCCAGCGCTTCGGCCTTGGTTGCCAGCCAGCGACAGACATTGCCGAGCGAGACGATGTAGTTGCCGTGGTTGTTCATCAGCGGCGGCATCAGGATGTTGGGCAGGCGGAATGAACCGGCGGGGCCGAGGACCAGGAAATGATCCGCCGTCACCGGCGTCTTGAAGGGGTGACCCTCTTCATCGCGCCAGCCGGGCAACAGGCGATCGATGCCAATCGGATCGACGACGGCGCCGGACAGGATGTGGGCACCGACTTCACCACCCTTTTCCAGGACGACGACGGAAAGCTCTGGATTGACCTGCTTGAGCCGGATCGCGGCGGCGAGGCCGGCTGGGCCGGCGCCGACGATGACCACGTCGAATTCCATGCTTTCGCGTTCGATCTCGCTCATCAACCCCTCCGCACTGGCTTGCCGCATTTGCGCATCTTGCTGGCTCCCGCGCTGCATAGCGCATCAATTCGCGACGCGAAACCGGCGCTGACGTGACAATAGCGATTTGCCCGCCGCTGCACCTATTTTACGGCGATGCGAACATCAATCCATAATGTATCGGTTGCCAGAGAGCACCGCGCTGACGTTTTTTAATTGTTCGACGGCTTGTTTATCGGCCATACTTCGCGCCATGCGCATTCCTGAGCCTTCAGGCTTTTCATCGACGCGCTTCTTTTCTTCGCCCGGCCGGATTTGTCGGGCGCTCCTTTTGGCCCTTTCGCCGCTGGCGCCAGCCAATGCGTATGCCGACGAGCAAAAGGTCTGGGCGGCCGGCGCCTATTCCTTTTCCGATGAACTCGGCGGCTTCCGCATCACCGGAGCTTCCGGCATCGGGACCAAGGACGACCCGCTTGTCATCACCGAGGAGATGAATTCGGCGACGCCGGTGACGCTGACCATCCGCACGACGAAGCCGATCCAGCCGTTCGGCACCGCGGGCGAATTCGCCAACGGCCTCATGTATATGCGCATAGACGTGCTCAACAACAGCGGCCAGGCCTGGGTCGAATTCCAGTTCGAACTCCAGGAGATCCTCGACCAGCCGAGCGTGTTCGGCGACGGCCTGTCGTTCGACCAGCGCAACAAGACGCCCGACAATATTGTGTCGAGCAGCTTCGCCGATTTCGATCGCGATTTCGAACCCTATGACCGGCTGCTGTTCAAGAACGGCAAGATCGACCCGCTGAAGACGGGCCGCTTCGAATTCCTGATCACCGACTACACGCCGCGCTGGACGTTTTATCTGGTGCAGGATCCGCGCATACCGACCGGTTAGTTCGTGAAGACGCGGGGGCTATGTTCCCTTGACGATTAGCGAAAGCGATGGTGACAGCCAATCTCCCTCCTCGAGGGGGAGATGGCCGGCAGGCCAGAGGGGGTCGCCGCGCGTCGAGCGCCATCCTCCTCCGTCAATGATAAGGAAGGTCGCGTCAGGACGTGCCGACCCCCTCTGTCGCCTTCGGCGACATCTCCCCCTCAAGGGTCCCTCAAGGGGGAGATCGGCACGCGCTCGCCGCTTTCGCCGATCACCAACTTGCAAATCGTGGTCGCGCGGACGATGGTGGCGCCATGATTGCCACCTCCCCCAACAACCCAACCGATATCGCCGATCTGCTGGCCTTCTATGCCAGCGCCGGCGCCGACGAAGCGCTCGAAGAGGAGCCGGTGAACCGGTTTGCCGAGATGGCACCGAAGTCGCCGGAGCGTGTACCCGAGGCGACGGCGCCTGCCGGCCAAATCCCGGCGCCAGGGCCTAATCAGCCGTCGCGCCCCGGCATAAGCCGGTTGCCGGACGCGCCACCAGCGCGCACGCCTGCCGCCACGGCAACGGTGCCCGACGAGGCGCAGGCCGCACTTGCACGGCAACTGGCTGCCACTGCGGCAAGCCTCGACGAGCTTCGCCAGCACATGGCGGCGTTCGACGGCTGCAACCTCAAATTCACCGCCAAGAACCTGGTGTTCGCCGACGGCAACCCCAATGCCGCGGTGATGCTGGTGGGCGAAGCGCCCGGCCGCGACGAGGACATCGAAGGGCTGCCGTTCGTCGGTCGCTCCGGCCGCCTGCTCGACCGGATGCTGGCGGCGATCGGCCTCGACCGGACCTCCGTCTATATCGCCAATGTCATCCCCTGGCGGCCACCCGGCAACCGCACGCCGACACCGCACGAGACCGAGATCTGCCGGCCGTTCATCGAACGGCAGATCGAGCTGGTCAATCCCAGGGTTCTGGTCAATCTCGGCGGCCCATCGGCGAAAACCTTGCTCAACACGACCGAAGGCATATTGCGGCTGCGCGGGAACTGGCGCGTCCACACGACGGCTTCGGGGACCGCCATTCCCGCCATGCCGACCCTGCACCCGGCCTATCTCCTGAGAACCCCAGCGCACAAGAAGCTGGCTTGGCGGGATTTTCTTGAGGTGAAGGCGAAATTGCAGGCGCTTGGGTGATTGGCCAATCTCCCTCCTTGTGGGGGAGATGTCCGGCAGGACAGAGGGGGGCGCGAAGGATCGCCGGCCTCTGTAATTTGCCACGGGAGCTTTCCCGGCGACGTCGCCGCAGCCTGCGATATGCTGACGGGACAGCGCCCCCCTCTGCCTTGCCAGGCATCTCCCCCACAAGGGGGGAGATTGGCCGTCATCGCGGCTTTCGCCAATCTCCGACGATGCCCGAGTGCTCATAACCTGTCAGGTAATTGAAATACATCTCCCACCGCCCTACTCATCCTATCATGACAACATCCCAGATTTCCGCCGGCAGCCTCATTCGCGAATGGCGTACCCGCCGGCGCATGAGCCAGCTCGACCTCGCCATGGAGGCCGAGATCTCACAGCGGCATCTGAGTTTCGTCGAAAGCGGCCGCGCAGCACCGTCGCGCGACATGGTGCTGCATCTGGCCGAACAGCTCGAGATTCCGCTCAGGCAGCGCAACCAGCTGCTGCTGGCCGCGGGCTTTGCCCCTGGCTTCGGCGAGCGACCGCTGACCGACGCCACGCTGGCGCCGGCGATGGCAGCCGTCGAGATCGTGCTCAAGGGGCACGAGCCCTTCCCGGCGCTTGCCGTCGACCGGCACTGGAACCTGGTCTTGGCGAATGCCGCCATCGGACCGTTCCTTGCCAACATTGCCGAGCCCTCCTTGCTGACGCCGCCGGTCAATGTTCTGCGGCTCAGCCTGCACCCGGGCGGCGTGGCGCCACGCATCGTCAATCTCGCGGAATGGCGGGCGCATCTGCTCGACCGGCTGAAGCATCAGAACGACGCCAGCGGCGACCCGGCGCTGGTCGAGCTGGAGCGGGAGCTGCGGACCTACCCCTCCGGCCTGAAAAGCGGCCGACCGGCGCCGGTCGAGCCGAACGCGATCGTGCATCCGCTGCGGCTGGCGCATGGCGATGTCGTGCTGTCGTTCATCAGCACCATCACCGTGTTCGGCACGCCGCTCGACGTGACGCTGTCGGAACTGGCGATCGAGTCTTTTTTCCCCGCCGACGAGCAGACACGTTCGGTACTGGTGCGGCTGGCGAAAGAGCGGGCGGCAAAGGCCTTGTAAACGAAAGCTTCTCTTCGGAACGCTGGAGGGACAGCACCCCCCTCTGGCCTGCCGGCCATCTCCCCCGTAAGGGGGGAGATTGGCAGCCTCGGCCTTGCCGTCCTTTCTGCAACGCAGGCGATTAGCGAAGGCCGACGCGACATCCGATCTCCCCCCTTGCGGGGGAGATGGCCGGCAGGCCAGAGGGGGGTGTGAAGGAACTCGACCGAACGAGGCTAAATCACCCCTGCGGCGGCGCCGCCTTCCGCGTGCGGGTGCGCTCCAACCCGAGCTGGTGCTCGCGCCAGATGATGAAGATGCCGGCGGCGACGACGATCAGGCCGCCGACGAGCATATGAATGGTGGGAACGTCACCGAAGACCAGATAGCCGACGACGACGCCGAGGATCATCGAAGTGTATTCGAAGGGTGCCACGACCGAGGCTTCGGCATGGCGATAGGCCGATGTCATCAGGATCTGGGCGAGCCCGCCGCAAAAGCCTGATGCAATCAACAGACCGACCTGTACCGGTGTCAGCGCCTGCCAGCCGAAAGGCAGCGTCAGCAGCGCCATGACGCTTGCCGTCGCCGAAAACCACAGCACGATGGTCGCCGTCCTTTCGGTCTGGACGAGATTGCGCACGAGCAGGATGGCGTTGGCCGAAATCGCCGCGGCGACAAGGGCGGCGATGACGCCGAGCACTTCCTGGTCGCCGAGAGCAGCACCCGAGCGCAGCAGCGTCAGTCCCGGCCACGAGATGATCAGCACGCCGATGAGGCCGACCGCGACCGCGCTCCAGCGGTAGACGCGGATGGTTTCGCCGAGGAAGATCGAACTGAACACCACCACCAGCAGCGGCTGCGCGTAGTTCAGCGTGATTGCCTCCGGCAGTGGCAGCCGCGTCAGCGCGAAGAAGCCAAGTCCCATCGCACAAACGCCGACGACGCCGCGCGCAATATGGTTGAGCGGACGCTTTGTCGAAAAGGCGGTGCCGAGTTTACCCCGGAAGGCGAGGAAGGCGATGATCGGAAAGATGGCGAAGAACGAGCGGAAGAAGGCGATCTGACCGACCGGCAGGGTGCCCGCGGCCTTGATGCAGGACGACATGCCGACAAAAACCGCCACCGACAGTATCTTGAGCATGATGCCGGTGAGCGTGGAGTGCCCGCCGGCATGATCGTCGGGCCGTGCGGCAGCCCCTTCCACACCCGGCCTGGGCGTCACTTCGCTTCTGCTTCCCGGATCGCCGCCCAGATGAAAGCGGCATCCTCGCGACGCAGCACAGAGGCGCCCATGCCGAACTTCGGTGTGACGACAGTCATAAATGCCTCGCGATGAAGATGAATGGGGAACGAGTGCCTGAAATAGGCACTGCCGCAGTTTTGTCGAGAGGCCGTTTCGTGTAAAGAGCGCCGACTTCAAATTTCTTGGACCAGCGGACCCATCCGCCGCTGCGGAAATGAACAGGAAACCCAGGGAATGCGCACCGATACCGGCCAGGTCTTCAAGCTCGAAGACTATCGCCCCAACGACTATCTCATCCCGGAAACCAGCCTGACTTTCCGCCTTTCGCCAGAAGCCACGCGCGTCACCGCCGTGCTGACCGTCGAACGCCGCGACGGAGTAGCAGCGTCGGCGCCGCTGGTGTTGGACGGCGATGGGCTGACGCTTCTGCGTGTCGCCATCGACGGCAGCGACCTCGCGCCAGCGGATTTCCTTGCGACGCCCGATCTCTTGACGATCATGACGCCGCCGGCGACACCGCGCTTCCAACTGCTGATCGAAACCGAGCTGGCGCCGGCGCGCAACGAAGCGCTGATGGGCCTCTATCGCTCCAGCAACGTCTATTGCACGCAATGCGAGGCTGAGGGTTTCCGTCGCATCACCTATTTCCTCGACCGTCCCGATATCCTGTCGGTCTACACAGTTCGCATCGAGGCGCGGCACAACGAGGCGCCGCTGCTCCTGTCCAACGGCAACCCGGCGGGCAGCGGCGATCTTGGCGAGGGCTGGCACTATGCGGTCTGGCACGACCCCTTCCCCAAGCCGTCCTATCTGTTTGCGCTGGTGGCGGGCGCTCTCGGCAAACTTGCCGACAGTTTCACCACCATGTCCGGCCGCAAGGTCGAGCTCGGCATCTATGTCGAGCCGGGCAAGGAGGAGCTTGCCTTCTATGCCATGGATGCCCTGAAGCGCTCGATGCGATGGGACGAGGAGGCATTCGGCCGCGAATACGACCTCGACGTCTTCAACATCGTCGCCGTGTCCGATTTCAACATGGGCGCCATGGAGAACAAGGGCCTCAACATCTTCAACGACAAATATGTGCTGGCCGACCAGGAGACCGCGACGGATGCCGATTTCGCCAATATCGAAGCGATCATCGCGCATGAGTATTTCCACAATTGGACAGGCAACAGAATCACTTGCCGCGACTGGTTCCAGCTTTGCCTGAAGGAAGGGCTGACGGTTTTCCGCGATCATGAATTCTCCGCCGACCAACGCTCGCGGGCGGTCAAGCGCATCGCCGAGGTGCGCACGCTGCGCGCGCATCAGTTTCCCGAGGACCAGGGACCGCTGGCGCATCCGGTCAGGCCGCGCCGCTACCGCGAGATCAACAATTTCTACACGGCGACCGTCTACGAAAAGGGCTCGGAGGTGGTGCGCATGATCCGCACCATTCTCGGCACTGAAGCCTTCCGCGCCGGCATGGACCTCTATTTCGAGCGCCATGACGGCCAGGCGGCGACGATCGAGGACTTCATCAGGGTGTTCGAGGACGTCTCCGGCCGCGACCTGTCGCAGTTTTCGCTCTGGTACCATCAGGCGGGCACGCCGAACCTGACGATCAGTTCGACGCACAGTCCGGCAACGCAGGAATTCACGCTCGAGATCGAGCAGTCGGTGCCGCCGACACCGTCGGAAAGCCGCAAGCGGCTGATGCATATTCCGCTGGCCTTCGGCCTCGTCGGTGCCGGCGGCAAAGCGATAGAATATCGCGGCGTTGAAGGCGCCAGCGTCGAGGACGGCGTCATCCATATCCGCAAGCGCCGGCACATGGTGCGCTTCTCCGGCGTTGCCGAGCGCCCGGCGCTGTCGCTCAACCGCGGCTTCTCGGCGCCGGTGACGCTCTCGGTCGAGCAGAAGGCCGGCGACCAGTTCTTCCTGGCCGGCCATGACAGCGACGCCTTTTCGCGCTGGCAGGCGTTCAACACGCTTTTGACCGACGCGCTGATCGCAGCCTTCCGGCAGATCCTCGGCGGCCAGGAGCCCGGTTTCGCCGCACGGCTGACCGGGCTTGCCGGCGAGATCGCCGGCGACGAAACGCTGGAGCCGGCCTACCGCGCGCTGGCGCTGGCGCTGCCCGGCGAGGCCGACATTGCCCGCGATATCGGCAAGAACATCGACCCCGACGCCATCTTCGCGGGCCGCGAGGCACTGGCGATCGCGATCGCCGGAGCCAACCGGGAGATGTTTGCCCGCCTCTACGATCGCCTGGCCGACACGGATGCGTTCAGCCCGGACGCGGCGAGCGCCGGGCGGCGGGCGCTGCGCAACATCCTGCTCGACTATCTTTCACTGCTGCCGGGGGGCGCCGCGCTTGCCGCCCGGCATTTCCAGTCGGCGACCAACATGACGGACCGCGCCGCCGCGCTGACCGTGCTTGCGCTCCGCCACAGCGGTTCGCTCGAGACGGTCAAGGCGCTGGCCGGCTTCGAAGCGAAATACGCACGCGATGCGCTGGTGATGGACAAATGGTTCCAGATCCAGGCCAGCGTGCCGGGTCCGCGAACCGTCGAGGTGGTGCGCGCGCTGACCGGCCATCCAGCCTTCTCGATGGCCAACCCGAACCGAGTGCGCTCGCTCGTCGGCACGTTTTCCAGCGCCAACCAGACCGGTTTCCATCGCGCCGACGGCGAAGGCTACCGATTTTTCGTCGAGACGGTCCTGCAAGTCGAAAAGCGCAACCCGCAAGTGGCCGCCAGGCTGGCGACCGCGCTCAGATCATGGCGCTCGCTCGAGCCCGGCCGGCAGGCCAAGGCAAGGGAAGCGCTGCTTTCGATCGCCAATGCCGAGAACCTGTCGGCCGATCTGCGTGACATCATCGAGCGCACGCTGGCGTAAGTGCGCAATCTCCACGCTCGTGGGGGAGATCGGCAGCTTCGGCATTATTTTAGTCGATTTTTAATCTTTTTTCGCCGCGCCTCTGGACAAGGCGAATCACCTTTGATTCTTTACTGACGATTCGGAAGTGCGGCGTAGCCGGATCGTCAAGCGGCATAGGCAAATTCGGGGAGTGCCATTTATGGCGAAGGCGGACGCGTGGGGCGCGCCCGGAGGGACGGCTTTTGAGCGGCGTGAGGCGAGACGCGACGGTGTCGCCGGCAATGCGCGGCTCATCGCCGAACCCGCCTACCGGCGGCTGCTGGCGGCCGAGCCGTTCCTGCGCCGGTCGATACCGGCCCTCATCATCATTTTCCTGATCGTCATCGCGGCGCTGCGCTTCCTGTCGCTGATGAACGAGCGCGACGACGTCGAGCGCGACGCCAGGGCGGTGCTGGCACTGGCAGCGAGCCAGATGGCCAGCGCAATCTCGGCCGACCCCAATGCAGCGTCCGGAGCCGCAGAGGATCTCCTGGAGAACACCAGCCGCCAGGGCGCCATGGGCCGAAGCCACGTGCTTGCGATCACCGACGGCGCCTTCAAGATCATCGCCGTGTCGCCGCTGTCGACGGGCTGGCAGGGACGCTCGCTCGACAGCCTCGTGCTGGGCGGCCAGCCGCTGTTCATGTTCGGCGATCGCGCAGGGGTCATGGAGGTCAGCATCGGCGGACAGGACTGGTTCGCGGCGGTGAGCCTGGCAACCAACAGGAAGAACGCCGCGGCCGTGCTGGTGCCGCAGGAAGCGGTCTTCGACACATGGCGCAAGACCGTCTCGCTCAACGTGACGCTGTTCGTGCTCACCGCCGGCGTGCTGATCATCATCCTCTACGCCTATTTCGGCCAGGCGGCGCGGGCGCAAGCCGCCGACCGTATCTATCTCGAAGCGCATCAGCGTATCGACATGGCGCTGGTGCGGGGCCGCTGCGGCCTGTGGGACTGGGACATGGTGCGCGGCAAGATGTACTGGTCGCGCTCGATGTACGACATGCTGGGCTACGAGCCCTGCGACACGATGCTGTCGTTCGGCGAGGTCGACGAGATCATCCACCCCGAGGATGGCGACCTGTTCGAGCTCGCCAACCGGATCGTCGGGCGTGAGATCGACCATATCGACCAGGTGTTCCGGATGCGCCATGCCGACGGGCAATGGGTATGGATGCGCGCAAGGGCGCAGGTCATCGATCCGGAAGCGCCGGAGATCCAGCTGATCGGCATCGCCGTCGACGTCACCGAGCAGCGGCATCTGGCGCTGCGCTCGGAGGCCGCTGACCTGCGCCTCAGGACAGCCATCGAGAACATCAACGAATCCTTCGTGCTCTGGGATTCGGCCCAGCGCCTGATCATGTGCAATTCCAAATACCAGCAGGACAACGGCCTGTCGGATCGCGACGTGATGCCGGGCGCCTCACGCGCCGTTCTGGAAGATCGCATGCTGGCCTTCGCCTCGGAGCGGCGGCTTGCCAACACCAGCGGCGCGCAAGGCGGCGTGACCTTCGAGCGGCAGCTTGCCGACGGCCGCTGGCTGCAGGTCAACGAGTTGCGGACCAGGGACGGCGGCACCGTCTCGGTCGGCTCCGACATCACCCAGATCAAGCTGCACCAGGAGAAGCTGGTCGACAGCGAGCGTCGGCTGATGGCGACGATCCACGATCTCAGCCTCGCCCGCAGGGCCGAGGAAGAGAGATCGCGCGAACTGGTCGAGCTCAATCGCAAATACATGAAGGAAACCGAGCGCGCCGAGGCGGCGAACCGGGCCAAGTCCGAATTCCTGGCCAACATGTCGCATGAATTGCGCACGCCGCTCAACGCCATCATCGGCTTTTCCGAGCTGATGGAACAGGGCCTGTTCGGGCCGCTCGGTTCGTCGCGCTACGAGGAATATGCCACCGACATCAATGGCAGCGGCAAGTATCTGCTGGGCGTCATCAACGACATCCTCGACATGTCGAAGATCGAAGCCGGCCAGTTCTCGATGGACCGGGAGGAAATCGACCTCTGCCCGCTGATCCGGGAGACGGTACGCGTCGTCTCGCTGCAGGCGGCGGAAAAGTCGATCGCCGTCGAAACGCGCATCCCCGATTCGCTGACGCTCTTCGCCGATCGCCGGGCGATCAAGCAGATCGTCATCAACCTTCTGTCGAATGCGGTGAAGTTCACCGGCCAGGGCGGCCGCATCGCGGTAAGAGCTCGCAATATGTCTGGCGCGCTGGTGCTCACGATCGAAGACAATGGCTGCGGCATCCCGAAAGGGGCGCTGAGCAAGCTCGGGCGGCCGTTCGAACAGGTGCAGAACCAGTTTTCCAAGAGCCACACCGGCTCCGGTCTTGGCCTCGCCATCTCGCGCTCGCTGGCCGAGCTTCAGGGCGGCGCCTTGAAAATCCGCTCCACCGAAGGCGTCGGCACGATCGTGTCGGTGCGCATTCCGATCAAGAAGGCAGCGCAGGCGGTCAAGGCTGCCGCTTAGAAGATACTCGGAAGGTAACCACCCGAGACGGAATCTCCGATCTCGGAGGGACAGCACCCCCCTCTGTCCTGCCGGACATCTCCCCCGCAAGGGGGAGATCGGGTGTCACTTCGACCTTCGCCAATCTCCAGCGTTCAAAAGTTAGCGCAGTGGATGACGCTGCTGATCTCCCCCCTTGCGGGGGAGATGTCCGGCAGGACAGAGGGGGGTGGGAGGGAATGAGACCGAGACGACTTCAAGTCTCTGCTTTGCCCTCCATCACAGCTCCGGCGGCACGTGCCGCCGGAGCCGTTATCACGAATTACTGCATCCCGTCGCCACCGGAGCCGCCCCATCGACGGTGACGGTCCACGCGACCGCCCTTCGGCAGTTCGCTCTTCTCGATCTTGCCGTCATTGTTCTTGTCGAGCATGGCAAAGACCTTCTTCTGACGACTGGTGATATCGTCGGTGGTCAGCGTGCCGTCGCCCTTGCTGTCGTAGCGAGAGATGATGCGCTTGGCCATTTGCTCGAAACGCGCCTTCTCCAGCGCCTCGGCGAGTTGGGCGACGGTCAGCTTGCCGCCATTGTCAGCGACCATCTTCTTCAGCCGCGCGTTCATGGCGTCGGAGAACTGGTCGAACGTGATGGTGCCGTCCTGATCCTTCATCGCCTTGTTGAGGCGCAGCATCATGCCCTCGCGCATTTTTGCGCCGGCATTGTTCTCGGCGTAAGCGGTGGTGCCGACGGCGCCGGCCAAGGCTACGAAGGCAAGGGCAAGTTTGGTTGACTTTCTCATGGTTTTCTCCTGTTGCACCGTCACCCCCGATGCGATCAGAAACAGCCGTGCCCGTCTCTTGCCGTCACGGCCGTTTCGCACGAAGCAAAAGGTCAAATTCCTTTCTGACCTTTTGCGACGTCTCTTTGAGGTGTGCTTCCAGCACACCGAAATCCGGCAGGTCGGTGACCGCCAGCAGCAGATCCGAAAGCCCCGGCGGCACGTCGTCGCGTTCGAACACGCCGGTGAGGCAGAGCCTGATCATCTGGGTCAGCGCCAGATAGAGCGCATAGGCATCGCAGAGTTCCTGTCTGACCTGGGTCTCAGCGAAATCCGGCGCCAGGCGTGACAGGATTTCGGCTGTTCCGGTGGCGCTGCGGCCGGCTTCGACCTGCCCGGTAATCACCGCCACCTGGGCGATGAATTCGAGATCGATGAGCCCGCCCGGGATCAGCTTGATGTCCCAGAGGTCGTGTGGCGGCTTCTCCTTTTCGATCATCGCGCGCATCTCGGACGCCTCGGTCATCACCTTGGCGGCATCGCGCGGCAGGGCAAGCACCGCCGTCACCTCGGCCTCGACCTCGGCGCACAGCGCTTGATCGCCGCCGATCGCGCGAGCCCGCGACAGCGCCATGTGCTCCCATATCCAGGCCTCCTGGCGCTGGTACTTCCTGAAGGCATCGACATGGGTGGCCACCGGCCCCTTGTTGCCGGAGGGGCGCAGGCGAAGGTCGAGTTCGTAGAGAACGCCCTCGGCCGTCGGCGCGGACACGGCCGATATCAGCCGCTGCGTCATCCTGGAGTAGTAGTGGGAAGGCGCCAGCGGCTTGTCGCCGTCGGACTCTTCGGCGTCAACGTCATGGTCGTAGAGCAGGATGAGGTCGACGTCGGAGCCGGCCGTCAATTCGCGGCTGCCGAGCTTGCCCATGCCGAGCAGCGCGACGGTGCCTCCGGCAATACGGCCGTGGCGCAGCGCGAACTCGGCGGTCACCGCCTGCAAGGCCGAATCGATGGTAAGATCGGCGAGATCGGAAAACGCGCGGCCGGCGCGGGCCGGGTCGATCGAACCGGCCAGCAACCTGACGCCGATCAGGAATTTCTGCTCCGATGCGAAGATACGCAAGCGATCGAGCACGTCTTCATAAGCCCGGTCGCCTTCTATGAAGGCGGCGAGACGCGCGGACAGATAGGCGCGGTCCGGCAATTCGGTCAGCAGAGCCGGATCGAGCAGGCCGTCGAAGACATGCGGCCGGCGGGTGATGATCGCGGCCAGCCTGGGTGCCGCGCCCATGATCGTCGCCATCATTTTGAGCAGAGCGGGATTGGACTGGAGCAGCGAGAAGAGCTGGATGCCGGCAGGCAGGCCGGCGAGGAATTCGTCGAAGCGAATTACCGCCTCGTCGGCCCGGCGCGTCTGACCGAATGCCCGCAACAAGGCCGGCGTCAATTCGGTCAGCCGCTCGCGCGCCTCGGCCGACCGGGTGACGCGGTAGCGGCCGAAATGCCAGCCGCGGATGACGCGGCAAATGTCGCTCGGCCGCTGGAAGCCGAGCCCGCTCAAGGTCTGCAGCGTGTCGGGATCGTCGACGTCGCCGGTAAAGACCAGATTGCCGATGCCGGCCGAAAGCTCGGGCGCTGTTTCGAAAAGTGCGGCGTAGTGGCGTTCGACCTGGTGCAGCGCGGCGCGGAACGCCACGGCAAAACTGGCCGCATCGGCAAAGCTCAGCATGCGGGCAACGCGTTCCAACCCCTCGTCGTCTTCCGGCAGCGTGTGGGTCTGCTCGTCGGCGACCATTTGGATGGCATGCTCGACGCGGCGCAGGAACCAGTATTGCCTGGCGAGCGTGTCGCGGGCGTCGGCCGTGACCCAGCCGCGCGCCGCAAGCTGGCCAAGCATCGGCACGGTCTCGCGGCCGCGCAGATCGGGAAAGCGGCCGCCGGCGATGAGCTGCTGGGTCTGGACGAAGAACTCGATCTCGCGAATGCCGCCGCGGCCGAGCTTGACGTTGTGACCTTTGACCGCGATCTCGCCATGGCCCTTGTGGGCGTGGATCTGCCGCTTGATCGAATGGACGTCGGCGATCGCCGCATAGTCCATGTATTTGCGCCAGACATAGGGTTGCAATTCCCTGAGAAACGCGTTGCCCGCCGCGATGTCGCCGGCCACCGGACGCGCCTTGATCATGGCGGCGCGCTCCCAGTTCTGGCCGCGCGCCTCGTAATAGCGAAGTGCTGCCTCGACCGGGATTGCCAGCGGCGTCGAACCGGGGTCGGGGCGAAGCCTGAGATCGGTGCGGAAGACATAGCCGTGCTCGGTGCGGTCCTGCAGGATGCGGACCAGCCGGCGGGTCAGGCGCGAGAACAGCTCCGTCGCGTCGAGCGGATCGATCACGGCCAGCGCTTCCGGGTCGAAGAAGACGACGAGATCGATGTCAGAGGAAAAGTTCAATTCATGCGCGCCGAGCTTGCCCATGCCGAGCAGGATCCAGCCCGATTGCCGCGAAGGATGTTCCGGGTCGGGCAATTTGAGCTTGCCTTGCTCATGCGCATCGAGAAGCAGGAAGTCGACGGCAGCGCGCGTGCAGGCGTCGGCAAGATCGCTCAACCGCCGCACTGTGACAGCGGTCTCGGCGTCGCCCGCGAGATCGGCGAGCGCGATCAGAACATGCGCCTCCGCTTTCCATTGCCGCAGCTCCATCATCAGGCTGCTTTCGGGGACGGCTTGCGCACGCACGGCCTTGTCGATCGCGACGCCGATCGAGGCCAGCCGCGCCTCGACCGTCTCATCGAAAAGCGTGTCGAGAATCTCAGGGCGGCGGCGCACCGTGTCGCGCAGGAATGGCGACAGGTCGAACACGGCGGCAAGCAAATCCTGGGCAGCCCCCTTGCCGGCCAGGAATTTCGCCAGCCGGGCAAGCCCCTCTTCCTGCGCGGCTGAAGCGATCTCCGACAATTTCCGCCTGGCGCGGCTTGGATCCAGCGGAACAAGCTTGGCCGCCGGCTGCAAAAGCCAGTTGGTCCCGACCCGTTTCGCAGCCGCCCTCGCCGCCATCAGTGCTCCTCCCGTCCGGGAAAACTCATGACGACCGACAATCCGGGATTTGCCGGCAGAAGATCGAGCCGTCCGTTGTGGAACGTCATGATCGCCTTGGCGAGGCTGAGACCAAGACCGGAACCGGGTTGCGAACGGCTTTTTTCCAACCGCACGAAGCGCTCGGTCGCCCGTGCGCGGTCGGCGTCGTCGGGAATGCCCTGACCATTGTCGGAGACGGTAAGCCTGATTTCGCCGCCAACCCGTTCCAGCGTCACGCGCACGCCGGGCTTGCCGGTCGAATCGGCCGAATATTTGATCGCATTGTCGACGATGTTCGACAGTGCCTGGCCGATCAGCTCGCGATTGCCGTCTACGGCAAAATTACCTTCGACCGAACTCTCCAGCGTCACGCCGGCCTCGTCCGCCACCGGCTCGTAGAGTTCGACGACATCGCGCACGGCGGCAGCCAGATCGACCCGGCTGGTGCTTTCGGACGAATAGCCTGCCTCCAGCCTGGAGATCATCAGGATGGCGTTGAAGGTCTTTATCAACTGGTCGGACTCGGTAATGGTCCCTTCCAGCGCCTGCCGGTAATCGGTGGTCCTGTGCTTGCCGGAAAGCGTCGCCTCGGCGCGGTTGCGCAGCCGGGTCAGCGGCGTCTTCAGATCGTGGGCGATGTTGTCGGAAACCTGCTTCAGACCCTCGTTGAGCGTGGCGATCCTGGCCAGCATGGAGTTGAGGTTTTCGGAGAGCCGGTCGAACTCGTCGCCGGCGCCGGTGACCGGCAGCCGGCCGGAAAGATCGCCGCCCATGATGCGGCGGCTCGCCTCCGACACGCTGTCGATGCGCTTCAGCGCCGCGCGGCCGACAAAGAACCAGATCAGGAGCCCGCCAAGACCCATCATGCCCAAAGCCAGCATCAGGGCACGGCGGATGACGGCGCGGAACCGCTCCGGCTCGCCGAGGTCGCGGCCGACGAGCATGATCATCTGGTTGGGCAGTCGCAGCACCAGCGCAATGGCGTTGTGGCCCTTTTCGCCCTGCGCCTGCACTTCGTTCTCGCCGGACTGCGTCTCGTTCTGGTCGGAGACCGGGTTGCGCTGCCGTTCAAGCTCGCCCTCGCCGAAGCGCCGATAGGAGAACGGTTCCTTCGTCCAGCCCTCGGTCTCGATCACCCCCGGCTCCAGGCTCTGCACATTGCCGGTCAGGATCTGGCCGTTGGTGTCAGCGATCAGATAGAGGTTGGCGCCGGGCTGGCGGGAGCGGGCCTCGACCACGCGGACCAGCACCGGCAGACCGCCGCGCTGATAGGCCCTGGCGAGGCCGAGCACCTCGTCGTTGATCGTTTCCTGCGTCTGCGCGGTCAGCATGCGCGCCGACAGCGAGGTCATGTAGAAGACGAGCAGCACGGCGCAAAGGGCGAAAAGCAGGAGATAAAGCGCCGAAAGCCGCGCTGCCGTCGTCCTCATGATGGCGGGCACGGATAACGCCATGGGGCTTTAGCCGCTTTTCAGCATATAGCCGGCGCCGCGAACCGTATGCAGGATCGGCTTGTCGAAGCCCTTCTCGATCTTGCCGCGCAACCGCGAAACATGAACGTCGATGACGTTGGTCTGCGGATCGAAATGGTAGTCCCAGACATTTTCGAGCAGCATGGTGCGCGTCACCACCTGGCCGGCATGGCGCATCAGATATTCGAGCAAGCGGAACTCGCGCGGCTGCAGCGTGATCTCGCGCGACGCGCGCCGAACCGAATGGGAGAGCCTGTCGAGCTCGAGGTCGCCGACCCGGTAGACGGTTTCGGTTTCCCTGGAACTGGCGCGGCGGTTCAGCACTTCGACGCGGGCGAGCAGTTCGGAGAAGGCGTAGGGTTTGGTCAGATAGTCGTCGCCGCCGGCGCGCAGGCCGGTGACGCGGTCGTCGACCTCGCCGAGCGCCGAAAGGATCAGCACCGGCGTCGTGTTGCCCCTGGAGCGCAGTCCAGCTATGACCGACAGGCCGTCGCGGCGCGGCATCATGCGATCGATGACCATCACGTCATAGTCGCCGGCATCGGCGAGCGCGAAGCCGGTTTCGCCGTCACCGGCGACATGCGCGGTGTGTCCGGCCTCGGCAAAGGCCTTCTGGAGGTAATCGGCGGCCTCGCGATCATCTTCTACGACAAGAATCTTCATAGGGCCGTTATACGCGATTTCGCTGGAAGATTGAGTGGCCGGTATATGCATCGTGGCCTCACCTTGGCGTATCGCAAACAAACTGATTCAAGGATACGCAATAAGTCTTTGTTTTTGCATATCGGCGCCAAACCCCGCGGCACCGTCGGGTCAAGTCCGAGGCCAAGCTTTTGGTTATCGGAGCGACATGCTTCTTGTCCGAGCATGTCGTTGTCCCAAAACCGCTGCGCACTTTTGGGCGATATGCTTCGTCGTTGGAGCATGTCTTTATCCCAAAACCGCTGCACACTTTTGGGCGACATGCTCGGGATTACGCGGCAGCGGGCGATGGGAGCCCGCTGCCGCTGGAGCAAGACACGATGACTGACTAACGTGTTTTCGCTCCGTGCTTTCCCATGCGATGGCTCGGGGGTGTTTGAAACCACCGCATTGGAAAAGTCGAACCATCAGCCCTTGGCGACAGGCAATGCGACAAAGCGATTGCTGTCGTCGCGGGTGATCTGCATCAACACCGCCTTGCGGCCGGACTTCACCGCATCGGCCATCGCCTTGTCGACATCCGCGGTGCCGTTCACTTCCGTCGAATTGACAGAGGTGATGACGTCGCCGGGCTGGATGCCGCGATCGGCGGCATCGCTGTCCGGGTCGACATCGGTCACGACAAGGCCCTTGCCATTGTCCGACTTGGTGACGGTGAGGCCGAGATCGGCCAGCGTGTCGGGCTTTGCCGGAGCGGCGGGCTGCTGCTGGTCGGCCGAGGCCTGCTTGTCGCTCGAGGGCAGTTTGCCAAGGTCGACCTTGACCGTCTGGCTCTTGCCATCACGCCAGACCGTGACGTCGACCGACTTGCCGGGCGAATAGGCCCCGATGAGACGAGCCAGTTCCTTCGGCGAAGCAACATCCTTGCCATCGACCTGGGTGATGACATCGCCTGACGTGATGCCGGCCTTCTTGCCAGGACCATCGTCCTGGGCGCTGGAAACGAGCGCACCCTTCTCGGACTTCAGACCGAGCGATTCGGCGATGTCCGTCGTGACCGGCTGGATCTCGACGCCGAGCCAGCCGCGCTGGACGGAACCGTTCTTCATCAGATCCTCCACAACCGCTTTGGCGGTCGAGGCGGGAATATCGAAGGCGATGCCGACGCTGCCGCCGGAGGGCGAGAAGATCGCGGTGTTGATGCCGACGACCTGGCCGTTGAGGTTGAAGGTCGGACCGCCCGAATTGCCGCGGTTGACCGAAGCGTCGATCTGGAGAAAGTCGTCATAGGGACCGGCGCCGATGTCGCGGCCACGGGCCGAGACGATGCCGGCGGTGACCGTGCCGCCGAGGCCGAACGGATTGCCGACGGCCACGACCCAGTCGCCGACGCGAACCTTGGAATCGTCGGCGAAGTCGACATAGGTGAACTTGCCGTCGCCATCGACCTTGAGCATGGCGAGATCGGTGCGCGGGTCGGTGCCGATCAGCTTGGCGTCGAGTTCCTTGCCGTCATTCATCACCACGGTGAAGGACGAGCCTTCCTCGACGACATGGTTGTTGGTGACGAGATAACCGTCATCGGAGATGAAGAAGCCGGACCCCTGTGCCACTGGCCGCGGCTGGTCGTTGTTGCGGTCGCGGCGGCCGAAGCGGCGATGACCCTGGTCCTGGCCATTCTGATCGCCAAAGCCACGGAATTCCTTGAAGAAGCGGCGCAACTGCGGATTCTCAGGGAGATTGTTCATCCCATCCGGATCGTCGGACTGGTCGGAGCCGTCATCGGCCGCCGGCTCGATCTTGGCCTTGACCTTGACGCTGACAACGGCGGGAGAAACACGCTCGACAATATCGGCGAAGCCAGGCACCTGCGGTGCCTCGACACGCACGGCGTCAGCCAGGACCGGCGCTGTCCCGGTGGCGACGGCAGCGAAGCCGATCGCGCCGGCAATGGCGACAGAAGCGGCGGCGGCCATCAGACGCTTGCGGGTGTGGGGATATGAATTGGGGGCAATATTCATGGTTTCTCTTATCCTCTTTGAAGGGATGCGCTCAGGTGAGCATCCTCAGGCAACGAGAAATAGAGGGGCGCACATTACGGCGCCATTTCCAGTGCATGAAACTTTCGTAATGTTTGCGGGGGCGCCGGTTCCCGCTTTCAGTCCCGTCGCAAAATAGTTTCCAGCGCCGCCTGTTCCTCGGCAGTCAGTGCAGCGGTTGCCGTCGAACGGCGCGACCGGGCGGTCAGCACGATGAAGAACCCGCCGGCCAGGAGCAGAAGGATTGGCGTACCCCAGAGCAAGCCGTTGCGCAGGTTGAAGCGCGGCTTCAAAAGCACGAACTCGCCGTAGCGCGAAACGATATAGTCCATCACCTGCTGGTCGCTGTCGCCGGCGACCAGGCGCTGGCGCACCAAGACACGCAGGTCGCGAGCAAGGTCGGCATCGGATTCGTCGATCGACTGGTTCTGGCAGACCATGCAGCGCAGCCCCTCGGAAAGGGCGCGCGCCCTCGCCTCGAGCGCCGGATCGGGCAGCACCTCGTCGGGCTTCACCGCGAAGGCGCCGCCGGCAAACAACAGCGATAAAAGCAGCACCAGCGAAGCGAGGGAAAACCTGGTCATGGCAGGCTCGCGGAAGGCACAGCGCCCGTCGGCTTGCGGCGCCGGGACGGCGCACCGACGCGCAAGCGCCGATCCATGAGCGACATCGCGGCGCCCGCCATCATCACCAGGCCGCCACCCCAGATCAGCGTCACCAGCGGCTTCCACCACACACGCACCACGACCGAGCCGTCGGTCGCCTGGTCGCCAAGCGAGAGGTAGAGCTGGCTGAACCCGATCGTCTTGATGCCGGACTCGGTCGTCGTCATCTGGCGCACGGGATAGAAGCGCTTGGCCGAGGTGATTTCGCTGGTGGTGCTTCCGTCGGCGCCAAGCAGGGCGAAGCGGCCACGGTCCTCGCTGTAGTTAGGCCCTTGAGACGGATAGAGCCCCTCGAAACGCAGCGTTTGGCCGGACAACTCGACGGTCTCGCCGGCACGCATCGACAGGATCTTCTCGGTGCCGAAGCAGAGCGTGCCGACAATGCCGAGCGTCGTCAGTCCGAGGCCGAAATGAGCGAGCGCGGTGCCGAAGACCGAGCGCGGCAGGCCGACCAGGCGCCTGAGCATGACGTCGGGCGCGACAGTGCCGAAACCGGATTTGACGGCAAGGTCGGTGAGCGCGCCGCAGATCAGCCAGAAGGCCAGCCCGACGCCGAGGGCAGCGAAAGCCGACGTGCCGTCGATGAACAAGGCCGTCACCAGCACGGCCAGAAGCGCCGCCGCGAACGCGGCCATCAGGCGCTGAGCGACAGCAAACAAGTCGCCGCGCTTCCAGGCCAGCAGCGGACCGAACGGGACCACGACCAGAAGCGGCACCATCAGCGGGCCGAATGTCAGGTTGAAGAACGGTGCGCCGACCGAAATCTTGTCGGCCGTCAACGCTTCGACTGCCAGCGGATAGAGCGTGCCGATCAGCACGGTGGCGGTGGCGGTGGTCAGGAACAGATTGTTGAGGATCAGCGCGCCTTCGCGCGAGATCGGATGGAAGAGACCGCCGGCCGTCAGCCGCGAAGCGCGCAAGGCAAACAGCGCCAGCGAGCCGCCGATGAACAGCGTCAGCATGCAGAGGATGAAGACGCCGCGGGTCGGGTCGGTGGCGAAGGCATGCACCGAGGTCAGCACGCCGGAGCGCACCAGGAAGGTGCCGAGCAGCGACAAGGAAAAGGTCAGGATCGCCAGCAGCAGCGTCCAGATCTTCAGCGCCGAGCGCTTCTCCATGACGATCGCCGAATGCAGCAGCGCCGTGCCCGCCAGCCACGGCATGAAGGAGGCGTTCTCGACCGGATCCCAGAACCAGAAGCCGCCCCAGCCGAGTTCGTAGTAGGCCCAGTAGGAGCCCATGGCGATGCCGCCGGTCAGGAACATCCAGGCGACCAGCGTCCACGGCCGCACCCAGCGCGCCCAGGACGCGTCGATGCGACCTTCGATGAGGGCGGCGACCGAGAAGGAAAAGCAGATGGAGAAACCGACATAGCCGAGATAGAGCAACGGCGGATGGATGGCGAGGCCGAGATCCTGCAGGATCGGGTTGAGATCGCGGCCCTCGATGGGTGCTGGATTCATCCTGATGAACGGATTGGACGTGGTCAGGATGAACAGGAAGAAGGTGGCGCCGATCGCGCCCTGCACGGCCAGCACATTGGCCCGCAGCGTCGCCGGAAGATTGCCGCCGAAGACGGCGACGAGCGCCCCGAAGAAGGTCAGGATCAGCACCCAGAGCAGCATCGAGCCTTCATGATTGCCCCAGGTGCCGGTGATCTTGTAGATCAGCGGCTGCAGCGAATGCGAGTTCTCCCAGACGTTCGCCACCGAAAAATCGGAACTTGCATAGGCTGTCGCCAGTGTGGCGAAGGAGAGCACGGTGAGGGCAAAGCCGGTCACCGCGACGGGGCCGCCGACAGCCATCATCCTGGAGTTGCCGGTGCGCGCGCCAACCAGCGGCACCAGCGTCTGCACCAGGGCCAGCGCAAAGGCCAGAACCAGTGCGAAATGTCCGGCTTCAACCATCGCAGCACCCGTTATTCACTCTTGCTCTCCTGCCATACGCCCTTGGCCTTGAGGCCGTCGGCCACCTCCTTGGGCATGTAGTTCTCGTCGTGCTTGGCCAGCACGCTGTCGGCGACAAAGACGCCATCCGGGCCGAAGGTGCCTTCAGTGATGACGCCCTGCTCCTCGCGGAAAAGGTCGGGGAGGATACCCGTATACATGACCTTGACGGACTTTTGCGTGTCGGTCACCGAAAAGGCGACGGTGGCGCCCTGCCGGCGCTGGATCGTGCCTTTTTCAACCAGCCCGCCCAGCCTGATACGCTGGCCAGGCTGCACGCTGGCGGTGGTCAGATCGGCGGGCATGTAGAAATAGGAGGCCTTCTGGCCGAGCGCATAGAAGGTCAGGCCGGTCGCGGCGCCGAGGAAGGCCAGCCCTGCGGCGATCACCGACAAACGTTTTTGCCTGCGCGTCATGTCTGGTTCTACTCCGTCGCAGTCAGGCCAAGCGAGGCGGCAAATGCGGTGAATTTCCTGGCTTCCTCACTATCCGGGCCAAAGACGGCGATACCGCGACCCAGCGCATCGCGCGCCTGGTCGGCCTTGCCCAGCACGACATAGGAACGAACGAGCTGCATCCATCCTTCCGCGTTACGTGGATCTTGCCGCAGTTTCTCGTCAAGGCTTGCAACCATGGCCTCGATCATCGCTTGCCTGTCCTGCGGCGACATCGACGAGGCAGCATCGACCTCGTTCGCGGGCTGCCCCGCAGCGACGGCCTTGTTCGCGGATTCGGACAGCGCCTGCTCGACAGCACCGCGCCATGGCGAATCTTGCGGCAACGTGCTGAGCATTTTCTGCCAGGCCGCCGTCGCTTCCGGGACGCGGCCTTCCTGCGCCAAGCCCATGGCAAGATAGAAGCTCGCCTTTGGATTAGCCGGGTCGAGCTTCAGCGCCGCCTCGAACGCGTCTTGCGCCTCGGCCGAAACGATGCCGCCGGCCGCATTGGCGATCGCCTCGCCGAGACCGGCCTGGCGAGCAGCGCTGTCGCCATCGAGGCGAATGGCGTTGCGGTAGGCGGCGACCGCATCGGAGAACCGCTGCAGGCGCAGATAGATGGGCGCCAGAACGTCCCAGCCCCTGCCATCCGACGGATTGGCGGCAAGATGGGCCTCGGCGCGGGCCACCAGTTCGTCCACCGAGCTGTCAGCGGGATTCTTGGCCAACCGTGCGCTGAGCGGCTGCGACGGCAGGTCGGGCGAGCCGAGTTCGCCGTAGAAACCCCAACTGATCAGCGGAACCGCCAGAACCGCCGCGGTCGCGACAAGCCGCGTCGTCGTCGATGGCCCGGCTGCCTTGGCGGCCGGCTCCGCATTGTCCAGGCGAAGGATGCGGCGGGCGATCTCGGCGCGCGCCTCCTCGGCCTCGGCCGGCTGGATCAGGCCGCGCGCCGCGTCACGGTCGAGTTCGGACAGTTGGTCGCGATAGACCTCAAGGTCGTGATCACCGGCGGCGGACGCGCCCTTCGAACCGCCGGCCAGTGGCAGCAGCACCGCCAAGCTTGCGCCCAGCGTCAGAATGGCGGCTATGACCCAGAAAAGCATGGTTCTTCCAATAGCGGTAGAGCCTTGCGCTGCCAACACAGGAATACTGCGACGCTTTGACGGCCGGCGCGCTGCATGTCTCCGATCGATACGGCCGCGGCGATATCGATCGGAACAATTGGTCTCAGGTCAGCGGCGTCCAACTGCCATCGGCATTGCGACAGGCGGTTCCACGCGCGGTGGCGCCGGCGGTGCCGGTAAAGACCGTATGGGTGTATTGCCGGCAGTCCTGCGAACCGACGCGATAGGGCTGAGCGGCGACGACCTCGCCGGAATGCGCAGAGCGATCGCTCTTCCACGTCACCTTCTGGCCGCTCGCCGTATATTCAAGCGCCTTGTATTCCGCCTCGAGCGCGCTGCGCTTCTCCGCGTCGCTCAGGCCGGCGCCGATCGATCCGCCGACGAGGCCGCCGCCCATGGCGGAAATGATCGTCGTCGTCACCTTGCCGCCGCTTGGCGGCAGGGAGGCCGGCTGCGGCGTAACCGTTGCGTCCGGGCCCTTGCCCAACGTCGTACAGCCGGAAATGGCGAGCAGTGCGGAAACGAGCGCGACGCGAATCTTCATGCCTATAACCGGTTTTCTCGAGTTAGAGCTGGGTCGCGCCTTCGGGAGGTCGGCGTGGCCATAGTGTTGATGTTTGTCGGAAATTTGGCCGTGGCCGACCGCTCGCAAAAAAGCCTGCCCTTCACTGCTCTATCTTCTTGTTTGACCATGATCTTATCCGAAAATCGGTTCCCACTTTTCGGGATCATGGTCTAGTGAAGGCTCCGCAATCGAACCACCGCCTTCAACCCGCCCATATCTGACCGTTCCAGGGCCAGAGCGCCTCCATATTCGTTGACGAGGTCGGCGACAATGGCAAGTCCGAGCCCCGTCCCCGGCTTTGTCTCGTCGAGGCGCCGTCCGCGCTTCAGCGCCTCGCGTGCCTTGTCCTCGGGGATGCCCGGGCCGTCATCCTCGATGCTGATCTCGAACAGATTGGCCGCGCCCTCCTTGCCGGCGCCACCCTTGTCGGAGATTGGCACCACCGACACAGCGACCGCGCTCTTTGCCCATTTCATGGCATTGTCGAGCAGATTGCCAAGCAACTCCTCCAGATCCTCGCGTTCGCCGGCAAAGACGATGTCGACTGCCGGCAGCGAAAGCGAGAGATCGGTCCGCGGATTGAGTTTTTGCAGCACGCGCACCATGCGCTGGACCAGCGGCGCCACCGGCGTTCGGTAGACGACGCTGTCGCGCTGCGCGGCGACGCGGGCGCGCTGCAGATAATGGTCAACCTGCTTCTGCATGGAGGCGGCCTGCTCGGCGATGAGCTGGCCCTTGGCGCCGCCGAGCGCCCGCCCCTCGTTGAGCAGCACCGCCAGCGGCGTCTTCAACGAATGGGCGAGGTTGCCGACTTGCGTGCGCGAGCGCTCGACGATGCGCTTGTTGTTTTCGATAAGCGCATTGGTCTCGTTGGCAAGCGGTTCGATCTCGGCCGGGAAGCGGCCGTCGAGCCTTTGCGCCGTTCCCTCGCGCACC
>NZ_CAAF010000040.1 GCF_000359125.1 Mesorhizobium sp. STM 4661 | reverse complement strand
GGGTGATTCCGGCTCCTTCGATGGCGTCAATCACGTTCCGGACCGCATGGGCGACGGCGACAACGACACCTACTACAAGAACACCCGCTTCACGCTGAAGACCTGGACCGGCCAGGAAACCGAACTCGGCACGTTGAAGACCTACACCGAAACCCGCTTCAACTTCGGCAACAGCAGCAACGATTATTCCGACCAGACGGCTGACAATGCTGACAATTGGCAGGCCCGTAACAAGGACGTCACGCTGAACTTCGCCTGGATCCAGCTCGGTGGCCTGCGCGTCGGTAAGGACGAATCGGCCTTCGATACGTTCATCGGCTACGCCGGCAACGTCATCCAGGATACGCTGGTTCCCTATGGCGGCTTCGACACCAACGTCGTGCAGTATTACTTCGACGCCGGCAACGGCTTCTCCGCCGTGGTCTCGCTCGAAGAGGGTTACGGCGACTACTCGATCGACAGCTATGTTCCGCATGTCGTCGGCGGCGTGAAGTGGACGCAGGGCTGGGGCGCCGTCACCGGCGTCGTTGCCTACGACAGCAACTATGAAGAAGTGGCCGGCAAGGTCCGCCTCGACGTGAATGCGACCAACGAATTGTCGCTGTTCATCATGGGCGGTTACGGAAGCGACGACAACTACCAGGACTTCTTTGTCGACACTGGCGGCCGCGGCATGTACAAGCAATGGAGTGGCAACTGGGCAGTGTGGGGCGGCGGCACCTACAAGTTCAACGAGAAGACCTCGTTCAACCTCCAAGCCTCGTATGACGAGGGCAAGAACCTCGGCATCGCCGCGAACGTGGCTTATGACGTTGTTCCCGGCTTCACTGTCACGGCCGAAGTCGATTACCTCAATGCAGGCAAATTCGACGACGACGACTTCTCCAACTGGACCAATGCCGACAAGAAGAGCAGTCTCGGCGGACTCCTCCGCTTCCAGCGCTCGTTCTAGTAGATATCGCTTCGGCGAAATCGACAACCCGGCGGGCAACCGCCGGGTTTTTTCGTATCATGGCGGCGCGACCGTTGGCGCAGCTGATCCCGGCCACGGCAATTCTCTGCTAGATCGGCCTGCAGCGGCCAATCGCCGACGTCTGCGATTGGCTGCCGACCACCACGCCCTCGTCATCCCAGGGCGGAGCAAGGAGCGAAGCGACGCGGCGCAGACCCTGGGATCCATGCCGTTACCCGGCGGCAGTGCTCCGGCGGATCAGAACCGAACGCTACCACCCCGTTCCGCGAAAAAGCTCGAACCACTCTGGATTGGTCTTCTCGATCAGATCGATCTTCCACTGACGCGGCCAGCGCTTCAGTGATTTCTCGCGTTGAATAGCGTCGGTGATATCAAAATATTCCTCGTACCAGACCAGACGCTGCACGCCGTAACGGTTGGTGAAGCGCGAGCCCTGGCCGGATTTGTGCTCCGGCATGCGGCGGCCGAGATCGTTGGTGACGCCGATGTAGATCGTGCCGCGCTTCTGGCTCGCGGTCATATAGGCATAGCCGGTCATGGTTGAAGGGTAGCTGGTGCCGTTGCGGACGCAAGCCGTTCTGGGCCGCTGCATTCTTCGGCGGATGTAGCGGCATGGATCCCAGGGTCTCCGCGACGTCGCTTCGCTCCTTGCTCCGCCCTAGGATGACGAAGGCATAGCAGTAAGCAGAGTCCCGCGGTCCACGCGATTTGGAACTGCCGATTCAAATTTCAGCAAGATCGCCCAACGACTGTATCAGCGGCTGAATTTCGTTTTCATAATTCTTCCAGCGCTTGACGGAGGATTTGTAAATCGGTTGACGCACCTGCCAGCGGCTGGGCGTGTTGACCGAACCATCCCTGTCGAAAAAGCGAAGGCAGGCGTCGTCCCAAGGCAGCCCAAGATAATCCATGAGGCGGCGCGACTGCGCTTCCTGGTCCTCAACCAGCGCTTCGTAGCGATTTTCGAAGATAAGGCCGGGAAAAACCTCGTTCCAATGCCGCATCAGGCGGTCATATTCGCGATAGTACAGGCCTAGTGTGTGCAAGTCGGTATTGTAGCTGTGTCCCTTGTTGAAGCTGAGGACAAAGCAGGAGACGCAATTGTCGATGGCGTCACGACGGCAATGAATGATGCGGGCGTTGGGGAAGAGAAGGCCGATAAGGCCGATCAGTTCAAAATTGTGTGGCATCTTGTCCATCACGCGAAGTGCAGCAGGCGCCCACTCGCGCAAATAGGACAGATGCTCTTCGGCCAGCGTCCTGGACAGGTCTTCCGTGATCGACATGATTGACTGGTTCAAATCTCCAGCCGACGAGGTCTTGAGGCCGATTGCATTCGCGACCCGCCTTAGTTTGTTGAGCTCCCCTGCGCCATGAACATCGGGATGGCTGGCGCAGATCTGTTCCGTGAGCGTCGTCCCCGAGCGGGGCATGCCAACCACGAACACAGGCACGTCGGAAGGATTTCCGTAGCCGGCCCTGGCAGCTAAAAAGTCCGGCGTGAAGGTTTCAATCAGCGAGTCGATCCAGCGACGATACAGGTCGATATCGAAGCTGTGGCCGGAGGCCTGTTTCGCCTTGTTGAAATGGTCGAATGCCTCACCATAGCGCTTGAGGTCGTTCAGCACCTTGCCGGCAGCGTGATGGAGCTTGTGAGCACCCTCCGGATCGAGCTTCGGATTGCCAAGTTCACGAAGGATGGATTGGAGTTCCTCGGGCTCTTCGGTGAACTTTCGCGTCTGTACAAGGTCGTTGTAGGCAGCCGGCATGTCGATGCGACGTTTGATCGCTTCCTTCAGATAGACAGCGGCTTCATCCATGCGCCCCAGGCTGCTGAGCGCGCTGGCCAGGCCGGTCCGCACCTTGGGATGATCGCGGTTGATCTTCAGTGCCTTCTCATAAAGCGGCAAAGCCATGTCTGGTTTGTCAAACTTGGTGTAAGCGCGCGCCAATCCACAAAGTACGTCGACAAGGCCGGGCTGCAGTTCCAAGGCATACTGCATATGCTTGATTGCCTGCGAATATTCGCTGACCTTCACATAGGCCTCGCCCAGGCTGAGGTGGTAGTAGGGGTTTTCAGGCTCCTCGCCGACCGCCCGAGCGAAATATCGCAAGGCCATCTCATCATCGTAACGCTGGTACAGGGTCCCCAGGATGTACAGGGCGAGCGGATGGTTTGGCGTGCGCGCCAGAACCCGGAGGCATAGGTCCTGGGCCTCGTCGAGTCGATTTTCCTGCTGATGCATGTATGCCTGTTTCAGCAGCGCGTCGTCGGCCTGCGCACGCGATTGAGCGATTCCTTTCTGCACATTCATCATTGGTTTCAGTATCGGCCCCTTCGCTTTCGGCGCGGGTCCGGGTTTGATGTGCTTTGACCAAGCAGGTGGGAGTCGATTGTTCATGCTATCTCGCTAGCAAAAACAGCCGAAGGAATCCAGCATGCCGGTTGCAGCCAAGCTTGCGTGGCCAACTGTGCCGCGCTAGCAAGAAGACCCTTTTTGAACGAGCCTTTGCCATGCGCCAGCGCCCTGCCCTCACGCCGCTCATTGCCGCGCTTCCCTCGACGGTGCCGTTTGTCGGCCCGGAGGCGCAGGAGCGCGACCGCGGCCGGGCGTTTCGCGCCCGCATCGGCGCCAATGAGAGCAGCTTCGGTCCTTCGCCGCGCGTCGTCGTTCGCATGGCCGAGGTCGCCCGCGACATGTGGATGTATTGCGACCCCGACAATTTCGATTTGAAGGTGGCTGTCGCCGTCCATCTCGGCCTGTCGGCCGAGAATGTCGTCATCGGCGAAGGCATAGACGGGCTGCTCAGCCTGGTGGCGCGCATGTATGTGGCACCAGGCGACGCGGTGGTGACCTCGCTCGGCGCCTATCCGACCTTCAACTTCCATATTGCCGGCGTCGGCGGCCGGCTGGTCGCGGTTCCCTACGAGAACGACCGGGAAAGCCTGGACGGCCTGCTGGCGGCGGTACGCAAGGAGAAGGCGCCGCTGGTCTACCTGTCCAACCCGGACAATCCGATGGGAAGCTGGTGGGAGGCGGACGAGCTCATCGCCTTCATCGAAGCGCTGCCCGACACCACCATGCTGGTGCTCGACGAGGCCTATGGCGAGATGGGGCCGGCCTCGGCGCTGCCGCCGATCGATATTTCCCGGCCGAATGTCATCCGCATGCGGACCTTCTCGAAGGCTTACGGGCTGGCCGGCATACGCTGTGGCTATGCGGTGGCCGAGGCCCAGGTGATCCGCGATTTCGAGAAGATCCGCAACCACTACGGCGTCAGCCGCATGGCGCAGATCGCCGGGGTCGAAGCGCTGGGCGATCAGGCCTATCTTGAGAGCGTGGTGGCGCGGGTCGCCTCCGGGCGCCGGCGCATCGCCGGGATAGCCGAGGCGAACGGGCTGAAGCCGCTGCCGTCGGCGACCAATTTCGTCACCATCGACTGCCGCGGCGACGGCGCCTTCGCACTGAAAGTGCTGCAGGCGCTGTTGTCGCGCGACGTATTCATCCGCAAGCCGATGGCGCCACGGCTCGACCGCTGCATAAGGGTCAGCGTCGGCCTCGACCATGAGCTCGACATTTTCGCCGAAGAGCTGCCGGGCGCGCTGGCGGCGGCACGGGGAAACTAGCGCGCGCCTTGGTCCGAGGCGGAACGACGCGTAGAGCGTCGTGGTAGTGCAGAATCTTGATGCTGGCGGGACAGCGCCCCCCTCTGTCCTGCCGGACATCTCCCCCACTTGGGGGGAGATCGGACGTCGCCGCCGATTTCGCCAATCGCCAACGTCGCAAGAAGAATGCCGCCGGGCGAGGCTGCCAATCTCCCTCCTTGTGGGGGAGATGTCCGGCAGGACAGAGGGGGGCGCAAAGGATCGCTACAGAGGCCTTACTCTGCACCGCCGCGTTCTTCGGCAACTGCTTAGCTTTGGAGTGACGAAGGAAGACACTCCCCGCCGAGCAGGCGCATGACCTTTCTCAACGCGTCCGAAAGTTCGGCGGCTTCGTCGCCGGCGAGACCGGCGGTCAAACGGCTGAGATCACGATCGGCCGCCGCCTGAAGTCCGGCAAGCGCAGCGTTTCCCCGGGTGTTCAGGGCGAGGATGCGCCGGCGCCGGTCGTGCGGGTCGACGCGCATTTCGGTCAGCCCGGCGGCGGCGAATTTTCTGAGGATCCGCGTGACATAAGCGGGATCGAGCCGAAGTTCGGCTGCGATCCCGGACGCCGCCGCTCCGAGATCGAGACGGAAGGCCCGCGCAAGAAAACCTGCTTCGCCGCCGGAAGCGGTGGCCGCCGCGCCCGCCCGGAGTTCGAACAGCACCCGCGCTTCGGTCAGCGTATGTGCGCTCTGCGTCAAGGTCTCGTCGAGCAGCCCGACCAGGCTGGTGTAAAACCTGTTGAAGCAGCGGATGTCCGCGACCAGGGCATTCCGTTCGATCGGCATGCTGACGTCCTCTCGCAGGAAATATCCGCGCCACTTGATCACCATCGCCATTTTAGTTGACCAAGTCAATTATTTATAGGACCAAGTCACCAATATAATGAAGCGGCATTACTCTTGAATTAATTGAACGTTTGTTTTATTATCGTGCACTCGATGAGGCGACCATGGCGCGCACGACCGGTTCCGATGGAGAGAAGACCGAGGCGGCTGTCCGCGAGGCGGCAGCCGGCCTGATCGCGCGCTACGGCTATGAAGCGATGTCGATGCGCCGGCTCGCGGCCGAGGTCGGCGTCCAGGCCGCGGCCCTCTATCGCTATTTTCCGACCAAGGAAGACCTGCTGTTCACGCTGATGCGCGAGCACATGGAGGGGCTGATCGCAGCGTGGGAGATGGCACGCCCCGCAAGTGCCGGCCCAGAGGCGCGGCTCGCCGCCTATGTCCGAAACCACATTGCCTTCCATATCGAGCGCCGCCATTCCACGCATGTTTCGAACATGGAATTGCGCAGCCTCTCGCACGACCGACTGACGCGGATCCTGCGGATGCGCACAGCCTACGAGAAGGAGTTGCGCGCCATCTTGCGCGACGGCGCGGAGGCTGGCGTCTTCAGTATCGAAGACACCGGGCTGACCGCCATGGCGCTGATCCAGATGATGACCGGCGTCATCGTCTGGTTCCGGCCAGGCGAGCGGCTGTCGGTCGCTGAAGTCACGGCGACATATCTTTCAATGACAATGCGCCTGGTTGGCGCGAGGATCGACATCGGCATACCTACAGCGCCGCGCGTCCCCGCGGACGCGCAAAGGGCGCTGTAGCACTTTGATTTTGCGCATGATCGTTTCCGAAAATCGATTCCGATTTTCGGGGGATCGGGCGGCGGGAGGAACAGCATGTACACGCACACGCTCGACTTCGGACTTGACGAGGACATCGAGGCGCTGCGCGACCTGGTGCGGCGCTTCGCACAGGACAGGATCGCGCCGATCGCCGCCGATATCGACCGCTCGAACGAATTCCCGTCGCATCTGTGGGCCGAGATGGGGGCGCTCGGTCTGCTCGGCATCACCGCCGATCCGGATTTCGGCGGCACCGGCATGGGCTATCTCGCTCATGTGGTGGCGGTAGAGGAGATTTCCCGCGCCTCGGCCTCGGTCGGCCTCTCCTACGGCGCCCATTCCAACCTCTGCGTCAACCAGATCAATCGCTGGGCAAAGCCGGCGCAGAAGGAGAAGTACCTGCCTGCGCTGTGCTCGGGCGAAAAGGTCGGCGCGCTGGCGATGTCGGAATCCGGCGCCGGCTCCGACGTCGTGTCGCTTCGGCTGCGCGCCGAAAAGCGCAACGACCGCTATGTGCTCAACGGCACAAAGATGTGGATCACCAACGGGCCGGACGCCGAGACGCTGGTGGTCTATGCCAAGACCGATCCGGAACGCCACTCGCGCGGCATCACCGCCTTCATCGTCGAGAAGGCTTTTGCCGGCTTTTCGGTGGCGCAGAAGCTGGACAAGCTCGGCATGCGCGGCTCCAGCACCGGCGAGCTGGTGTTCGAGAATGTCGAAGTGCCGTTCGACAATGTGCTGCATGAGGAAGGACGCGGCGTCGAAGTGCTGATGTCGGGCCTCGACTATGAACGCACGGTGCTCGCCGGCGGGCCGATCGGGCTGATGGCGGCCTGCCTCGATGTGGCGATCCCTTACGTCCACGAACGCAAGCAGTTCGGCCAGCCGATCGGCGAGTTCCAGCTGGTGCAAGGCAAGCTGGCCGACATGTATACGGTGATGAACGCCGCCCGCGCCTATGTCTATGCCGTCGCCGCCGCTTGCGACCGCGGCCAGACGACGCGCAAGGACGCCGCCGGCTGCGTGCTGTTTGCCGCTGAGAAAGCGACGCAGATGGCGCTCGACGCCATCCAGCTGCTGGGCGGCAACGGCTATATCAACGACTATCCGACCGGCCGCCTGCTGCGCGACGCCAAGCTCTACGAGATCGGTGCCGGCACCAGCGAAATCCGCCGCTGGCTGATTGGACGGGAGATCATGGCGGAGAACCTCTAGTGGCAATCGTGTGGAGATTGCCAGAAGAGGCAATATATGCCATATTTCGGAAAGATGTCAGATTTTTTGAGCAAGGCAGATCATGGTGAACGGGACGAGAAAGATTGGGTTTGGCGAAAATCCGCAGGCTCAGTTCGATGCCGGCGCTCGGAAGACACCGCTTCGGGTTCCAGCAAAACGCGAGCGCGTCAAACTTGGCGAAGGCGGACGCTTCGTTATTCCCGCTGCGATGCGCGAGGAAATGGGCGTGAAGCCTGGCGAGGATTTGATCCTTCATGTCGAGAACGGCGAGTTGCGGGTCAGGTCGTGGCTTCAGAATCTGAGGCGCGTCCAGGCGGAATTGGCGGCGCTGAAAAAGCCAGGCGAAAGCGTCGTCGACGAATTTCTCAAGGAACGGCGAGAGGAACAGCTTCGAAGCGATAAGCGTTTGGATCGACTTCACGCCGAAGGGACGACGACGAGAAAGCGGGCGAAATGAAACCCTACGTCATGGACAGTTCGGCCGCGCTTGCGATCCTACTCAATGAGAAGGGCACCGATATCGCCTTGGAATTCGCGCCGGATGCGCAATGCAGTTCGGTAAATGCTGCCGAAATCATCGCCAAACTGATCGACAGGGGACGCAGCATGGAGGAGGCCGCCGACGACCTCGCGAGCCTCGGCATGCCGGTCACCGTTTTCGACGAAGCGATGGGCATCGCCGCCGGGCAGCTTCGCGAACTGACGCGGCATCGCGGCCTGTCGCTGGGCGACCGGGCCTGCCTGGCGCTGGCAATTCGCGAAAAAGCCATTGCCGTCACCGCCGATCGCGATTGGGGCGACCTGGATGTCGGCTGCAAGATCGAACTGATCCGGTAACACCATGCCAATCCTCGCCTCGCAGATCTCGCTCGCTTCCGACAGCTGCCGTCAAAGTAGCAGGAACTCCAAATCCACCACACTAGTGTGCGCGGGTTCTGACCTTCGTCGAACCGTCATCGACACGCTTCTGGGCGACCTCAGCGAGCGTATCGGAAATCCATTGATTGACGGATTTGCCGTCGTTGGCGGCTGCCTTGCTCAACAATGCGTGGATTTCTGGCGTGGTCCGCAAGGCCAGCTTGCCCGAATAGGGTTTCTGCGGCTCCGTGCCTCGTTCCTTGCAAAAGGCAAGATAGTCATCGACGCTATCATGAAAAGCCTTCACCAACTCGTCGGCACTTTCGGCCTCGAACGTTACGATGTCTCGAATGCCAAGGACGCGGCCATGAAACACCATGTCCTCGTCGTTGAACTCGAGCGACCCGGAATATCCCTTGTAAAGTCTCATGGTCTTATCCCAACATTCGTCAGAAATTCGCGGATGTCCCTGATCGCCCAGCGCTTGGTGTCTGGCGATGGATGTGGACGATGAAGAAACAATGTCTGGCCGGCGATAGTGAACCTGACCCGAGAACCGCTTCCCTCGGTCATCTCCGCTTCGAGTGCAACGAGCAACGCCTCGACATCTCGCCATTTGATCGAGCCACTGATCGGGTTCGCAAAAATGGCTTCCAGTGTTTGCCTGTGTTTTCCACGCATGATGACCTCCATGGATAGTGACCCGACCGGGATCGCCGTTGGCGGTCGCACGTCATGCGCGACGAATTTCAAATTTGATAGCAAAATATGATATCACTTCAGGTTTGTCAATGACCACCCTCACCTCCCAGATCTCCCCTTCCTCCGACACGTTCCGCGCCAATGCCGAGCGCATGCGGGCGCTGGTCGCCGACATTGCGGACAAGGCTGCCGCCGTCGAGCGCGGCGGTTCGGATGAAGCGCGTGAGCGGCATGTTTCGCGGGGCAAGCTTCTTCCGCGCGAGCGCCTGGCGCAATTGCTCGACACAGACTCGCCCTTTCTCGAGATCGGCCAGTTCGCGGCATGGTCGATGTATGGCGAGGAGATTTCCTCGGCCGGTCTCATCGCCGGCATCGGCCGCGTCGAAGGCACCGAAATCATGGTCGTCGTCAACGACGCCACGGTGAAGGGCGGCACCTATTACCCGCTGACCGTGAAGAAGCATCTGCGCGCGCAGGAGATCGCGCTGCAGAACAAACTGCCTTGCGTCTATCTGGTCGACAGCGGCGGCGCCAACCTGCCCAACCAGGACGAGGTGTTTCCCGACCGCGAGCATTTCGGCCGCATCTTCTACAACCAGGCCAACATGTCGGCTTCGGGCATTCCGCAGATCGCCTGCGTCATGGGTTCATGCACGGCGGGCGGCGCCTATGTGCCGGCAATGTCGGACGAGACGATCATGGTGCGCAACCAGGCGACCATCTTCCTCGGCGGCCCGCCGCTGGTGAAGGCCGCCACCGGCGAGGATGTCACCGCCGAGGAGCTTGGCGGCGCCGATGTGCACACAAGGCTTTCCGGCGTCGCCGACCACTATGCGCTGGACGACGAGCATGCGCTGGCCATTTGCCGGCGCATCATCAGGAACCTCAATCGAAACAAGACGGTAAGCCTGAAGCTGCAGAAAACGATTCCACCGCTTCATGATCCGCATGAGCTCTACGGCGTCGTGCCGACGGATCTGCGCCAGCCCTATGATGTGCGCGAGGTGATCGCCCGCGTCGTCGACGGCTCCGAGTTCGACGAGTTCAAGCAGAATTACGGCACCACGCTGGTCACCGGCTTTGCCCATCTCCATGGCATGCCGGTCGGCATCATCGCCAACAATGGCGTGCTCTTCTCCGAAAGCGCGCTGAAGGGCGCTCACTTCATCGAGCTCTGCTGCCAACGCAAGATCCCGCTGATCTTCCTGCAGAACATCACCGGTTTCATGGTCGGGAGGAAATACGAGGCTGGCGGCATCGCCAAGGACGGCGCCAAGCTGGTAATGGCGGTCGCCACGGCCCGCGTGCCGAAAGTGACCATGATCATCGGCGGCTCGTTCGGTGCCGGCAATTACGGCATGTGCGGCCGCGCCTATTCGCCCCGCTTCCTGTGGATGTGGCCGAACGCCCGCATTTCGGTGATGGGCGGCGAGCAGGCGGCAACCGTGCTTGCGGTCGTCAAGCGCGAGGGCATCGAGCGCAAGGGCGGGGAATGGACCGCCGAGGAGGAAGCGAAGTTCAAGAAGCCGATCCTGATGAAATACGAGCATGAGGGCCACCCGCTCTATTCCTCCGCCCGCCTCTGGGACGACGGCATCATCGATCCGGCCAGGACGCGCGAGGTGCTGGCGCTCAGCCTGTCCGCCACGCTCAACGCCGAAATCGAGGAGACACGGTTCGGCGTGTTCAGGATGTGAGATGAGCGAAATCCACACCCTTCAGACTCATTTTCAATCATCGAACTGGCCACCGCCAAGAATTGCAGCTATTGCTCTTTGCAAAGACCAATGGGGATTTGGCGAAGATGAGACTGCGACTTCTTCAGAAAACAACTGCGTCGATACTTGCAGCGTTGCTTATATGGGCGGCGCCCGGCGTCGGGGCAGCGCAATCGCTGGCGGGAAGCAAAGGCGACACCCGTTTCCACCCGTATTTGCCACAAAACCAGAAGGATCCGTGTACCAAGACGTACAATGCCTATGTGGCGGCCAGCGGCCATTCAGCCTATGCGACCACCCCATATTCCCGCGTGGTTTCGTTGTACATCATCTGCGGCTCGCGCTTGAATGCGCCTTCGCAGCAAGCTGCCGAAGAACTGGCGCTGAAATCCTGTCAGGCAACCCGCAACAGTTACAAGGTCACGACAGGCGGGGGCTGCGAAATCGCGGCATCGAAGTAGGGCGGTGCGCATCGCCGGTCGACCACTCCCTTGGTAAGGGGGAGGTCCATGATCGTGGACCGCTTGCGAAGCGGTATGCGGCGAGAAGGCTAGCCCGGATATGCCGGCGGGACAGCGCCCCCCTCTGTCCTGCCGGACATCTCCCCCGCTTGGGGC
>NZ_CAAF010000041.1 GCF_000359125.1 Mesorhizobium sp. STM 4661 | reverse complement strand
TCGCGGATGATTTCGAATTTGATCAATTGCCCCTTGAGCCGCAAAACCGTTCTCAAACCATACTGATCGATTTGGAAATCCCGAACGGCCTCAACAGCTTCGGGGAAGAACGCCCTGACGCCCCGTTCGGTCGCACGGGTTCGCAGTTCGCGATAGCCATCAGCGTCGGCGCATAGGAAATCCACGTCCAGTGACCGTCGATATTCGCCGAGTTTCATGACAATCGCCGTCCCGCCGCCGAACCAGCATTGGTTTGCGGCCAGGAATTCGCGATCCATTAGTCCGAGGGTTTCGGCAATTATCCGGTGTTCTGGCCTTTTGAACTCCTTCATGACTTCCGCTCGCTGTGTGTCCTGTTGATGGTTGTAGAAGCAAGGAGAAAGATCAGGAGAGCAGAAGAACTTTACCGGGTGATCAACAGGACGCCATGACCGAATTCGTTGGCGAGATTCCGTATAAGCAGCTTTTCACGCGCCGTAAGACGCTTTTGATCGATAAATCGCCAATTGCGCTCATACAGCGCGAAAGCTTCTTCGGCGGGAATCGGACGCGCCACGTCACGGTTCCAGGCGAGAGCCTGGAGTTCCGGAAACTCGGCGGGGACAATCATGGGCGCGATATCTGCGTTCATAACCCCAGCAACATAATGCACGGTACTTAAAAAATCCAACACCGTGGAAACGGCTACACCGCCAGCGCCTCGGAAAACTCCACGGCCCTGCCCTGTCCGGGCGTGACGATCTCGCCCTCCCACATCACGCGCCAGCCGCGCACGATTGTGCCGACCGGCCAGCCGGTGACTTCCTTGCCGTCATAGGGCGTCCAGCCGGCCTTGGAGCCGGCCTGCGCATTGGTGATGGTCTCACGGCGCTTCAGGTCGACAATAGTGAAATCGGCGTCGTAGCCGGCGGCGATGCGGCCTTTTCTCGCCATGCCGAAGATGCGCTGCGGACCATGGCTGGAGAGATCGACGAAGCGCTGCAAGGTCAACCGGCCGGCATTGACGTGGTCGAGCATGATCGGCACCAACGTCTGCACGCCGGTCATTCCCGATGGCGAGGCCGGATAGGGCTTTGCCTTCTCGGCCAGCGTGTGTGGGGCGTGGTCGGAACCGAGCACGTCGACGATGCCTTGCGCAATGCCGTGCCAGACGCCGTCGCGGTGGCGTGCTGCGCGCACCGGCGGGTTCATCTGGATCAGTGTGCCGAGCCGCGCATAATCGTCGGCGGCGAGCGTCAGGTGGTGCGGCGTCGCTTCGCAGGTGGCGACATCCTTGTGCCGTTCGAGGAAGGCTATCTCCTCGGCGGTCGAGATGTGCAGCACATGGATGCGGGCACGAACCTGGCGCGCGATGCGCACCAGCCGCTCGGTGCAGCGCAATGCCGCGATCTCGTCGCGCCAGACCGGATGCGAGGACGGATCGCCCTCGATGCGCTCACCCAGCCGCTCGCGCAACCGGAACTCGTCCTCGGAGTGGAAGGCGGCGCGGCGGCGCGTATTCCTAAGGATCGCGGCGACACCCTCGTCGTCCTCGACCAGCAGGTCGCCGGTGGACGAGCCCATGAACACTTTTATGCCGGCAGCACCGGGCAGCCGCTCCAGTTCGCCGGCATCACCGGCATTGTCGCGGGTGCCGCCAACCCAGAAGGCAAAGTCGCAATGCATGCGGCCGGAAGCGCGCCGCACCTTGTCGGCAAGGGCGGCGTCGCTGGTGGTCAACGGATTGGTGTTGGGCATTTCGAACACGGCGGTGACGCCGCCGAGCGCCGCCGCGTGCGAGCCGGTCTCCAGATCTTCCTTGTGCTCCAGCCCCGGCTCGCGGAAATGCACCTGGCTGTCGACGACACCAGGCAGGATGTGCAGGCCGCGGCAGTCGATCGTCTCGCCGGCCGATCCCTGGCCGAGATCGCCTATTGCCGCAATGCGCCCGTCCTTGACGCCGACATCGCGAAAGCCCTCGCCGTCGTGATTGACCAACGTGCCGCCTGTCAGGATGAGGTCGTAGGTCGTGGCCATGCCGATCCAATCTCTTGCGGGGGGAGTGTGGCCGGCTTACGTAAAGGCCGACCGTTTTGCAAGATCAGGTTTTGTCCAGCCCATGCCCTTTGCCCTGCTTAGAGACCGTGCGCTCATTTCGGTGTCAGGCCCGGATGCCGAGCATTTTTTGCAGAACATCCTGACCACCGATCTCGACACGCTTGCTTCCGGCCAGGCAAAGCCAGGTGCGCTTTTGACGCCGCAAGGCAAGATCCTGTTCGATTTCCTGATCTCACGCGCTGGCGACGATGCCTTGCACCTCGAATGCCGCGCCGATGTCGCCGACGACTTCGTGCGCCGGCTGATGCTCTACAAATTGCGCGCCAAGGTCGAAATTGCCAAAGCCGACCAGGGGCTTGTTGTTGTTGCGTGGGGCAGTGATTCAACCACTTCGCAATCTGATTCAACCGGGGTTGCCGATGCACGCTTCTTCGAAGCAGCCGTTAGCCGCTCCCATGGGAGCGGCGCAGACAAGGGCGACCTCGCCGCATGGCAGGCCTTGCGTGTCGTCCATGGCATCGCCGAAAGCGGCAGCGACTACCAGCTTGGCGATGCCTTCCCGCATGACGTGCTGCTCGACGAGACCGGCGGCGTCGGTTTCAAAAAGGGTTGCTATGTCGGCCAGGAAGTGGTCTCGCGCATGCAGCATCGCGGCACCGCCAGGCGGCGGGTGTTGATCGCCAGGGCAGAGCGGCCGCTGCCCGCGCCAGGCACGGAGCTGACGGTCGGCGAGCGGCCGGTCGGGACACTTGGCTCAACCGCCGGGACGGCAGGTCTTGCCATTGCGCGCATCGACCGGGTCAAGGCGGCGCTCGACGCCGGCCAGTCTGTTATGGCGGGTGATGTCGCCGTCGCGCTCACCATTCCGGCCTGGGCGAAATTTACTTTTCCACAGGAAGCCGTCGGCGCGGAGGAGGCCTGATGGCGGCCGATCGCGCCGGGGCGCCGCCGCGCGCCTGGCAGCGCATGTTGTCCGGCCGGCGGCTCGACCTTCTCGACCCCTCGCCACTCGACATCGAGATTTCCGACATCGCGCACGGGCTTGCCCGCGTCGCCCGTTGGAACGGCCAGACCAGCGGTGACCACGCGTTTTCGGTCGCCCAGCATTCGCTGCTGGTCGAGGCGCTTTTTGGCGAGCTGGTGCCGGACGCTTCGCCCGATGCGCGGCTCGCGACGCTGCTGCACGATGCGCCTGAATATGTCATTGGCGACATGATCTCACCGTTCAAATCGGTTATGGGCGGCAGCTACAAGGATTGCGAGCTTCGACTTCAGCGCGCCATCCACCAGCGCTTTTCGCTACCGGCCGAACCGGGTGAAGGCCTGCGCAAGCGGATCAAGCGCGCCGACCAGATCGCTGCCTATTATGAGGCGACGCTGCTGGCCGGCTTCTCCACAGCCGAGGCAACCGAGTTCTTCGGCCGGCCGCGCGGCTTCAACGCAGAGCGCTTCGATTTCACGCCGCGTTCGGTGACGTGGGCGCAAAACGCCTTCCTCAGGCGGTATGCGGCCATCGAGAAATCGCGGCGCCAGAAGCACCCTGAATACGGAAGCTAGAAACGGCCCCCGGTGCGGAATCCGCCGCCTGCGGGCGGACGGCCAAGTCCTCCCCCGGATCCGCCTCTCGGCAGGCGCAAGCCACCACCGAAGCCTCCCGGCAAGCGCGGCGCGCGCTGGCGAAAACCGCCGTTCAGCGCATCATCGAGATTGCGGGATCTGAGCGCACCCGAAAGAATGCCGCCGATAACGCCTCCAATGACGTCGCCATTGGTGAAACCGCCCATGGGATCGCCATAGCCGCGTTGAAGAAACTGGCTCAGCGATTGCTCCAGCCTTCTCCGCTCCGGCCTTTGGCAACGATTTCCGCCCGAACAACCCGCTCCTGCTGGGTTTTCCAGGCAGAATCCTGTTGGATCGATGCCTCCACGCTAGCGGCCAAGCCCTCGATCCGATCGCCCAGGGCATCAACGGCGGCGGCCTTTTCGGCATGATCGGCTTCCGCCGCGAGCGTGGCTTCCAGCGCGCTCGCACGACGATCCGCCGCTGATGAGAGCCGCTGGCGTCCGCGTTCGACCAGATCGAGGGCTTGCCGTTCCACACTATCGATCTCGCCTGCAACTTCCTTGCTCAGCAGAGCCTCGAGCCGGATCGCGGCCAGCGTCTTGAAGTCTTCGGCCTGTTCGGTTCGCAATCGCACGGCATCCTCGGCGGACGTGCGCGCCATGACGGCAAGCTTCTCCTCCTCGGCACGCACGCCGAGGATGGCACGCTCGATTGAGGATGCGGTTTGGCGGCCGGAGATCATGAGTCTACCATTTCGTGATCATCCCCTGAACCGGTGTCAATCCATCTAAGTCATCGTGTTTAGAACCAGTCAACCTGCAGCAGCGCCGGTTGATTGAAGAACGGTAAATTAACCGGAACAGACAACAGTATCGTGTCCGATCACGGTCCGCAGGCCCGCACATGCCTCTCGCCCATGCCAAGGCTGGTTCGCCCGCGCGCAGGCGCGACGCCGGAGGCATCGGCCCGAAGCGGCGCATCGAAGACGAACTGCGCGAGCAGAACGAGCGCTTTTCGGCGGCCGTCGAGAACATGTCGCATGGGCTGTGCATGTTCGATGCCGACGAGCGGATGATCATCTGCAACGGCAACTATGTCAGCATCTTCTGCCTCGACACCGAAATCGTGCGGCCCGGCATCCGGTTTTTCGACATCCTCCAGCACAGCGTCGACATCGGCGTCGCCTCGCAGAGCGCCGAAGAACTCTACGCCATCCGCAAGCCCTATATCGACCGGGCGAAACCCTCGACCTATGAGGAAACGCTGTCGGACGGGCGCATCATCGACATTTCGCACCGGCCGTTGGCTTCGGGCGGCTGGGTGTCGATCTACGAGGACATCACCGAGCAACGGCGCGCCGAACGAGAGCTGAAGGAACAGCACCGCCGCTTCGACGCAGCACTCGCCAACATGTCGCAAGGCCTGTTGATGTACGACGCCGACGGCAAGCTGATCGTGCGCAACGAACGCTTTCTGGAACTCTACAAGGTAACGCCGGCCGACTTTCCGCTTGGCATGAGCCACCACGACCTGATCGAGCAGCTCTTGCGCCTGGGCATCTATGCGGGGATCGACATCGATCGCGAAATCTCGAGCACCGCGGCCAGCCTTCAAGCCGGAGAAATGCGATCGACCCACCGCCATCTTGCCGATGGCAGGACCCTTTCGGTCGTACAGCGACCGATGGGTGGCGGCGGCTGGGTGGCGACCTTCGACGACGTCACCGAGCGCCGGCGCGTCGAAGAGCGCATGACCCATCTTGCGCTTCACGATACGCTGACCAACCTGCCCAATCGTTCGATGTTCCGCGACCGGCTCGACCAAGCCCTGCGCGAGGCCACGGATCTGGCGATATTGTCGCTCGACCTCGACCGCTTCAAGGCCGTCAACGATACGTGGGGACATCCTGCCGGCGACTGGCTGCTGAAATGCGTGGCTGAACGGCTGCAGCGTTCCCTGCGCAATGAAACGGACGTCGTCGCGCGTTTCGGCGGCGACGAGTTCGTCATCATCCAGTTCAATCCCAAAGGCGCCAGCGATGCGGAAAAACTGGCAAAACGCATCGTCGACATCGTCGGAAAACCGTTTCGCGACAAAAGCCGCGACATGCATGTCGGCATCAGCCTCGGCATCGCGCTTTTCCCCAACGATGGCACGGACGCCGACACGCTCTTGAAAAACGCCGACATGGCCCTCTACCGGGCAAAGAGCGAAGGCCGCAACGTTTACCGTTTCTTCGAGCCCGGCATGGATGCAATGGTGCGGGCACGCCGCGCACTCGAAACCGACCTCGAGGCGGCGTTGCCGCGGCGGGAATTCGAGCTGGATTTCCAACCCATCATGAACATCGCCTCCAGCGACATCGTTGGCTCCGAGGCGTTGATGCGATGGTATTCGCCGACACGCGGCCGGGTGCCTCCGGACGATTTCATACCGGTTGCCGAAGAAATCGGGCTGATCGTGCCGCTTGGCGAATGGGCGCTGAGGAAAGCCTGCACGGTGGCGGCGGGCTGGCCGCATGGGCTGCGTATCGCGGTCAACGTCTCGGCTGCGCAGATCAAAAGCGGCACCTTTGCCCGCAGCGTCATCTCGGCGCTGGCATTTTCCGGTGTGCCGGCCAGCCGGCTGGAACTGGAGATCACCGAAACGGTGCTGATGGACGAAAGCGATACGGTGCTGAAGACACTCAGGCAGTTGCGCGAGCTCGGCATCCGCATCGCGCTGGACGATTTCGGTATTGGCTATTCGTCGCTCGGCTATCTCCGCCGCTTCCCGGTCGACAAGATCAAGATCGACCGCTCCTTCATCCGTGATATCGACAACCGCGATACCGCCGCGATCGTGCGCACGGTCATCGGGCTCGGCGCGCAGCTTGGCATCACCGTCACCGCCGAAGGTGTCGAAACCGAAGCTCAGCTGGAGTTCCTGCGCAAGGAGGGCTGTGTCGAGGCCCAAGGCTATCTGATTGGCGTGCCATCGAAGGCGGCGGATATCGCTCGACTGCTCGAGTCGCGCGCGGCGATCAGGCAATCAGGCTGAGCGCAACATCCGGCTCGGCCTGAGACACCTCAGATCAGCGCAATGTTTCGATATATTTTTCGTGGAAGCGCACATAGCCGGCTTCGATCTCCTTTAGATGGCGCTCGATCAGGGCGTGAAACGTCGGCAGCTGATGGAACGGCACACCCGGATAGGCATGATGCTCGGCGTGAAAGGGCATATTCCAGGCGAGCTTGCGGACAAACCAGTTGGTCAGCGTGGTCCGGGTGTTTTCCAACATGTTGGCCACTAACGGACAACGGCCATGTTCAGCCAGGAGATAGAGGCGCAGGAACGGCTGTCCGAGCAGCGCCGGCAGAATCCAGACATAGAGCAGCGTGGTTGCCCGGAGCCAGACGGCCAGCACAAGCACGACGGCATAGAAGGCAATCATGGCACGGGCCTCGGCGCGCACCTTGGGCCGGCCTTTTGGCGGCACGTAGCTGTCCCGGCATCGGCCGGTGGCATGGGTGTAGAGCGTCTTGAAGTGGCCCCACCACACCGGAAGCCCGGAGACGTGGATGAGATACTGACGCCAGGTTTCGGGCTTCGGGAAGGCCAGTTCCGGGTCGTTCTGGGGATCCTGGGTGAAGCGGTGATGGGCGAAATGGAAATAGCGGAACCAGTCGGCCGGCAGCGCGATCGCCAGGCTGCAGACGCGCGCCACGAAATCGTTCAGCCGCTGTGTTTCGAAAGCCGTGCGATGAACCGTCTCGTGAAGAAGCGTGAACAGGAAAACGATGAGGATGCCTTGCGGCAGCATCAGCAGCGGCCAGTACGGCACCTTGGCGATGATCAGCGCACCAATGACGATGATCGCGCCCCAATGGCCGGCAAGCTGCAGCAGCCCGAGGCGATCCGACTTGGCGGTCAGCCTGTCGCGCTGTTGCTGCGTCAGTGATGCGATCACGTCGCGATGGTCCATTGGTCTTGATCCCGCACTGTCGATCGGATGAGCCTAATCGCCAAACCAGCTTTCGCAAAACGAGGATTTCTGCAATTTAGATAAGCGCAACTTATCTATTGGTCGCCATGGTCGCACTTCCATCCTTGCGGGGACTCCAGGCTTTCGAGGCTGCGGCGCGCTGCGGCAGCTTTGCCGCCGCAGCCGAAGAACTTTCGATTTCCGCGGCCGCTGTCAGCCAGCTGATCCGGACCATCGAGGATCAGATGGGCCGCAAGCTGTTTCACCGGGTCAATCGCCGTGCCGTGCTGACCGATGCCGGCCGGGAAATGCTGCCTCGGCTGACGACGGCCTTCGAGGAGATCGGCAGCGTGTCGCGCGAGCTCAGTGGCGCGGAGTTTCGATCGCGGCTTGTCGTCTCGGTGCCGCCGTCCATGGCGATGGGCTGGCTCTCGACGCGCCTGACGGGCTTTGTCGCCAGCCATGGCGCGGTCGACATATCGCTGAGAGGCGAAGACGATCCGGTGTCGTTCGACCGCGACCTGATCGACATACGTCTTTCCTATGGGCGCTCCCACTATCGCGACCAGGCAACGGAAGACATCGTGAGGGACGCCGTCTATCCCGTTTGCGCACCCGTGATGGCAAGGGAGATCAGCGATCTTGAAGGCGCCGCCGCCCTCGTCCGCTTGCCGTTGATCCATACGGATTGGGGGCCGACAGGCGCGTCCTTTCCATCCTGGCGCAGTTGGTTCGAGACGGCCGGCATCGAGCCTGGCCGCGCGAGCCAACGCGGTCTGTCGGCGAATTCGTCGCGGGCTGCACTCGACCTCGCCATGTCGGGCCTCGGTGTCGCGCTGGCGCAGGGCGTCTTCTGCGCCGAGGCGGTGGAAGACGGCAGGCTGGTCAGGCCCGTCGCACAGGCGCTGGAGCTGCGCCAGCCCTATTGCCTGACGATCCCGCAACGAAGCTTGAGGCGCGACGTGGTGGCGGCGTTCAGGGCATGGCTGATCGAGGAATGCCTGCGCTCGGTGCGATCGCCGGCGTTGATCACTCGGCCATCCGAGGGCCAGTGACGGCAATTGTCCGGTCAGAGGTGTCCGCTCAATGCCTCCGCCATGTCCTTGTTCGTCGCCACGGGCACGATCTCGAATTCGACCAGATCCGCCCATTCGACGACCCACCGCCGCAGGAGCGTGACGTCATCGGCCTCCACCAGCAGGAAGCAGCGGCTCATATCCGCCGCGATCCAGCTGTGGTGCACGAGAAGCGCGTCCGGCTTCAGGCGGCCCTGGTCGCGGAAGCGACGGTAGATCTCCTTGCGGTCACAGCCGCTAAAATCCTCGGTCACAAAAAACAGCATCTCTGTCCCCTACTCGGATGATTGTCGCCCAGGCCGGTCGAGCCGTTCCAGGAACCATTGCGTCAGCCGCACCCAGACCTCGTCCTTTTCGCCGGAATCCTCCCAGCCATGGTCGAGGTTGGGATTGTCGTTGACCTCGATGACGAAGACGCCGTCCCTGGTCTCCTTGAGGTCGACGCCGTAGAGGCCGTCGCCGATGCAGCGCGCCGCCTTGACCGCCGTCTCGACGACATGGGCCGGCGCCTCCTTCAGCGTGAAGGTCTTGATGCCGCCCTGGTCGGGCTTGCCGTTGGCCTTGTGGTTGACGATCTGCCAGTGCTTCTTGGCCATCAGATAATGCACGGCAAACAAGGGCTGGCCACCGAGCACGCCGACACGCCAGTCATATTCGGTCGGAATGAATTTTTGCGCGATCAGAAGATCGGAATCCTCCAGCCATTCGGTGGCCAGTGTCTTCAGTTCCTCGAAGGTCTCGCATTTCTTCACACCACGCGAAAATGATGAGTCCGGGATTTTCAGCACCAGCGGAAAACCCAGCGTCTGTGCCGCCAATTCGAGGTCCGAGATGCCGGCGATCATCACCGTCGGCGGCACCGGCACCTTGTTGTAGGTCATCAGCTCGTTGAGATAGACCTTGTTGGTGCAGCGGATCATGGACAGCGGATCGTCGATGACCGGCATGCCTTCCTGCTGGGCGCGGCGGGCGAAACGGTAGGTGTGGTTGGAGATCGAGGTGGTTTCGCGGATGAACAGCGCGTCGTAGTTGGCAAGCTTGGCCAGATCCTTCTTGGTGATCGGTTCGATCTCGACGCCCATCTTTTCGGCGATCTTGGCCCAGTAGCGCAGCGACGAAATCTCCGAAGGCGGCAATTCCTCATGTGGGTCGACCAGCGTGGCGAAGGTGTAGCGCGCCGGCGTGCGGCCCTTGGTGTCGCGCCATTCGCGGTTGGTGTAGGTCTCGAGGCACCGCAGGAAGCGCTCTTTTTCCTCTTCGGTCATCCTGATCAGCGGATGGAAGCCGATCTTGCGGATCGACGCCCATTCGGCGCTGTCCTTGATATGGACCTCCAGCGCCGGCGCCCGGAACCAGTCGAACAGGAGCTTGGCGAAACGGTCCCATATTTTCGACGGGCCGATGCCGAAGAAGATGCAGACCTTCTGCGGAAAGGCGCCGCCGAGATCCTTGCGGCATTTGTTGAGCGCCAACTCAAGCTCCGGCAGCGCGTGCTCGTAGAGCTTGCGCTCCGACAGGTCGATCATCGTCTCGACCGTCGGGATGACCTTGTGGCCGCGCGAGCCGGCGAGCAGCGAGGCATAGTAGCCGCGGCTCTGATAGCCGTAATTGTTCGACAGGTTGATGACCTTCGGCCGCTGGCCGCGAAACAGCGACGGATGCGCAAGATAGTCGCGGTTGGTGATGATCTTGTGCGGCGTCGCCACTTGGTCGAGATCGTTCTGCCGGCCGGTGAGGATGACCCAGGTCATTGTCTGTCGCGCTTTCCTAGCGTGATGGCGGCGCGTAGTCCGTCGCGGCCGAACTGCGCCATGTTCATGAAGATGCCGTAAGGCACGGGAATGTTGGCGGCATCAAGGATGGTCTCCTGTCTCTCGTCCTCGACCCAGGGATCGTGGATCAGGATATGGTCGCCGTCGTCGCCGATGGCCAGCACCCAATGCGGAACCTTCTTGCCGAACATCAGGAAGCCGCTGATCAGGACGAGCACCAGTTTCCCTTCGGCGATGGCGGCGCGGATATCGTCGATGGCGAATGGACGGTAATTCACCGGGATGCCGTAAAGTTCCGCGCGCCGGCGAAAGTCGACCTGCGCCAGTTCCATGACCCGGCGCTTGTCCTGGCTGCGCACCGACTGCAGGAACAGCGCGCCGTAGAAGGACACGTGGATCTCCGCCGAGAGGCCGCTTTCATAACCGGCGACGGCGAGGCCGAACGGTTCGCAGCCGCCCGGCCCGGACATCATGAAAACGGTGGTCGCTTCGCGCCACAGACGGATTTCCATGACCGGATCCGGCACGAAGCCGGGATCGAAATTGGCCATCGCCATCATCAGGCAGCACGGGCCGCAGGTGAATTCGCAGGTCTGCTGGTAGAACGGCACCCTGGTGGCGACGGGAATGTCGCCGCGCAAGGTCTTCTCGTAGCGCAGCGCAGTAGCGCCGTCCTCGTAGTAGCCGGGTTCACGGCCGATCTTGCGGTAGCCGCTCTGCTCATAGATGCGGATGGCCCGGTCGTTGTCCTCGCGCACCTCGAGGCGCAGCATCATGCGGTCATGCTCGAAGGCGGCCTCCTCGGCCCGCTCCAGCAGCATGCGGCCAATGCCGAGCCCGCCGAAGAAGGGGCCAACGGCAATGGAATAAAGCCGCGCGACGCCGCTGCCCTTGCGAAACAGCACGACCGCATAGCCGGCGATGCGGCCATCGCTTTCGGCGACCAGCATCCTGGCGGTCTCGCGTTCGATCAACTGGCGAAAGGAGCGGCGGGAGATACGGTCGCTCGAGAAAACAGCCTTCTCGATGGCGGCGAGGTCATCGACGTCAGACGCGCGGGCCTTGCGAATCTCGGCAGGCATGCGGGGCTCAAAAAACCTCGATTGGGATGTGGAAACGGCCCTGGTCGAAACATCGGTCATACCGGCGGAAACACCGGTATTCGTCAAGCGCTATCGCACCTCGATTCGGGCCGAATTGTGACAGTTCCGACGGCGGTCCAGCCACAATACGGACCATTCTTTCAACAGCGGCGCCGACTTCGGAAAATGGCGCCGTCAGCCGGCCAGGCCGGCCAGAAGCTGGCTGTAGGCGCTCTTGGCCACCGAGGTCAGTTGCGCGCGCGGCAGCGAGCCAACGACGGCGCAGGCATAACCCTTGTCCAGCCAGTAGACAGCCTCGGGGCCGTTTTCCGCCGATCCGTAGGTGCCCTTGGCTTTCCCGGCCGATTCGGCGGTGACGAAGAGGGAAATGCGCTCGCCCTTGTCGTCCTCGTAGAGCAGCATCGCAGCCTTGCCGTGGCCGGCGGGCAGCAGCCGACCGCCGACGAGCTGGAACCCTTCCGCCGCCAGATCCGGTGCGACCAGTTTCAGGCCGATCCGGTTGGACAGCCAGGTCTGCAAATGATCCTTGTCGCTGGCCGGCACTTCCACCGCGTACCGTTTTTCGGCGGCATAGATGACATGGGCCGCGATCGCCTGCTCGGCGAACTGATCGTTTGCGGGGTCATCCAGGCCGAGACGGTCGATGCCGGCGACATAACCGCCAGCACCGCCAATAGCCAGCACCGCCGCCGCGGCGGCCGCAAGCCACCAGCGCGAGCGGCCTCTCGCCGTCCTTGCCGGCGTCTCGCCGAAGACGATTTTCTGCAGCCGCGCCGGCACCGGCTCATCGAGCACGCCGGCGAAGGCGGCATGGAGCGCGGCACCGTCGGCGACATAGCGGGCGCTCCTCGCCTTCATTTCGGGATTGGCGTCGAGCCAGGCGTCATACGCCGTACGCTCGTCGCCTGGCAACTCGCCGTCGAGGGCCATGTGGATGTCGCGTTCGGAAAAATCGTGCCGGGTCATTTCTCGACTATCCTTATCGAGCGGCGGCGCGCGGTGTCCTCCAGCAATCCGCGCAATTCCTCACGCCCGCGCGCGATGCGCGACATCAATGTGCCGGCGGGGACGCCGAGGATGTTGGCGGCCTCGGCATAGGAAAAGCCTTCGATGGCGACCATGACCAGTGCGGCGCGCCGGTCGGGGCTGATCGCCTGCAGCGCGTCGATGATCTCGCGCGAGGCGATGCCCGCCACCTGCTCGGCAGGTGCTGCCTGCGCTTCGCTCGCTTCCAGCGGCAGCATCGTGGCTTCGCCGCGCCGGTTGACCTTGCGCATCTGGTCGATGAACAAATGATGCATGATCGTAAACAGCCACCTTCTGGGGCTTTCTCCAGTCTGCCAGTTGTCGAGCCGCACAAGCGCCCGTTCGAGACAGTCCTGAACGAGATCGTCGGCGGAATCGCGGTCGCGCAGCAGCGAGCGTGCGTAACGGCGCAGCCGCGGTATTTCGGCAAGGATTGCTGCCTTCTTTTCGTCCATGACCGCTGATTCTGGGGTCGCCCTGTTCATCCCGATTGAATGCGCCTTCGCGACGCAGCGCAAGCGGCCAGAGCGAAGCGGCCTGCCGCCCCGGTCACCCAAGCAATGAGATAACGCCGGCGGGTGCCGGCTTATTCCCGTTGGCGATCGGAGTGTCGATCTGTCGAGGTGCCGCGCGCCACGGATTGAAAACGCGCCGTAGCACACGTATCTGCATATTCTGTATATCCATCTCGGAATATGCTGCTGGCGAGGAAGTTGGAAATGTCTCTTTACATCCGTGATGATGAGGTCGACGCACTGGCGCGTCAGTTGCAGTCTGCCATCAAGGCGCCCACGAAGACGGAAGCGGTGCGGATCGCTCTCAAGCGCGAGCTCGAACGAACTTACGCTGTCCTTCCGCTGCGCGAGCGCATCAAAAAGTTTCAGGATGCCGCGAGCGCGCTTGGTCCTGATGACCCTGCTTTCGACATGAAGAAGTTCATGGACGAAGGATGGGGGAAATCTGATGTTTCTCGGCGCCTCGGTCGTCATCGCGATCATTTTGAATGAACCGGGTTCCGACCGTTTGCTCAGAAAGGTCGAATCTGCCGAAAAGCTTTATTTCTCGCCGAGTTCCGCGTTCGAGGCGATCGTTGGGATAGCCCGCAGGAAATCTGTCGCAAAAAGCGGCGACCAAGCTCCGACACCACCCGCCCTGATCGACCAATGCCAAACCATCGTCATGGGCTTCCTGGCCGAACTCAAAGCCGTCGAGATCGCGATAGATACCGCCATCCGCGAGCTCGCAGTCAAAGCCGCCCGCGACTACGGCCGATATGTAGGCCATCCCGCGAAGCTGAACTTCGGCGACTGCTTCAGCTATGCATGCGCCAAGGCCTACCGAGTACCACTCCTCTATAAGGGCAATGATTTTTCGCAGACCGATCTGGCTTGAACCCTACCCAATTTCAGATTTTAGCAGCCCTCGTCAGCAGCCGCTGATAGAACAGGCCGATGCCGATCAGCACCGCGCCAAGGCCGATGAAGGACAGCGCTCTCAGCACGCCTTCCAGTTCCGACATGTCGAAGACGAAGACTTTCAGCACGGCAACCGAGATCAGCGCGGCGGACGCGATGCGCAGCACCTGCGATTTCAGCCAGACGCCGGCGGTGAGCAGCGCCACGCCGATGACTAGCCACAGCGCCGAATAGGTGTAGGTTTCGAGCTGGCCGAGGCCGCTCCACAGGCCGATGAACTCGCCCTTGAACAGCCGCCGGACCGACAGCGTCGCATAGGCGAAGGCAAGCACCGCCGCCACCACCGCCAGCATCGCCGCATACCATTTCGGCCGCTTGTCTCTGACATAGAACGCGAGCCCGCCGGCGGCGACCGCCGGCAGGAGATAGGCCAGGAACAGCAGGTTGAACACCGGGATCCGGCCGGTCGATTCATCCGTGAACAGCGGGTTCAGCACCACGAAATGCCGGATGACGATGAAGGCGACCGAAACCACGCCGGCGGCCATCGAACCATAGCGCAGCACCGAGCTCGGCGAGCGCATGTCGATGGCGACCAGGATGGCGCCGGCGCCGATGGCGATCAGCGTGTAGATCGCCTGCTCGGCGAGCGTGACCACACCGGTGTCGATGACGCCGCCATGCATGGCGTGGCGCACCAGCATGGCGATGGTCAGCAGCGCAAACAGCGCCGCCGCCGCCTCCATGGCAAGGCGCGGGCGGCCATTGCCAGCCATTGGTAGTGTGGGGGTGGTGCGGGCGAACTGCCAGGCGGCGAAGCCGAAGGCGAGCGCCGGCACGCCATATCCCGGCAGCAGCCAGTTGAACACCGGCGTCGTCGACAGGAACTGGGCGCCGACGATTGTCGGATCGAAGGCGACACGGCCGAGCACGGCGATGACCGCGCCGACCGAAATCCAGCCGAGCACCGGATAGGCGCGCCAACGCGTGGCCAGCGCCGGCACGATGGCCGCGGCGCCCAGAAGAATGGTGGTCAAGCCGGACCCGAAAGCCATATGCAGCATCAGCAGGCCGGCGACCGCCGCACCGCCGAGCGCGAAGGACACAGCCGCGCCGCCCTTCAGCGGTGGTTCCTCGCCACCAGCGATCCACTCGCCGCCGGCGGCGAAGACCACGACCAGAAGGGCCGCGGCCGCCGCATAGACAAGATCGCGGTCGAGATTGCCGAAGGTGAACCAGAGCGCCAGGAGAACGACCAGCGGTGCGATGACACTCCATGCCGCCCATGAAGCGGATCGCACCCAGGCAGTTGCCGCGAACCTGCGCGCGGCCCAGAAGCCGGCGCCGATGAAGACAAGCCCGAGACCGATGCCGATCCTGAGCATCAGCGGGTCGGATATGAGCGCCGGCTGGCCGTCGACGCCGACGGCGCCGCCTGAAAAATCGGCAGCGACGGAGGTCGGCGGAATGATGCCGAGATAGACCAGCACCGTCGCCAGCCCGGCCGCGTGCAGGAGCGCCAGCGCCCGAGGCCGGTAGAGCGCCACCGCCACCAGAGCCGCGACCAGTGCTGCTCCCGGCAAGGCACCGCTGGCGGCAGTGTAGGCCGGGTCGACGAACAGCGCCATGGCCGAAAGACCGACGAAGAAACCAGGGGCGATCGAGGGCCAGTCGAAGCCCCTGGCAGGTTCCGTTTCGCCACCGCGACGGCCGAGCCAGACGAAGGCGAGCACGACCAGGGTGACGGCGTCGATGAACAGGATGACCGGCAGGTTGGCACCCGGCGCGTCGGTCATGAAGAGGATGGTCCAGAGACCGGTGCCGACAAAGGCGGCCGCCATCAGGAAAGTCCAGTCGCGCATGCGGGCGATGATGCCGGTGGCGGCAAGCACGATAGCGAGATAGCAGAACAGCGCCCAGGCATTGGGCGCCTGCGAGGCGATCAGCATCGGCGTCACCATCGCGCCGAGCAGGCCTGTGCCGGCCAGCGCCTGGCCGTGGACGAGAGCCGCGGCAATGGTCGCCACGCCGATGGCGCCGAGCAGCGTGAAGGCGAGCGCCGGGCCGATGAAGCCGTAGACGCCATGCGCGGCATAGACAGTGCCGAACAGGATGAAAGCGCCGGCAGCCGTCAGGATCGCCGGAATATAGGCGCCGGTAGCGCCCTGTACCGGCAGTCTGAAGCCGGTGCGGCGGATGAACTCGCCGCCGCCGACCAGCACCAGCCCGAGCAATGCGGCCATCCCCAGCCGCACTCCGGGACCGAAGATGCCGGCCTCGATGGTGTAGCGGATCAGGAACAGGCCACCCAGCGCCAGCGCGATGCCGCCGACCCAGACCGCCCAGCGGGTGCCGAGCGCCGTTTCGATGTCGGGTTTCTGGACCGCCTTCGCCGTTGCGACGGCCGGCTCTGCCGGCGCAGACCCTGCCGGCGCCGTTTTGCCCGTGGTCCAGGGGCCGGATTTTACCTCCCCGGCCTCAGCCTCCGTCGGCGGCTTTTGCGCAGTCTTGTCGGCCGATGGCGAGGCAGTATCGGCCACGGCTGCTATCGCTGCATCCGTCGGCTTGCTGTCGTTTGCGGCCTGTTCCACCGGCTTGTGCTGCGGCGGAGCCACAGGCGCGCCCGAAAGCACGAGGCTGCGCAGCGCGCCAAGCTCGCGCTCGACCAGGCCGATGCGGCTTTGCTGGCGCGCAATGATGACAAACAGCGCGATGATGGCGACAAGGCCGATCAGGCTTTCGAACATGGCGGTTCCCCCAAACCAGACCAGTTTCACTGACACGCAGTTTTCACTGACACTCAAATACGGCCGCCAGGCGACGACCGGACAATACGGCCGCCAAGCGGCCGGGCAAACTCAACGGGCCGCCAGATTGGCCGCCGGAAAGATCGAGCATGTTTCGGTGCCGAAAGCCAGCAGCTTGCCATTGGCATCCTTCAGCGTCGCTTCCGAAACCGCCAGCGTGCGACCCTTGTGCACCACCTTGCCCTCGCAGACCACTTCGCCGGTCTTCGGCGTGATCGGCCGCGTCAGGTTCACCTTGAACTCAGCCGTCGTGTCGTATAGGCCTCACCCTTGTCGAGCAGTGTCTGCACCGCACAGCCAAGAGCCGAATCCAGGAGCGTCGCGGCCCAGCCGCCATGCACGCCGCCGAGCGGATTGAGGTAGCGCTCGTTCGGCATGCCGCGAAACACCGCGCGTCCTTCGGACACTTCGGTAAGGTCGAAGCTGAGTTGGAAGGAAATCGGCGGCGCCGGGTATTTGTTGTCGATGATGCGCTGGAGCAGCTCAAGTCCGGTGTATTCCAGGATATCGGCATGCGGAATTGTGCCGAGGCCGAGCGGCGAAACCCGGCCGGGATAGAGTTCCACTTCGCTCATCTGGTGATCTCTCCGGCGACGGCTTGTCCAGCGACGGGCTTGCCGGGCGCGTGATGCTTGCGCAACGCCGCGAGGAAGCCGGCGCGAGCGCCGGGCGGCTCGATGCCACGCGGTTCGTAGACATGGCGGGAAAAGAAGAAGCCGGTCAGCCGGAAAGCATCCTCGATCGCCGCCGGATCGGCGCGCAGGCCGGAGCCGCGCTGCAGGAAGGCGGGCAGCGGCAGCATCTTGTCGCGCCATGGCGCACCGGCCTGGCGCGACACCGCGCGCCCGGATTTCGGCGAGACATAGGCAAGATCCTGCCCGGCGCCGGTCGCCGCGCACTGGCTGAGATCGAGGCCGAAGCCGAGCTCGTCGAGAACGAGCAACTCGAAGCGCGCCACCAGTTCGCCGGCGGCATCGGCATCGTCGAGGTAGACGATCATCACGGCCAGCGTCTCGTAGAGGCCGCCATGGGCGTCGCGCTCGGGCAGCAGGCGCAGATGCGCGGCCATGGTCTGCAGGCCATAGACGGCGACGGCGCTGTCCATCAGCCGGGCGGCATTCATCTCGATCGCCTCGGCCTGGAAGGTGCCGAGATGCTCGTCGAGCCGCGCCCGCCACAGCAGGTCGACGCGGTTGCCGGGCTGCAGCACCGGCTGCTGCTTGCGCGAGCGGCCGCCGCGCACGAGGCCGAGGTGGCGGCCATGCGCACGTGTCATCACCTCGAGGATGGCACTGGTTTCGCCATGCTTGCGGGTGCCGAGAATGATTCCCTCATCGCGCCATTCCATGCCCAGAGCTTTTCACCGATCGGGTGGCGAAATCAAGGTATGGGCTTGGCGCCCAGGCCGGCTCTCGCAACCACCCACAAAAAAACCGCCCGCAGCAATACGCTGCGGGCGGCCTGGTAAGGTCAGTCGATCTGTTAGAAATTACGCTGGAAGCGGACGATGCCGCCGACGCTGCTCTTCTTGTCGGCCTTGGTCCAGTTGTTGAAGTCGAGGTCGTCGAATTTTCCTGCATTGAGGTAATCGACTTCAGCCGTGATCGTGTAGCCGGGCACAATGGTGTAGGCTACGTTGGCAGCTACGCCGAGGTTCTTCCAGTCGTCATAGGAGATCTGGGCGTTGAACGAGGTCTTGTCGTTGAACTTATAGGTGCCGCCACCCCAGATCGCCCAGTTTCCGCCCCACGGCTTGTATTGGGTACGGCCTGTGCCGAAGTCGTCGATGTTGTCGTTGGTGCCGTAGCCGCCCATGACGAACAGCGACAGTTCCTTGCTGACGTTGACGTCCAAACGGACCTTGCCGGACACTTCCTCGTAGTTGCTGTCATAGGCCGCGACGCCGGTGATCGCACCCCAGTCGCCCTTGTACTTCAAACCGCCGACGACATGCGGAACATAGCTGTCGATCGTGTTGACGCCAGTGCCTTCTTCGAGCGAGACCACGCCCGTGAAGCCGCTGCCAGCGTCGAAGTAGTAGCTGATGAGATTGGTATCCTTGACACCATACGGGATGAGCGTGTCCTGGATGACATTGCCGGCATAACCGATGAACTGGTCGTATACCGTTTCATCCTTACCGACGCGCAGGCCACCGAGCTGTATCCAGGCGAAGTTGAGGCTGGTGGTCTTGTTGCCGGCCTGCCAGCCGTTGTTGACCGGTGTCTGGTCATCATAGTCGCCGGAGGAGTTGCCGAACTGGAAGCGAGTCTCGGTGAAGGTCTTCAGCGTGCCGAGCTCGGTTTCCTGGCCGGTATAAGTCCTCAGCGTGAAACGCATGTTCTTATACCAAGTGTCGTTCGTTCCGCCGTCCATGTGATCGGGAACGTTATTGGCGCCATCCAGCGAGCCGGAATCGCCGACGCCCATGTCGTAGCGGAGATAGCCGCCGATGCGCAGGCAGGTCTCGGTGCCGGGGATATAGAAGTAGCCGGCGCCGTAGACGTCGCAGATCTTGACGTATTCGGCCGGTTCCGGTTCGGCGACGACGACAGCGTCCGCGGCGCGAGCGCCGGAGACCGCGATCAACGCCGCGGCTGAGCCGAGAAGAAGGCTCTTGATATTCATTTTCTGACCTCTCCAGTCAAAGTTAAAAATGGCTTCGGATTGCGTGGCGGAGCGGCGACATCACCCACCTCACCCACATCGAAAAAGGCCCGCACCGCTTTCCCTTTTCGGCGGCGAACATACCCATCGATCCTCCGCGTTCAATGACGATTCCGGAAATAATCCCTAGCGCATTGACAGTTTAAATTCTTGTTGCACAAATATCACTTATGCCAATTACCTAATGATACAAATGAAACAATCGGCACATCGTCATATATTTGCGATAAATACAAATGACCTTAAACGGCTAACCATAATATGGGCACGTCAATTTTCTAAAATGTGATTTTTTTAGGAGAAAAATCCTCCTATCGCCGAAAATTATTCAAATTTTGTCGTCAACACGCTCTGCGCTGCGAAGACGACATCCGCAACCAGATCCTGTTTGAGCATTTCAATGGGAATGCGACCATCGAGGCCGGCGACAGGGCTGATCAGCCAGGACCAGGCGCGCCGCGGATTCGGTATCGACGACAACACCTCGCCGATGCCGGGCACCGGCCTGCCATCGACGAACTGCGCCAGGGGAAACACATGTTTGCGGCCGCCGGTGCGCAGGGCAACCACCTTGCCGTTGCGCTGCCAGCGATGCAGGGTCGATCGCGAAATGCCAAGTTTTTCTTCCAGAAAAGTCGGTCCGGCAACCCGCCCCGCCCAGTCCTCGACCCGCATCAGATCAATGTCGTCGTTTCCGGCCAACCGGCTTCGGACCTGCGCGCCGCCGGACGCCGACGCGACCGGTCCGCGGCTCGCGGCTTCGGCTGCCAGCGCGCGCACGAATTGCAGTACAATGCCGGGCAATCTTTCCAGCGTGGTGTCGATGGCTTGCAGATCCCCCGGCGCAAGCAGGACGGTGGCAGCGGCGACGGCGCCGGCAATCTTGCCGGCGACGACCGCATCACCATTCTTGATCTCGTCTCGCCGCAGCAGCGCCTGCTCGACCTCAGCAGCGACGGCGCTTGCAAACCCCGTTTGATGGGCAAACCCGGTCTGATGGGTCGGGTCGGTGCGATTCCAAGGCTTGGTCATGTCCTAATCTGGCTGCATGCCCGCTTGTTCCGTGTCAGCCCGGAAGCGGGTCTTTCGCAGAGCCTATAGGCAGCGTGTATGACGGAGAGACGACGAACGCGGCCGCCGTGCGGGCCTAGGCTCCATCTTGCGGCGGCATCACGCGCACGTGATCGGCGAGCACTTCATCGATCACATGTCGGGACTTTTCAGTTTCGACCGGATTGACGTCTATCTGTCCGGCGAGCGTAATCAGCGCCTTCCACAGCGTCCAGCCACGGCCTCGCGCCCACATTGCTTCATCGGCGGGAAGACCAGCACGAAACACGTCCCGGCTCTTGCCTTCGAACAGCGTCCACGCAATCGCCAGATCGCATGAGGGATCACCGACGCCCGACGTGCCGAAGTCGATCACGGCGCTCAGCCGTCCTTGCCTGACCAACAGATTTCCCCAACTGACGTCGCCGTGGAACCAGACGGCAGCGCCATGCCATGTTGCGGCAAGCGCTGCCTCCCACACCGCACTCGCGGCCTCCGCGTCGATCTTGCCGTCGAGCGCTGCGATTGCCCGCCGGGTTTCACGATCGTAGACGCTGAGCGGTCCGCCGCGAAAAAAGTTGTGCTGTCCGGGTGGCGGCCCGCCGGTGGGATCGATCCGTTGCAAGGTGACCAGGAACTCGGCCAGGCTGGCCGCGAATTGCGACAGGCTGGCGATACGCTCCCGCTTCGCTGTCTCGCCTTCGATCCAGCGATAGATGGACCAATGCCAGGGATAGTTCTCGGCCGGGATCCCCATCGCCAGGGGCACGGGGATCGGCAGCGGCAGCAGCGGTGCCAGCCTTGGCAACCAGCGAAGCTCTTTTTCGACTTGCAGCGAATAGGCGTCAGCGCTCGGCAGCCGCACGAGCATCTCGTCGCCGAGATGAAAGGTCCTGTTGTCCCAGCCGCCCGATGCAACCGGCCTGACCGCAAGGCCCTTCCACCGGGGGAATTGCGTGTCGACCAGGCGGCCGACAAGAGCTGTATCGATGTTCAGCTTGCCGTCCATGGGACCTAATGCGGAAACTCGAGCCCCATCTCGCGATAGCGCTCGGGGTCGTCGCCCCAATTCTCGCGCACCTTGACGAACAGGAACAGGTGCACCTTCTGTTCGAGGATGCCTGCTATCTCCATGCGCGCCGCCTGGCCTATGGCGCGGATGGTCTCGCCCTTATGGCCGAGCACGATCTTCTTCTGGCTGTCGCGCTCGACATAGATGGTCTGGTCGATGCGCACCGAGCCATCCTTCTTCTCTTCCCATTTCTCGGTCTCGATGTGGGAGGAGTAAGGCAGTTCCTGATGCAGCCTGAGATAGAGTTTCTCGCGGGTGATCTCGGCCGCAAGCTGGCGCATGGGCAGGTCGGAGATCTGGTCCTCGGGATAGTACCAGGGGCCGACCGGCAGGGCTTGTGCGAGATAGTCGAGCAGGTCCTTGCAGCCAGACCCGGTCAGCGCCGAAACCATGAAGGTCCGCTTGAAAGGTACTTTTTCATTGGCTGCCGCGGACAGAGCCAAAAGCGCCTCATGCTTGACCCGGTCGACCTTGTTGAGGATCAGCACCATCGGCTGACGGACATCCTTCAGCCGTTCGAGAATGGCCTCGGCATCGCCCCTGATGCCGCGCTCGGCGTCGATCAGGAGCAGCACGATATCGGCGTCCTTGGCGCCGCCCCAGGCTGTGGTGACCATCGCCGTGTCCAGCCGCCGCCTCGGCTTGAAGATGCCGGGCGTGTCGACGAAAACGATCTGCGCGTTCTCATGCGTGGCGATGCCGCGCACGATCGCGCGGGTGGTCTGCACCTTGTGGGTGACGATCGACACCTTGGCGCCGACCAGTTGATTGACCAGCGTCGATTTTCCGGCGTTGGGCGCGCCGATCAGCGCGACGAAACCCGAACGGGTAGCGGCGGCTTCCACAGGCGGGGTGGCGTCTTCAGTGGCGGTCATGCCGCATCCCCTTGGTTGGGCCAGACGCCTTCGCGAAGCAGAAAGGCCGAGGCCGCCGCTTCTTCGGCAGCCCTGCGGGACCCCCCTGTGCCACTTGACGGCGCAAAACCGTCAACCCGCACACAAACCGTGAAAACCGGCCGGTGATCCGGCCCTTCGCGGTTTTGGATCACGTATTCAGGACGGGCATCGCTGGTTTTGGCAACCCATTCCTGCAATTCGGATTTGGGATTGGGTGGCTTGACGACCACCATGCCGGAGCGCGGCTCCCAATAACGCATGACGAAATGTCGGGCAGCGTCGATGCCGCCATCCATATAAATCGCCGCAATCAGGGCTTCGACCGCATCGGCGAGGTAACTGCCGCCCAAACCTCGCGACCGCGACTTCAAGGCAGCGTCGGCGCGAACCAGATCGTCCAGCTCCATTTCAACGCCGACCTCGGAGCATGTGCGCGAATCGACCAGCGCATTGAATCGCGGCGCGATTTCTCCTTCAGGAGCGTCGGGAAACTGCTGGAGAAGCATATCGGCGACGATGAGGCCAAGCACCCGGTCGCCGAGAAATTCGAGGCGCTCGTTGTTCCTGACCGCCTTGACCGCGCTGGAATGGGTCAGCGCGGTCTCGAGCAGCCGCATGTCCCTGAAAGCATGCCCTGTCCTGGCCTCCACCACACCAGCCAATGTTTCGCCAGTCGGGCGTTTCAAAGCCATCAGTTGACGAAGTGGAACAGGCGCGACGCCCGCATCAGCGACGGCCACTTCCAGATTTCGAGCGGGCTGGCGCCGCCGGCGATCGAGAAGAAGATGAGGTTGGCGCGGCCGACCAAATTCTCGTCCGGCACGAAACCGACAGTGAAGCGGCTGTCCGCGGAGTTGTCGCGGTTGTCGCCCATCATGAAATAGTGGCCGGGCGGCACATCGAATTCCCGGGTGTTGTCGCCGATCGAATTCGGCGTCAGGTCGAGCGTGTCATAGCTGACGCCGTTCGGCAGGGTCTCGCGATAGACGTCGACCGGTCCGCTTTCCTCGGTGATATCGCGATTGTCGATCTGTCCGACCTTTTGGCGCGGCACGCCGACGCCGTTGATGAAGAGCTGGCCGTCCTTGACCTGGATCTTATCGCCCGGCAGGCCGACGACGCGCTTGATGTAGTCGACGGAAGGGTCCGGCGGGAACTTGAACACCGCCACGTCGCCGCGCTTCGGCTCGGCGCCCCAGATGCGGCCCGAAAAGATGTCAGGCCCGAAGGGGAGCGAATAGCGGGAGAAGCCGTAGGACCATTTGGTGACGAAGAGATAGTCGCCCTCGAGCAAGGTCGGCCGCATCGACCCGGAGGGGATCGAGAACGGCTGGAACAGCAGCGTGCGGATGACCAGCGCGAGCAAAAGCGCCTGGACGATGACGCTGACGGTTTCGCCAAGCCCGCCGGATTTCTTCTGGGATTTTTCAGCCACGCTCATGTCGTCCTCGATTGTGCGTTGGTTGTATAGAGTCTCGGCGCGCGCTGGGCAACGTCATGCCGGTGGTCAGATGCAATCAATGTGGCGCTTCTTCGACCGGCAACGCCTCGATGATCACAAAGGCTTGAGCAAGCGGAAATTCATCGGTGATGGTGAGGTGGATTGCCGCTGTGTGCCCGGCAGGCACGATTTTGTCCAGCCTCTCCGCAGCCCCGCCGGTCAGTGCCATGGTCGGTTTGCCGCTGGCCAGGTTGACGACGCCCATGTCGCGCCAGAACACGCCTTGCGCGATGCCGGTACCCAGCGCCTTGGCGCACGCCTCCTTGGCGGCAAAGCGCTTCGCGTAGGAGGCAGCGCGGGCCCCTCGGCTTTCGGAACGAGCCTGTTCGACCGCGGTATAGATGCGCTGGATGAAGCGCTGGCCATGGCGTTCCAGCGATTTTTCGATGCGTCTGATATCGATCAGGTCGCTGCCGATGCCAATGATCATTCCGCGGGGACTTCCCGCCCGGTCCTGCCGGCTCTCTCGGCCAGGCGCTTGCGCCGCTGCTCGCGGAAGGTGGCCATGCCCCAGCGCGTAATGCCGTAAAACATAAGGCCGAAAATCAGGCCAAGCGGCACCGCGCCGATCATCATGGGCTTCAGTATCGGTCCCCATAATTGCGAAAAGGAAAGGTTGTGCAGCATGTCGCCGAGATGCGCGGGCGGCCCATGCGCCGGCAGGCGCTCGTGCAGGATCAGCTTGCCGGTCTCCCAGGATGCGCCCCACAGCAGCGGGAAGGTCAGCGGATTGCCAAGCGCGGTGCCGAGTGCTGCCGCCACCAGATTGCCTGCTATCACCCATGAGACGGCAAAAGCGATAATGAAGTGAAAGCCGAGCGGAAAGAACGAGGCGAAGACGCCCGCCGCGACACCGGCCGCCACGGCATGCGGAGTGGCCTTCAGCCGCAGGATGCGCTTGGAAAAATACCGCAGCGAGCGCGAGAACGAGCGGCGCGGCCAAAGATAGGTACGCACGCGCTCAACAAAATCATCAGGCTTGCGGCGTCGAAAAAGCACTCTGTTCCCGTTCCAAAGCTCCGCGCCGGCAACTTCAGCCGAGCGTAACAGCACCATCTTGCGCTTGACGATCCCTCTATGACAATCGCAGCATTGATATAGCGACGCACCGGCAGAAGAACAACTGAACACGGTCTGCTTGTCGTAAGCGGAATGGATCGCCATCTTAGCTTCGTAGCGCCAGAACATATCAGCTTCATTGCGAATGTGCCTTTTCAAAGACGAGACGAACCGCGATGGCAGATGGACGCTCCCTCGCCTCGCTGGCTTGATGACCTGAGCGTGAGAAGGGGACAATCTCGGAATTTGAATAGCGACGAAGGTTGCATTACCTTTGTCAGTAGCTGTGGCTGCGACGACGACCATCTGGGGATCATCGCAACGTCATATGCAACCAATCGGGTCTAGACCGATTTTCATTGACATCGCGCGCATCAGTGTGTATTGATACACACATGAAGAGCGCCGATGTGATTGTAAAGTTGGTCGCTGATGGATGGTTCGAAGTTGCTCGAAAAGGCAGTCATGCTCAATTCAAGCACAACGACAAACCGGAACGGGTCACCGTACCACACCCCAAACGAGACATACCCATCGGCACCCTGCGTAGCATTGAGAAGCAATCAGGACTGAAACTGAGGTGAGAGACATGAAGCAGTATATCGGACTTATTCATAAGGATGCCGAAAGCGACTTCGGCGTGTCTTTTCCTGATTTTCCCGGCGTGGTTACGGCGGGTGAGGATTTAGACGACGCCCGAGTTATGGCCGAAGAAGCCCTTGCCTTTCATATCGAAGGGCTCGTTGAGGACGGAGAGGCTATTCCAGAGCCCTCGTCTCTGGCTGAGGTCATGGCGTCAGCGACCAATCGCGACGGCGTGGCCATTCTGGTTGGAGTGAAAACCGAAGCAAAAAAAGTAGTACGAGTGAACATCACTCTACCGGACGATGTTCTTCAGCGGATCGATGCGTTTGCTGAAGCTCACGGCTATACGCGATCTGGTTTTCTCGCCAAAGCGGCAGAGAAGGTCATGCAGCAAGAGGCTGCCTAACTTTCGTTACGAAGGTGGCGGCGCCCCTTTCAGAGCCCCAGTCTTGCCCTTACTTCGGCCGCTCCGGCTCGCGTCGAGCCGCCTCAGGCCAAGGACGCGCTGATAGAAGGCGCAGTTCGCCTCGACAGAGCGGACCGTCAGCACGAAATGGTCGATGCCGGCGATCACGACGGCGCCACGGTCAGTGCGCACCGCTCCCGAGGAGATTCAAGCGACGCGCTCAAGTGCTTGTTTTCGTGCATGGCGGCATCAGATGTTGCGGCTTCCGGGCTTGATGGCCGGTATGGCTGCGAGCTCCGGCGGCAGCCTGTCGGCCGGGTAGGCCGGAACCTCGTATTCGGCGAGCGCGATCAGCGGCACGCCGACATCGGTCTTGCCGGCCGAGCGGTCGATGATGCAGGCGGCAGCCACCACCTCGGCACCGAGCGCGCGCAGGCAGTCGATGGTCTCGCGGATCGACAGGCCCGTGGTGACGATGTCCTCGACGATGACGACGCGCGAGCCCCTGGCGATCTCGAAGCGGCGGAGCCTGAACTCGCCGCCTTCGCGCTCGACCCAGATCGCCGGCGCGCCAAGATGGCGCGAGGTCTCATAGGCCGGGATCAGACCGCCGATCGCCGGGCCGACGATATAGTCGATCCGGCCCGGTACGGCCTTGCGGATCTTCTCGGCCAGCGCCTTGCACAGGCGTTCGGTCTTGTCGGCATGCATGAAGACGCGCGCCTTCTGCAGGAAGACCGGGCTTCGCAAACCCGATGTCAGGATGAAATGCCCTTCGAGGACGGCGCCGGCCTCGCGGAAAATACCCAGCACTTCATCGGTGTTCATCTGCGCCTCTTTTGATTGACCATGATCTTTTCCGAAAACCGGTTCCCACTTTTCGCTACGCGGACCTTCGGTTCGGGATCATGGTCTAGCCATTCACGCGCCTTGCATCGCTGACGCTCGAATTGTCCTTGAGCTGCGACAGCAGCCGGTTCAGGTGCTTCAGATCCCAGACTTCGAGATCGATCAGCATTTCGGTGAAATCGGGCGCGGTGCGCACCATCGACAAGGTGTGGATGTTGGCATCGTTGGAGGCAACGACCTGCGCGATGTCGGCCAGCGAACCCGGCGCGTTGATGGCGGTGACCGAGACGCGTGCCGGAAACCGCTCCTTGGTGCGCTCGTCTATGTCCCAGCGCACGTCGATCCAGCGTTCGGGCTGGTCGTCGAAGGCCTGCAGCGCCGGCGACTGGATCGGATAGATGGTAATACCCGTTCCCGGCTGCACGATGCCGACGATGCGGTCGCCGGGCACGGCGCCTTCCGGCGCGAAGCGCACCGGCAGGTCGCCGCGCACGCCGCGGATCGGCACCGCGCCGTCCTTCGGCTGGTCCTTGTCCTTGCGCGCGGCGCGGCCAGGAATCTGGAACAGCATGCCGGCAGCGTTACGGATTTTCGACCAGCCCTCCTCGCGCTGCTTGGGCGCGGCCAGCGTGACGCGCTCGTCCTTGAAGTCGGGAAACACTGCCTTCATCACGTCCGTCGAGGCAAGCTCGCCGCGGCCGACCGAGGCCAGCACATCCTCGATGTCCTTGCGCGCCAGCCGGTGCAGCACCGACTTCAGGCTTTCCTTGGTAAAGGTCTTGCCGGACCGCTCAAAGGCGCGCTCGAGAATGCGGATACCGAGACCCGAATACTGCTTGCGGATGGCGTTCTTGGTGGCGCGGCGGATCGCGGAGCGCGCCTTGCCGGTGACGACGACCGATTCCCAGGCCGCCGGCGGCACCTGTGCCTTGGAGCGGATGATCTCGACCTCGTCGCCGTTCTTCAGTTCGGTCATCAGCGGCATGATGCGGCCGTTGACCTTGGCGCCGACGCAGGTGTCGCCGACATCGGTGTGCACGGCATAGGCGAAATCGATCGGAGTGGCGCCCCGCGGCAGCGCGATCAGCATACCCTTGGGCGTGAAGCAGAACACCTGGTCCTGGAACAACTCCAGCTTGGTGTTTTCGAGGAAATCCTCGGGATTGTCGCCTTCGGCGAGCTGCTCGATGGTGCGCCGCAGCCAGGCATAGGCGTTGGTCTCCTTCGAGATCGCGTGGACGGTGCCGTTCACCTTGCCGCCGGTGTCCTTGTAGATCGAATGCGCGGCAACGCCGTATTCGGCGATCTTGTTCATCTGGTGGGTGCGGATCTGCAGCTCGACGCGCTGGCGCGACGGCCCGACGATGGTGGTGTGGATCGAACGATAGTCGTTCTGCTTCGGCGTCGAGATGTAATCCTTGAAGCGGCCGGGCACCATCGACCAGGTGGTGTGGATGGCGCCGAGCGCGCGATAGCAGTCCTCGACCGTCTCTACGACGACGCGGAAGCCGAAAATATCGGAGAGTTGCTCGAAGGACAGCGCCTTGGCTTCCATCTTGCGGAACACCGACCACGGCTTCTTCTGGCGGCTCTTGACCTCGGCCTTGATCGCATATTTGTCGAACAGGGCGGACAGCGCCTTCTCGATCTCGGACAGCACGTCCTTGTTGCGCTCGAAGATTTCGGCGAGCCGCGCGGTGACGGCGCGATAGGCTTCCGGATTGATGTAGCGGAAGGCGATCTCCTCCAGCTCCTCGCGCATGCCTTGCATGCCCATGCGCCCGGCCAGCGGCGCATAGATCTCCATCGTCTCCTCGGCGATGCGCAGGCGCTTGGCCTCCGGCACATGATCGAGGGTGCGCATGTTGTGCAGGCGGTCGGCGAGCTTGACCAGAAGCACGCGCACATCTTCCGAGATCGCCAGCAGAAGCTTGCGCAGGTTTTCCGCCTGCTCGGCCTTCTTGGAGACGAGGTCGAGCTTCTTCAGCTTGGTCAAGCCCTCTACCAGCTTGCCCATTTCCGGGCCGAACAGCTCATCGATCTCGGCCCGCGTCGCTGTGGTGTCCTCGATCGTATCGTGCAGCAGGGCAACCGCGATGGTCGCCTCGTCCATGTGCATTTCGGTGAGAATGGCGGCGACTTCGAGCGGATGCGAGAAATAGGGATCGCCGGAGGCGCGCTTCTGGTGGCCATGCTTCTGCATGGCATAGACATAGGCCTTGTTGAGCAACGCCTCGTTGACGTCAGGCTTGTAGCGCTGGACGCGCTCGACAAGCTCATACTGACGCATCATGGGCGGGATCTCGCGGTGCTGAAATGAATCATGCGCCGCACTGAAATGCGGCGCATGTCATAGATAGCCACGAAACTGCCGATACGAAAGTGTCGGCAGCTATGCCAAGGATCAATAGTCGTCGCTTTTTTCCGGCGGCACCAGGCCTTCGATGCCGGCCAGCAGGTCTTCCTCGGTCATGCGGTCGAAGGCGATGTTGTCCTCGGCGTCGTCGGCGTCGGTCGCCACAACGGCCGCACCGGTCTGGTCGGCGATGGCCTCGCCGTCGGCTTCCGGCTCATCGACCTCGACATGCTTCTGCAGCGAGTGGATCAGATCTTCCTTGAGATCGTCGGGCGACAGCGTCTCGTCGGCGATCTCGCGCAGCGCGATGACCGGGTTCTTGTCGTTGTCGCGAGGAACGGTGATCGGCGCGCCCTGGCTGATCTGACGGGCGCGGTGGCCGGCGAGCAGCACCAGCTCGAAGCGGTTGTCGACCTTATCGATGCAATCTTCAACGGTTACGCGGGCCATGGATCGCCCCTTTCATGCCTGGATTTGATGGAAAACAGGCGCGGTCCATAACCCGAACGCCGCCAAAATACAAGCTTCATGGCAATATGGGGCCGGGCCTGGCCAATACCGGGATTCGACACCGGGATTTGGGGCGCCGACCGCCGGTGACGATCCGGCTTCCGATCACAATTGCTTGCAGTACAGCACCGCACCCTTGGATTGCCGTAAAACTGGCGTTATCTCGAATGATGAGAGGTCAGCCGGTTTATTACGAGCCGACCGAATAGTCACTACGCATTTAGACGACCGTTTATTTCGAAAAAAGGATATTTCCATGTTCGATCCTCGGGAGAAAATCGCGCTTTTCATCGACGGCGCCAATCTCTACGCCACGTCGCGCGCGCTCGGCTTCGACATCGACTACCGCAAGCTTTTGTCGAGCTTCCAGAAGCGCGGCTACCTGCTGCGCGCCTACTATTACACGGCGCTGGTCGAGGATCAGGAATATTCCTCGATCCGGCCGCTGATAGACTGGCTCGACTATAACGGCTTCAAGGTGGTGACCAAGCCGGCCAAGGAATTCACCGACTCGACCGGCCGCCGCAAGATCAAGGGCAATATGGACATCGAGCTGACCGTCGATGCGCTGGAACTCGCCGATGTCGTCGACCACTATGTCATCTTCTCCGGCGACGGCGATTTCCGCACTCTGGTCGAGGCGCTGCAGCGGCGCGGGCGCAAGGTCTCGATCGTCTCGACCATGGCTTCGCAGCCGCCGATGATCTCCGACGATCTGCGCCGGCAGGCCGACCATTTCATCGATCTGATGACGCTGAAGAACGATGTGGGCCGCGATCCGTCCGAGAGGCCGGTGCGACGGCCCGAGCCGGCCGAAGTCGACGAGGACGACTTTTGACGGCGGCAGCCTTGACCGCTCCGACCCCCGCTCCCTTGGTCGCCTCCCCGGAACCCGGCCGCGATTGCCCGCTTTGCCCGCGGCTGCATGATTTCCTCGCCGAATGGCGGCGCCGCGAACCATCCTGGTTCAATGCGCCGGTGCCGACCTTCCTGCCGCCCGGGGGCGAGGATGCGGTGCGGCTTTTGATTGTCGGCCTGGCGCCCGGCCTGCGCGGCGCCAACCGGACGGGGCGTCCCTTCACCGGCGACTATGCCGGCGACCTGCTCTACGGCACGCTGATCGCGCACGGTCTGGCGCGCGGCGAATTCAAGGCGCGGCCCGACGACGGGCTGGAACTTGTCCAAACAGCAATCACCAATGCCGTGCGCTGCGTGCCGCCGGAGAACAAGCCGGTCGGCGCCGAAATCGCCACCTGCCGGACGTTCCTGCTGCCAACCATCGCGCGGTTTCCCAATCTGCGCGCCGTGCTGGCGCTGGGCTCGATCGCCCACCAGTCGACCGTGCGGGCGCTGGGTGGGCGTGTTGCCGCCCATCCCTTCAGGCATGGCGGACAGCAGCAGGCCGGCGGCCTCACGCTGTTTTCCAGCTATCACTGCTCGCGCTACAACACCAACACCGGCGTGCTGACGGAAGCGATGTTCGTCAATGTGTTCAGGGAGATAGTGGCGCTTCTGGAGAGATAGAGTCGGAGCCTTTCGGCACGATCCTACCCTTGCCTTTTTCTGTTCCAGATGTCTGGGTTCCTTCAACAATTACCCTCGCGGGCCGGCAGCAAAAGCAATCCGTTTTCACTTGACGACAGTCAACCATGGTTTACACTTTTCCATGATTCTGGTTTTCGAAACAGACACATTCAAGCGCTGGCTCAGCGATCTCCGCGACGCGCAAGCGAAAGCCCGTATTGTTCGGCGCATCTACAGGCTGAGCGAGGGCAACCCAGGAGACGTCAAGCCTGTCGGCGAAGGCATCAGCGAAATGCGGATCGACCATGGTCCAGGCTATCGCGTCTATTTTCTGCAAGCAGGCAGCTTGCGCGTGCTGCTTCTATGCGGTGGCGACAAACGAACGCAGAGCAAGGATATCGCAGCCGCAAAGAGGCTCGCCAAGGAATGGAAGGACAATGCACATGGCGATAAAAGTCACAACCTTTGACGGCGCGGAGTATCTCGACACTCCAGAAGCGATCGAGGCGTATCTGGCGGCGACTTGCGAGGACGGCACCGCTGCGGAGATCGCTCATTCGCTTGGCGTCATTGCGCGGGCGCGGAACATGACAAGGCTTGCAGAGAAGGCCGGCATGACGCGGCAGGCTCTCTACAAGGCCTTGAGCGGCGAAGGGAACCCGGAATTTGCAACGATCATGAAGGTGGCTGAAGCACTCGGTTTGAAGCTGACCTTCGTGAGTGCGGAGACCGGCCGGAACGCCGCGTAGTCATGGATCAACACGCGGCGACGTTCGGGTCGAAAATCGCCAGCCAATGCCCGTATCAGGGTGCCGCAAACAGTTCGGCCAGCGTCGCTTGCCCGCCCTGAAGGACATTCAGGTCGACATCGCCGACGATGCCGTCGACGCGGCCTTTGTTGTGGTACTGCCAGTAGATCCAGTCGTCATGGCTCGGCCGCAGCGCCAGCGAACGGACCCAGCGCGGGCGACCCGCGATATGCCCGGCATAGGCATCCGCGGCGTCATCCGTCAGATAGACGATCGCCGGCTTGCCGAACGCTGCCTCGACAGGGCCGAGGAACGCCTGGAGTTCGACATTCAGTTGTTCAGGAGATGGCCGCCGCGGGCAATTACCGCCGAATTCGACATCCACCACCGGCGGCAGCAGAGGCTGATCGCGCGGCACAATGGAGATGAAATTCTTCGCCTGATCGGCACCCGGCCTGCAGAAGGTGAAGAAATGGTAGGCGCCGACGGCAAGACCGGCGGCACGGGCCTCACGCAGATTGGCGGCGAAGGCATCATCGACATGGTCGCCGCCTTCGGTCGCCTTGATGACGGCGAAGGCGACATCGTCGGCGGCGACACGCCGCCAGTCGATCGGACCCTGATGATGGGAAACGTCGATGCCCCTGACCGGATATCTGCCGCGGTCCGGGGAAAACGTGTGGAAGTAGAAATAGCCGCTAGCCGCGACGAGGCACGCCAGGACCAAACTTGCCGCACCCCAGCGGATGATCCGGTTCTTCAAAAGAGCGGTTCCCAGCCTACCCACGCTCTTTCAGCAGCCGGCCCTTCTCACGCGACCAGTCGCGCTGCTTCTCGGTCTCGCGCTTGTCATGCAGCTTCTTGCCGCGGCCGACGGCGAGCAGCAGCTTGGCGCGGCCCTGGTCGTTGAAATAGATCTTCAGCGGCACCAGCGTCATGCCTTCGCGGTCGACGCTCTGCGACAGCTTGGCCATCTCGCGCTTGTTGAGCAGGAGCTTGCGGCGTCGGCGCGGCTCGTGGTTGAAGCGGTTGGCTTGCAGATATTCCGGCAGATAGGAGTTGATCAGCCAGATCTCGCCGCCTTCGACCGAGGCGTAGCTGTCCTGGATGTTGGCCTGACCCTGGCGCAGCGACTTGACCTCGGTGCCGGTCAGCACAAGGCCGGCCTCGATCGTGTCGAGCACCTCATAGGAAAACCGCGCCTTGCGGTTTTCCGCAACGGTCTTGTTGTTGGGATCGGCTTTTCGGACTTGATTCATGATGCGGAGAGGTGGCGCCTCATCCCTAGTTTATCAAGCCGGCGTGCTTCATCGCCGCATCGATCTTCTCGGCGGTCGAGGCTTCGACCGTCATCAGCGGCGAGCGCAGCACGTTCTCGACCTTGCCGAGCTTCGACAGCGCGTATTTCGCGCCGGACACGCCGGGCTCCAGGAAGATCGCCTTGTGCAGCGGCAGCAAGCGGTCCTGCAGATCCAGCGCCTTGGCGCTGTCGCCGGAAAGCGTCGCCTCCTGGAATTCGGCGCAGAGCCTGGGCGCGACATTCGACGTCACCGAGATGCAGCCGACGCCGCCATGGGCGTTGAAGCCGAGCGCGGAGGCATCCTCGCCCGAAAGCTGGATGAAATCCTTGCCGCAGGTGGCGCGCTGCTCGGAGACCCGCTCGACCTTGCCGGTGGCGTCCTTGACGCCGACGATGTTCTTGAAGTCGTGCGCCAGTCGCCCCATCGTCTCGGGCATCATGTCGATCACCGAGCGTGGCGGGATGTTGTAGATGATGATCGGCAGGCTGGTCGCCTTGGCGACGGCGGCGAAATGCGCATAGAGGCCGCGCTGCGTCGGCCTGTTGTAGTAGGGCGTGACGACGAGTGCCGCGTCGGCACCGGCCTTTTCGGCATACTGGACCAGACCGACCGCCTCTTCGGTGTTGTTGGAGCCGGCGCCGGCGACGACGGGAACACGGCCCTTGGCCACCTCGACGCACACCTTGACGACATGGCGGTGCTCGTCATGCGACAGCGTCGGCGACTCGCCTGTCGTGCCGACCGGAACCAGGCCCTTCGTGCCTTCGGCGAGTTGCCAGGCAATGAAGGCGCGAAAGGCTTTCTCGTCGAAACGACCGCTCTTTTCGAACGGTGTCACGAGCGCGGTGAGCGAGCCTCTCAGCATGTCGTCCAACTCCTTGGGACTTCTCTGGTTCTTGGTATTTATTGTCGCGCGCCTTCTAGCCGAAAGCGAAGCGGCGCACCATAGTCTCGACATTGTTGCGCGGCAAGCATGGCAGCAATGCATGTCGCCCAAAAGTGGAGACCGGTTTTGGGATGACGACATGCATAAAACAAGAACTAAAGCGCGTCGCACGAATCGTTCAGACGGACGCGCTTTAGTGCCAGCAAGCGCAATTTGAACGACCTCGATAAGCTTTTGTTTACGTGCTCTTCACCACGACCGGCTAGGCTTCAGAACATCTGTGCCTTTTGGTCCGTGCAACGACAGGAATGACGCAAACCATGCCGACCGGACGGCCTCACCTTCTCGCTCTGCTTGGCGTCGCTGCCATGCTGGTGCCGGGCGTGGCGGTTGGCAGCAACGTCGATGCGCAGGTCACGTCGGCCATCCCGATGCCCAGCTTGCAAGACAAGCAAGACCCCTCCCCGTCCGCCGGCATCGCCAGGCTGAGGAGCGGCCTCGATGCGCTGGCGGCCAACGACATTGCCCGTGCGCGCCAGGTGCGCGAGAGCCTGCCGGCCAATTCGCTCGACCGGCATATCCTTGCCTGGGCGATCGCGCTCTATGGCGGCGACCAGGTGCCGAGCGGCGACATTGCCGATGCCGCCAAGATGCTGCCGACCTGGCCGGGCACGATGGCCTTGCGCGAGAACAGCGAGCGCGCGCTCTACCGCGAGAACCCCGCCCCGCAAGTCGCTATCCAGGCCTTTGGCGGCAGCCAGCCGCGGACATTCGAGGGCGTGGTGATCCTGGCACGCTCCTACCTGGCGCTGGGCAACGCCAAGGCGGCGCGCTCGGTGCTGTCGCCGTTCTGGCGCACTGAAAAGCTCGAAGCCAAGGATGAGGCCGATATCATCAAGGAGTTCGGCAAGCTCATCCCGGCAACCGACCACCGTTTCCGCATGGAGCGCATGTTCTATGCCGACCGGGTCAATTCCGCGCTGCGCGTCGCCGGTCTCGCGGGCGCCGAGCCGCTGGCCGACGCCTGGGCGGCGGTATCCAGGGGCGACAAGAACGCCGCCAAGCTGCTGAAGGCGGTGCCGACGGCGCAGCGGGCTGCCGGCTATCTCTTCGCCGAGGCCGAATATCTGCGCAAGCAGGAGAAGTTTTCCGACGCCGCAGCGGTGGTTATGCAGGCGCCGGCCGACCGTGACGCGCTGGTCGATCCGGACGCCTGGTGGGTCGAGCGCCGGGTCCTGTCGCGCGAACTGGTCGACCAGGGCGACATGAAGACCGCCTATAAAATCGTCGCGGCACACGCCGCCGAAAGCGCCACCAACGCCGCGGAAGCGGAGTTCCATGCCGGCTGGTACGCGCTGCGCGGCCTCAACGACCCCGACACCGCCGCCAAGCATTTTGCCCGCATCGCCGATCTCGCCCAGGGGCCGATGTCGCTGTCACGCGCCTATTACTGGCTCGGCCGCGCCGCCGAAGCCGGCGGTCCCGGCAGCGCGAAGGACTATTTCACCCGCGCCGCCACATACGGCACCACCTTCTACGGCCAGCTCGCCGGCGAGCGCGTCGGCCGGCAGGTCCTCAGCATCGCCTATCCCTCGCCGAGCGCCACCGACCGCCGCAATTTCGCCGACCGCGAGGCCGTCGGCGCCATCAGGCGGCTGCAGGAGGCCGGCTACGAACGCTATGCCGATACGCTTTACCGCGACCTCGCCGGGCAATTGACCAGTCCGGGAGAACTGGCGCTGCTGGCCGTGATGGCGGAAAAGCAGGGCAACCATTTCCTGGCGCTGAAAGTCGGCAAGATCGCCGGCGCGCGCGGCATCGACGTCGGCGCGCTGTCGCATCCGCTCGGCGTCATTCCCGACACCGCCAACATTTCGGGCTCCGGCAAGGCGCTGGCCTATGCGATCGCCCGCCAGGAAAGCGAATTCAACATCGGCGCGGTCTCCAGCGCCGGCGCGCGCGGGCTCTTGCAGCTCATGCCGGGGACCGCCAGGCAATTGGCGAAGAAGGCCGGCATGGCTTTCTCGCAGGCGCGGCTGACCACCGATGCCGGTTACAATGCGACGCTGGGCGCCGCCTTCCTCGGCGAGCAGCTCGGCCGCTTCAACGGCTCCTATGTGCTGACCTTCGCCGGCTACAATGCCGGCCCCAATCGCGCCGCCCAGTGGGTGGCCAAATATGGCGACCCGCGCGGCAAGGACGTGGACGCCGTCGTCGACTGGATCGAGCGGATTCCCTACACGGAAACAAGAAGTTACGTCCAGCGCGTGATGGAGAACTACGAGGTCTACAAGATGCGTATTTCCGGCAAGTACGACATCGTTGGAGATCTGGTGAACGGGCGGAGTTGAAGCGGCCGTTCAAAAAGCGACGTCGGCGAAGCTGCCGATCTCCCCCCTCGTGGGGGAGATGTCCGGTAGGACAGAGGGGGGCGCTGTCCCTCCAACCTGTCAACCAATCGCAAATGCGCCCTCAGGCTAGCTCTCAGGCTCTCAATGTGAACCGAACGCTGGCGATCCTTCACACCCCCCTCTGCCCTGCCGGGCATCTCCCCCACGAGGGGGGAGATTGGCAGTTTCGCCGATCCGCCTTTCCCGATTTGACCATACCCGCCCTCGCCTGTAGCCAGTCAGGATGATCCGGCGGGCGGAAGGATTCGAGTTCAGATGGCCGAAGGCTTTTCAGATTTCTTCTACGCCGCGCCAGACGGGCTCAAACTCCACGCTCGCATCCATGGCGAAACAAACTCCGACCATTGGCCGGTCGTCTGCCTGCCGGGCCTGACCCGCAATTGCCGCGACTTCCACGAGCTGGCGCTGCATCTGTCGAGGCAGGCAGCGAGAAAGGTTGTCGCCTTCGACTATCGCGGCCGCGGACAGTCCGCCTATGACCCCGATATCAGCCACTACAATCCTGCCATCGAGGCCGGCGATATCCTAACCGGGCTGGCGGCGCTGGAGATCGAGGAAGCGGCCTTCATCGGCACGTCGCGCGGCGGGCTGATCATCCATGTGCTCGGCGCGATCAAGCCATTCGTGCTGAAAGCCATTGTCCTCAACGACATCGGCCCGGTGGTCGAGGCTGACGGCTTCGCCCATATCCGCTCCTATCTCGACCCTTCACCGAAGCCGAAAACCCGTGCCGAGGCGATCAGTGCCCAGCTCGCCGTGCATGGCGGCGACTTCCCTGCCCTGAGCGTTTCGGATTGGGAGCGGATGGTGTCGGCCCTCTACCGCGAGACAGGGGAAGGGCTGATGCCGGATTTCGACCCAAGATTGATCGACACGCTGGCCGGCCTCGATCTGACGCGGCCGCTGCCTGATCTGTGGCCGCAATTCGAGGCGCTGGCGGCGATCCCGCTGCTGGCCATACGCGGCGCCAATTCGAAACTGCTTTCGGTCGAAACGCTGGAACAGATGCGAAAACGGCATCGCGATATCGAGACGATCACGGTCGAGGGCCAGGGCCACGCGCCTTTCCTCGAGACCGGCGGCCTGCCCGGCGCCATCGCTGCTTTTCTGGATCGAGCGGAGCTCAAGTTCAGATAAAGTAAAACCCCAAGACCTGATCGGCCCTGGGGTCGTTACAACAGTATAGAAAATGGTACTGGGCCTACTTGGCTTTCGAGCTTTTCCTCGGTGCCTTTGCGTCCGCCGGCTCCGCCTTCTGCTTGCTCGGCGATGCGGAAGGCGCCGTCAATGGAGACGAAAACACAGAGCTTTCAGCCCTCCCAACCGCCGCTTCGCCGCGGGGCGTTTCCAGCACGGTGACGCAACCGTCGAGGTCGTTGGTGGCGAGATGCGCGTAACGCATGGTCATCGAAAGCGTCTGGTGGCCGAGCCACATCTGCACGCGCCTGATGTCGATGCCGCCCTGGACAAGACGCGAGGCACAGGTGTGGCGCAGGATGTGCGGCACTACCTGATCGTCGGCGCCAAGACCGACCTCGGCTTTGGCATCGTTCCATATGGCGCGAAACTGCGCCTGGCTGAGTTTGGTGAACGGACCCTTGGGCCGGCGGCCCTCGGTGACCGGCAGCTTGATCACCTCTTTTACCCGTTCGGTCATCGGAATGGTGCGGCTGCGGCCGGATTTGGTAATCCAGAAACTGACGCGATGCTCCTGGATATCGTTCCAGATCAAGCCGAGCGCCTCGCCGAGACGGCATCCGGTATCGACGAGAAAAACGGAGAGCCGGTAAGCGTCCTCGCTGCGGCTTTTGATGGCGGCGAACAGTCGTGCCTCTTCGTCCCTTTCCAGGAAGCGAATCCGTCCCGCCCGCTCCTTCTGGCGGCGGAACTCGGGCAGGCTGTGGATATCTCCCATCTTGTGAGCCTTGCGCAGCAGTTTGCTGAGGGCAGCCATCTTCCGGTTGATGGTTGCGTTGCTGTTGCCGCGCTGGCGCAAGGTGCCGATAAGGTTGTCCAGGGTGCTTTGGTCAAAGGCGCTGAAACGCTCCCCGAGGAGTATCTCATCTATCTCGCCGATGAAGGAGCTGACATTGTATTTATGCCGCCCATCATCCCAAAGTATGTCCCGGTATGCTGAAAACAGCTCTCCGACCCTGTACGACTTTACTTCCCGTATCTTGTTGTAACTGTATTTTATCTTGGAAATCTGAGAAGAAAACATCGAAAAATGATCAGAGGGCTCATCCTCTTGAATCGCTTCGGTCGTCATCATTCGCCACACCCCCGAGTGGATAGATCAGCCCTATCCGCTTGGGAGCGTCCTTTCAAGAGGTTTGATCACGCAGTTGTGATTTCATCCGCCATCAACGGATCCCACGAAATCATCCCACGGACTCTATTCAGCTACCGATTCCCCCTGTTCCTTCTGTTTGCCTTGGTCCAGTCACGAAACAAAACAGCCCGGGCGTTGGTGCGCCCGGGCTGGAATTGCACTTGTATTAAGTCCAGCCCTTAGAATGAGCGCTGGAAGCGGAGGATGCCGCCGAGGCTGTCTTCGCTGTCGGCATTGGTCCAGTTGTAATTGCGGCCCGAACCATCACCAATGTTGTCAAAGTTGCCTGTGCGCACGTAGTCGACTTCGGCCGTGATCGTCAGGCCGGGGACGATATCGTAGGCGACGTTCGCGGCGATGCCGAGGTTCTCCCAGTCGTCATACGATGCCTGGACGTTGAACGAGGTCTTCTCGTTGAACTGGTAGGTGCCGCCGCCCCAGACTGCCCAGTTGCCGCCCCACGTCTTGTACATGCCGCGACCGCCGGCCGGGGTTGCCCAAGTCGGATCGTCGAGGTTGTCATCCGTGCCGTAGCCGGCCATGATGAACAGCGACAGTTCGCTGGTCGCAGTCACGTCCAGGCGAACCTTGCCGGACACCTCTTCGTAATTGCTGTCATAGGCAACGACGCCGGTGATGGCGCCCCAGCCCTGCGTCCACTTCACGCCGCCGACGACATGCGGAACATAGCTGTCGATCGTGTAGGAGCCGTAACCTTCTTCGAGCGAGACCACGGCCGAGAAGCCGTTGCCGGCGTCGAAGTAGTACTGGACGACGTTGGTGTCGAAGCCACCGTAGGGAACCAGCGTATCCTGGATGACGCTGCCGGCGTAGCCGATGAACGTATCGAAGGCCGATTCGTCCTTACCGACCCGCAGGCCACCGAGCTGAATCCAGGCAAAGTTCAGTGAAACGCCTTTGTTTTCGGCAGGGTTATTGACAATGATTGTCTCACCTGGCAGCGGGGGCAGTGGACCCGCGCCGTCCGGATCGGGACCGGGGACGTATGTGCTGCTGACGTGCCGGTTACGGTTGCCGAAGTTGAAGCGGGTCTCGGTGTAGGTCTTCAAGGTGCCGAGCTCGGTTTCCTGGCCGGTCCAGGTCTTCAGGTTGAAGCGGGCGTTCTTGGCGTAGGTGTCCTGAATGTCGCCGTCCTCGTGGTCGAAGTTCTCAGCACCATCGAACGAGCCGACGTCGCCG
>NZ_CAAF010000042.1 GCF_000359125.1 Mesorhizobium sp. STM 4661 | reverse complement strand
TGTTTCCGGCTTCTTCTCGGGCGCGGGAACCGTCAGCAGCTCAGATGGCTTGCCCGGTTCCTCGACCATGGCCAGCACCTGGCCCGCCGGATTCTGGGGAATGGAGACGACAGCGGTCTGTGCCGAGTTGATCACCACTGTGCCAGTCGAGCGCAGCGTGATCGTATAGTCGCCAGGCTTCAGCGGATCGTCGAGAGCGATGGCAAAGGCGCCATCCGGACCAGCGACCGTTGAACCTAGAACCGTCGAACCGTTGAGAACCTCGACCTTGGCGCCGGGCGCCGCATTGCCGGCGATGACGATCGAGCCGTTGCTTTCGACCCGCACGATGTCGAAGGTCGGCGCGATCGGACCGGCCGCGGCGGGTGCCGCCGCATCCGGTACTGGTGAAGCCGGCGCCATCGCGTTGGTGCCGGGCGCGGGTGCGGCCGGTGCCATCGCATCAGTAGCCGCCGGAGGCGGTGTCAGCGCCGCTACTTCCGCCGGCGGCGTGCGATTGAGATACGGGTCGAGCGCGCCCGATACATAGGCGGTTCCTGCGGCCGCGACGGTCCCACCCGCCGCGAACAGAAACGCCTTCAAAGGATTAATTGCCATAGTTCCTTGCCCCTTAGCCACCTAACGCCGGTCTAGCCTGTTTTGCCCAGATCGACAAGAAAAAGCCCGCTCCGGGCTTGACCACATCTGCCGTCCCTATCACCTATCATCGGCATGAATACGATTCGATCCGTCTGCGTCTATTGCGGCTCGTCTCCCGGCCGCGATGAGACCTACGCCAAGGCCGGGCACCTGCTTGGCCGCTCGATTGCCAGGTCCGGCCTGCGTCTGATCTATGGCGGCGGCACCAAGGGGATCATGGGAGCCGTCGCCGAAGGCGCCTTGCGGGCCGGCGGCAAGGTGACGGGCATCATTCCGCGCTTCCTGATCAACAAGGAAGCAACCGAAACCGCGCTTAACCGGCTCGATGAACTGGTGATCACCGACAACATGCACGAGCGCAAGCACAGGATGTTCGAAAAATCCGACGCCTTTGTGGCACTGCCGGGCGGTATCGGTACGGTCGAGGAGATCGTCGAGATCATGACCTGGGGCCAGCTCGGCCACCACCGCAAGCCGATCGTCTTCGGCAACATCAAGGGGTTCTGGGATCCGATGCTTTCGCTGCTCGACCACATGTCGGCCGAAGGCTTCATCCACACCGCCCAGCGGGTCAGGCCGCTGGTGGTCGACGACCCTGAAGCCATCGTCGCCGCCATCATGGTGGCGGGATCCTCGGTCGATGCGCCAACCGAGGGCGTGCAGTCGGTGATCGACAAAATGTAGGGGGTAAGGGAGTAGGGCAGTAAGGCAGTATGCGAATTGCCGAGAACGGCTCTCCCTACTGCCTGTGACCGGCTGTCAACAAACTGTCACACGAAACCAGAAGCGCCCATGCTAGGATTCACGGCCGGCCGCCACTGCGCGGCGCTGCGTTCAAGAAACTGGCGAAGCGTCGATGAATATCGCTCTCAATCCGGAAGGCACCGACCTGTCCCCTTATCTGCCCGACGAGCACGGGCTGTTCTTCATCTATCACTTCACCGCCGAGGGCGTGCTCACCAAGGACGCTGCGCAAGCGCACTGGACCTGGCGCAGCTACCAGCTCTCCGACATGCGCGCTCGCCACGAGATCGCCGCCGATCAGGCTTTGCCATTGCCGGTGCGCGAAGCCTTCCTGTCCGCCAGCCATGGCTGCCACATCGACCTCGAGGATGATTGGCTCTATGGCGATCTGCCGGATCTGCGCCACGACTATTCGGCGGAAGCCGGCGGACTTGGCCATTTCCGCTTCGCCCTCAACGACACGATGCTGGTCGGCGCCCGCAAGCAGCCGCTGCAGTCGGTCGACAATATCCGCAAGGCGATCGAGAACGGATCGCGCAAGTTCCGCTCGCCGGCCGAACTGATCGAGGCTGTCGTTGGCCAGTCGTTCGACGGCATGGTGGCGGAACTCACCAGCCTCGGCGATACGCTCGATGGCATCGAGGATCGTATCGTCTGCGACGCATGGCACAATGAGCGGCAGGCGCTTGTCGACGCGCGCCGGCGTCTGGTGGTGATCCACCGGCAGATGGCGACGCTGAGCAATCTGTTCCGCCATCTCGACCATTCGCATCGCAACGACCTGCCAGACACAATCAACGACATGGCGGCGCGGCTCTCGCACCGGGCGCTCACGCTCTATCATGACGGCGAACAATTGCAGGCACGTGCCCGGCTGTTGCAGGACGAATTGATGGCCAAGCTGACGACGGAGTCGAATCGCCTGCTCTACGTGCTCTCGGTGATGACGGCGGTGCTGCTGCCGATGACCATCATCTCCAGCCTGTTCGGCATGAATGTCGGCGGCCTGCCGTTCCTGGAAACGCCTTCCGGTTTCTGGATCGTCACCCTGTTTGCGTTCGCCGTTGCTGCCGTGGTTTTCTACGTGGTCACGCGGCTGGGCCGCAACGTTTAAGGCGCGTCGCGTTCAAGCCTTTCTCGCCGAGGTGAACATCGACCAGGAGTAGATCGCCAGCGCCGTCCAGATAAGGCCGAAGGCGATGGCCTGAGTGCTGCCGAAGGGTTCGCCGAAAATCAGCACGGCGATCAGGAACACAATGGTCGGCGCGATATACTGCATGATGCCGATGGTGGAGAGGCGCAGCAGCCTCGCCCCGAACGCGAACAACAGCAGTGGCACGGCGGTGACCGGGCCGCAGCCGATGAGCAGCGCGGTGTCGGCGGCATTGCCTGATACAAAATGGTCCTGACCGTTGGCGATCAGGAAGACGATGTAGGCGAGCGCCGGCACCGACAGCAAAAGCACTTCGAGCAGGAAGCCCTGGCTCGGGCCGATCGGCAGCGTCTTGCGGAAGAAGCCGTAGGCGGCGAAGGAAAAGGCCAGCGCCAGCGACACCCAGGGCAGCTTGCCGGCGTCGACGGTCAGCACCGCGACCGCGATGGCCGCCAGCACCACTGCCGCTATTTGCAGCCGGTCCAGCCGCTCGCCAAGCAGCAGCGCGCCGACAACGACGCTGACCAGCGGGTTGATGTAGTAGCCGAGCGCGGTCTCGACGGTGCGATCGACGGCGATCGCCCAGACATAGATACCCCAGTTGACCGAGATCAGCGCCGCCGTGAGCGCGGCCATCGCGATGGTGCGCGGGGAACGGATCGCGGCCTTGAAGTCCGCCGTGCGGCCGGCCCAGACAAGGACGGCCGCGGCGATCGGCACAGACCAGACGATGCGATGCGCGATGACTTCGGCCAGCGGCAGATGCGCAACCGCCTTCATATAGAAGGGCAGCAGCCCCCACAGGAGATAGGCGCCCAGCGCCAGGAGGAAACCGCGACGGGCATTGTCCGCGTCCAGTTGGAGTGCTTGCGTGGCCATGGCCCAACGCTATGCGCCAGCCATCTTGCCAAGACCATCGCAAATTGCTGATGGATCAATGGACTTTCGCTGATGGTTCAACCCTATTCGGCCGCGACCAATCCTGCCATCTCGCGGTTCTTCATCAGCTTGTAGACGATCGAATCCATCAGCGCTTGGAAGGACGCGTCGATGATGTTTTCGGAGACGCCGACCGTCCACCAGCGGGCACCGGTGGCATCATGCGACTCGACCAGCACACGGGTGATCGCCTCGGTGCCGCCATTCAGAATACGCACCTTGAAGTCGGCGAGTTCGAGGTCGGCGATCTCGTTCTGGTACTTGCCGAGATCCTTGCGTAGCGCGATGTCGAGCGCATTGACCGGGCCGTGCCCTTCGGCCACCGACATCTTCTCCTCGCCCTCGACCAGCACCTTGACGATCGCCTCGGAGACCGTCTTCAGATTGCCGTTGGCGTCGAAGCGGCGCTCAACCATGCAGCGGAACGAGGTGACATGGAAGAATGCCGGCAGGCCGTGCAGCATCTTGCGCGCCAAAAGCTCGAAAGACGCGTCGGCGCCTTCATAGGCATAGCCCTCGGCCTCGCGTTCCTTGACCACTGATATCAGCGCGTCGAGCCGATGGTCGTCCTTGGGCACGTCGATGCCGCGCCGTTTCAGTTCGGCGAGGAAATTGGCCTTGCCGCCCTGATCCGAGACCATGACGCGGCGCCGGTTGCCGACGGCTTCCGGGGGCACATGCTCATAGGTCGCCGGCTCCTTGGCCAACGCCGAGGCATGGATGCCGGCCTTGGTGGCGAAGGCGGAGGCTCCGACATAGGGCGCCTGCGCTTCCGGCGCGCGGTTCAGCAATTCGTCGAACGCGCGCGACAGGCGCGATATGCCGGTCAGCGCCTCGGCCGAAATGCCCGTTTCGAAACGGTCGGCGAAAGCCGGCTTCAACGCCAGCGTCGGTACGATCGAGATCAAATTGGCGTTGCCGCAGCGCTCGCCGATGCCGTTCAGCGTGCCCTGGATCTGGCGCACGCCGGCCTCGACGGCGACGAGCGAATTCGCCACCGCCTGGCCGGTGTCGTCATGGGCATGGATGCCGAGATGGTCACCCGGAATGCCCGCCGTGATGACCTTCTCGACGATGGCGCGGACTTCCGATGGCTGCGAGCCGCCATTGGTGTCGCACAGCACCACCCAGCGTGCGCCGCCATTGTAGGCGGTCCTTGCGCAGGCAAGCGCATAGTCGGGATTGGCCTTGAAGCCGTCGAAGAAATGCTCGCAGTCGACCATCGCTTCCTTGCCAGCGGCAACCGCCGCTTCGACCGAGGCCTTGATGGATTCGAGGTTCTCCTCGTTGGTGCAGCCGAGCGCGACACGGACATGGTAGTCCCAGCTCTTGGCGACGAAGCAGATGGCGTCCGACTGCGATTGGACGAGTGCCGCGAGACCAGGATCGTTGGAGGCTGACACCCCTGCCCGCTTGGTCATGCCGAAAGCGACGAATTTGGCGCTGGCCGTGCGCTTCTTCTGGAAGAAGGCGGTGTCGGTCGGGTTGGCGCCGGGATAGCCACCCTCGACATAGTCCATGCCGAACTCGTCGAGCAATTTGGCGATGGCGATCTTGTCCTCGACCGAAAAGTCGATGCCCGGCGTCTGCTGGCCATCGCGCAGGGTGGTGTCGAAGAGGAACAGTCTTTGCTTTTTCATGATGGCAAGGTGCTTGTGCACCCCCCTCTGTCCTGCCGGACATCTCCCCCGCAAGGGGGGAGATCGGCAGCTTTGCTGACGGCGCTCTTCCTGCAACGTCGGCGATTGGCGAAAACAACGGCGACATCCAATCTCCCCCCTTGCGGGGGAGATGGCCGGCAGGCCAGAGGGGGGTGGGAAGGATCGCCGTACATCGACTAGTTCTTCCCCGCAAACCGATCCGTTGCCCGGATCAGCCGGTCGAGAATCCCAGGCTCGGAATAGGCATGGCCGGCGCCCTCGACCAGGTGGAAGTCCGCTTTCGGCCAGGCCTTGTGCAGCGCCCAGGCGTAGCGCGCCGGGCACGGCATGTCGTAGCGTCCGTGGACGATGGTGCCAGGAATATCCCTGAGCTTGTACGCATCGCGCAACAATTGCCCTTCCTCCAGCCAGCCGGCATGGACGAAGTAATGGTTCTCGATGCGGGCGAAGGCGACGGCGTAGTCGTCCTCACCGAACGGGCCGCTGGTTTCGGGCTCCGGCAGCAGCGTGATCGTCTCGCCTTCCCACAGGCTCCAGGCGCGGGCAGCCTCGATCTGCGCCTTGCGGTCGCTGCCGACCAGCCGCTTGCGATACGCAGCCATCATGTCGCCGCGCTCGGCCGCGGGGATCGGCGCCAGGAACCGCTCCCATTTGTCGGGGAACATTTCCGAGACGCCGAACTGATAATACCATTCGAGCTCGGCCCGGGTCAGCGTGTAAATGCCGCGCACGACCAGTTCGCTGACACGGTCGGGGTGCGTCTGAGCATAGGCCAGCGCCAGCGTCGAGCCCCATGAGCCACCGAACACCAGCCATTTGTCGAAGCCGCACATCTGACGCAACCGCTCGATGTCGGCGACCAGGTGCCAGGTGGTGTTGGCTTCGAGCGACGCGTTGGGGGTCGACTTGCCGCAACCGCGCTGGTCGAACAGGATGACGTCGTAAAGCTTCGGATCGAACAGCCGCCGGTGCTTTGGCGAGATGGTGCCGCCCGGCCCGCCATGCAGGAACACCGCCGGCTTGGCGCCTTTGGTGCCGGAGCGCTCCCAATAGACCTGATGGCCATCGCCGCCATCGAGCATGCCGGTTTCAAAGGCCTCGATCTCGGGATAGAGGCTGCGCAATTCGTTGCTTACAGGTTCTGGGCTCACAGCTTTTGGGCTCACGGCTTCCGGGCTCATAATTTCAGGCCCTGCCGCGGCCAGTTGGCCGTCTCTTGATCCGGGTGCTGGAAGGAGATGATCTGCTCCTGCCTTGCATAGTAATCCGGATCATCATGGACCGGCGCGTCGAAGATGGTCTCGACCCAGGGCAGCCTGGCGGCGTAGTTGACCTGGATCTGGGGCGCGAGGTCGGAGCGGTCGTCGAAGGCGCCGATGGCGATCTCGAGCCCGCCGGGCTGCCGGTAGGTCAGCGGCGTGCCGCAACGGGCGCAGAAGCCGCGATCGATATTGACCGACGACTGGAAATAGCTCGGTTCCTCATGGGTCCACTCGACGCCATCCTTCGGCACCGTCACCAGAGCGCCGAAGAACGAGCCGAACTGTTTCTGGCACATGCGGCAATGGCAGATGGACGGGCGGCCGAGCGCACCGTTGATGCGGAAGCGCACGGCGCCGCACTGGCAGCCGCCGGTTCGAACTTTCTCGGTCATGATCTTTCCTTTGGCGGCCATTGTTCGGTGTCGTGGTCGGGATGCTGGTAGGAGACGAGTTCGGCGAGATAGGGCGCCGACGAGATATCGGCCATCGTGTCCTCACCAGGCAATTCGTGGATGCGATCGACATAGGGAAGTTTTGCTTCGGTGCCCCACTGAATCAGCGGCACGATTTCCTGCGGCTCGTCGAAGGCGCCGATGGCGAGGCCGACACCGTCCGGCGCGGTGAAGGTCAGCGGCGTACCGCAATCGGCGCAGAAGCCACGTTTGACATGGTTGGACGAGCGGAAATATTTCGGCTGGCCGCGCGTCCAGTCGAGTTTAGCGCCGCGCACCGAGACCAGCGGCGCATAGAAGGCGCCGAACGCCTTCTGGCACATGCGGCAATGGCAGACGGAAGCGTCACCCAGCGCGCCTTCGACGCGGAAGCGCACGGCGCCGCACTGGCAGCCGCCCGTATAGACCGGCCGGTTGTCGAGGCTCATCGCAATTCACTCCGGAGCATGGCACACCGCCTCGACATTGTTGCCGTCGGGGTCGAAGACGAAGGCGCCGTAATAATTCGGGTGGTAGTGCGGGCGCAGGCCCGGCCCGCCATTGTCCTTGCCGCCGGCGGCGATTGCCGCCGCGTGAAAGGCGTCGACCTCGGCGCGGCTGCGCGCGGTGAAGGCGACGTGCTGGCGGTCCCTCGGTCTGTCCTTGCCGGCACTCAGCCAGAAAACCGGCCGTTCCCGGCCATAACCGCCGACCTTGGCCCCGCCGGTATATTCCGTGGGCACCATATAGAGCAGCGACGCACCGAGCGGCGCCATCGCCTTGTCGTAGAAAGCCTTCGACGCGTCAAAATCGGAAACGGTGATGCCGAGATGGTCGATCATGGAACTGCCTCCTTTGTTGGTTCGTCGGATGGCGTTTCGGCGGCGGCCAGGCCGGCCTCGATCACGATGTGCTGGCAGACATTGTCGATGTCGCGGATGACGTCGTCGTTCCAGAAGCGCAGGATGGTCCAGCCCAACGCTTCTAGCCTCGCGCTTCTTGCCACATCGGATGCCGAAGCTTCAGCCCGTGCGTGCTGAGAGCCGTCCAGCTCGACGATCAGCTTTTTGGCGGGGCAGGCGAAATCGACGATGTAGCCGGCGATAGGCATCTGCCGCCTGAAGGGCAATCCCATCAGCCTGTGGGCTCTAATCTCGTTCCACAGCTTCAGCTCGGCGTCGGTCATGGCTTTGCGCATCTTGCGCGCATTGCCGCGGTTGTTGGCGGGTACCGGGAAATGCGTCATCGCGTTTCGCCCCCCTCTGTCCTGCCGGACATCTCCCCCTCAAGGGGGGAGATCGGCAGTTTCACCGGAGGCGCCCAATCATCAACGTAGGCGATTGGCGAAAGCCGAAGTGACGTCCAATCTCCCCCCTTGAGGGGGAGATGCCCGGCAGGGCAGAGGGGGGTGCTTGGCGCCATCCTCACCGCTTCACCTCCCACGTCGTCACGCGTTCGCCGGTGATCGGATCCTTGCCGTCCTTCAACTGTATGCCTTGCGATAGCAATTCGTCGCGGATGCGGTCGGCATCGGCCCAGTTCTTGGCGGCGATGAGGGCAAGGCGTTCCTGGACTCGGCGATTAATAGGAGCGTCAAGTTGTGACACCAGAAGATCATAACGCCCCATTAGGTCGGCGTCGAAGAGCCCAATTAAGTCTAACGCCTCCCCCAGTTGCCGATGTTCGCTGCCTCTTGCGAATTGTCGAACAAGAACGAGTGCCTCGGACGAATTCAGGTCGTCTTTTAACGCCTGCACTACTTCAGGCACGTTGTCGTAGCCAAGGCCTGGCTGGAAGCCAATTTCCTTCAGCTTCTCGTGCCATTCTATGACTTCTGAACGTGCAAGCTCAAAACGCGCCGACGTCCAATCTAGTGGACTTCGATAATGGGTTTGGAGCATCGCAAGCCGCATGCCCAACCCATTCCATCGGCGAACCACCTCTCGTTGAGCCATGGAAGTTTCGAGTTCGAACATTGCGAAGCGTAGTTCAGAATTCAGGATCTCATTTATCGTTAAGAAATTGCCCAGACTCTTGGACATCTTCTGGCCCTCGACCTGCAGGAAGCCGTTGTGCATCCACACATTGGCCATCACCGCGGTGCCGTGTGCGCAGCGCGACTGGGCGATCTCGTTCTCGTGGTGCGGGAAGATCAAATCGAGGCCGCCGCCATGGATGTCGAAGACCTCGCCGAGATAGGCGGCCGACATCGCCGAGCACTCGATGTGCCAGCCCGGCCGGCCCCTGCCCCATGGGCTGTCCCAGCCCGGCTCCTCCGGCGACGACAGTTTCCACAGCACAAAATCCTGCGGGCTCTTCTTGTGCGCGTCGACGGCGACGCGGGCGCCGGCCTGCTGCTCGTCGAGATTGCGCTTCGACAATTGGCCGTAATCCGGCATCGAGGCGGTGTCGAACAGAACTTCGCCTGCCGCAACATAGGCATGGCCGCGTTCGATCAGGCGTTGAATCAAGGAGATCATATCGGCCTTGCCGTCGGGCCTGGGTTCGACGAATTCGGTGGCGCGCGGCTCGACCGTCGGCTCGAGGCAGCCGAGCATCGCCACATCCTTGTGGAACTGATCGGCGGTCTTTTCGGTGACCCTTCGGATCGCCTCGTTCAACGACAGCTTTCCCGAGGCGATCTCGGCGCCGAAATCACGCAGGGCGCGGTCGTTGATCTTATCGTCGACATCCGTGATGTTGCGCACATACGTGACGTGCTTTTCGCCGTAGAGTTGGCGCAACAGACGGAAGAGCACATCGAAGACGATCACCGGCCGCGCATTGCCGATATGGGCAAAGTCGTAGACCGTCGGGCCGCAGACATACATGCGCACATTACGCGGATCGATCGGAACAAAATCTTCCTTCGTCCGCGTCAGCGTGTTGTAGAGGCGCAGGCCCTTCGATGCGTCAGACATTCATGCCTTCCCGGTCCGGTACTTTTGTTTGGGCTGGGAGTCATCGTCGCGCCGAGACGCCAGTCAGATTCCAGCCTGCTGGCCGGGGCGTTTGTCCACTCTAGGGAAAGATGAGGCGAAAACGTCCGGACCAGCGCGAGGCTAGCCAATAATGCAAATGCCACAAATGGCGAAAGACGTTTTCATGAGCGGCTTTATCGCCTCACCCGGTGTTGCCGTCAAGTCGCAACAGCAAGCAAAAGCGTCGCTGGATCACAGGTAATTATGCGCTGAAACATTTTATTAAACATGTCGGCACAGTCATGAAACATTCGCCGGCTAGATCACCACACGTCACGATTTGGTCGGATTCGACCAGCAAACGCAGACACGAAGACGTTACCAGGGAAGATGAAGACAATGCCTCGAACCAGCCAAGAAACCAACCGCGCCAAGCAACCGACGCTGGCCAGCCAGTACCGGGCGATCGGCCCAGCCGCGATCGTCGCCGCCCTTCTCCACACCGCGAGGAAGAAGAAGCCGGCGCAGAAGATCACATCGCCGCGCGCTGCCTGACGTCACGTGCGACCGGCGTCATATGCCGGCAGTGAAGGCGCCGAGAGGTGCCAGGAAAAGCAGCAGCTAGAACAAGGTCATCTGGCTGTCGTCCGCGCCGGGCTTCTGGCGCCTGACCTTCTCGGGCTCCGGCCCGACGACGCCCCTCACCTGAATCTCCGGCCCGGTGTTGGCGACCTTGTTGACAAGGTCGGAAACCGGGACGGCTTCGAAGAAATCAGGCTGTGCCGGCCGCAATAGGTCGACGACGTCGCGCGGCTCGAGCGTGCGGCAGTCCAGCCAGCGGGCGAAATCCTGCGAGTGGATCACCACCGGCATCCGGTCATGGATGTGAGCGATGTCGGTATTGGCATGGACGGTCAGGATGGCGCCGGTGTCCATTTCCGAACCGCCCGGCTCGGCATAGGTCTCGATCAAGCCGGCGAAGGCGAGCAGCCCGCCATGCCTGGGCCTGATCCAATAGGGCTGCCCCCTCTTGCCACCAGTTTGCTGCCATTCGTAGAACCCCGAGGCCGGCACCAGAGCGCGACGGTGGCGCATGGCGGCACGGAACGAGGCCTTTTCCGCCGCTCCTTCCGAGCGTGCGTTGAACAGCAGCGGAAACTCCCTGGTATCTTTCACCCAAGCGGGGATCAGCCCCCAGCGCACCAGCATCGCCTGTCGGTCAGGCAGGTTCGAACCCGGCGCAAGCGGCGGACCGGCGTGCGCCATCAGCACCGGCTGCGTCGGCGCGATGTTGTAGCGGGCCGGAAAGTCCTCCAGTTCCGCCAGCCCGAGAAAGGCAGCGGTCTGGTCCGGCGTGGCGGTCAGGGCAAAGCGTCCGCACATGAAATCAACTTTCGAACTGGTGACATGTGAAAGTGGCGATGGAACCCGCCTTTCGCAACCGCTAAAGCTGTTCGCCGACGGCCGGTCCACAACGGGCTATGTCTATCAAGCGGGAACTCATGCAAACACGCAGGATCATTCCGGCAGTCTCGGTCGCCGTCGTGCATGGGAACACGGTGCTGCTGGTCAAGCGGGCCAGGCCGCCCTCGCAAGGCCTCTACGCCTTCCCGGGCGGCAAGGTCGAAGCCGGCGAGACGCTGGAGGAAGCAGCGGCCCGCGAATTGCTGGAGGAAACCAGCCTGCGCGCGGACGGCTATCGGCCGCTGCGCGAAATCCACATCGATGGCAGCGACGAAGACCATCCGGTCGACTATCTCTTGACGGTGTTCGGCGCGACCTATGCCGGCGGCGCGGCGATAGCCAGCGATGACGCCGAGACAGCCGCCTTTTATACGCTCAGCGAGATGACGGCGTTGCCGCTCGCGGGCTCGGTGTTTGCGGTGGCCGAGGAATTGCTCGGGAATGCAGGGGAATAACTCCCCAAGAAATCGCCTTGCGGACGACAAATTGTTTGGCCACATGGACTTATGACCCGCGCCTCGCTGTTCCTCGCAGCTTGCCTCGCCGCCAGCATGGCTGTCGACGCGCGGCCGGCGTTCAGTGCCGAGGCGCCTTTCGAGCCCGGGCTCATGCGGCTGGCGGAGGTGCTTGGCTCGCTGCATTTCCTGCGCAATCTGTGCGGCGAGAAAGGCGACCAGTGGCGGGTCGAGATGGAGAAGCTGATGGCTTCGGAAAATCCCGACCCCGAACGACGCGCCCGCTTCATCGCCAGTTTCAACCGCGGCTATCGCTCCTTCGGCGGCACCTACACGCAATGCACCGCCTCGGCGACGGAAGCCATCAGCCGCTACATGAAGGAAGGCGAAACGCTGTCGCGCGACATCGCCTCGCGCTACGGCAACTGACGGCAAATTCTCGGCCGTCTTCCGACCCGGCGCCGTTCGCCACATTGGCATTTGACCCTCCCTCCTTGTTTCCAACGGCGTCTTGGTGCAATCCTGATGTTGCACTTCTGCAACAGCATTAACGAAACGTTACGGCATGGATGTGGAATTAACTCAAACTGAAGGTTTTCATCCCGCTCGCCGGTCTAATCGGCTAAGTTTTGAATCGGATCGAACGCAGGTTTGCAAGACGCGACGGGCTTTGTCGAAAACGACCCAATAAATGTCGTATTTACAATGGCTTATTGGATCTGCGTACAAAAAGGATAGCCCAAGCCGGATCCGCATCCGCCGGATCGCCGCTTGAAAAGGGTGGACATCGCAATGGAACATGGCGTCAACGACATCGACGCGCTGGTCAGGGAAGAAAAGCGCCTGACCGCCGTGGAAAGCCACAGCGAGGCCTGGGCGGAAGGACTTTCGGCCGGGATCGAGCCGGAAATCATCGCCGAGGCGGCGCTGGAAACCGCGTTTGGCGAGATGCTGCGCGCCAATGGCGAGACTTCCGCCCTTGCCCTGCTCGACCGCATGCGTGAAAAAGTGATAGCCGGGGCTTTCCAACCGGAAAGGTTGACACACTGAACCGGCATCCTGGGCGGGCGCGGGCACTTGTAAAGGCCCGAGAACCAGGGAGGAGCAGGCAGTGATTTTTTCGATGTCAGGCAAGCCGGGTGGCTTGGCCCTTAGCATCTGGCTCACCGTCTGCTGCGCGGCGATTCCGCTTACCCTATGCCTGACGATCAGCCCCGCCCATGCGCTGAGTGAAATCAAGCGTGAGGATCTTCCCTCGCCGGTCACGCCGCCCGCCAATGACGACATGTCGCCGCCTGGAAACGCGGTGCCGCTACCCGACCCGCCCGGCACCACGCCGCCCGCGGCCAGCCCGGCGACGCCGTCCGACGAGCCGGAAAAGACAGAACCGGAGGGGCCGGCGAATGATGGCGGCATGGCCAGCCCGCGCGCCGATCCGGATGCTCCCTTGCCCGAAGTCGTCTACGACCTCGGCAAGCTGCCGGAGCCGGTTCGGCGCATGCACGATTTGATGGTCGAGGCCTGCAAGAGCGGCGACATCGAAAAGCTCCGGCCGCTGATCGGCACGGGCGATGCGATGACCCAATTGTCGCTGAGCGAAATCGACGGCGACCCGATCGCCTTCCTCAAGGGCCTTTCGGGCGACACGGAAGGTCAGGAAATCCTCGCCATACTGGAAGAGGTACTCAATGCCGGCTTCGTCCATGTCGATGCCGGCACGCCGCAGGAACTCTATGTCTGGCCGTATTTCTTCGCGCTGCCGCTGGACAAGCTCGACGCCAAGCAGCGGGTCGAGCTGTTCAAGATCGTCACCGCCGGCGACTATAACGACATGAAGCAGTTCGGCGCCTACATCTTCTACCGGGTCGGCATCACGCCTGCCGGGCAGTGGACGTTCTTCGTCGCCGGGGATTGAGCTGCCGAACTCCAACGTCCTGTCTCGACCCTGCTATTTATTGGCGCGGACCGATGCCCGCACCTGGCCAGAGGCGAATGCCTTCATTTCGAAGAGCCGAAATAGCAGCTTCGGCCGCCTTGGTGTCCATTTGCAAGGATTCGGCTGCGTTGCGCAGTTCGTCCCTATCCTGAAGTTTGTTCACCACCCATACGATTTTGTGCTGGATATCCGACCCATAGGCGGTTTGCGCCTTGCCAAGAGCATCGATCGGGATTTCCTGATAGGCCCTGACCAGCATTCCGAGATCGATAGCATCGCGGTATGCGGTGGCACGGTCCTGACATCGATCGGCATTCGCCAACAGCTTCTCGGCAAACATATCCGCGGCAATCAGGGAAGGTACATTCAAATCGTCGTCGAAATGGCCTTGCAGTTGGATGCGGCCTTCGCGGATG
>NZ_CAAF010000043.1 GCF_000359125.1 Mesorhizobium sp. STM 4661 | reverse complement strand
CGCGGTGGGCGAGGAACCCATGTTTTGAGAGGCCCGCCTTTGACTTCGATCGCCTCGGCCATACCTATGCGGGAGTTGTTCTCGTGGAGGCGTCATGCCGTTCAACCTGAAACTGGTCCCCCTCATCCTGCTGATGCTTGCCGCCTTCGCGCAGCCTGGCCTGGCTGAAACGGCGGAGCGGCCGGCGCCCACAGGCGGCGTGCTGTCGCTGCTGCCGCCACCGCAGACAACAGACCATTCGATCACGCTCGCCGGGCGCAAGCTGGACTATCAGGCAAAGGCCGGCACGCTGTCGCTGCTTTCCGGCAAGGGCGACGTCACGGCGGAGATCTTCTATGTCGCCTATACCAGGCGGTCGCCGGACGACGCAGCGAAAGAGCCGCAGCGTCCCATCACCTTCGTGTTCAACGGCGGTCCCGGTGCTGCGTCCGCCTATCTGCATCTCGGCGCGCTCGGCCCGCGCGTAATCGCTACCGGAGCCGATGGGGGATTCCTGCCCTCGCCGCAAAAACTAATCGACAATCCGGACAGCTGGCTCGGCATGACCGACCTCGTCTTTGTCGATCCCGTCGGAACCGGCTACAGCCGCGAGGCGCCTGGCCAGGACACACGCGACTTCTGGGGGGTCAACCAGGATGCCAGTTCGATAGGCGCCTTCATCCGGCTCTATCTTGCGCAGAACGGCCGCACCGGATCGCCGCTCTTCCTCGCCGGGGAAAGCTATGGCGGCTTCCGGGCGGCGCTGCTCGCCAGGACCTTGCAGGAAGATATCGGCATCAGCCCGAACGGCATCGTGCTGATCTCGCCGGCGCTGGAGTTCATGCTGGTGCAGCCCGATGAATTCGAACCCCTGCACTGGGCGCTCGAACTCCCCTCCCTGGCGGCGGTGCGCCTGCGCAATGATGGCGTCACCGGCGATGCGCTGCGGGAGAAGCTCGCCGAGGTCGAGCGCTATGCGCTTGGCGACTACCTTACGGCTTTGGCCAGCGGGCTGGAACAGGGCGGGCGACTGGCCAGCCAGCGCGTGGCTGACATCACCGGCCTGCCGCTCGAACTCGTCCAGCGGAATTTCGCCCGTATCCCAACCGGCCTGTTCGCGAGAGAGTTTGCCCGCGCCAGCGGCAAGGTGCTCAGCCCCTATGACGGCACGATCGCGACGGCCGACATCGCACCCGAGAGCGCCCGCATCGCCGGCCCGGATCCGGTGCTCGACCGCAGCATACCGGCGCTGACCTCGGCCTTCACCGGCTATATCAGGGACGAGTTGAACTACCGCACCGATGTCAGCTACCGGTTGCTCAACGGGGAGATCAGCCACAATTGGGACTATGGCACCTCGCGGCAAGGCTATGCCGGGGTGATGGACGATCTGCAGCGGGCGCGCGCGTTGAACCCTGCGCTCGGCGTCGTGATCGTCAACGGTTACACCGACCTCGTCACGCCCTATCTGGCGTCGCGCTATCTGGTGAATCAGATCCCGACGCTCGGCGATGCAAAACCCATCCGCCTCGATGTCGTGGAGGGCGGGCACATGATGTATTTCAGACCCGACGGCCGGCGCGCGCTGAAAGAGGCCGCTTCGGAACTCTACCAGGCGACGCAGTGAGCGCGTGACAGCTAGAGCGGGATGCGTTCAAATTAAACTAGGTATCCCACTCTAGCTTTTTGTTTTAGCCGCATTTGTGCGACGCCAAGTGTTTCCACTTGGCTGCAAATGCTCTGAGGAACTCAGGCGACCTCAGGCCGCCACGCAATGACGCCCTCCGTCCGGGCCCGCACCTCGGGCGAGGCCAGGCAGGTGGCAACGGCCTCGTAGCCGGGAGTGCCGGGGTATGGGGCGACATAAGTTGGCGGACTGTGATTGGCGGGGCAGAGAATGATCGCTTCATCGGCCCCGACGGCTGTCAGGTTCAGTATCGCACAGGAGCGCGTGAGCAGGAAAAGCGGCCGGCCACCGGGGCCACGGCGGCGCAGATGGGCAATCAGTGCCTCCTGGGAAGCCTGGTCCAGCCCCTGCTCGATCATGTCGACGACCAGGATGGCCGGACCTTCAGTTTCCAGTCCGGCAAGCAGGGCAAGCAGTGCGCCCGACATCGCGGCGCCGTCCTCGACGAGCCAGGCCAGCGTCCGGTCGACCCGTGAGCTCAGAGCCGGATCGGCGTCCATGCGAGCCAGGGCCACAGCACAGCCGTCCGCCAGGCGGTCCAGGCCAAGGAAGGCGCTGTTGGGCAGGCTCTCGGCAAGGCGCCGCGCCAGCCGGGTCTTGCCGCTGCCCAGCGGACCGATGATGTAGTTCAGCGCCCGGACAGGTCCCAGTTCGAACCGCTCGCCGCCCCAGGGCCAGGGAAGGTCGAAAGCGACGCCAGGCCCGGCGTCTGGCATCATCAGGCGCGCCAGTTCCCCAATCGTTGGCGCTTTGCCTCGAGCGAGGTCGTCGCGCAGGCTGCCGATCTTCTCCATCATGCCGACAAGCTGGCGCAGCCGGCCCTCGAGGACCGCCTGGTGCGCGGCCAAGGCTGGCTCCATGCAACTGGAGTCGCCCTCCAGCACCCGCGTCACCTGAGCGAGACTGAAGCCAAGCCCGCGCAAGGCCACGATCTCGGCGGCGCGCGCCATCTCGGCGGGACCGTAGGCCCGCCATCCGGCGGCAGTGCGGATTGGAGCAATCAGGCAGCGCTGCTCGTAGAGCCGCAAAGCCTTGGCTGACACGCCGAGCCGGCTGGCGGCTTCGGAAGCGTTCAGGAACTGGGCGGAGAAGCGCATGAATCACCTCGTTGCTGGCTGACGCTTTCTTATCGGGGCTGACCCAGGGGCCAAGTCAACAGGGATGTTCGCGATGTATCCCGCAGCCAAGTCTGCCCCAACGCAAGCCCGCCGCTGGCGCAGCGCCGCGCGGGATTTCACTCGTATAGCGTAGGCCGTGGCGGCTTGATTTGGCAGGCTTCCTCGCCACCGGACGCACGCCGCATGGCCGACATCGCCATCCTGGAAACCCGCGAAAGGGTTCTTGCCGGCATCCTGTTGACCGGGGCCGCCTATCTGTTGTTTTCGATGCAGGATGCCTCGATCAAGCTTCTGGTCGCGGCAATCACCGTCTGGCAGATCATGTTCTTCCGCAGCGTCAGCATCCTGGTCGCCTGCGCGGCAATCGGCGGGCGCCGCCTGATTGCGGATACGGCCCGCTCGCCCATCGTCAGGCCGATGTTCGTGCGCGCCGCCTTCACGCTGGCGGCGTGGCTCTGCTACTACAACGCCGCCCGGTATCTCCAACTGGCCGAACTCACCACCATCTACTACGCGGCGCCGATCATCGTCACCGTGCTTTCGGTCGTCATGCTCGGCGAAAAGGTGCCGATGCTGCGCTGGCTGGCGGTGCTTATCGGTTTCGCCGGCGTCTTCGTCGCCTGCGACCCCGCCCGTCTCGGCCTGTCGATGCCGGTGCTTCTGGTGCTGGCCGCTGCCCTGCTGTGGGGCATCGCCATCGTGCTTTTGCGCAAGACGGCGATGGCGGAGCGCACGATGGTCCAGCTCGTGCTCAACAACTTCTACTTCCTGGTCTTTTCGGCGGTACCGGCCGTGCTTTTGTGGCAGCCAATCGACTGGGGCCAGTTGCTGCTGTTGCTCAGCGTCGGCGCACTCGGCGGCGTCGCGCAGTATCTGTTGTTCGAAGGCATGAAGCGGGCACCGGTCTCGATCGTGGCACCGTTCGAATACACATCGCTGGTCTGGGCTTTCGTGCTCGGTTTCGCGATATGGGGCGACGTGCCGCGCCGCGAGGTGTTTTTCGGTGCTGCCCTGATCTTCGCGGCCGGCCTGCTGATCGTCGGCAACGAACATTTCCGCAAGCGGCTGTAGGATCGGGCGATCCTGCTGACAGTATGGTGTCAGGACGAGACGGCGTAGCCTGGCGAAATGACAGAGGTCTTGAGCATGCCGGCCACCACCGACACCGCCGCCGAGCGAACCCTTGGCATCATCCTGGTTTCGGCGTCGGCGGCTGTCTTCGGCCTCACCGGCGTGCTGACCAAGTCGATCCACGCCGATCCGCTGACCATCACCTGCTGGCGCGGCTTTGTCGGCTCGATCCTGATCACGCTCTATGTGCTATGGCGCCGCCGCCGCTCAGGCGGGCGCGAGAGCCTGCGCCTCGGCTGGCGAGGCTGGCTGCTGGCTGTCGAAGGAGCGCTAGCCAGCATCGCCTTCATCTCGGCGTTCAAATTCACCTTCGTCGCCAATGTCGCGGTCATCTACGCCACCGCGCCCTTCGTCACCGCGCTGCTCGCCTGGGCTCTGGTGCGCGAAAAATTCCGGCTGCAGACGATGTTGGCCGCAGCCGTGTCTCTCTGCGGCGTGGGCATCATGGTCTGGTCCGGCTTCGGCACCGGGCATCTGTTGGGCGACGGGCTGGCGCTGCTGATGACAATCGGCAGCGCGCTCTACATGATCATGGTACGCGCCTTCCGCGACACACCGGTGGTTTGGGCAGGCGCGGTGTCGGCGTTCCTTCTGTTCGTGTTCGGCTGGTTCGTCAGCGATCCGCTGGCGGTGTCGCCCAGGGACGCCGTGCTGCTCGTCACCTTCGGCGCGTCCTTCGCATTGTCCTCGATCCTGTGGACGGAGGGCGCACGCCTCATTCCAGCGGCGGAATCCGGCCTGCTCGGTTCCGCCGAAGTGCCGTTTGCGATCCTGTTCGCCTTCCTGTTCCTGGCCGAGATCCCGCCAGCTGCCAGCATGATCGGCGGCGCCATCGTGCTCTGCGCGGTGTTCGCCCATGCCGGGCGCGACTGGCTCGTGGCAAGGCAACGCGCTGCACTTTAGATCGTGCTAAAACCTTGCCTGAAATAAATTTGCAAAGTCATGGAACCATCATCGGGTTCAGACATTATGAGTGCGACGGGTCACCCACAAGTCCCCCCAAACCCCTCGACCCGTCTAACCTCCAGCCGATCGTAAGGTCGGCTTTTTCTTTGCGGCGCTCAGGTAGACATTGAAAGACTGCCGCTCCGTTGCTGACGCATCCACATTGACGTCTCCCCCACTTTCGCTAGGTTCTCCCCCGAAGCGACCGTCAAAGAGCCGCGGTGCGAAAATCCGTTGGGAGAGATGCGGCAATGATCCTGACACTGGCGTTGCTTGCGGGCCTCGTGGCGGCCTGGCTGCTGATTGGCATGGTGGAAAAATTCCGCCTCGGCCTGCGCTTTACCCAGGCACTGCTCTATGTGCCGTTCAAACTTGCTTGCCGGATCGGTGACGACCGCATCAGGACCGCGCGCAACGCGCCAGCCCCGGTCATCTATGTCATCTCGCACCAGTCGCGCATCGAGCCGGCGCTGATGCTGTCGCTCTTGCCTGATGACACTCTGCACATCCTCGACGATGTCTCGGCGCGGTCTCCCTGGCTGGAGCCGTGGCGCGAGCTTGGCCGCACTATTGTTTTCAACGCCGAGCATGTGTTCGTCAGTCGCAGGCTGGTACGGGTGCTGAAGGGCAAGGGCCGCCTCGCTGTCTACCTGCCCGACGCGGTCGAGCCCGACGTCAAGACGTTTCGTCTGTTTCGCGCCGTCACCCGCATCGCCATGCAAGCCGACGCCAGCATTGTGCCGATCTTCGTCGCCGGTACGCGCACCCTGCCGGTGTCGTTGACGCCGGCGGACAAAGCGCCGCGCCACTGGTTTCCGCGCCTGTCTATCAGCGTGCTGGAGCCAATGACCATCGCCGAACTCGTGGCGCGAAACCCCGACCAGGCCTCGAACACCAACGCGCTGTTCGACCGCTGTGCCGAGGCCCGGCTGTTCGGCAGCGATCTCGATCGCGGCCTGTTCCTGGCCATGCGTGACGCCGCCGACCGCGTCGGCGCCTCGCACCCGATCGTCGAGGACGTCATCTCAGGCGCGCTGAGCTACCGCAAACTGTTCATCGGCGCGCGGGTGCTGGGTCGCCGCTTCGAGGCCGCAACCGCGCCCGGCGAAGCGGTCGGGTTGCTTCTGCCCAACGCCAATGGCGTCGTGCTGTCCTTCGTCGGCCTGCTGTCGGCCGGCCGGGTGGCAGCGATGATCAACTACACGGCAGGGCCGGCCAGCGTCACCGCGGCCGTGCGCACGGCGGTGATCCGCACAGTGGTTTCGTCCCGCGCCTTCGTCGAGAAGGCCGACCTTGCCGACATCGTCGCGGCCGTCGAGAAGGGTGGCGCCAAGCTGTTGTGGCTGGAGGATATCCGCGAAAGCGTGACCGCGCTGGACAAGCTCGCCGCCGCCTTGCTGTGGCGCTGGCCGCTGCAGCGGCAGAATGCTGCCAAGCCGGCGGTGATCCTGTTCACGTCAGGCTCGGAAGGCACGCCCAAGGCGGTGCTGCTGTCGCACCGGAACCTCTACGCCAACGCCATGCAGGCCGAGGCCCGCATCACCATCTCGCCGGCCGATATCCTGCTCAACGTGCTGCCGGTGTTCCACTCCTTCGGTCTGACGGGCGGCACCATCCTGCCGCTGGTCACCGGGGTAAGGCTGTTCCTCTACCCCTCGCCGCTCCATTACAAAATCATTCCCGAGATCGCCCGCAAGGTGCGGCCGACCGTCATGTTCGGCACCGACACGTTCCTCGCCAATTATGCGCGCACCGCCAAGGACGGCGATTTCTCCAGCCTGCGCTTCGTCGTCGCCGGCGCCGAGGCGGTGAAGCCGGAGACACGCCGCGTCTACCGCGAGCGTTTCCAGGCCGAGATCGTCGAAGGCTTCGGGCTGACCGAGGCCGCACCCGTTGTCGCCGTCAACACCGCCATCCACGGCCGTGATGGCACGGTCGGGCGCCTGCTGCCAGCGATACGCATGAAGCTCCAACCGGTCGAAGGCATCAGCGATGCCGGGCAGTTGTGGCTCAATGGACCCAATCTGATGATGGGCTACATGACCGCGGACAGGCCCGGCGAATTGCAGCCGCTCGAAGGCTGGCACGACACCGGCGACATCGTTTCGGTCGATCGCGAGGGTTTCATCACCATTCGCGGCCGCGCCAAGCGTTTCGCCAAGATCGCCGGCGAGATGGTATCGCTGGGCGCGGTCGAGATGCTGGTGCAGTCGCTGTGGCCGGAAGAACGCCATGCCGCGGTCGCGGTGCCGGACAAAAGGCGCGGCGAGCGCATCGTGCTGGTCACCACCGCCGACGACGCCGATGCCGAGGAATTGCGCAAGTTCGGCAAGCAGGCGGGTGCAGCCGAATTGATGGTGCCCAACGACATCGTCAAGGTCGAGGAGATCCCGGTGCTGGGTTCGGGCAAGACCGACTATGTCTCGACCCGCAAGCTGGCGATCGACCGGCTGGGGCTGAGCGCCGCGGCCTGAATTCGATCAGTGGCTTGGCCGGCGTTTCTCAACCGATGTCCGAAGGCGGAACCTTCTCGCCTTCGCGCTTGGCGCGCCTGCTGTAGGCGCGCACGCTCAACGGCAAGAAGATGAGATAGCCAGCGACCGACGCCGTCAGCGTGTACCAGGGATAGGTCATCAGAAGCAGGACATAGAGGACCACACCGAGGATGATCGGCAGCACCCGGTCGCCCGGTATTTTCAAGCTCTTTCCGGAATGGACCGGCAGCCGGCTGACCAGCAGGAAGGCGACCAGGATGGTGAATCCGGTGGCAACGAAGGCGGCTGGACGAGATGGCTCCAGGCCAAGCCGCAGGAAATAGAGATAGAGCGGCAGCATCACCAGCACGGCGCCCGCCGGCGCCGGCACGCCGACGAAATATTCGCTCTGCCATAGCGGCCGGTCTGCTTTCTCCTCGTCAAGCACGTTGAAACGGGCAAGCCTCAGCCCGCAGGCAATGGTGAACAACAGCGCCGCGATCCAGCCCGGCGAGCCGGCGCGGTCGAGCAGGAAGGCATAGAGCACCAACGCCGGTGCGACGCCGAAATTGACGATGTCGGCCAATGAATCCATCTGCGCGCCGAATTTGGAGGTCGCCTTCAGCATACGCGCCAGGCGGCCGTCGATACCGTCGAGGAAAGCGGCAAGCAGCACCATGACCACCGCCGGCTCGAAGCGGCCTTCGAAGCCGAAGCGGATGCCCGACAGGCCGGCGCAGATGGCGAGCACAGTGACAAGGTTGGGCAGCACCATGCGCATCGGAATTTCGCGGATGCGCGGGCCGCCGCTGGCATGGGCCTCGAATTTCTTGAACGGCGCGCCCACCGGTCAGGAAATCCGTACGAGCGGCGTCGCGGCAACGCCGCCGAATTCGGCCAATACGGTCTCGCCGCCAACCGCGGTCTGACCGACGGCAACACGCGGCGTCGCGGTGGACGGCAGGAACACGTCGACGCGCGAGCCGAAGCGGATCAGCCCGAAACGCTCGCCGATGGCGAGCGCATTGCCGGCCTCGGCCCAGCAGACGATGCGCCGCGCCACCAGCCCGGCGATCTGCACCGCCGCCACCGTGCCGTTCGGGCTGTCGATGACCAGCCCGTTGCGCTCGTTCTCCGAACTTGCCTTATCGAGTTCGGCATTGAGGAATTTGCCCGGCCGATGCTCGATCCTGGAAATGCGGCCGCGCACCGGCGCGCGGTTCACATGGCAGGAAAAGACGTTCATGAACACCGAGATGCGGGTCATCTCGCCGCTGCCAAGGCCAAGCTCGCGCGGCGGCACAGCTGGGCCGACCGCCGAGATGATGCCGTCGGCGGGGCTCACCACCAGCCGGTCGTCAACGGGCGTGACGCGCTCGGGATCACGGAAGAAATAGGCGCACCACGCCGTCAGGATGAGGCCGACCCAGAACAAGGTCGAGGAGAAATAGCCAAGCACCAGCGTCGCCGCGCCGAAGGCGGCAATGAAGGGATAGCCCTCGCGATGGATCGGAACGAACGCATTCTTGATCGTATCGACGATACTCATTGGATGGGGCTCATGGGATGGGGGCGGTCCCTGTTTCAGGTCCGGCCTCAATAGCGGAAAGCCCCCCTTCCCGCAACGCAACAATGGGAGTGGCTGGCTCACCCGGTGCCAGGCGCGGGCTAACCTTCCTACATCTCGGGCAAGCGCTGATAGTTGGCGATGTCGGCCCGTACACCGAGCCGGGTGATTGTCTCCTGCGGGTTGAAGCCCGCCTGATCATGCGCCGCCTTGACGATCGGCACGACGTTGTCGACGGCTGCCTGGTTCTCCCATTCGACGATGGTGACGAGGTTGAATTCGCCCGGTCCCGAGAATTGCTCGAGCAGGAAATCCTGCACGAAGCCTTGCTGGAGGCGCAGCAATTCATGTGTCGCCCTGACCTTGCGCAGTATCTCCTCGCGAGCCTCGGCCGGGACGACGAACTTGTCGACCCTGAACACGCTGTCATTGCCAAGCTTTTGATTCAGTTGATCCATTTTCCGTATCTCCGATCGCAAACAGGCGCACAACGCACCTTCGACCGGAGGCGTACAACCTCAAGCTAGATTGAGGTCAATGGAAAAAACAACTCCCGAATTTTCAGCTCACATTCGAAGTGCAACGATACCCACGCGACGCGCTTTAAATCTTTGTTCCATGCATGTCGTCGCCCCAAACCGCTGCACACCCTCCGGTCAAGCCCGTGGGCATGCTTTTGGGCGACATACATTAGTCCTCGTCGTCGACAATCACCTCAATTGGAAGATCGAGGGCACGGGCAAAGCGCATCCAAAGGCCGACATCGCCAGTGCGTTTGCCATTTTCGATGTCAGAAAGGTAGTTCTGGGCGATACCTGCTTTGCCGGCCAGTTCACTCTGGGTCATGCTGCGATAACCGCGCCAGAAGGCGAGCGGCGATACGGCGCCGACCAAGGCGCGAGTTTCATCGGCAGTAAGGCCGGGTACACGACCAGAGCGATAGTCGCCCAGAGCGACGGCGTGCTCTACTGCCTCCTTCATCACTTCATAATCGCGACGGGGCAACACGGCGAGTTCCTCGCCGCCCGGCGTCACCAGATAGGTCGTGCTCTTGCTCATGTGTCTTACCTCTCGGTGTGTTCCGCCAATCGTAGACCGAGCCACGAGGGCCGATCTTGGTGACGATCACTTCCGTTGCCGTTTCCTCGAATATCACACGGAAATCGCCAACGCGCAGCCTCCGATGCGTCGAACCCTGCATCGTGACAACCTTGTTCGCCAAGGACGCGGTATCCGCACGTAGGCTCCATCTTGGCAACGATGCGGTCCGCGTCTGCTTTATGCTTACGCAGGGCCTTGGCGGCGAGAGCCTGAATAACAAGCGTTTTCATCCAAAACGAATATCGCATGTTGCGATAATCGCTTCAATAAAAATCGCTCTTAGCGATGTTGCTTTATCTCATTTTGCGATTTCGCAAAGGTCCTTCAGTTCACCGGCCAAATTTCACCCCACCTCCGACGTGCGGCGGCGCACGATGACGCCGAGTTCGTCGGTCTCGCGGGCGATGCGCAGCCGCTCCTCGGCTTCGGTCGCCTCGCGCTGGCGGTCCCACATCGAGGCGTAGAGGCCGCGCTTGCGCATCAGGGCGGCATGGGTGCCGCGCTCGGCGATCTGGCCGTCCTGGAGCACGATGATCTCGTCGGCCGTGATCACCGTCGACAGCCGGTGGGCAATGACGATGGTGGTGCGGCCATGGCTGACGAGATCGAGCGCGACCTGGATCTCCTGCTCGGTGTGGCTGTCCAGCGCCGAGGTCGCCTCATCGAGGATCAGGATCGGCGGCGCCTTCAGGATGGTGCGGGCGATCGCCACCCGCTGCTTCTCGCCGCCGGAGAGTTTCAGCCCGCGCTCGCCGACCATCGAACGGTAGCCGTCGGGCAGCCGCTCGATGAAAGGCCCGATCTGGGCAAGCTCGGCCGCCTTGCGAACGTCCTCCTCGCTGGCGTCGATGCGGCCGTAGCGGATGTTGTAGGCGATCGTGTCGTTGAACAGCACGGTGTCCTGGGGCACCATGCCGATCGACGCGCGCAGGCTCTCCTGCGTCACGTCCCTGACATCCTGGCCATCGATCAGCACCTGGCCATCCTGGATGTCGTAGAAGCGGAACAGCAGCCGCGAAATGGTCGACTTGCCGGCGCCCGATGGCCCGACGATGGCGACCGTCTTGCCGGCTGGGACCTCGAAGCTGACGCCTTTCAGGATCTTGCGGTTGGGGTCGTAGGAGAAATGCACGTCGCGGAATTCGATCTTGCCAGCCGAGACGGCGAGCGGCTTGGCGTCCGGTTTGTCGACGATCTCCTGGCGGACATCGAGCAGGTCGAACATCTGCTCGATGTCGGTCAGCCCTTGCCGGATTTCGCGATAGATGAAGCCGATGAAGTTGAGCGGCACCGAAAGCTGCATCAGCATGGCGTTGATGAAGACGAAATCGCCGACCGTCTGCGTGCCGGCCTGCACTTCCAGGGCCGACATGCACATGACGACAACCGTGCCGAGCCCGAAGATAATGCCCTGGCCGAAATTCAGCCAACCGAGCGAGGTCCAGATCCTGGTGGCGGCGATCTCATAGCGCGCCATCGAGCGGTCGAAGCGCTCGGCCTCCATTGCCTCGTTGCCGAAATATTTGACCGTTTCGAAATTGAGCAGCGAATCGATCGCCTTGGTGTTGGCGTCCGTATCGCTGTCGTTCATGTCACGGCGGATGGTGATGCGCCAGTCACTCGCCTTCACCGTGAACCAGACATAGACCCATACGGTCACGGCAACGACGGCAACGTATTTCCAGCCATAAGTGAAGGCGAAGATCCCGGCGGTCAGCGCAAATTCGAGAATAGTCGGCGCCGTGTTGAGCATGATGAAGCGAACGATCGTCTCGATGCCCTTGGTGCCGCGCTCGATGATGCGCGACAGGCCGCCGGTGCGGCGCTCGAGATGGAAGCGCAGCGACAGCTCATGCATGTGGACGAAGGCGCGGAAAGCGAGCTGGCGCACCGCATACTGACCGACGCGGGCAAACAGCGCGTCGCGCAACTGGTTGAAGCCGAGCTGGACGAGGCGCAGAAAATTGTAGGCGATCACGAGAGCGACCGGCGCCAAAAGGAAAGCCGGCAAGGACGGCAGGGCCGCGCCCTGCCCCGCCAGCGCATTGGTTGCCCATTTGAAAAAGTACGGCCCGGCGACGAGCACGAGTTTGGCGACGACAAGCAGCAAGGTCGCCCAGGTTACGCGCCAGCGCAGGTCCGGGCGATCGGCCGGATACATATACGGCCACAGATTGCGCAATGTGTCGAAGGTCGAGCCGGACTCGGCGGAGACGGTTTTGTCGGCCATTTTCTTGCCTTGATCTCAGCCGCCGGAGCAGCAGGAATTGACGAGCGCGGTCAGCGACGCTGAAAGACCGGCGAGCGCATCACGGTCGACCTGGTAGCGCGAGCGCTGGCGGTCGGGCTCGTAGCGGACGAGACCGGCGTCGACCAGTATCTTCAGGTGCTGGGAGACGGTGGACTGCGCCAGGTCGAGATGATCAACAACCTCCCTGCAACAGCACGAGTGGCTGGCCGACAAATGTTTGAGGATCTCGATGCGCGCCGGATGCGAAAGTGCTGCGAGCTTCGTGGCAACGACCTGGCTGTCGGCGAAGCCGCAGATGTTCCGGGTCTCGATCAGGGGAGCGTTCATCGTCTATCGGCGATAGACGATGAACGAACTTTCCGCAAGTGACCGGAAAGAAGAAAAAGATTTCTATTTGGTCGGCGCCGTCGTCATCTGGTCGCCCATCGCCTTGAGGTCAGCGGGTTCGCCTTCCTTCGACTTTTGCGGAACCTTGAACACCTGCCCGGGCCAGATGCGGTCGGGATCGGCGATCTGATCCTGGTTGGCGAGATAGATGGTCGAATAGCGCATGCCCTGGCCATAGACCCGCCGCGAAATCCGCCACAGCGTGTCGCGGCGGCGGATGATGACGGCGCCGTCGGCATGCTCGAGCTTGGGCGACACCGTCGCTGGAACGTCAGTTGGCGGCGCCTCGACGGCAGGTGCAGCCGGGGCTTCGGCGGCAGCGCCTGCCGGTTCGGCCGGCTTCGGTTGGGATGGCTTGGCCTCGGCGGGCTTCGGCTCGGCGGGCGCCACGGCGGCGACCGCCTCACCCGGCTCGCGCTCGAACGGCACGGCGGCTCGGGCCACCACCTTGACTCCGTCCGCATCGAGCGCATCGACATGGATGGTGTAGGTGCCGACCGGAATGTCGCGCGTCGCCTCGACCAGGAAACGGTTGTCGGGCGAAGTTCTCGCGTCACCAAGCAGAATGTCGTTGGCATAGGCGCGAACCTTGCGGCCGGGATCTGCGGTGCCGGCGACGAAGATCTTGTTGCCGTCGATCTCGACCGCCTCGACGACGATCTTGGGTTCAGTTACCAGCGCGGCAGATGCCGGAGGTGTTGCCGGAGCCGGCGCAGGGGCGGCTTCCACCACGGCCGGGGCGGCGGGCGCCGGAGCGGC
>NZ_CAAF010000044.1 GCF_000359125.1 Mesorhizobium sp. STM 4661 | reverse complement strand
CCGGCAGGCCAGAGGGGGGTGCGAAGGAACTCGGCCTCCGTCCCCAGCACTCTCGTTTGAGCTATGCGCGGAGATGCTACCCAACGGACAGGTTGGCGGGACAGCACCCCCCTCTGCCCTGCCGGGCATCTCCCCCGCAAGGGGAGAGATTGGCCGTCACTTCGCCTTTCGCCAATCGCCAATGTCGAAGAGCAATTAGCGCCGGTCGGCGCCTTGCGCCATCCTCAGCCCGGAATCGCCGGCTTCAGCTCGGGAAATTTCTCATCAAAACGTGCCGCCCAGCGGATCAGCCGGCTGCGGCCTTTCTCCCATTTTCCGGCAAAGCGCAGTGAGAGATAACCGAGGCAGGCGCGCAGCGCTATCTGGCCGGCGGTGATCTTCTTCTTCAGCTTCGGCGGATTGGCGTTGAGCAGATCGAGTGCCGCGGCGATCTTTGCCCACTGGCGGTCGAGCCAGGGCTGGTAGACCATCTCCTCCGGACGGGTGCGCCGCTCATAGACCATCGAGAGCGCGCAGTCGCAGATGCCGTCGGCCAGCGCCTCCAGCACTTCAGCCTCGAGGCGCTTGTCGGGATTGCGCGGAAACAGCGCGTTCTTCGACACCCGGTTGAGATGCTGGGTAATGGCGCGGCTGTCGTGGATCGAGCGGCCATCGTCGAGCACCAGCACCGGGATCTTGCCGAGCGGATTGGCGCCGATCAGCTCGGCTGGCTTGTCCTCGGTCTTGACAGGCACGAGATCGACGGCGATGCCGGCATAAAGTGCCGCCATGCGCACCTTGGAGCTATAGGGGGAAGTGGACGCATAGAGCAGCTTTGGCATGATCGGTTTCCTGTTTGCGGACAATGCGGTTTTACCGATCGCCTTTGACGAGGCAAAGGCCAGCAACGGAAAAATCGGCCGCCAGAGGCGACATCGATCGTGACGCGATGCGCTGTTGAGGCGCAACAAAAAAGCCCCACCGGACTTCGCCGCGCGGCGAAGTCCTGGGAGCTGCGAAAGATACCTCCGCCCCTCTTTTCAGGCGCCTCAATACCGAAGCAAAGAGCGCGGCGCCTTGACGGCATCCGCCCTCATATGTTCCGGCACTGTCCCCGGCGCGCTAGGAAACGCGACTACTTCTTCGCGGCCTTCGCCTTGGCAGGCGCTGCCTTCTTGGCGGCAGGTGCTGCTTTCTTCACCGCCGCCGAAGACTTCGCCGCGGCTGCCTTTACCGGAGCCTTGGCCTTTGCCGGCGCTGCCTTCTTGGCGGCGGGCTTCGCCGCTGCCTTTGCAGCCGGCTTCTTAGCCGGTGCCGGCTTCTTAGCCGGTGCGGCCTTCTTCGCCGGTGCAGCCTTGGCCTTGGCCGGTGCCGCTTTCTTCACTGCCGGTTTTGCCGCGGCCTTTGCGGCCGGCTTCTTGGCAGGTGCCGCTTTTGCCTTAGGCTTGGCAGCAGGTGCTGCTTTCTTAACCGCAGTCGCGGCTTTCGCCGCCGCTGCCTTTACTGGTGCTTTCTTTGCCGGTGCCTTGGATGCCGGCGCTTTGGATGACGTCTTAGCCATGCGATGCCCCTTGCGTTGTGCCGATGGCCATTAGTGACCCGGCTTGTAATGCATATCTGACTCGCGCGTGTCTAGCCAGCGAAGCATTACAATGATTTTCGCAGCTTAAATTTTGGTTACGTCATGCGCACGATCATGCAGATTGTCGCAAAAATCCACCTGGGATCTTCGACCTGCGCGGTGAAATTCTGCGACGGAAATTCTGCGCGCTCTATCTTGGTCGGTCTTCTCGATAAGCGCAGACTCTTTTTTGAATGGCCTCCTCCGCAGACATCGGCTGCTGGTCGCGACGACCATGAAGAGCTGCAACGCCGCCCGCTTGGTCTTGTCAAACGCGGTGAACTACAGGCGTGGACAGAAGCAACAAGACGAGCACCGCCGCATCACCTTGCGCGATGAAAGCGAGCTTAAAACTCACATTTTGCAAGATCGGGGTTTTGCTTTCGACAGTGAAGTTGACGTTGCAAACATTGGCGACCCTCAGTCAGTCGAGCACCGACGCATCGGCCCGGAAATCGGAATTTATTTTTGCTTTGCTGATCTTTCAGTTCAGAAATCATGCAGCAGATTCAAAGTGTTATAGCGTTCGTTGTGCATCCATATGGATGAACGTCGCTCTAGTCGGCTCGGCCTGATGGAGGTGGACGGCGAAGGTGTCCCATTGCGGCGTGATGGAAAGCTGCGCCAGAATGCGGCCGATCTCGCCACGATGGTAGCCGCCGTGAAGGACGACGTGCGTCAGCATTTCCTGTCGTGTCATGCAGCCCTTGTCGCCGTCGGTGAAGGTGAAGGCGACGGGTTCCGAAAGATGCGGCGGCGAAAGGATTTCGAGATAGTCCAGGTACCAGCGATCGCTCGTCGCGACAGCCGCGCGCAATTCGGCGAGCGCCGGCGTGTCCGCCGTGTTGTCAGCGGAGTAACCATGGCTTGCGCCGCCGAGATGCGCCGAAAATATCCGCGCCACCACATGGTTATGATGGATCAGCCGTATCGCGGCGTGCCGTTCCTCATTGTGCACATGCTGATCCAGGCTCTCGAGTTTCTCCAGCAGCTCGTCATTGGCCCAGGCCTGATAGGCAAAGAGGCTGCGAAGCAAAGTCAAGGCGCTCATGATCTGTTTCCTTCCGGTCCGGAAAAATGTGAGTATGTTGTTTATATTTTCGTTGTTTAGATTTTCGTGGGGACGAGCAAACGTGTCTACTCGCATTGCTAAATCGCGCCCGCGCATGCGCAAGCAGCCGCGTCAGGCGCGCTCGATCGCGACCGTCGAAGCAATCATCGAAGCCGGTGCTCATATTCTAAGCGAGCTTGGGTGGGCCGGCTTCACCACCAACAAGGTGGCCGAGGCAGCCGGCGTCAGCATCGGCTCGCTCTATCAATATTTCCCCGACAAGCTCGCTCTGGTCGAGGCGATCCGGCGCCGTCACTTCGATCACGTGCTGTCGGTCATCTGCGAAGCGGCGGCGGACGAAAAGCCGCTCAGGCAATTCGCGCGCGAGCTGGTGCGCGGCATGATCGCGGCGCACAGCGTCCACCCGACGCTGCACCAGGTGCTGCTCGACGAGGCGCCGGGCGATCGCGGCTCGCGGGCCGCCCATGCCGCGTTCCAGTCGCGGTATCTCGAACACTACGCTGCCGCCGTGGCGCAGTATCGCAGGCGCAGGAAAGACACCGAGACGGTCGCACGCGTGCTTTCCTCCGCGGTCGAGGGCGTGATCCACAATGCGGCGCGCCGGGACATGCTGGATGCCGCCGACCTGCAGAAGCAGCTCGTCGAGCTGATCTGCGCTTACCTGTCTGGACGCCCCAGAACCGCGCAGCAGTGAAACGCAATCACGCCTGGTAGCCGAGGCAGATGGCGCCGAGCGCGACGACAGCGCAGGCGCTGAGGCGTCTTGGCGTCAGCGCCTCGCCAAGGAACAGCCTGCCGATGAAAGCGGCGAAGAAGACGCTGGTTTCGCGGATCGCGGTGATCGGGCCGGCCGGTCCGAGCGCGAAGGCGGCAACGACGACGCCATAGGCGAGCAGCGCGAACAGGCCGCCGCCCAGTGCCTTCCAGGTTTCCGGCGCTCTAAGATCAACGGCGAGCCTGCCGCGCAAGGCGACGAAGGTCGCCGGCAGCAAGGCGCCGTAGAGCACCAGCACCCAGGCCGTATAGGCGCCGCTGTCTTGCGCCGTGCGAACGCCGATCGCGTCAACCGTCGCGTAGGCGGCAATGATCGCGCCCGTCGCCAGCGCGTAGAGGATCGATGTCGTCGACGCCCTCCCCCTGCCCAGCGAAAGGCCCATGATGCCGCCCGCAACGAGCGCAACGCCGAGGATCTCTGGCCCGGTGAGTTGCTGGCCAGCCAGAAAATAGCCACCGAGCGTGACCAGCAGCGGCACGCTGCCGCGAACGATCGGATAGACCTGCCCCAGCTCGCCATATCTGTAAGCGGCCACCAGGAAGACGCTGTAGCCGACCTGCAAGCCGGCCGAAAGCACGACATAGGGCCAGGCCGCTGCCGCCGGAAGCGCGTGGAAAAGTGCAAAGGGGATGGAAACCAGCGTGCTGGAAAAACTCATGACGGTGACCGTCCACAGCCTGTCGGCCCGGGTCCGCAGGAAGGCGTTCCAGCTCGCATGGAGGACGGCCGCGAACAGCGCAAGCGCAATGACTGTCGTGCTCATTGCGGTGTGCGCGCGCTGGCGATGATGGCGGCGGCCGCCTTGCGGGCACCGTCGATGGCGGGCTGCCCCATCTGCGCCATCAGCGTCGCGCCCTCGATCAGCATCAGTAGCGCCGCTGCTGCGCTCTCGGCCTGCCCGGGCGGCATCACCTCCTCGAGGATCGACTGCATGCGTCGCTTGAGGCCGTTCTTCTGCCTGGCAACAGCCTTGAACACCGGATGGCCGGGGTCGCCGAATTCGGCCAGCGCATGCGCGAACAGACAGCCGTGGAAATCGGCGCTGCGGAACCAGCGCTCATGCCAGTCGAAGATTTTTCCGATCTTCTGCTCGGGCGTGGCGACCTCTTGCGCGAGGCGGTCGAGCTGACGCTCGAAACGTCGGGCGCGATGCTCCAGCACCTCGACGATCAACTCGTCCTTGCTCGGGAAATGGCGGTACATCGTCATCTTGGCGATGTCGGCCTCGGCGATGATCCGGTCGATGCCGGTGGCGTGGAAGCCGTCGCGCTTGAACAGCGCATAGGCGGTGTCGACGACATGCTGGCGTTTGTTGGTCGTGGGCGATGGCGTCATGGCATTCATTCGGTGATGAGACAGGTCTGTCTCATACCTATGCGACGGATCGCGCCGGGTGTCAACACGCCGAAGGAAAGCCCGCGGCGATGTCGCCGCAGGCTAAGCAGGCTAAAGAGAAATTAGGAGGGGAAAGCCGCGATCAGCGCAGGACGCGGCAGCGGCCGTTATAGACCATCCAGCGGTCGAAGCCCGAGACGCAGAATTCGACATTGTCGCCGATCGAGGCAAAGCCCTGCCCTTCCTCGATCAGATACCAGATGGTGCGGGCGCGGCCGTCTGACAGGCTGACGGTGGCGCCGCAATAGCGACGACCGATCGGCCGGGTTTCGTCGGCCGGCAGATAGCGATGCTGGCGGATGCGCTGGAAATCGGTGATCTCGACATCGGGCAGATGCGGCACGTGATGCACCTGATAGCTGAAGCGGCTGCTGATCTTTTTCAGCACCCATGGCTCGCCGCAGACGCTGCCGTCGTCGTCGGAATAGACGCCAAGGTCGGCCGCGTGCACGGCCTGTGTAACGCCAAGCGACGTGCCGAGCGGTGTGCAAAGGGCAATCAGTGCGGCAAGGGCGGATCTGGCGAAGCGAGTCATGGCAGCCTCTCATGGTCGACTCTGTGCACTGTGCGGATTCGCTTGCGCGCGGTCAAGCGGTTGCGGAGACGATGGTTTCCCAGTTTGAAACTATCTTTTTAGCCAAGGCAGGCGCGCGCGCCTGCTGTCGCTCTACGCCGCCTCCCCCGACAGCCACTCCATCCTCCAGTCCGCCGGCTTCTCGACGACCAGCAGCCGGTGCAGAACCGGCAGCACAATGCGCAATTCACCTTCCAGCGTGAATGGCGGGTTGACCACCACCATGCCGCTGCCATCGAGGCCGGGTTCGGCCGATGCGGGTTTGATCTCGAAGTCGATGTCGAGCAGCTTCGGGATACCCGATTGCTTGAGCGCCTTCCTGAAGGCGATCACCGCCTTGCGGTTCTTCACCGGATACCACAGCGCATAGATGCCGCCCGGCCAGCGCTTGTGCGCCCTTTGCAGCCCATCGACGAGCCGGCCGAACTCGCCCTCCTCCTCGAAGGGCGGATCGATGAGCACGAGACCGCGCTTTTCCTTGGGCGGCAGATGCGCGCCGAGCGCCAGCCAGCCGTCGAGTTCGATGACCCTTGTCTGGAAGTCGCCGGCAAACAGCGTTTTCAGCTTCGCCGCATCGTCCTGGTGCAGTTCGACCGCCGACAGCCGGTCCTGCTTGCGCATGAGCTGCCTGGCGATCAGCGGCGAGCCCGGATATTTTTTCACCCCGCCCTCCGGGCCGCCCTGCGGATTGAGCGAGCGGACCACATCGAGATAGGGGGCCAGCAGTGCCGCCGCCTTCGCGTCGAGCGGGGCATCGATCAGCCTGCCGATGCCGCCTTGCCACTCGCCGGTCTTCTGCGCTTCCGTCGATGACAGATCATAGCGGCCGATGCCGGCATGGGTGTCGATGACGCGGAACGCCTTGTCCTTCTGCTTCAGATATTCGACGAGCCGGCTCAGCACGACATGCTTGACGACATCGGCGAAGTTTCCGGCGTGATAGGCGTGACGGTAATTCATGCCATCAACTAGCTCGAAGAACCGTTGCGGCCCCAGCGTGGCGGTGGCGGCTGCGAGTTCGGATTCTGCGGCCGGCCGCCGCCGAAGCGAAACGCCAGCACCATCCCGATCAGGCCGACCGCCATCAAGGAGAAGCCGACCGGCTGCGCCCGTTGATCGGCCTCGCCGGCGCCGCCGCGCAGCACGAGGTCCACGGCACGCATGGGGATGTCCTCGGCGTCGCCGGGACCGACCGTGAAGGTGTAAGGACCGGGACTGACCGTCTGGATCACGCCAGCCTCATCGCGAAAGATCTTGTCCGGCGATTGCGGACTGGGCTGGCGCGGATTTTCGGAATGGTTGAACGCAAGCGTCGAGGCAAGCATGGTCCGGCCGCCGGTGGCGGCGGTCAATGTCAGCAAGGTGCGCTGTTGCGAGACGACGATGCGCTCGGCCCTGGCGGTGAGGTCGACCAGCACCCTGACCGGTGCATCGCTCACGGCAAGCGGCACCGTCACCGGCTTGAACCGGCCCTGCTCATAGACCCGCCTGGTGCCGATCTCATGGCCGGAGAAATTGCTCATCGCCCAGGGATAGGCGATGCCGATGCCAATGCCGGCGAGCAGGATCAGAAGAAACAGAAAGCGCATCGTTCATTCCATGAGATATGGGCGTGAGCAGCAGCGCACCTCACGCCTTGCGTTCCCAGCGCCGGTCTGGTGTCTGCTGCCAGTAGGTGACCGCATGGCCGGCGTCCTTCATTATCTTCCAGTGGGTGCGCGCGGCCTCGACCTGGGCCGCGTCGTGGCCGTCGAACAGGAAGACAGCTCGTTCATAACCGGCAAGCTCGGGCGGCGGCGCGCCGTCGACAAGGAAGCGTATCCGCGCCTCGTTCGGATTTTCCTGGCCCGTGGTCAGAAGGATCGGCTGCTCGGCGGGATAGGCTTCGCGGTCTGTCGCATGCGCCAGGAACGAATCGTCCCGGAATGTCCACAGATGCTGGTCCAGCGCATCGCGCCGCTCCTCGGTGCCGGTCTGCACCACCACGCGCCAACCGCGATCGACGCTGCGCTCGAGCAGGCCGGGCAGCGCATCCTCCAGCGTCGATTCGGTCAGGTGATAGAACAGGACTTCGGCCATGATCGTGCCTTGAAAGACCTTCGAGACTGTTTGGAACCTCTACTCCGGCGGCCATCTGATGGCGTTTTCTGCGCTTCCACCCCAACACGGACCCAAACGTCCGCTGCGCTCCGATTCTCGAAACCACCACCATATGACTCGCCGGAGCGACTCTCGAAACAGTCTCTTACCCCTCGTAATTGTCGCGCACCAGCCGGTCGAGCAGCCTGACGCCGAAGCCGGAGGCCCACGACTGGTTGATCTCGCTGGATGGCGCGCCCATCGCGGTGCCGGCGATGTCGAGATGCGCCCAAGGCGTGTCCTTGACGAAGCGCTGCAGGAACTGCGCCGCGATGATGGCGCCGCCGTAGCGGCCGCCGATGTTCTTCATGTCGGCATTTTTCGAATCGATCAGCTTGTCGTATTCGGTGCCGAGCGGCATGCGCCACAGCCGTTCCTGCGTCGCCTGCCCGGCGCTGGTCAGCCTGTCCGCCAGTTCGTCATTGTTGGAGAAAAGGCCGGCATAGTGCTGGCCGAGCGCAACCATGATGGCGCCGGTCAGCGTCGCCAGATTGACCATGAATTTCGGCTGGAAACGATCGTTGCAGTACCAAAGCGCATCGGCCAGAACGAGGCGACCTTCGGCATCGGTGTTCAGCACCTCGATGGTCTGGCCAGACATCGAGGTGACGATGTCGCCGGGACGCTGGGCATGGCCGTCGACGGCATTTTCGACCAGACCGATGACGCCGATCACATTGGCCTTGGCCTTGCGTGAGGCGAGTGCATGCATCAGCCCGGTCACGGCGGCCGCACCGCCCATGTCGCCCTTCATGTCCTCCATGCCGGAGGCCGGCTTCATCGAATTGCCGCCGGTGTCGAAAGTGACGCCCTTTCCGACGAAAGCGACCGGGCTGTCCTTGGCCTTGCCGCCGTTCCACTGCATGACGGCCATGCGGGCGCCGCGCGGCGAGCCTTGCGCAACGCCAAGCAGCGAGCCCATGCCGAGCTTCTTCATCTCTTTTTCGGCCAGGATGTCGACGGTGACGCCAAGCGCTTCCAGTTCGCTGACGCGGGCGGCGAATTCCACCGGGCCAAGCATGTTGGCCGGTTCATTGACCAGATCGCGTGCCAGGAGCACGCCGTCGATCACCGCCACCTCGTCGGCAAAGGCCTTTTTCGCCGCCGCCGGATCGGTGGTTTGGATGGTCACCTTGACCGACTTTTTGGGCTCGGCCTTCTTGCCGTCGTGCTGGCCGTCGTTCTGGCCGTCGCCATTGTCCTTTTTCGTCTTGTACTTGTCGAAGACATAGCTGCGCAGAAGAATACCAGCGGCAAGTTGCGCCGCTTGTCTGCCGCCGGTGGCTACACCCGGCAGGTCGAGCACGACGGCCACCTCGGTCGCCTTGCGCAAGGACGCGGCGATGGTGCCGCCAAGCTTCAACCAGGCATAGTCGTCGAGCCCCGTGAGCTTGCCGGCGCCGACCGCCACCAGCCGATCGAGCGACGTCCCCTCCGGCGCCAGCACTTCAACCATGCTGGCGAATTTGCCGGAAAAGTCGGCCACCGGAAACGCCCGCTCCAAGGTTTTTGCCGGATCGCAGATCCTTGCCGCCTCGCTGAGGCCGCCATCGTCGGCCGCCAGCACGAAGACGCTGCCCTTTTTGGGCGCCGCGAATTTGGCAAAAGCGATCGAAGGTCTCGAAGTCATCATGTCCTGCTTTCGGGGAAGTGCGTTGGGTTTTCAGGGGAGCGCGTTGAAGATGCACGACATTTGCCCGTTTTCCGACCAAAAAAACCACCCTCTTTTTCGGGCCTTGATTTTGTTCGCCTTTTTGCCGGTTTTTGCCCTGCTATCCCTCATGACAGTTCCGGGCGCTCGCGTTGGCATCACGGCGCGTCGCAAATCATCGCCCCCGCCTGACGATCTGCCGGGCGATCGCCTTGGCCTGAATGCCGGCATTGGCGAAACAGCCGCGAATGCTTGGCCGCATGCCGGTAAACCACAGGCCGGGCAGTTTCAGGTCGGTCTCGCCGCCGTTGAAAAGCGGCACGCCCTTGCCGTCCAGCACACCGAGCTTGCCGACCATGCGTTCGAGCCCGGCGCGGTAGCCGGTCGCCGCGATGACGATATCGGGGGCGATCAGCTTGCCGTTGCCCAGGATCACGCCGTCACGGGTAAATTCCCGCACTGCCGGCACTACGACGATCTTGCCGGCCTTGATGGCGCTGACCGCGCCATCGTCGGTTGCGATGGCCGTGTAGTCCGCGGTCAGGCGGCTCGCGCCTCCCGAAGGCGCTTTCGGCAGGCCGAATTTCGTCAGGTCGCCGAAAACGATACGCTGCGTTGCGGCCATCGCCACATCGGCGACCCGCAGCGGCAGGCGCGCCATGAACGGCGAAAGCCTGTGGACGGCGATCTTGCCGATGCGCTTGGGCAGGATCGAGGGACCATTGCGGGCCGACAGCCAGATATTCCTGGTCTCTATTTCAGCCAGATGATTGAGCACGTCGAAGCCCGAATTGCCGGCGCCGACGACCAGCACCTTTTTTCCGGCATAGTTCCTGGCGCCGCCAAAATCCGCCGAATGGACGATCCGGCCGGTAAAATCCTTTATGCCTTTCCATTCGGGAATGAATGGCTGCCGGTCACGGCCCGTGGCGACGACGACGTGGCGCGCCAGCCGGGGTCCTGCATTGGTCTGCACAATCCAATGATCGCCTTTGAACACAACCTCCTCGACGATCACGCCGAACTCCACCGGCAGATTGTGCGCCTGGCTAAAATCATTCAGATGGCGGATGACGGCGGTCCTGTGGGGAAAAGCGGGAGTGCCCGCGGGGTAGCCGGCGCCAGGCAGCGCAGAGAGGTCGCGGTGCGTGTTGAGGTGCAACCCTTCGTGCCGCCGATGCCAGGGCTCGGCAAGCCGGCTTTCCTTTTCCAGGACAACCGTCGGAACGCCGGCCTCGATCAGCGCATGGGCGGCGGCCAGCCCGGCAGAGCCGGCGCCGATCACGATCGCACCGTGCGAGATCGATACCTGTCCGGTTTGACCGTGCAATTCTCTGACGTCCATACTTGCACCTGTCGCAGTCACGGCGGCCGCAACCGTGGCCGGCGCGACATTTGGTCGTTTTCCCTCATTTGGCAAGACTTTGCCGGAATCACACCCCATATGGCACATGGAATCGACGGGCGATTCGTCGCGGCACGGCCCCGCTTCCTGCCGCAACTTGTTGTTAACCATCGATGTTGGCCCTTTCTTATCCATTGCCGCCGACACTCCGGCCCGCGGGACGGGCATGGGACGGTGGCCGGATCGAAGCGCCTGATGGAACCGCCCAATGGAGCCAGTTGTACAGGCGTCGCCGGATGACTACCTTGTCCGGAGGCATGATGCCGTTCGGCAAAATCGAGAAAAGCCTGCATGAAGGTCGTTGAACGCTACATCATGCGTCGCGCGCTGGCGGTCTTCCTGGCAGCGCTCATCTGGACGCTGGCGATCGTTTGGACGACGCAAGTGCTCGCCCGCATCGACCTCGTCACCGACAGTGGCCAGTCGGCACTGACCTTTTTCGAGGTCGCGGCGCTGATCATTCCATCGATCGTTCCGATCGTCGTGCCGTTCGCCCTGGTGGTGGCGGTCGCCCAGACGCTCAGCGTCATGAACACCGATTCGGAACTGGCGGTGATCAACGCCGCCGGCGCCTCGCGCTGGACCATCGTCAGGCCGATCATGCTTCTGGCGCTGGCAGCCAGCGTCTTTTCGTTCGCCGTCGACAATGGCGTCGACCCCTATGCCCGCCAGAAAAACCGCGAGCTGGTGGCGTCGTCGCGTGCCGACCTGTTGTCGCTGATCATCCAGGAAGGCACTTTCCGCAAGATCGACGATGGCCTGTTCCTGCAGATTGGCGAAAGGCTTCCGGACAACCGCCTCGGCGGCATCTTCGTGGCGGATTCACGCGAGGAAGGCGTCAACCTCATCTACTACGCCAAGACCGGCAGCGTCATCGAACGCGGCGACGAGAAGGTGCTGATGATGAATGACGGCGTCATCCATCGCGAAACGCTGGCCGGCGATCTGTCGGTCATCCGCTTCACCTCCTATGCCTTCGATCTGTCCGCCTTCATGTCTGCTTCCTCGGACATATTGCTTCTGCCGAAGGACCGGACCACCCAGTACCTGCTCAATCCCAGTCCGAACGACAAGATGTACCAGCAAAGGCCGAACAGATATCTGGCCGAGCTCAATCAACGCTTTTCCGAATGGTCCTATTCGCTCGTTTTCGCGCTGATCGCGCTGGCGGTCGCGGGAGACGCGCGCTCGCATCGCGAGGCGCGCGTCCATCCCTTGATCACGGCCATCGCGATTGCGCTTTTCGTGCGCTGGCTTGGTTTCTTTGCGGCGGGGAAGGCCGACAAGGTTCCGCAATACGCCTATATGGTCTACGGCGTTCCGATCGTCGCGTCGGCGGTCTCAATATGGTTCATCGTCTCCAACCGGACCATGGAACTGCCGGTCGCCTGGGCCGACTGGATGACGAATTTCGCCAGCCGCTTCACTGACGGCTGGAACGCTCTCAAGCTCCGCTTCGCCAGGCGCGGCACTTCCGGCCAGGAGGTTGGCTGATGGGCTGGACTCTGGGCAGGTACTTCTTCTTCCGTTACGTGACGATTACCGTCTGGTTCTTCATCGGCCTGCTGGCGCTGGTGTTCCTGATCGATTTCACCGAGCTTTCCGGCCGCACGACCGGCCTGCCGGGGTTCACCTACGGGACGGCGCTCGCGATTTCGGGATTGAGAATGCCGATGATCATGCTGCAGACGGTGCCGTTCGTCGGCCTGTTCTCGGCGATGGCGACGCTGGTCTCGCTCAATCGCAAATATGAACTGGTCATCGCGCGTTCGGCCGGCGTTTCAGCATGGCAGTTCCTGCTGCCGTGCTGCATCGGGGCGCTATTGTTCGGCGTGTTGTCGGTCGGCGTCATCAACCCGATCGCCGCGCATGCCTTTTCCTGGTCCGAGCAGATCGAGACCCAGCTCCGTTCCGGCAAGTCGAACGCCGTGTCGGCCGACGCCGCGCCATGGATCCGGCAGAAAACCAGTTCGGGCGACACAATCATCGGTGCGCGCTCGATCCTCAACCAGGGCCTGGAGATGGCCGACGCGGTCTTCTTCGTCCTCAGCCCGCAGGGCGACATCGTCGAACGCAAGGACGCCGCGCACGCCTTTTTGCGGGATGGCTATTGGGAGTTGCGGGACGTCAAGGTCTTTCGCGACGGCAACATCGAATCGCTGGAGAGCGACCGGCTTGCGACCAATCTCAAGCCCGAATTCGTGCAAGAGCGGCTGGCGCGCCCGGAAACCATCCCTTTCTACGATCTGCCCGGCAAGATCGAAGTTGCCCGCTCCTTCGGCCTCAAGGCAAATGCCTTTGCCATGCAGTTCGATTCGCTGGTGGCGCTGCCGTTCCTGCTTGTCGCCATGACGCTGATTGCGGCAACAGTTTCAATGCGATTTGCGAGGATGGGGCAATCGGCGACGATGATTCTGGGTGGCGTCATGGCCGGGTTTCTGCTTTATGTCGTATCGGTGCTGGTCAAGGCATTCGGCGTGGCGGGATTCGTACCCACAGCCGTGGCTGCATGGGTTCCGGTTGTCGTGGCTATGTTCTTCGGGGTGACGTTCCTGCTGTACAAGGAAGACGGCTAGTGAGGGAGGCGGTTTTGCGCAGCCATAGGCAAGCCCGTTTGGCACGCCTCTATGGGGCGAGCGCCTTGGCGTGCCTGTTTGCTTGCGTCGCCCTCAATGTCCCGGTTTCCGCCCAGGAAATCGGCGACATGGCAGCGAATGTTCCCGCCGGCTCGCAAATGCTGCTGGCTGCGGATACGCTGGTCTACGACAACGATAACAACACGGTAACGGCCGTCGGCGGCGTCCAGATCGATTATGGCGGCAACCGCCTCGTCGCCCAGCGGGTCGAATACGATCGCAACACCAAGCGCCTCGTCGCCAGCGGTAATGTCGCGGTCGTCAACAGCGACGGCACCAAGATCTATTCGCAGCATGTCGACATCACCGACGATTTCGCCGATGGTTTCGTCAATGCGCTGCGTGTCGAAACCATCGACAAGGCGTATTTCGCCGCCGAAAGCGCCGAACGCATGGGCGGCGTGCTGACGACGTTCCACAATGGCGTCTACACGGCCTGCGAACCGTGCGAGGACAAGCCCGACAAGGCGCCGACCTGGCGCATCAAGGCCAGGAAGATCATCTGGAACGGCGAGAAGAAGACGGTTCGCTTCGAGAATTCGAATTTCGAGTTCTTCGGCTTTCCGCTGGCCTATCTGCCGGCCTTCGAGATCGCCGACCCGACCGTCAAGCGCAAGAGCGGCTTCCTGATCCCCGGCATTGCCTACAGCAGCGACCTCGGCATCGGTATCAAGGTCCCCTATTATTTCGCGCTCTCGCCGACCTATGACCTCACCGTCACCGGCAGCGGCTATACCAAGCAGGGCTTCCTTGGCGAGGCCGAGTGGCGCCAGCGCTTCAACAACGGCCAGTACAGCCTGAAGATCGCCGGTATCCGACAGGAGGACCCCGACGAATTCATCGACAGCCACGGGAACAATGTCGATTCGGGCGCTGCCGGCGATCCCAACAAGTTCCGCGGCATGATGGGCACCAAGGGCCAGTTCGCCATCAATCCGCGCTGGGATTTCGGCTGGGACGTCCTGCTGCAGACCGACAAGAACTTCTCGCGCACTTATGCCATCCAGGACTTCAACGAGAGCGTCCACCAGTCCTCGATCTACCTGACCGGCCTCAACGGCCGCAACTATTTCGACGTGCGCGCCATGCGCTTCGAGGTCCAGGAAAACACGCTCGCCAGCGATCCAACCGCACGCGCCGCCAAGCAGCCCTGGGTGCTGCCCTCGCTCGACTACGCCTACATTCCCGACATGGCGGTGGCCGGGGGACAATTGTCGTTCAATGTCAATGCACGGGCCATCAGCCGCGACAGGCTGGATACGGCTCTGGCTGACTCGGCGGACTCCAGCTCAATCAACAACGTCCGCGGTATCGAGGGCCAATCCGGCCGCATCACCGCCGAGGCCGAATGGAAGCGCACCTTCACCACCGATGGCGGACTGCTCCTGACGCCGCTCCTGGCGCTGCGCGGCGATGCCAGCTATCTCAACGCCTCCTCTGGCTCGCTCGCCGCGGTCAACCAGATGGCGACGAATCTCGGCGTCAGTGACGATCTGGGTACCTCGCTCGCCCGCTACATGGCGACCGCCGGACTTGAAATGCGCTGGCCGGTGCTGTTCTCGATGCCAAGTTCGAGCCACATCCTCGAACCAATGGCCCAGGTCTTCGTGCGTCCGAACGAGCAATATGTCGGTGGCCTCGCGGTGCCCAACGAAGACGCCCAGAGTTTCGTCTTCGATGCCACGACATTGTTCGAACGCGACAAGTTCTCCGGTTACGACCGCATGGAAGGCGGTACACGCGCCAATGTCGGCCTGCGCTATTCCGGCGCCTACGACAATGGCTGGAGCACCAACGCGCTGTTCGGCCAATCTTATCAGCTAGGCGGCCAGAATTCCTTCGCCGCGCCGGATCTGGTCAACGTCGGCGCCTATTCCGGCCTTGAGACCGCTACCTCCGACTATGTCGGCCTCGTCGGTTTCAACAGCCCCAGCGGGTTTTCCGGCTCGCTCAGTGGCCGTTTCGACGAGCAGAGCCTGGAGGTCCGCCGCGCCGAGGTGAAGGCCGCCTATTCCGGCCTGCCGGTTTCGCTGAGCGCCAAATACGCCTTCATCCAGGCGCAGCCGCTCTACGGCTTCGACACCGATCGCCACGAAGTCACGCTCGGCGCGTCGACGCGTCTTGCCGAGAACTGGCGCGTCTTCGGCACCGGCACCTACGATCTGCAGCAAAGTGTCCTGGTCAAGGACGGGATCGGCTTTGCCTATAGTGACTCGTGCTTCACCTATTTGATGACGTTCTCGGAAACCCGGGACCTGGACACCAAGGAGGTGTCGCAGAACATCGGCTTCAACCTGTCGTTCCGCACGCTCGGTGATTTCGGCTCGTCGCAAAGCTCCATCGACACCATCCAGTAGCAGGCGACTGGACGAGCAGCTACGGCGCCGCGCGTCCTTTCGGACGCGCAAGGGACGCCGTAGAACTTTGATTTGGCGCATGATCCCCAGCGAAAATCGATTCCGATTTCGGGGTCATGCGCCGACGACATCGTTTCGCCGCATAAAGTAGGCACGGGTTTCGGCTCCCTTGATTAAAATAGAATGAGCCAAACCGGGATAGAATTGGGATGCTTTCGATGAGGAATTACCTCTTTTCGGCAGGGTTGGCGCTGCTGGTGGCGGCGGCCTCTGTATCGATCACCGCAACGGCGTCGCCGGCTTTCGCCAGCGAGATCAAATATGTCATCAACAATGTACCGATCACCACCGGCGACATCGCGCACCGGGCCGCGTTCCTGAAACTGCAGCGCAAGAAGGGCAGCGCCGCCGACGAAATGATCGACCAGACGCTGCGCGTCGCCGAAGCCAAGCGTCTCGGCATCCGCGTCAGCGACGCCCAGGTCGACGCCGCCTACCAGCGCTTTGCCACGACCAACAAGATGCAGCTCAAGCAGCTCGATGGCGTCATGGCGCAGTCCGGCGTCAGCAAGGAGCATTTCAAGGAATTCATCCGCGCCCAGATGGCCTGGAATCAGGCGCTGAGCGCGCGCTACCGTTCCGGCGAAGGCGACTCCGTGAGCGAGCAGGACGCGGTCAGGCGCATGCTCGACAAAGGCGGGGCCAAGCCCTCCGCCATGGAATATATGCTGCAGCAGGTCATCTTCGTCGTGCCGGCGGCCGAGCGCGGCGCGACGCTGGCCAAACGCAAGCGCGAGGCCGACGCCATGCGCGCCCGATTCAATGGCTGCAACACCACGCGCGAATTCGCCAAGGGCCTGATCGACGTCACCGTTCGCGATCTCGGCCGGATACTGGCGCCGCAATTGCCGCCGGATTGGGCCGACCAGATCAAGGCCACCAAGGTTGGCGGCGCTACCGCAACGCGCGAGACGGATCGCGGCGTCGAGTTCATCGGCATCTGCTCGTCGCGCGAAGTGTCGGACGACAAGGCCGCCCAAATGGTGTTCCAGAGCGAAGGCTCCAACGACAAGGACGCCGACGAACTCTCCAAGAAATATGTCGAGGAGTTGCGGAAGAAAGCCCGCATCGTCGAGCGCTGAAGTCGGCATAGCCGTGGCGGACGCAAAGCTTCCGCTAGCGTTGAGCGTCGGCGATCCGTCCGGTGTGGGGCCGGAAATCGCCATCGCCGCCTGGCAGGCGCGTGACAGCGCCGGCGTGGCGCCCTTTTATCTCCTCGCCGATCCGGCACTGATTGAAGCACGGGGGCGCCGGCTCGGCGCCAGCGTGGCGATTGCGGAAACCACGCCGGAGCAAGCGCAGCGGATCTTTTCGCAGGCCCTGCCGATCGTGCCACTTACTGCCCGCTCGATCGACAGTCCCGGCCGGCCGGATCCAGCTAACGCCGCCGGCACCATCGAGGCCATCGACCGCGCCGTTGCCGACTGCCTTGGCGGCCGCGCCGCCGCGGTGGTGACGTGCCCGATTGCCAAGAAGCCGCTCTACGATGCCGGCTTCCGTTTTCCCGGCCATACCGAATATCTGGCGCATCTGGCATCGCTCCATACCGGCGCGGACGCGATGCCGGTGATGCTGCTTGCCGGCCCAGAGTTGCGCACGGTCCCGGTCACCATCCACATCGCGTTATCCGAGGTGCCGAAGGCGCTGACGAGCGACCTGATCGTGGCGACCGCCCGCATCACCGCCACCGATCTCGAACATCGCTTCGGCATCGCCAGGCCGCGGCTTGCCATTGCCGGCCTCAATCCGCATGCCGGCGAAGGCGGCACGATGGGTGCGGAGGACGAGCATATCATCCGCCCGGCAATCGAGAGGCTGAGGGCGGAGGGCATCGACGCTTTCGGGCCGCTGCCGGCCGATACAATGTTCCATGCCCGTGCACGGGCCGGCTACGACGTGGCAATCTGCATGTATCACGACCAGGCGCTGATCCCCGCCAAGGCGCTGGCTTTCGACGAAGCGGTCAACGTGACGCTCGGCCTGCCCTTCATCCGCACTTCGCCAGACCACGGCACTGCTTTCGACATTGCCGGCAAGGGCATCGCCCGGGCCGACAGCCTGATTGCAGCGCTGAGACTCGCCCGCCGGCTGGCCGATAGCGGAACGAAGGCCGCAGCCGCATGAGCGCGTTAGCATGAAAGTGGCCGCATGAGCATGGATGGGCTGCCGCCGCTGCGCGCTGTGATCGAGAGCCATGGGCTACAAGCGAAGAAGGCGCTCGGCCAGAATTTCCTGCTCGACCTCAACCTGACCGGCAAGATCGCGCGCGCCGCCGGCGACCTGACCGAGGCAACGGTGATCGAGGTCGGTCCTGGCCCCGGCGGGCTGACCAGGGCGCTGCTCTTCAGCGGCGCGCGACGGGTGATCGCCATCGAGCGCGACGACCGGTGCCTGGAAGCGCTGGCCGAAGTCTCAAACCATTATCCCGGTCGGCTCGAGGTCATTGCCGGCGATGCGCTGAAGACGGATTTCGCCGCGCTTGCCGGCGCGGCAAGCGGCGGTCCCATGAAGATCGTCGCCAATCTGCCCTACAATATCGGCACCGAGCTCCTGATCCGCTGGCTGACGGTCACTGAGTGGCCGCCCTTCTATACCTCGATGACGCTGATGTTCCAGCGTGAGGTGGCCGAGCGCATCGTCGCCCGCCCCGGCAGCGATGCCTATGGCCGGCTCGGCGTGCTGGCCGGCTGGCGGACGGAGGCAAAAATCGCCTTCGACGTGCCGCCACAAGCGTTTACGCCACCGCCCAAGGTAATGTCCTCGGTGGTGCATCTGGTGCCGCGCGCCAGCCCCCTTCCCGCTGAAGTGAAAAAACTCGGCCGCGTCACCGAAGCGGCCTTCGGCCAGCGCAGAAAGATGCTGCGGCAGAGCGTGAAAAGCCTCGGCGGCGAAGCCCTGCTCACCCGCGCTGGCATCGATCCGACCCGCCGCGCCGAAACCTTGAGCGTCGAGGAATTCGTGCGGCTGACCAACGCGGTGTGAGCGCCGATCTTCCCTTCTCCCCTTCTTGTGGGAGAAGGTGGCCGAGCGAAGCTCGGTCGGATGAGGGGCGTTCCAGCTTGGCAATGACAGTGATCCGTCCAGCACCCCTCAACCGTCTCGGCGCTGCGCGCCGATCCACCTTCTCCCAAAAGGGGAAAAGGAGAGGCGCCACCGCCTCAATCCGTCTTCTCGTCCAACAGCCCCGAGACGAAATCGAACAGACCGGGCCGGCGGTCGCGCCTGAGCCGCTCGGCGGTGACGATGCCGCGCACCTCGGCGAAGGCACGGTCGAGATCGTCGTTGATGATGACGAAATCATATTCCTTCCAGTGCTCGATCTCGTTGCGGGCGTTCTTCAGCCGCGTCTCGATCACTGTTTCCTGGTCCTCGGCGCGGCGCTTCAGCCGCGCCTTCAACTCCTTCATCGACGGCGGCAGGATGAAGATCGAGACGATGTCGGCGCGCATCTTCTCCTTGAGCTGCTGGGCGCCCTGCCAGTCGATGTCGAACAGCATGTCGCGCCCCTGCGCCAGCGCCAGTTCCGCCGGCTCGCGCGGCGTCGCGTAGCAATTGCCATGCACTTCGGCCCATTCGAGCAGCGCGTCGGAATCGCGCAGCCGCTCGAACTCGCGCATGCTGCGGAAGTGATAGTGGACGCCCTCGATCTCGCTGCCGCGGCGCGGCCGCGTGGTGACGGAGACCGACAGTTCGAGGCTGCCATCGCTTTCCAGCAGATTGCGCGCGATCGTCGACTTGCCGGCGCCGGATGGCGACGACAGCACCAGCATCAGCCCACGGCGGCGGATGCGCGAACCCAAATCCTTTGCAGTCATGGGGTCCTTGGCAATCAAGGGCTCCTTGGCAACCATGGGTTACTCCAGATTCTGAACCTGTTCGCGAAACTGGTCGACGACCGCCTTCAGTTCCAGCCCGATGGCGGTCACCGCGGCGGCATTCGACTTCGAACACAGCGTATTCGATTCGCGATTGAATTCCTGCGCCAGAAAATCGAGCTTGCGGCCGATGGCGCCGCCGCCGGCCAGAAGCACCCGGCCCGACGCCACATGCGTCTTCAACCGGTCAATCTCCTCACGGATGTCGGCCTTGGTGGCCAGGAACGCCGCTTCCATGTGCAAGCGGCTGGCGTCGAGATTGGCGGAAGCGTCCAGCAGCAATCGCACCTGCTCGGCAATCCTTTCGCGGATCGCCGCCGGCTCGCGCGAGGGATCGGCCTCGGCTCTGAGCGTCAGCGCCTCGATCGCGTCGATATGGCCGGACAGCAACGAACGAAGCGCTGTGCCCTCACCCTGGCGCGCCTGCTCCAGCCCGCTCAGCGCAATCTCCAGCGCCGACACTATCGCGGCGTCGAGCGCGGCTCGCGCCTCTTCGGTCTCGGTGGTTTCCGGGATGTCGAGCACGCCGCGTAGCGAAAGCAGCCCGTCGGCTGTCGCGGGCGCCACGCCGAACTGCTCTTGCAGCCGCTTGGCCAGCCCCGCCAGGTCTTTCAGGAAGGCTTCGTTAACAATCGGCTGCACCTGCTGGCCGGCGGCGCGGCCGATGGTCAGCGTCGCCTGGAAATTGCCGCGCGCAAAGCGCTTCTGTACCGTCTGCCTGACGGCCGGCTCCAGCCGCTCGAAGCCCTGCGGCAGCCGCAGCCTGACCTCGACGCTCTTGCCGTTGACGGATTTGACCTCCCAGGCGATCGATGTGCCGTCGTGCTCGGCGACAGCACGCGCAAAACCGGTCATGCTTTGCAAATTCATGATGCCGCGTTTCCCCCTGGCGCATGATCCCGGACGCGGTCTTCGGACCGGACCATACGCGGCTTTAAAGCGCGTCACGTTTGAACGGATTCATGCGACGCGCTTTAAGTTCCTGTTTTTATGCATGTCTTTATCGCAAAACCGCTGCGCACTTTTGCGCGACATGCATTAGCCAAAGCGTTTCCCGCACGTCCAATCCGACTTGAGGACGCTCCTGTCAAAATATCAGTGCGTCCCTCGCGGCATCCGCAAGGGACGATTTCAAATAGCTGGCGCTACTGAGCGGCGCCCGCATCGCCATCGCCGCCTTCCACCGGAGCATCGGTTTGACCGTCCACCTTGGCGTCATCGGCCTTGGCGGCGTCCTCAGCCTGCTTCTTCTGCAGTGCCCGGTACCGAGCGACGTTTTCATTGTGCTCGGCAAGCGTTGCGGCAAAAACGTGGCCGCCGGTACCGTCGGCAACGAAATAAAGGTCGTCGGTCTTCGACGGATTGGCCACGGCCTCCAGTGAGGCGCGGCCGGGATTGGCGATCGGTGTCGGCGGCAGGCCATTGATCAGATAGGTATTGTAGGGCGTCGGCTTCTTGATGTCCGACTGGTAGATCGGGCGATCGGCGGGTTTGCCCTTGCCGCCAAACAGACCATAGATGATGGTCGGATCCGATTGCAGCCGCATGCCTTTGGCCAGCCGGTTGAGGAAAACGGCGGCGACCCGCGAGCGTTCATCGCCCTTGCCCGTCTCCTTCTCGACGATCGAGGCCAGGATGACGAAGTCTTCGACATTGGCCAGAGGCAGGTCGGGGGCACGCCGCTGCCAGACATCGTCGACCAGCTTCTCCTGGTCAGCCAGCAATTTGTCGACCATTTGCTGGCGTGTTGCGCCGCGGGTGAAGCGCAGCGTGTCGGTGGCGAGGCTGCCCTCGGGCGGAACGGTTGCCGGCATATCGCCGGCAAGCCCGCTTTGGTCGGCTATGCGCTGCAGCGCCTGCTCGACCGTCAGTCCCTCCGGGATGGTCAGCGAATACATCACCGACTTGCCGCTCTTCAGCAACTCCATGATGTCGTGCATGGAAGCGCGCGGCTTGATCTCGTATTCACCGGCCTTGAGCGCCGAATCATTGCCGTAAGCGCGCACGCCAAGGCGGAAGATGCGGGCATCGCTGATCAATCCGCGCCGCTCGAGCTGGTCGGCGATATCCTGGACGCCGGAATTCGGCTTGACCGGGAATGTGTCGGCATTGGCCGACGGGCCGGGCTCGTTGAATTCCTGCTTGCCGAAATACAGGGCAACACCAGCCGCCAGAACCACCAGCATTATCGAGGAGATGACGAAGTTCATGAATACGACGAACTGGCCGCGCGAGGCGCGCGAGCGCTTGGGCGGCGGCGTGCCGGCTTCAGGCCGCAATGCCTCGCTGGCCGTCTTCGGCACGATCGGGCCGGGCGCCGCCTGCCGTTGCCCGAATTCTCCGTTGTCCGCCGGATTTGTGTTCATAGCGCCCTACCGTTTGATCTTGCAACGAATCCCCCGCGGCAGAGTAGGGGCGAATATGGCAAAATTGACGACACGCATGGGCCATGCCGGTCGGCGGACCGGTCAGCCATTGTAACGCTGGAAGACGAGCGAGGCGTTGGTGCCGCCGAAGCCGAAGGAATTGGACAGTGCCACGTCGATCTGGCGCGCCCGTGGCTTGTGTGGCACCAGGTCGATCGCCGTTTCGCGCTCGGGGTTGTCGAGGTTGATGGTGGCCGGCGCGATGTTGTCGCGGATGGCGAGGATCGAAAAGATCGCCTCGGCGGCGCCCGCCGCTCCCAGAAGATGGCCGATCGACGACTTGGTCGACGACATCGATATTTTCGACGCGGCGTTGCCGACCAGGCGCTCGACGGCGCCGAGCTCGATCGTATCGGCCATGGTCGAAGTGCCGTGCGCGTTGATGTAATCGACATCGGCGGGCGTCAGCTTGGCGCGGTTCAGTGCCGCCGTCATGCAGCGGAAGGCGCCGTCACCGTCTTCGGCGGGTGCTGTGATGTGATAGGCATCGCCGGTCAGGCCGTAACCGGTGACCTCGGCATAGATCCTGGCGCCACGCGCCATGGCATGTTCGAGGGCCTCCAGCACGACGACGCCGGCGCCCTCGCCCATGACGAAGCCGTCGCGGTCGCGGTCATAGGGACGCGATGCCGTTTGCGGAGCGTCGTTGCGGTCGGTGGACAGCGCCCGGCAAGCGGCGAAGCCGGCGATCGACAGCCGCGTCACCGGCGCTTCGGCGCCGCCCGCGACCATGACGTCGGCATCGCCCCACATGATCAGCCGGGCGGCATCGCCGATGGCGTGGGCGCCAGTGGAGCAAGCGGTGACGACGGCGTGGTTGGGGCCTTTCAACCCGTGCCGGATCGAAACCTGGCCGGAGACGAGATTGATGATTTGGCCGGGGATGAAGAACGGGCTGATGCGGCGCGGACCACGCTCCTTCAGGATCATCGCGTTCTCGGCGATGCCTTCGATGCCGCCGATGCCGGACCCGATCAGCACGCCGGTGGCGCACTGCTCCTCATGCGTCTTCGGCGCCCAGCCAGAGTCCTTAAGCGCCTCGTCGGCGGCCGCGATCCCGTAAAGGATGAAGTCGCCGATCTTGCGCAGTTCCTTCGGCTCGAGAACGGCCTCGGGATTGAAGGTAGCGTTCTCGCCGTTGCCGCGTGGAATGACATGGGCGATCTTGCAGGCAAGATCCTCCACTTCGAACTCGGTGATGCGCTTGGCGGCGCTGCGGCCGGTCAGGAGTTCCTTCCAGCTATGCTCGAAGCCCATGCCGAACGGCGAAAGCAGCCCAAGGCCCGTGACGACGACACGCCTCATCGCAGGTCCTCCCCGGTGATGCCTGCGGAAAGCCTCAGGCCGAGGCCTTGTCGATGTACTTGACGGCGTCGCCGACTGTCAGGATGGTCTCGGCCGCATCGTCGGGAATCTCGACGCCGAACTCTTCTTCGAACGCCATGACGAGTTCGACCGTGTCGAGGCTGTCCGCGCCCAGATCATCGATGAAGCTCGCCTGCTCCGTCACCTTGTCGGCATCGACGCCAAGGTGCTCGATGACGATCTTCTTGACGCGCTCTGCGGTGTCACTCATTTGGGGCATCCTCGTCTTTTGTTTGTCTGTCTTCGTTAGCGGGCAGAATGCCGCTAATCAAGCTGAAAGATGGTCCTGCCAGAAACGCAACGGCACCAGACCGGTTTTGCCCGAACCGCCGGGTTGCGGGCCGCATTACACGAAAATCGGTCTGGGTCCAAGGCGAAATGGGGTGTTTTCCCGCAACTGTCAAATCATCGCCATGCCGCCATTCACGTGAATGGTCTGGCCGGTGACATAGGCAGCCTCGTTGGAGGCGAGGTAGGCGACGGCGGAGGCCACTTCGGCACTGGTGCCCATGCGCCGGCTCGGGATCGCCGCCATGATCGCCTCCTTCTGCTTGTCGTTGAGCTTGTCGGTCATCGCCGATTCGATAAAGCCCGGGGCGACGCAATTGACGGTTATGTTGCGGGTCGCGATCTCCTGCGCCAGCGACTTGGAAAAACCGATCATGCCGGCCTTGGAGGCGCAGTAATTGGTTTGGCCGGGATTGCCGGTGACGCCGACGACCGAGGTGATGTTGATGATGCGGCCGTGCCGGCGCCGCATCATCGGATGGGTGAGCTCGCGGGTCAGCCGGAACATTGCGGTCAGATTGACCTCGAGCACGCTATCCCAATCGGCGTCCGCCATGCGCACGAACAGTCCGTCCTTGGTGATGCCGGCATTGTTGACCAGGATGTCGACACCTTCGAGATCGGCCTCCGCCTTCTGGCCGAGCACCTTGACCTCGTCGCGATCGGCAAGATTGGCGGGAAACAGCTTGACCCGATCGCCGAGTTCAGCGGCCAGCGCCTCGAGTTTCTCGACACGGGTGCCATGCAGGCCGACGATGGCGCCTTGCGCATGCAGCACCCTGGCGATCGCCTCGCCGATGCCTCCAGATGCGCCGGTGACGAGCGCCTTGCGGCCGGTCAGTTCGAACATATCCTATCCTCTTCTCAAAATCAGGCAGGCCGGCTGATTCGACTTTAGGTGTCGCCGCGCCAGAATTCCTCGGCTTTCACGATTTCGTCCTCGCCGCGCCTTATCCGCTCCAGCATCTCCGCGGCAAGATAATAGTCCTCAATGTCCTCCAGCCCGCGCTCGACAAACTCACGCACATGATCAGCCTCGCTGCGGCCGGTCTTGGCCACGAGAAAATCCAGGCGCTGCTCGACTTTAGGAGAAAGACGGATCGATGTGGGCATGTCGCACCTTGTTGCGATGCATGTATTCACGTGGCCGAGCGTCGGTCAATTCAAGTGAAGTGGCTCAACCAAGCGCCGCCAGTGCCGCCTCGACATCGGCCGCCGTGCCGACGGCGCCGGTGGCGATGTCGCGGTTGATGCGCCGCGCTAGTCCCGACAGCACCTTGCCGGCGCCGATTTCATAGAGCGTCAAAACGCCGTTGGCGCCGAACCATTCCACCGTTTCGCGCCAGCGCACGCGTCCCGTTACCTGCTCGACCAGGCGCCGCGCGATCTCGTCCGGATCGCTGGTCGGGGCGACCGTAACGTTCGAGACCACGGGCACGACCGGCGCGTTCTTGGTGACCCCGGCAAGCGCCTCGCGCATGATCTCGGCGGCCGGCTTCATCAGCGCCGAATGGAAAGGCGCCGAGACCTGCAGCATCAATGCCCGCTTGGCGCCCTTTTCCGTGCACAGTTTCGCCGCCAGCTCGACCGCGGCCCTGGCGCCGGAAATCACCAACTGGCCACCGCCATTGTCGTTGGCGATCTGGCAGATGGAACCCTTGGACGCCTCTGCGCAGGCGGCTTCGACGTCGGCCTGTTCCAGCCCGATGATCGCCGCCATGGCGCCCTCGCCGGCCGGCACCGCCGCCTGCATGGCGTTGCCGCGGATGCGCAGCAGCCGGGCAGCGTCCGCGACCGAAACGAAACCGGCGGCGGCAAGTGCCGAATATTCGCCGAGCGAATGTCCGGCGACATAGGCGACCTTGTCCTTCAGCGAGAAGGCGCGCGATTCCAGCGCCCGGATCGCGGCAAGCGAGACCGCCATCAGCGCCGGCTGGGCATTGGCGGTCAGCGTCAGCGTCTCTTCCGGCCCCTCCCAGATCAGCTTCGACAGGTTTTCACCAAGCGCGTCGTCGACCTCTTCGAAGATTTTTCGCGATTCGACAAAAGCTTCGGCGAGATCCTTGCCCATGCCGACAGCCTGGCTGCCTTGTCCCGGAAAGGTGAATGCGACGGCCATAGCTGCTCCCCAGAGGCTGGTTTTCCCTGCCTGTGACCAAGGCGGCCGGCCAAGTCAAGTCCGCGATAGGCCGATCCGCGACGGTTTCGGCACAGTGGCGGCGGCCGAGCGCCTGTTCCAAAAGGCTTTTTGGCGATCACTCATGATGAAAATCGCTCACGATTCGTTTGCTGGCTCTTCTTATTTTCGCCACAGGCGCTAGCTTTTCGTGACAGTACGATGACATTTCAGTGAAGCTAATGTTACGGGCCGGGGAAAGATCAAGGTGGCAAGGATTAGGAAAGGCGCAGGCAAGGCTGCGCCACAGTTTCTGGAAGGCGATCCGTCCACCGGCTATTTGCCGGGGCGGAAATGGCCGGTTATCCGCTATGGCCTCGCCAGCCTGCTCGCCGCCGCCATCCTGGTGTTTGCGATCGAATTGATCGTACGCGGCGACTTCGCCGGTACTGTCTCCTTCTTCCTGCAGCCCTTCAAGCCGGGCTGGACCACCATCATCATTTTCGCGCTGGTCCTGATCGGGCTCGACGCCGTGCTCGGCCGCAGTCACCAGAGCCTGATGATCGTCGCGCCGCTGACGCTGGCGCTGGCCTTTGTCGGCCACCAGAAGTCGCTTTATCTCGGCGATCCGCTCTATCCGACCGATTTCCTCTATTCCCGCCAGATCGTGGCGCTGATGCCGCTTCTGGTGCGCGAGCGCCCGGGGACCGCCATCGCCATGGCGATCGGCATCGTCGGCGGCCTGTCGCTGCTCGTCTATGGCTGGCGGGTGTGGCGCCGCCGGGTGCCGGCGCTCAGCCGCAAGGGCCGCCTTGCGCGGCTGACGCTGACGGTGCCGCTGCTCGCGTTTTTCGTCTCGATCATGGATTACGCCACCTTCTCGTGGACCCGCGACCGGCTGCAGATCATTCCGATCATGTGGGACCAGAAGGAAAACTACGCCTCCAACGGTTTTGCGCTCGCCTTCGCGCTCAACGTGCCGATGGCGCATGTCTCGGCGCCCGCCGGTTATTCCGACAAGGCGATCGCGGCGATCGACAGGCCCGGTGTGACGGCCACGATGCCGGCCGAGAAGCCCGACATCATCGTCGTCATGAGCGAATCCTTCTGGGATTCGACCAGGCTGCCGGGCGTCACCATCACACCCGACCCGATCCCCAATGTGCGGGCGCTGCGCTCGGGCTACATGTTCTCGCCGGAATTCGGCGGCATGACCGCCAACATCGAGTTCGAGGCGCTGACCGGCTTTTCGAACGCCTTCCTGCCGGCGGGCAGCATTCCCTATCAGCAATATGTGCGCACAACGACCCCCTCGCTTGCGACCTTCCTGAAGAGCGAGGGCTACCGGGCCCGCGCCATTCATCCGGGCACCAACTGGTTCTGGAACCGGGGCGCGGTCTACGCCGATTTCGGCTTCAACGACTTCAAGTCGGACGAGACATTGCCGCCGATGCAAAAGCGCGGGCCGCTGGCATCCGACGCGTCGATGACCGACGAGATCATCCGCGAGGCCGACGCCAGCGCCGATCCCGTCTTCTTCTTCGCCGTCAGCCTGCAGAACCACGGGCCCTACGAGCCCTACCGCTACTACAACCCGACCCACAAGGTGCAGGCGCCGATCAGCCAGTGGGCGCGTGAATCGCTGTTGAGCTACACGGAAGGCTCTTCGGATGCGGATCGCGGCCTTGAGCGCCTCATCGAATGGGCCAAGAAACGCGACCGACCGACGGTCATCGCCTTCTTCGGCGACCATCTGCCGCCGCTTGGCCCGGTCTATGTCGAGACGGGCTTCATGAAGGACAATGTCGCGCCGCGCAAGGAGCCGGCCGACCAGATGCTGCTGCATCACCAGACGCCGCTGATCATATGGTCGAACCGCACCGGTCCGGCCGAGGATATGGGCGCGGTGAGCCCGGCTTTCCTGCCCTATCATATCCTGACCACGGCCGGGATCAGCCATCCCTACTACACCGGTTTCCTTGGCCAGATGCGAGAGCGCTACCGCGTCGTCGACCGCAATTTGTTGCTGACGCCGGCGGGCGAGGCCATCCCCGACTGGGCACGGCAGAAGAACATCGACCCGGCCATCAACAATTTCCGCCTGCTGCAATACGATATGATGTTCGGCAAGCGCCGCGCGGCGCCCGACTTCTTCCCCGAAACGGTGGACAAGCTTGGCCCGCATACAAGCTGAGCCTGCGCCGGCGCGACGTCTCCTCGTCAGAGACAGAAAACCGGACAACTCATCTGCCACCTAATCCGGACAACTCGTGTGCTTACGACAAGCTTTCCGCGTGCCCTTGCCTTCTCGCCGGATTGCTGTATAGACGCCCGCAATCTGCCGGTCCTTGCTGGGGGCTGAACGGAGGGCCGGAGGTTTTTTCGAAAATCTTCGTGTGAAGCCAGAAGCGTTTCCGCCTCCCGTGTCTCCGCTCTCGACCGTCTCGTGATGCTCCTTTCTTCCCCGCCCCCTTTCGGGACCAGCGGGTCAGAGAAGTTGCAGAGGCTTTTGCCGCCGGGAACCGGGAGAGAAACGAAGAAAGGCAAAGAACTGTATGGCTCTCTACGAACATGTGTTTCTTGCCCGGCAGGACCTCTCGCAGCAGCAGGTCGATGCGCTTGTCGAACAGTACAAGGGCGTCATCTCCGCGAATGGCGGGTCCGTCGGCCGGGTTGAGAATTGGGGACTGAAGTCCCTCACCTACCGGGTCAACAAAAACCGGAAGGCCTATTACACGCTGATGGACATCACCTGCCCGCCCGCCGCGCTCAACGAGATGGAGCGCCAGATGGGCCTGTCCGAGGATGTGCTGCGTTTCCTCACCATCAAGGTCGATGCGCATGAGGAAGGCCCGTCGGCGATGATGCAGAAGCGCGAAGAGCGCTCGGAGCGCGGCGGCTTCGGCGACCGCGACCGTGGCGACCGCGGCCCGCGCTCGTTCGGCGACCGCGATCGCGGCGACCGTGGCGATCGTCCGCCGCGCAGCTTCGGCGATCGCGACCGCGGTGACCGTCCGCCACGCAGCCTTGAAGGGGGTGCAGAATAATGGTCGACATCAATCAGATCCCGACCCGGCGCCCGTTCCATCGCCGCCGCAAGACCTGCCCGTTCTCCGGCGCCAACGCGCCCAAGATCGACTACAAGGACGTGCGTCTGCTGCAGCGCTACATTTCCGAGCGCGGCAAGATCGTGCCGTCGCGCATCACCGCGGTCAGCCAGAAGAAGCAGCGCGAACTCGCCAAGGCGATCAAGCGCGCCCGCTTCCTCGGCCTGCTGCCCTACGTGGTTCGGTAAAACCCAAGCGGGCGGTTCGCCGCCCGCTTCTTCCCACGGCGACGGGCGCCGCAGGGTCTGCATCAAATCCCGGGTTGGGGCAAACATGCCCCTAACTGCCGCGACAGGCAGGACAGCGACATAGGCGCCAAGGCGCTCAAGCTTCCTGTCCTGTTCCAAACAATTCGGCGTCGATCCCGGTGATTGGCGCCCAAACAGAAGGACAAAACCATGGAAGTCATTCTTCTCGAACGCGTTTCCCGCCTCGGCCAGATGGGCGATACCGTCAAGGTCAAGGACGGGTTTGCCCGCAATTTCCTTTTGCCGCAGGGCAAGGCGCTGCGCGCCAACGAAGCCAACAAGAAGAAGTTCGAGGGACAGCGCGCCCAGCTCGAAGCCCGCAACCTCGAGCGCAAGTCGGAAGCCGCGCAGGTTTCGGAAAAGCTAGACGGCAAGAGCTTCATCGCCGTGCGTTCGGCCGGCGAGACCGGCCAGCTCTACGGTTCGGTGTCGACCCGCGACATCGCCGAGCTGCTGACAGCGGAAGGCTTCTCGGTCAACCGCAACCAGATCCTGCTCAACCAGCCGATCAAGACCATCGGTGTCACCAATGTGGCGATCGCGCTGCATCCGGAAGTCGAGGTCACCGTAACGCTCAACATCGCCCGCACGGCCGACGAAGCCGAGCGCCAGGCCAAGGGCGAGACGCTGACCACCGCCGAAGCCATCTATGGCGACGACATCAACGACAATGCGCGACCGGAAAATTTCTTCGACCCCAATGTCGAGTTCGAAGGCGAGGAAGACAACGCGTAATCGCGCCTTACGAAGCGTCGGATCGGCGCCTAAATCAATTCGTCGGCTTCCAGTCCTTTCTGGACCAATGCCCGGGCCTCTCGCCCGGGCATTTTTGTGCCAAAAGGAACTTTTCGAACCCCTATATATTGTTGCAGACTGCAGCGTTGCGCGTCCTTTGGAAGCGCAACGGACGTTGTGGATGTTGACTAGGGCGCATGCTCCCTTGCCGAAATTCGGTAGCGATTTCATGCGCGAACAGCCTGTCTGACTGAGAGGGGACGTTTGGTCATGAATATTCTGTTGAAGCGCGTACTCGACCGCCTGGTGCGCACAGGCCATCTCAAGGTAACCGGGCCGAAGGGCTTGACGGTGATTTTCGGCGATGGCTCCGGCGAACCGGTGCACATGCACATCAAGACCAGGCATGCCGAGCGTGCCATCACCTTCGATCCGATGCTGGCGGTACCGGAAGCCTATATGGACGGCGAGCTCGACATCCTTGAAGGGGGCGTTCTCGGACTGATGCGCATTGCCTTCCAGAACATGGGCAGCGGCGGCATCGACGCCACCTGGTCGAAGGCGATCGAGGGCCTGCGCCACGCCTTCCGCCGCCTGCATCAGATCAACACGGCGTCGCGTTCGCGCCGCAACGTGCAGCGCCACTACGATCTGTCGGGCGACCTCTACCAACTCTTTCTCGATCAGGACATGCAGTATTCCTGCGCCTATTTCGAGCAGCCCGACATGACGCTCGACGAGGCGCAGGCCGCCAAGAAGCGCCACATCGCCGCCAAGCTCAGGCTGAAGGCCGGCCAGACGGTGCTCGACATCGGCTCCGGCTGGGGCGGGCTCGGCCTGTATCTGGCGAAATCCTTCGACGTCGATGTCCAGGGCGTAACCTTGTCGACCGAGCAGCATGGCGTCGCGACCGACCGCGCTCATGCGCAAGGCCTGGAAAACCGGGTGCATTTCGAATTGAAGGACTATCGCGAACTCAACGAGCGTTTCGACCGCATCGTCTCGGTCGGCATGTTCGAGCATGTCGGCGTCAACCATTTCCGCACCTTCTTCGAAAAATCGGCGACGCTGCTGAAGCCGGATGGCGTCATGCTGCTGCACACGATCGGCCGATCCGGCGTGCCGTGGGCAACCAGCGCCTTCATCCGCAAATATATCTTCCCGGGCGGCTACATTCCCTCGCTCTCGGAAGTGATGCCGGCGATCGAGAAGTCGGGGCTGGTGGTCACCGACATCGAGATGCTGCGGCTGCACTATGCCGACACGCTGAAGCACTGGGGCCAGCGCTTCGCCGCCAACCGCGACAAGGCCAAGGCGATCTATGACGAGCGTTTCTGCCGCATGTGGGAGTTTTATCTCGCAGCCTCCGAGGCCGCCTTCCGCTGGCAGGATCTGGTGATCTTCCAGATCCAGATCGCCAAGAGGAACGACACGCTGCCGATGACCCGCGACTACATGGCCAAATGCGAGAAAGCGCTGGAGATGCGCGATATGGGTCATCGCGAAAAAGCCCCGGTCGCCAAGCCCGCCCGCCGCCGCAAAGTCGCGGATCCGGAATAGACCCCGGCGACTGCGCCATTGCCGCTTGCCATTACACGCCCGCATGCTGAAAAAGGTCTCGCCACCGCGAGACCTTTTTTCATGACCTATCTCCTCTATGTCGCCGCAGCGCTTGCCGAGATCGCCGGCTGTTTTTCGTTCTGGGCATGGTGGCGGCTGGAAAAGTCACCGCTGTGGCTGGCGCCGGGCCTCGTCTGCCTCGCTTTGTTCGCCTTCCTGCTGGCACTGGTCGACACGTCAACCGCCGGCCGCGCCTATGCCGCCTATGGCGGCATTTACATAGCCGCATCGCTGGGTTGGCTGTGGCTGCTGGAAGGCGTGCGTCCCGACCGCTGGGATCTTGCCGGCGCCGCGCTCTGCATCATCGGCGCCTCGGTCATCCTGCTTGCGCCTCGGGGTGCGTGATGGAGTTGCCCGGTCCACTTCGGCAAGGCGTCGAGCGCCTCCTCGAAAAGGTGCCGCTGCCGGTGCTCAAGCAAGCGGCAAGGACGCTGTCGGACCGCTACCGCGCCGAGCTTCGCGACGGCCGCCTGCACATGGCCGAGGAGATGGCGGTGAAGGCCTATCTGGCGACGCGGCTGCCGGCGACCTACGCCGCCGTCCGCGCCAGCCTGGACGCGATCAGCGAGGCGCGGCCCGATTATGCGCCAAAAACCCTGCTCGATGTCGGCGCCGGGCCTGGTACGGTGCTTTGGGCCACGGTCGACCTCTGGCCCGATCTCCAACAGGCGGTGTTGCTGGAGGCCAGCGCCACTGTGCGCAAGATCGGGGAAACGCTTGCCACTGACGCCATCACCGCCGGCACCACCTGGCTGACCGGCGATGTCACCATCGACCTTGGCGATCTCGAGCCGGCCGATCTTGTCACCTGTGCCTATGTGCTGGACGAAATCGCGCCGGCGTCACTGCCCAAACTCGTCGATCGACTCTGGCAGCTCACGGCCGATACACTCCTCGTCGTCGAGCCGGGCACGCCGGCCGGATGGCAGCGCATCCTTGCCGTTCGCCGGCAATTGATCGAGGCCGGCGCGCATGTCCTTGCCCCTTGCCCGCATGAGTTGCCCTGCCCGCTCGCGGCGCCCGACTGGTGCCATTTTTCGCGCCGCGTCGCCCGCTCGCGCCTGCACCGGCTGGCCAAGGATGCCGACGTGCCATGGGAGGACGAGAAATTCATCTATGTCGCCGCCTCGCGGCACCCTGCCCCATCCCGTGCCGCGCGGGTGATCGCGCCGCCGAAATCCGGTTCAGGCAAGGTTCTGCTCAAGCTTTGCGAAAAGGACGGCAGCGCCGGCGAAAAACTGTTCACCAAGCGCGATGGCGATGCGTTCAGGCTGGCGCGCCGGCTCGACTGGGGCGACACAATCTAGTCTCGCGCCGATTCCTGGTGCCGCTTCCTCCTCTTCGATTTTGTTCTTGATTTGTTCAACGCATCGCGTAGAATCGCGACCTTGCCGAGTCAACTGGAATCAGAGCCCCGGAATTCTGTCCTGTGGACGGTTTGCCGTCCCTGTGAACAGCGGGCATCAACGCTGATTGAGCACGAGTGATGTATATAAGTCAGCACCGGCTCTTTCTCGTTCTGTTATCGAAAAGCCGGGATCGAAATCGGGGACATCATGGCTGAGGCAGCGCGAAAATTCGGCGTCGCGGAGCAACCGCTCTATCGCGAGGCACCGAACAATATCGAGGCCGAGCAGGCGCTGCTCGGCGCCATCCTCGTCAACAACGATGCCTTCTACCGCGTCTCGGACTTCCTCAAGTCAGGCCATTTCTACGAGCCGCTGCACAGAAAGATCTTCGAGGTCGCGGCTGAACTCATCCGCATGGGCAAGGTGGCGACGCCGATCACGCTGAAGACGTTCCTGCCGGCCGACGAGAAGGTCGGCGACATGACGGTGGCACAGTATGTCGTGCGGCTGGCCGTCGAGGCGGTCACCGTCGTCAACGCCGCCGATTATGGCCGCGCCATCTACGATCTCGCCACGCGGCGCGCGCTGATCACCGTCGGCGAGGACATGGTCAACATCGCCTATGACGCGCCGGTCGACATGTCGCCATCCGAGCAGATCGAGGATGCCGAGCGGCGCCTGTTCGAGCTGGCCGAGACCGGCCGCTACGATGGCGGCTTCGAGAGCTTCACCGACGCGGTCAAGACCGCCGTCGACATGGCCAACGCCGCCTATATGCGCGACGGGCATTTGTCGGGCGTCGCCACGGGCTTGCGCGATCTCGATCGCCGCATGGGCGGCCTGCAGCCGTCCGACCTGATCATCATCGCCGGCCGGCCCGGCATGGGCAAGACCTCGCTTGCCACCAACATGGCCTTCAACATCGCCGAGGCCTATGTGCCGGCGCAGCAGGCCGACGGCTCGTTCAAGGCGGCCAATGGCGGCGTCGTCGGCTTCTTCTCGCTCGAAATGTCGTCGGAACAGCTCGCCACCCGCATCATTTCCGAGCAGACCGAAATCCCGTCGTCGAAGATCCGCCGCGGCGAGATTTCCGAAATGGATTTCGAGAAGCTGGTCGCCTGCTCGCAGACCATGCAGAAGATCCCGCTGTTCATCGACCAGACCGGCGGTATCTCCATTGCCCAGTTGTCGGCCCGCGCGCGTCGCCTGAAGCGCCAGCGCGGCCTCGACGTCATCGTCATCGACTATATCCAGCTCATGCAGGGATCGAGCTCGAAATCCTCGCAGAACCGCGTGCAGGAAATCACCGAGATCACCACCGGGCTGAAGGCGCTGGCCAAGGAGCTTGCCGTGCCGATCATTGCGCTGTCGCAGTTGTCGCGTCAGGTCGAAAGCCGCGACGACAAGCGCCCGCAGCTCTCGGATCTGCGCGAATCGGGCTCGATCGAGCAGGACGCCGACGTGGTGATGTTCGTCTTCCGCGAGGAATATTATCTGAAGAACCGCGAGCCGAAGCCCGGCACCGACGAATATATCAAATGGGAAAACGAGATGAACGAGATGCGCGGCAAGGCCGAGGTCATCGTCGCCAAGCAGCGCCATGGGCCGACCGGCTCGGTCAGCCTCGCCTTCCAGGGCGAGTTCACCCGCTTCTCCGACCTTGCCGAGGAGCATCATATCGCGGAGAGGTTTGAGTAGCCGCTTGTCCGACGTCGCACCAGAGATGCGGGACAGAAGCGCTCTACGGCGCCCCCCTCTGTCCTGCCGGACATCTCCCCCACAAGGGGGGAGATTGGCCGTCACCTACGCCAGCCTTCTTTTCTGCAACGCTGAAAATTGGCGAAGCCCGACGCGCAATCCGATCTCCCCCCTCGTGGGGGAGATGTCCGGCAGGACAGAGGGGGGCGCGAAGGATCACGGCGCGCGCCAATTGGCGGGAAGGTAGCAGTTTGGCCAAGTCCCGCGTCCAGTTCATCTGCCAGAATTGCGGATCGGTGCACCAGCGCTGGGCCGGCAAATGCGATGCCTGCGGCGAGTGGAATACGCTGGTCGAGGAAGGCACGGCAGGCGGCATCGGCTCGGGTCCGGCCAACACGCGCAACGCCCGCAAGGGCCGCGCCGTTGTGCTGACCAGCCTGTCGGGCGACATCGAGGATGCGCCGCGCATCGTCTCCGGCATCGGCGAGCTCGACCGCGCCACCGGCGGCGGTTTCGTGCGGGGCTCAGCGCTGCTGGTCGGCGGTGATCCGGGGATCGGCAAGTCGACACTTTTGACCCAGGCGGCCGCGGCACTCGCCGCAAAGGGCCACCGCATCGTCTATGTCTCGGGCGAAGAGGCCGTCGCCCAGATCAGGCTGCGGGCGCAGCGGCTCGGCGTCGCCGACACGCCGGTCGAGCTTGCGGCCGAGACCAATGTCGAGGACATCCTGGCCACCATCGCCGACGGCAAGCGGCCGGACCTGGTGATCCTCGATTCGATCCAGACCCTGTGGACCGACATGGCCGATTCGGCGCCCGGCACCGTCACCCAGGTGCGCGCCGCCGCCCAGGCGATGATCCGCTATGCGAAATCCACAGGCGCGGCGATCGTGCTCGTCGGCCACGTCACCAAGGAAGGCCAGATCGCCGGGCCGCGCGTCGTCGAGCACATGGTCGACGCCGTGCTCTATTTCGAGGGCGAAGGCGGCCACCACTACCGCATCCTGCGCACGGTGAAGAACCGGTTCGGGCCGACCGACGAGATCGGTGTCTTCGAAATGTCGGACAAGGGCCTGCGCGAGGTCGCCAATCCGTCCGAGCTGTTTCTCGGCGAACGCCATGCAAAATCGCCGGGTGCGGCGGTTTTCGCCGGCATGGAAGGCACGCGTCCGGTGCTGGTCGAGATCCAGGCGCTGGTGGCGCCGTCGTCGCTGGGCACGCCGCGCCGCGCCGTCGTCGGCTGGGACGGCGCCCGGCTGTCGATGATCCTCGCCGTTCTCGAAGCCCATTGCGGGGTCCGCTTCGGCACGCACGATGTCTATCTCAACGTCGCCGGCGGCTACCGCATCACGGAGCCGGCTGCCGATCTTGCGGTGGCGGCGGCGTTGGTTTCCTCGCTCACCGGTCTTGCCCTTCCGGCCGATTGCGTCTATTTCGGCGAAATCAGCCTTTCGGGCGCCGTGAGGCCGGTTGCGCACGCGCAGCAGCGCCTCAAGGAAGCCGAAAAGCTGGGTTTTGGAAGCGCGGTTCTGCCCTTGGGCAGCGAGGAACTTGTTGGTGGCAATGGGGCCGGGGGGATAGGGGCCGGCGCTTTCCAGCCCACCGAGCTTGCCGACCTCGTGGCGCGCATAGCCGGCTCACGGCGCAGCCGCGCCGACGAGCAAGAGTGACGCGGCTCGCCCGAGTCGTGAAAAAGAGATCGGAGTGGGGCAAAAGACATGCCGATTACGCTGCTTGACGGAATTCTCGTCGGCTTCACCCTGGTCTCGGCGATGCTCGCCATGGTCCGCGGCTTTTCACGCGAGATCCTGTCCATCATCGCCTGGATAGCAGCGGCGGCCGCGGCGTTCTTCCTCTACAAGCCGGTCCTGCCTTACGTTCAGCCCTATATCGAGAATGAGAAGATCGCCATGGCGGCGTCCGCCGGCATCGTCTTCGTCGTCGCGCTGATCGTGGTTTCCGTCATCACCATGAAGCTCGCGGACTGGATCATCGATTCCAGGATCGGTGCGCTCGACCGCACGCTGGGCTTCCTCTATGGCGCGGCGCGCGGCATCCTGGTCGTTGCCGTGGCCTTGCTGTTCTTCAACTGGCTGGCCGGCACTAAGGCTCCAGGCTGGGTCGCCAACGCCAAATCGCGGCCGCTGCTCGAATCGATCGGCGCCAAGCTCGAAAGCCTGCTGCCCGAGGATCCGGAAAACACCATCCTCAAGAGGCTCAATCCGAATCAGCCGGCCGCCCCCGAGGCCGGCGCCGAGACGCCGGCGGCTCCCGACGCACCGGCGGCTGACGCCCCGGCGCCCGACGACAGCGAAACCGACGCGCCGGCCGACAACGCGCCAGCCAACCCGCCCGCCACTCCGGCGCCGGCAAACTGAGGCCGGACAGCCCACGATCCGCGGCGCGACGGGACCAACGATGATGTGAATGCCGCACGGCGTGCGTTGCTTTCGACGCGTGATCGCCCTATATGGCGTTTTTAGCGGAGCTTGAGCCCGATGGCAGTTTCGAAGGCAGACGCAGACGACGTGCTTTCCGCCGAAGCCGACGACCATTTCCATGACGAATGCGGGGTGTTCGGCATTTTTGGCCGGCAGGACGCCGCGGCCATCGTCACACTCGGTCTGCACGCTTTGCAGCATCGTGGCCAGGAAGCGGCCGGCATCGTCTCCTATGACGGCACCCAGTTCCATGTCGAACGCCATGTCGGCCTGATCGGCGACACTTTCACCAAGCAGCATGTCATCGACAGCCTGCAAGGCAACCGGGCCATCGGCCACACGCGCTATGCCACCACCGGCGGCGCCGGCCTGCGCAACATCCAGCCATTTTTCGCCGAACTCGCCGATGGCGGTTTCGCCGTCGCCCACAATGGCAACCTCACCAACGCCATGACCGTGCAGCGGGCGCTGCAGAAACAGGGCGCGATCTTTTCGTCGACCTCCGACACCGAGACGCTTCTGCATCTGGTCGCCACCAGCAAGGAGCGCGACCTGAATTCGCGCTTCATCGACGCGGTGCGCCAGGTCGAAGGCGCCTTCTCGCTGGTGGCGATGACGGCCAAGAAGATGATCGGCTGCCGCGATCCGCTCGGCATCCGCCCGCTGGTGCTGGGCGATCTCGACGGCGCCTGGATCCTGGCTTCCGAAACCTGCGCGCTCGACATCATCGGCGCGCGTTTCGTGCGCGACCTGAAACCGGGCGAGATGGTCGTCGTCACCGCCAAGGGCATTGAGAGCCTGTTCCCCTTCGAGCCGCAGAAGACCCGCTTCTGCATCTTCGAATATGTCTATTTCGCGCGTCCCGATTCCTCGGTCGAAGGCCGCAATGTCTACGAAGTGCGCAAGCGCATCGGCGCCGAGCTGGCGCTCGAAAGCCCCGTGGAGGCCGACATCGTCGTGCCGGTGCCGGATTCGGGCACGCCGGCGGCAATCGGCTTCTCCCAGGCGGCGGGCATTCCGTTCGAGCTCGGCATCATCCGCAACCACTATGTCGGCCGCACCTTCATCCAGCCCGGCGATTCCATCCGCCACATGGGCGTCAAGCTCAAGCACAACGCCAACCGCCGCATGATAGAGGGCAAGCGCGTGGTGCTGGTCGACGACTCGATCGTGCGCGGCACCACCAGCCAGAAGATCGTGCAGATGGTGCGCGACGCCGGCGCCAAGGAAGTGCATATGCGCATCGCCTCGCCGCCGACGCGCGCCTCCTGCTTCTATGGCGTCGACACGCCGGAGAAATCGAAGCTGCTCGCGTCGCGCATGTCGGTGGAGGAGATGGCCGATTTCATCCGCGTCGATTCGCTCGGCTTCCTCAGTATCGACGGGCTCTACCGCGCTGTCGGCGAAGCCGGGCGCGACAATGAACAGCCGCAATTCTGCGACGCCTGTTTTACGGGGCAATACCCGACGCGGCTTGCCGACTTCGAAGGCTCCGACAATGTGCGCACGCTGTCGCTGCTGGCAGCGAGCGGGGCTTAGGGTCCTGTCGCAACTGTGATTGGCGAAACCGGCGGAATATCCGATCTCCCCCGCAAGGGGCGCAAGGGGGGAGATTGCACCCTCATCTTCGCTTTCGCCAATTGAAGAGGCAGAGCCAAGTCCGCCATAGAGCACTAACCTTTGGAGTTGCCCGGTGACCCCTGACCTCGACCTCTCCGGCCGCGTTGCGGTCGTCACCGGCGCCTCGCGCGGCATCGGTTATTTCATCGCCAAGGAGTTGGCCGCCGCCGGTGCGCATGTGATTGCGGTCGCCCGCACTGTCGGCGGGCTGGAGGAACTCGACGACCAGATCAAGGCGGCTGGCGGACAAGCGACACTGGTGCCGCTCGATCTTGCCGACATGGCAGGAATCGACCGGCTGGGCGGCGCCATCCATGAGCGCTGGGGCAAGCTCGACATCCTCGTCGCCAACGCCGCCGTGCTCGGCGTCATCTCGCCGATCGGCCATGTCGAGGCCAAGACCTTCGAGAAGGTGATGACCATCAACGTCACCTCGACCTGGCGGCTGATCCGCTCGGTCGACCCGCTGCTGAGGCTTTCCGACGCCGGCCGCGCCATCATCCTGTCGTCGAACGCCGCGCATTCGGCGCGCGCCTTCTGGGCACCCTACGCGGCCTCGAAGGCGGCGGTCGAAGCGATGATGCGCTCCTGGGCGCATGAGGCGGAAAACCTGCCGCTACGCGTCAACGCCGCCGACCCCGGCGCCACCCGCACCGCCATGCGCGCGCAGGCGGTGCCCGGCGAGGATCCGGAAACGCTGCCGCACCCCTCAGAGATCGCCAAGCGCATCGTGCCGCTGGCCAGCCCGGACCTGAAGGAAACCGGGCTGATCTTCCAGGCCAAGCACAACCGCTTTGTCGCCTACCGGCAGCCGGAATAAAACCTGAGTCCAGGAGGGATGAAATAGGCCTCCGGCTACGTTCTTCGAATGTAACATTCGAAACCGGAGGACCACCATGCGCAGACTGCTTCTCGTTACCGCCGCCACCTTGCTTGCAGCCGCCGGCGTCGCCTCGTCACAGGATGCGACGATGAGTTTCTTCGTCACCAGCGTGGGATCCGGCAAGGGCGCCGATCTCGGTGGGCTGAAGGGTGCGGACGCGCATTGCGCCTCGCTGGCCGAAGCCGCCGGCATCACCGGCAAGACCTGGGCTGCCTATCTCTCGACCAGCGATACCGATGCACGCGACCGCATCGGCAAGGGGCCATGGTTCGACGCCAAGGGCGTCAAGATCGCCGACGACGTCGCTTCGCTGCACAGCGACGCCAATGCCATCACCAAGCAGACAGCGCTCGACGAAAAGGGCGAAGTCGTCAACGGCCGCGGCGACAAGCCCAACCGGCACGACATACTGACCGGCTCCAAGCCCGATGGCACGAAGATCGCCGACCAGACCTGCGGCGACTGGACTATGAGCGGCGCCGAAGGCGCGGCGATGATGGGACATCATGACCGCACCGGCCTCGACGATTCGGCTGCCGCCAAATCGTGGAATTCCTCGCACGCTTCACGCGGCGGCTGCAACCAGGAGGCACTGAGGGGCACCGGCGGCGACGGCCTGTTCTACTGCTTTGCAACGAACTGAGCCGTTATCCGCAAACGCTTAGCGCATGATCCTTTCCGGAAATCGGAAAGGATCAGCTATCACGCGGCTGTGATGCCGTGGCGCACCATCCGCGCCCCTGCCGTGCTTTCGTCTGTCGTGCGGAGTTGATAGGATCACCGCAACTCCCACAACAATCACAGCGAGGAAATTCCCATGGCGGCTTCGAGCGTAGCGTTGGTCTGGTATCTGGTGATTGCCGGTCCTCAGGGCGGGATGGTCGTGCTGCCCAGCACCTTCGACACCCGCGAACAGTGCACCAACGCCGTCACCGAATACCAGAAGCAGCCGACACCGACCGGCTGGTCGGTGCAGTGCGTGCCGAGCGCTTCGCCCTTTACCGATGAAGGCGACGCCGAGGAACCATCGGCACAGTAGGCAATTTCGGCTCGCCTTCTTCTCCTTCGTGATCGGCGAAGGCTGGAATGAGAGCCAATCTCCCCCCTTGCGGGGGAGATGTCCGGCAGGACAGAGGGGGTGGGAAGGATCGCCAACCTTCACATTGTCCTGCGCCAACCACAAAACGGCCGATGACGCGGATATGATCGACTGGCAGGCCGAGGGACAGCACCCCCCTCTGCCTTGCCAGGCATCTCCCCCGCAAGGGGGGAGAATAGCAGCGTCAGCGCTGTGCGCTTACCGTCAATTCAGGCTTCTGGTTGATAGTCTGGAGCACCACGCAGTAGCGTTCGGTCAGCTTCAGCAGCGCATCGATGCGCTCCTGCGGCTCGTCGGTGTCGAGGCCGAAATTCAGCCGGATGGCGCGGAAGCCGATCGGCGCATCTTTTGCCACGCCAAGCGTGCCGCGAAAATCGAGATCGCCTTCGGCTTCCACCGTGGCGGCGCCGAGCCTGAATTCCAGCGCCGTCGCAACCGCCTTCAACGTCACGCCGGCGCAGGCGACCAGCGCCTGCAACAGCATGTCGCCCGAGCAGAGTTCGAGCCCGGAACCGCCGGTTGCAGGATGCAGGCCGGCAACGGCAAGCGCCCTGCCCGTCTCGACCTTGCAAGCGATCGAGTCGTCGTCGATCGAGCCCTTGGCCCTCAGCGTGATCAGCGCGCGCGACGCATCGCCTCGATAGGCCTCCTTCAGCGGCGCCTGCACGGCCTTGAGTGCGGTCACGTCCATTTTTCATTCCTTTCGACAGTCTTGCAAGTTGATAGCACTGTCCAGCGAGAAGTGTGAAACGCGAGGTCATTCCA
>NZ_CAAF010000045.1 GCF_000359125.1 Mesorhizobium sp. STM 4661 | reverse complement strand
TTCAAGCGCCTTCAGACCATCGCCTGCGGGCACAAGCCGCAGACCGCCGTTGACAGCCGCCACGTAATCGATGGGCGTTCGATCGGGCGCTTTCTCAGCGAAGAACATGGTCTTGTGGCGCGCCACTGCGTTCGCCAGATCGCGATCAGCAAAGGCGGACGGGGTAAAACCGGTTTCGTCCAACCGCGCGACATCGTGCCAGTGACGAGCAAAGCGATCGCCGCGCCGGCGTTCCTGCAGGCAGAAGACATGGATGGCCGTCGCCTTCTCCCAGAAGGTTCGCTCCGCATGCATCACGCGTGGACGAGCCGTGGGAAAGGTCACGCCCTCGATCAGGCCAGACGCGTCGCAGGCGATGTCGCGCAAGCTCGCGGGCTCGCCCGTCGATCGTGCTCCGAATTCGAGCATCACGCTCGGCGCCACATAGCCGGAGCCAGCCGTCGCGGCTTCGTAATCGATGAACAGCTTCTCGCCCTCGACGCGGATGGCGGCCGCCAAAGCTTCAGCCGCGAGCGCATCTGCGATGATCGGCTGAACGCTTCCTTCAACCCAATTGGGCAGGCGCTTACGCAGCTCGCTGGACCAGCGTTTTTCCTCGCTACGGGTCTCCGGCAACGCTTCGCCGTCGTCGCCCACCAAGTCGGGTGCAATCGCCCGGATGTCGTATGTTAGGTCGACGTCCTCGGAAAACCGCTGGATAACCTGATAGGCTTTGGACAGCGACGTGCCGCCCTTGAACACCAGATGTTCGCCGAGCGCCGAGCCGTAAAGGTGGCGAGCGCCCAGACCACCCACACGTCCTTCTCGAGGAGATGCGCCGGCCGGCCGGACCGATCGGCCGCGACGCCGAGCGCCTCCCGCCGATCCTCGATCGGGAGGTGGAGAAAGGGATCAGCCATGTGCGGCCTTGCCCACGCTGCGCGCCATCCAGGTCGGAAGCTGCGGCGCTACCGCGACCAACTCGCTGAAGGCGCCCGGCGGGAGTTTCCGCTTCAGTGTCTGGAGGGCGGCCTCAGCCTTCTCCGGCCCAAGCCAAGCCAACGCTCGCACCGCCTCGCCAGCGGGCCGATGCGCCATGGCGAGCTGCCAACGAGGCGCGTGGCGAAGCTCGACGACCTGCTTGCCGAGGCTCATCTTCCGGGTGCGGCCGGAAGTCAGATAGACCGACCGGACCGGCACCTGTGTCGTGAGACCGAGGGTGTTGGCGGCAACGGCCCCACTCGTGACGATGATCTCCCCGCGCTGGCTGGCAAGCCCCTCGACCGCTTGCTCCACGGAGGGAGCCCGGGTGCCGAACCTGCTCGTGACCGGAAGGAGATAGACGCCGCGACCCGCCCGGATCAACTGCGTCCGCTCGGCTAGACGCGACAATGCCTGATCCACCGCGGCGCGATTCCCGAGGTGAAGCAAGCTCTTAGCTGCGACCGGCGTGCCCTCTGGCAGCCCTTTCGCGTGCGAAAGAATCTGTTCGGTCAACCGTTGCATGGCCATGCTCCTGTCAGAAATGTATGCGATTTTCTGACAGTTTTTCAAGGCGGGCAGCGACGGGCACCTGCACGCGGAACCCGTCCAGCAGGCCTTGTGGTCAATCATCGCCGCGCGAATCGACCAATCCCTGTTTCGCGCCGTTCTCCGAACGAGCCTCGCCCGTCCTGGGGCCGAGGCCCTCTTGTCGGCGCCGAGATATTTCTCTTGTCAGCGCAAGAACTCGACGCTGGTCAAAAAGTACCGTCGCGTAACATATATCGCGCGTCCCCACCGATGCCATTCAACAGAAAGAGAGCACTGCTCGGACTGCCTGCACCTTGATCAAACCCAGTATTCTGGTTATATTACTGGAAATGAGAAATGAAGACTGTCTTTTTATTTAGATCTGTATGTTCCTTCTTGTTGTAGTTATGATGTATGTCGAATGTATTATTTATGTGTGTTGTAGTCGGAGGCAACTATGAGCAGCTCGCAAAAACGCGCCATTCAAAACTATCGATCTCGCCTCAGCGAGCGCGGCTTGGCGCGCTTCGAGGTGCTTGGCCGCGATGCCGATCGCGACCTCATTCGATCTTTGGCTCGCCGCCTGGCCGAAGATGGACCGGATGCCTCTAGCCTGCGCGCTGCTGTCAGCCAGACCATCGCCGGCGAGCCACCCAAGCTTGGCGGGATTCTCGCCGCATTGCGTCGTTCGCCGCTCGTGGGAGCTGACCTCGATCTTTCCCGCCCCCATGAAGAGGGGCGGAAGATCGACCTGTGACACGCTACCTCCTCGATACCAACATCATCAGCGATGTGTCAAATCGCAGCCTTCGGAATCGCTCCTGGCATGGATGTCGAGACAGCGTGACGAGGATTTGTTCATCGCTTCGCTGACCGTTGCGGAAATTCTTCGCAGGGTTCTGGAGAAGCCGCGCGGGAAAAAACGCGACGCACTCGACAACTGGTTCTCTGGGCCTGAGGGGCCGCAGGCGCTGTTTGCGGGCCGCATCCTCTCGTTCGACGACAAGGCAGGGCTGATCTGGGCGCGGCTGATGGCAGGAGGAAAACTGGCCGGCAAGCCGCGCAGCGGGCTCGACATGATCATCGCCGCTGTCGCCGGTGCGAACGAGTGCGTGCTGGTAACGGATAACGAAAAAGACTTTGCCGGGCTCAAGGTCGTCAATCCGATACGCGGAGCGGTCTGATGCGGCGGCGGGGTTAAGGAATGCTCGGGAGGGCAAGATGGCTGAAACTCAGATAGAGTGGACAGAATCCACTTGGAACGCTCGCGGATTTGGCTGATCCCCGCTCCTTCAGCGCGCCAAATCCAGCGGGACGAGCTCCCAGATGATCTACAGCCAAGGGAGGGTCTTCTCGAGCTCGGCGATCTTCTCGCTGTAGATGGCGATCTGCTGGAGGTAGAGACGACCAACGTCGCGGACGATCGGCTGGATGAGGCCTTCCTCGTCTTCGATTGCATCCGCAAGGCGCTTCACGTGGGCCGGGCCGTGTGGGGCGACGACCCCGTGCTTCGGCGAGGTGGCCGCGCAGGGCGTTTATCAGCTGCGTGCGCTGGCGCACCAAGAGGTCGCGCGTGCGGAAGATCATCGACCGCGCCTCTTGCTCCTCGGTTTTGACAGCCATGAAGCGCAAGGTCGGCCTGAGGGCCGCTTCCGCGTGCCGCTTTACAAAGGACTTCACATAGACCGGCGGCAGGAGCCGGACGGCATGCCCGAGCCCGCCGATCGTACGCCCCCAGTCGTGGGCGGTCGCGCTTCCATCGCCACCGTGCACCGGGGCTGTCCGGCGAGAAACGGCAGCAACTGCGCGCGACAGCTCCTTGCGAAAGACAACCTTCCCGTCACTCGCCGCGCCGTGAACCTGGAAGACCCGCTTTGCGAGATCGATTCCAATGATGGTAACTTCCATGGATGCCGTCTCTGTCTTGGTCGATTCTGGCAATCACCAAACTGGCACATTGCGATGGCGTCGGGAGGGGGCATCTACTCCATCAGATTTTGACAACTAGCTTCTTTCCGGGCTCCGCGGCCGACGTCTCACTCAACGCCATCCGACATTTCCTGTCGCCTTTGTCAGGGCCGCGACACAAGTTTATTTAGCCAATTTAATATTTTTGCCAAATGTTAAACAGCTGAAAAGCAATCATAAAATTTCTTCTTCGATCCAACCGGCCGAATTGGCACGAGTTTTGAAACGATCGGTGCGAGGCGGCGGGATCTGCCGACCGGCATTGAAGTCGCGGTAACCGCTATGGATGGAAAGAAGGAAGGAAGCAACATGTCAGGTCTGCGTCAGATCGCATTCTACGGAAAGGGGGGCATCGGCAAGTCCACCACCTCTCAAAATACGCTAGCCGCCCTGGTCGACCTCGGACAGAAAATCCTGATCGTCGGCTGCGACCCCAAAGCCGACTCCACCCGGCTGATCCTGAACGCAAAGGCGCAGGATACCGTTCTGCATCTCGCCGCCCAAGAAGGTTCTGTGGAAGACCTTGAACTCCAGGACGTGCTCAAGATCGGCTACAAAGACATCAAGTGCGTGGAGTCCGGCGGCCCCGAGCCGGGTGTCGGCTGCGCCGGCCGCGGCGTCATCACCTCGATCAACTTCCTCGAGGAGAACGGCGCCTATGATAATGTCGACTATGTCTCCTACGACGTGCTGGGCGACGTGGTGTGCGGCGGCTTTGCGATGCCGATCCGCGAAAACAAGGCCCAGGAAATCTACATCGTCATGTCCGGCGAGATGATGGCGCTCTATGCCGCCAACAACATCGCCAAGGGTATCCTGAAATACGCCCATTCGGGCGGCGTGCGGCTCGGCGGGCTGATCTGCAATGAGCGACAGACCGACCGCGAGCTCGACCTCTCCGAGGCGCTGGCCGCCAGACTCAATTCCAAGCTCATCCACTTCGTGCCGCGCGACAACATCGTCCAGCACGCCGAACTGAGAAAGATGACGGTAATCCAGTATGCGCCGGACTCCAAACAGGCAGGGGAGTACCGCGCGTTGGCCGAGAAGATCCATGTCAATTCGGGCCAGGGCACCATCCCGACCCCAATCACCATGGAGGAGCTCGAGGACATGCTGCTCGACTTCGGCATCATGAAGACGGACGAGCAAATGCTTGCCGAGCTTCAGGCCAAGGAAGCGAAATTGGCCGTCGCTCAGTAGCCGCCGCTACCGACAGGGGGCGCCGACCGTGACCTGGCGCCCCTTTGTACGAAACAAGGCCTCGTTGGCGAGGCGTTACCCGAACCTTGAAAGGGGCAGGTCCCATGGGCCTCGACTATGAGAATGACGGCGCTTTGCATGCGAAGCTTATCGAAGACGTGCTGTCCCAATATCCAGACAAGGCGGCGAAGCGTCGCAGGAAGCACCTCAGTGTCGCAACGAGCAAGGACGAGGCTGGAGGTGAGGACAAGGGCCTTTCCGAATGCGACGTCAAATCGAACATCAAATCCATTCCGGGCGTGATGACAATCCGCGGCTGTGCCTATGCCGGCTCCAAGGGCGTGGTGTGGGGTCCGGTCAAGGATATGGTCCACATCTCGCACGGGCCAGTCGGCTGTGGGCAATATTCCTGGTCGCAACGCCGCAACTATTACGTCGGCACGACGGGTATCGACACGTTCGTGACAATGCAGTTCACCTCCGACTTCCAGGAGAAGGACATCGTTTTCGGTGGCGACAAGAAGCTGGAAAAGATCATCGACGAGGTCGAGGACCTGTTTCCGCTCAGTGGGGGCATCTCGGTGCAGTCCGAATGCCCGATCGGCCTGATCGGGGACGATATCGAGGCAGTGTCGCGCAAGAAGGCCAAGGAGCACGAAAAGACGATTGTACCGGTGCGCTGCGAAGGTTTCCGCGGCGTTTCACAATCGCTCGGCCACCACATTGCCAATGATGCGATCCGCGATTGGGTCTTCGACAAGGACGATGTCGCGTTCGAGTCCGGCCCATACGACGTCAATGTCGTCGGCGACTACAACATTGGCGGCGATGCCTGGGCTTCGCGAATCCTGCTTGAGGAGATTGGACTTCGGGTGGTCGGCAACTGGTCGGGCGACGCGACGCTCGCCGAGATAGAGCGCGCGCCCAAGGCCAAACTGAATTTGATCCACTGCTACCGGTCGATGAACTACATCTGCCGGCACATGGAGGAAAAGTACGGCATCGCCTGGATGGAATACAATTTCTTCGGCCCCTCCCAGATCGAGGCCTCCTTGCGCAACATCGCCAAACACTTCGGCCCGGAAATCGAGGAGAAGACCGAAAAGGTCATCGCCAAGTACCGGCCCTTGGTCGATGCCGTCATCGCCAAGTACCAACCGCGCCTCGAAGGCAGGACGGTGATGCTCTATGTCGGCGGCCTGCGCCCCCGTCACGTCATCACTGCCTACGAGGACCTCGCTATGGTGATCGTTGGCACCGGCTACGAATTCGCCCACAACGACGACTATCAGCGCACCGGCCATTACGTGAAGAATGGCACGCTCGTCTATGACGACGTCACCGGTTATGAGCTGGAGAAGTTCATCGAAGGCATCCGCCCGGATCTCGTTGGCTCCGGTATCAAGGAGAAGTACCCGGTACAGAAGATGGGCATCCCGTTCCGCCAGATGCACTCCTGGGACTATTCCGGCCCGTATCACGGTTATGACGGCTTCGCCATTTTCGCCCGCGACATGGATCTGGCCATCAACAACCCGGTCTGGGGTCTCTACCGCGCGCCGTGGAAAAAGATGAAGGACGCGCCGCCGACGGCGGTCGCCGCCGAATGAGGACTGGCCTCCCTCCCTGGCAGGGAGGCCGATAAATGCTTGGGGCGTGCTCGATCCACGCTGGATGCCCTTTAACGCTTCGATGTCCCTGTGCTGCCGCTTGCCGCGGCCAGATGGAAAAGGTGACCACCATGCCGCAATCGGCCGAAAAAGTTCTCGACCATGCTCCCCTGTTCCGCGAGCCGGAATACAGACAAATGCTTGCCGAGAAGAAGCTCAATTTCGAATGTCCGCACCCTGATCAGATCGTCACCGACCAACGCGAATTGACCAAGACTTGGGAATACCGCGAAAAGAACCTCGCTCGCGAGGCGCTTGTCATAAACCCCGCCAAGGCCTGCCAGCCGCTCGGCGCGGTGTTCGCGGCCGCGGGCTTCGAGAAGACCATGTCGTTCGTTCACGGTAGCCAGGGCTGCGTTGCCTACTACCGCTCGCATCTGTCGCGACATTTCAAGGAGCCTTCGTCAGCGGTTTCCTCCTCGATGACCGAGGACGCGGCAGTGTTTGGCGGCCTCAAGAACATGGTCGACGGGCTCGCCAATACCTACAAGCTCTACGACCCCAAGATGATCGCCGTCTCGACCACCTGCATGGCCGAGGTCATTGGCGACGACTTGCGGAGCTTCATAGAGAACGCCAAGAACGAAGGCTCGGTCCCGTGCGACTTCGACGTGCCTTTCGCTCATACGCCTGCCTTCGTCGGCAGCCATGTCGATGGCTACGACGGCATGGTGAAGGGCGTGCTGGAGCATTTCTGGAAGGGCAGCGAGCGCTCGCAAGCCGCTGGGACCATCAACATCATTCCAGGCTTCGACGGATTCTGCGTCGGAAACAACCGGGAACTCAAGCGCCTCCTCGACCTGATGGGTGTCACCTATACCGTCATTCAGGACTCCTCTGACCAGTTCGACACGCCGTCGGACGGCGAATACCGCATGTATGACGGTGGCACCAAGATCGAAGACGTGAAAGGGGCACTCAACGCGGAGGCGACACTGTCGCTGCAGCATTACAACACCCGCAAGACGCTGGAATATTGCAACGAGGTCGGGCAAGCGACGGCATCCTTCCACTATCCGCTGGGTGTCCAGGCGACCGACGAATTCCTGATGAAGATCTCGGCGATTTCCGGCCAGGAGATCCCCGAGACAATCCGGGTGGAGCGCGGCCGACTGGTTGATGCGATGGCGGACAGCCAGTCATGGCTGCACGGCAAGAAGTACGCAATCTATGGGGATCCGGACTTCGTCTACGCCATGGCCCGCTTCGTCATGGAGACCGGCGGCGAGCCGACACATTGCCTCGCGACCAACGGCACATCGGCCTGGGAGGCCCAGATGAAGGAATTGCTTGCATCCTCGTCCTTTGGCCAGGATGCCCAGATCTGGGCGGGCAAGGATCTCTGGGCGATGCGTTCGCTGCTGTTTACAGAGCCGGTGGACCTGCTGATCGGCAATTCCTATGGCAAGTATCTGGAGCGCGACACCGGCACGCCGCTGATCCGGCTGATGTTTCCAATCTTCGACCGGCACCATCACCATCGCTTTCCCCTCATGGGGTACCAGGGTGGATTACGCGTGCTGACGACGATCCTCGACAAGATATTCGACAAGCTCGATCGCGAGACGAGCGAAACGGGCGTGACGGACTATTCCTATGACCTCACCCGCTAAGCCCGTGCCGGCTTTTCGCCGAGGCCGTCCATTGCCCAATGAACTTCGGAGACTGACGCAATGACCTCGCTCAGTGCCAAGATCCAGGACGTTTTCGACGAACCCGCATGCGATAACAACCGCGGCAAGGATGCCAAAGCGCGCAAGCAGGGCTGCTCGAAGCCGCTGACCCCCGGGGCGGCAGCCGGCGGCTGCGCCTTTGACGGCGCCAAGATCGTCCTGCAGCCAATCACCGACGTTGCGCACCTGGTCCATGCGCCGCTCGCCTGCGAGGGCAATTCCTGGGACAACAGAGGCGCAGCTTCGTCCGGGCCAACCCTGTGGCGGACAAGCTTCACAACCGACCTAACCGAACTCGACGTCGTGATGGGGCAGGGCGAGCGGAAGCTGTTCAGGGCGATCCGCGAGATCAAGGATACATATGCGCCGCCGGCAGTCTTCGTCTATTCGACCTGCGTGACGGCGCTGATCGGCGACGACATCGAGGCCGTGTGCAAACGCGCGGCCGAAAAATTCGGCTTGGCCGTGGTGCCGATCAATGCGCCGGGCTTGGCCGGCTCCAAGAACCTCGGCAACAAACTTGCCGCCGAAGCGTTGCTCGATCATGTCATCGGCACGGTGGAACCCGACGACGCCGGGCCCTACGACATCAACATCCTTGGCGAATTCAACCTCTCCGGCGAATTCTGGCTGGTGAAGCCGCTGCTTGATCGGCTCGGCATCCGGGTGCGCGCCTGCATTCCGGGCGATGCGCGTTACATCGACGTTGCATCCGCGCACCGCGCCCAGGCGGCTATGTTGGTGTGCTCGAGCGCACTGATCAATCTGGCCCGCAAGATGGCGGGGCGCTGGGACATCCCGTTCTTCGAGGGCTCCTTCTACGGCATAACCGATACCTCAGAGGCACTTCGCAACATTGCTGAGCTGCTGGTGAGGAAGGGCGCCGATGCGGAGATCCTCGAGCGCACAGACACGCTGATCGCTGAGCAGGAGGCGATTGCGTGGAAGAAACTCGAGGCCTACCGCCAGCGGCTTCAAGGCAAGCGCGTGCTGCTCAATACGGGCGGTGTGAAGTCCTGGTCAGTCGTCCACGCGCTGATGGAGGTCGGCATGGAGATCGTCGGCACCTCGGTCAAGAAATCCACCGTCGAAGACAAGGAGCGGATCAAACGGATCCTCAAGGACGAAAACCACATGTTCGAGCAGATGGCAGCGCGCGATCTTTACGCCATGCTCTCAAAACACAAGGCCGACATCATGCTGTCGGGCGGGCGCACGCAATTCATCGCGCTGAAGGCCAAGACGCCCTGGCTCGATATCAACCAGGAGCGCCAACATCCTTATGCCGGCTATGACGGCATGGTGGAACTTGTCCGGCAGATCGACCTCGCCATTCATAACCCGATCTGGGACCAGGTGCGGGAGCCGGCGCCGTGGGATCGCCAGCCTGCCGGGCAGGACGATCTGGCGAGCACGAAGAACGGGACCGCGACTGTGAACGTCTTCAATGAATTCGCCGGCGCGACGGCTCACCGCTTCGGCAACCGTTGAGGAAATCCGATGGTCCGCATCCTTCGCAAAATCAAATCAGCGGCGGTCAACCCGCTGAAGTCGTCGCAGCCGCTGGGTGCCGCCTTCGCTTTTCTTGGAGTCGAGGGTGCGATGCCCCTGTTCCATGGCAGCCAAGGCTGCACCAGCTTCGCGCTCGTGCTCTTCGTGCGGCATTTCAAGGAAGCGATCCCCTTGCAGACAACGGCGATGGATGAGGTGGCAACCATACTCGGCGGAGCGGACCATCTGGAAGAGGCGATCCTCAACCTCAAAACCCGCACGAAGCCAAAGCTGATAGGAGTGTGCACGACCGCGCTGGTGGAGACCCGTGGCGAAGACTGCGCGAGTGATATCGCCAACGTCAAGCTGAAGCATGCGGAAGAGCTCACGGGTACGGAGGTTGTGCTGGCCAACACGCCTGATTTCGGCGGCGCTATCGAAGAAGGCTGGGCCAAGGCTGTCGCGGCGATGATCGAAGGGATTACACGGTCGGGCGCACGGACCCGGCAGCCGAAGAAGATCGCGATCCTGCCCGGATGCAACCTCACTGTCGCTGACGTCGAGCATTTGCGTGACATGGTTGAAAGTTTCGGGCTCAATCCGGTTATCCTGCCGGACGTCTCCGGCTCACTCGACGGCACGGTTCCTGACCGCTGGGTAACCACTACCTATGGCGGCACCAGCGTCGAGGAAATCCGCGAGCTTGGCACGGCCGTGCAATGCATCGTCATCGGCGAGCACATGCGCCACCCGGCGAAAACGCTGCACGGGTTGACCGGCGTGCCTTACGCGGTGTTCCAGTCGCTGACCGGATTAATGGCCGTCGACCGGTTCGTCTCGCTGCTATCGGCGGTTTCGGGCGCGGCGGTGCCGGCCCGGGTTCGCCGTCACCGAGCGCAATTGGAGGATGCATTGCTCGACGGACATTTCCATTTCGGAGGCAAGAAAATTGCGATCGCTGCTGAACCAGACCAACTCTATCAACTCGCAACCTTCTTCACCGGCATGGGCTGTGACATCGCGGCGGCGGTCACGACGACCGATATGTCGAAGATTCTGCAAAAAGTACCGGCGGAGTGGGTTCAGATCGGCGATCTCGGCGATTTGGAAGCTCTTGCAGCGGGCGCGGATCTTCTCGTAACACATTCCCACGGTCGCCAGGCGTCGCGACGCCTTGGCATTCCGCTCATGCGCGTCGGCTTCCCGATCTTCGACCGGCTCGGCAGCCAGCACAAGCTCAGGATCCTCTATCGGGGGACCCGCGACCTGATCTTCGATGTTGCCAACATCTTCCAGGCCAACCAGCACGCGCCGACGCCTGAGGCGCTTGATCCATTCCGGAAACGAGAAATGCCAGATGAGCTCCGTTCGTCGCCTCTCACTCGTCACTGACGAGGATCACGCACCGATGCCGGACCGACAAGTGGGCGCATTGCGCGTAGCCATCGCCACGCAAGACATGAAGAATCTCAATGCCCATTTCGGGTCGGCTAAGCGCTTTGCTGTCTACGACGTGACGCGCGAGGAGTGGCATCTCGTGGAAGCCGTGGCCTTCGATGACGTTTCCGATGAGAGCGGGAAGCGTCGAACCGGCGATGACCGCATCACGCCGAAGGTGGAGGCGCTGAAGGGCTGCCATCTGCTGTTTTGTCTGGCCATCGGCGGGCCTTCGGCAGCCAAGCTTGTTTCGGCAAAAATCCATCCAATCAAGGTGCCGCAGCCACAAACCATCCAAGAGGTACTGTTGCGCACGCAGACGATGCTGAGGACATGTCCTCCGCCCTGGCTGCGCAAGGTGCTGGCCGAAGCTGGTGTCGCCGAAAAGAAACCCTCCTTCGAGGATGAGGACTGAAACAAGGAAAGAGCAAAATGTTTGAAGTCGCGATCAGCCCTGCTGTCAACGATGACGAGGCGGCCCTTGCCAGCCCGTTCGTCAAGTGCCTCGTGCGGCTGATCCTTGCTCAAGATTCCCACGGGTCGTGGGACGGCAAAGCGGACGCCGAGTTGCTGGCCGACTTCATCGTCAGCAAGGAACGGCGTCGTACGATCCCAATCATCGGCGATCCCGATCCGGACGTGCTGTGGAGGCTCGATAAGTTTTACACTGCCGTCGCCCTTGCGATCGAGGAGCGCTCCGGCCTGATGGCATCGCCGATGATCGAAATGAGCCATGAGGGGTTCGGGCGCGTGCTTTTCACCGCCGGGCGGCTGGTCGTTTTGTCCAAGACCGTGCGCGACGTCCATCGGTTCGGCTTCGAGACGTTCTGCAAACTCGCCGCCGCCGGTACGAAACTGGTCGACGATGCCATCGCAGCCATCGACGCCTATCCCGAGGTGGCACGGGCATGAAACCAATTTTCGAGCAAGAGGACCATGTCAGGCCTTGAGGAGCCGCGATGGCCAGCCCACGCGGCCGACGCGGTCGAGGCCAATGTGGTTCTCGGGGTAGCGCTGATGAAGCCACGCGTCCTGATCTGTTCGCAAGATGCGGAGTTCTATCTGTTCCTCAGCCACATACTGGAGGTGGACGGCTTCGTCAGTGAGCCGGCAGGCGGCGCCAAGGAAGCACTTGCAAAGGCCGACGATCGCGACTTCCAGGCCGTGGTGCTGGACTGCGGTCCAACGAGCCTTACCGGGTCCGCAATCTGCGCCCGGCTCAAGCGAGAGCCCCGGACCGGCGGCGTGCCCATCATTGCCCTGATCGCGCCCGGCGCCGAGAACCAGCACCTTGATCTGTTGAAGGCCGGCATTGACGAGAGCTTTGTGCGGCCAATGGCGCCGGCCAAGCTGCTCGATTATCTGCGGACGAGGCTGGCGCTGCCGAAGCCGGGTTCAAGCGGGATTGAAAACGACAGCTGGCTTTCCTATGGCAGCCTTGAGATGAAGCTCGATGCCCACCGGGTTTGCGGCAATGGGCATGACATCCATCTCGGACCGATCGAGTTCAACGTGCTGCGGCATTTGCTGGAGGCTCCCGGCAAGGTCTTCAGCAGGGACGAGCTGATCGGGGGGGCCTGGCCGGCCAATATCCATGTCGGTGTACGCACAGTCGATGTCCATATCAGTCGGCTCAGAAAGGCGCTGGAGACGGCCTCGACCGATATCGTCATCCGTACCGTCAGGTCGGCCGGCTACTCGCTCGAGAAGCTGGACGGCTGAATCGAGTGCCGGGTGTGGTTCCACTCCCTTTCCTCGCGCTGTGAGCCGGTCTCGCGGCCTGAAACGCCCTCAACGGATACTCAGGAAGAAACAGGAAAATGGGCTTTAAAACGGTACTCTGTTTGACCGGCGCTGACCATTCCGATCAGGACGTCAGAACTGCTGCCGGCTTGTGTGCGGAAATCGGCGCGCACCTTTCCGTACTGATTATACCCGCTCCGATGCTCCTTATGTCGCATCGGCGGATCGGAGATGGTGTCCCAGAGTGGCCGGTAGCACGTGGACAGGCAATTGCCAGATTGAACGATCGGTTTCGGCAAATCGATCGATTTACACAGAACGCGGTCAGACTGGAAAAACGCTCCAGAGATGTTCAGAAACTGCTGGAATCTATGTCGCTCGCCTATGACGTTGACACCGACTATTACGATCCGGCCAGCCTCGGTGAAGTGGCACGACAGCGGGCGCTCTGCGCCGACCTCACGATCATCGGACCGGGGCTCCTCAACGACGAGAATCTCGGACCTCCTGTGGTCAACGGCTGCTTGTTCGATACGGGAAAGCCGGTGCTCGTTGTGCCGAAGGGGGCTGAGGCGACGCTGTGGCCACGGCGCGTCCTGGTCGGTTGGGATTCGCGAGTCGAGGCGTCCCGTGCGGTTCGAGAAGCGCTGGGCCTCCTATGCGTTGCTGAGGAAGTTCGTGTCGCCCTGGTCGATCCGAAGGCCAACTACAACGGGAACGGCGCGGAGCCTGGAGCCGACATCGCTGCCTATCTCACTCGGCACGGTGCTCGGGTGTCGGTTGACCTCCTGCCAAGTGCCGGCAAATCGGCGGCCACGGTGCTTGCGCAGCACGCAATCGACATTTCTGCGGACATGATCGTCATGGGCGCCTATGGCAGCCGTCGGCTGCGTGAGCGGCTCTTTGGCGGTGTGACCAGATGGATCTTTGAAAAGCCGACATTGCCGCTGTTTTTGGCTCGATGACGGTTCCGGACCCGCACCGATACTGTTCAAAGCTCTACTGTGACGCCTGCATTCATACGTAGATGGGCTCCATCGAAATAATCGATCTTACGAAGAGTAACGAACATGAAAAGCATTGCTCGGGAGGCGACGCCCGCCGGAAATCTCTCCAGTCATGCACAAGGCGGAGGTGGAACGGCCAGAGCGTGACCAGTGTCAGCCTCGACAATGGCGACAGGCTGGAAGTCGGCATCGTCGTCAACTCGGCTGCCATGGCGGGGCTGGTGTTGCCGGTCGAGCCGCGCAAGCGCAACGTCTTCGTCTTCGAGGCGCGCGACAATATTCTGATATGCCGCTGCTGGTCGATCCCTCCGGCATCTATGTCCGGCCGGAAGGCTCGGTCTATCTCACTGGCGGCGCCGAACCGGAAGAAGGCGACGGCCCGGCCGACCCCACCGATTTCGAGGTAGACTGGCCGCTGTTCGAAGAGGTGATCTGGCCGGTGCTGGCGACCCGCATTCCCGCCTTCGAGGCGATCAAGCCGACACGCGCCTGAGCCGGCCATTACGACTACAACACGCTCGACCAGAACGCGGTGATCGGCCCGCATCCGCAGGTTAAGAATTTCCTCTTCGCCAATGGTTTTTCCGGCCACGGCCTGCAGCAGGCGCCGGCGGTCGGCAAGGCGCTGGCCGAGCTGATCGTGCACGGCGGCTACCGCACGGTGGACTGCTCGGCGTTTGGGTACAGCCGTGTCGCTGAAGGGCGGGCGTTCAGGGAATTGAATGTGATCTAACGGGAATTGAATGTGATCTAACGCTGGCGGGACAGCCCCCTCTCTGGCCTGCCGGCCATCTCCCCCGCAAGGGGGAGACCGGCAGCTTCCCTGGCGGCTCCAAACTTCTAGCCTTGGAGATTGGCGAAGGCAGCGATGACGGCCAATCTCCCCCCTTGCGGGCGCGGTCAGCGGGGTCCTTGCCTTTGGCGATGCATATCGTGGCTGGACCGGGTGAGGTGAGTCCGGCCTGTCTACCCAGCCTCTGCGCCCGCCCCGAAGCCGCTCGCCCGCTCAGCGCTATGAGGGCGCGCTCGCGAGCGGCTTCGCGAACCACGTGCAGGGACGCGACCCCAGTGAAGGCATACTCCAGCGTGGCTTCGCCAATTCCGTTTCGTTGGCCCCCCTCAAGCCGGTCTTCCAACCGAAGGCCGAACGCGCCAATTCGCCAGCCAACTCCATCAACGACTGTCTAAATCCGCAACCTGGGGCGGTTCGCTCGAGCTCGTTTGCTTGAGCACGGCACAGACGGGATCGCGAGTACGATGCCGCGGAATGGGAACGCACCCATGCTTGGGCACGAGGGCCCCGAGCCAACGCGCATCGCGCCAATCGGCGTCGTCACGTTCGAGATACATCACCGGTTGCTCGGCGCTTTTACGCTCGCATATGCGCCGGCACGCCGCTGGCGATCGATGACGCATCTGCCGACGAGGCTGCTCGTTCCACGAAAAAGCAATAAGCGCGAGATCAATGGGCAACCTCGTCGGGACCGAAAAGAGCGCTAAACCGGGTTACTAGATCAATCCAGGGTACCGCGTCGCCGCTCTCTGAAGCTATTCGAACGACCGCCGCCAGATAATCGGTAAAAGCCTTCAGTCTTATGGCGCCTTGCTCTGAGAGGTAGTCAATGGCGTCAAGCCGCTGGTGAACGGCAGCGAGCATATGTTGCACCAAAAGCAGGGAGGATGGGCAGGGGCAATCGCTCTTACTCGCGAGGCGCCTGCACTCGCTGCAAAGCGGCGGAATGTCCTCTAAGGCTAGGTCGCCGGAAAGACGTTGTATGAGATTGTCAGTGGCGTTCCACAAATTCGCTCGCATGCAGTACGGAGTGCAGCGTGACGCCATGTTGGGCTAGCAGCGCCGTAGCTCCCTCGTCACGGTCCACGAGGCAAGCAGCGTCACCCACAATGCCGCCGACGCGGCGAACCTCTTCAATCGCCTTCAATATCGACTTGCCGCTTGTGGCAACGTCGTCAACGATCAGGACCACTTTTCCCTCGAGATCTTCTTTAGGCCCAAGTCCTTCAATCACGTCCCTTGTGCCATGGGCCTTTGGAACTTTGCGAACGAAGATCGTGTTTATGGGTTTGTTCGTCATCGAGCTGACAGCCGCCATCGATCCGATTACGGGGACCGCTCCCATTTCAAGACCGCCGACGTACTCTGCTTTCACTTGCTCAGCTATTTTTAGGAATTCAAGAGCGGCAAGTTGCGCGCCTCGCGCCACCATCATGGTAGGCTTCATATTGAAATAGATGTCGCTCTCTATGCCCGACGAGAGCGTGTAGCGTCCGAATCGAAAAGAGCGCTCACGGACAATCTCGCGGAGTTCGTCCTTGTCGTGTTGGCCGGAATCAACTGGTCTGAATTTCGCCAGTGCCGCCATAGATCAGACCTCGCCCGTAGGGAAAAAATTGGCTGCGGCATGCACCTAGTCACTACCGCTATGTGGCTTATGCAAGTGTTCGCGGGGTGTGTCAATTAATGTCAATACCGGTGCGACCGTTTCGCGCAGATTTTTCCACTATCGTTATTGGGTGCCTAAAGCGTGATCACGGGCTTCGCCACGGCTGGGTAGCCTTGGCTCCCGGCCCTTGCCCAATCTCGGCTAGGCACGGGTTTTTTCGACGCGGGCCGTCTCTTTGAGGATTTGGGCGTTTCATCCTCGTCCCCTCGAGTTCCGCCACGCTCGGCCCCGTTTGCGCCAGCTTCTTAACCAGGTTGCGCATGAGGTGAGCGTTTCGGCCGCCATGTCGGCCCCGTGTCACTCTTGTGGTACGAGTGGGCAAGGCCGCGCTTTTCGTGCAACCTCCTCGTAAAGGCGAGGTAAAGGTCGAGTCGCCGAGAATTTCGTTCATCAGCACCGCGGCGCAACATTCGGCTCGCTTCGTCTGACGACGGTAAAAGCCAGCAGCAAAGTCCAAGGTAGGCCGTAGTCCACCTCCCCTGCAGGCCGAGTCTCGACGCGATATCGGCGACAGGGCGAGCGTCTGCCTCTGAGGCAGACGCCGAACAGCAGACCGAGCCTTACACTGATTTTGGTGGCATTGAGTTCGCCGACACCGTGACATGGAGCCTATCACGGGCGGGAAGTGCCTGGTGGCAGAACTCGACAAGCGGCGCTACGTTCTGGACGCCGGCGTTGCTGACCAGGACATCGAGGCGCCCGAAGGTTTCGATCGCCTGCATCAGCTGCTTTCCACCTGCACTCTCGCTGGCAACCATTTTCTGTCAACCGATCGATCCCGGACGCCGTTGTTGGACTTCGCTGTGATCAAGATCCGCGGACCACTCTTGCTCCCTCGCGGGCGAACCGCGCTATCCTTGCCGACCCCGCTCGCGGCTTCGGTGATCAGCGCCACCTTGTCGAGAAGCCGGCCACCGGCTCCCCATCGCGTTGGTTCAATGAGATATCACTGTAAAAGTTCATGGTTTCTTCCTTTCCGATGGCGAGGCTAGGCTTTCGCGAGATAGTCGTGGACGACCTTCCCGAGCGCGAGCGTGAGATCTGCGACGAGGTGTACGGCCGAGACTACTTCCAGCACCGGCAGTTCGGCGACGGGGGCAAGCGCATGCGACCAGAGGTTCAGGGCTGCCGGCCCGGTCCAGGCGCCCCTCAGATGGACGTCCTCTAGATGATATTCCACGAGCTCACAGATGCGCGGCGTGCCGTCGACATGCGGGATGATTTTGAGGAGGAAGTTCGGTTCAGCGAGCGAGGCCCTCACGCTCGCGAGGTCGGCGGCTCGGTGCTTGTAGCCCATGGTACCCGTCGCGACGCGGACCGGCCCGTAGTCCAGCGTGCCAACAAGGGTATCCGTCTCGGTTCGGAGCGTTGGGCTAGCGAGCTTCTTTGGAAAGCCCCACAACTCGCGTCCGCCCGCTATCGGCGGATGGTCGTCGAGAAACATGCAGTGGGTGTAGCTGCCCTTGCGGCCTCGGAAGGAGACCGGGATGACCTGCCCGCTTTCAGTGTAGTCGCCAAAGCCGGTCGAGTCCGGCATGCGAATGAACTCGAATTTGACCAGAGGCTCGCACACCTGAAGCGGCTCCGGCACAAGGTCGCGCAGTTTCTGCGGATCGGTGCGATATGTGATGATCAGATACTCCCGGTTGCCGAAGCGATATGGGCCGGCCGGGAAGGCCGGGCTGGTCAGGGGCATGGCGAATGCGCTCGCCCGGACGGTATCTTGGTGCATGTTTGAAATTCCTTTGTGCTGGATCAAGTGGGCTTAGATCGGTCTGCATGATGGCGGCGAGGCTCTCCGAGGTGCTGTCGCAGCCTCGTAAGGGATGCATGGCGTAATCGCGCGTAGCCATTTTGCGCTGGGCAATTGCCTTGGGGCGCGATCATTGGCGATGGTCGCGCACGCGGTTCCATGGCTCCGGTTGTGATCGAGGGAGGCAAGATTCGAGGTAAGGTGATTTTGTTCCTCATTTGAAGGCGCTGCTTCCCGTCTGCCCTCGTGGTAGGAGGAGGTGGAGTGGCGGCCAGGTCCGATTTCTCCTCGACGGGGTTTGCGGATCGACGCGCATGCGCCATGCCAAATGAGAAATCGTTCGAGGCTAGCAGGACAGACGGCCTCGGCGAGCCAGTCGAGAGAGAAGGTCTTCGCCTCACGCGGATCAGATACGAATTCCCGAGCACTGCGGTGATGTAGCAGGAAGGCCCGCGACGCCACCAAACCTCTGTCGCGAAAATATGGAGGTGACGCGGTATCCGCCGTCTAGCGAAACAGCTTACGCAGCATCCGGCAGCACGCACTCGACGGCCCGGCCTCATCGCCGGCTTCAGGAGAAAAGATCAGCTATGAGCCGGCAGGCAATCGCTGCACGCGGCGGTCAGGTCGTGTAGATCTTCCGCGCACACAGCCGGCGCCGGAATGATGCTAGATGATGAGCCGACGCCAACATTACCGCAGGGGAGACAGCCAAGCTGTCCTCTAGCGTCTGAAATGCATGTCCAAAAGCTGACAGCGACAAAAAACATGTCTGGTCCAAAACAACCGGCCGCCTTGGGCGTGAGGTTTCTCGAAGCCTACTCGTGCAGTTGCGCGGCTAAGCGCGCTGGCACGGCCTTTGCTAGAGATGCGGCAATATTGAGTCGGGGCTGACCGCATAAGAACGCGAGACGATTGATGGTCTGCTGCGCCATCTCGGCGGCGCGTTCGCTCAACGGTCACGGCTACACCCTTGGCAACGGCTGACGCGCGACTTTGCGGTTGCGCCGCCCTGCCGCGCCGATGCGCCCAAAGTTCGTTGATAGTCCGCTCGGCCGATTGAGGAAACCGGCTGTTGACTGCTGCCAAGGCGGAGATGGCTGGGCTCATTCGGACTGTCTTGACCGTCGGTGTCATGAAGCCAAAGACACCATACTGGACGTTATGCATGACCAAGACGAGTGGGAGTCACAACGAATGATTTTACCGGAACTGCGCTCTGCTATCCCAGCCGGCAGAGTTTTGGAGATAACGACGACCACAGGATGCATCGTGGGATGTTCATATTGTCCGCAGGACAAGTTCGCTGACCGGCAAAGAAAGGTATCTGATACGAAGCATCTTAGTCTTGGAGATTTCAAGCGCTGTCTGGCGCGCGTACCAGCCTCCGTCGACATTAGTTTTGCCGGGTATTCTGAGCCATGGCTCAATCCGGATTGCACCGAAATGGTCGAGCACGCTTCCGCCAAAGGCCACGGCATCAGGATTTTCACGACGCTTGTGGGAATGAAGGGGCAGGATCTACAACGCTTGCAGGCGCTGCGGTTGGGGGTATTCGTGGTTCATGTTTTTGATGATGGCGCCCACATGAATAGCCGCCTTGTCGGAGCCAAGTATCGCGATTTGGTTGGTCAACTCGTCGACGCCGACATCCCTTCGATCCGATTCGTGGTTTTGGGTGAGCCCCATCCCGATATCGCCGACATTATCCCTGCCCAAGCCCTAGTTCGCGCGCGACCGGTGAGCAGCAGGGGTGGAAGCGTAGACCCTAAGATTGTAGAACCACGGCAGCCAGTCGTCGGAGCGCTGATATGCGTGGACGAACGGCAGTATCGGAATGTACTCCTTCCAAACGGCGAGGTCACGCTCTGCTCCATGGATTTTGAGCGGCGTCACGTATTGGGCAACCTTCTATGCGACGAATATGGCGATCTCTTTAAAAGCCCAGTTTTTTGCGAAATCGTCGATCGCATGAATGGAGCGGCTGGTTTTCTGCTTTGCAGGATGTGTGAGTTTGCCGATCCAAACGATAGAACTGACTGACGCCGGCTGACCGCGGCGGGCCTGAAATGCCGACGTCCCTGAACGGCAAGATGCACATGCCCGCGAAGTCATCGTGTTTTCACGTCACGCTAACACGATCCCGTAGGCGCGGCAGTCAGCCCCGACCATTTCCGAGACGAACTCATCGAAAGTGGTCTTCGGCTTCCAATCGAGTTTTGTCGGCTGCCTTGGAGGCATCGCCGATCAGCAGGTCAACCTCGATTGGCCCGAAACAGCGTTTGTCGATCCGGATCAGCGCTTGATTACTCATGCGTTCACGGCCCACCTCGTCAACGCCTTCGCCCTCCCAGGCGATCTCCTTTTCGACTCGCCTGACGGCAAGCCCCGACAAAGGTGCGGACCGTGTGTGTCTCGCCGGTTGCCAGCACGAAATCGTCAGGTTGATGCTGCAAGATGCGCCACATGCCCTCGACATAGGCGCGGGCCGAGCCCCGGTCGCGCTTTGCTTCCAGGTTTCCGAGATAGAGACAGTCCCGTTTGCCGGCCATGATCGAGCCACCGCACGCGTCACCTTGCGCATGATGAAAGTTTCGCCGCGCGTCGGCCCTTCGTGATTGAACAGGATGCCATAGAGCCCGTATACCTCGCGGTAGTTCATGGTGATCCAGTAGCCGTAGAGCTTCGCCACCGCATAGGTCGAGCGTGGATAAAACGGAGTGCTCTCCTGCTGCGGGATGCCCTCGACCGAACCAAAGAGTTCGGAAGTTGACGCCTGGTAGAACCGCGTTTCTTTCTCGAGACGAAGAATGCGGATCGCTCGGCAGCAGCAGCGTGCCGAGCGTATCGGCATTGGCGGTGTATTCCCGGTCCCGAGGGAGACTGCACGTGGCTTTGCGCAGCCGGTGCAAGGTTTCGGCCTCAATGTCGGATACTCGACAGGATCGCAAACCTCCTTCCGTTGCTTTGCTCATGTTTTGCTCTGGCACGTTCGATGCATGGGACCCTCCCGAACGCAGCATCGGATGTCTTCTATGATCAAACCCACGGGAAAATGCTGTCGCCGCACTCATGACCGCGCCCTCGCTGGCCGCCAAGCAGGCCGAAGGTCGGCTCATCACGGTCGAGGCGGGCAACTGAGCCCAATTGCAATGAGGGATAGGCTGCGAAAGCATGTCACTGACCACGCGGGGGTCATCGAGGCGGGATTCTCGATGCCAGCCACGCGCAACATATCGCCGGCATGAGTGCCGATCTCATCACGGAGCCGGGATCCGCGGGCGTCACACCCCATACTACGAACGCGCGGACAAACTGTTGCAAGTCCTGCGGTGTCGACGATGCGTGCGGGAAGGGCAAGCCCAGCGGCCATGGCCGACATTCGCCGCATATAGCGCCTGATTGGGAGGCGTCAGCAGGAGCAGGACAACTGGATCTCTCTTGCATTGGGATCGGTGCTGGCCCGTCCAATTTGAGCCTTGCGTGTCAGATACACGAGCAAATCGGGCACGGGGCATTGTTCTTGGATCGGCAAGTTGACTTCCGCTGGCATCCAGGCAGCGCATTCGACTCTTCAGAACTCCAGGTCAGCCACGTCAAGGATCTGGTAACGCTGGTGAATCCGCGATCCGCCTACACTTTCATAAACTACCTGCACGAGAACGGGCGTCTGTACCACTTCCTGAATGCACAGTTCGATGCTGTGCTCAGGGCTGAGTTCGAGCAATACCTGAACTGGGCGTTCCGCAGGAACCCACTTGTGCGCGGCGGCGAGACCGTCCGCGAAATACGCTATGATGGCGAGTTTCGGGTGCGGACGGACGACGCGGTGCTTAGTGCCAGAGACCTGGTGGTCGGCATCGGCAAGCAAGCGTGGATTCCACCTCAATTTCAGGGCTGGATCGGACGCAACCTGTTCCATTCATCCGATTTGCTGCACATCCATCCTGAGGTGCGGCAAAAACATGTTTGCGTCGTTGGTGGAGGCCAGTCGGGAGCCGAGGTGCTGTTGCATTTGGTCGGTGGGCCAAGAGAACGGCGGCCTGCCTCGATCACCTGGGTCTCGCAGCGCGAAAACTACCTGCCCCTCGACAACAGCCCGTTCACAAACGAGTTGTTCATGCCCTGTTTTTCGGATCGTTTCGCGGCAATGAGCGAGCCGCAGCGCAAGCTGTTCCTGCGGCGTTTCGTGCTCGCCTCGGATGGTATTTCGGATCGCACTTTGCGCGCCGTCTACCAGGCGCTGTATCGCCACGAATTTCTTGAGCCAGACCTATGTGACATCGCACTGCGGCCGGGTTGCAACGTTTCGCGCTGCATCAACGCCGGCGCGGGTCACAACTTGACGCTGCAGCGCGGCTTGGGCGACGTCGAAGAAGTCACGGCCGACATCGTCATCCTGGCCACCGGTTACGAGAACGCCGTGCCAAGCTTTTTGGAACCGGTGGCGGATCGGCTGCAACAGACCGACAATGAGTTGGTCATCAACGCGGATTTTTCGGTGTGCTGGGACGGACCGCGTGACAGACGCATCTTCGTACAGAACGCCAATCCCGGGCAGCGCGGGCTGGCCGATCCGAACCTAAGCCTGCTGGCCTGGCGAGCTCGCCGCATTCTTGACAGCCTTCTACAGCGCGCGCCGTGCGCGAACCCTGAGCATCTTGGCTTTATCAGCCGTACCACCGTCGAGAGCTGGCCCGACCCGGTAGCCGAAGAAATGGGCAGCGGGATATGACTCAGCGACTACTGATCATCGGCGGTGGCATCCAAGGAATGATGTCCGCCTCCGCTGCGGCGCAGTCCGGAGCCCGCTCCGAACTCATCGTGACTGAACATGCCCTTGGACCTATGGGCGCATCGCTTAATTCTGCGGGCGAGAATTTGCCCCACGGTCGTCGAAACCGTACAAGGTCGCTCACTCGAAAGTGCCCAGTGGCCCTAGTGGCCATGGCTGCGTCGGCCGTTAGCGGAGGCCTCCCGCCCGTAGCGATGCGTGTGGTGGCTGGACCGGGTGAGGTAATTGATCGGGACCAGCTTAGGGAACCCGAGGACCCGGCTTGGCCTCGGATGGGCAGTCTAGCGCCGAACTTGTGCGGACAATACTCGTTTTTGGAGCATCGATGGACCCGATGCCAGCGACGTGCCTCCCTGATCGCCCGACCGGAACGGGAACTTGTCGCAAAAATTTTCGCGGCGCACGACTTGCGTTGCGTCTCTTATCGGGCAGTCGCACCATCAACAGCATGCTCGGCCGTGACTACTATGCAGACGTACCGGATCGATAGATCTTTACGGGCCTGGGCGATCTCTCCATTGAGGAGGGACAACAAAGCCTTGCAATCCACCCGGAGCGGAACGCACTTTGCGTCGCCGTCTGCATGCCGTGGAGTATCGTCTCCGTGGGCCCACACCCTGACGGCGCCCGACTGCCTCTAACCGGAATGTTTGACCAACCACTCTTTCCAACAGGAGGCTTTTCGCATGTTGACCGATGCACAAAGAGAAAAGTGGAAGAAAGACGGATACGTCAGGCTCGAGAGGTTCTTCGATCCCGCGACTCTGGAAGGTATTTCCAGATCTGTTGAAGACATATCACGCTGGGATGTCAGCGACGATAAATGGCTCATGTGGTTCGAGAAAACGACGGACAATCGGAAGATCATCTCCAAGGTCGAGAATTTTCTCGACTTCCATGACCCATTGCGTCGTCTCCTCCTAGAAGATCAGCGCATCAAGTCTGCGGTCGAGGATTTGCTTGGCGAAGATTCGCGCAGGCTCAAGGAATTGCTGATTTTCCACTATCCCGATACCGGCGGCTATCGCCCGCATCAGGACATTTATCACATTCCACACAGGCTGCCCGACCGGATGGTTCATGCGGTCGTTGCCATAGCCATTGACGACTCCGACCCGGACAACGGCGGCCTTTTCTTCAGTCCCGGCAACCACAAGAAGGGGGTATTTCCCATGGATGCCGGCGGGGTGATCGATCCTGAAGTTGCCGAAAGGTTTTCCTGGGAGCCCATAGTATGGAAGGCTGGAGACGTCTTCATCTTCGACGATTACGCACCGCACTACTCACAACCGAACAAAAGCAATCGTTCTCGGCGGACACTCTACTTGGTGTTCCAGCGTGCTTCAACCGGTGGACCGACCCGCGCTGAATATAACGTGCTTAAGCGCGCCCTTAATCCGCCAGAGGGCAAAGTGGCCGATCTCGACAACCTCAAGCCCCCAAACGGCATTTTCTATCGGGATTGAGCTCACGGAACCAGGCGAGGCTTGCACACGAAACTGATCGACCGCTAAAAAATGCGCGCAGAGCAGGACGTTCTGATTGCCGGCTACTGGACCCCGCCCGCAGTCCGTTACAACACTTCGGTATGTCGATTGTGCAGGTGTCGCCGGGGGTCTTCTGTAACGCCTAGAGCCCCACTGGTGCTCGTCGTCGCCCGCCTGGGCCCCAGAGCCGGATTATTCTGACGGAGCCGGCCAACGTGTCGGGCTACCGCCTCTCTTCGCAACTTGCAGCAGAGCCTGTTGCGTTGGCAGCCGAAGATACCACTGCTTCAACAGCTGAGGTTCGTCATGCGCAAATCCACGTTTTCTCGAACGGAGCTGTCGCGGGCGTTCGGCATCGACATGGCTACGCTTGGGACGGGAAGCGCGGGCACCGGGTTTTCATTTGGCAAGGTGGCACCAGGCGTCACATCCGAGCCCCATCGGCACGACGAAATCGAGGCCTTCGTGGTCCTGTCTGGAGCGGGCAAGGTCAGGACCGACCTTGGGGAAAGCTCGGTCGCAACCGGCGATGTCGTTCTGTTCCATCCTTTTGAAGCGCATGTGCTGCACAACGATGGGGTCGAAAACCTAAACTTCGTCGATGTCTACTGGCGCGACGGCAAGGCCGCCCTCGCAGCTGCTGCACAGGTCGCGATTCCCCGCGGGCCGATCTTCGTCTTCTCCACGCCGCCGACGCCTAATGGCGATCTGCATCTGGGGCATCTTTCTGGCCCTTATCTTGGCGCCGATGTCTACACGCGTTTCCTGCGCATGAAAGGGGTCGAAGCCTATCACCTGACTGGAAGCGACGATTGCCAGAGCTACGTGGCCACGCGAGCCGATGCCGAGCAATCGACGCCCGCAAAGGTGGCGCGCCACTACGCCCATGAGATTCGAGCCACGCTTGCGCTTCTCGACTGTGAGGTCCACAGCTTCCTCCCGACTTTGGGCGATAGCGCTTATGCAGAGTTTCAAGCCGCGTGTTTCGGTAGTCTTCTGAGCAGCACGGCGGTAGATCTGCGCCAGAGCCCTGCGCTCTTCGATGCTGTGACAGGCGACTACCTTTACGAGCCGGATATAAGCGGCCTCTGCCCCGATTGCGGCAGCTCCGCTGGTGGCAACATCTGCGAGGAATGCGGCGCACCGAACCTATGCCACGACCTAGATGCAGTCCGGTCGCGGCACTCGGCCGAGGCGCCGGTGGTCGGCTCCGTGCGCCGTCCCGAACTTGCGCTGGAACGGTGCTACGACAATATCGACCGGCATTTAAGGGCGTCGGGCGCCCCCGTTCGGATCATGGACCTCTTCGCGCGTCTACGCCAACGTGGCGACTTTTCCGTGCCCATCACCCACCCCTCGGACTGGGGCCTGCCAGCCGAGGGGCTCCCGGGGCAGGTGATCTGGGTCTGGCCAGAGATGGCGTTTGGTTTTCTTTACAACATCCAGGCGTTAGCTACATCGCTCGGTCGAGACTGGAATGCGGCCCTGCCCAGCAATGACTGGCAGATTGTCCATTTCTTCGGCTTCGATAATTCCTTCTATCACGCCCTGCTTTATCCGGCGCTTTATGCTGAGGTCTTCTCCCACTGGACCCCGTGCATCCGGTATCATGTGAACGAGTTCTACCTGCTCGACGGCCAGAAGTTCTCGACCAGCCGCGGTCATGCGGTCTGGGGCAAAGAGGTTCTGGGCCCAAAGACAGTCGATGTCGTCCGTCTTCATTTGGGCCTGACACGCCCGGAAGGTGAGCGAACGAACTTCACGCTGGACACGCTACGCCGCACCGAGAACGAGGTGTTCCGAGGGATCTGGCTGAATTGGCTTGATGCGCTGCACCGGGAAATCAAGCAGGACTTTGGCGGCTGTGTGCCCGATGCAGGCGACTGGGCTCCCGCCGATCGCGCTTTCTTTGCTCGGATAGAGATCCATCGCGCGGCGATGGAACGCGCCTATTCGGACGATGGCTTCTCGGTCCGGCGCGCGGCCGCGCAGGCCTGCGATTTTGTGAGCGATTGTGTAGTCTACCGACAGGCGCAAGACTATACAGCGGCGCGACGTCTCTATCCCGCCCGCACCCGGACTTCGCTCGCCCTTCAGACGACGGCCGCTGCGATCCTGGCGCAGACACTCGCACCGCTGATGCCCCGATTCGCCAGCACGCTGGCGCGAGCTATCGATGGCGTCTCGACCGAAACATGGCCCACGTCCGTCCGGCGCCTTGCGCCAGGAACGACCTTTGATCTCGGACCCGTGCTAGGCTTCTACACCAGAGCAGAGCTTCCTGTTCTCAATGAGGAGGAGGCATAATAGCCTATCGTGATTTCGACCAGATTTGGGCGGCAATCAAAGCCGAGGATGCCGAAGCTTTACTCGCTACCACTGGCTGCCCGAAGGCCACTCCCAGACCATAGGCACAAACACTGGCCGGGCTTAACCAACATATCGTCGAGACGCCGGCCCGCGCCCTGGAGGATCGCTCGGTTGACAGCTTTCGAGCGCTTGCCGTTCGTGCGCCAAATGCCGAGCGGGCTGCACTGCGCTGACCAACTTTTTCGGAATCGCGGAATTTCCGACCTGTAGCCAGCCGATCAAGAAGGTCATGCGGTTCGGGGCGCTGGGTCGGCCTAGCTATGCGCGCCCGCGCTTCGCCGGCGGCGAATGATGCTAGATGAGCCGACGCCAACATTACCGCAGGGCAGATAGCCAAGCGGATTCGCCCTCAAGCGTCTGACGCATGATGCGTGTCCAAAAGCTGACAGCGGCAGAAAACATGTCGGGTTCAAAACAACCGGCCGTCTTGGGCTTGTAAGGTTTCCAGGCGAAATCATGCATTTACTGCAGGCAACGCGCTGGCATGACGTTTGCTGGTTGAGATCGGCAATACTGAGTGAGGGCTGATCGCATGAGAACACGCAAGACTTTGATGGTCTCCTAACCGGTGTGTTCCGTTCTGAGAGAACCAGCTCGCGCATAAACGTCAGGAAAGGTGTGGGAATGGAGAACAACATGTTGCGTAGAGAGTCCCCGGCTCCTCTGATCAAAGTGGACGACTGGCTGCGTGGCTAACCTCTCACGAACTTTCAGCCCAGCAAGGTGTCGGGACGACAAGTGGAATGGAACCCTGATCAATTCGCCCATTTTCTGCGGCGCGCCCGCAGTAACTGTGTCCATGGAGCACAGGGTCGACGGTTTGCTCCAGGTCAGGGATCGGACCTTAGACTTCCAACCGAATAGCCGCGGCGGCGATATTCGACGCGAATTTGGCCCGTCGTTGAAGACGTCAGAGTCCAGGACCTGTTCAAGGTCGGCCACAGGGGCAGCATTTACGAGGAATCGGCGTGGCGAGGCCGGACGTCGGCTGCGTAAGCGAGCCCGAAGTCAGCGTAACCGAAAGCAGAAATCCTCCGTTGAGGACGAGACCTGAAATTGAGGAAACGAAATGTCTCACGCAGCGCTTGGCCCTGCCGTCAACAAGGATGGCGAGGCCCTTTCCCGCCCGTTCGTCAAATGCCTCCTGCGGCTGATCCGTGCTCAGGATTTTCACGGCTCATGCCAACGGAAATCGGACACCGGGCTGCTGGCCGATTTCATTATCACCGAGGAACTGCGCCGGAATATCCACTCATTGGCAATCCGGATCCGGACGTGCTGTGGAGGCTCGACATGTTTTAGACCGTAGCGGAGCTGGCGATCGAGGAGCGCTCAGGCGTGATGACATTGTCAACAACGGAAATCAAACGTCTGTCGAGACGTCTACCGGTTCGGCTTCGAGACTCTCCGGAAACTCGCGGATACCGGCGCGAAGCTGGTCGGCGATGCGACTACAGCTATTGCCTATCCCGAAGTGGCGCGGGCGTGAAGAAACCCATTTTCGAGGAAGGATCATGTCAAACCTGGATGAGATGGCGAAGAAAGTCCGAAAGCTTCAACTGCGTGCGGCAATTGCCAAGACGAACTTGCGCGACCTTGCCGAGGGTCTCCCGGTCAAATGGATTGAGATAGAGGAAGTCGCCGAGAAAACGCATGCCGTTTATGCCGAGTTGGATGGTGCCAGGAGAGAGCTTGCCAAAATGAAGACTTTGCGATGAGGAGCAAATTCATCAGCCGCGACGGCTCCATATGGGTGCCGGAATATCTGATCGCTATCGATGGCAAGATCTGTATCGGCTGCGGCCGCTGCTTCAAAGTCTGCTCGCGCGAGGTCATGCATCTTTACGGCGTCGATGACGCGGGCGAAATCCTCGGCGCCTGCGACGCCGATGACGACGATTTCGACGGTGAGCTCAATCGTATGATCATGGTTGTCGACCATGCCGGCCGCTGCATTGGCTGCGGAGCCTGCGGCCGCGTCTGCCCAAAGAACTGCCAGACTCATGTCACGGCCGACCAGATCGCAGCATGAGCTGCATGATTTGACGAGACAAATCAGGAGAACGCCATGCGCTTCATCATCTTTTGTCGGCTCCTCGGGCTAGTCCTGTGCGGCAACGCTGTGACGGTTTACTTCGCCTCGCATTCGTTCCGTCTAGCAGTCGTCACGACGCTGGGCTGTTCGCTACTTCTTCAGCTGGGCTATTTCGCAAGTGTCCTCTTTCTGATTTGGCGATCGAGCTGCGCTGGCAAAGCCGGGCAAGGGGCTGAGCTTTTCGATAGGTCCCAGGAAGTTCTGTACCAGTCGCGCGACGATGAGCATAGGAATGAAACTCAAGATGTGCCCCAGCGCAATCAAACGCTCGGCATATCGCTGCTCCTCCCTTGAGGCGCCGTAACAAGATCAGAGCTCAGATTCATCCCTTTGTTCAAGTTTGATTATTCAGGCCATGGTTCCCTGGTATGATCGAAGGCGACGGCATGCTCATCGTTCTAACGCCAGGGGAATGCAGTTTCGATTCTCCGGGCGGATTCGCCGACGACGGTCCTGTGTTTCGGCGTGCGATTTTGACACCTGAGGCGGGGAATCGGCGTCCAATTTTGACCCCCGGTTGGAGAGCGCCCTAGGGGTGGACACTGATCAGGCTGCGGTTTTGCCCGTCTGCCGGATGTGTTGATCCTCGCGATCATCTGCGCGACCGCATTCGCCGCGCCGTCTCTCGTGGCCGCGCCCTCTTGAATTGAAGGTACAGACAGTTTCCTCTTTTAAAAGCGACATCCGCCCTGTCCGTCAGCCGGAGAACAGTCGGAGCTAAAACCCGGTCACCACCAGTTCGCCAGGTCGAAATGGAGCGAACGACCTTGCGGGGGCGCTCGGGTTCAGGCGTAGGTCGATGCCGAGAGGCACGTTCGGCATTGTCCGATAACCGACAATGTCGGCTATGCAACGTAGAGGAAGCTGACTCTTGGGTGTTTTTTAAATGCTTTTTGGCTTGGCACGGTACATGCTCGTTATTGCGCAAAACGAACGGATTGAGTGGTCCCGCCGCCACGAAAGTCGCTAGCTTACGCCACCTCCCAAGGCGAACCCGGCCCGGCAGGGAACTCCGTCTCTGCCGGGCATGCCTTTGAGACGACTCGCGTTCAGAACAGCAGCAAGTTCACGTCAGCAACACCGACACAGATTACTAATCAGTTGCTGGATACCGCTAGGACCGACACACTCGTCAACTACAATCCGACGACTTACGGCCGCGGCGAGGCCAGCCTTTCGAGGGCATTGGCACCCGTTTCGATCAGGTAGACGAGCACTTCGATCGAGCAGCTGAAACCTCTGTGAGGCGTTGAGCGCCACAAAAATCGCCTCGCGGAATTCGGCTCGGCAACCGTGCAGTTCCTGCCGGTCCAATCGCAAACAAGAGCCACTGCGTTTTTATCGAAGTCTGTTGGTTTGGCGGTCTGGCTGCACTTGCAAAGCTGGCAAAAAACGCAGAAGCCGACCGCGTGTCGTCGTAGGTTTCCTAGGCGATGGTCGCCTCATCGCAGCATGGCGACATGTGGATCGCTTCGTCTCAATCGCAAGGAGAGCGCTGGAAATCCCCAAGGCTCCGATGGGAGGTCGGAGAGCGCGGCCGACCAATCCAGCAGCGCTTACGGAACGAGTTTTGCGTGGCTATTTCAGCTGAATGATCATCGCCGGAGAGAATATGCTGGAAAAATTCGAGCGTTACCCGCTCACCTTTGGACCCACACCCATCGAGAAGCTCGACCGGCTCGGCAAGCATCTGGGCGGCAAGGTGGAGATCTACGCCAAACGCGAGGACTGCAACTCCGGTCTGGCGTTCGGCGGCAACAAGCTGCGCAAGCTCGAATACATCATCCCCGACGCGATCGCGTCGGATGCCGATACCCTCGTCACCGTCGGCGGCGTGCAGTCCAACCACACGCGCATGGTCGCCGCCGTTGCCGCCAAGATCGGCATGAAATGTCTCCTGGTCCAGGAGAGCTGGGTTCCACATGAGGATGTGGTCTACGACCGGGTCGGCAACATTCTCTTGAGCCGCATCTTGGGCGCAGAGGTGCGTCTAGTCGACGATGGCTTTGACATCGGTATCCGCCGCAGCTGGGAAAAAGCGCTCTATGAGGTCAAGGCAAGGGGCGGCAGGCCCTATGCGATACCGGCCGGGGCGTCTGTTCATCCGAATGGAGGCCTTGGCTATGTGGGGTTCGCGGAGGAAGTGCGCGCCCAGGAGGAACAGCTTGGGTTTGGCTTCGACTACATGGTCGTTTGCACGGTCACCGGTTCAACGCACGCCGGCATGCTCGTCGGATTCGCCAAGGACGGTCGACAGCGCAACGTGATCGGTATCGATGCCTCTGCTACCCCGGCCAAGACCAAGGCGCAGGTGCTAAGCATTGCCCGACATACAGCGACCCTCGTCGAGCTCGGATCGGAACTTGCCGAGGATGACGTGGTGTTGCTCGAGGACTACGCGCACCCGCGGTACGGCATTCCATCCGAGGAAACCAAGGAGGCGATCCGTCTGTGTGCGCGGCTCGAGGGTATGATTACCGATCCAGTCTATGAGGGCAAATCGATGCAAGGGATGATTGACCTCGTTCAAAAAGGCTTTTTTCCAGCGGGCTCGAGGATACTTTACGCGCATCTCGGCGGCGCGCCGGCCATCAACGGTTATGGCTACATCTTTCGCAATGGCTGATGCTCGACAGACCTCCACGTGCTGTGCCTGTCGTAACAGCGCTGCGCCAAGTTTGACCGAAGGCCCGTTGGCAAACTTCAGCGGGCAGCTGTTAACTGCCGCCACGACGTGGGTCGTGGTGCTGGCATGCTAGGCAGTATTTGCCTGTGCTCAATGTGTCCTAGAGCCGCATAAGAAGGGAGAAGACATGGCCGTTTGACTTTGTTGTCATTTTGCGGTGCGGCGATAATCGCCGTAAATTTGAAATGTAAGCCACCGAAGGTGTCGCGCAGGCGCGGAGGTATCTACTTGAGCAGGTATGGAAGCTGTGACCAAGCGTGCTCGAGCGGGTCGTCGTCGGCGAGCACATCGCCGGCTTAACGAGGTCATACCTATTGCGAGCGTCGACGAGACCATCGTCCCTTCCGCAATTTTGACCGAAACGGCGCGTTCAGCCGGCGCGTTGCCTTCGGGCGGGTTGGTCCACCTGGCTCTTTTCGCACTACGTGCGGAGGGGGATTGGGGGCTACGACGTCGCCGAGCCGCTCTATACGGAGGGGCGCGCGCGAGGCGAGGCGACGATGAGGTCGAGTTGTCCCCCGATCGCCTCTACGTAGCTCTAAGTGTCGACAGATACATATCGGCCTGTTTCTCGATCTTCGAGACAGAGGGCTGCTTGATCTTGAGGGTCGAGGCAATCTCTGCCTGGGCTTCCCAGCCGGACGGCGCAGCTCTCCGAGGCTCTCGACTCGTCCTTTAACTCTTCGAAACGTGCGTCGACACGCTCCCGACGCTCCTCAAGGAGGGCTGCGATCATGTTGTCAAGCTTGCGCTCCATCACTTCCTCTCCGTCTTCTTCGCCGCCGCCCGGCGGTGGATGCCCTTGATGGCATTTGTCCAATGGCGTGTTGATTGGTGGGCCCGGCAAGTCGCATCTGGCCATTGCAATCGGGCGCTCATCCGCGACAGCGGGCGCGGCCGCTTCTTCAATGGGAAAACGACCGCACTGCTCCGATCATCTCACACATCGTTGCAAGATCATCGAAATCGGAATTGAATCCTGGCGCTTCAAGAGCCGCGCCTGATCACCACATCGCCCAAGACGATCCGCGCTCGCCGGGCTTCGCAACCCGGACCAGCTCCGCCCAGCGAGCGCTAAGCGCGATGCGCTGCAGCCAATTTTTACCGGGATATTCGCTGCGGAAAGCAGGCTCAGGCATCAACCGCCTCTCGTCGAGACCACACCTCCCCTTTTTCTCGGCGGTACGCTCCACGCCATGGTGCTGAACTCCCCTACCAAACAGCACCACGCGAACGGCAAAGATCATCAAGGTCGATGGTATGGAACAGCCCTTCGAAACGGCATCGAAGGCGCCCACCCTGGTCATGCTGAGCATCACAAAGAGAACGATCTATGGAACAGATTGCCACCGTCGGCCTGGATCTGGGCGCTCACGTCGTTTCATGGGCGGCCACGGGTGCCTCTTTGCAGGACCGGAATTGCTCCCATCCCGCTGCGCGAAGATTACACTCGATGCAGGTCCCGCAACCGAAACCCCAGCTATGTCTATACTCGCGGTCTCCGCTATAGCAGGTGTGGCTTCCTTCGCAGATCAGTTTCACCAGCGCCTCGCCACCCAGACAATCCGCCAGCGCCCAGGTCTGCGCCTTGTCGCGCCGCATGAGGGGTGTGTGAATGACGAGACGCGTCTCCATTCCAAGGTTCAGGGCAAGCTCCATCGCTTTGACTGCGTCATCCCGACAGTCCGGGTATCTGAAACGATCCGTCTCGGACACGCCGATCACGAGGTGTTTCGCGTCCATCCGGTAAGCTATCGCGGCCGCAAAGCCGAGGAACAGAAGGTTGCGGCCAGGCACGAAGGTATTTGTAATACCGTTCGCGTTCAGTGCGACCTCGACGCCGCGCGTGAGCGCGGTATTACTGATTTGGCCGAGCACGGCCATGTCAATCATGTGGTCCCCGCCTAGTCGCCCACGCCAGGCCAGAAAGTCTGTTCGAATGCGCTCGAGCAGGTAAGGCCGCACATCGAGCTCGATCCGATGCCGCTGCCCATAGTCGAAGCCGATTGTCTCGACGCGCTCGAAGTTCTCGAGCGCCCAAGCCAGGCAGGTTGTCGAATCCTGGCCGCCGGAGAAAAGGACAAGTGCGGTTCCCGGCTCTCGTTGCATCGGGTCAACCCTCGTATTCAGCCCAGCACTGCGCAGTCTCATAGACTGTTACCGAGCACATTTGGCCAAGAAGCGGCTTGGTTTGGTTCCAGATCCAGACCGCAATGTTTTCCGCGGTCGGATTGCCAAGACCTTCAATCTCATTCAGATACTGATGGTCGAGACGTTGCAGAAGCGGTCCGAACACAGCCTCGACATCGAAGAAATCGATGACAAAGCCCGTATCTGGATCGACGGGCCCCTCCAGACGCAGTTCCACACGGTAGGAATGGCCATGTATGCGGTGACAACGGTGGGTCTCTGGCACCCGCGGAAGACAGTGCGCTGCCTCGAAGGTGAAAGCTTGCGTAATCTTCATGGGATTCCGAGAAATTTGTGGGTCTGAAGGCTCAAGCGCCAACGTGGGTTGGCAAGACAATAGGCCACTGCGGCGGCCGTATTCGCCTCGCGCTCGGGCCCATCCATCGGCTGAAGCAAAAGGTGCTCAAACGCGAGAACTTCGAAATGTTCGGGCTCCGCGCCAATCTGAGGATATACAAGCTTTAGCTCATCCCCTGCCATGACCACGAGTCGTGCATTGCATTTCGGACTGACGCACAGCCAGTCGATGCCGGCGGGTGTGGGGATGGTACCATTGGTCTCCACGGCAATTTCAAACGCCAAGCAATGCAGCGCTTCCAGGAGTTCTTCATCGATCTGGAGGAGGGGTTCCCCTCCGGTGAGCACGACAACACGCTGCCCAGCTCCCGACCCGCGCCAGGCTTGTTCGATCGCCAACGCAAGCTGCCGCGCGGTGTCGAAATATCCGCCACCGGGGCCATTTACCCCAACGAAATCGGTGTCGCAAAATCCGCAGAATGCTTTTGCCCGGTCGCCTTCACGTCCCGACCAAAGGTTACAGCCGGCGAAACGACAAAATACGGCGGCACGCCCGGCATTTCGTCCTTCACCTTGAAGGGTGTAGAAAATTTCCTTGACCGCATATGACATTGCTTAAGCGGCCTTCGAGTGAGCAAGGGAGCATCTCTGCTGGCTTACGAGACGCGGCAAAAGGTGGGAAATGTCCCACTGGACGTTTTCCAGCTCGTTCCACTGTCGAGGCTCGTTACCGAAAACCCACTCGCCCGAACTCCACGCAGAATTAGGTTTCAGCGGGTGGAGACTGCGGGGAAGGGCCTCTCGCTCCTCGAAGCCTATCACCACGAGAAACGCCTCGATCACGTCGCTCATCGCGAGGATGCCTTGACGAGGACGAGGCGTGAGAATCCTGGGGTCTCCTCGAAGGCCATCCTTACAGCACGGAAGAACTCGCTCATCAGGCGCAAGCCGCGCTCCAGGATGAGGCGGTCGAGCGATGAGTAGATCGTGTGCGGCGGCAGGGCGCCGAGAAAATCCGCTATGTCCCGATCGGTGATCTGAAGGGCTTCATCGATGGTCTTGCCGACGATGAATTCGGTAAACGTCGAGGAAGCGGTTATGGCCGAGCCGCGGCCGAAGGTCTGGAACGTTGCGGCGGTGATCGTCTGCGTCTTAGGATCGAAACCCATCATCAATTTAAGTCCATCGCCGCAGGCAACGGCGCCGACCTCACCGGCCGCATTGGGGGTGTCCAAAGCGCCGACATTGTTCGGGTTGATGAAATAGAGCTTGTCGCTGAAGAGGTAAAAGTTGTCGGTGTCGTCCCGCATGGGCGCCGATCCTTGTCGTGATGGCGGCTAGCCGAAGGACTTGCCGCAGGCACATTTGTCCCGCGCATTGGGATTGTCGAAGACAAAGCCCGAGGACTCCGGTTCCGTGACGAAGTCAACGGTCATGCCGGCGAGATGGGGCTGGGAGTTTGCGTCGACGAACACCTTGAACCCGTCCGTCTCCATGATGGCATCGCCCTCGCGCGAGACGCTTTCCAGACCCATCAGGTATTTGAGGCCGGCGCAGCCGCCCGCCTCGACCATGATGCGAAAGCCTTCCGCCGGTTCGTCGGCGCGGGAAAGCGCGGTCTTGACGGCAGCGACGGCGTTTTCAGTAAGTGTGATCATGGACTATTTTCTTGCTGATGCTTCGCAAGCTTCGCTGCACAGAACGTGCCAGAGAGGAAAATTCAATTAAACAACGGGTTAGCGGATTTTGCGCCTGTCTCACATCCAACAATGTCGGATGTCGGACAAAGCGAAACCTTGCGTACAGAAGCGGCATTGAACACATCGCCAGTGTCGTCGCCTGAGCCAGCGTTTCGATCATATGTTGACCAGCGTAAGGGTGGGAACTCTTAAAGTAGTGCTGCGCTCCAAAAGCTGCGCCATCGTGACCACGCAGTGCGGTGGCAAACACCGGGTGATTCTGCGTCGGCTCGTGGGTGCCGAACACCACTCGCGTGCTCGGACCATGGACTGTAGTGCGGCCGCCATCTCGCGAGGGCCGACTGAGGCATTCAATATGCCGTGAAGCCAGGAGGTGGGCCAACACGCCGCCCAGGGAACAGCGCAATCACCGCCACCGCGGCCACGGCCGCGATTAGAGGCCGCGGACAGTTCCAGTTCTATCGCAAATCGCGGTCTGGCTCGTCCGCGTTCCAAAACGAAACTCGAGCGAGCACCGGTCTCGCCGTCACATCGAAGGAGAGAAATCGCTATCTGTCACAGCTACGCGTCGGCAAGGATCCCGTCACGGCCGACGTAGAGAAATATCAAAGCATCGTGGTTGGTTGCAGTCATGCTGGAAAAACCGGTGCGGTTGTCTCAGTGGCCCCCGCCAACAACGCCGCCGACAGCGTTGCCGCAAGGCGGGTACTGACTGTCACGCTATCGCTATCCAATGCGTTGCAACAGATTCGTCAAACAAGTTTACAGACTCTTTGCGAACTCAAGTCGCTGACCATGATACGTTCGCTTTAAGGCAGAGATTGGCCGCAGCTAATCGTCGAAATAAATGGTTTGGAATGCGTGAACATAGAACCTGCAGCGTTGATCGCAAGCCGCATACAGAGAGGCCCTTTAATGGATATCGATATTTTTGAAGCTTACGAGTCTAACGTTCGTCGCTATGGACGATCCTTTCCAACAGTCTTTACAAAGTCTCTTGGGGCGACAATCTGGGACGAGTCCGGAAAACCTTATATTGATTTCATTGTTGGGTCCGGCGCGCTCAATTACGGTCATAACAATCAATATATTATGGCACCGGCAATTCAATATCTTGCCGATAAAAATATTGTTTTGTCGCTTGATATGTATACAGCTGCAAAGCGTGATTTCATCGAAGTGTTTGTCGAGTCGATCCTGAAGCCCCGAGGCCTTTCTTACAAGATACAGTTTCCTGGGCCAACCGGGACAAACGCTAACGAAGCGGCGTTGGCGCTGGCGCGAAAATATACCGGCCGCTCGAGTGTCATGGCCTTCACAAATTCGTACCATGGCATGTCGCTCGGCTCCTTGGCGGTGTCGGGTTCAGCGTCAACCAGACAGCTTGGCGGCGTTGCTCGCCACGATGTGATCCGTGTCCCTTACGAGAACTATCCGAACCAAACTTTCGATTCCGCGAGTTACATTGATCACGTATTGGGCGACCCAGGCAGCGGGATAGAAAAGCCGGCCGCAATCATCCTGGAGCCCATTCAGGCAGAAGGCGGCATGAACACCGCATCCGCACCATGGCTCGCAGAAATTCAGCGCATTTGCCGTAAGCACGACGTTGTTTTCATCGTCGATGACATTCAGGCAGGTTCGGGACGAACGGGCGCCTTCTTCTCATTTGAGTTCGCGAAAATCGAGCCCGACATCGTGTGCCTTTCGAAATCGCTAAGCGGTTCAGGTAATCCGTTGTCCATAGTTCTGATTCGCCCCGACATGGACATATGGAATCCGGGAGAACATAGCGGGACCTTTAGAGGGAATAATCTCGCGTTTGTGACTTCCGCGGCCATGTGCAAAATGTGGTCGGATAGGCAGTTTACTAAAGCCGTCGAGGGGACGGCCGTAAAACTGCAAGAACACCTTGATCGCCTCGTTGCGAAATTCCCTAAGTGCATCGAACAAAAGCGCGGCCGTGGTCTGATGGCCGGCCTCAAGTGCCGGTCACAGGCCGTTGTCGGCCGTGTGCACGATGTCTCGTTCGAAAACGGCCTGCTGATCGAATCCTCCGGGCCAAATCGCGACGTCATCAAAGTCCTTCCGCCGATAACAATCTCAGATGACGAACTTGATCACGGCATTGCCATCCTCGATCAGGCACTACAGGAGAAAACAAATGGCGACTAACCAAGCACGTCAAACGCCGGCCATCTCGCCTCTTACGATCGAGGAACGAACCGGCTCGATCAGCACTGCGGAGATCATCTCGGTCCTAAAAGGCGAGATCACGGCTCTGCATATCAGCCAAGCTTTCAGCACCGAAATAGCCGAGGAGATCACCGCGAAGTTTTTTGGCAGTCCCGGTCTCAAGGAGCGCAAAGATGGCGTCCCTGGACAATATGTCGGCGCATCCCACTACAGGAAGGATGCAGCCACCTATTTCGCGGAGGCAGAAACTGCGCGGCCGCACGTTGACGCTCTTTTTGGCTGTTTAGTTGACCCGGTCCGAGCCTTATTCGACGCGTTGAAGCGCGAGCTTCACAACCAAGGCATTGAATTGCGGCTGGCGCGCTCAGAACACGGTCAGGCGAACGTTTGTCGGGCTCTCAGTTGGACCGGAAGCGGCACATTTTCCTTGGACCCCCACGACGATGTCGCTCAAGTGTTACGTGCTGGGAACGATTACGAGCTTTCTGCGGTGGGGCACAACACCGTCGCAGCACTCAACTTTTATCCCAGCATGCCTGAGGAAGGTGGTAACTTGAGGCTATGGAGTCACAAGCCGACAGTCGCAGATCGAAAGTCGCAGGGTGTGGAGACCACGGGATATCCCTACTCCGCAGCTTATCTCGAGGCCGTGCCTAGTCGCGAAATCCAGCTCAAGGCCGGGGATATCGCGCTACTTGACGGCGGTTTCGTTCATGGGGTTACCCGTCAATCAGGCAACGGAAAGCGTCGCGTGCTGCTGAATTGCTTTTTCGGATTTGCGCGGCCAGATCTTGTTCTCTGGTGGACCTGACGTGAATGTCGCAGCGACTGACCGACACCTCCGCCCTTTGCGGCCGAACTGGCCTGCTGCTGCGGGCCCCCAGGTCGCTCCCACTCGACCACGCGTCTGCTCATTAAGGGCGGCTACCGCTCAAAAAGATGCTGCTGGCCATCATGCCTCTCGACATCGGCAGGCGGCAGCAGTGGCGTAAGAAGTGCCAGCCGATTCGGCTCGAGCCGCATCGCCTGGTGTTCATCAACGAAACGGAACCGCGCGCCTGCGCCCGGTTGCAGAACGGCAACGGCTTCATCGCCGGGCTGCGCTGCCATGGCTAACCGCCCATTTCGTCGTCAACACCCCATGAACTGGCACATGTTTGAGCCCTACGTAGAAACGCAGTTCGCTCCGACGCTGGCAAAGGTGATATTGTCATCCTCGACAAATGTCGCTGCACACAAGATTCCGATAAACGGTCCTCCCAAGCCCAAGGCGCATCTGCGCGCCAAGGCCATCGAACCATCGACGTTCTGTGGCAACCCGTTGCAACCGCGTCCCCAACAGAGTGCAGAAAAAGGTGAGAGTTGGAACGCTTCCGAAATCAACAAAATGATCGCACGTAAGCAACTCTTCCGCGTTCATGCCTTCGAAATGGCCATGCCCGCAACGATATCGATCATGCCTTACAAAGCTTAGGCATCCCTGGCCAGAGGTCGAGCGCATGACCCGCACCATCCAGGACGCCATCCTCAAGCGCTTCGAACTCCGTCACCACCTCGCTGATTTTGTCAGAGCTAGAATTCGCGAAGCGTCTCAAGACCCTCAACCCCGCCTAACTGACAATTCTCGGTAGGAAGGTTGTTCGCCCACCAGTGAGTAGACTGAAAGGCACCCGAAATTGCTTGACCATGATGTGATGGTCGCAAAAGCATCATGATCTAGACGTGTATTTATCCTTTGTTGCACTAAATTCACGGCAGCGAAGCACAGTTTTAAATTAAATTAACTTCGCCCAATCGCAGTGAGATGCTAGAGCTCCGATGACACTGGTCTGCCGATGACGGGCGGGGAGCCGTAGCCTTCACAGGAGGAAACTGTGGTGCGCCAAGGACAACATCCAAACGAATGGCTACGGAGCAGAGACTATGGAACGCCGGCGAACGACTGCTGTCACTGAATTTCAAGCGCTTTCACCTAGAGTGTCCGACCAGTTCTGTTTGTTATCCAGGATGAATTTCCCTAAGGCTGCCAGGGAGGCGTTTGCGGCCGAATTTGCCCGTTTTCTCGACCAGGCTGATGGTATCGGAAAACCCAAGCAGTTGTTCGACCTGCTATCTGATTTTGCCCTCAATTTTGATTGTCCGTGGGTCGCCTATGGCTCTCTTGCACCAGACCGAAAAGGCTTAAAGCTGGTGCGAGGCGATCCGGCTGTCATGCTCAATTACCCTGATGAATGGCGGGAGCGCTATTTCGAAATGGGTTATGACAAGATAGACCCCACTATCAAGAGAAGTCGAAGGCGAATAGAAGCCTTTCGATGGAGCGAGGCGTACAACGACGAAAGCACAACTGAAGACGGGCGGCGCGTTTTGGACGAGGCTGCCACGTTTGGCTTAAGGTCAGGCATTAGCGTCCCATTGCACGGCCCCGAGGGCAGCTTTGCGATCATGAACTTTGCTCAGCCCTGGGATGGTGAATTCCGCAATAGAACAATCACGTACTTGCAACTTGCGGCGTTACATTTCCATCTGAGAGTCACGGAATTCACGAATTCGACTGGCGTTGAAAGCACTTCTAACCTTTCTTCAAGAGAAAAAGAGTGCATCCTATGGACGGCGAGAGGGAAATCGTCGTGGGAAATAGGAAAGATTCTAGGGATATCTGTAAATACCGTTAATTTCCACATAAAGAATGTAATGAGAAAAATGGACGCTAATAGCAGAATAACCGCAGTCGTAGAAGTGCTAAAGCGCGGGACAATAGAAGTATAAACTTGACATGAACGCCAAAAATATTTGGACAGAAGTCGCGTGCGGCGTGTCATGGTTGAGAACGGCATTCTTACACTGTGGGGATGTCATCGGCGGCTTCATTCAACGAGACCCCAGAGAACCGGTTGCCGGGAAATCCGAAGGGGTAGTCGAGCGCATTGTTCTCGCACCAGGCCATGATCTGCGCCCCGCCATAAGTGGCCGTCGCCGCGGACCAGGATGCGGGTGGTCGGCCAGCGCGCGGATGCACCGGACAAGCTGGCGCAGATGGCCGCGAGTCTCCTTGCCGGGCGGAGTCTTGCCAGGACACAGGCTCACGGCCTCACAGATGTGGGTCGGCAGGAAGCAGCGCTCGTCGTGGGCGTTGAAGAGCGAGAGCTGCTGATGGCCGGGAACGACATCAAGCGTGTCTGCGACGTCGAGTGTCAGGCTTTTGGGCGGCGCGGCATAGTTGGACAGCCACAGATCCGACCACCACCCAGCCGAGCCGGATGACGGCGCGCAGGTCTGGCAGATTCTCTAGGCGCGAGCAGGTCGGCTGCGAGCACAGATCAATCCCGCTGTCGAACAGCCTGCAGGCGAGCTTGAAGGCCCGGTCGGTGTGCAGCCGGTCGAGATCGTTGTCATCCTCGTAGCCGCAAGCGGCCGTAAAGATGCGGGCGCGCAGAATGTCGGCCATGGCGTGCGTCACTCGCTGTGGATCACGGGGATCGTGGATTCGCAGCGGCCAGCCTGTCGGGCAGTTGCAGGCCTCGCTCGGCCCCGGCCAAAAGCATGACGCCGCCATCCGAAGTGATACGTCCGCCATCAAACGCAGCTGTGATCTTCTTGCGCGTAACGGTTGGAATGAGAGCGGCAAGCAACGTTTCGTCGGTCATGGTGGGTGTGGCTCCGCGAGACGTGGTGGCAAGGCTTGCTTCGACCCGAATCCTACGCCAAATCATTGCAGGCGGTCCAGCACGTTTCTCATGAAGTGGACGCGGAGGTCGCCATGTCGCCGACAGCACCTTGCTGACGGCCGCCTTGAGGCCTTCGCGGGCACTATATAACCCTGTTGTGAGGTGCGGATCCTGGGAAGGTACGAAAATCGAGCGAGTTCTGGCTAATCTTGGTGAACCCTGCCAGGGTTTCGTTGATCATTCTAGGAGAATCCTTTGCCGCCGCCTTTGAAATCGAACTGCAAAGCAAGAAATATTAAGCAGAGGTAGTCGTGAGTTAATGATTTTGCAACATATTCTTATCTGATCCTGTATTGATATAACCGGGTATTCGATGGATATTAGGCAAATTCTGAACACGCCGATCTACATCCCACGATGGGAGGAAGTCATCTCTACTTAAAACAATGGAAGCACGCCTTACGATGGCTTGAAAGGAAACCCGCCATAACCGCCATGTCCAAGTCATCGTCAATCCTTGTAGACCCCCTTCAAATACCGGGTGGATGCGTCTTTCGCGCAGCGACGTCCGGTCGGATTGGCTGTGCAAGCCGGTTCGCGGCGGCTTCGCTCTCCAGGATGTGAGCACGCTGTGCCGGCACACCGTTAAATCGACCGCAGAAGCTTCGCGATAGACATGTAGACTGCTGAGTTGCGACGAATTTCACAGACCCAAGGACCAAGGATGAACAATTATGACCACACTACCACAAATTTCACTGAAAAATCTGGCATCCGACAAAACGCGGCCTGAAGAGCGCAAGCGCTTACGCATGGCATGCGAGGAGTACGGGTTCTTCTACCTTGTCCAGCATGGCATCCCGAAGGAACGGATCGCGCAAGCCATCGAGGCCTCCCGGCGGTTCTTTGCGTTGCCACAGTCGATGAAGGAACGCTTCGGTCACGCCGCTCAAGGGATCTATCCCACTATCGCCCGTGGATACAGTCCATTGCACGGGGAAATCCTACATCCCGACGCCGGCCGCGATCCGAAGGAAGTGTTCGATCTCGGAATCGACAACGAAGGCGACAGCCGTCCGTTTGGCGGGAGCACGCTGTTTCCCGATGAGGCCTTGGCTCCTGGTTTCGCGCGAAGCCTGCTTGCCTTGCAAGCTACCGTGCTCCGCGAAGTCGTCCCGGAACTCGGAACCGCGCTTGCCGACGTGATCGGTATGGAACAGGGCTGGTTCCAACGGCATTTCAGCCCGCCGACGCTCGAGCAACGCGTAATTCGGTATCCAGCTCGCGGCGGCATGTGCGCCAAGCACACCGATGGTGGCTTCTTCACGCTGCTGCTGCAGGAGGAACTCCCCACCAGGTCGTTGCAGGTGTGGTTGCGCGGGCGCTGGATGCCAGTGCCGAGCCTGCCCGACAGCCTCGTAGTCAATTTGGGCGATATGCTTCAAGCTTTGAGTGACGACCGCTTCAAGAGTACGCCGCATCAGGTCGCGCACAATGGCCTGACCGACCGAATTTCGCTTCCCTTCTTTATCTATCCCGACGTCGACGCGCGCCTGACTTCGCGGGAAGGGCGCCACGCCTTCAGTGTCGCGGAAATGATGTTGCGCAATTACGAGTCAGTCGAAACCGGAAATGGCGCCGGACGCGCGCGCGAGTTGCAGTAAGTGTTCGGCGATCTCAGGCTTCGCAGACTTATGGCTACGACGCGGGGCATCCGGGTGATACGCTGGGAGAACTCTCCCACTTTTTGATCCGTCCCGCGTCGCGCGTATAGCGCGCGGCAATGCGCCTCGGGATGCGACTCCGACATCAACGACATTCATGCTCCAGGCACTTTGCATCTGGAGCGAACGGAAACCGTTTTTCTAGCCACCTGCCCTCGTAGCGCTTCGTCCCCTCTCACGAGCTTTGTCTGGCTCAAGGCCGGGAGACGCATTCGCGTGCAGGCTAGTAATCGATCCTGACTTCAAGGACAGAAAATACTCATGTCGGCAAGCGATGATCTCAACTATGCGTTGCAGGCCACCCAGAATTGGGTCAGCGATCTCGCGTGGAGACTTAGTTGGCATGATCGCGAGCGGGTTTTCCACACCCTGATTGCAACGCTGCACGCCCTGCGCGACTGCCTCGATTGCAACGAGGCGGTGTACATAGGCGCGAAGATGCCAGCCTTACTACGCGGCCTTTACTACGAGGGTTGGCATCCCGGCCGCCCCAAAGCCAGAAACCGGACTTCTTTTCTCGACAGGGTCCACGAGGGCGTCCGCCGTGACCCTGCCGTGGATTCGGAAGAAATCGCCCGCTGCGTCCTAAGCCAGCTAGCGGACCGTTTCTCTGCAGTAGAGATCGAAGAGGCCAAGGCCGCAACTTCAAGCGTGCTGCATGACCTTTGGCCAGCCTGAGACAGGCGTCTTGCCATGAGTGTCTACAAAGCGGCGCCGGCTGGGGTCGGCTGGCGGGGAGGTGCAACTCGTCGCGGGCACCATTCGGTCGGGCGGCGGCAGGCTATCAGCCGTCCGCGGTCCAGCTTTCTGGCGCGATAGAGCACCTCGACGGCGACGGGAATCAACAGCCCGACGCACCATAAGGCTCCGGCAAACGTTCTCCGGTGACTCAGGAGGACTCAGCTTCTCAATTCGCCCGACAGCAGGGCGACGCGTCCTAGGATTCCTAACAACACGATCACAACAGCGTGTGGCTGCGAGGAACCCACGGCTTGATCACCGACTTCTCGCACCAGCGCGGCCAGAGCCGCTCCGCTCCCGCGGCAGAGGAAGTGGCGACGCGCCGCGGTGATTCAAACACGACTCGCTACGACACCCACGGGTCTCTTAACGCTCATTGAGCATTGCGTCTGACATTTTTTCTGCAACCATAACTGTTGGGATATTCGTGTTTGCTCTAGGGCAGAATGGCATCACCGACGCATCGGCAACTCTTAAGCCCGCCACTCGGTGGACGCGACCGGACGGATCCGTAACACTAGCTGGGTCCAGAGCAGGCCCCATGCGGCAAGTTGAAGTCGGATGGAAGTTCCCAAAGACATTCTGGCGTATAAATTGGTCAAGAAGCTCGTCGCTCTGGATGAGGTCTGATATGCTACGGCCATCGGTTATCGCACACCTTATGAGGCTTCGACGCAGCCACGGGGAGCTATCCATAAGGGTGGCGATAATGGAAGTGAGCCCCAGATTTAGACGACTGTACTTGCTGATCCGCTTTGCTCGCCCAGTCCAGGTAGAAGGAAATGGGTCGAGGGCGACCGCCACCAGTGCCTTGTGCTCAAGCAACTGTGCTACAAACCGAAACGCCTCCTTCAATCGCTCAGCATCGCGTTTGTCGCTCAACATATTGAAATTCACCTCCGGCTCAATAGCATGAGAAGAATTCTTGAGCGAAACTGTTCCTGTTGAGTAGGAGCGATTAACCCAGAAAGCCAGTGTACCAAGGCGGTTGCCGATTGGATGCCACGCAGACTTTGCGAGGGCTGAGATAGCCATATCGGTTGACGGGCAGCCCTCGTAGCCTGACGAGTAACGAGCATGCATCTGAATATACCCGGTCGCGTTAGCCGACATGCGATCGCCCGGTCTTAGATACGCTGAGACGGCGACCCCGGGGTGCTCTTGAAGGTTTTTCCCTACGCCGTTTATATCTGCGACAATTGGAATGCCGAGGTTAAACAGCTGCTCAGCTGGGCCGATTCCGGATCGCATCAGCACGGCCGGCGAGTGAATGGCCCCGGCACATAGGACAACCGTTGAAGCGCCATAGCAGGGCCGGCCGGTCTTACTTTCGGTCTCCACCCCAGTTATTTGACGTCCTGAAAAGGTTAACCGTACGACCGTGGTCTCGGACAGGATTTTCAGGTTGGGCCGAGCTCGGACGCTTTCCGGTAAATAGGCCATCGCAGCTGAGACGCGACGACGGTTGCGGTTCGTCAATGGAACAACTGAGTGCCCATCGCCAAACTCGCCGTTAAAGTCTGGCCGGAACGGTATATCTCTGTCTTCGTAAGCCGTGGATACAGCGCGAATAAAGCCAGACCATTCTGCTTTACCCACGCGGCTGATAGGGAGTGGACCTTCGTTGCCGTGAAATTCATTATCAAAATCTAAATCGCACTCAAGTCGGCGGAAGTATGGAAGGACACCTGCCCAATCCCAGCCCGTCGCACCGATAGACGCCCACTCGTCATAGTCTGCGGGCCCTCCCCGATTCGCCACCTGAGCATTAATGGTAGAGCCCCCACCCATGACCCGAGCTTGCTCATAGTGGGCGCGCCTGCTGACGTCCTGCACTATGGTCGCGTTGAGAGATTGCCACTGATAACGAGGATTGTAGTAAGCCCTCGTGGGGTTACCATCGAGAATATCATCAGGAATGGCATCTGGGGAAAAGTCAGGACCAGCCTCGATGAGCAGGACGCGACTTCCATTGGCTGATAGCCTGTTCGCTATGACGCATCCGGAGGAGCCACCGCCGACCACAATATAATCGAAAACCAAGATAACCCCCATCCACATGTGCTAACAGGCGACGTATGGCTTCAGCCGTGGGCCAGTTACCACGCAGTCTTGGTCGAACGCGCTAAACTGCAGAGCCCGTCGAACCAGCCTCGCGGCAAAAGCGAATTTGAATGCCTGAGGCCGCCAACGAAGGCCGGCCGGACTGACGCTAGATCTGAGGAAATGTCCGGAAATCTCTGGCCTGGCTGTGCCGGCGCCTTCCACCACAGCGACCGTATGGCTGATCTGGATACATTCCTACCGGCAAACCTCTCTATTTCTCCCATGACTCGCCTGCTGGCTTGAGGATAGGCTCATGAGTGCCCCTGGTTCCCACGTTTAATAATCCGAGACAATTCGCGTCGCGTTAGCCAAATCAGCCAATCATCCTCCTCGATACCCCTGTCAGGTAAACTCAAAATCGCCGCATGTGCTTCTCTGTGGAGATAACCATATTGACCGGCGACGCCCTTTTGGATTGACCAGGTATGGACCAAGGCATAAATGAAATCGGGCGACCATTTCACCCACGCGAGCCCAAATGCGATACCCGCAAAAATTCTAGGTAACCCCTGCCGCCTGAAGTCCTCTCGTAGCCATATGTCGCCGTGATAAACTACCGACCCAGTTATGTTTTGAGCGGTCGGTGCGCGGCAAATACATAACGAGCCTGTGCCAGCGTGGCTTCTTGGATTGGCGTAGAAGGCTTTCAAAGACTCGAGGTGTCTAGCCAAGTTGGTGGTCGTCAAATCGTCCACCCGAAGGGCCTGAACATGCGCTATTTCGCCAGATTGATCTTCCCCGACAATCCAAAACGCACGGCCAGCTTCAAGCCTCGAACAATCCGGCCGAAAGCTCGGATCTGTCGGCAATTTGCCAACGATATTTTCCGTGATATGGACATATTCTTCGAAATTTTCGCCCATTCTGAATTGCATTCCGGACTTCTTAGCTGCCTCAGCAAGTAGGTTAATATATTTGGAAACATCAAATATTGTGATGCACTCACTCATTTACTTTGCGCCTTTGCGGTATATTCACAACCCTCCGACGGGCAGGTGCACAGACGTCTCTCCAACCAGCATTCACCGCGTCCGCGCAAATCTCCGGCAGAGTGAATTTTCTGAAGGTCAGTTTCCACTGTCGATCCAGGTACGCGTAGAAACAGCGTATGCCAATAATAGTACATCCTAAATGGCGGAGCACCCACGCATATTGGTAGGTACCAGGAGGTGCAGTGCAGGGTATCTTCGCTTGAGAGGTAGAGGTGTTGAAAACATGTTCTCCCGGTGGAACTGCCCCGTTGCATGGGCGCGAGAATGGCGATGGCGATACCTGGCTTGGCCTGCCTCCTGGGGCAGTTCCGTGAAGGACCAGGTTGCCACAAGAAAAAGCGGGCCTCGTCCGGTAGCGGGATTGAGCCTCGCCACCCCCAATATCGTTGAAGTCAGTATTGCGAATGAAGCTCGGCCATCAATGACGAGATGACAAGGTTGTAAATCGCTCATAAATCAGAAGGAACCAACGATGGTCGATAAGATCTTTGATCGCAGCTACTCAGTGTATATTAAGCAAGTTCCGCAAAAAGGTCGTGGGGTATTTGCAAACATTCCATTCAAATCAGGAGATTTGATCGATCGCGCTCCGACGTGGGGATTTGATAGAGAGGCAGAAAAACTGTTCAAGCGCACGGGGCTTCTGGAGTATTACTTTGTTCCCGACGATCCGATATCAAAAGCTGGTCCCGTGGCAGGTTACGTCGTTTTTGGGTTTATTTCGATAGTGAATCACTCCTTGAATCCAAATGCACAAACAATTTGGACCGACGGAGACGCCGGCGCGTGGGCTAGCATCGTAGCAATAAAGGACATAATGGTGGGCGAGGAAATTACACATATGTATAAGAATATCTCAGATTATCCGCCATATGTTAAATTCGTCTAATAAGATGTATACGTGTCAGAGATATATATTGCCGCAACGACGCCTGGCTTATCGGTACGTTTTCTCCCGCCCCTGAAATTGGATCAATCGTTAGCACCCCCGACTTCGTCTGTTCCGCTCGCACAAAAGTGGCCATTCAACGCGCTACGGAGCGGACCCTAAGTGGTGGGATCCCCGATATTGAGCGACACAGTAGTCTCATCCGGAAAAAGGTAGTCGGTCCGGTTCTTGCCGTCACTACGTTCGAGATCCGGTAATGGCGGTCGAGCTCGTAAAGCGACACCGATCAGGGCTTGGCAGCAGGCGTGTTCACGCGGGATTTGCCGGTCCCTTTGGACCGCCGATCGCCATTGGACTGGCCAAGTGTGCGTGAATGGTTGGTACGTCGGCGGCGTAGATACAACCGCTCGATAGAACATCCGGTTGGGAAAACAGGCAGAGGTGGACAGTTGAATACTATCGAACAGATGGGAATTACTGGTCCTCCATCCGCGCACCTGGGAAGCGTTTCGGCGGCGATTAATTTCCCTGAGGTATTAATCCAACTGTGGAGATCGAGGGCAGCATATCGGGTAGGAGCTTGTTCGCCCCAGTGTTCTTTGCGGAGAAAGTATTCGCGATCATCACGAGCTGCACCCCATGAAATCCTCCATTTGCGATCGTCCATTGGATACGTCTACCTAGCACGGCGATGAAAACAAGCGGAGTTGGCCCGGAGATTGCAGGACTTCGGCATCACAGCGTAAATCGCCGATTTTCGTCTCTGTAGCTCGCAACTGTCGTCGGCCATAAGACCTTCTGCGGGCTTTTTGTCCTATAACCGACAAACAAGGGGAAAGCATGAGTTCCAATATCACCCGACGGCACCTGATGCAGGCAGGCTCCGGCGCCGTTGCCGTCAGCGCACTTTCCTCCGGGACAAGCCGTGCCAAGTCGCAGTCCTCCGACGAACTCCGCGTTTCAGTTGGCGGCGGCGACTGGGGCAAGGCGAACATTAAAGCCTACGTCAAACCGTTCGAAGCCGAAACCGGAATCAAGGTCACGCCAATTTCCGACGACCTCACTCAAGCCCAGATTGAACTGATGGCGGTAACGAGCAATGTCACCGTCGATGTGGTGGGGCCGGCACAGGGTTTGGCAGTATCGCTCGCCGCCAAGGGCCTTCTTGAAAAGATCGACTATTCGATTTTTAAGAAGGACGATCTGGACGGTATTGCAGAGATCGCGAAGAAGCCGTGGGGCGTTGGGGCCCTGTTTTTTGCATCAGTAATGGTTTACAATATAGAGAAATACCCCGCCGGCAAGCCGCGCCCGAATACGTGGGCGGAGTTTTGGGATGTGAAGAGGTTTCCAGGCGTGCGGAGCATGATGTCCGGTTCCTATGGATCGGAAGGTCCTTGGGAGGAAGCACTCCTCGCGGATGGCGTCACCCCTGATGAGGTCTACCCCATGGATGTAGACCGCATTTTTGCGAGCCTCGACAGGATCAAGCCGCACGCCCGGAAGTGGTGGACCAGCGGTTCGGAAATCCAGCAGATAATGCGCGACAAAGCTACTGATCTGACCAATTCCTATGATGGACGAGCGTTGTTGGCGATCAACGATGGCGCGCCCCTCGAAATCAACCGCAACCAGGGCAAGCTGAACTGGAGCTATTGGGCAATCCCTAAGGGTAGCCCGAATCTGCAGAATGCGCAGAAATTCATCGAGTTCGCGAGCCGAGCCGACCGCCAGTCTGCATTCGTGAAACTATTCCCGCAGGGTCCTAGCAACAGTAACGCTTTTAAGGATATCCCCGACGGTCTCGCGCGCAAGCTGTGCACTTATCCCGAATACGTCGAGCAGAGCGTCGCGATGAATATAGACTGGTATGGCGAAGTCGGGGCGGATGGCCTGACAAATACCGACCGACTGATCCGATGCTGGAACGAGTGGATCTTGCTTTAGGATTCACCTACGCGCGGGCAAGCTCTGCGATGTACTATCGGCTTGCCGACCTCCGATTTCAGCATCGTTGAGCTGCACTCCTTCGGGCGCTCCTAGATTGTTCGGGCATCGAATGCACTGCCATATAAAAGGTCCTTCATTTCGGTATGGATACATTGAACGCAACTCCTACGCCCACTCAAATCGAGTTCCTGGATGTCACCAAAACTTATGGGTCCGTCGCCGTGGTAAAAAATATGTCGCTCTCGATTAGAAGCGGCGAGTTTCTGACCCTCCTGGGCCCAAGCGGTTCAGGGAAAACCACAGCCCTGATGTTGCTGGCGGGCTTCGTCGCCCCGACGAGCGGCGATATTCTCGTATCCGGAAAATCTGTGGCCGCCGTCCCCTCTCACCGGCGGGACCAGGGTATCCTCTTCCAGAGCTATGCACTTTTTCCACATCTCACAGTGCGGCGTAACCTGGAATTCCCACTTGAAATGCGAGGTATCAATGCAGCGGAGAGGGCGCGGCGGGTTGACAGGATGCTACAGCGAGTCCACCTGCAGGACTTCAACAATCACATGCCGTCGCAGCTGAGCGGCGGCCAGCAGCAGCGCGTCGCGCTTGCCCGCGCGCTCGTCGCCGACCCGCCGATCCTCCTCCTAGATGAGCCGCTGGGAGCGCTGGATCGCAACCTGCGCGAACAGATGCAGCATGAAATCAAGGGCCTTCATCGGGAGTTCGGAAAGACGACTATCTGCGTGACCCACGACCAGGAGGAGGCGTTGACGCTGTCGGATCGCATCGTGGTTATGCGGGGCGGCCAGATCGAGCAGGTCGATTCGCCTGAGCTTCTTTACGACCGACCTGCGACGCGCTTCGTTGCGAACTTCCTTGGCGAGGCAAATTTCATAGACAAGGCCGGCTTTGAGGTCGAAGTGGACGCCGCGCCCCCCTCCGGGACATTACCGATGATACGTCCGGAGAGAGTGGCTATCATGAAGATTGGCGCGAATCCCAACAGCGATGCCCTTCGCCAGGTGATCAGCGGTACCGTGCAGGATGTGATCTACGCCGGGCCGTTGCGCAGATATGTAGTCCGCGTCGCCGAAAGCACCTTTGTCGTTCGCGAGCACGTTGTCTCGGGGCAGCCTATCTTCCGGCCCCACGATAAGGTCCAACTGCACTGGCTACGTTCCGACGTGCGGTTCGTAGCAGCCTGAGTTCGGGAGAGGACAACCCATGAAAGCCGTTCAGAAACGGGACCTCGTTCCGGCCGGATTGGTCGCCCCCGCCCTAGCGGTTCTGCTCATAGTCTTCGGCATACCGATGGTGCAGCTTTTCCTAACTAGTGTCAGTGCACCGACGTTCTCGTTGGGGAACTACCGCGCGTTCTTTGGTCAGCCCGCGAACATCCGAGTGCTGCTGCAAACCATCCAGATTAGCGCAGTTACAACAGTGATATGCGTGATCATCGGATACCCAATTGCTTACCTTATAGTAGGGCGGCCGAAGCGGTTGCGTAGGGTGTTGACGGTCCTAGTATTCGTACCTTACCTCACCAGCGTCCTAGCGCGCACCTACGCTTGGGTCGCAATCCTCGGCGACCGCGGCCTTATCAATAATCTGCTCTTGGACATGGGTCTGATATCCAACCCGCTTCCGCTTATCTACAATCGCACCGCGGTCTATGTCGGCATGGTTCACATAATGTTGCCGATCATGATCCTCCCACTTGTCAGTGTGATGCTTGGTATTGATAAGTCGCTCATGGTGGCTGCCCGCAGCATGGGCGCGCGGCCATTTGGTGCTTGTTGGCGGGTATTTCTTCCCCTCAGCTTGCCCGGGCTTCGGGCGGGGTCCCTACTCGTCTTCATTTCCTGCCTTGGCTTTTACATTACACCGGCTGCCTTAGGTGGGCTTCGTGACACGATGCTCTCCACGTTCATCGCGTCGGCGGTGTCCAGTTCTTTCGACCTTGCGCGTATTGCCACCTCGGCATTCGTTCTCCTCGCGGTAGTCGCCGCGATCCTGTTCATGTTTGGTGTCGACCTCTCCGATAACCGGGGCTTTGCCACACGCTCCTTTCAAAAGCCCGGCCAGTCACGTCCATCCTTGGTCGCCGCTGTGGGCCGCTCGTTGAGCGAGATAGCCGCGCCATACAGGGCCAGACGGTGGGCCTTACAGCTTTATCGAGCCGGCGAAGGCGGCCCTCTGTGGGCAACCGCCGGAACGGTGTCTGTGGGGCTGGTACTCCTGTACCTGCTTTTCCCCAGTATCGTTGTCATCATCATGTCCTTCAGCCCTGGGACACACCTGCAATTCCCGCCGTCCGGTCTGTCGCTACAGTGGTACCATTCATTCTTCGGCAATCCCTCCTGGACAGGAGCAGCTTGGACCAGCATCCAGATCGGCGTTGCCGTGGCAATACTGTCAACCGCCGTGGGAACGCTCGCGGCCTTTGGTCTAAGCCGTACTTCGTCTCGGGTGCGCAGCATCCTGACCCTGGGAATCCTGATGCCCATCATCCTCCCAATCGTCGTGGTGGGAATCGCGGCTTACCTCGGACTTCTCAACCTCGGACTAGTTGGCACCAAAATCGGAATAGTCCTCGCCCACAGTATTGGCGCAGTCGGCATGGTTGTAGTGATTGTTTCGGCGAGTTTGGGAAACTTTGACAGAAGGCTGGAACAGGCGGCAATGAGCATGAGCGCCGGGCCATTCCGGACCTTCACCAAGGTGACCTTGCCGCTGATTCGCCCTGGTATGATCGGCGGCTCAGTGTTCGCATTCCTCTTTTCCTTCGACGAGGTGATCATCACGTCGCTGGTCAGCGGATTCTCTATCCGCACCCTACCGCTGAAGATGTGGGAGAATATGCGCAACGAGATCGACCCGACAATCGCTGCGGTGGCGTCGCTGCTGACGCTGCTGCCGGTGCTCTGGCTAGCGGTGCTAGGAGCTAGCTGGTGGCGTGCAAACAAGCTGGCTAGGCGCACCTCACCGGATCCGGCCGCCTGAGGATGCGCATAGCTTCGGTTACTCGTATGGGCGGAGCCTTACCCCGCGTGCAATGCCGTCTCTTCCAGCAGAGAGTTTTTTTATGCCAGTAGTCAGAGGTCCGCAGGTATTCCCGCGCTCAGAATATCTGCGCAGGCTCGCTGCGGTGAAAGCGAAGATGGCTGAGTGTGATATCGCAGCGGTTGTCATCACCGACAACGCACATATCACTTACCTCACGGGGTCCGTCGCTCACTCATATGACACGCGCGGTGTCGTCATCCTGGCCTCGCGGGAAGAGCCGGTCTTTATTCTGCGCTGGATGGACGTTGCCGCGGCCGTCCAGGAGACGTTCATGGAACGAGACAGCATCATGGGCTACTCGGAAGAGTTGATGGGCGACCCTGGGAAGAACGGTTACGACGCGGTGATTGACTTCCTGTTGGACCAGGGACTTGGGCAGAGCGGCATTGGGTTCGAGCTGTGCAACTTGACGGTCGACTCAGCTGAAAAGTTCAAGGGCCGTTTGCTGCAGGCGCGCATCCAGGATTTCTCGAAAGTGGTAAGCCGAATCCGCACGCTCAAGTCGGATCTCGAGATTGTCGCCATGCGGGAAGCGGCGGCGATTTCGGACGCTGGTGTGCTCATGGCCGCAGAAGTTATGCGGCCCGGCATGCGGGAAGCAGATGCCATTGCCGAAATTGTCGGGACGCTCGCCCGCGGAGCGAATGGCAAACCAGGAACTTGGATCGCAACGCCCTACTTCTGCGCCACATCCCGAATTGGAAATCCGCATACGACCTGGAGTGAGGATACCCTCCAGCGAGGTTCACAGGTCAATCTTGAGATCGCCGGCGTCCGACATGAATACCACGCTCCGATCTGCCGGACCTATATCCTCGGCAAGCCGACCGATCGCTTGCTGCGTATTCACGAAGCCCAGCTCGCCGGTCTCGAGGCGGGGCTGAATGTAATCCGTGCCGGCGCCGTCAGCGGCGAAGTGGCCAGTGTGATTCACAGCACGACTGAGAAACACGGATTCAAGAAGCGGTCGCGCGCCGGATACTCCATCGGTATCGACTGGATGGAAAACACGACCAGCCTTAAGCTTGGCGATACGACGGTTCTCGAGCCAAACATGACCTTCCACTTGCATCTGGGTTCCTGGGTCGAGGAAGACTTCGGCTACGTCCTTAGCGAGAGCATTCGTGTCACCGAATTCGGCGTCGAGGTTCTCACAAAGGCGCCACGGCAACTTTTCAGGTTGGGCTGACCCGCGAACCAGCATCCCTCGACTGCTCGTAGCATCCCGCCACGCTGTGCCAGTTCCTCGGACTGACCGCCCGGACGAGCAAACGCCCCCACGTGGCGAGGTTCAGTCGATTTTTTGGATATGAAGAGGTGCGCCTATCAGGCCTGCTTGGTGGTCGAAGGGTCTCGTGGGCGCGTTGAACCAAACCGTTTGCGCCTTGCGTCTCTTGTACGGCTGACGCTGGGTCGATCTGAGCTGACTGAGCGGATCGCCAGGACGCCGCGCAAGTTGCTAGTCGTGCTGAGTGCACGAGGAACCGGTCGCTCTGATGACCACCTATGCGGTGCGCCTACGCGCTGCGGAGGCGGCGCGTCTGCAGGTGAAGGGCATCGATGCAGCCGGATGGTCATTCGCTTTGATCAGGACAAAGGCGGCAAGGACCGCTATGTGATGCTGTCGCCGCAGTTGCTGGAGATTTTGCGCGTCTATTGGCGGTTGACCAAGCCGGGGCAATGACAGTTTCCCTGGCGCGATGGTCGCGGTCCGTTCCACCCGCAGACTTGGGAGCGCCTGTCGGGCAGCCTGCGAGTTCCTGGCCGTTGAGAAGCGGGTGACGGTGCACATCCTTCGCCATAATTCCGAGGCCCAGATTGCTCCGAATGGCCCCAAGAAGGCGCGAAAACCCAAGCGTTTCTCGGGGTATGGCTCACATGTGTGTCGGCATAAACAGAGGCCCCTGAGGAAAGCCATGAGGTGATCGTCGGGACGATACCGGCTGGCGCGAACATCGACGGACGGCGACTTGCCAAGTGCGTCTTTCCTTGAGCTTCATATCGGGCCTGCAAATAAATGGATGTCGTTTCCACCTCGTGGCCGAGCCAGAGCGCGATCACGGAGCGGTCGACGCGGTGGTGAAGCAAGTCCATCGCCACCGTGTGCCGACTATGTCTTGGTCGACATAGTAAAGAGCGTTTTTAGGTTGGCGGCGCTGTAGCGGCCGCCTGCCATTCAAGCGCCTACATTGGCTGCGCCGGTAAGCTAAAAACGTGTTGGACGAAGCCGCAGGGCGCGACGTTGCTGCTATGGGTTTTGAATGCTGTGTCCCTGCGCATGCCAAGCGCGGCATCAGGACGAAAGATCCACGTCAAAGCATGTTGTCGTGACGCGCAAGGGCGGCAAGCACGAAGCGTCGATCGGTCAATTCCGGAAGCCCGGCAACAGGGTCCCCGTTGCCTGACGCGACAGGCAGCATGGCGAACCAACGATGGTTGCGTGCAGCCGCTCGTCATGACGTATCCGAAAATAGCACGGCCTTCGATGAAGACGGCACCAGGACCTCGACACAGACCATCCGCCCCTTGCGGCAGCTCGGGCACTCACGCAGGGAAACCCCGGTCAGCTTCTCGACCTTGTCGTGATAATCGGCGCTGTCTTTCGGTTCCGCCTGTACATCGGCGCGCGCCATTCCAAGCAGTTCGCGGCAACGGGCAAGCTTCTCCTTGCGATGACGGTTACCCAGGAGCCCATAATAGCGAATGCGTTTGAACCCGTCGGGCAGGACGTGGACCAGGAAGCGTCGAATGAACTCCCCGGCCTCCAGCGTCATCACCTTTTGCCGATCGCCGTCACGATAGTCTTTCCACCGAAAACGGACCTTGCCATCTTCGATGTCAACGATGCGACTGTTGGCGATCGCTACACGGTGCGTGTAGCGTCCAACATAGTTCAGCACCTGCTCGGCGCCGG
>NZ_CAAF010000046.1 GCF_000359125.1 Mesorhizobium sp. STM 4661 | reverse complement strand
ATCGGCGCGCAGCGCCGAGACGGATGAGGGGTGCTGGAAGAAGCGCGGCGCGAAAAAATCGAAGGATTTTAATCGCTTACATCTTCGAGGTAGTGATCCTTCCAACACCCCTCATCCGACCGAGCTTCGCTCGGCCACAAGGGGAGAAGGGGAAGCCCCAAAAATAGCCGTTGCTCCTTATCGAGGCCTATGACTATAGTTAGTACGTGGCTCGCACGAACAAACAGTTCGATCTGTGACGACCCCTTCGGTGAAAACTGAGAAGCGGTCAGACTGTGAGCAGGAACACTCGGTCAAAAGGGGAATGCAAGTGAACCGCTTTCAGAAATTCTCCGCCGCGGCGCTCGTCGCGGCATCTTTCATACCAGCGGCGTTTGCCGCTGATGACAAGTTGACGATCGGCATCGTCACCTTCTCGACTTCCGACGTCGACACCAACCAGATGGTTGACACCATGACCAAGGGAGCCCAGTCCAAGGGCTGGACGGTGGAAACGCTCAATGCCAATGGCGATCCGTCGCAGGCGATCACCAGCATCAAGCAGCTGGTGACCAAGAAGGTGAACGCCATCATCGTCACGGTGTTCGATTCGACCGGGCTGGCCGCAGGGCTCCAGGCGGCCGCGGATGCAAAGATCCCGGTGCTTTCGGCCGGCGGCGGCATGGCCGACGGTATCGCGCTTTCGGCAAGCACGGGTGCCGCGCCGCCGCTGCTCGAATTGATGCTGAAGGATATCGGCAACACGGGGACCGTGCTCGACCTCACCTATCACCCCGGCATCCCGTGCCGCGAGCGCGCCGACGCCTTCGATGCGGCGGTCAAGGCCAATCCGGCACTGAAGGCGACCTCGCACGAGATCAGCATCCCGGGCGCGGCCGAATCCTCGCAGGCGGCGACCAGCGCCTGGCTCGCCGCCAATGCCGACGCCAAGGGGCCGTTCGCGATCTTCAACTGCTATGACGACAACGCCATGGGGGCGATCGCGGCGCTGAAGCAGAACGGCCGCGGCGACGTTAAGGTCTATTCGTTCAATGCCACGGCGCCCGCCGTGCAAGCGGTCAAGGACGGGACGATGACCGCCACGCTCGGCGTCGACCTGACCTCGGCCGGCAAGATGCTGGTCGACCAGATCCCCGACATCCTGTCAGCCGGCGACAAGTGGCAGCCGAAATCCTTCGTGCCGGGCTACACGCTCGTCACCAAGGACAATGTCGACCAGTTCATGAAGGACAATCCGCAGTAAGCTCCGCAGATTGCGGATCTGGCCGGGCACGCCCGGCCAGATCGAAGTCCGATCATGAGAGCCGCCATGCCCGCTGACCATTCACTGCCCGAAACCTCCGCTCCGGCAGGGGTACCCGGCGCCGCGCCGTCAACGCAGGCCGGGTATCCGTCACCCAGCGCCCGCGAACGACGCGCCATGCTGATGCGCCTGCTCGGCACCTACGGCACCATCATCGTGCTGGGCTCGATGCTGCTGATCTTCTCGGTGCTGCAGCCGGGGACTTTTGCCACGATCGGCAATTTTCGCAACATCATCAACGACATGGCGATCGGCACCATCGTCGCGGCCGGTCTCACCGTGCCGCTCGTGGCCGGTGATTTCGATCTCAGCATCGGCTATGTCGCGAGCTTCTGCGGGCTGCTCGTGGTAGGCCTCCTGAGCAGCAGCGGGCTGTCGATTCCGCTGGCCATCGTCCTCGTCGTCGGCCTCGGCACGCTGATCGGCATCGTCAACGGCATCGTCGTCTCCAAGATCGGCGTGAACGCTTTCATTGCCACGCTCGGCACCGGCACCATCGTCGTCGGGCTGAACTACGCCTATTCGGGCGGGATTCCGCTGCAGCTCACCCAGAGCCGGGAATTCACCAACATCGCCATCGGCCGGATCGCCGGGGTGCCGCATCTCGTCATCATCATGGCTGTGGTGCTGGCGCTGCTATGGGTGATCCTCAACCGGACCGTGCAGGGCCAGCACATCAAGGCGATCGGCGTCAGCCCGGAATCGGCGCGCCGCGCCGGTGTCGCCGTCGATCGCAGCCGCATCGTCGCCTTCGCCATCGCCAGCACCTGCGCGGCAATCGGCGGCGTGCTGATGGCTTCCAATCTCGGCTCAGGCCAGGTGACGGCGGGTGATGGTTTCATGCTGACCTCGTTCTCGGCCGCTTTCCTCGGCTCGGCGGCGCTCAGGGAAGGTCAGTTCCACATAATCGGCACCTTGATCGGCGTGCTGACGGTCGCCGTCGGCAATAATGGTCTGGCCATGATCGGCGCGCCGATCTTCACCCAGTTCCTGTTCACCGGTTGCCTGCTCGTCGTCGCCGTGGCGCTCGGCGGCATCGGCCGCCGGTACGGAAGGGGCTAGGCCATGGCAACACTGCTCAGCCTGCGCCACATCTGCCGCAGCTTCGGCGGCATCCAGGCGCTCGACAATGTTTCGTTGGATATTGCCAAGGGCGACATCGTCGGCCTCGTCGGCGACAATGGCGCCGGCAAGTCGACGCTGATCAAGATCCTGGCCGGCGCGCATGATCCGACTTCCGGCGAGGTGGTTCTCGAAGGACAGCCGCGGAAACTATCGCCACCGGCCGAGGCGCAGCGCCTCGGCATCGAGACGGTCTATCAGGACCTGTCGCTGATCGGCACCTTCACCGCGGCCGAGAACTTCTTCCTCGGCCGCGAGCTCGCGCTTGGTCGCGGCCCTGCCCTGTTGCGCTGGATCCGCCTGAAATCGATGGGCGACACGGCAATCAAAGGTCTCGATGAACTCAACATCGACATCCCCGGCGTGCGCAGCAAGACGGTCGAGCGCATGTCGGGTGGCCAGCGCCAGTTGGTGGCGATCGCGCGCGGCGCCTTCTGGGGGCATAAGCTGCTGTTGCTCGACGAACCGACCGCCGCACTTGGCGTGCGCGAATCGCGCGAGGTGCTCGACCTCATCAGGCGGCTCGGCGCCAAGGGGCTGACCATCGTCATGGTCACCCACAATCTCGATCACCTCTGGCAGGTCTGCAACCGCGTCATGGTGATGCGCCGGGGCCGCAAGGCCGCCGATCTCCCGAGTTCCGCCACCAACATGGAAGAGGTCGTCGCCTACATCACCGGCGCCAAGGAAGCGATGCCGGCCCGAGCCGCCACGCTGGAGGCCGGCGCATGAGTGCAACCGACGCAATGACGCTCAGCCGGCTGCTGGCCGATGCGCCCAACCGCTGGGGCCACTGGGGCGCCGACGACGAGATCGGCGCGCTCAACTATCTGAACGCCGAACAGGTCATACATGGCCTGGCGACGGTGCGGCACGGCCGCACCTTCACGCTCGGCGTGCCGATCGCCACCCAAGAAGGCGATGCGGTGTTTCCCGGCCGCTGGCCGGCGAAGCATTTCATGGTTGCCGACAAGGCCGGCTTCGCGAACGGCCATTGGCAGCCGCTGGCCGGCGGCCTCGAATTCGCCGACGACTACGTCACCGGCTTCGCCCAGGCCGGCACCCATTGCGACGCGCTCGGCCATATGTGGTTCGACGACACGCTGTGGAACGGATTCCCAGCCACCAGCACCAATGGCGGCATGACCAAGGCTGGCATCATGCCGATCGCCGCGCACGGCATCGTCGGCCGCGGCGTGCTGCTCGACATCGCCCGCTTTCGCGGCAAGCCGGCGCTGGACCGCGCCGAAACCTTTACACATCACGACCTGATGGAATGCGCGCGGGCGCAAGGTATCGACATCCTGCCACGCAGCATCCTGCTCATCCGCACCGGCTGGGTCGGCGCGCTGGCGGCGGGACAGCGGAGCGTTGGCGAGGATTACTGGGAGCCGGGCCTGACCTTCAGCCTCGAACTGGTGCGCTGGTTCGACGAGATGCAGATCCCGAGCCTGGTCACCGACACGCTGGCCAACGAAACCACCTACGAACCCGGGACAGGCTTGATGCTGGTGCTGCACGCGGCGCTGATGCGCAATCTCGGAATCGTCTTCACCGAAATGGCGTCGCTCGACGCGCTGGCCGCCGACCGCGCCGCGGACCGCCGCTACGAGGGTTTTTACTGCGCGAGCCCGGCCAAGGTCAGCAAAGGCACGGGCGGCTCGGCAAATCCAGTGTTCATCAAATAGAACTCAACAAGACGGAACGACTTTCATGACTTCTGCAGACGACGCGACGCAGCTCTGTTTCCTGCCGGCCACCGAACTGGTAGCGCGCATCCGGCGCCACGACCTGTCGCCGGTCGAGGTGACGGAGGCGTATCTGCGCCGCATCGAGGCGCGCAACCCGACCGTCAATGCCTATACGCTGGTGCTCGGCGACGAAGCGATGGACGCCGCGCGCGTCGCCGAAAGGGCAGTGATGGCCGGGCTTCCTCTCGGCCCCCTGCACGGCGTGCCGGTCGGCATCAAGGATCTCGACGACGTCGCCGGAGTGCCGACCTCGATGGGATCGCGGGCGGTGCACAACCGGGTGCCCAAAGACAGCGCGGCGGCGGTCGAGCGCCTGCTCGATGCCGGCGCCATCGTGCTCGGCAAGACCAACACGCCCGAGTTCGGCCACAAGGGCATCACCGACAATCCGCGTTTCGGGCCGACCAGCACGCCGTTCGCGATCGGCTACAATTCCGGCGGCTCGTCCGGTGGCAGCGCTGCCGCGGTGGCCGACGGCATGGCGGCGCTGGCGCAAGGCACCGATGGCGGCGGCTCGGTGCGCATCCCGGCCTCGTTCAGCGGCACCGTCGGCTTCAAGCCTTCCTTCGGCCGCATCCCCTCGGTGACGCGTCCCGACGGGTTTCTGTGGGGGCATCCGCTGGTCCATATCGGACCGCTGGCCCGCACCGTCGCAGACGCGGCGCTGATGACCAAGGTCATGGCCGGGCCGCACAGCCGCGATCCGCTCAGCCTGCCGGACGATGGCGTCGACTATGTCGGCGCCGTCAGCGGGCCGGCACGAAAGCCGCGGATCGCCTACAGCCCGCGCCTCGGCAATTTCCCGGTCCACCCTGATGTCGCCGCGGTCATTGCCGACGCGGTCGATGTCATGCGCCGGAACGGCATCGAGGTCGATGAGGTCGAGCCCGATTTCAAGGCCGACCACAAGGAGCTGGCGGCGCTTTGGGTGCGCACGATCTCGATCCACTACGCGGCGATCGCTGTGTACTGGAAGCAGGAAGGCATCGACCTGATGGGCGAGCACGCGGCGGTGCTGACGCCGCAATTCCGCGCCATGCTGGAGGGCGCCTACAAGGTGTCGGCGGTCGAGCACGCACTCGACGACCTGTTGCGCACCGGCGTCCATGACGGCTTGCAGGATTTGTTTGAAACCCACGACCTGATCGTCTCGCCCACGCTGGCCATTCCACCGGTCAAAAATGCCACTGACGGCAACACGATCGGTCCGACCTCGATCAATGGCGAGGCGGTCGATCCGCTGATCGGCTGGTGCATGACCTATCCTATCAACTATACCGGCCATCCCGCGATCTCGGTGCCGGCCGGGCTGACGGCGCAGGGCCTGCCCGTCGGCCTGCAAATCATCGGGCGGCGACACGCCGACGCCAGCGTGCTGGCCATGGCCGCGCGCTTCGAGCGCATGCAGCCGTGGTTTCAGAGCTATCCGGGGCTGGTGGGGTAAGCGGGGCGGGGCGCAGACGCTGCCATCTCCCCCCTTGCGGGGGAGATGGCCGGCAGGCCAGAGGGGGGTGCTGTCCCGCCGGCCTGTCAGGGAGACCTTCGCTGCATTCTCAACATAGGCCGTGGCGGGGATGAGCCGAAAGGCTGGCGATCCTTCACACCCCCCTCTGTCCTGCCGGACATCTCCCCGCAAGGGAGATTGGCTCTCATTCCGGCTTGCGCCCTCGACTTAAATCGGCAGCTGCAGCAGCTCGGAGATCACCAGCCCGGCTGCGCCCAGCAGTGCGGCGCCGTCGCCGGCATCGCCGGCGATGAATTCGATCGCACCACCCGGGCGCGAGGGAACCATGGCGCGGACATGATCGGCTATTGCGTCCAGCATGCGATCGCCGCCGAGCACCACATCGCCATGCAGGATGAAGATGTTGGGAGCCACCGTCTGCTGCAGATTGGCGATGCCGACGGCAACATTGCGGGCGTAGCGGTCGAGCAGCTCGGCCGCCCCCGGCAATCGGTGCTGCGCCATGTCGACGAGGCGGGTCGAATCGATCAGGTCGGGCTCGGGCAGCGCCATGCGGCTGGCCTCGCGCCGGAGCCAGCTCAGCGTGGCGATGGTGTCCCAGCAGCCGCGCCTGCCGCAGCGGCAGAGCTCGCCATCGAGCTGCACAAAGGTATGGCCGAGTTCGCCGCCCGCGCCCGCGGTGCCGCGATAGAGATGACCGTCGAAAAAGAGCGCGCCGCCGAGCACTTCGCCGGTATAGACGACGGCGAACTGCCTGACGCCACGCCCGGCGCCGAACCAGCGGTCGCCGACAAGCAGGGCGCGCGGATGGTGGTCGAGCTTGACCGGCAGGCCAAAGCGGCGGCCGAGTTCGTCGGCGAGCGGATAGCGGTCGAGTGCGGGGGCGAGATTGACGGTGACGATCGAGCCGCGATCGGTGTCGACCATGCCGCCGACGCCGACGCCGATGCCCAAAGGCATGCGCCGCGCCTTGGCGAGCGTATCGCCGACGCATTCGGCGATGGTTTCGATGATCGGCCCGACCGGTCCCCTGCCGTCCGGCAACGCCATCTTGCGCTCCGCTTCGATCTTGCCGTCGAGCGTCGCCACGCAGGCATGGACCGCGTCCGGCATCAAAAGCACACCGCAGATCGGACGGGCATTGGGCGAGAACCAAAGCGGCCGCGCCGGCTTGCCACCGCCGGGATTGGCGGGGATCGGGTCGCTCTCGATCAACACCTGATCATCGATCAACGGCTGCACGATGCCGGAAATGGTGGTGCGATTGACGCCGGCAAGCCGCGCCAGCTCGGCGCGGCTGGTGGGGCCGAGATCGAACAGCGCCTGCAGCACGCGGCCGCGATTGGTCGAGCCGACCATCGAGGAGGACAGCAGCGCCTTGCGCTGGCGTGGCGGCCGATCCGCTACCGACGCTTCGCCAGGCGGCGCAAACAGCGCGCTGCGTCCGCCATTCGGGCTGTCGTCATCAGTCTTGATCATTGCAGGGTTCACACAGGCGGTCCTGGAAACCGTTGTAGCCCAAGAGCTTGCCGGTTTCGAGAACTTTGTGCGAGACGGCAACAAACTTGCCGAAAACTGTATGCCGGCCCTTGCCCGCATGCCGGCTTCGCAGCCGTCTCGGTGCCTCACCCCGGAGCTTAACGTGTCTCGGCAGGTGGGTGGACCGACGGCTTTTGCTGGAAGCCGTCATGGGTCGGGATCGACGGCAGCCGGTCGAGCCATTTCGCCCGTGAGCGCATGACGACCTGCGCGTCCGGCCGGTAGTCGCCCGGATCGGTCATCGTGGCGGCATGGACATGAATCTCGGCGGGCCATTTGTCGGAGCGGAAATAGAGCCTTGAGCCGCAGGACGGGCAAAAGCCGCGAAATGTGTTGGGGCTGCTCTCATAGTGCACGATGTCGCCGGTCCAGCTCAGATGCTCCGGTCTCATCCCGAGGAAGGCCGTGAAGGGAGAAGACGTGGCGCGCTGGCAATCGGCGCAGTGACAGACCAGCTTGCGCGTGAGTTGCCCGGAATATGTCCAGGCGACCGCCCCGCACATGCAATGCCCCGCCAGAAATGCCATTGCTTCCTCCTGCGCGCCCCGATGCAGTGCAATATAGGTTGCGCGATCAGCTCAGAGGCGTCGCTTTGCGACATTGTTCGATCTCAAGTTGGAGGCGAGGTGCGAGCTGCCAATCTCCCCCCTTGCGC
>NZ_CAAF010000047.1 GCF_000359125.1 Mesorhizobium sp. STM 4661 | reverse complement strand
TGCGAGGCCGAGATAGTTGTTGGCGCAGAAATTCAGCACCTTGTCGCCGCCAACCTCGATCTCGGCCGATTGAGTCGAGGTGATCACCCGCTCGGATTTGTAGAGCCCCGCCGCTTTCAGCCCTTGAAGCTCGCTGTCGATATGGGAGAGGAATGCCGCGCTCATGATCAGGCCCTGTTGAGATCGATGAGGACTGTCGCCCCGCGCTGGCGAAAAATCCATCGCAAAAGCGACGCCTCGATGGCGCGATGGCCAGTGGCCAGAATGCAGCCCCAGAATGCAGCCGATGTCGGATGTTCAAATGCAGACATGCCGCGAAAGAACGCGATAACCATTTCGGGAGCCTTCCAGCGCTGGCGCTGTTACCGGTCTCTTGATTTCCAATCCTGTTAACATTTTCAGGCCAATGGTTTTCGCACCCAGGAATCTGTCGGCGAGAGGGCCGCCCCAGAAAATGTCGCAGCAGTCGGTGCAAACCGTTTCGAGCAGGCTTATCTTGCTGATCAAGGCCGGCTATTGGCTGGCGCTGCTGATCATTGCCACCATGGTGATGGCCTCCTTCATCCTTCTCCAGCAGATGATGGCTGCGCAGCGCCACAACGATTCGCTGCTCGACATCGTCAGCACGCAAAAGGCGTTGTCGCAGCGCATCGTCTTCCTTGCCAGCGCAGCGGGTGCTGCTTCGCGCGACCAACAACCGGCTCTAATCACTGCATTCAAACAAGCGACGGCGGAGTTCGAGACGAACTACGATCTTTTGCTCGAGCGGGTCGCCGCCGATCCGGCGTCACCGGCACGATTCGATCCAAAATCGGTCCAGAACGTGCTTTTCGCCAAGCCGTTTCACCTTGATTATTTCTCAGTCGGGCTAATCGCCAACGGCGAACGCCTGGTATCGGCGTTTGAATCCCAACTCGGCATGGCCAATGACGGTGGCTACAAGGGTGGCAGCGAACGCGTCAAACTCGACGCTTCCGTCGCCAACGCGACCCTGTCGGGTTACGCCGCACTTGGCCAGCGCATCAGCGCCGATGCCGATGCGCGGTCGGGCACGCTTCTCAATCTTCATCGCACGCTGTTCTACGCCACAATCGGCGTCATCGTGCTGGTGGCGCTTTTCATCTTCAGGCCGATGTCGAATGCCATTCTGCGCAAGACGCATGAGCTCATGGATGCACGCAATTCCATGGCCTTCATCGCCGTCCATGACGGCCTCACCGGACTCTACAACCGCACCTTCCTGACCGACCATTTCGACACGCTGATCAAGAGCGCGCAGCGCCGGCGCGAACGGCTTGCGGCGGTCCAGCTCGACCTCGACCGGTTCAAGCAGATCAACGACACGCTTGGCCACGCAGCCGGCGACTATGTGCTCGTGGTGACGGCGCAGCGCATGCGCGATGCCTGCCGGGCGTCGGATCTCTGCGTGCGCCTGGGCGGCGATGAGTTCGTGATGATCCTCAACGGCGCCGGCGCCACCGAGGACATCAACATGACCGCCAAGCGCATCCTGACGCAGATCAACGAGCCGATCATCTTCCAGGGCGCGACCATCCTGCCGGACGCCAGCGCCGGTATCGCCGTCTACCCTGTCGATGCCGACAACGCGCAGGATCTGCTCGTCCATGCCGATCTCGCGCTCTATTCCGCCAAGAAGCAGGGCGGCGGCAGTTTCTCGTTCTTCTCCGAGGAGTTGCGGCGCGAGCTCGATTACCGCAAGCAGCTCGAGCATGACATCAGGATCGCCATCGCGGGGAAGAAGTTCCAGGTCTATTTCCAGCCGCAGGTTTCGTTGTCGAGCGGCACGATCGGCGGCATCGAGGCGCTGGTGCGCTGGAGACATGCCGAGCGCGGCATGATCGCACCCGGCGAGTTCATTCCCGTCGCCGAGAAATGCGGCCTCATGCCCGAGATCGGCCGCATCGTCATCGCCAAGGCGATCAACGAAGCGGCCGGGTGGAACCGTGACGGCATTGCCTTCGGCCGGCTCGCCGTCAACGTGTCCGGCTCCGAGCTGCGTGAGCCCGATTTCGATGCCTTCCTCTTCGACACGCTGGAAAAGGCCGGCCTGCCGCCGGAAAAACTGTCGCTGGAAATCGTCGAATCCGTCATTCTCGACGACGAGAAGACTGGTATCGCGGCAAAGCTGCGGCACATTCGCGCGGCCGGCGTCCACCTCGAACTCGACGATTTCGGCACGGGCTATGCCTCGCTCAGCCATGTCAACCCGAACGAGATCGACCGGCTGAAGATCGACCGCCGGTTTGTCCAGAACATCAACGAGAACGGCGATAACACCAAGATCGTGCGCGCCATCACCGAACTCGCCCGCGGCCTCGGCATCTCGATCGTCGCCGAGGGCGCCGAAACAGAGGCCGAGCTCGATTCGCTGATGGCGATCGGCTGCGATCAGGTGCAGGGCTATTCCATCGCCTTCCCGATGCCGCAGGAAAAGGCGCGCGAATGGCTGATCGCGCGGGCGCCCAGGAAGGCCAGGCTGACGGTGCTGCAGGGAAGCCTGGCGTAAGGCGCCAACCTTGACAAGCCTGCCCGGAAATGGCGGCCTGTCGCGATCGGACATGGATATTCCGGATGCTGACGCCGTTTCGCCTTGCCGTGCTGGTCGTGTTGTTTCTGGCTTTTCCCGCGGCCGCCGCGGATCGCACCATCTATCTCACCTTTGACGACGGCCCGTTGACCGGCACCAGCAACATCCTCGATGTGCTCGAGGCCGAGCAGGTTCCGGCCACCATGTTCATGGTCGGCATGCATGCGCAGGCAAGCGCGTCCAACAGGGCGCTGGTGCAGCGCGCCAGGAACATGCCGCTGGTGACGATCGGCAACCACAGCTACAGCCACGCCTACAACCACTACCAGCATTTCTATTCGGACACCGAAGGCGTCGTCGCCGACATGCTGCGGGCAAACGCGGTGCTGGGGCTGAAACCGGAGGTGCATGCGCGGCTGCCGGGGCGCGATGTATTCCGACTGCCCTCGATGTCAAAGGACGACAACTCGCTCGGACTGGCCGAGGAGGGCCGCGAGGATCCCGACTACGAGTTCGTCGCCGCGTCCGGCTTCTATCTCTACGGCTGGGATCATGAATGGGTTCACGAAAACAGCGGCAAGCCGGTGCAGAGCGTCGATCATCTGGTCAGCGAGATCGACCACCTGTTCGGCTACGGCCATTTCGTCAAGCCCGGCAAGCTGATCCTGCTGATGCATGACGAGATGTTCCAGGACGTCTTCAACGGCAAGGCGAACCTGACGGCGCTGATCACCGCCCTGAAGCTGCGCCGCTACACTTTCGGCGCGATCGCCGGCTATGACGGCTGAGCTGTTTATGATTTGACGTTTCGAGCCGGTTTGCGGGAACGTGGTGGGACATCGTTCTTGTCACCGGGAAAAGCCGTCAGCAATCGCCCGAAGCTGGGCGCATCAACATTCGCCCGCAGCACGGCTAGCACTTCGGCGAACTCGGCCAGCCTTTCGTCCGGCAATCCGGCCCGCAACCGCTTGTCGAAGGCGAGTGCAGCGGTGCGCAATTTCTCGAACATCGCTTCTCCCGCATCGGTCAGCGCGACCTGATGCACCCGGCGGTTCTCCGGATTACGGCGCCGCGTCAGCAACCCTTGCGACTCCATCGCGTTGAGATGATGGGTGAGCGTCGCGCCCTGGATGCCGATCATGCCAGCGAGTTCGCGCTGGTTGGCGAGTTCACGCGACTTGACCGAGAGCAGGGTCAGCCAAACGGGCAACGTGCCGCCGGCCTCGACCAGAGCAGCGTCGAAAGCCTGCGCGACCAGCTTGGCGCTGCGGGCGAGATTCATGCCGACTGGCGGGCGGTCAAAGGGCGTCATGATTCGACACTAAAGCAACAATCGGATCGGTGGAACTTGACTCCATACATTGACATCTAATCATTTGATATCTAACTTTATCGACGGCGGGCACAGGAGGAAAAGCGATCATGCAATATGTCTACATCGTCGTCCTCGGCCTTCACGTCATGGCGGGCGTGTTCTGGGCCGGCACCACCATCGCGGTTGGCCGCGATCCGGAGATAAGAGCGGAGCGGTTCTTCCGGCCCCAAATGGGCGCGGCCGGCCTGGTTTTCCTCACCGGCATACTGCTCTGGTATTTTTTCCATCAAGGCGTTTTCGGCTCGATGGAGAAAGTGCTGGCGCTGGGCATCGTGACGGCCCTGATTGCCGCCGGCGTGCAGGGCGCACTGGTGGGCTCCGCCAGCAGGCAGCTGGCTGGCGCTAACCAGGCGACGGAAAGCCAGTTGCGCGCGAAGATGACAAGAGGCGAGCGCATAGCCGGCGGGCTGCTGGTCATTACCGTGCTCTGCATGGCTACCGCCAGGATGTTTTGAGCGGCCTTCCGCAATCACCGTTTACAGGATCGCACGATGCTGGCCGTAGGCCGGCGGCGTGCGCGGCGCGCACCGGACTTAAATGGCAGGTGGCTCTCCTACGAAGGTTTCGGCTGCGCGCCACCAATCATCCCGGCCGCTCGTCAGATCCGCAAGCCGAAGCGGATGCCGTCATAGATGGCGGCGTGGATGTTGCGCGAGGCGACCGCGTCGCCGATGCGGAACAGCACGAAAGGCCCTTGCGCATTGCGCTGTGGAAAGATGTCGCCGCCACCGACCAACCGTTCGTAGTCGACCGCGCCACCATTCTTCGACAGTGGCTTCAGCGCCAGATACAGGTCATCAAGCGGCGCCGTGCCGTGCTCGACCACCACCTGATCGACCCGCCGCTCGCCACGCCAGCCATCGGCGAAGTCGGAAGCCAACTCGGCGATCAGTTGGTTGCCTTCGCGCCGCACCGAGCGCAGCCGCGTGTTGATGGTGATGGTGACGCCCTTTTCCTGGAAGGCGCGCATATAGGGTACATGGTTCATGCCGCCCATTTCAGGCGCAAAGAAGCGCTCCGGTGAAACCAGCTCCAGCTTCGAACCGGCGGTCGCGATCAGCTCTGCAGCACCCATGCCCTGGTGGCCGCCATTGTCGTCATAGAGCAGCACGTTCTCGGCCGGCTTGGCGCTGCCGGCCATGATGTCCCAGCTCGAAGTGACGAGATTGTCGCCGGCCGCCAGCGGCGGGTTCTGCGGCAGGCCGCCGGTAGCGACCACCACCACGTCGGGCGACAGCGCCAGAACGTCGTCCTTCTCGGCCCAGGTGTCGTAGCGGATCTCGACGCCAAGCCGGTCGAGCTCGGCCAAGCGCCAGTCGATGATGCCGATCAATTCCTTGCGGCGCGGATTCTGCGTTGCCAGCCGAATTTGGCCGCCGGCCTGGCCCGACGCCTCCAGCACCGTCACCTCGTGCCCGCGCTCGGCCGCGACGCGCGCCGCCTCAAGCCCGCCGGCGCCGGCGCCGACGATCACCACCTTGCGCTTCGGGCCTGCGGTTTTGACGATGATATGCGGGATCTCGGCCTCGCGGCCGGTCGCCGCATTGTGGATGCACAGTGCCTCGCCTCCTTCATAGATGCGGTCGAGGCAATAGGTGGCGCCGACGCAAGGGCGGATCTCGTGCTCGCGGCCTTCCATCACTTTTCTCACGATATGCGGGTCGGCGATATGGGCGCGGGTCATGCCGACCATGTCGAGCTTGCCGGTGGCAATGGCGTGGCGCGCCGTGGCGACATCGGAAATGCGCGCCGCATGGAAGGTCGGGAATTTTGTCGCCGCCCTCACCTCGCCGGCAAAGTCGAGATGCGGCGAGGAGCGCATGCCGGTCACCGGAATGACCTTGGTCAGCGCCGCGTCGGTCTCGATCGAGCCGCGGATGATGTTGAGGAAATCGACCTTGCCGGAACCGGCCAGGCGTCTCGCGATCTCGACGCCCTCCTCCTTGGACAGGCCCTTTTCGAAATCCTCGTCGGCGACCATGCGGATGCCGACGACGAATTTCTCGCCGACCGCCGCGCGCACCGCATCGAGCACCATGTTGGTGAAGCGCAAGCGGTTATCGAGCGAACCGCCGAATTCATCGTCGCGCTGGTTGGTGGCCGGTGACCAGAAGCCGTCCATCAGATGGCCGTAGGACTCAAACTCGATGCCGTCGAGACCGGCGACCTGGCAACGCTGGGCGGCGGCCGCATAATCGGCAACGATGCGCTCGATATCCCAGTCCTCGATGGTCTTGGGAAAAGCGCGGTGCGCCGGCTCGCGAACGGGTGAAGCAGACAGCACCGGCAGCCAGTCGGCCTTGTTCCAGCCGGTGCGGCGGCCGAGATGGGTGATCTGGATCATCACCTTGCAGTCATGCTCGTGGCAGGCGTCGGCCAGTTCGCCAAGCCACGGCACGATCCGATCGTCATAGACATGCAGATTGCCGAAGGCGGCCGGGCTGTCGCGTGAGACGATGGCCGAACCGGCGGTCATGGTCAGCGCCATGCCGCCCTTGGCCTTCTCGGCATGGTAGAGCCGGTAACGCTCCTTCGGCATGCCGTCCTCGGAATAGGCCGGCTCATGGCTGGTCGACATGACCCGGTTCTTCAGCGTCAGGTGCTTGAGCTGGTAGGGCTGGAGGAGCGGATCGTTACTGGCCATCGTCTTCCTGCTGTTTCAAATTGTGCTGGAGCAGCGTGCACTGCCCCAGCTTCTATTTAAGCATCGTATTTATCCGAAAACCGCTGCGCACTTTTCGGTCCGATGCTAATGAGCGGCAAAATCCTAGGAACCCGCTCATGATCGATACCAAAACCCTCACCCAACTCGGCGCCCACGTCGAGACGCCACGGAGCCCCGAACAGGCGGTTCTGGAAACCGTGCCGTTTGCGCGCGGCGACGGCCCGCCGGCCATCGTGCGCTTCACCTGCCCGGAATTCACCTCGCTCTGTCCGGTCACCGGCCAGCCGGATTTTGCCCATATCGTCATCGACTACGCACCCGATGCGCTGCTGGTGGAATCGAAGTCGCTCAAGCTGTTTATGACCTCGTTCCGCAATCATGGCGCCTTCCATGAAGAGTGCACCGTCATGATCGGCCGCTGCATTGTGGCCGCGACCAAGCCCCTGTGGTTGCGCATCGGCGGCTACTGGTATCCACGCGGCGGCATCCCCATCGACGTGTTCTGGCAGACCGGGGCGCCGCCTGAAGGCGCCTGGCTGCCCGACACCGGCGTGGCGCCCTATCGCGGACGGGGTTGAGCCGGGTCGGTCGCGCAAGCCCATGGCGTCAGTTCAGGGGCAGCCGGCGGTAGCGGCCGGGATTGTTCGGATCGCTGAAATGGTGCATCGGCCCGTGTTCGGCGAAGTGCGCTGACCAGCGTTTCATTGCCGCCGGGTCGAGTTCGACGCCGAGACCACTGCCTTCCGGCACGCGCACCGTGTTGTCTTTCTGCCGAAACGGACCGTCCTTGACGACGTCGCCGATCTGCCAGGCAAACAGCGATTGCGATGCCTCGGTGATCCATGGGGTGGCGGCCACGACATGCAGATAGGCCGCCGTCATGATGCCGAGATCGTTGGAGTAGCACCAGAAACCCTTGCCCATCGCCTCGCAGGCGGCGATGAACTTCAGGGTTTTCGACAGGCCGCCAAGGGCAGCGAAATTGCAGACGAAATAGTCCGGCGCGCCAAGCGCCACGGCGCGCCGGAGATCCGGCACATGGGTCGAGAACGGAATGCGCGAGTGCTGGCGAAGTGCGGCCATCTCCTCGAAGGTGGCGACTGGGTCCTCATAGTTGCGGATGTTGAACGGCTCGATCTCGCGCAGCACCCAGCGCGCCGTGGTCAGCGACCACTGCATGTTGGAATCGAGCTTGATCTGTGCCTTGTCGCCGAGCGCTTCGCGCAGCATGCGCACGGTCCTGATCTCGAGCTCGGGGTCGCCCATGATCAGCTTGCCCTCGAAGATCGTCGAGCCATGCTCCTCGCGCATCCTGAGGCAATAGTCGATGATCGCTTCGGGCGTCATCTCGCCACCCGCCCCGCCCTGCGCGGCGGCGCGAAAGGAGAAATATTCCGAAAACGGAATGTCCTTGCGCACCGCGCCGCCAAGGACCTTGTAGAGCGGCATGCCGAACACCTTGCCCCTGATGTCCCACAGCGCCAGCTCAACCGCGCCGAAGGCGACGGAAGCAGCGTTCTCGCCGGTGTTGGCGGTGATCTGCCAGGGCGGCACGCAGCGCGCCTCGCAGTCGGCGATATCGAGCGGATCCGCGCCGATCAGCGCCGGCGCGATCTCGGCCTTGATCACCTCGCCAAAGTGCCACCACGGCGCCTCGCCCAACCCGATGACGCCTTCGTCGGTCTCGACCTCGATGATCGACTTCGAGGCGCCGCCATAGAGACCGGCGGTCCACCAGAACGGCGCGTCGAGCGGAACATTGACGTGGGTGACGCGGATATTGGTGATCTTCATCGGTTCCCTATTCGCACTGATACTGGCTGAGCGCCCATTCGCCGGTCACCGACAGAAGGTCGGTGACGTTCCAGCCGCCGCCGACTTTCCTAAGTTTCCATTCCAGCCGGTGCGGATTGCCTTCGACGACGAAGGCGACGACCACCTTGGCCTCGTCGCCATTGACCGCTTCGGTGGTCTTCAGGCTCTTGTCGATCGCGAGCTTGTCATAGTCGGCATTGTCGAGCGCCATGTTTGGATCGAGGCATTCGCCCTGCCCAGATTTTCGCAGCGCATCGCTCTTGTCGAGAACGGTCTTGGCCGGGTCGATGAAATTCTTGCGCTCGGCCGGGTCGAGCTCCAGCCCGAGATGCTCGTAGAACGGTTTTACCACGGCCGTCGGCGACCCAGGCAGCACGGGCGCCGCTGGTTCCGGTGCCGGCGCCGATGTCGCCGGTGGCGGCGATGTGTCGGCCGGCGCATTGCCGGCATCGCCGGAAGGCGCGTTCGGCGGCGGCGCGCCGAACAGACCTTGCGCCAAGGCGCCGCCGTTCAGCCCGGCAGCCAGCATCGAGACCAACGAGAATGCCAGGACAAGGCGACGAAGCACTGCATTACTCCGCCGTCGAACCGGGCATGCATTCCAGCGCGCTGAGCGTCCAGCCGCTGGATTTGGAAGCGATGTCGGTGACCTTCCATTTGCCATCGATCTTCTTCAGCGACCAGACCATTTCGCGTTTTGAATCATCGCCTTCCGGGAAGAGGTTGAAGGTCACTGTGACGTTGGCGCTGTCGCCATCCACCGCTTCCGACAGCTTGAGCGTCTTGGCGACCGTCTTCTCGTCATAGTCCTGCGCATCGAGACCGGGAGCGAAGTCGATGCAAGGCACCTCGTCCGGCTTGTTCTTCTGCGCCTGGTCGTTGAGGTCGAACAGCTTGGTCACCGGCTCGGTGAAACGGTCGCGGTACTTCGCGTCGGCCTCGAACTTGACCTCGGGCACATAGAAAAACTTCACCGCGTTGGCTGCCGGCCCGGCCAAGGCGGTCGCGGGTACTGCGATCGAGAGGGCGGCGGCAAGCACAGTCAGTCTCATCCAACAATCTCCAGGCTTTCGTGGTGGAAACCGTTCAATACCACGAATCCTGCATCTCGGCTTTTTTGCGGTCCATGAAATCCCTCAGCGCCTCGTCTACCGGCAGAGGTTCTTACCCGGTCAGGCATCCAGCCAGACATTCTGGAGATCCATCTCGAAGGTCTGGTGGACTGCGTAGTTCTTCACCTTCTTGTTCATGTGGCTGTAGAGCTTCTGCCAGAACGGCTGGATGATGACGCCCGAATCCTGCAGGATCTGCTCGACGTCCTTCATGACTTCGCGCCGCTTCTCCACGTCGATGAGCGAGAGAGCCTGCTTGAGCTTGGCGTCGAAATCGGGATTCGAATACGCCGTTTCGTTCCAGGCTTCGCCGGTGCGATAACCGAGCGCCAACACCTGAACGCCGAGCGGGCGCATGTACCAGATGGTCATGGAATAGGGATACTTCGTCCAGTCGTTCCAGAAGGTCGAACCCGGCAGCACGGTGCGCTTTACCTTGATGCCTGCATCGCGCAGCTGGCCGGCAATCGCGTCGCCGGTGTTCTTTTGCCAATCATCTTCGACGGTGATCAGTTCGTGCTCGAAGTCGGCCTGTCCGGCCTCGGCCATCAGCTTCTTGGCACCAGCGGCGTCGCGTGTCTTCTTGGGCAGTGCGTAGTATTCCGGATGGATGGGGCTGACATGGTGGTTTTCACCAGGGGTCCCTCGCCCGGCATAACCAAGTTCGAGCACGGCATTGTTGTCGACCGCCATCTGGAGCGCATTGCGCACTCGTTGGTCGTCATAGGGTTTGTGTGTGATGTTGGTGCGAGCAACGAGCGTCGTTGCTGTTGCGACCTCGGATTTTTCCAGCCCCATCTTGTCGAGGATGTCGATGAAGTCGGCGGGGCTCTCGAAGTTGAGGTCGATCTCGCCGGAGTCGAAGGCATTCACAGAGGCGTTGAAGTCGGTGCCGTAGTCGATGAATTCGACGCTGTCGAGCGGCGCTTCGCCGCCCCACCATTTGCCGTTCTCGCGACGCTTGACGACCGCTTTCTGGCCGACATCGTAAGAAACCAGTTCGAAGGGTCCGGTGCCGATCGGCTTTTTGATCGGATCCGCACCATCGGCATCGAAATTGCGGTGGACGACCAGTGCTGGATAGTCGGTGAAGTTGGGGATCAGCGAAATGTCAGGCTCGTTCAGCTTCAGCTTGACGGTGCCGTCGTCGACCTTGGTGATCGCGCCATCCCTGGCCTTGCCGGTTTTCTCGTCGATCAGGGCACCGACGCGTGCGGCCATGGAATTGCCGGCGGCAGCTTTCTCGCACCAACGCGTCAGATTGTAGACCACGTCGTCGGCGTTGAAAGCATCGCCATTGTTCCAGGTGATGCCCTTGCGGACATGCAGGACGTATTCGGTGGCGTCGTCATTGACGTCCCAACTCTCGAGCAGGACCGGCTCGAAGGTGAATTGGTGGGTGTAGCGGACAAGCGGCTCCAGCCAGCTACGGGTGATGTTCGCCATCTCCACCCAGTCGTAGGTGCGCGGATCCTTCTGCGCCTTCACCGACATCGAGACGCGCAGCGTTCCGCCCTTCTTCGGCTCCTCGGCCAAAGCCTGTTCCGGCACGGCAAGACCGATCATGCCGTAGGCAAGGCCAGTCGATGCGCCGAAGGCGCTTGCCAGCGCCAGAAACTCACGCCGGTCCATATTACCCGCACGCGTCTCTTTTGCCATCGCCTCAATGGCGGCCGGCACACGATCGCCATTGCTTCTGAAGAATGTCATTTTTTCCTCCCTTAAAGTTCCGTCAGGTCTTCGCCTGTCCCATCAACTAACGCTGTCTGGCAGCTTCTCCTCGCGCAGCGCGATCAAATCCTTGAGACCGTCGGCGATGCCCTCATCGAGCTTTGGCTCCTCATAATCGGCAAGCATGTTGCGCGCTTTCTCGCGGCCGCGCGTGTCGTGGTCCTTTGCCCCTTCCGCCTTCCACTGTTCGAACGAATTGAAGTCCATGATGCTCGGTATGAAGAAGGCGGACTCGAAATGGTCGAGCGTGTGCTGGGTACCGAGGAAATGGCCCTGCGGCCCGACCTCGCGGACCGCCGCCATGGCCTCCTTGAAATCGTCGAATGGCAGCCCGCCGGCATATTTGTACCAGCCAACGAGCTGCTCGCAGTCGGTGGCGAACTTTGAATAGCCGCAGGTCAGGCCGGCTTCGAGCCAGCCGGCGGCGTGCCAGATGTAGTTGGCGCCGGCAAGGATGGCGGCATGCATCAGCATGTTCGCCTCGTAGCCGGCCTGGGCGTCGTTCAGCTTCGAGCCGACATGGAAGCCGGACGTGCGCCACGGCAGCCGGTATTTCCGCGCGAGTGCCCCCATCAGATACATCATCTGGGCCGCTTCCGGCGTGCCGCCCATCGGAGCGCCGGTCTTCATGTCGACCGTCACCATGAACTGTCCGTAGATCTGTGGCGAACCCGGACGCAGGAGCTGCGTGAACGCGACGCCCGCCAGCGCTTCCGCATTGACCTGCGCGACCGCACCGACGGCGGAGGCCGAAGTCGAGGCGCCGCACAGCGCGAAGGGTGCGAGGATCAGCGGCTGGTTGTGGCGCGCATAGACCTTCATCGCGTCCAGCATGGTGGCATCCCAGACCAGCGGCGAATTGCAGTTGGTGATCGCCACCAGCACCGGGTTGTCGCGGACATAGTCCTCGCCGAACACGATGCCTGCCATCGCCATCGTGTCTTCGGCTCGTTCCCTGGAGGTCACGATGCCCATGAACGGCTTGTCTGAGTGCTTCAGCGCCGAATGGATGATGTGAAGATGACGCTTCGGCACCGCAATTTCCATCGGCTCGCAGATGATCGAGCTCGACGAATGCAGCGCCGGCGCCATGTAGGCGAGCTTGTGAAAATTGTTGAGGTCGGCGAGCGTGCCATAGCGTCTGTTGTTGTCGAGGTCGCGCACATAAGGCGCGCCATACATCGGCACGAAGACGGAATTGTTTCCGCCGACGCGCACCGAACGCTCGGGGTTGCGCGCATTGAGCGTGAATTCCGGCGGCACCTTCGAGACGAGTTCCATTAGAAGAGCGCGGTCGATGCGGACGCGTGTCTCGGAGATATCGGCCCCCGCCGCCGTCCACATCGCGATCGCCTCGTCGTCGCGGAACTCGCATCCCACTTCTTCAAGGATGGAGAGCGACTCCTGGTGGATCAGCTCCACCGCCTCGTCCGGAACCATCTGATAGACGGGAATCTGGCGGACCAGAGTCGGAAACGACGCTATCGGTGCGCCCCGTAGCGCCTTGCGCCCGAGGCGGCCGCCGCTGCGGCGGTTGGTGTGTTCGGTCACTTCAACGGCCGGTGCGTTCATGGCAACTCCATCCTCCCAGAGCAGTCAACTTAGCGAGACGAAATATGACTGTGACGCTGGAAAATCCTGATCTCTTGTATAAGCTCTGCTTATGCGAAGCCTGCGCCACCTCCTGCCCTCGGCCGGCAGCCTGATCGTCTTCGAAGCCGCCGGGCGGCTGTCGAGCTTTACCGCCGCCGGTCGCGAGCTCGGGATGACGCAGGCCGCCGTCTCCTATGCGGTGAGAGGGCTGGAGGAAAAGCTCGGCGCCAAACTGTTCCAGCGGCGCCACCGCCAGGTCAGTCTGACCGAGGCCGGCGAGCGCTTCCACGCCGACGTCTCGCTCGGCCTCTCGCACATCCGCAAATCAGCCGAGGACCTGCGCCAGCAGGCGAGCGGCGGCCATGTGACGCTTGCCGCCTCGACTGCCTTCGGCTCGTTCTGGATGATGCCGCGCCTGCAGCAATTCCGCGACGAATTGCCGGGCGTCGACCTGCGCATCCAGACCGCGGACCGTGATCTCGACATTATCGCAGAGGGCATTCCGCTCGGCGTGCGCGGCGGCGATCCCAGGGAATGGCCGGACTATCATTGCCTGCCGCTGGCCGACGAGGAGATCTTTCCCGTCGCAGGCGCCAGCTATGTCGCGAAGTTCGGCCTGCCGCAGACCGTCGAGGAATTGGCGTCGCACCGCCTCATCCATCTCGAGGAGCCGTTTCGCGAGGCGGCGAGTTGGGAGGAGTGGTTCCACTCCGCCGGGGCCAGCCTGAAGGAGGCCGATGCCGGGCGCGGCTTACGCATCAACGACTACGCGCTGGTGATCCAGGCGGTCATGGAGGGGCAAGGCATCGCGCTCGGCTGGCGGCACCTTGCCGAGCGGCTCTTGGCATCGGGCCTGCTGGTGAGCGCCACCAGCCATGTGATGAGAACCGGCACGCGTTTCCACATCATCTGGCCGAAGAACCGCGAACTCAGCGACAACGCCCGCAAGGTAAGGGATTGGCTGGCGGCGCAGGCGTGAGGCGGTTGGATGTAGCACGGCAAGCGAAGATCGCAGCGATCCTTCCCACCCCCCTCTGGCCTGCCGGCCATCTCCCCCGCAAGGGGGGAGATCGGATGTCGCCTCGGCCTTTGCCAATCTCCAACGTCTAAAGGTTGGCGAAGCGCCGAAGCTGCCAATCTCCCTCCTTGCGGGGGAGATGGCCGGCAGGCCAGAGGGGGGTGCTGTCCCTCCGTCATATCCATTATTCCGCCGTATCGAAAACTTCCGCACCGCCCACGAATCCGCCTATAGTGTTCCCATGCCCATCCGCCAGCTTTCCGAAACGATGATCAACCAGATCGCCGCCGGCGAAGTCATCGAGCGTCCGGCAAGCGTGGTCAAGGAACTGGTCGAGAACGCGCTCGATGCGGGTGCTGCCCGGGTCGAGATCGTCACCGCAGGCGGCGGGCTGAACCTGATCCGCGTCACCGACGACGGCTCCGGCATTCCGGAAAAGGAGCTGGCGCTGGCGATCGCGCGCCATTGTACGTCGAAGCTTGCCGAGGACATTCACGACATCCGCTCGCTCGGCTTTCGCGGCGAGGCCTTGCCGTCGATCGGTTCGGTGGCGCGGCTGTCGATCCGCTCGCGTACCGCATCGGGCGACAGCGCCGCCGAGATCGGCATCGAGGGCGGCCGCGTGTCCGCCGTCAAGCCGGCGGCGGCCAATCGCGGCACCACGGTCGAGGTGCGCGACCTGTTCTTCGCCACGCCGGCGCGGCTCAAATTCATGAAGGGCGAGCGCGCCGAAAGCTCGGCGACCAGCGACGTGATCAAGCGCATTGCGATTGCCTTCCCCGCCGTGCGCTTCACGCTGGCCGGCTCCGACCGCTCTACGCTGGAGCTGCCGGCGACCGGCGATAAGCCCGAGGGCCGGCTCAGCCGTGTCGCGCAGGTGATGGGCGCCGACTTTCCGGAGAATGCCATTGCCATCGATGCGATGCGCGACGGCGTGCATCTTTCCGGCCATGTCTCGATCCCGTCCTTCAGCCGCGCCAACGCGCTGCAGCAATATGCCTATGTCAACGGCCGACCGGTGCGCGACAAGCTGATCGCCGGCGCCATTCGCGGCGCTTTTGCCGATGTCCTGCCGCGCGACCGCCATGCGGTGACCGTGTTGTTCCTGACCCTCGATCCGGCCATCGTCGACGTCAACGTCCACCCGGCCAAGGCCGATGTCCGCTTCCGCGATCCCGGACTGGTGCGCGGGCTGGTTGTCGGCGCCATTCGTCAAGCGCTTGGCGATTCCGGCATCCGCGCCGCCACCACGGGGGCTGCCGGCATGATGGGGGCGTTCCGGCCGGGCGCGGCCTCCCATGCGCATCCTGGACCGGCCAACGGCCATCGCAGCTACGAGGCTGCTTCCCGTGCCTCCGGCTTCACCGGTTTCGATCGCTCGCCGCAACGGCCACTCGATATGGGGTTTGACGGCACCGGAAATGGCGGGCTCCGCGAGAACGATCAGGCGGCCTTCGATGCCGGGCCGTTACAGAACGCCGACACGCGGGCCGGGCTCGATGAAGCAGCGGAGACGCTGCTTGGCACGGCGCTGGGTGCTGCCCGCGCGCAGGTGCATGAGAACTACATCGTCGCGCAGACCAGGGATTCGCTGGTCATCGTCGACCAGCATGCCGCGCATGAGCGGCTGGTCTATGAGGCCTTGAAGAACGCGCTCCATTCGCGCGCCGTGCCGTCACAGATGCTGCTTTTGCCGGAGATCGTCGACTTGCCCGAAGAGGATGCCGAGCGGCTCGCCATGCATTCCGAAACGCTTTCCCGTTTCGGCCTCGGCATCGAGCGCTTCGGCCCGGGTGCCGTCGCCGTGCGCGAGACGCCGTCAATGCTCGGCGAAACCAATGTCCAGCAGCTGGTGCGCGACCTTGCCGACGAGATCGCCGACAACGACACCGTCGAGACCCTGAAAGGCCGGCTGGACAGGATCGCCGCAACGATGGCCTGCCACGGCTCGGTGCGTTCCGGGCGCCTGCTCAAGGCCGAGGAGATGAACGCGTTGCTGCGCCAGATGGAGGCGACGCCGGGGTCCGGCACATGCAACCATGGCCGCCCGACCTATATCGAGCTCAAGCTTGCCGATATCGAGCGGCTGTTTGGCCGGCGGTAAGGCTGCGGCTTACGAGGTCCGCTGGCGCAGACCCCCACCCGGACCTTCGGTCCGACCTCCCCACAAGGGGGAGGTAGGGAGCCTGGCCGCGGACGCCTCGCGAGAAGCTTACCCTCCCCCTTGTGGGGAGGGTCGCTGCGAAGCAGCGGGGTGGGGGTACGAAAAGGGCCGCTTTTCAGCGGCCCTTTTCGATTCAAGTGAACATTTCAACCCTCTGATTCATCTCTTCAAATTCACCACGATGACGCCGCCCAGCGCCAAGGCGCCGCCGATGATGCCAAGCAATGTGGGCACTTCGCCCAGCCAGAAGAAGCCGATCAGCGTCGCCACCGGCGAGACCAGATAGAGGAAGTTCGAGGCGCGGGCGGCAGGCAGGCGCGACAGGGCGGTGGCCCAGGCGGCGTAGGCGATCAGGCTCGGCACGATGCCGAGAAAGACGACGGCGCCGAGGCCCGCGGTGTCGGCGACCGCTGCCTGCGAGAGTGCGTTCGGCAGGAAGGGCGCCAGGCAGAGCGCGCCGAGCACCATGTTGGAGGCGGCGATGGTCAGCGGGTGATGGCGGGCAAAAAGCGGCTTCTGGACGATGGTGTTGACGGCCGAGCACAGCGCCGAACCCAGCACGAGGAGAGCGCCGGTGTTGAAGTGCAGGCCCTGCCCCTCGCCCATGGCAATGATGCCGATGCCGGCGAAGGAGATGGCCGTGCCGGCCCAGGCCATGGTTGAGAAGCGTTCGCCGAGCAGCGCCATGGCCATGATGGCGGTGAAGATCGGGCTGACATTGATGATGAAGCCGGCCGCACCCGCGGAGACGGTCAGCTCGCCGAAATTGAGCATTGCCGTGTAGAGCGCGACAAAGATGGCGCCACCGAAAGCAAAGCGCCACAATTCGTCGACCCTTGGCAAAGCCGGGCGCTTGACGGCAAGGAAGATCGCGGCCGGCACGGCGGCGATGGCAAAGCGCAGCGCGCCGAGTTCCAGCGGACCGAAGGCGGCGAGACCGGCGCGGATGGCCGGGAAAGCGGAGGCCCAGCCGACCACCGTAAGCGCCACCGCGATGGCCGCCGTGCTGTCCATGCGCTGTGTCTGATTCAACGTGCCCATATAAGCGCTCATCTCACTGTCCTCGTGATTCAATGCTCTGAAATGCAGAGAACGCTACTGAGCGCCGGTTGACAAACGACCAAATCGAGAGCCAGCTGTGAGTGTGGATCACAGCTCAGAACCGATGCTGCCGCTCGAGACCTTGCGCGCCTTCGACGCCGCGGCGCGCACCGGGAGTTTTTCGGCGGCCGCCGAAAAGCTCAACCTCACCCATGGCGCCGTCAGCCGGCAGATCGCCAAGCTCGAGGACTGGCTCGGGCTGAAGGTGTTCGACCGTGGCGCGCGCGGGGTCTCACTCACCATCGAGGGAACCCGCCTGCATCTGCGCACCACCGAAGCCTTCGCGCTGATCGCAAGCAATTCGGACCGTTGGATCGAGCCGCGCGGCACCGCGGTGGTGCGGCTGGCCTCGATCCCCTCGGTCAGCGGCCTGTGGCTGATGCCGCGCATGGCCGCGCTTGAGAACAACCCCGGCAAGCTGCGCATCGTGCTCGGCGTCGACAACCGCCAGGCCGATCTTGCCGACGAGGGCATCGATCTTTCGATCCGCTGCGGACGCGGCCGCATTCCGGGCCGCGTCTCGGTGCAGCTCTTCGAGGAACATGTTTTCCCCGTCGCCTCGCCGGAGCTCGCAAGCGAGATCGGCCGCGGCGACCCGGCCCGGCTGCTCAAATTTCCGCTGATCAACGATTCCGACGCTTCGGCCTGGCGCGCCTGGTTTGCCGCGCAGGACATGGACTACCGCCCGCGCCCGCAGGATCGCCGCTTCGAGGACTATAATCTGGTGCTCGATGCGGCAGCCCACGGGCTTGGCATCGCGCTGGCACGGCCGCCGATGACAGTGGATCAGTTGAAGTCGGGCCGCATTGTCGCAGTCGACGAACGCAGCGTGCTGAGCCCAATATCCTACTGGCTCGACCGGCCGCTGGGGCGGCCCCGCGCCGCCGCCGCCGAGCTAGCGCGACGCATTGCAAGCCAGGCTGGGCTTTCTGCTGAAAAGATCGAGGATTTTATCGTAGCCGAAGGATAAGACATCCATTTGCCGGCTTGCCCGACCTGGCGCTCCCGCGAAACGGACGTGACCAAAGCTGATCTCACCTCGCTCCAAGCTTGACCTTGCCGGGATTTATGGCGATGACATCGTCATGAATTTCGGCACCAGCCCATGATGAACCGTTTCGAAGGCCCCGGCGGCAAGGAAGCGCGTATCCGCTACCTCGACGGCGATTTCCAGGTGACCAGTCCTGGCGTCTTCGTGCGTTGTGCGGTGACCGGCGAGAGCATTCCGCTGGACGAGCTCAAATATTGGAGCGTCGCCAGGCAGGAACCCTATGTGAGCGCTGCCGCTTCGCTGCGCCGCGAAATCGAGGCGCATCCGGAATTGCGCATCCGGCGGTAGTCGCGGCGCAAGTGAGAGCAGTAGCGATCCTTCCCACCCCCCTCTGTCCTGCCGGACATCTCCCCCCGCAAGGGGGGAGATTGGCCGCCACCACTGCTTTCGCCAACCAGCGACGGTGCGGAGTAAGCGGAGGCGCTGAAACCGTCGATCTCCCCCCTTGCGGGGGAGATGGCCGGCAGGCCAGAGGGGGGTGCTGTCCCTCCAACATCTCCACAAAGGGTTCGATTGCCGCAGCGCTCGAAGGCCCCTAGACTACCCCTTCAGCTTGCGCTGCCGCCAGGCATCCAACGTCTCGTCGATGATGCGCTCGGGCACATGCTCGGGTTCGAACACGGTGTCGATCTCCAGCACGTCGAGCTGCCCGAGGAAATCGGCTGACGCGGCGTCGTGGCGCAGCCGGGCGGCGTCCTTGGCGGTGGTGATGAGTCCGAGCCCCTCGCGGCGCGCCGTCGCCGCCAGTTCGGCCAGTTCGTCCCCGCCATAAAAATGATGATCCGGAAACGGCCGGGCCAGCGCCACCTCGCCGCCGGCTTCACGGACCGTATCGAAGAACTTGTCGGGATGACCGATGCCGGCAAAGGCCAGAAACCGCTTGCCGGCCAGCCCCGCCTTGCGGCTTGGCCTCGTATACGCCTCGAAGATCGGCCGGCCGGCGCGCGCCGCCTGGCGCACGACCGTATCGGCCCCGGTGCCCTCGCCCATCTTGAGGAGCGCGCTGGTGAAGACCAGCTGGTCGACGATGTTTGCCCGCAGCGGCCCGCCCGGAATGACGTGGCCATTGCCGACGCCATGGCGCGCGTCGACGACGACCAGCGCATAGTCGATATGGATGCGAGCGCTCTGGAACCCGTCATCCATGATCAGGAAGTCGCAGCCATGCTTTTCCAGCAAAAGCCTGGCGCCGGCAGCGCGGTTCGGCGTCACCGCGACCGGCGCGTGCTCGGCCAGAAGCAGCGGCTCGTCGCCGACATGCCTGGCGGCATCGTGATGCGGATCGACGACATGCGGCTGCGCAAAGGAGCCGCCATGGCCGCGCGACAGGAAACCCGGATTGAGCCGCATGCGCCTGGCCTGTCTTGCCAGCGCGATCGCCACCGGCGTCTTGCCGGTGCCGCCGACGGTGAAGTTGCCGACGCACAGCACCGGCGCCTCGACCTTTTCACGCGCGGCGTGCCGCATGCGGCGGCCCGCGACGAGCGCATAGATCGCCGACAGCGGCGACAGCGCCAGCACCCGCCAGTCCGGTTCCTCCCACCAGAAGGGCGGTGCTTCCGAGGTCATGTGGATAGTTCCACGACCTACCTCCCGTCGGCGCCCTTCAGGCGCGACTTGACGACCAGCGGCTGGATGTAGGGTTCGAGCGATCTCAGCGTGTGCGCCAGCGCGCCGCGCATCTCGTCGACGGTCGCCGCACCCGCCGCCATCATCTCGTGGCGCGCCGCCTCGTTGGTCAAAAGGAAGTTGACGGCGCCGGCCAGCATGTCGCGATCGCGCACCAGCTTGGCGCCGCCGCTGTCGAGCAGGCGCTGATAGGCCTCGCGAAAATTCTGGACATTGCGGCCGGCCAGCACGGCCGTCTCGAGCATGGCCGGCTCCAACGGGTTCTGGCCGCCCTCGGAGGTAAGCGAACGGCCGACGAAGGCGATTTCCGTCAACCTGAGATAGAGACCCATCTCGCCAATCGTGTCGCCAAGCAGAATATCGGTGTCGGCGGTGATCTTGTCACCCTTGGAGCGGCGGACGAGCTTCAGGCCCATGCCGGAAATCTGCGCGGCAAGGGCCTCGGCGCGATCGGGATGACGCGGAACGATGATCGTCAAAAGACCGCGGTGACGCCTGTGCAGCATCGCGTGGACCTCGGCGGCCACCACCTCCTCGCCGTCATGGGTCGATATCGCGGCCCAGGTCGGGCGGGCGCCTATCTGGCGCTTCAGCGCGTACAGCGTCTTTTCATCGGCCGGCGGCGGCGTGGTGTCGACCTTGAGATTGCCGGATACCGTGACCGGCCGGGCGCCAAGCGAAAGAAAGCGCTCGCCATCGACATCCGACTGGGCGACGACATGGGCGAGGTTCTCGAACAGCGCCTCGGCGATGTTGGCGCGCTTCTTCCAGGATTTGAACGAACGGTCCGACAGCCTGCCATTGACCAGCACCTGCGGCACACGGCGCGCGCCGAGTTCAAGGATGGTCATCGGCCAGATCTCCGATTCGGCGATGATCGCCAGGTCCGGCCGCCAATGATCCAGGAAGCGGCTGACCGCCGGCTTGAGGTCGAGCGGCACATATTGATGGATGATACGGTCGCCGAGCCGCTCATCGGCAACCTGTGCCGAGGTGACCGTGCCAGTCGTCAGCACGATGTTGACGCCGTAGTCGAGAATACTCTTGACCAGCGGTATGACGGCGAGGGTCTCGCCGACACTAGCCGCATGGATCCAGATTACCGGCCCGTCGGGGCGCTCGCGTCCGGCGATGCCGTAGCGCTCGCGCCGTCGAACGCGGTCTTCCTTGCCCATGGAGGTACGCCAGGCGACGTAAGGCCCGATCAGCGGATAGGCGGCGGCCCCTGCAAAACGATACGCCGTCAGGAAGGCGCGCGCCCAGCGCTCGCTCATTTCGGACCGTCCACGAGACGGTAGGCCTCGGCGGTCGCGGCATTGAGCGAAGTCGTGACCTCCTGGCGCTTGCGTTCCATTTCGGCCTCGTCGGCATCGGCCGGAACGAACACAGGCGCGCCGACGATGATCGAGGAGCGGCCGAAGGGCAGGTTGATCGTGGTCTTGTCCCAGCTTTTCTCCAGCACCTTGCGGCGGCTGGTGGCGATGGCGGCGGGCAGGATCGGCCGGCCCGAAAGCCGCGCCAGGAGAACAATGCCGAGCCCCGCGTCGCGCGGCGTGCCGTGGGGGATGTCAGCAATCATGGCGACGTTCTTGCCGGCGGTGAGCGACTTTTTCAGGGCAATGAGCGCCTTGGCGCCGCCCTTGTCGAGATGCTTCGAGCTTTCGCGCCCGCCGGAGCCGCGCACCGCCTCGATGCCGAATTTCTCGATCATCAGCGCGTTGAGCTCGGCATCTGCGCTGCGCGACACCATGGCGACCAGCGGCCGTCCCTTGGGATAGTAGGCCGGGGTCAGGAGGTGCTGGCCGTGCCACAGCGCGATGATGCCGGGTTCGAACTCAGCATAGGAGCCGCCCGAAAACTGCGACGAGCCTTCGACCACACGATTGGTCAGCCGGACCAGGCGCACGAACTGGGCGAGCAGGCCGACAATGACGTTCTTGACGAATCGCGACTGCGCCAGCGGTTCTCGGATCTTGCGCCAGAACGTCTTTGACGCGCTGGTGCCGCCCCTGCCGCCGACGGCGGATCCGGTGGCCGGGCCTTTCACCGCCTCATGCTCCATCGATTTCAACCGGCGGCCTTGTTGTCGGGGTCGAGCAACCGGTGCAGGTGAACGACGAAGTAACGCATATGGGCATTGTCCACGCTGGCTTGCGCCTTGGCTTTCCAGGCCGTCTGCGCGGATTGATAGTCCGGGTAGATGCCGACGATGTCGAGCGCGTCGAGATCGCGGAATTCGGTCCCGCCCAGCTTCTTCAGTTCGCCGCCGAACACCAGGTGCAAAAGCTGCTTCTTTCCGTCTTCCGCGGTCATGTCGGTCCTTCACATATCGTGAGTTTGTGACAGGTCTAGACCAAAGCCGCCGACTTTGGAACCATTGATGTCCGCTCAACCGTCAAGCCCGGCAATCACGCCGGCCAGCACGGCAAGGAGTTCGCCGCTGCCGGCGGCCAGCGCGCCATGGCGGATCACCTCGCCGGCATAGCGCGGCGCGCGACCGTTCTGGTCGAGCAAGGCGCCGCCGGCCTCGCGCAGGATGAGATCGGCAGCGGCAATATCCCAGTCATGCGCGCTGGGTTTGACGAAGGTCGCGTCGAGTGTGCCGTTGGCGACCATCGCCAGCCGGTAGGCGAGCGAAGGAATGTAGGGCACGCGGTTCAGCCGGCCTTGCCATTCCGGCGGCATCAGGTCGATCATCGGCTTCGGTCCGCCGATTTCCACGGTGTCTGCCGGCTGACGCACGCGGATCGGGTCGCCATTGCGGAAAGCGCCTGTGCCGGGCAACGCCCAATACGTTTCTTCCCTGGCCGGGCATTCGAGCACGCCGGCCAGCGTGCGGCCGTCCTCGACGACGGCGACGCTGACGCACCAGGAGCGAAGGCCTTCGAGGAAGCCGCGCGTGCCGTCGATCGGGTCGACGACGAAGGTGCGGCGCGCGGCAAGCCTTGCCGGATCATCGGCCGTTTCCTCCGACAGCCAGCCATAGTCCGGCCGTGCCGCCAAAAGGGTCTCGCGCAGATAGGCGTCGGCGGCATGGTCGGCCTCGCTCACCGGCGAGGTGCCGCCCTTCATCCACACTTGCGGATTCTTGCCGAAATAGCGCATGGCGATGACGCCCGCCTCGCGGGCGGCGTCGCGCAGCAGCGGCAGATCCTCGCTGGCCCCGGCTGCTGTGACCGGATCAAGCTCCGGCAAGGGTCATTCCTTCGATCAGCAGCGTCGGCGCCGCGGTGCCGAAATTGCGGTCGAGATCGCTGGCGGGAACCATGGTGAGGAACATGGTCTTCAGGTTCGAGGCGATGGTCACTTCCGCGACGGGATAGGCGAGCTCGCCATTCTCGATCCAGAAGCCGGACGCGCCGCGGCTGTATTCGCCGGTCACCATGTCGACGCCCTGGCCGAACACTTCGGTGACGTAGAAGCCGCTCTTGAGCGACTTGATCAGGTCTTCCGGCGTTCTTTCGCCCGGCTCGATGGCGAGATTGGTCGAGGACGGCGAGACGGAGGAGCCGCCGCGCGAGCCGCGCCCATTGGTGATAAGGCCAAGTTCGCGCGCGGCCGAGGTCGACAGGAACCAGTGGTTCAGGACGCCCTTCTCGACCATGAACAGCTTTTCGCCCTCGATGCCCTCGCCGTCGAACGGACGCGACGCCTGGCCACGGCGCCGCAGCGGCTCGTCGGTGACGGTGATCGCGGCCGCAGCCACCTGCTTGCCCATCATGTCGCGCAGGAACGAGGTCTTGCGCGCCACGGACGCGCCATTGATGGCGCCGGCGAGATGGCCGGCAATGCCGCGCGCGACGCGCGGGTCGAACACCACGTCGACCGGCCCGGTCGCCGCCTTGCGCGCGCCGATGCGACGCGCGGCGCGTTCGCCGGCCTTGCGGCCGATATCCGCCGGTGCGTCGAGGTCGGAAAAATGCTGGCGCGAGGAGAATTCATAGTCGCGCTCCATGCCGGTGCTCTCGCCGGCGATGACGCTGGTCGAGCGCGAAAAGCGCGACGCCACATACTGGCCGACGAAGCCGTGCGAGGTGGCAAGCACCAGCCCACCCAGGCCCGCGCTGGCGCCGCTGCCGGCCGAATTGGTGACGCCCTTGACGGCCAGCGCCGCGGCTTCCGCGGCGAGCGCTGCTTCCTTCAACTGGTCGGCGGAGACTTCCGTGGCGTCGAACAGATCGAGGTCGCGCGGCTTTTTGACGAGAAGCGCCGGATCGGCGAGGCCCTGATAGGGATCTTCCGGCGAGACCTTCGCCATCGCCACGGCGCGCTCGGCGAGCACCTTCGGGTCCGACGCCGCCGTCGCCGAGACGCTCGCCACCCGCTTGCCGACGAAGACGCGCAGCGAGACATCCTCGCTCTCGGACGCCTCGGTGGCCTCGACCTTGCCAAGCCGCACCGACACGCCTGTCGAACGGCCGCGCACGGCCACCGCGTCGGCGGCATCGGCGCCGGCGCGCTTGGCCGCCTCGACCAGGGCGGCGACGCGGTCGGTCAATTTCGCTGCGTCGAGCGTATTGGTCATAGTAATGATCCTGCTTTTTCAGCCGGGGCGGCCATTGCAGCACCATCTATTGTTCCAATGCCGCTTCTGCAATGGGCGAAGTGGCATGTGCGCCACTCCGACCACCGACTGGTGGCCGGCTCTGCCCTTGGACAGTGAGCGCAGGGCACAGCCCAATGCAAGCCCGTCAACATGAGCAGATGCATTGCGTTCTGCGACCGCACGCTGGATAGTTTCGGCAATGTTGCAGGCCCTAGCGACCCACTGGCCCCAGATCCTCGCGATCATTTCAGGGGTGATGGCGACAGTCGGCATCGTCCATGCCGTCATGACGAAGGAAGACGTGCGCGCCGCCACCGGGTGGGTGGGCGTGATGCTGCTTTCGCCATTCCTTGGCGCAATCATCTATGCCATCGCCGGCATCAATCGAATCCGACGCGCAACGATCAGCGCCATGCGGCCCTTTCCCAGCGAGGCGGCTTCGGCAAAGCACGACCGCGACATCGCCACGGAGGCATTGATCACAGCACAATACGGCCAGCGGTTTACTGGACTAAAGACATTGGGCGACAGGGTGGCGCGGCGCCCTTTCACTTATGGAAACACGATCTCGGTCCTGAAGACGGGCGATGAGGCCTATACGGCTATGTGCCGGGCGATCGACGGCGCCGCGCGCAGTGTCCTTCTCGAAACCTACATCTTCGACAATGACGCCGTCGGGCGGCTTTTCGTCGAATCGCTCACCAGCGCTGTCCGCCGCGGCGTGACCGTGCGCGTGCTGATCGACGCCGTAGGCGTGCGCTACTCGGTGCCCAGCATCCTTAAGCAGCTCAAGGAGGCGAGCGTCACTGTCGATCTTTTCAACGGCAATATCGTCATGGGCCTGAGACTTCCCTATGCCAATTTGAGAACCCACAGGAAAATCCTGGTCATCGATGGCATGGTTGCGTTCACGGGAGGCATGAACATCCGCAAGGGCTTTTCAGCCGAATTCGCGGGCTCCGACAGCTCCAGGGACACGCATTTCCAGGTCACCGGGCCGGTGGTCGCCGACCTTTTCTCGGTTGCGGCCGAGGACTGGCGTTTCGCCGGCAACGAGACACTGAAAGGCGACACCTGGCAGATAGAAGACCTCTCGCCGCCGCCCGGCCAGCCGATGCTGGTGCGCGCCGTGGCAACGGGGCCGGATGCCGGCAACGAAACGAATCACAAATTGCTGATCGGGGCATTTTCCGTTGCCCGCAAATCGATCCGCATCATGTCGCCCTATTTCCTGCCGGACCGGGAACTGATCAGCGCGCTGACGACAGCCGGCCGGCGCGGTGTCGAAATCGATATTGTCGTGCCAGCCGTGAACAACCTTTTCCTCGTCGACCGCGCGATGACGGCCCAGCTCGACCAGGTGCTGAAGCACTATTGCCGCGTGTGGCGCCACCAGGGCTCGTTCGACCATTCAAAGTTGATGTCGATCGATGGCGTGTGGGCCTATGTCGGATCGTCCAATCTCGATGCCCGGTCGCTCAGGCTGAATTTCGAGATCGATATGGAGGTTCTCGACACGGGCTTTGCCTCGGAGGTCGAGGAGAGGATCGGTTCGGCTCTCGCCTCCGCCGTGCCCGTAACGCTCGAAGCCCTGCGAGCACGACCCTTCATCGTTCGCCTGTTCGACCGTGTGCTGTGGTTGGGATCGCCCTATCTCTAGAAGCAAGGAAACAATAGCAGACACATGCAAAAAAACGGACGCAGCCTTCAGGAGACCGTGCTCGTATCGATCCGCGGCAGAAAGGCGCGAAAGGCAAAATCCGAGCAGCGCAAGCGGATTGACGACACCGAAATGGTGGTCGCCTCCTATAACGTCCACAAATGCATCGGCGTCGACCGGAAATTCGATCCCGAACGCACCGCTCGCGTCATCCGGGAAATCAGCCCGGATGTCATCGCGCTGCAGGAAGCCGACAACCGATTCGGTGATCGTGCGGGGCTGCTCGACCTTGCCCGCCTCGAAATGGAAACGGGGCTGGTGCCGGTGCCGATTACCGGAAACGGCAAGGGACATGGCTGGCGCGGCAATTTGCTTTTGTTCAAGCGCGGTACCGTGCGCGACGTGCACCAGATCAAGCTGCCGGGGCTCGAGCCACGCGGGGCGATCGTTGCCGAGATCGATCTCGACCAGAAACCGACGCTGCGCGTCATCGCGGCCCATCTCGGCCTGCTGCGCCACTCGCGCTCCGAGCAGGCCCGTGCCGTGCTCGATATCATGAGCAGCGCCGACGAAAGGCCGACGCTGCTGCTCGGCGATCTGAACGAATGGCGGCTCGGAAACCGCTCCGCGCTGAACACGCTGCACACGACTTTTGGCCCGTTGCCGCCGGCGGTTCCCACCTTTCCATCGAGCCTTCCGCTGCTGGCGCTCGACCGGATCATGGCCAATCGGCACGGCATGATCTCGACCGTGGAAGCTCATGACACGCCGCTGTCGCGGGTTGCCTCCGATCATCTGCCGCTTACGGCTTTCGTGCACCTGTAGCAGCCAGCCACCTGTGGGTGGGCACTCGAATTCAAAAGCTCACAGCTAGAGCGGTTCATCGTTTCACAGAAACGCCGAACCACTCTATCTCTTTGTTTTGACGCAATTCCGGACGGAAAACCGTTTCACACTTTTCCTGGAATTGCTCTAGGAGCTCGGAAGGCCTGCTCTCGACAGCATTTCGAGCAACCGGGAGTGGCGATGGTCCTTCACATAGCGTGGCAAAAAGCCAGGGCAGACATTGCTCAGAAGGCTTGAGGCGGGGCGCCGATGACGGCCAATCTCCCCCCTCGAGGGGGGAGATTAGCAGCTCACCCCACCCTCTTCCCGCGCCTGCCCTTCACAGCCACCCCCGCCCTCGCCTCCATCACCAGCTCGATCTCCCGCTTCAGCTCGTCCTTGATATCGACCGTTTCGTTCATCAGGGCGTCGATCTTCATGAAGTCGAGCACGCGGTATTTCGACACCGCCGGGCGCACCAGAATGTCGGGGCGGCACTGTTTCAGCTTGTTGGCGATGATCGACTGCATCATCAACTGCGTGGCGCCGAACATCAGGTCGACGGAGGTCGGGTGCTTGCGCTCGGCCTCGGTGGGCGCGCCGACGACGTCGACGGCGATGATGATGTCGGCGTCCTTTTCAATCAGATCGAAAGGCACGGGGTTGTAGATGCCGCCGTCGATCAGCAGGCGGCCGTCGCGCATCACCGGGCGGAACACGGCGGGAATGGCCGCCGAGGCGGCAAGTGCGGAATGCAACTCGCCGTCGCTGATCACTTTCAGCCTGTGGCCGTAGTAGTCGGTCGCCGTCACCTTCAGCGGGATCTTCAATTCGGCGAAGCTTTCGGGGATGGCGTCGGGCAGGAATGCCCTGAGGATGCGCTCGACATTGAACTGGCTGACGCGCAGGCCGCCCTGCAGCGCCTCGGCGAAGGTGCCAGGCCTGGCGCGCCACATGCGGGTGGCCACCTCGACCCGGCGCGAGAGGACCGAGCGCGTATAGTCCTGCATGTCCTTGCCGGTCATGCCCGCGGCCATGCCGGCGCCCATGATGGCGCCGATCGAGGAGCCCGATATCGCCACCGGCCTGATGCCGAGCTCGTCCAGCGCCTCGATGACATGGATATGCGCCAGCCCGCGCGCGCCGCCGCCGCCAAAGGCGATGCCGAAGGTGGGGCTCATCCCTTGCCCCCCAGGGCCGGGCCGACGACCATGATGGAAGGCTCGGGCGACAGCAGCTTTTTCGCCACCGCCTTGACCTGGTCCAGCGTCACGCCGTCGATCAGGGCGGCGCGGCGCTGGATATAGTCGATGCCGAGCTTGTCCAGCTGCAGTTCGAGCAGCGTCGCGGCGATGGAGCTCGAGGAATCCAGATTGCTGATGGCATAGGCGCCGACCATGTATTTCTTGGTCGCCTCGAGTTCGGCTTCGGTCGGGCCCTGCTCGGCCATCTCCTTGATCACCTTGCGCACCAGCGCCAGCGTCTCGGCCGCGCGGTCGGAACGCGTCGCGGTAGTGACGACCAGGGCATTGGCATGCCGGTGGTCGACCAGGCCGGAGCTGACGCTGTAGGCCAGGCCGCGCTTTTCGCGCACTTCTTCGTAGAGGCGCGAGGTGAAGGCCGAGCCGCCGAGGATCTCATTCATCAGCGCGGCGGCGAAGAAATCCGGCGCCTCGCGGTTGACGCCGGGATAAGCGAGCTGCAGCGAGGTCTGCGGCAGGTCGTAATCGACCTCGACAAGCTCCCCGAGCTTTGGATCGACATCGGCGACGGGGGCGAGCGCTTGGCTTTGCGGCAGGTCGCCGAAGACGGCGTCGAGCTTCTGCTTCAGCGTCTCGGCGTCGATGGCGCCGACCACCGCGACATGCAGGCCGCCGCGGGCGAAATTCGCCTTGTGGAAGACGGCGAGATCGGCCGGCATGATGGTGGCGATGCTCTGCCTGGTGCCCTCGTCCGGCCTGGAATAGGGATGCGTGCCGTAGATCGCCCGCAGCCATTTGGTCTGGGCGATGGTGTTGGGGTCGCGCTCGTTGGCGATGATGCCGGACAGGACCTGGGAACGGATGCGGTCGATCGGCGCCTGGTCGAAGCGCGGGTGGTTGATCGCCATGCCGAGCAGGTCGAACGCCCCGTCCCGCTGCTCGGCCAGCATGCGCATCGAACCATAGGTGCCGTCGCGCCGCGCATCGAAGCTCATCTCGGCGCCGACCTCGTCCAGCTTTGCCTGGAAGGCCTCGCTGTCGAGATCGCCGGCGCCCTCGTCGAACAGGCCGGTCATCAGATTGGCCAGCCCCTCCTTGCCCTCGGGGTCCTGCGTCGAGCCGCCATCGAAAGCAAAGCGGATGGCGATGATCGGCACGGAGTAATCCTCCACCAGCCAGGCGGTGATGCCCTTGGGCGAGGTCACCTGCTGGATGTTCATGGCCGCGCGGGCGGTGAGTGGCGGGAGAATGAGGAAGAGGAGGGCGAGGAGGAGGGTGGCGAGAGCAACGCGCCACTTGCCAAGGTCGGCGCTCCCCCTCACCCAGCCTCCGCTTCGCTCGGCTGACCTCTCCCCGTGGGGGAGAGGAGCCTGCCAGCGCCGGCGCAAGCCTCTTCTCCACGGGGAGAAGGTGGCCGCGAAGCGGTCGGATGAGGGGGTCTCGCGAACGGGCATGGGGCTGAGATTCGTCATCATCAATTCCCCGCCTGTGTCTGCGGCAGCAGATAGCCTGTCGTCGAATGGTCGAGCTTGAGATACTTCGCGGCGACGGCCTTGACCTCGTCGGCGGTGACCTTGCGGATCCTGTCCGGCCATTCCTGGACATCCCTGACATTGCCGCCGGTGGCCAATGTCGCGCCATACATGTTGGCCATGTCGTCCTGTTTGTCGCGGGCGAAGATCATCGACCTGATATAGCGGTCCTTGGCCTTCTCCAGCTCGTCCTCGGTGACGCCGCCGCTGGCGATGCGGGCGATTTCGGCGTGGACCGCGGCCTCGACATCGGCCAGCCTGGCGTCGCCGCGCGGCGCGCCATAAACGGTGAAATTGGTGGCGTCGAGCATGGCGCCCTGGAAATAGGCGCCAGTGGCGGCGGCAATGCCTTGGCTGACGACGAGCTGCTGGTAGAGCCGGCTGCGATTGCCGCCGCCGAGGATCTCGGCCAGCAAATCGAGGGCTTCCGCCTCGCCGGGCTTTGCCGTGTGATAGGACGGCACCACCCATTGCGTGGTAAAGGCCGGCACGGAAACGCGCGCGTCGGTCAGCGTCACCGTGCGTCTGGTGTTCTGCTCGGGCTCGATCGGGCGGATGCGCGGCGGCAGGTCCGGGCCGCGCGCGACCTTGCCATAGGTTTTTTCGGCCAGCGCCTTGACCGTTTCCGGCGTGACGTCGCCGGCAACGATCAGCACGGCGTTGTTGGGCGTGTAATATTTGTCGTAGAAAGCCTTGGCGTCGGTGCGGTTCAGCTGCTCCATCTCCTGCATCCAGCCGATCACCGGAATGCGGTAAGGCTGGTTCTGCCAGAGCGTGGCGTCGACCTCCTCTTCCAGCACCGCTTGCGGGTTGCTGTCGATGCGCGAGCGGCGCTCCTCCAGGATGACGTCGCGCTCGGTGTTGATGACATCGTCGGTGAGGATGAGGTTGCGCATGCGGTCGGCCTCGAAGCTCATCATCTCACCGAGCGCGGACGGCGCCACCGTCTCGTGGAAGGCGGTGTAGTCATAGGAGGTGAAGGCGTTGTTGGAGCCGCCGATGGCCGAGACGGCGCGGTCGAACTCGCCGGCGGCATGGTTGGTCGTCGCCTTGAACATCAGATGTTCGAAGAAATGCGCAATGCCGGATTTGCCCGGCGGCTCGTCGGCGCTGCCGATCTTGTACCACACCATATGGGTGACGATCGGGGCGCGGTGATCGGGGATGACCACCACCTCCATGCCATTGTCGAGCAGGAAATTCGTCACCGTGCCATCGTCGGCGGCGAGCGCTGGGGTCGTCGCCAGGGCCAGCGTGGTGGTCAGCAGCGTTCCGCGCAGCCATTCAGAAGGTTTCATCGATGGCTCCGGTTGTCATGGGCGACGATAGGCAGGGTTGAAGGCTGAGGCAAAGTGAATTGTTCGTCATTTTGAAGGCGCCCAGTTCCTCGCCCCCGCTCCATGGCGCATCCGGCAGGACAGAGGCGGGCGCGAAGGAACTCGACCGAACGACCTCAATCGCAATATCTCCGCCCGCTCACCCAACCTCGATAAACCGAACGACGGTCTCGCCATAATCCCGCTCATCCACCACCGAGAATCCCGGCCCAACCTCAAACGGCGCCGCTGCTGCCTCCTCGACCACGCAGAGCGCGCCCGGCAAAAGCCAGCCGCCGGCCTTGGCCGAGCGCAGGGCACGTTCGCCGAGGCCTTTGCCATAGGGCGGATCGGCAAAGACCAGGCCAAAAGCCGAAAGCGTGCCGGCCTCGCCCAAGGCGCTGGCGTCGCGTCGAAAAATCTTGGTGCGGCCGGTGAGCCCGAAAGCCTCGACATTGGTGCGGATCAGGCCGCGTCCCTCGGCCGATTCCTCGATGAAGACGCCATAGGATGCGCCGCGCGACAGCGCTTCGAGGCCGAGCGCGCCGGTGCCGGCGAAGAGGTCGAGCACGCGCGCCCCTTCAAGGCTTTGCGGAAAGCGGTGCGCCAGCACGTTGAACACCGCCTCGCGGGTGCGGTCGGTGGTCGGGCGGATGGAATTGCTGCGCGGCGTCGCCAGCGGACGCCCGCGAAACTCACCGCCGACGATTCTCATCTCGTTCTGGGACCCTTGGGGCCGCCGCCCCGTCGCTCACCGCCCTTGCCGCCGCCATCGGGACGTTCGCCACGCGGCTTGCCGAATGGCTTGGCGCCAGTTGGCTTGCCATAGGCTGGCTTGAACGAAGCCTTGCGTGCCTTGGTCTCGGCCGCCTTGACGGCATCGGCCTCCGCCCTGCCCTTGCCGATCGGCCGCGCGCCCGCCGCCATCCAGACATTGGCCTTGCGCTGGCCAGGCGGCTCGATCGGCCGCTGCTCGCGCTCGGATTTCTTGCCGCCGCCCGGCTTGCCGCCAAAGCGAGGCTTGTCGCCAAAACCGCCACGGGGTTTGTCGCCGAAGCCGCCGCGCTCGGGTCTGGGGCCGCGCTCGCCGAAGCTCTTTTCTGGCCGCGCGCTTCTTTCGGGACTTGTCGAGAGCTTGCCCAACGCCTCGTCGCGGCTGCCTTCCCTGCGCTTGCGGTTCTTGATCAGCCCGCCCTCGCCGATCGGCCGGCGCTCGCCGTCACGCGTGAATTTCGGCCGCTCGACCTCTTCCTGGCGCGGCTCGGTGCGCCGCACCGGCTTGTTGGAGAACGGCTTGGTGATCTCGGCGTCGAAATTGGCGCCGGATTCCTCGACCAGGCGCTCGCCGAGCTGGTCGCGTAGCACCCGGCCCTTGATCTCCAGCACATGGCCCTCCGGCAGCTCGTCGAGCTGGAACGGCCCGTAGGAAATGCGGATCAGCCGTGTGACATCGAGGCCGAGGGAACCCAGGATGTTCTTGACCTCGCGGTTCTTGCCTTCGCGCAGACCAATGGTCAGCCAAGCATTCGAACCCTGCTCGCGGTCCAGGCTTGCCTCGATCGCGCCATAGAAGACGCCGTCGACGGCGATGCCTTCACGCAAGCCGGCGAGCGCGCTTTCCTCGACCTTGCCGTGGACGCGCACGCGGTAGCGCCTGAGCCAGCCGGTGGCCGGCAGTTCGAGCACGCGCGACAGGCCGCCATCATTGGTGAGCAGCAGCAACCCTTCGGTGTTGATGTCGAGCCGGCCGATGGTCATCAGCCGCGGCAAATCGGCCGGCAGCACGTCGAACACGGTTTTGCGCCCCTCTGGGTCGCGGTTGGTGGTCACCACGCCGGCCGGCTTGTGGAACAGAAACAGCCTTGTGCGCTCGATCGGCGGGATCTCCATGCCGTCGAGATGGATGATATCGCCCGGCATGACGTTGAAGGCCGGCGAGGTGAGAGCCCGGCCGTTGACCTTGACGCGGCCGGCCGCGATCAGCTCCTCGGCGTCACGGCGCGAGGCGAGGCCAGCACGGGCCAGCCGCTTGGCGATGCGTTCGCCGGCCTCTTCCGTTGCCTCGGCAGGACGCGAGCGCGGCTTGAAGGTCGATTGGGGCGGCCGATCTCCACCGAAGTCCCGCTTGGGACGGTCGCTAAAGTCCCGCTTGGGACGATCGCCGAAATCGCGTTTGGGACGCTCGAAGCGTCTTTCACCACCCTCCGCCGCGGCAGCAGGCCGGTCGCCGCGCGGCTTGAAGTCGCGCTTCGGCCGTTCGCCTTCGGCTGCCAGCGGACGATCGCCACGCGGTGCGTAAGGCTTGCGCGCGCCGTCGCGCTTCTCATACGGCTTGACTTCCGGGCGCGGACCTTTGTGGAACGGTCTTTCAGCGCGCGCTTCGCCTGGCTCACGCGGCTTGTACTCGCGCTTGAAATCGCGCTGCGGCCGCTCGCCTTCGGCTGCCATCGGACGATCGCCGCGCGGCGCGTATGGTTTGCGCGGACCTTCGCGCTTCTCGAAGGGCTTGCCTTCGGGACGCGGTCCTTTGCGAAACGGCTTGTCGCCGCTTTTGAAGTCGCGCTTCGGCCGCTTGCCCTCGGCCGCTATTGGCCGGGCGCCGCGGGGCGCATAAGGTTTCTTGGCGCCGAAAGACGGCTTGCCGCCCTTGCCGGCGGCGCCATCGCGGCGCGGCCCCGCCGCTCTCGGACCGCTTTTGCCCGGACCTTTCTGGCGCGGGAATTTCTTGTCGTTGTCGTCCATGTGGCCTTTGCTCGTTTGCGCCGCTACAGCGCCGTGGGTCCTCACGGACGCGCAAATGACGCTGCGGTACTTTGATTTTGCGCACGATCCCCAGCGAAAACCGATTCCGGTTTTCGGGGATCATGCGCTAGATAACAGGATCGCCGTCGAGTAGCGAGGGGATAATCGGAATGGAAACCGCGTGAAGCGGCCGGATTTCATGGCGCTGGCGCTGCGCGAGGCCGAAGCCGCCGCCTCACGCGGCGAAGTGCCGGTTGGCGCGGTCGTCGCCAGTGGCGATACGGTCGTGGCAAAAGCCGGCAACCGCACCCGCGAGCTTGCCGACCCCACGGCGCATGCCGAGATGCTGGCGATCCGCGAAGCCTGCCGCAAGCTCTCCAGCGAGCGGCTCACCGGCCACGATCTCTATGTCACGCTGGAGCCTTGCGCCATGTGCGCCGGCGCCATTTCCTTCGCCAGGCTGCGCCGGCTCTATTTCGGCGCCGCCGACGAAAAAGGCGGCGCGGTGGTCAATGGCGTGCGCTTCTTTGCCTCGCCCACCTGCCATCATGTGCCCGACATCTATCCGGGCCTGGCGGAAAGCGAGGCAGCCTTGCTTCTGAAGGATTTCTTCCGGGAGCGGCGCGAACCGTAAGGGCGACAGAAGCCAGGCGGTGTCGCGGAACCTTTTCGATGCCGGCGGGACAGTACCCCCCTCTGGCCTGCCGGCCAGAGGAGGGTGTGAAGGACCGCTACCGCTTTCGTTCTGCAGCGGTGCGCCCTAAGATCTCACCAGGACGGCAGCCAGTCGAACCAGCCGCTGCCGCTCTTGCTCTTGGCGGCCGACTCCTTCTTGAGGCGGCGTTCCTTCTTGTACTCGTCCTCGCCGAGGTCGTTTTGCGGCGCGGTGTCGGAGGCAACGCGATATTGCACGGGCGGTTCGCTGAGATATTTGCGGGTGTTCGGATCACCCTGGTTGGCTTCGGCCTGGCGGCGCTTGATCTCGTCGGCGCGGCCCTTGTCCGAATCCGCCGGTGACCAGGCCGGCGGGTGGCTGGAGGCCGAGTCCGCCATCGCCTTCTTCACCGAGGCCGGATCCGTCTGCACGTCGTCGACGATCTGCGACTGGTAGGACGGGTCGTCCTGATTGGCGGTGGCATCGGCGCGCAGGCGAGCGCGGCGCTGCTCGGGCGATTCGGGCCAGTCGGCGCTCGCCGTCTCGATGCTTTCCTGCGGCGGCGGCAGGTTTTCCTTCTGCCCCGGTCCCGGCTTCACCAGTTCGGGGCGCGGCTTGTAGTCGATCCGTTCCTTGCTCTGGGGAGAGATAGAAAAGGCGCTGGTCAGATCGCCGGCAAGCTGCGCGCCGGCGCTCTTGTCCGTTCCATATGTCGGCGAGCCCATGCAGCCGGAGAGGGCGAAGCCCGATACGACAAGCGGCGCCAGCAGCGCAACGCGCGCGCGAGTTCTCTCGGTCATGCCAAAAAGTTCCACTCTAGACAGCCTCTCGATCGCCACCGGCCAAAGGTCCGGTCCCCATCGTCCATGCACTTGCGACGGAAATCCGGCGACAATTTGTCGGCCGGAGTTTCGCGTGTTTACCTCAACCACCCGTTAAGGGCAACGCGCGGGGGCCGATCAGCCGCCCGCCGTGGCATTTGTGCACCGATATGGTGCCCGTGCATGTCGTTATCCCAAAACCACTGACACCCTCGGGTCAAGCCCGCTGACACCCTCGGGTCAAGCCCGTGGGCAAGCTTTTGGGCGACATGCATCAGATACGGCCAAGCGCCTTCAACTCGTGCAGCACAGCGGCATCCCGTGCCGAAACATCGGGGAATTCCGCGTCGCTGCCGACATCGGCGGTATAGCGCCAGGAGCGCGCACATTTGACCAGGCCACGATCCTCGGCTTTTTCGACCACGACAGCCATGCCTGGCACATCATCGAGACTAAAGGCATCCGCCGGAGCTTTTTCAAATGAAAATGTCAGTCCGCTGGTAATTGCGATCTCGGCCATGCCAACTTCATCGATCAGTTCATTAATTGAAGGAAAATCAAGGTAGACGACCGGCACCGCCTCCAGCGAGGAGCCGATCACCTTTTGCGCCCGCGCGATCTCCAGAGCGCCGGTAACAACACGGCGTACCTGCTTGATCGCCTTCCACTTTTCGCTCAGATCAGGGTTGTTCCAGTTGGCCGGGATTTGCGGAAACTGGTCGAGATGCAGCGAGACAGCGTCGGGATAACGGTCGAGCCAGGCCTCTTCCATGGTGAAGGGCAGCATCGGCGCCAGCCATTTCACCAGGCAGTCGAACAGATGGCGCACCACCTGCACGGAAGCCTTGCGCTTCACGCTGGACGGCGCGTCGCAGTAAAGCGCGTCCTTGCGGATGTCGAAATAGAAGGCCGACAGTTCGACCACCATGAAGTCGAGCAGCGCGCGGGTGATGCGCTTGAATTCGAACGCGTCGTAGCCCGAACGTACCACCTCGTCGAGTTCGGCCAGACGGTGCAGCATCAGCCGCTCCAGCTCCGGCATCTTGTCCAGTGGCACTTCTTCGCCATCGTCATGGGCGAGCGTGCCAAGCATCCAGCGGATGGTGTTCCTGAGCTTGCGGTAGGCGTCGATGTTGGTCTGCAGCACATTCTTGCCGAGCCGCTGGTCTTCCCAGTAGTCGGTCGTCACCACCCACAGCCGCAGGATGTCGGCGCCCGACTGCTTGATGACGTCCTGCGGCACGACGGTGTTGCCGAGCGACTTCGACATTTTCCGCCCTTCCTCGTCCATGGTGAAGCCATGGGTGACGACGGTGTCGTAAGGCGCCCTGCCCCTGGTGCCGCAGCTTTCGAGCAGCGAGGAGTGGAACCAGCCGCGATGTTGGTCCGAGCCTTCGAGATAGACGTCGGCCGGCCATTTCAGGTCCGGACGGTCCTCGAGCGTGAAGACATGGCTCGAGCCCGAATCGAACCAGACGTCGAGGATGTCCATCACCTGATGCCATTTCGAGGCATCGTGATTGCCGAGGAAACGCTCCTTGGCGCCGGCGGCGAACCAGGCGTCGGCGCCCTCCGTCTCGAAGGCGTCCATGATGCGCTGGTTGACGGCCTCGTCCTTCAGCACATTACCGTCCTCGTCGGCGAAGACGGCGATCGGCACGCCCCAGGCGCGCTGGCGCGACAGCACCCAGTCGGGACGTTCCTCGATCATGGCGCGGATGCGGTTCTGGCCCGCCCCAGGCACGAAACGGGTGTCGTCGATGGCCTTCAGCGCGCGGCTGCGCAGCGTCGTGCCGTCGCCGAGATCCTTGTCCATATAGACGAACCATTGCGGCGTGTTGCGGAAGATGATCGGCTTCTTCGAGCGCCAGGAATGGGGGTAGCTGTGCTTCAGCCGGCCGCGCGCGAACAGCGCGTTGCGCTTGATCAACTCGTCGATGACCGCCTGGTTGGCGTTGCCCTTCTTGCCATTGTCGTCGATGACGCGCGCCGGCCCACCTTCGCGGTCCGGACCGAAGCCCGGCGCGTCCTTGGTGAAGAAGCCGGCATCGTCGACGGGGAACGGGATCGCCGTGTCGATGCCGCGCGCCTGCAGATCCGATGCGGCATCCGTCCAGGCATCGAAATCCTCACGGCCATGGCTTGGCGAAGTGTGGACGAAGCCGGTGCCGGCATCGTCGGTGACATGATCGCCGGCGAGCATCGGCACAGGGAATTCGTAGCCGCCGTTCAACCCTTTGAGGGGATGCGAAAGCGTAAGGCTTCCAAGCTGTTCGGCCGAAACGCTATGAAGACGATTCAAGGTGACCTTTGCCTTGGCGGCGGAATCCTCGGCCAGCGCATCGGCGAAGATCAGCTTTTCGCCGGGCTGCGGACCGAAGGCGTTCTCGGCCGCCGTCACCTCGTAAAGGCCATAGGCAACGCGTGGCGAATAGTTGACGGCGCGGTTGCCGGGGATGGTCCAGGGCGTCGTCGTCCAGATGACGACATGGGCCTCGATCAGGTCGAGCGCGGTCTCGGTCAGCGTTGCCGGCTGCCCGTCTTCGGCGGCGGTAACAGGCCGCGCGAGGCTGACGACGGGAAACTTCGCCCAGATCGTGTCGCTCTCATAGTCCTGGTACTCGACCTCGGCTTCGGCCAGCGCGGTGCGCTCGACCACGCTCCACATCACAGGCTTGGAGCCGCGATAGAGCTGGCCCGACCGGGCGAATTTCAACAGCTCGCCGGCGATGCGCGCCTCGGCATGGAAGGCCATTGTCGTATAGGGATTGTCGAAGTCGCCGACGACGCCCAGCCGCTGGAACTCCGCGCCCTGCACCTTGATCCAGTGCGCGGCGAATTCCCGGCATTCCTTGCGGAACTCGTTGACCGGCACCTCGTCCTTGTTCTTGCCCTTGGCGCGATACTGCTCCTCGATCTTCCATTCGATCGGCAGGCCATGGCAGTCCCAGCCGGGCACGTAATTCGAATCGTAGCCACGCATCTGGAACGAGCGGGTGATGACGTCCTTGAGGATCTTGTTCAGCGCATGGCCGATATGGATGTTGCCGTTGGCGTAGGGCGGGCCGTCATGCAGCACGTATTTGGTGCGGCCGGCCGCACTTTCGCGCAGCTTGCGATAGAGGTCCATGTCCTGCCAGCGCTTGACCAGCAGCGGCTCCTTCTCGGGCAAGCCGGCGCGCATCGGGAAATCCGTCCGCGGCAGATAAAGCGTCTTGGAATAGTCGATCGTTTCAACGGTATCGGTCATTGGGGTGTCGGTCATTGGTCTGCCATGTGCATTGCCCGGCGGCAAAGGAGCTCGGGCGTTGAAGTCTTCGCTTTGACACATATCGTTTTCCCAAAACCGGACCCACTTTTGGGCGATATGCGTTGATGATCTGGAAAAAGCGCGAGAGGGCACGCGCAAGATTCCCGGCGGCTCCGGCGGCTCAGGCCGCCCGGAACACCGGGCCGGTAATTCGTATCGCAATCGCCAAAGCGCGGGTAAAGTGCGTCATAGTCGGGCTTTTAGACGAGGCCGGCCCTGTTGGAAAGCCCGAACTCGTGGCGCGTCTCTTGCAGTATGTGCCAATTGCGCATATATTGATGGGCATACGGCAACCAGCAGACTACAGAAGGATACGCCTGTGTCGGCCACCGCAAAGGCAATTCGCCCCACACCCGACTTTTCCGTCAATACGGACAAGATCGATCACCTGCGGGGTCTCGGCTTCAGCAGCGACGAGCTTTACCGTATCGTCGCGCCGCGGCGCACACTCGCGCGCCGCAAGGAACATGCCGAGCCGCTTTCGCCTGCTGAATCCGACCGCGCCCTGCGCCTGGAGCGTATCGCCGAACATGCGGATCGGGTATTCGGCAGCCATGAGAAGGCCCAGCGTTGGCTGCGCAGCGAGATTATCGCATTGGACGGCGCAAGGCCGATCGATTTGCTCGAGACGGAAACCGGCGCCCATGTCGTTTTCGAGGAGCTTATCCGCATCGACTACGGCATGTTTGCCTGACGATGCGCCTCTGGCGCATCTCCAATTTCGCTGATCTTTCAGGTCGCGGCGGAATGCTTATCGATGGGAGGTGGCACAGGCAAGGGACGCCGATCGTCTATTGCACCGATCACCCCTCAACAGCACTTCTGGAGATTCTGGTGCATGCCACGCGCCAAACCGTTCCGGAGACCTACCAGCTTATCGAAATTGACGTTCCAGAAGGCATCGAAACTATTGAACCGGTTATCGGTGACGGCTGGGACAAGGATGTCGAATCGACCCGGCGGCAGGGCGCGGACTTTCTCTCAGCCAATCGCCATGCGCTTATGAAAATTCCATCGGCCATAATGCCGAAAGCGAGCAACTATCTACTCAACCCAAACCATGACGACGCGCCGCGCATCACCATTGCCGGCGTATACCGTTATCCGTTCGACAGCCGCCTGATCAAATGAAGCGGGCCGTGCGGTTGTACACTCACGTCGAAAAGTCGAAGCGGTAGGTCGTCGACACGCCGATCGTGAACTGGTTACGGTCGCCGCGCTCCTTGACCAGGCTGGAATCGGCCGCCGGACCCATCAGGCGCGAATATTCGCCGAACAGGCTGGCCGTCATCGGCTCGGTCACCTTCCAGGTCACCGCCCCGCCGAGACCCGCCGATTTCACGCCGCCGCCCGGATGGTATTCGCTGAGGCCGGAAGCCACGGCCTCCTCGGCATTGACCCCGTAATAGGCGTCGAAATAGTCCGATGAGGCGAACGAAACACGCGGTCCGCCCGAAATCCTGACCTCCGGCGTTACATCGTAGAAGGCGTCGGCGGTGATGTCGACGACAAAGCCGTTATGGGCGCGAATGCCGTGCCGCAATTCGGCGCGGGCGCGCAGCCAGTCCAGCGGATAGAATTCGAAGAAGCCGCCGGCCTCGCCGCCCCAGCGTACCGGGTCGAGACCTTTCAGCTCGTCGGCGTCGCCGCCATCGCGCGAAAAAAGGATCTTGCCGGTCAAACCTGCACGAATGCCGCCATCGTCGATCAACGCCAGCGAGATGTTGTCGTTACGCGAGGTGAAGCGGGCCGCGGGACCAGCTTTGCCAAGCGAGATGATCGGCTGGGCGCCGAGCATATAGCTCTTGCTGCCTTCGAAGTCCGGGGCGACCAGGCCGGTGGCGCCGACCGTCAGATACCAGTCGCCGGAGAGCCAGCCGAAAGCGCCCTCGCCGGCTTCGGCGACACCGGGGGGGCCAAGTATGAAGGCGGCCAGAACCACCGGGATCGCTCGGACAGAACGCATCATTACTCCTTACGTCAAACACGTTGGCCGACACAACCAGCCTTCACAGAAGCCATGGCGCTCGTTCGGTAAAATTTGACTTAATATCCGTATCATCGGCGGCGCTGGCCGGACTGTTGGCAGCCAATTGCATGGCGCGCCAAGATCCCAGATCAAGACGTCTGGAATGCGCCAGCGGCTGTCGCGGCTGCTGTTGAATTTGGCAATAGCCATATTAACCCTAGCTGCTCACCCAAGGGTTATAAATATTCGCGGACAAACATGCCCGTGCTGTGAAGAGCGCGGCGACCGGCACTCAATCCCGCATTCCAAACCGGCCAAGCGTGAATCATATGCGGCCAAATTTCGAGACGTACTTTGACGTCAGCCACGCCAGCGGCTTCCGCGAGCCGCGTTGCATCCGACAACAGCGTCTCAGCCGAACCGACTTGTATCAGCATTGGGGGAAATCCGCTCAGATCGGCGAACAACGGCGAGATCAGGGGATCGCGCCGATCAAAGCCATGGGAGACATAGGCGGCCGCCAGTTCCTCCAAATATGCCCGGTGAATAATGGGGTCGATCGCGTCCTTGGTCGACAGTGTCGCGCCGGACATCGAAAGGTCCGTCCAGGGCGAAACCAGCCAAAGACATCGCGGTAACCGCTCGCCTGCCGCGCGCAATATACTGGCCAAGCACAAAGTGAGGTTGCCGCCCGCACTGTCTCCGCCAACCACGATGCGATCCGGCGCGACCCTTTGCCGGCTCAGAAAGCGCCATGCCGTGAGCGCGTCTTCATGCTGCGCAGGGAAAGGATGTTCCGGTGCGCGTCGATAGTCGATCGCGAGGGTGCGCATCCCCATTGCTCGACCTGCCTCGGTCACCATTCGACGATGACTTTTGAGCGAGCCCGAGCAGTAGCCGCCTCCGTGGAAAAAGAGCAAAACCTCATCCCTGTCGCACCCGGGCGCCAGGGACCACTCTCCCGCGAGGCCGTCGAAAACCACATCCTCGCATCGGATGTCATCCGCGATCGGCCAGACGGAACCGACCTCGTCGAGCCGCGCCCGGCGTTCGTCCCAGCCCACTGGTCGTGGCTTTGACGTCAGCAATTTGCGGACGGCATTGATCTCCCTCAGATCGAGCTGTTCGTCGACATCGCTCATTTTTGCGTCCCTAGTCTCGCCAAGCGTGGAAAACGGCGGACAGCAGCAGCCTATCCATAAAGCGCCAATGCCGGCTTGCAAATATGGTCTATCAGGATGCGCCTGGCGCTTGCGCGGCATTTGGAGGTCGGTCCTGGATCAAAAGCCGACATGGCCCGACGGCTGCTTTGCGCGAGGGGCTGCCCTCGCGACGGGTACTATTGAACGACCCGAAATGGGCCGGAAGCGAATGTCTGCTTCCTAGATAATAGGGCTAGAAAGCTGAGTTTGTATTCAGCTTAGTGGGGCCGACCGCAGGTCGACGACCGCGAGCGACCTCGGCAGAGCGCCGTGTGTCCCTCTTACAGGCCTGGAGCTATATTATTGCAGTGACCCTGCCCGCCGTATTGAGGCGACAACCGACCTTCGCCTGCCGGACTTCGATGCCACCTTTTCTTGCGTAGTCTATTCGCACCTTGATCGGGGCCATGAGTGCACCTCGACGTTGACGCAAGGCACCCGCGCTTACCGCACGGACACGGACAGCGCCAAGCGGTGTCGCCGCGGAAATGATCGCCGCGCGGCAGGCTTGCACGACCGCGGCTGGCGTACCGGGTATCACTTTCAGTGGTCCCAGGGATCCAAAGGGATACCCCACGGTCGAGTTACCCTGGCCTGTCCTCGAAGGCCTGAGGACGGATGGCAGGGAGATCGATTGCCTGGTGGTCTTGGCGGGGACAATGGCTTTCGCGACCGCGGGCGGACTAGCGGCAACCGATTTGTTGTCGGCGGACGGACCGGCGCCCACACCAATTCCCGCTGAAACGCTTCCACTGGTGTTGCTTGGATTGTTGCTGGCATTGGAGCCCACGCCGCTGCCGGTCGAAACGCTTCCGCTTGTGCTGCCGACATTGCCACTAACGCCTGCGCCGACTGATCCTGCGCCGACCGAAGCGCCAACGTTTGCTCCGCCCACACTGCCGACGCTCGCGCCCGCTCCCACAGATGTGCCTTGCGGGCCGGCGCTCACGCCAGCACCGACCCCGACACCGCCGACGCTTGTGCCAGCTCCCACGGATGTGCCTTGCGAACCGACGCTCGCGCCAGCACCGATCCCTATGCCGCCGACGCTCGAGCCCACGCCCGCAGACACGCCTTGCGAACCAACGCTCACTCCACCACCGATCCCGAGACCGCCGGCCTTACCGCCCAAACCTGCGCCAAGAACCGAGGCAGGCCCTATTGCGATCCCGATCGTCAACGCGGCTGCGACATATTTTTTCATTTTGATACTCCCGTGCGGCATACATTCAACTCCCTCGTCGGCACCGGCGCAGGCCGAGCTAGTTCAGTGGCCGCGTTGGGAGCAATGGTGCAGGAAGTTCGATAGCCAGCACCTCAGGTTGCGGCGACTTTCGGTACTTCACTTTCTGTTTTTTCTGCGAGCGCGGTTTATGGGCTGGTTGGACGCCCGAATCCGACAATGCACTTGCAAGTGCACTCGCGGGGGTACGTGCTTTCAGCGCGCGCTTCGCAGCGGCGGTGCGACGCTTGTCCTTCACGATGTCAATTGCCTCACGCGCGGCATTGAGGCTGCGGGCCAAACCAGTAGCCCTTTCACGCTCCCGGTCCAGCGCCGCACTCAATTCTATCGAGTTCTGCTTCAAGGCATCGCGGTCCCGGCGAACAATGTCGAGGTCACGTTCAGCTGAATCTGCTCGTTCGCGTTCCAGTGCGACTGCTTCTCCAGCTTGCCTTGAAGCGGCCTCGGCCACTTGTCGGTCCTTTACGGCGTTGGCCTGCTCGACCGCGGCCAGATTTGCGCCTTTCTTGAGAGCATCGATAGTTTGACGCGCCGTGGCGAGTTCTTGTTCCAAGAGCTCAACCTTCTGGCGCTCGTCATCAAGCGCTCGCTTCGCAGAAGCCTGAGAGGCTTCCACAGCCGCAGTGCGACGCTTATCCTTCACGATGTCAATTGCCTCACGTGCCTCACGCGCGGCATTGAGGCTGCGGGCCAAACCAGTAGCCCTTTCACGCTCTTGGTCCAGCGCCGCACTCAATTCTATCGAGTTCTGCTTTAAGGCATCGCGTTCCTTGCGAGCAATGTCGAGGTCACGTTCAGCTGAATCTGCTCGTTCGCGTTCCAGTTCGGGTGCTTCTCCAGCTTGCCTTGAAGCGGCCTCGGTCTCTTGTCGGTCCTTTACGGCGTTGGCCTGCTCGACCGCGGCCAGATTTGCGCCGGTCTTAAGAGCATCGATAGTTTGACGAGCCGTGGTGAGTTCTTGTTCCAAGAGCTCAACCTTCTGGCGCTCGTCATCAAGCGCTCGCTTCGCGGAAGCCTGAGAGGCTTGGATGGAGGGTTGCGCTCCAGGCATGTCGCCTTTCGCGCTGTCCCAGAGACTGGCTGCCACCTTGAGATTTTCGATAACACGCTGCGCCGTCTCCAGACTATGCGCGAGCGCTTCCTCTGTTCGCTGCTGCGCTTCTAAGGCCTGTGCTTGCTTACCCAGCTCCGCTCGTGCCGCGGCCAATTCGCGGCGTAAGGCCTCCTCGGTTCCGAGCGCGCCAGGTTGCGCCTTGCCCGGTTCCTTCTCGATATCGGTGTGGTCCGAAACCACGACCGACGAGCTGTCGTTAGCCGCGGCAATCCCTGACGCTTCTGGCGCCAACTGACTTTTTGCCGGAGATGCCAACAGCAGAATGAGGATTAACGGGACGAGGGACAGCAGGGCGTTACACCCCCTGCCACGTATCTCGTGAAATAAAATCAAAGGCCGTCGTTTAATAAAGATGAAGTCACAGCGGAGACATTTTGACCTGGTGCTCTGCACATGAATCATCACTGAAACCCACTGACCGCGCGGCCCTCACCGCTATTGTATTCTCCACTTACTGCACGCCGCGGCGCTGGATGCCGCGCCACCTAGAGGTTATCTCCTATCTCTTACTTTTCGTCATTCGAACGAACGAAACTTTCGTTCATATACTCTGGGGTTGTCTGAAATTCCGGAAAGGCTGCCTGCGCAGGCGGATCGCTTAGGCATGGGTGTGGCGCTCGCAAGCTGCTCGCTTTACGGGCAAGCCTATCGGCGTTACTTTCCAAGCCGGCAAAAGGCCAGATAACCTCGAGGGAGAAGGGCGATGACATTGCAAGGCGACGCCTTGAAAGATGCAATCAGCCAGACGAAAGCGAAATGGGGATGGTTCGTGGCACTCGGCGTGCTGCTTTTGATCTTCGGCGGCATCGCCTTCGGCAATCTGTTCATCGCCACGGTCGCCTCGGTCTATGTCGTCGGCTGGCTGATGCTGATGGCCGGCGTCATCGAGATCATCCATGCTTTCGGCGTCAAGACATGGAGCCGCTTCTTCTACTGGCTGCTCAGCGGGCTTCTCTATGCCGTCGCAGGGTTCTTCGCCTTCTACAATCCGCTGCTGGCCTCGGCGGTTCTGACTTTCCTGCTGGCGGTCGCCCTTGTCGCTTCAGGCGTGCTCAGGGCCTGGGTCGGTTATAAGCACAAGCCGGAAAAAGGCTGGGGCTGGCTGGTCGCGGCCGGCGTCATCAGCGCGCTGGCGGGCCTGGTCATCGCCATGGGCTGGCCGGTCAACAGCCTATGGGTGCTGGGGTTGTTCCTCGCCATCGACCTGATCTTCCAGGGCTGGACCTTCATCGCCGTCGGCCTGGCGTTGAAGAAGTAGGTTCAGAAAGTAATGGCGGCGTCGAGCTCGGAAAGCGGGCTGACGCCGGCGAGCAGTGCCCTCGCCTCGGCCTCGTCGCGCTTCATCTGCGCGACCAGCGCGTCGAGCCCGTCGAACTTCACCTCTGAGCGCAGGTAGCCGAAGAAGGACACCGCGCAGATCTCGCCGTAGAGATCACCGGAAAAGTCGAAGACGAAAGTTTCCAGAAGCGGCGCGCCATTGTCGTCAACGGTCGGACGGCGGCCGAAATTGGCCACGCCGTCGTGCAGCGTGCCGTCGGCGCGGCGAAAGCGAACGGCATAAATCCCTTCCTTCAGGGTCGCTTCCGCTGAAAGCCTCATATTGGCGGTCGGAAAGCCCAGCGTGCGGCCAAGCCGCTGTCCGCCGATCACTTCGCTTTCAACCGTGAAGCGGTAGCCGAGCAGGCCGGCGGCCTCTGCCACCTCGCCCTCGCAGAGCAGCGTGCGGATGCGGCTCGACGACACCACCTCGGCGCCCTCGGCGCGGAAAGCGTCGACCAGGGTGACGCCGAAGCCGTGGCGTTCGCCGGCCGCCATCAAATAGGCCGGGCCACCTTGCCTGTCCTTGCCGAAATGGAAATCGAAACCGGTCACGGCATGACTTATGCCGAGATTCCGGTCCAGCACGTCGGTCACGAAGGCTTCCGCCGACAAGGAAGCGAAGTCGCGCGTGAACGGCTGTTCGACGAGCGCGGCAAAACCCAGAAGCGACAAAAGCCGCGCCTTCATCGGCGGCGGCGTCAGCACGAACAGCGGGATGTCGGGCCGGAACACCTTTCGCGGATGCGGCTCGAAGCTCAGCGCCAGGGCCGGCACGCCACGTCGCCGAGCCTCGGCCAGCGCGCGCTCGAGCACGGCCTGATGGCCGCGGTGAACGCCGTCGAAATTGCCGATCGCCACCACGCCGCCGCGCAAACCGGGGGGCAGCGGCGAGGTTGCGGAAATGCGTTCGAAGGCTTCGGTCATTTCGAGGTTTCCATGGGAACGACCCTACCGCAGGCTCGGAATGACCGCGACCGGCCGGTAACCATGCTTTTCCAGAAAGGCGGCCAGCCTGGCCGGATCCGGTTGCAGCGGATCGCCATAGTCGCGAGCGTGGATGCCGCCCGATACGTAGAGCACATCGAAGCCATTGTCGGCAGCGCCCTTGATATCGGTCATCATGCCATCGCCTATGGCCAGCACTTGCGAGCGCTCGACCGGGCGGCCGAGCAATTCGGCGACTTCCTTCAGCGCGACATCATAGACCGGCGCAAAAGGCTTTCCCGCAATCAGCGTGCGTCCGCCAAGCTGGGCATAGTCGCGGGCAAGTGCCCCCGCGCACCAGATCATCCGCTGGCCGCGCTCGACCATGATATCGGGATTGGCGCAGATGAAGGGCAGGTTCCTGGCGCGCAGCCGCCGCAGGAGATCGGCATAGTCTTCCGGCTTTTCCACCTCGTCGTCGAACAGGCCGGTGCAGACCACGCCGGAGGCCTCGAACTCCTCGACAAGATCGACGTCAAGGCCGTCATAGAGCGTGAAATCGCGGTCCGCGCCGATATGGAAGATCTTTCGCGGCCCCTCCGCAATCAGGTCGCGGGTCACATCGCCGGAGGTGACGACGCGGTCATAGGCGGCCGCCGGAACGCCGATCGTATTCATCTGCGCCACCACGTCAGCGCTTCGGCGCGGTGAGTTGGTGATGAGAACCACGGGTATTTTCGTCGCGCGCGCGGTGGCCAGCGCCTCGGCCGCCGCGGGGAAATGCCATTCACCATTGTGGACCACGCCCCAGACATCGCAAAGGATGGCCGCGTATGCACCCGACAAATCCGCGAGCGAGCCGATGATGTCGGGCGAATGCGCCATACCATTTTCCCAGGTCATGATGTTTGCAGGAGTCGCCGCCGACGGTCCGCCGCAGCCGGGTTTGGATAGCTGAAGCTCTTAACCCTGTCACCAGCTTTCGCCAATGGCGGCTGGCATCGACATAAATGCTCCGTGTATCCAAAGCCCACCATCTCGCCAGTGGTGGATCAGGAAAGGCCATGGACCGGGCCGGAGGAATAGTTAACCGGCTTTGAAAAGACGAGCTCATCTTGGATATATTTTAGCAATCTGAAATTTAGCGATTGATGACAATGTCCAGCGATAACTGGGGCTTGCTGGGGGCAATCAAGGACATGTTGGGCAAATTCTGGCGGGATCGGCGCGGTAACTACACGCTGATGACGGTCATCACCATGGTGCCGCTGATGGGCGGGTTGGCACTCAGCATCGACTACTCGCAACTGCTCCGCCAGAAGCAGGACGCGCTGAACGCCCTGGACGCCGCCGGCATCGCCACCGCTCAGCAGATCGTCGAGGGCGCAAGCGACAACGATGCCAAGGCCTATGCCAAGAATTTCTTCGAGGCCAATCTCAGTTCCGTCGATCCGGCGAATGCGGTGCTTACCGTCACCCTGCCCAACAACAATGCGGGCGGCGGCACGTTGAAGCTCTGCAGCGCCCTGACGTACCATCCCTATTTTCTGCCGGCCGCCGCTATGCTGATCGGCGGGACCGCCAAGGATACAACCTACACCGCGTGCTCGGACATCCGCCTCAAGAACACGCTGGAAGTCGCCCTCGTGATCGATAATTCCGGCTCGATGGACTATCTCGGCTCAGGCACCGGCCAGAAGCGGATAGACCTGTTGAAGGCGGCCGCCAAGCAGCTTGTCGGAACCCTGGCGCTGCAGGCGCAACAGATGAAGCAGATCAGCAAACCGGTGCAGTTCTCTCTCGTGCCATTCGCCGCCTCGGTCAATGTCGGCCCCACCCATGACGAAGACAGATGGATGGATCAGGACGGCATCTCGCCGATCCAGCATGAGGATTTCGACTGGACGGTGATGACCGCGGCCAATGATCCAGACAAATACGCCGAGAAGATCGGCGGCGTCTGGTACAAGCGCGGCACCGGCTGGGGTGACACCGAAAACCAGCCGCTGACCCGCTTCAGCCTGTACGCCGACATGACGGTCGAATCCGGCCGCGAAGAGGTGCCAAACACCAAGCAATATATCTGCGACGAATACAGGAGAAACGGCACTTGCCGGACCGGCCACTGGACCACCCCGGAGTACATTTATACCACCAGCCGCTATGCGAGCTGGCAGGGCTGCGTGGAGGCGAGGCCGTATCCCTACAATGACGACGACACGACGCCGGAAAGCGCAAATCCGGCCACGCTGTTCGTGCCGATGTTCGCGCCTGACGAAGCCGGCACGCTGTGGCGCGATTTCAACCGCGACGGCACCAACGACGTCGACAGCATGTCCTATAATTACGGCAACAACTGGTGGGCCGACTGGCCCTACACCGCCGATCCGACCGCCGCGCAACGGCAGTCGGACATGCGTAAATATTTCCTGGTCAAGCCTTACGGCTCGAAATCGGCCGCCGCGGGCGATGGTCCGAGTTCTTCCTGCACGACCAACCCGATCACGCCGCTGAAGGATGTGAGCCAGCTTGCCGAGAAACAGGAGATCGAGGACGCCATCGACGCCATGGCGCCGAACGGCAACACCAACGTGCCGGAGGGCCTGGCCTGGGGCTGGCGGACGGTGTCGAGCAACGAACCGTTCACCGACGGGCGGCCGAACAACGAACGGGGCAACGACAAGGTGGTCATCGTGCTGACCGACGGCGCCAACACCTACAGCGCCGTCAGCGACGGCAACTATGCCAACAACAGGTCGACCTACGCCGCTTACGGTTATACCGGCCTGACATATCCGGGGGCGGGAAGCGTGACCCGGCTGTTCATGAACACAAGCGACGATGTCGACAAGACCACCTATACCAGCGGCAACTACACCGCCGCGCTGGACGAGCAGATGCAGACCCTTTGCGCCAATGCGAAGAACTCGAACATTCTCGTCATGACCGTGGCGCTCGACCTGTCGGCCACCGACGACAAGAATGCGCTCGACGCGCTGAAAAAATGTTCCTCGGACTCGCGCTTCCGCAAGGATGCGACCGACCCGACCAAGCCAGCCAAGCTGTTCTGGAACGCGACCGGGGCCACGCTGTCGGACAATTTCAAGGAAATCGCCAACGAACTGTCGAACCTGCGCATCGTCGGTTGAGGGGTGGGCCGTCGCCCAGAAATGACCGGCTGGCGGGACAGCGCCCCCTCTGGCCTGCCGGCCTACATTGGCCGCCTTATCTGCTGCGCCCGCTCCGGCTCGACCACCCTGCGATAGAGATGCCAGGTCGCGTGGCCGAGGATCGGCATGACGACTGCGAGCCCGGCAAACAGCGGGATCGAGCCCAAGACCAGAAGCACGGCGACGATCAGGCCCCACAGCGCCATCTGCAGCGGGTTTGCCATCACCGCGCGCGCCGAGGTCTCGATGGCCGAGACGACCCCGACGTCGCGGTCGAGCAACAGCGGAAAAGCGATGACAGTCGTTGCCAGCACGACCACCGCAAAGACGAAGCCGGCCGCATTGCCGAGCAGGATCAGCGTCCAGCCCTTGCTGGTCGTCAGAACCTCGCGGATGAAGGCGCCGATCGAGGCCGGCGGCTGGTCGCCGAACAGGCCGGTATAGATCGCCTGGGCCGTGTACAGCCACAGCAGGAACAAAGCGAGCAGCGTGATGCCGATCACCGCGATCGCCGGCAGCGCCGGCGAGCGGCGCACATCCAGCGCATGCCGCCAGTCGGTGTTCATGCCGAGCTCGCGCCGGCGGCTGATCTCGTAGAGGCCGATGGCGGCAAACGGGCCGACGAGGGCAAAGCCCGACATCAAGGGATAGATAAGTTGGATGGCGTTGGAACCGGACGACCATTGCGTCAGGATCAGGCCAACGATCGGATAGATCAGGCACAGGAACACGTAATGCGAGGGCTTGGCCCAGAAATCGTCGGCGCCGAGCCGCAGCGCATCCCAGAGATCCGCGCTGGTGATGCGGCGCACCGTGGGCTGCACGTGCATTCCACGTGCGTCCGCCATGACATGAAAGCCGGCCATAACCTTCCTCCCGTGTGTCGGGGCGGTCACCGCCTGGATGGCCGCCCATAGCTGCCACTTCTCGTACAAGCACTATGGTAGTCGATTTAGGGGCGGTTGTCGCCAAGTCGATGGCATCCTGGCTGGCATCAAGCGATTTCACCATCCTGCCCGGCAAAAGCCATGATCGCCGTTATGTCAGGCAAGCATGATCGAAATCGCCAATTGTTCTCCCGCACAATCCGGCTCCGGCCAGATGCACCCGGTTCTGAACCGGCGCACGCTGCTCAGGGGCGTCGGCCTTGCCGCGCTGGCCGGGCTCGCCGCCTGCGGCACCGTATCACTTCCGACCGGCGAAGGCGCCGGTGTCTCCGCCTCTGCCACCGGCACGCTGGCCGGCATCCGCGCTAGCGCCGGGCTCGGGCCACTCGCGCCGGATCAGCAACTCGAACAGGCGGCGCTGCAGCAGGCCAGCTATATGGCCGGGCGCGGCCGCATGAATCACACCGTCGGCTGGGGCAAGGACTTTGCCTCGCGCGTCAAGGACAACGGCATTGCCGGGGCGGCAGCCGAAAACATCGCCGAAGGCCGTTTCGACCAGCAGAAACTGTTCGACATCTGGATGCGTTCGGCAGGCCACCGCCGCAATATGCTCGATCCGCGCTTCACCCGCTTCGGCCTCGCCTATGTCCGCGACGGACGCGACAGCGAGATCCGCTACTGGTGCCTCGTGCTGGGGAAATAGACCTGTCCCCCTGCCCGCTCATCAATCCATATGCGCGGCAGGCGCGCCACCGGCGGCCGGACCAGCCTTTGGCTTGCGCAGCAGGAAGACAAACGGGACGGCAAGCAGCGTCATCATCATCAGCAGCTTGAAGTCGTTGATGTAAGAGATCATCATCGCTTGGATATTGACCATTCTGTCCATCTGGGAAAGTGCTGTTGGATCGCCGCCTGCCGCCGCTGGCGAGACCGCCCACAGGTTCGGGTTGAACGGGTTGATGAAGGCCGAGAGCTCGCTGTGGTTGACCTGCGTGTTGCGCACCAGAAGAACCGTCACGACCGAGACGCCGATCGACGAGCCAAGATTGCGCACCAGGCTGAATAGCGCCGTGGCATCGGTGCGGTAGCGCGCGTCGAGCGTGGCGAAGGCCACGGTCGACAGCGGCACGAACACCATGCCCATTCCCAGGCCCTGGATGACGCCGGAGGAGAGGATCAGCCAGTTGTCCATCTGCGGCGTGAAGCTGGCCATGGTGTAGAGAGACTGCGCGGTGAGCAGGAAGCCGATGACGACGAGGATTCTGGCGTCGACCTTGTTCATGATGCGGCCGACCAGGAGCATCGCAACCATGGTGCCGATGCCGCGGGGACCTATGACGACACCGATGGTCATGGTCGGATAGCCGAAGATGGTCGCCAGCATTGGCGGCAGCAGCGACATGCTCGCAAGGATGAGCACGCCCATGACGAAGATGAACGCCAGCCCGGCGACGAAATTGCGGTCGAGGAAGATCTTGGGGTCGATGAAGGGATGTTCCGCCGTCACCGTGTGAATGATGAACACCCAGAAGCCGGTCAGCGAAAGACCGAGTTCGATCCAGATCTCGACCGAGGAAAACCAGTCGACCTCGCCGCCGCGATCCAGCATCAGCTGCAGCGCGCCGACGCCGAGCGATATCATGGCGAAGCCGAAGAAATCGAAGCTGCGTATGCGCCTTGCAACGGCCGGCAAATAGGCGGCCATGCCAAGGAAGGCGAGGATGCCGACCGGCAGGTTGATGAAGAACACCCAGCGCCAGTTGAAATTCTCGGTCAGCCAGCCACCGAGCGTCGGGCCCAGGATCGGGCCCAGCATGATGCCGGCGCCCCAGATGGCCATGGCCTGGCCGTGGCGTTCCTTCGGGTTGATATCGAGCAGGAAGGTTTGCGACAGCGGCACGATCGCGGCGCCGAACACGCCTTGCATCAACCGGAAGAACACCATGGTCTCCAGGCTCCAGGCGATGCCGCACAGCATCGAGAAGATGGTGAAGCCGACCACCGACGTCAGGAACAGTTCCTTGCGGCCGAAGCGGTCGGCCAGCCAGCCGGTCACCGGCGTCATGATGGCGGCGGCAACGATGTAGGAAGTCAGCACCCAGTTGATGTTGTCCGGAGAGGCGCCAAGATCGCCGGTCATGGTCGGCAGCGCGACGTTGGCGATCGTGGTGTCGAGCGCCTGCATGATCGTCGCCAGCATGAGCGCAACGGTGATCAGGCCGCGGTGCGGTACTTCGCGAAAGGCTTCTGGCGTGCTCATGATGCGGAACTTCCGACAGGTAACAAAAACGTGTACACTGAAGCGCGTCGCGTCAGATCGGAATTATGCGACGCGCTTAAGTTATTGTTTTTATGCATGTCGTTGTCGCAAAACCACTGCGCACTTTTGCGCGACATGCATTAGGTTTCCGGGCGGCGAGGCCTTCCGTGTGGAGAGACCCTCATCGCGGTGGGACGCGACTATCGATGTGGGGGTTACATCGACCGAGCGTCTCGAGAAAACGGGCGCCCGCCGCCCGGAAACCTGAGGACCGAAGGGTCCCGCGCTGGGTTGTTCAGGCTCCGGCCAGGCCGCAACGCGGCCCGGTTCAAACCCTCAACCCTTCGCCAACCTCCCATCGGACCAATCCTGTCATTCACCTCGCCAGAGTGGCGAGTATGTTTAGTGCTCGCCCGCCGTGGCGTGGCCGAAGATCTTGGGAAAGCCGCGGGCAACGCCGGTATCCACGGTGACGGTCGCGCTCATGCCGGTGCGCAGCGCCATCTTGGCGTCGGCGTCGGTCAGTTCCAGGCGGACCGGAATGCGCTGGGTGACCTTGACCCAGTTGCCGGTGGCGTTCTGGGCGGGCAGCAGCGAGAACTCCGCCCCCGTGCCGGCGCCGATCGCCTTGACGGCGGCCTCGAAAGTCCGGCCCGGATAGGTGTCGACCACGATCTCGGCCTTCTGGCCGGGCTTCATATGAGTGAGCTGGGTTTCCTTGAAATTGGCATCGATCCAGGTGTCGCCGGTTTCGACAAGCGAAAACAGCGGCGTACCCGAGCCGACATACTGGCCGACCTTGAACGAAGAGGCCTGGCTGATGACGCCGTCGGCGGGCGCCTTGACCGTGGTTTGCGCCAAATCATAGGCGGCCTTGTCGCGCGCGGCGAGTGCCGCCATCACGGTCGGATGCTTGTCGGTCTCGATGTCCGGATTGCCGCCAAGTGCCGCCTTGGCGCTGACGATACCCTGCTGGGCCACAGCCAGTTGCTGCTTGGCCTTGTCGAGATCGTTCCTGGCCTCGTCCAGCGAAGACTTGGCGTTGATGCCCTTGCGGGAGAGGTCGGCGGCGCGGTCGTATTGCGACTGCGCGTAGCCGACTTCGCTGGCGTCGGATTTCTCCTGCGACGTCGCCTGGCTATAGGCCGCGCGCAGTTGCTCGACATTGAGGCGCGCGCCGGCCACCGCCGCGTCGGCCTGGGCCAGCGCGATCCGGTAAGGCTCGGGATCGATGGCGAACAGCACATCGCCCTGCTTGACAGACTGGTTGTCGGCGATATCGACCTGAACGATGCGGCCCGCCGTATCCGAGGCGATCGACACCTTGGCCTGCTGGAGATTGGCGTTCTCGGTTTCCTGATAGCGGCCGCCGGTCACCCAGACGTAAGCGCCGCCGGCGATCAGCGCGGCAGGCAGCGCGACCATCAGCAGGAAACGGCCAAGGCGGCGCTTCTTCCTGGGCGCCACCGGCGCCGGTGCCACCGGCGGAGTGACCGCCACGGGGGTTGCCGCCGGCTGCGTGGGAGCTTCCATCTCCAGCTCGGCCACATTGTCGTCTATCTTGGCTACCGCGTTCATGCTGCTGCGCCTTCCGCACTCTTTACTTTTACGCAGGACGCCTCGGCGTCCGTCAGGTTCTCGACCATCACATCCAGCGCCTTGATCAGGACGCGGCGATCTTCCGGCGACACGCCGGTCAGCGAAACTTCATAGACTTCGCCGGCCAGGCTCTTGACCTCGGCATAGGCCTCGCTCGCCTTGGCGGTCGGAAAGATCATGCGGACGCGGCGGTCGGCGGTGTCGGAACGGCGCTCGATCCAGCCGCCCTCTTCCATGCGGTCGACCAGGCGCGAGACGCTGATCGGCTCGATTTCGAGAAGCTCGGCAAGCCGCGCCTGGGTGATGCCTTCTTCCTTGGCAACGCGGACCATAAGCCGCCATTGCGCCGAGGAAAGACCAAGCCCGCTGGCGCGCGCCTCGAAGCGCTTGCGCATCAGGCGCTGCACGTCGTGGATCAAAAAGCCTAATCTGTCGATGCCGTCGGAAACCATGAGCGATATATATAATAAGCGTGCTTATGATTCAAGTGCGGCATTCTGCCCAGAAGCCGGCAAACCTGCATGGCAACCGTGCGATGCTGTCATGGTTAGCGATTCATGAACGGCAGAGCGCTTGATACCCTGAGCGCGATTCCAATCCTCCTCGGCGCCGCTTGTGGCCCGGCCTGGTGCAAATCAAAGGCGATTGCGAATAAGCATCGTGACCACGAAGAAGGCGCCGAGCGAGCTGGTGATGATGCCGATCGGCAGCTCCTGCGGCGGCAGCAGCGTGCGTGCCAGAAGGTCGCTGGCCAAAAGCAGCACCGCGCCGAACAGCGCCGAGCTTGCGATCAGACGCAGATGCAACGGGCCCGCCAGTGGCCGGCACAGATGCGGGATCATCAGGCCGACGAAGCCGATGACGCCGGCGACCGAAACCAGGATCGCGGTCGCCAACGCCGCGACGAGAAAGGTCGTGCGCCGCATGCGCGCCACCGGTACACCGAGGCTTTCGGCGGCGTTTTCGCCGGCAAGGAAGGCATCGAACCTGCGGTGGTTCCGCAATCCATAGGAGAGGATGATGGCCGCGCCAAGGGCGGCCAGGCCGATATTGTCCCAGCGCGCCAGCCCGAGCCCGCCCATGGTCCAGAAAAGCACCGAATGGGCGGCGCGCTGGTCGCCGGCGAAGACGAGATAGTTGGTGAGCGCGGTGAAGATGAAGGAGACGGCAAGCCCGGCCAGGATCAATCGTTCCGGGCCTTGCCCTCTCACCCGCGACACCAGCACAAGGACGATTGCAGCGGCCAGCATGCCGCCGGTGAAGGCGGCAACGGGCAAGGTCCAGATGCCGAAACTGTCGCCGAAAACGGTGATGACCGACACCGCCCCGGCGGCCGCGCCGGAGGACAGGCCGAACAGGAACGGGTCGGCGAGATCGTTGCGCGTCACGGTCTGCAGCAACGCGCCGACGACGCCAAGGCCGGCGCCGACAGCGATCGCCAGCAGCGTGCGCGGCAGCCTGAGATCGACGACGATGCTGCCGACCGGTCCGGAGACCGGATGCGTGTCCAATCCGACCGCATGCGCCAGCGCGCCGACGACGTCCGCCAGCGGGATCACCGTCGAGCCATAGGCGATCGACAACAGCGCAAGAGCGGCCATCGCTGCCGCTCCCGCGATCATGGCCGGTAGGAATGGCTTATGCAGCAAGCTCACGTTTTCACGCATGCCATTGCTTCGCCGGCATTCGAGATTGGTCGAAGCCTCTCCAACTTCGTCATCCCAGGGCGAAGCAGGAGCGAAGCTCCGTCGCGGAGACCCTGGGATCCATGCCGTAACCTTGGGCGAAGAGTGCCACGGAGCAGAATTCTGCACCGCAGCAGCGCCTTGAAGTCAAGGCATGGATCCTGGGGTCTGCGCCGCGTCGCTGCGCTCCTTGCTCCGCCCCAGGATGACGAAGCGATGGGCGTTTCGGCCAATCTCCAAGGCATGCGATTCGTCAACGCGAGCATCTCTGACCAGAACTTCGACGCCAGAATCAGAACGCTTCCGGATGCATCGCCCTGGCGATCTTGCCGATCGCCTCGACGTTGGCGGGTCCGGGCGTCAATTCGGCATAGCGCAGCGCCACGAAGCGCTCGTTCTTGACCGCGTCGGTCTCCTTCATCGCCGGGTGGGCCTTCAAGAAATCAAGCAGCTTCTTGTAGCCGGCACCGTCCTGGTAATCGAGCAGAATGAGGAATTGCGGGTTGCGGGCCGCCACCGTCTCCCAATCCGTATTGCCCCAGCTCGTCTCCATGTCGGCCATGATGTTGTCACCGCCGGCAGCAGTGATCATGGCGCTCGGAATGGCGAACCTGCCCGCGGTGAAGGGTTTGTCTTCGCCGGAATCATAGAGGAAGACGCGCGTGCCCTTGCGGTCGCCGACCTTCGCGGTGATCTCGGCGAGTTGCGCTTTCCAGCCCGAAACAAGCTTTTCCGCCTCGGCCTCCTTGCCGAAGATCTTGCCCAGCTTTTCGACGTCGCCATAGAGCAGATCCATCGAGGCGGCGGGCCGGTTCTTGTCGAGATGGACGCAGCTTTCCGTCAGCACCAGCGTCTTGATGCCGTGCGGGGCGAGCGTGTCGGGCGTCACCTCGCCGCCCGGCTTCATGCCGTAATACCAGCCGGCGAAGAAGAAATCCGGCTCGACCGCGATCAGGTTTTCGAGTGTCGGGTATTTTGGCGCGAGTTCCGGGATCGAGCCTTGCTCGGCCTTGAATTCGGGGCCGACCTTGTACCAGCCGGTGATGCCGGTCAGGCCGACGATCGACGGCTGCAGCTTCAGCGCGAAGGCCATCTCGGTCATGTTGAGGTCCTGGATGACGGCGCGCTTGGGCGGCGCGTCGAAGGTCAGCGGCTTGCCGCAACTGTCGACGGTGACCGGAAAGGCAAAGGCCGCCGAAGCCAGCAGCGAAAAGGCAAGAGAGAGGACGAAGCGCTTCACGGATGTTGCTCCTTGGGTTCGGGGGAAGGTTGTCAGGATGACGAGGACGCACGGTTGGGGACGTCGAAGACGGTAAGCTCGCGGTCTTCGGTCGGGTGGCGCAGGCGGAACACATCGATGCCGAACACGTCGCGGATCAACTGCTGTGTCAGCGCGTCGTGCGGTGCGGCCAGCGCATGCAGCCGGGCATTGTTCATCACCGCCACCTTGGTGGCGAAGGGAGCCACCAGGGCCAGGTCGTGCAGCACCGCCACGACAGTCATGCCGAAGCCAGCGACCAGTTCGAGAAGCTCGCCACGAGCGCGCGGATCGAGGTGGTTGGTTGGCTCGTCGAGGAACAGGATTTTTGGCTGCTGGGCGATGGCGCGTGCCAGTTGGGCGCGCTGACGCTCGCCGCCGGAGAGCGAGCCGATAGTGCGGCCAAGCAGAGGCAGCAGGCCCGTCCTGCGCAGCGCCTCGACGACAATGTCGCGCTCTTCCAGCCTGCGTCTGAGGCCGGCATGCGGGACGCGCCCAAGTTCGACATAGTCGATCAAAGCGAGCCTGGGATCGGGCTGGTCGGTCTGGCCGACAACGGCCATGTTGAGCGCCCGCTCGGCCGGCGTGATCCTGTCGAGACGGCGCCCCGACAGACGCACCTCGCCGGCGCTCGGCTGCAGTGCGCCGCACAGCATGCGCAAAAGCGTGGTCTTGCCGGCGCCGTTGGGGCCGATGATGGCGAGACGGTCGCCAGCCGTTACCGAAAGGCTCACGCCATCAACCAGGTTCCGGCCATTCGCGGTCGCGGTCACGTCGCGGGCTTCGAGGAGGAACGCGGTCATGAGCGGCGCCCCGTTGGATCGCGCGGACCCGACATACGGGTCAGAACCGCACCGGTTGGATCGCGGCAAAGCGCGCACACAATGGTGCAATGGATGGTCTCTGAGACGCTCACCTTCCGTCACTTTCTCAACTGGCGACGGAAGGAAGCTCAGCCGATCGGACGACAGACCGATGGCTTACGTCTCCTCCCGGCACACCCCGTCCGGTCAACTCAGCTGATGGCAGGTCTCCTGGCTCGCGGGTCTCGGCTTCATCCTGCCTTCCCAGCCTTGCCGGCCAGTGGCATTTCCGGATGTTGCTCGCCGCTTACAGTTGCGGGGGCAGCCACGGCCTCGACCCGAAAGCGGATCTCACCGTGTTCCCTTTTCACCCCTCGCCTTTCGACTCGGGGACCATCATCCTTTCAGCCTAGATTTCCCCCGACCGCGCCGCAACGTTTTTTTTGATTGCGCTTGCAGGCGTTGGCGGCCGTCAGCTGCGATATGTAATAACATTACGCTATAAGCACCGCCATGTGCTGTCAACACCATGAGGAGCATTATTGCGCGACGCGCAATTTCGATCAAACTGGCCTCGCCCGGAAGCGGCAGCATGATCCGCCCAATGCGAGGAGGCAGATGAACCCGACCGAGAAAGCGCTGTGGTTCGTCGAGAGCCATCTGCCGGAAGCGGTTTCGCTCGACGATGTCGCGCAAAGCAGCGGCGTGTCGCGCTTCCACGTGACGCGGGCCTTTGGTGCGGCGACCGGCCGTTCGGTGATGGGCTATATGCGTTCGCGCCGGCTGAGCGAAGCGGCGCGCAAGCTGGCTAGCGGCGCGCCCGATATCCTCTCGGTCGCGCTCGACGCCGGTTATAACTCGCATGAGGCGTTCACCCGCGCCTTCCGCGACCAGTTCGGCACCACGCCGGAACTGGTGCGCGCGCAAGGCTCGACCAAGACGCTTGACCTGGTGGAGCCCATCCTGATGGATCAGTCCCTGCTTGCCACTCTCGAACCGCCGCGCTTTGAGATCAGCCGCCCGTTCCTGATCGCCGGCCTCGGCGAACGCTACAGTTGCGAAACCAGCGCCGGCATCCCGATGCAATGGCAGCGCTTCGGCCCCTATATCGGCAACATTCCGGGCGAGATCGGCGACGTCGCCTATGGCGTCTGCGTCAACGGCGACGATGCCGGCAATTTCGACTACATCGCCGGCGTCGAGGTTGCGGACTTTTCCGACCTGCCGAAGGAATTTTTCCGCGTGCGGGTACCGGCGCGGAAATATGCCGTGTTTTCTCATCGCGAGCACATCTCGACGATCCGCCGCACGGTCAACACGATCTGGAACAAATGGCTGCCGGCCTCCGGCCACGAGATTTCAGACGCACCGGAATTCGAGCGCTATGGCCCCGAATTCGACGCACGCAGCGGCAATGGCGGGCTGGAGATCTGGATCCCGGTCAAGGACTGAGGAGGGGCCGGCCGAGGACAATTGCTTCAGACAAAAGAGCTATAGCTCCAGGTTCCAGTTCTGGCCGACCAGATCCTTGCCGAAGGAATGGTGGCGTTCCTCCTCGACAAGCTTGAAGCCCGCCGCCTCATAGATGCGGCGCGCCGAGACGAGAATGTCGTTGGTCCACAGCGTCAACGTCTTGTAGCCCTTCGCACGGGCAAAGCCGATGCATTCCTCGACCAGCCGCTTGCCGATGCCGAGGCCGCGCGCCGAAGGCTCGACATAGAGCAGGCGCAGCTTCGCCACCGCATCCGACTTGCGCACCACGAACACCGAGCCGACGACCTCGCCTTCCCGTTCGGCGATCCAGCAGCGCTCCCATCTCGGATCGAAGGATTTTACGAAGGCGCCGAGGATCTCGGCGACCAGCGCCTCATAGGTTTCGTCCCAGCCATAGTCCTGCGCGTAGAGCAGGCCCTGGCGACGCACGATCCAGCCAATATCGCCGACCTGCAAGGGCCGCAGCAAATAGGGAACCTTCAGTTCGGCACCGTCGCCGCCCAGCAGGCGCCGCACCGTCTGCATGGCCTTGACCAGCCTGTCCTGGTCCGATGCCGCCAACCGATCGAGCAAGGCCGCGACCTGATCGTGCGAATCCCGGTTAAGCGGCGCGAAGGCCTGCCGCCCGGCCGGCGTCAGCACGATCGACGAGCGCCGCGCATCGGCTTCTATCGCGGCGCGCTCGACCAGGCCGCGCTCCTCGAACTTCTTCAACAGCCGGCTGAGATAGCCGGGGTCGAGACCGAGATCGCGCGCAAGATCGGTGGCCGTCAGGCCATCGCGATGCGCCAGCTCATAGAGCACCCGCGCCTCGGTCAGCGAAAAGGCGCTTTTCAGCAGCCCTTCGTCGAGCAGCCCGATCTGGCGGGTGTAGAAGCGGTTGAAGCTCCGCACCGCGTCGATCCGCTCCTTGCCGGGGTGATGATGAATCGTCATGGGATTCTCCTGCCCGCACAGGATCAATCATTTATTTGACTTAGTCAAGTATATCGGGGCCGGCCAGAACATCGCGATTTGGGCGATTATCCGAATTGCCGGATCAGCCCCTCGAAGCCATCGGCCAGATGAGAGGCGCCGGCCGCGAACATCTTCACGAGGTTCTTTGGGCGGCCAGGGGTCTTGTTGGCATCCAGCAGCACGGCCCTGCCCTCATGCATGACGAAATCGAATTTTCCGTAATTGAAGCCAAGTTCGCGCCGCAGCTCGCGCATTTCGTCGGGAACAGGCACGGGCTCGCGGCGGATCGTTTCGGACGCCTTGACCAGGGCGTTCGGCGACACGTAGCGGGTGCAACGTTCGCTCTCCCCGCAAAATACCCAGAACCGCGCCGCGAAGCCGTCGGGCTCCTTTTCCGGAATGAACTTGTCCACGACCAGATCATCACGCTCGAAGACGCCATCCGGAACATCGCCGAGGGAACCATAGATCTCATATGGCTGCAGTGTCGGCACGCCCGGAAACGGCGGTGGTTTGCCCGCCCGTTCCGCTCGCCGATTGAGGAACCTCTCCGGAATGCCCTGATTGTTGAGATTGCTTTTGACGATGACCGGGCCTTGCCAAGCGTCTCCTTGGTTTACCAGCGCGCCGCTGACCCGTCGCTTGGATATGTCGGCCGTTCCGACATTGAGGCAGAGTGGAAAACCTTGCGCATAGTCGAGATAGTCCGCGGGCGTGATTGTCGCATCGACATGCAGAACCGCAATGTCTGCGCTGTGTGTCCTGGCCGGACCTTGCTCAATCCGCACCGAATGGCCGCGTCTTTTCAGCTCCGCAAGAACATCGAAAAGCATGTACGGACTGTTCGGGCGCAGCAGGATGTCGCGACCGCTCTGGAACTTGTCATGTTCATGGGTGATCACGACGATACGCGCCACAGCCGCCCTTTTAGCTTGCCTACCGATTTCTATTAAGCGATGGCTAATACCAAAGCTAGAATTCTCGGTTTCCAATCGGCCAGAATGACAAATCATTGGGACAATTATCACCGCCACTGGAGGCTTCTGGACGCGCCACTTCGGCCGACACCGGAAACGGTCGGCATATTTGAGCGTGAACTCGGTCTGGCGAACGCCGATGTCCTGCTCCTGGGAGTGACGCCGGAACTCGCCGTGCTGGGCAGATCGATGCTGGCGGTCGATCAGTCGGCGGCCATGATTTCCGGCATATGGGTCGGCGACGACGCCTCGCGGAGGGCGGTGACCGGCAATTGGTTGGATCTGCCCGTTGGCAGCGCAAGTGCCGATGCGGTCGTCGGCGACGGCTGCCTGTCCGCCGTCGCCTCGAAGGCGGCCCGCAATGCGCTGCATGGCGAGATCGCCAGGGTGTTGAAGCCTGGCGCTCGAGCCGCGATCCGCGTGTTTGCCGCCCCGGAAACGACCGAGGATCTGGCAAGCATCGAAGCACAGGTGCTGGCCGGCGCAATCGAGAATTTCCACGCGCTCAAATGGCGGATCGCGATGGCGTGCACCACGGGCGGCTCAGATTTCGCGATCAATGTGCGAACGATCCGCGACACGTTCGACGGCATGTTCCCCGACCGCGAGGCCCTGGCCGCACGGACAGGATGGAGCATTGCGTCGATCAACACAATCGACGTCTACACTGGCTCCGACACGAGCTACAGTTTCGCGACGCTGACCGTTCTGGTCGATGAGGCGAGCGGCTGGTTCGACAATGTGCGCGTCGTGCCAAGCGGCTCTTATCCGCTGGCGGAACGATGCCCGCTGCTGGTGCTTGAATCGCCGAGGCGCCGGTAATGTCATTATCGGCGGCGGGCATGACCTCGATTTGGCTTCCGCCAGCCTTGACTCTCGCAAGCCACCGGCCTATCTCACCGCCACGTTAGCACTCGCCAATGGTGAGTGCTAACCAAGTGTCCGGCTCCGCCCGGCCTTTATTGGTTGTCCGGCTCCGCCGGACGGAGGAACTGTTCTCACCGTTCTCATTCGAGGAAGAAAAAATGGCAAAGTCGAAGTTCCGCCCGCTTCATGACCGCGTGGTCGTACGCCGGGTCGAATCCGAATCCAAGACCGCCGGCGGGATCATCATCCCGGATACGGCGAAGGAAAAGCCGCAGGAAGGCGAGATCATCGCCGTCGGCTCCGGCGCCCGCGACGAAGCCGGCAAGCTCGTCCCGCTGGACGTCAAGGCCGGCGACCGCATCCTGTTCGGCAAGTGGTCGGGCACCGAAGTCAAGCTCAATGGCGAAGACCTTCTGATCATGAAGGAATCCGACATCATGGGCATCATCGGCTGAATATCGGCCTCACCGTCACTTAAATCTTCGGGCTCGATCCGAGCCTCTGCCAGGAGTTAAACATGGCTGCCAAAGACGTAAAATTCTCCCGCGACGCCCGTGAGCGCATGCTGCGCGGCGTCAACATCCTCGCCGACGCGGTGAAGGTCACGCTCGGCCCCAAGGGCCGCAACGTCGTCATCGACAAGTCGTTCGGCGCCCCGCGCATCACCAAGGACGGCGTCACCGTCGCCAAGGAAATCGAGCTTGAGGACAAGTTCGAGAACATGGGCGCGCAGATGGTCCGCGAAGTCGCTTCGAAGACCAACGACATCGCCGGCGACGGCACCACGACCGCGACCGTTCTGGCGCAGTCGATCGTCCAGGAAGGCCACAAGGCGGTAGCCGCCGGCATGAACCCGATGGACCTGAAGCGCGGCATCGACCTCGCGGTCAGCGACGTCGTCGCGACGCTGATCAAGAACGCCAAGAAGATCAAGACCTCGGAAGAGGTTGCCCAGGTCGGCACCATCGCCGGCAACGGCGATGCTTCGGTCGGCTCGATGATCGCCGAAGCGATGCAGAAGGTCGGCAATGAGGGCGTCATCACCGTCGAGGAAGCCAAGACCGCCGAGACCGAACTCGAAGTCGTCGAAGGCATGCAGTTCGACCGCGGCTACCTCTCGCCCTACTTCGTCACCAACGCAGACAAGATGGTCGCTGATCTGGAAGACGCCTACATCCTTCTCCACGAGAAGAAGCTCTCCAACCTGCAGGCCATGCTGCCGATCCTCGAGGCTGTCGTGCAGACCTCGAAGCCGCTGGTCATCATCTCGGAAGACGTCGAAGGCGAGGCTCTGGCCACGCTTGTCGTCAACAAGCTGCGTGGCGGCCTGAAGATCGCCGCCGTCAAGGCGCCGGGCTTCGGCGATCGCCGCAAGGCCATGCTGGAAGACATCGCCATCCTCACCGGTGGCCAGGTCATTTCCGAAGACCTCGGCATCAAGCTCGAGAATGTCGGCCTCAACATGCTCGGCCGCGCCAAGAAGGTGTCGATCTCCAAGGAGAACACCACCATCGTCGACGGCGCCGGCAAGAAGGCCGAGATCCAGGGCCGCGTCGCCCAGATCAAGCAGCAGATCGAGGAGACCACCTCGGACTACGACAAGGAGAAGCTGCAGGAACGTCTCGCCAAGCTGGCGGGCGGCGTTGCCGTGATCCGCGTCGGTGGTGCGACCGAGATCGAAGTCAAGGAAAAGAAGGACCGCGTCGATGACGCCCTCAACGCGACCCGCGCGGCCGTCGAAGAAGGCATCGTTCCCGGCGGCGGCGTCGCGCTGCTGCGCGCTTCGCTGAGCATCAAGGCTGTCGGCGCCAACTCCGACCAGACCGCGGGCATCAACATCGTCCGTCGCGCGCTGCAGGCTCCGGCCCGCCAGATCGCGGCCAACGCCGGTGCGGAAGCATCGATCGTTGCCGGCAAAATCCTCGAGAACAAGGGCCCGACCTTTGGTTTCAACGCCCAGACCGGCGAATATGGCGACATGATCGCCATGGGTATCGTCGACCCGGTCAAGGTCGTGCGCACGGCTCTCCAGGACGCGGCCTCGGTCGCCGGCCTGCTGGTCACCACCGAAGCCATGATCGCCGAGGCTCCGAAGAAGGAGTCGGCTGGCGGCGGCATGCCTGGCGGCATGGGCGGCGGCGGCATGGGCGGCATGGGCGGCATGGATTTCTGAGGAAATCCATAAGCACGCCCATGAACCAACATTGCTCAAGCCCGCAAGCGGGCTTGAGTGGCGGCATGGATTTCTGATCCAGCCCATATCATCTTCAGATACGGAGAGGGCGGCCGAGAGGCCGCCCTTTCCTGTTTGCGATGTTGCTGCCGTCTCTATCGGCGGGCGAGACCTTCTGTACCGCTGCAGCCCTCGGCAACAGTCACGGCATGGATCCTAGGGTCTGCGCCGCGTCGCTTCGCTCCTTGCTCCGCCCTAGCGCTACCTCTCGGTCAGCGCCAACTTCGCGCCAAGCATGACGAAGGCGCCGGCGAAGGTGCGGCGCATCCAGGTCATCACCATCGGCCGCGACACGACATGGCTGCGGATCGAGGCCGCGAAAATGCCGTAACCGACAAAGACGACGAAGGTCAAAAGCATGAAGACGCTCGAGAGTTCCAGCATCTTTGACAGCGCATGCGGCTCAGTGGTGCTGACGAATTGCGGCAGGAAGGCGAAGAAAAAGATCGACAGCTTAGGATTGAGGATGTTGATCAGGATGCCGGAGGTGATCACCTTGCCGGCCGAACGTGGCGCGGCATCCTGCCCGACGCTCAAGCCGCCGCTCTCCTTCAGCGTATTCCACGCCATGTAGAGCAGGTAGACGACCCCCAGATATTTCAGCGTCTCGAAGGCGACCGCGCTGGTGTGCAACAGCGCCGCCAGTCCGGTGATGGCCGCCGCCATATGCGGGATGATGCCCAGCGTGCAGCCGAAAGCGGCAATGATGCTGGCTCTGGCACCGCGCGAAAGACCGGCGCTCAGCGTGTAGAGAACGCCGGTGCCGGGCGAAGCCACGACAATCAGCGACGTCAACAGGAATTCGATGCTCACGGATGCTTCTCCCGGCGTTGGCCCAGCCCCCCGGCAAGGTATCCAGCAAGGCCGGTGCGCACAAGCTGTGGCGATTAGCGATTCCTCGCCCCCATCCTTATGGGGGAGAGGTGGATCGGCGAAGCCGAGACGGAGAGGGGGTCGCGCGGCCACATTTTGAGCGCAAAAAGCACGGAGATTCTCTTGTCATCCGCCTGCGAAAGCCCCCTCTCCGGCCGCTTCGCGGCCACCTCTCCCCCGCTTTGCGGGGGCGAGGAACACGGCAGCCCCTACACCGGCAGCCCGTGCGCCTTGCGCGCCATCAGGCAATCGTCGCCGCCGGGCATGCAGGCGTGACAGACATCCGGGCGAAGCTCGTAGATGCCGCAAGCCGTGTGCTTGCCGACTTCGCCGGACAAGGCGGAACAGCGGACGCCTTCGCAGCGCATGCCTGACTGATTGGCGGCGACATACTTTTGCGGAATGCGATCAAGCTGTTCGTCATCCTCAGTCGAGAAGCGTGGCCACTCGGCCGAATAGGAACAGCAGGCACCGCAGCTCTGGCAGTCGAAGAGGACGCCCTCCCGCGAAGACGGAAAGCCCTCGGCCGCCACCAAGGCAATCAGCCCTGGCGCAGCAGGGTTCGGATCGGCGCTTGGCGGCAAGGGCGCTATTTCTTCCTGGGCTTGCGAACGTCCACTGGCGACTTGAACAGATCGGTCGCGGCCTCGGACGTTGCATCCGCAGGTTTCTGCACGACAGGCGGCTGCTTCACCTCCGCGCTCGCCTTGGCTGGCTTGGCGGCAGCAGCGGGAGGTGTCGGCTGGTCCTTGGCTGAAAACTTGATGGCCATGTCAATCCTCGTCAGAGAAACGCGATGATGGCGCATTCGGGTTGCGAAGGCGGCCGATCAGCGCCGAGACCGCCGTGATGTTCATTTCCTCCGGCGACCAGTTTCTGGCCTCCGCGATATGATGCGGCGCCAGCTCGCGATGCGTGCTGCCGCTATAGGCGGCATCCTGATGAGTGACGCGCTCATGGGTCTTGGCCGTTTCGCGCACATATTCGATCAGATAGTTCGGGGCTTCGGCGCGCCCGCGCACGCCGACCCGCACCTGGGCATCGCCATGGACGCGCTTGCAGCGCTCCAGCTTTTCCAGCACGCGCCGGACATATTCGACCGGCTTGTCCAGGACATTGACCATATCGGCGATGGTCGCATCGGCGGCGATCGGGGTTTGCGGCACGCGCTTGGTGGCCATCAACGTCTGCCCGCGCGTTTCGGCGAGGCGACAAGGGCCGCGGCAGCAGCCATGTCTTCGGCTTCCCTTTCCAGACGCAGTTCGCGCAGTCGGGCCGTCTTGGCTTCCCGAGCCTGGCTGACGGCATCCTGCTCGGAAATGATGCGGTTAAGCGACATGGACTGGGTGCGGGTCTTGCTGAAAATGGATTCGGCCTGATCGCGGGATTTGTTCGAAGTGGCGGTCAAAGTCTTCCTCCTGTCCGGAGCGTGATGCCGAAACATGCAAGACCGGTCTTTCGGCCAAGACCAGGCACAAAGCAATACGGCGTCGGATTCAAATTGCCGAAACGTCTTAGCACATCCAGGCGGACGGGCGGCGCTCTTTCGATCTGTGCCAGAAACGAAAAAGGCCAGGCATTGCCTGACCCTCCTCCGCCAATCACCGGTGCCAGTACATCCGTGGTCACCGGCGAGGCTGAATTCGCTTTAGGCCGCCTTCAGCTGGTCGGCCGACATCTTGCCCGACTTGTTGTCGCGGACCATCTCGTAACCGAGCTTCTGGCCTTCGACGATATCGCGCATGCCGGCGCGCTCGACGGCCGAGATGTGGACGAAAACGTCTGCCGAACCATCGTCAGGCTGAATAAAACCAAAACCCTTGGTGGCATTGAACCATTTTACTGTGCCGGTGGTCATGAAGAACCCTTTCCCTGGCAAATATTCGTTCGCCGTCGCGCGAATGCACAACAGCGTTTGTCTCGATTTTTGATGGGAGAAGTTCGTCAAAGGCGCGCTTGACGCGCGGATAACAAAAGTCGTTCAAACAAACATCGACATATTTCTTGTACGCTTATTTTCCAGCGATGTCAATTTTTGGTAGTGTCTCAATTTGAATATCGGCTCACGACCCTTCCATGCCCTTCCTTCTGGGCAGCGCTACGACAATCCGTGACCCGTTCCGACCGTTGAATAAATTGAGGTTGAAGGTCTCGATATGGCACTACCTCCCCGTTCTAGGCGCCCTACGCGAACGGCAAAGTTCTACTCAAAGCGGCTGTTGGCGAGGGCGGTCCACCCGGCGGGACAATGAAGAGACATAATTTGTCTCCTGCAATTTTTCTCGGCGACCCGCTTCGAAATTCCCTTTGTTGCCTTAGTTCGCTACGTTGGGCGGCGAGCTTCGCATCTGCCCCGGTAACGTCTCGCAGTTGCCCAATCGATTTGTCAGGCGGTCATGCAGAGACCCGAGACGCGCTATGCACGATGCGGCGACGTCGCCATCGCTTATCAGGTGGTCGGCGACGGCCCAACGGATCTACTGTACGCGCAAGGCTGGCTCAGCAACGTAGAGTACGCTTGGGAGAGTCCCGAATGCGCTCGATTTCTCACCAGCCTGAGCCGCTTTTCCCGCCTGATCTTTTTCGACAAACGCGGTACGGGCATGTCCGACCGAAACGTCGGCTTTCCGACGCTCGAACAAAGGACCGAGGACGTCAAGACCGTACTTGATGCCGTCGGATCGAAGCAGGCGGCGCTGTTCGGAGTTTCCGAGGGCGGAAACATGAGTTCGCTGTTTGCCGCCACCCATCCCGAAAGGGTGAGCGCGCTAGTTTTGTACGGCTGCTTTGCCCGAAGCAAAAGGGCGCCCGACTATCCCTGGGGGCGGACCCACGAAGAAAATGAACGTGAGGTGGAGTCGCTCCTGGCGCAGTGGGGCCGGTCATTCGATCTCGACGACGGCGCGCCGAGCGTCGCAAGCGACCCTGTAGTGCAAAGCTGGTTTGCTGCCTACCTTCGATTTGCAGCCAGCCCGCACGCCGCCGAGCTGATTTCCCGGCTCAACTTCGAAATCGACATTCGCGCGATCCTTCCCGCCATCCATGTGCCGAGCCTGGTTCTCCATCGCGCCGGCGACCGCTGGCACGCAGCGGAGGAAGGGCGCTATCTCGCCGAGCATATTCCCGGCGCCGAGTTTCGCCTGCTGCCCGGCGATGACCACATCCCCTGGTACGGCGATCAGGACGAACTGATCGGGCAGGTCGAAGAGTTCGTCACGGGGACGCGGACGACCGCAAAACCCGGACGCGCGCTCATGACCCTGCTGATGACCGATATCGTCGACTCGACCAGGACCCTGAGCGCCGTGGGGGACGAGCGGTGGCGGTCGATCCTCGAGCAACTGGACGTCAATGTCAGCCGACGCGTTGCCGCGCTCGGCGGGCAAAAGATCAAGCACACTGGCGATGGATATCTGCTCACATTTGCCGGGCCCACCCCGGCGATTGAATGTGCCAGGGCGCTGGCGCGAGACGCGAAGGCGCTCGGGCTGGAGCTGCGGACTGGCATCCACATTGGAGAGTGCGAGCGCCGGGCCGACGATCTGAGCGGTCTGGCGGTCCACTTGACGGCGCGCATCATGGCCGAAGCGGCGCCGAACTCGATCCTCACGTCCCGAACCGTGAAGGATCTCGCGGTCGGCTCCGGGCTGGACTTCACCTTCCTCGGCCACCGCGAGATGAAAGGTATCCCCGAAGGCTGCGACATTTATGAATTAACAAGCTGAAACGAATGTCTGGTTCTGGCGCTAGCTTCACATTCCGGTAGTCAGCTCAGACGGCAAGATTCCACCCACAGCCGAAATTCAAACTGAGACACTACACAATTTTTGCATGGCCGCGCTGCCGGATTCGCCGCAACCTCAGGGCTTGGCAGGTGGACCGGACACATAAAGCGGCTGCCGTGCACTCGAAAAAATTTGCAAAATCCCGGGAACCATTATCGCAAACGCGCATTTTATCTGTGTCGTCAGCAATTCATGAGAGCAATCGAAGGAAATGCTAACGGCAAAAGACGCCCCCCGCGTGATAAAAGACGCGAGGGGCGTTTTTGTTTGCGCACGCGGCGCCGACCTCACAGGATCGCTCATCAGCGGGTAATATGAAATCAGCGTTCCTGGTCGGTCGGCCTGATGACGATCTCGTTGACGTTGACGCGCGGGTGCTGGCTCACCGCGTAGAGGATGGCGGCCGCTATATCCTCGGCGGTCAGCGCCTCCATGGTGGCAAGCCGCTTGCCCAAATCGGCCTTGAACGCCGCATTGGTGATGTGGTCGCCAAGCTCGGTGCGCACCAGGCCGGGTTCGATGACGGTGACGCGGACCTTGTCGGCATAGACCTCGCGGCGCAGCGATTCGGAAAAGCCGACGACGCCGAACTTGGTCGCGGCATAGCCGCTGGCGCCGGGATTGGCGACGCGGCCGGCGACCGATGAGACATTGACGATATGGCCTTTGGCCGCCTTGAGATGCGGAAGTGCCGCCTTGGTGACGCCCATTAGCGCCAGCAGATTGAGTTCGACCATGCGGCGCCAGTCGTCGAGGATCGCTTCCGCCGCAGGCGACAAAAGCATGACACCGGCATTGTTGACGAGGATGTCGAGCCGGCCCCAATCGGAAACGACCTTATCGACCATCGCGGTAACATCGCCGGCGCTGGTGACGTCAGTCTCGATGCGAAGGGCCGTGCCACCGGCCTTTTCGATGCGTGCGGCCAGTGCTTCGAGGCGATCGGCGCGGCGGGCGGCAACCGCCACCTTCGCGCCGGCGGCGGCGAGTGCGGCGGCCGTTGCCTCGCCGATGCCCGACGATGCGCCGGTGACGAGGGCGACCTTGCCGGCAAGTGGGGAATTAGCGGATGTCATGAGAAATCTCCAAGTGCCCGGCCCGCCCCTTCAGATAGGTCGCGAACAGCATTCTTGGAGTCCCGTCATCAGTCCTGTTCGTGCGGGCCAGGCTCCGGCCAGGTCTCCTTGGCGGCCTCCGCGTACCAGTGGCGCATCGCCGGCGTTGCCAGCACGGCGTCGACGTAGTCGCGGGTGACTGGCGCCAACTCGCCGCCATAGGTGTCGAAGCGGGTGACGATCGGCGCGTACATCGCATCGGCCGCGGTGAAATGACCAAACAGGAACGGCCCGCCCTTGCCATATTCCTCCCGGCATTGCCGCCACAGGCTTTCGATGCGCGCCCGCTGCGCCTCGCCTTCGGCATCGAGCGGCTTATAGGCCTTCGGCCGGCGCAGATTCATCGGCCAGCCGTAGCGGACCTCGCGAAAACCGGAATGCATCTCGGTCGCCGCCGAGCGCGCCAATGCACGGGCCTCGATATCGGCCGGCCAAAGCTTCTTTTCGGGATAGAGGTCGGCAAGATATTCAAGGATGGCAAGGGTTTCCCAGACGATCCTGCCCCCGCCCTTCAACGGCTTGTGATTCAACACCGGCACCAGCCCGGTCGGCGATACCTTGGCAAGGTTGGCGGCAGTCTCAGGCGTGCGCAGGCGCACGAAACTCTCCTCGAACGGGATCTCCAGATGCTTCATCGCCACCCATGGCCTGAGCGACCATGACGAAAAGCATTTGTTGCCGATAAAGAGTGTGAATTCAGCCAAGATGGTCTCTCCGTGTTGAGCGCGGTGGCTTATCGCATCAGCCCGAAAATCGGAATCGATTTTCGGAAAGCACGATGCGTAGATTCAAAAGTGTTAGAGCGTACTTTGTGCGTCCAACTGGACGCACGTCGCTCTAATTTGCCTGTGCTGCAGCCATCTGTGCTCCCGGTGCGACACCGGCGCGGGCACGGATGGCGGCGACCGCCTTGGCGATATCCGCATTCACCAGCAGCGCCTTGCGACCAGCCTCAATGGTGAGGTCGACCTGCTCGACCGGCAGCCTCAGCCTGGTCGGGATGGCGTTCAGCTTGACCTGCATTGCCTGACCCATATCGGCGAAGGACAGATGCTGGACCACGAGCCGGACGTCACGGCAATTCCAGCCGGCCGCCGAGCCGCGATAGGCAGACACGGTCGAGGCAGGCAGGCCGCAGCGATAGCGGACGAGTTCGCCCTTCCATTGCGAGACAGCCAGCGTCAGCGCGTCGAATTCGTCGTGCACCGAAGCGGCGAGCGTGGTGCTGGTTGTAACGTCAAGCAGTTCGCTGGCCTTTGGCCCGTGCAGCGACTTTGCCCAGCTCCGGTCGCTGCCGCTGCCGGCGTCGGCGACGATGAAGATCAGCGTCGTCAGCCGAACGGCGGCCGATGGCGAAAGCGGGCCGTACGGCGTGCCGGCGGCGGCGCGTTCGAGCGCGAAGCCGGTGACGCCGATATTGTCGGTCAGGCCACCATCCAGCAGCTTCACATAGTCGCGCGGGCCGGCATTCTGGTAGGCATCGAGCGCGGCGGCGTAAGCTTTCAGCCTCAGCGGGGCGTTGTGGTCGGCAAGCGCCCGGCTCAGCCATTGCGGCCGCTGGTAACCGCAATCCGGGCTGGTCGCGGCGACGACGATCGGCGCGAAGACGATCGGCACCGCGGCCGAAGCCGCCACCGCATCGGCAAGCCGCACCTTGTCCAGATCGCTGCACAGAGCCGCGAAGGTGTCGTAGGTGAACAGGAACGGCGTGCGGTTGTAGATGTCGGAAGCGTTGATCCAGACGATCGGGCCGCCGGGCCTGCTGAAAGCGTCGAATGTCGCGCCGTCGAAGAGATGGTCGTTCAGCCATTTGGCGAAGCCGCTGCGATCATTGACGCCGCCATAGTAGGCGCGCACGAGATTGACCGGCGAAATCCTTTCCCTGAGGTCGGCTTCCGCGTTCTGGATCAGGAACCGCTCGCGAAAGTCCCGGTAACCGTCCTTGCCCTTGTAGCCGAAATAGGCAGCGGCCACCGCGCCACCGGAAGCGCCGGAGATCATCCTGACATCATCGAGCAGGGTGCGCCTGCGCGGCCGCTCGTCGATGACGATGTCGTCCAGCGCCCGCAGCACGCCGTAGGAGAAGGCCGCGGCCCTTGTACCACCGCCGGAGAAGGCGAGACCGACCACGGTCGAGCCGTCATCTCCCGGATCGGGAATGAAGGTCGGCGACGGCTGGCCGGCTTTGGGAGTGAAGACGTTGATCGGCCCGACATCGTCGGCGACGCAGCCGGCCAGAAGCACGGAGGTCACAACGGCACAGACAAGGTGAAAACGCATCGAACTCCCCCGGCCTGTCCTCACACGCAAGCCGGGCAGAACCTAGCCGCATTGCCGCGCCCGGCGCAACCAGTCGTCCTGCAACAGATTGCAGGACATGGAACCGAAGCCGCACCGGCCCGTTCTGTCTCCCGCGGACGAAACAACCTCAGGAGATGCGGACGATGGTGAACAAGGATCAGGTTGCGGGCGTTGCCAAGCAGGTCAAGGGCTCGGTCAAGCAAGCCGCCGGCAAGGCCACCGGTAACCGGCAGACCGAGGCCGAGGGCGCAGCCGACAAGATCGCCGGCAAGGTGCAGAAGACGTATGGCGACGTGAAGGACAAGGTAAGGAAGGCGCTTTGATCGGGCGTTTGCCGTCACAGCGACAACGAAGGCGGCTTAGGCCGCCTTTTTTGTTTGGTTATTGTTCTTAAGCATGTCGTTATCGCAAAACCGCTGCACACTTTTGCGCGACATGCATTAGAAGTCCTTGGTGAAAGCGTTGGTGAAAGCGACTTCGCCATGGTCGCCGGTTGCCTCGCCCAGCACGACGTCCATGCTGTCGCTGGTCACCCGCGCCAGCGCGAAGCCACCCATATAGGCGGCTTTCGGCTTGAACAGATCGACGCCGTCGCTGCGGTAGACCATCGGCACCTCATGCTGGTGGCCGTGAAAGATGGCGATGACATTGTAGCCCTTCAGCGTTGCCAGCAGCGCCTGCCGGTCCGCCTCGCTCCACCAGTGCGGCGCGCCGGCGCCGTCATCGTCAAAGGTCCGCTTGGCCGGATCCCACCGCTCAATGGAGAAGGTATCCCAGCCATAGTGCTGGAACAGGATGACGGGGCGGCCGTCGCCGGCATAGGTCGCCAGATCCTGCTTCAGCCATGGCAGGCTGGAGACCGCGCCGTGGCCGGTGTCGCCGGCGAAGCGGTGCGTCTGGATGAGGTGCAGGCCACCCCAGTCCCAGGAATAGCAGTCGGTGTCGACATCGTAGTCGGTCGCCGGCACGGGCGGCTTGAAGAACACGCCCGGGCGGTGGTTGACCTCGACATAGTCGCGCAATTCGCGGCGGTACCAGTCGACATGAGGCGGCGGACCGTTCTGGTCGAGATCATGGTTGCCGAGCCCGGCATAGACCGGCATGTGGACGCGATCGGGGCCGACGCCTTGCTGATAGCGCTGGCTGAACTGGAGAAGCTGCGTGCCCTCGCTTGGCTCCGTGATCTGGCCGCCGCCATCGTCGGTCATGTCACCGCCGACAACGAGGCCGAGCGGCGTGGCGATGCGGCCGCCGGCCGAGCGCAAGCCGGTGGCGACGCCGCCGATTTCGGCTGGCCATTGCTCGTCGCCGACGCCGTTCAGAGCCGCAACATTGCGCAGCAGGGCAGCGTCGGTCTTGCCTTCCTGCTGGCAATTCGGGCTCAAGCCGCTGGCCATGCGGCAGGCATGGACATCGGCGATGAACAGGAAATTCGCGTCGATGGGCTGAATGCGCTGCCCGGTCTGACCGAGCGCGGGACGCGCAAAGGCGCCCGCCGCGGCAAACCCCGCCGCTTGCGCCAGGAAGTGGCGTCGAGAGACCGATTTCGGCGAGCGGCAATTCTTCATGCACTGAAATTCGCATGACCAGCGCCCGGCCGTCCAGTCTCGCACAGAGTTCCATCGGGCCATCGACAGCGTGGCGTCAGTCTGGCATTTCTTTGCGACTAACGCCCAAGTTGTGAAGGAAAGAGGAGACCCTCATGACGGTTGCCGCCATCAGCATTGCACTTGTCATCCTGGCCACGGCGAGCGCCGCAAACGCCGCCGAATGCATCGACGCCAAGGCCGCCAAGGCCGGTTTCGTCCTTTCGAAGCCCGGCATAAGCAGCGAATTTCGACCCTCGGCGGGTGGAATGATGCATATCGCCAACACATACGAATCCGCCTCGCCGCAGACGCAGTTTCTGTTCGGCGGTCTGATCGAGGTGTTTCGCGACAGCAATACGGGTCAGCTTGCGATGATCCCGTTCTCCGATCTCAGAAAGCTGTTTCCGCTCAAGGCAGGGGCGAAAAGCAAGACGACTTTTGTCCGCCTGGCGCCAAACAAGCAACCGAAAGGCACGGAGACGCTGGAGCTCGCCGTCAAAGGCAAGGAAACGTTCAGTCTGGGGACCTGCAAATACAATGTGCTCGCCGTCAAGGAGACGACCAAGAACCAGGCCGGGGAAACGCTGGATGAATTCACCGCGCTTTACGCGCCCGACTTGCAGGCGGTTCTCGCCAAACGCTATGACGAGGGCACGAGCGCCGAAAGCGTGGTCGGCTACGAAGTGATCAAGCCGTTGGCGGAGTAGGTCCGCAGCCTGAATACTGGAGACGCTGGCGGAACAGCGCCCCCCTCTGTCCTGCCGGACATCTCCCCCTCAAGTGGGGAGATTGGCAGTTTCGCTGGCAGCGCCATCCCTCCAAGGTTGGTGATCGGTGAATGCGGCTGAGCGCGTGATCTCCCCCCTTGAGGGGGAGATGGCCGGCAGGCCAGAGGGGGGCGCTGTCCCGCCGGCGTCAAAGGGTTTTCTGTCGTAGCAATACCCTGCGGCGTCGCTTCACCGCTAGTCCGCTCTGTGATGACGAAGGCGCAGCCCGCTCCAGCGCCTCGAGGCAATCGCGCAGCACGCCGGCGTCCTGCGCCGTCTTGGCCATCGACATGGCGCCGGAATAGCTGGCCACCGCGAGTGCCGCGAAGCGCTGCGCATCCGTGCCTTGCTCCCTGCCCGCCTGCTGGTCGGCTCCGACCTTGTCGGCGATCGCTTTGCGCCACGCGGCAAAGATGCCGGCAAGGGCCATGCGGAAATCCGGATCGGTCAGCGACAGTTCATGCGCCAGATTGTTGAGCTGGCAGCCGCGCACGAAGCCCTGGTGCTCAAGCCCCGCCGCCACCGCCTCGAACACGGCGCGCACGCCCTCTCGCGCCGTGCCCGCCGCCCGCATCGGCGCGATCCAGGTCTCCTCGACGGCAGCCGCCACCCGCTCCTCGATCACCGCCAGCGCCAGCGCCTTCTTCGTCGGAAAGTGGTGATGCAATGCGCCGCCGGTGACGCCCGCCGCCGCCATCAGGTCGCCGAGGCTGGAGGCGTGGTAGCCGCGCGCCTGGAACGACGCTTCGGCGACATCGAGCACCTTCTTGCGCATGCCTTCGGGGTCGTTGGTGCGTTTTCTGCGCCGCCGCGTTGCGGGAGACTTGTTCTCTGCTGACATTTCCTAGAGATAGCAGATTGACAAAACAGGACAACCGGTCTGTTTTAGAACAGGATGATCATCCTGTTTTGGAGCCGAGCGATGAACCTGCTCGTGAATTCGCCGCCGAAATCCGACCTTGACGACTCGCCTGTCGTCGAACTCAGGCAATATGTGCTGAAACCCGGCCAGCGCGAAACGCTGATCGGCATCTTCGACGGCAAGCTGATCGCGGGCCAGGAAGACGCCGGCATGACCATCATCGGCCAGTTCCGCGACCTCGATCGTCCCGACATGTTCGTCTGGCTGCGCGGCTTCGACGGCATGGTCGCGAGGAAGGATGCCTTGGCCGCCTTCTATGAAGGACCGGTGTGGGCAGCCTGGCGCGACGCCGCCAACGCGACGATGATCAATTCCGACGACGTGCTTCTGCTCAAACCGGCATGGCCTGGCGCTGGCTTCGACCTGTCGGGCACGCGGCGTTTCCTCGATTACGAAAAGCCGAGTAGTGACAGCCACTTGAAGCGTATTGTTGTGATCCGGATTCATCATTTGAGACCCGGCATGGAGACCGGTTTTGCCAGAGACTTCGAAACCGAAGCCGTTCCGATGCTCGATGCGTTCGGCGCAAAACTGCTCGGCGCCTTCATCAGCGAGCATGCCGAGAACAGTTTTCCGCGCCTGCCGGTGCGGGCTGGCGAAAACGTCTTCATCAGCGTCACCGGTTTCGACAGCATCGAGGCCCATGCACGCCATGAGGCAGCGCTTGCCGCCGCGCCGGCATGGCAAGCGCTGCAATCAGGCCTGGCCAGGCCGATGGAAACGCTGCGCCTTTCGCCGACGGCACAATCGCTGCTAAGGTAGCGACCGCCCGTCAGGCCCTCGCCCTGAATTTTCCGGCAATAGCCTTGGCGACAAACGCTGGGTTTTCCCAATGCGGATTGTGGCCGCAGCCCTCAGCCCGAACGAAGGATGCATGGGGAAGAGCACGCAGCAACGTCTGCTGATGCGCCTCGCCGAACAGTGGGTCGCGAGCGCCGCCGATGACTAGCGCATCATGCCGCACGTTCCGCGCTTTATCGGTCAGATCGGCGCCGCGAAGCTGTTCCAGGATCGCACGCCAGCGTGCCGCGAGCATCGCCGAAGCGTCCTCGGCCATACTGGCGAGGAACGCCTGCGGCACGTCGGGCCGGCATGCGTGCCAATAGGCATAGAACGGGTCGGCCGGCGAGATCGGGTCGCGCAAAGCCTGGACACCGACCACCATAGGATGATCGTCAGAAATCCCAGGCTTCAGCGTGCCGGCCAGCAGCACCAATCCTCCGATCAGCCCCTTGTGCCGGACTGCTGTCTCGATCGCGACCATGGCGCCAAGCGAATGGCCGACGAGGATCGGCCGATCGAGCCGCAACTGTCCGATCAACCCGGCAAGGTCGTCGGCGAAGTCGGCAGGGCTGAAGCCGCTCGTCCCCGCTTGCGAGGCGCCGTGGCCGCGCAAATCCGGTATGATCAGCCGACGGCCGGCCAGATGCGGCGCCAGCAGCGAAAAGCTGCGGCTTGTGTCGGTAAAACCGTGAGCCAGCAACAGTGCCGGTTCCGTGCCGCCGATCTCGACACAGGCCATGGCAAGGCTACCGACATCGACCAACCGCTTGCGGCCGGCCCAGCCTTCCTGCCCGGCTACACCTTCCTGTCCAGCCTCTGCTTCCAATCCGGCGAAGCTCACAGGCCGAGCTTTTCCTTGACCGCGGCAATCCCGGGCTTGCCGTCGAAAGTGGTGACGCCGGCGAGCCAGGCATCGAGCCGGCCTTTGTTCAGCGTGATCGCCTTCAGCCCCGCCTCTTCCGGCTTCATGCCGTCATTGATCAAATAGCCCATGCCGACATTCTCGAAATCAACATCGAAAGTGAGGTTCTTCAGCAGCTGTCCGGCATTCGGGCACTGTTCGAGATAGCCCTTGCGCACCTGCGTGGTCACCGTCGCCGCGCCGAGATTCGGTCCAAAAAACTTGTCGCCACCGGTCAGATATTTGAAGTCGTACATCGTGTTCATCGGATGCGGCGCCCAGCCCTGGAAGACGATGAACTGCTTTTCCTTTATCTCGTAGCCGACCTCGGACAGCATGCCGGCTTCGCTCGACTCGACGACTTGCCAACCGTCGAGGCCCAGCGACGGATCGGCAATGGCATCCATCATCAACTGGTTCGAGCCGGGCTCGATGCCGTACATCTTCTTGCCGAACTTGTCGGCGAACTTGTGCAGGTCGGCGAAATCCTTGACGCCGGCATCCCAGACATAGGTCGGCACGGCGAAGGTGTATTTGGCACCTTCGAGATTGACGCGCGCATCCTCGACCGAGCCGTCCTTCTTGTAGGGCTCATAGTAGGTCACCATCGCCGGGTCCCAATAGCCTAGGAACAGGTCCAGGTCGTTGTTCTTCATGCCTTCGTAGATGACGTTGATGCCGAGCACCGAGCTCTGCGGCTGATAGCCAAGCGCTTCGAACAGGACATTGGCGACCCCGGTGGTGAAGGCGAGATCGGCCAGCGCCAGTGCGATCAAGGACACGCCAATTCCAAGGATGCGACACATTTCGATATCTCCTCTTGTCCATTCGGACTGACAATTATCCCTTCGGTCAATTCTTGATCTTGGCGGACGAAAATGTCAATCTGCAATCTTGAAACACCGGATCATCTCGTGAAGCTCAGCCGCATCAGCGACATTCGCCGCAAGGAACTGCGGCAGGCGGCCTTCGCCGTCCTCCAGCGTGAAGGCATTGCCGGCGCGACGCTGGAAAAGGTCGCTGCCCATGCCGGCGCGTCGAAGGGCATCGTCCTGCACTACTTCCGCAACAAGCAGGAGCTGTTCGAGCATGCCATGCGCGAGGCCAACGCGGTGTTGCGCGATGCGGTGATCGCGCGGCTCAGCCGGGCGCGCACGCCGATGCAGCGGCTTGACGCGGTGATCGAGGGCAATTTCGAGCCGCATTTGTTCCAGCCGTCCATCTGCCATGCCTGGCTTTCGCTCTGCGCGGAGGTGCCGCGCGACGCGACGCTGGCGCGCATCCAGAAGGTGATCCATGCGCGCATGCGCTCCAATCTTCTGTCCGGCCTGCGCGGCCTCGCCGCGACCCGCGATGCCGATGACATCGCGTTCAGCGTCACCGCCTTGATAGATGGGCTGTGGCTGCGGCTCGGCCTGCAGCCGGGCAGCGTTACGCGCGAACAGGCGATCCGCCAGGTCAGGGATCATGTCGCGGCGCGGCTGGCCTATCGGGAAGCCTCGCCGCTCGGCGGATGAACAGGCCGATCCGCCTGCCGAAGTTAGCGGCGCGCAAGCGGCGCGGGGGCGGCGGCGAGACGATTTCCGCCGACCTTGCCACATCAGCAGGCATCGATGCCGTGGTCGAGCATGTCAGGCATAGCAGCGGGCCGCTCGATATCCTCGTCAACAATGCCGGCGTGGCCTTCCTGGTGCCATTCGAGAGCGTTAGCGAGGACCAGTTCCAGCAATCCTTCGCGCTCAACGTGACGGCGGCGTTCTTCCTCACCCAGGGCTTGCTGCCGCATCTCGCTGCTGCCGCCTCCATCATCAACATCTCGTCCTATTTCGCCAACAAGATGATCCCGAAGCGGCCGTCGAGCCTCTATTCGCTGTCCAAGGGCGCGCTGAATTCGCTGACCAAATCGCTGGCCTTCGAGATTGGCCCGCGCGGCATCAGGGTCAACGCGATCGCGCCGGGTACCGTCGATACCGCGATGCGGCGCAGGACGGTCGACAATTTGCCGACGGCAGCGCAGGCCGAACTCAAGGCCTATGTCGAGCGCAGCTACCCGCTCGGCCGCATCGGCCGGACCAGGGACCTGGCCGGCATCGCCGTCTATCTGGCGAGCGACGAGGCAGCATGGACCAGCGGCGGTATTTTTGCGATCGACGGTGGCTATACGGCGGGGTGAGGAGTTGCTTATCTCCCCCCTCGAGGGGGAGATGGCCGGCAGGCCAGAGGGGGTCGTCTCGCGCGGATCGCCGGCATCCTCCGTCCACAATAGGGAGTCGCGTCAGGACGTACCGACCCCCTCTGGCGCCTTTGGCGACATCTCCCCCTCAAGGGGGGAGATCGCAGCTTCTTCAACCGATTTGCATCATTCCCGCCTGCAATCTCCGCTTGAAGCCTTTTGTGCAACGCGATACGCCGTTGCCGAATTCGACAGACCGGAGAGACAAGTGAGCGCGCCAAGGACCAGAACTGAAACCGATACATTCGGTGCCATCGAGGTCGCCGCCGACCGCTACTGGGGCGCGCAGGCGCAGCGCTCGCTGTGGAATTTCAAGATCGGCTGGGAAAAGCAGCCGGTCTCGATCGTCCGCGCCCTGGGCATCGTCAAGCGCGCGGCCGCCGAAGCCAATATGGAGCTGACGCGGCTCGATCCGGCGATCGGCAAGGTGATCATCGAAGCCTCGCAGGAGGTCATCGACGGCAAGCTCAACGACCACTTCCCGCTGGTCGTCTGGCAGACCGGCTCAGGCACGCAATCCAACATGAACGCCAATGAGGTGATCTCCAACCGGGCGATCGAACTCTTGGGCGGCGTCATGGGGTCGAAAAAGCCGGTGCACCCCAACGACCATGTCAATATGAGCCAGTCGTCGAATGACACCTATCCGACGGCCATGCATATCGCCTGCGCCGAGCGCATCGTGCATGACCTCCTGCCGGCGCTGAAGCATCTGCACAAGGCACTGGACGCCAAGAGCCGCGCATTCGCCCATATCATCAAGATCGGCCGGACCCACACGCAGGATGCCACTCCCCTCACCCTCGGCCAGGAATTCTCGGGCTATACCGCGCAAGTCGCCTCGTCGATCAAACGCATCGAAATGACGCTGCCCGGCCTGCAGGAACTGGCGCAAGGCGGCACGGCCGTCGGCACCGGCCTCAACGCGCCGATCGGCTTTGCCGAGAAGGTGGCGGATCGCATCGCCACCATTACCGGCATCGCCTTCGTCACCGCGCCGAACAAGTTCGAGGCGCTGGCGGCCCACGATTCCATGGTATTCTCGCATGGCGCGATCAACGCCTGCGCTGGCGCCCTGTTCAAGATCGCCAACGACATCCGTCTGCTCGGCTCCGGCCCGCGCTCCGGCCTCGGCGAACTGTCGCTGCCGGAAAACGAGCCCGGCTCCTCGATCATGCCGGGCAAGGTCAACCCGACCCAGTGCGAGGCGTTGACGCAGGTCTGCATCCAGGTGTTCGGCAACAATGCCGCGGTGACCTTCGCCGGCAGCCAGGGTCATTTCGAGCTCAACGTCTACAACCCGCTGATGGCCTATAATTTCTTGCAGTCGGTGCAGCTTCTGGCCGACGCCTCGATCTCGTTCACTGACAATTGCGTCGTCGGCATCGAGGCGCGTGAGGACAACATCAAGGCGGCGCTCGATCGCTCGCTGATGCTGGTGACGGCGCTGGCGCCGACCATCGGCTACGACAACGCCGCCAAGATCGCCAAGACCGCGCACAAGAACGGGACCACGTTGCGCGAGGAAGCGCTGGCCACGGGGCTGGTCAGCGAAGCGGACTACGACCGGTTGGTGCGGCCGGAAGATATGACGCATCCGGGGTAAGCTAGTATCGTCAATGTAACCATGTGAACGATCTGTCGCCAGATCGACGTCTTTGGTGAACAGTCAGGCTCCTCTATCTGGAAAGAGATTGCAACCTTCCGGAGAGACCCGCCATGTCCATCAACACTTCAGTTGCCGCTTCCGGCACCACGTCCAACAATTCCCTGACGATCCTGCTCGGCCGCATCCTGCTGGCCGTCATTTTCCTGCTTTCCGGTTTCGGCAAGCTCACCGCCATTGCCGGCACCGCCGGCTATTTCGGCAGCCTCGGCCTGCCGCTGCCGACCGTAACCGCCATTGTCGTCGGGCTGATCGAGCTGCTCGGCGGCCTTGCCATCCTTGTTGGCTTCCAGACGCGGATCACTGCCTGGGTGCTCGCCATCTTCACCGTCGCCACTGGGCTGGTCGCCCACACAGGCTGGGCCGATCAGATGCAGATGATCAATTTCATGAAGAACCTGGCGATTGCCGGCGGCTTCCTCGTACTGGCTTCCTCGGGCGCCGGTGCGCTCTCGGTCGACGCCAGGCGCGGCTGAAGCAGACCGGAAATTGTCTATGGCAAAAAGGGCGTGGAATTTTCCGCGCCCCTTTTTCGTTGTCCATGCATGCGTCCCGACCAGCGGTGTCTGCTAGACTGGTGACCGGAACAGGCCGACCGGCCGATGACAACGGAGGTGACCATGCCCCGTAATGTGCTGCTTCTCATTTCCCGGCTGCTGCTTGCCGCGCTGTTCGTCCCTTCGGGTTTCCTTGCGCTTGCCGACATCGCCGGTACCTCAGGCTATTTTGCCGGGCTCGGCCTGCCGCTGCCGACGCTCGTTGCCTGGGCAACGGGGCTGTTCGAATTGATCGCCGGGCTCGCCATCCTCGTCGGTTTCAAGACGCCGATCGTGGCGCTGCTGCTCGCCGCCTTTTGTATTGCCGCCGGCTTCATCGGCCATTACGGCCAAGGCGGCGGCGATCCGACGCTGACGTTCCTGCATACACAGATACTGATGAAGGACATCGCCATAGCAGGCGGTTTTCTGGCGCTGGCAATGGCGGGCGCCGGCGCCTATTCGGTCGACGGCCGAGCGTTCGGAGTCGGTGCCGACGTCACGTGACCGAAACGGCCTGCTTCACTGAAACGACCTATTTCACCGAAACACTGGGGCCGCCCTCGACCGCCAGCACCAGCCGGCGGTTGGTCACTCTCGCCAGTTGCGCCAGCCGGCCGGCCGGCCGCTCGCCGTAAAGATCGGCCAGCGGCGCCGGCAGCACCAGCGCCAGCGCTCCATTGGGGCGACTTTCCCATTTCAGCCGCGGCATGATGCCAGGCATCGCCGCGGTCAGCAGGTAGACGACGCGCATCGTGGCGGCCAGCACTCGGGCGCGCTCGAGATAACGCGGGCTCGCCAACGCCTTGATTTCCGGCGCGATGGATTCGTTGAAGATGCCGTCGTGCCGATAGGCATTGGTCAGCGCCAGGAAAGCGCGGCCGGGATGGTCGACGCCGATGAAGGAGGCGTGGGCAATGATGTTGAGCGACTGCCTGCCGCGATATTCGGGATGCGCGCGCCAGCCGATGTCGGCAAGCAGGCAAGCCGCCTGCCGGTAGCGCGTCTCGTTCTCGGTTTCGTCCAGGCCGAAGGCGGCAAAGGTCTTGCCCGTCCATTCGACCAGCTCATGCGCATGGGTGACCGAGCGCGAGCGCAGCCGGGCGAGTTCCTCCGAGGCGGAAATCAGCGGATCGGCCCGCTGCTCGGCCTGTTCGAGCAACGAATAGAGAAAGCCTTCGCGCACGCCCAGCGCCGAGACGATGATCCTGGACGGCTGCATCGCCGCCATGATCTCCTGCAGCACGATGGCGCCATAAGGCAGCAGCGAGCGGCGGTTCTTCGAGACGCCCTCAATGCCCTTCACCTTCTCGATCTCGCCCTTGGCCACCTGCTTGAGGAAATTGGCGGCACTGTCGATGCCGATCTCGTAGTGGTGCATGACGGCAAGCGGATAGTTGGTCATTTCCATGTGCAGCCGGGCGAGGTTTCGCCAGGTACCGCCGACCGCATAGAATGGCCGGCCTTGCCCGCCTTTCAGCAATCTCGCCTTCGCAAGCTCGTCGCGCGCGATCTTGGCCGCCTGGGCCAGCGAATTCTTCGCCATGTCCTGCAAGCGCAGGCCGCCCAGCGGCAGCGTGATGCCGTCGCCGATCGCCTCGCCTTCGACGTCGACCAGTTCAAGGCTGCCGCCGCCAAGGTCGCCGGCAATGCCGTCGGCCGGATGGAAGCCGGAAATGACGCCAAGCGCCGAATAATGGGCCTCCTCGCGCCCGCTCAGCACCTGGACCTCGGTCTTGAGCACGTCTTCGGCGCGGTGGATGAAGTCGGGACCGTTGACCGCTTCACGGGCGGCGGCGGTCGCCAGCACATACATGCGCTCGGCGCCGGCCTGTTCGGAGAGCGCGCGGAAACGCCGGAACTCCTCCATGGAGCGCGTCACGCCCTCGGGGTCGAGCTTGCCGGTCGAAACGATGCCGCGGCCAAGGCCGGCAAGCATCTTTTCGTTGAACAAGGTGGTTGGAGAGCGCGCCAGCCCCTCATAGACGACAAGACGGATCGAGTTAGACCCGATGTCGATGATGGACAGCGGTCGGCGGTCTTGAAGCCGGCCCTGGGATGCTGAAATCATCAGCTGGTCGCTGCGCCGTTTTTCTTGCGGCGCTTGAACTGCGCGATGCGCTTGGGCGCATGCGATTTCAGCGCATCGCCCCGTCCGGAAAGGCTCGGATTGGTCATGAAATATTCCTGCGCGTTGAACGGTTCCTCGCCCTCCTCCAGCACAACGCGCCGGGAGGTTCCGTCAGCCAATACGTCGAAACTTTGCTGGTTGTCCATGATATTGCCCAGCATGATCTGGCCAAGAACCTGCTCATGCACAGTTGGATTGGTGATCGGCACCATGGTCTCGACGCGACGGTCGAGATTGCGCGGCATCAGGTCGGCCGAGGAGATGTAGATGATCGCCCCATCCGACGGCAGGCCATGGCCGTTGCCGAAACAATAGATGCGGCTGTGCTCGAGGAAACGGCCGACGATCGACTTGACCCTTATGTTTTCCGACAGGCCCGGCACCTGCGGCCTCAGGCAGCAGATGCCGCGCACGACGAGGTCGATCTCGACACCGGCGCGGCTGGCATCATAGAGCGCGTCGATGATGATCGGATCGACGAGCGAATTCATCTTCATCCAGATGCGCGCCGGGCGGCCTTCCAGCGCGTGGGCAATCTCGTCGGAAATGTGCTTGAGGATGCGGTTGCGCAGCGTGAAGGGCGAGATCGCCAGACGCATCTCCTCGGCCGGCTCGGCATAGCCGGTGATGAAATTGAACAGCTGGGCGACATCGCGGGCGATCGTCGCATCGGTGGTGAAGAAGGACAGGTCGGTGTAGATGCGCGCGGTGACCGGATGGTAGTTGCCGGTGCCGAGATGCACGTAGTTGCGCAGCTTGCCGTCCTCGCGCCGGACCACCAGCGACATCTTGGCGTGGGTCTTCAGTTCGAGAAAGCCGAACACCACCTGGACGCCGGCGCGCTCGAGGTCGCGCGCCCAGCGGATGTTGGCTTCCTCGTCGAAGCGGGCCTTGAGCTCGACCAGCGCCGTCACCGACTTGCCGGCCTCGGCCGCGTCGACCAGAGCGCGCACGATCGGGCTGTCGTTGGAGGTGCGGTAGAGCGTCTGCTTGATCGCCACCACTTCCGGGTCGGCCATCGCCTGGCGCAGGAACTGCACAACCACGTCGAAGGATTCATACGGGTGGTGAACAATGATGTCCTTTTCGCGGATGGCGGCGAAACAGTCGCCGCCATGCTCGCGGATGCGCTCGGGGAAGCGCGGATTGTAGGGCCTGAACTTGAGATCGTCGCGGGGAACGGCAACGATCTCGGAAATCTGGCTGAGCGCCAGCGGACCGGTGAGCACGCTGACGCGGCTCGACGAGACGCCAAGCTCGCCGGCGACGAAGTCGCGCAGTTCGGCCGGCATCAGCATGTCGAACTCGATGCGGATGACCGAGCCGCGGCGGCGGCGTTTCAGCGCCGTCTCGAACAGGCGCACGAGATCCTCGGACTCCTCCTCGACCTCGATATCGCTGTCGCGGATGATGCGGAACGTGCCGGAACCCTTGACCTCGTAGCCGGGGAACAACTTGCCGATATAGAGGCCGACCGCCTCTTCGAGCGGAATGAAACGGACAAGATTCTTGCGGTCCGGCAGACGGATGAACCGCTTCAGCGCCACCGGCAGGCGCAAGAGCGCGCTCATCTGTTCGCCATTCTTGCGATGGCGCAGTTGCAGCGCCATCGAGAAGCCGAGATTGGGGATGAACGGGAACGGATGCGCCGGATCGATCGATAGCGGGGTCAGCACCGGGAAGACCTGCTCCTGGAAGTGGTCCTCCAGCCAGGTTTTTTCGTCCTTGGTCAGGCCATCGCGGATGATGCTCTCGATGCCTTCCTTGTTGAGCAGCAGCATAAGTGCTGAAAGGCTTTTCTGCTGGTCCTCCTGCAGGCGCTCGACCTCGCGCAGCAACTGTTCGAGCTGCTGCTCGGGGGTGCGGCCGTCCGGGCTCTTCAGCGTAATGCCCTCGCGCACCTGGCCGGCGAGACCGGCGACACGGACCATGAAGAACTCGTCGAGATTGGCGGCTGAGATCGACAGGAAGCGGACGCGTTCCAAAAGCGGATGATTGACGTTCTGCGATTCCTCAAGAACGCGCCGGTTGAATTGCAGCCAGGAAAACTCGCGGTTGACGAAGCGGTCCGGGTTGCCAGCTTCCGGATGGACCACCGCGACATTGGTGAATTCGCTCTGCACCGGCTTCAGTTCGTTCATGGTTCCTGCTCTTTTCACCCGCTTGCCGGCGCAACTTATCCTCTGACAGGCTTTTGCGACAGTTTCATTTCATCGATCTTGCAAACAGACTGGTTATGATCCAGATGCAATTGCACGATATGAAGGAGACGACGATGGCAGGCGGTTCCATTCCCCATTTCCAGAACGATGCGGGCTATCCGACGATCGACATCGGTGTCAAGGAATTCATGTGCACCGGCGCCAACCCGCCTTTCGACCATCCGCATGTGTTCCTCGACATGGGTGACGACAATGAGAAAGTCTGCCCCTATTGCTCGACGCTCTATCGCTATTCGCCAAAGCTGAAGGCGACGGAAACGCAGCCCGCGGGATGCCTGTATATCGACCTGGCCGCCTGAAGCGCCTGCCACGCCCCCCTCTGCCACACCAATGGACGACACGCGGTCCCGGCAGGTCCTCATCGCCGGGGCTGGCATTGCCGGATTGACCGCGGCACTGGCATTTTCCGAGCGCGGCTACCTGGTGCGGCTGTTCGAACAGGCTGAGCGCATCGAGGCGGCCGGCGCCGGCATCCAGCTTTCACCCAATGCGACGCGCATCCTTCGCCAGCTCGGCGTGCTCGAACGGCTGCTGCCGGCGGCGGTGCGGCCGGAAGCGGTGGTGCTCAGGGATGCCGCCACCTTGCGCGAGCTGGCGCGGGTGCCGCTTGGCGAAGCAGCCGAAAGGCGCTGGCAGGCGCCCTATCTCGTCGCTCATCGGGCCGATCTGCAAGGCGCGCTGATGGCGCGCCTCGCCGAACAGCCGGATATCAGCCTCGTCACCGGCGCGCGCGTCGGCGGCGTCGTCCCGGGGCCGCACCATGTCACGGCGATGGCCGAGATTGCCGGCAAAACCGTGGAAGCCGGTGGCTTTCTGCTGATCGGCGCCGATGGCGTCTGGTCGAAGATCCGCGACCTCGGCGCTTTGGCCAGGAGCGGGTCGGCCAGGAACGCAGCTTCCGCCGCAGGCGCCTCAAGCCGGTTTTCGGGCGAGCTTGCCTGGCGCGCCACGATCGACGCGGAGAGCGCTGCCGGAGAAGCTTTCGCGGCGGTCGGCGCCGCCAACTGCGTGACCACATTCCTGCATCCCGGCTTCCACATGGTCGCCTATCCCGTCAGCCGTGGCAGGGCATTCAACCTGGCCGCCTTCACAGCAGGTGAGACCATGGCCGAGAGTTGGTCCGGCCACGCCGACCCCAATATCCTCGCCGGCGCCATGCGCGGCACGGCTGCCGCGCTGGCCCGGCTTGTCGAGGATGCCGGCCCGTGGACGGCGTGGCCGATCCATACGGTTGACCAGCGCCAGCCCTGGACGACGCCCGCCGGCATCGCGCTGATCGGCGACGCGGCGCATGCGATGACGCCGTTTGCGGCGCAGGGCGCGGCGATGGCGATAGAGGACGCAGCAACCCTTGCCGGTCTTGTCGCCGCCTCGCCCGCCGATCCAGCGGCCGCGCTTGCGGCCTGGGAAAAGATGCGGCGGCCGCGCGTCGCCAAGGTCGCCCGCCGCGGCGCGCTCAACCGCCTCGCCTGGCATGCTGTGGGGCCTGTGGCGGTCGCCCGCAACCTGTTCCTGAGACTGCGCTCGCCGGAAAAGCTCGCGGCGGATTTGGACTGGCTTTATGGGTGGAACCCGGACGCTCTACAGTTTAGGTCGTCGGCGTAGCGATCCTTCCCACCCCCCCTCTCTGTCCTGCCGGACATCTTCCCCGCAAGGGGGGAGATTTGCAGCGTCACTTTCGGCGCCTTTGCGCGCGAACGTTAGACATTGGCGAAGGCCGTCGCGACATCCGATCTCCCCCCTTGCGGGGGAGATGGCCGGCAGGCCAGAGGGGGGTGCTGTCCCTCCGGCATCAAAGGTGCCGCGAGGAACCTATCAATTATACAGCCGCATCGACAGGCCAAGCGAGGCCGGCAGCGGGTTCCACCAGCCTGTGCGTAGGCCGGCGGTGCGCAAGGCCGCCGCCGTCCAGGTGTTGCAGCCGATCAATGCGTTGAAGCGGCCGTTCGCCTCGTAGAAGCGGTCGAAACGGGAATAGGCGGCATTCTCGATCACGATCGGACCGTTCGGCCCTTGCTGGAAACTTGCCGCGATGAAGTCGAGCAGCGCCGCAAAACGCTCCTCGCCGACATCGAAGCCGGCGACATCAGGGTGCGGCTCGGCGATGTTGCCGGCGACATCGACATGCATCACCGAAGCGTCCGATGTCAGCGCCTTCATCACCGGCACGGCTTTCAGCTCCGACCAGGTTGGCGTCTCCAGGTAGAAGGCGCGGCCGCCCCAGCCGAAGACGATGTAACGGACCTCCGCCGCATCGGCCGGAATGCCGGCATCGACCAGGAAACCGAAGCGCCGGCGCACGTCGTCGTCGACAGGAATGGCGATATCGGTGTGGATCGGGTTCTTCAGCACGAGGATATGCCGCGTAGTGGCGGGATTGGCGACGGCCGCTTGCCATAGCGGCCGCGGCACCAGCGTGCCCAGCGTCACGGCAAGCACGATTGCCGCCACCAGAATGGTGATGAAACGCCCGAGCTTTTTCATGAGGGACGGCCTTGCGATCTGGCCGCGACGCGACGGAGTGCGATCGCCGGCACGCGATCAGAACGCAAAATAGCCCGGCCAGGGTTCGGCCGGGCTCTTTCGATCTGCATGAGACCAATCAGTGCAGGATCTGCGACAGGAACAGCTTTGTGCGCTCGTGACGCGGATGGTCGAAGAACTCGGCCGGCGTGTTCTGCTCGACGATCTGGCCCTGATCCATGAAGATCACCCGATTGGCGACCTTGCGGGCAAAGCCCATCTCGTGGGTGACGCAGAGCATGGTCATGCCCTCTTCGGCCAGCCCGACCATCGTCTCCAGCACTTCCTTGATCATTTCCGGGTCGAGCGCAGAAGTCGGCTCGTCGAACAGCATGATGCGCGGGTTCATGCACAGCGAGCGGGCGATGGCCACACGCTGCTGCTGGCCGCCGGAAAGCTGTCCCGGATATTTGTGGGCCTGTTCCGGGATCTTGACGCGCTTGAGGAAGTGCATGGCGATCTCGTCGGCCTGCTTCTTCGGCGTCTTGCGCACCCAGATCGGCGCCAGCGTGCAGTTCTCCAGGATGGTCAGATGCGGGAACAGGTTGAAGTGCTGGAACACCATGCCGACCTCGCGGCGCACCTCGTCGATCTTCTTAAGATCGTTGGTCAGTTCCTTGCCATCGACGATGATCTTGCCCTTCTGGTGCTCCTCCAGCCGATTGATGCAGCGGATCATGGTCGACTTGCCCGAGCCGGAAGGCCCGCAGATGACGATGCGCTCGCCGCGCATCACCTTCAGATTGATGTCCTTCAGGACATGGAATTCGCCGTACCATTTGTGCATGGCGATGATGTCGATGGCGACATCGGTGGTGGAGATATGCATCTTGGCGGCGTTGACCTTGATCTCTTCCGCGCTGACGGCATTTTCTGTGGCCATGGCAGGATCCCCTTGTTCTTTTGTTTAGCGTTTGTGGCCGGTATCGAGCCGGCGTTCCGTGTACATTGAATAGCGCGACATGCCGAAGCAGAACAGCCAGAAGACGAAGGCGGCGAATATCAGGCCGGACCTGGCCGTCTGCGGCGTTGCCCAGTTGGGGTCGGAAAAGTTCTGCTTGACGATGCCGAGCAGGTCGAACATCGAGATGATGATGACCAGGCTGGTGTCCTTGAACATGCCGATGAAGGTGTTGACGATGCCGGGAATGACCAGCTTCAGCGCTTGCGGCAGCACGATCAGGCCCATCTTCTGCCAGTAGCCGAGGCCGAGCGAATCCGCGCCCTCATACTGGCCCTTCGGGATCGCCTGCAAGCCGCCGCGTATCACTTCGGCCATATAGGCGGCGGCAAACAGCGACACGCCGATCAGCGCCCTGAGAAACTTGTCGAAGGTGACGCCGGCCGGCAGGAACAGCGGCAGCATGACGCTGACGAAGAACAGCACGGTGATCAGCGGGATGCCGCGCACCGTCTCGATGAAGATGATGCACAGCATCTTGACGATCGGCATCTTCGAGCGCCGGCCGAGCGCCAGCACGACGCCGAGAGGCAGCGAGACCGCGATGCCGACGAAAGACAGGCTGAGCGTCACCAAGAGCCCGCCCCACCGCGAGGTCTCGACATGCGGCAGGCCGAACATGCCGCCGACCAGCAGGACGAACGAAATGATTGGCAGCACCAGGAACAGCAGGATGGCGTTCAAACCCTTGCGCGGCACGCGCGGGATCAGCATCGGCACCAGCAGCGCCACGAACAGGATGGCGACCAGGATCGGCCGCCAGCGTTCCTCGATCGGATAGGTGCCGAACATGAACTGGCCGAACTTGGCGTTGACGAAGGCCCAGCAGGCGCCGCTCCAGCCATCCGACTGGATGCCGCCCTGCGCCACCGTGGCGCAGACGGAGCGGTCAGGCCCCGTCCACTGGGCATTGATGAAGGCCCAGTTGATGACCTGCGGCAGGATCATCGCGACCAGTGCGATGCCGATGATGGTCAGGATGGCGTCGCCGACCGAACCGATCAGGTTCGTGCGCACCCAGGCTCCCATGCCGCGCACGCTAGCCGGCGCCGGCTGTGCCAGCGCCATTTCGGTGCGCACCCAGGACATGTCGTGTTCCTGCATGGCCTTACCTCTCCACCAGTGCCATTCTGGCGTTGACCACGTTCATGACGGCCGAGGTCACCAGGCTGAGTATGAGATAGACGGCCATCATGATCAGCACGCCCTCGACCGCCTGGCCGGTCTGGTTGAGCACGGTGCCCGCCGTGGCGGTCAGGTCCGGATAGCCGATGGCGATCGCCAGGGAAGAATTCTTGGTCAGGTTGAGATACTGGCTGGTCAGCGGCGGAATGACGATGCGCATCGCCTGCGGAACGACGACCAGCCGCAGGATCGAACCCGAGCGCAGCCCAAGCGCCGCGGCGGCTTCGGTTTGCCCCTTGCTGACGCCCCTGATGCCGGCGCGCACGATCTCGGCGATGAAGGCCGCCGTATAGCAGGACAGCGCCAGGTAAAGCGACAGGAATTCGGGGCTGACCTGGAAGCCACCGGTCAGGTTGAAGGTCGATTGCTTTGGATAATCAAAGCTCAAGGGGAAGCCGCTCAGTGCATAGGCAAGCAGCGGCAGCCCGACGATCAGCGCGGCGGAAGTCCAGAACACCGGGAATTGCTGGCCGGTCGCCATCTGCCGCTGATGCGCCTTGCGGGCGACAAACCATGCCATGGCGATGCCGACAAGCAAAGCAACGAAGATCAGCCAGGAGCCGTCGCCCCATACGGCGCTCGGAAAATAGAAGCCGCGCTGGTTGAGAAAAGAGCCGAACGGCAGATTGATGCTGTCGCGTGGCGGCGGCAGCACCGCAAGCACCCCGGAATACCAGAAGAAGATGACCAGCAGCGGCGGGATGTTGCGGAACACCTCGACGTAGACCGTGCAGATCTTGCGGATCAGCCAGTTCTGCGAAAGCCGGCCGATGCCGACAATGAAGCCGATGATGGTCGCGGTGATGATGCCGACGACGGCAACGATCACGGTATTGATGAAGCCGACCAAAATGGCGCGGCCATAGGTCGAATCCGATGAATAAGCGATAGCGCTCTCGCTGATGTCGAAGCCGGCGCGGCCCTTGAGGAAGCCGAAGCCTGAAGCAATGTGCAGACGCGTCAGATTGGCAATGACGTTTTGGGCAATCCACCAGACGCCCGCCACCAGCAAGACGACGACCACCGCCTGGAAGAAGAGACTGCGGACTTTCGGATCGTTGACGAAGGAACCACGGCTTGGCTCCTCGCGAAGAATTTCCTGCGATGCCATTCGACCACCCTTCTGGCGACCATCCCCTGGAAAGAGAAACCGGAAGGCAGACGATCTGCCTTCCGGATCACATTTCGATCAGCGGATAGGCGGAGCGTATTGCAGGCCGCCCTTGGTCCACAGCGCGTTGATGCCGCGCGCGATCTTCAGCGGGCTGCCCGAACCGACATTGCGTTCGAACAGTTCGCCGTAATTGCCCACGGTCTTGACGATGTTGACGACCCAGTCGTTGGAGACGCCAAGATCGGTACCGATCTTGGTTTCGGCTTCCTGACCGAGCACGCGCTTGATCTCGGGATTGTCCGAGGCCTTCATCTCCTCGACATTGGCCTTGGTGATGCCCAGTTCCTCTGCCTGCAGCAGCGCGAAATAGGTCCATTTGACGATATGGTACCACTGGTCGTCGCCCTGGCGCACGGCCGGTCCGAGCGGCTCCTTGGAGATGATTTCGGGCAGCACGACATGGTCAGCCGGCGCAGCGAGCGTCAGGCGGATGCCGTAGAGGCCCGACTGGTCGGTGGTGTAGACGTCGCAGCGGCCTGCGTCATAGGCGGCGTTGACCTCGTCCAGCTTTTCGAAGACAACCGGGTTGTACTCCATCTTGTTCGACTTGAAATAGTCGGCAAGGTTGAGCTCGGTCGTGGTGCCGCTCTGCACGCAAACGGCCGCGCCGGAAAGCTGCAGCGCGGAATTGACGCCCGGCAGTTTCTTGGCGTTGATCATGAAGCCCTGGCCGTCATAGTAGGTGACGCCGATGAAGTTCAGACCAAGCGCCGTGTCGCGGTTGATCGTCCAGGTGGTGTTGCGCGAGAGGATGTCGATTTCGCCGGATTGCAGCGCGGTGAAGCGCTCCTTGGCGCTGAGCGGTGTGAACTTGACCTTGGAGCCGTCGCCGAAGACGGCGGCCGCGACGGCGCGGCAGAAATCCGCATCGATGCCTTGCCAGTCACCCTTGTCGTCCGGCGCCGAGAAGCCGGCCAGACCGGTTGAGACACCGCATTGGATGAAGCCCTTCGCCTTGACATCGTCGAGCGTGCTCGCCGATGCGGCCGAAGCCATCACTCCAAGCGTGGCGGCGCCGAGAATGCCGATTGCAATGTGTTTCATGACCCACAGACCCTTTTCTGTTGTCAGGCAAAGCCTGATCTTTTTCCCGTGTGAACGCAGCTCCGGTTCCGGCCCATTCCCGGAACCCCCGCATCGTAGCCGACGCGCTGCCTCCCATTCACAAACTGCATCGAAGGCGATTATTCCCGTGAGGTCAAGGGAAATGACCGAAACCGAAAGAGTTTGAAAACCAATTGCCTGAAATGCCTGAATTGCAGACAAACGCATCGGAAAGTAGCAAGCAACGCAAACGGAATTGGCAGAATCCGATCAGCGCCAATGCGGGTTTCCTTAAAGCGCGTCGCATTTGAACGGATTCATGCGACGCGTTTTAAGGTCTTGTTTTCATGCATGTCGTTATCGCAAAAACCGCTGCGCACTTTTGTGCGACATGCATTAGGGAATCCATCCTCCGGACCTACTCGGCATCACTGCCACATCGCCAAGAGAATTGGCGTATTCGAAGTCGGCTGCTTGGCCGATGCCGGGCGGTTGCACGACCCGTGCCGCCGCACTATGGCTAGCGCTTCACTACAGAGCGAAAGAGCAATGGCAAAAAACGGCGGCGACATTGGCATCAACACGCGGCTCGCCCACTCGGGCAACAATCCGCTCGACTATTTCGGCTTCGTCAATCCGCCCGTCGTGCATGCCTCGACCGTGCTCTATCCCAATGCGGCGGCGATGGCGGCGCGCAGCCAGAAATACACCTACGGCACGCGCGGCACGCCGACCACCGATGCGCTGGCCGCCGCGATCGACGCGCTGGAGGGTTCGGCCGGCACGATCATGGTGCCCTCGGGCCTGGCGGCGGTGATGGTGCCGTTGCTGGCCTTCCTGTCGTCCGGCGATCATCTCCTGATCGTCGATTCCGTCTATCACCCGACGCGCAATTTCGCCGACACGATGCTGAAACGGCTGGGCGTCGACGTCGAATATTACGATCCGCATGCCGGCGCCGGCATCGCGGCGCTGATCAAGCCCAACACAAGGGTGGTGTTCACCGAATCGCCGGCCTCCAACACGTTCGAGGTGCAGGATATACCGGCCATCGCCAAGGCAGCACATGCCGCGGGTGCGATCGTCATGATGGACAACACCTGGGCAACGCCGCTCTACTTCCGCCCGCTCGACCACGGCGTCGACATCTCGATCCACGCGGCGACGAAGTACCCGGCCGGCCATTCCGACGTGCTGCTGGGCACGGTGTCGGCCAACGCTGCCTGCTGGAAACAGCTTTGCGAAACCTTCTACACGATGGGCTGCTGCGCCGGACCCGACGACGTCTACCAGGTGTTGCGCGGCCTGCGCACGATGGGCGTGCGCCTCGACCACCATCAGCGCAGCGCGCTCGATATCGCCGGCTGGCTCGAGCGCCAGCCCGGCGTGGCGCGCGTGCTGCATCCGGCGCTGCCCAGCCATCCCGACCACGGGCTGTGGAAGCGCGACTTTTGCGGCTCCAGCGGCATCTTTTCGATCGTTCTCAAGGGTGGCGGCCAGAAACAGCAGCACGCCTTCCTCGATGCGCTCTGCATATTCGGCCTCGGCTATTCCTGGGGCGGCTATGAGAGCCTTGCGGTGCCGGTCTTCCTCGGCGACCGCACCGTCGCCAAGGGCCCCTATGACGGACCACTGATCCGCCTGCAGATCGGACTGGAGGATGTCGACGACCTCAAGGCCGATCTTGCCCGTGGCTTGGCGGCGGCGGCCGCCGGTTAGGGCGCCGGCCATGGCCGTTTGACGCCGGTGCCGCCCCGGTCCTGCGCCAGCGATGCCCTCCTCGCCTCATCCGGCCGCGCGATATGCGCCCACGAACCGTCATAGCTCGGCTCGCGCCGTGCGATCCAGGCATCCAGCCCTTCACGCAGATCGGCGGTCGGGGCCATGCGGGCGAACTGCTCGGTCTCGACCAGCAAGCCCTCGGCGATGCTCTGGTTGAGGCCACGCGCCACTGCCGTGAGGATGCTCGCGACCGCTGCTTGCGAGTGGCGGCCGATGCGACGGGCGAGATCGAGCGCCGCCGGCATCAGATCCTCATGCGGCACCACCTGGTTGACGAGACCGAGCTCAAATGCACGCCGCGGCGAGAATGCCTCGCCCGTCAGCAGCAATTCGAGCGCGCGCTTGCGCCCGGCCAGCCGCGGCAAGCGCTGTGTTCCGCCGAACGTCGGCGGCATGGCAAGATTGATCTCGGGCTTGGCAAACGACGCGCGCTCGCTGGCGATGGCGAGCGGCACCGCTTCGGTGATCTCGCAGCCACCGCCAAAGGCAAGGCCGTTGACGGCCGCGATGACGGGTTTGCGGAAGGCTTCCAGCCGCGCCGTCAGCCGCTGGCCGCGCATGACGAAGTCGCGCAGCGCGATATCGGCGCCGCCGGCAACGCTGGCGGAGAATTCGGGAATGTCGCCGCCGGCGGAGAAGGCGCGCTCGCCCGCGCCGGTGAGGACGACCGCGCGGACGGCATCGTCGACTTCAATGTCGTCGAGAACCGCAAGCAGCCGGTCGATCAGCGCGTAGTTCAAGGCGTTGAGTTTTTCGGGGCGATTGAGGGTGAGCACCGCGATCCCGTCGCGCGTTTCGCTCAGTACGAGGTCGGTCATCTCTTTCCCTTTCCGGCATGCGATGGCCGCAAAGGATCAGGTTCCTCATTGTATGTATATTCACTAGTCGGTATACATGGCAGCATGCCTGAAGCCACAAGTTCTACCCGCAAGCGCATTGTCGATGCCGCGACGAAGCTCTTCTATGGCGAAGGCATCGGCCGCGTCAGCGTCGACGCGGTGGCCGCAAAGGCCGGCCTCACCAAGCGCACGCTTTACTATCACTTCAAGAGCAAGGACGACCTGATCGCCGCCTATCTCGATGGCCGCGATCAGCCCAATCTGAAACAGATGGCCGGCTGGTTCGACGACGCCGAAGGCGGCGCGGACAAGAAGGTGGAAGCGATCTTCACCAATCTGGCGCGTGTGACCCGCCACCCCAAATGGAAAGGCTGCGGCTTCCTGCGCACAGCGGCGGAACTGGCCTCGATGCCCGGACATCCCGCGGTCAAGGCCGGGGCGCGGCACAAGACCAGGTTCGAGACATGGCTGGCCGGCGAACTGTCGAGCCACGGCATCAGTGAGCCGCAAATGCTGGCGCGCGAGATCGTGCTTCTCATGGACGGCGCCTTCTCGATCATGCTCATCCACCGCAATCCCGACTATGTCGAAGCGGCCGGGCATGCCGCCGCAATGCTTGTGCAGGCAAGATCCGGCGCGCCTAATACGCCAGCCACGCCGTTCCGGCGAGCAACGTGACCAGCGTCAGCGGCAGGCCGACCTTGAAGAAGGCGCCGAAGGAGAGCGGCGTGCCGGAAACCCGCGCCTGCTCGGCGACGATCAGGTTGGCGACTGAGCCGAGCAACGTGAAATTGCCGGCCAATGTCGAGCTCATGGCCACCACCAGCCAGGCGCGCTCGGGGTTTTCGAGGCCGGGAATGAACGGCCGCAGCGCCAGCACCGCCGGCACATTGCTCATGATGTTGGACAGCACCGCGGTGAAGCCGGACAGCCGCCAGACATCGCCCAGTCCGAGGTCCTTTGCCGAGGCGACGATGTCGGGCGTGAGCAGCGTCTTTTCGGCGCCGGCGACGACGACGAACAGGCCGGCGAACATGAACAGCAGCGGCCCATCGATCTCGCGGTAGATGCGCGACGGCTTGATGGCGCGGGTGACCAGGAGGATGGCGCCACCGATCAGCGCTGCCTTGGCGACAGGAACCCCGGCAAAGAAGGCGATCGCCAGCCCGACGCAGACGACCGACGCTTTCAGCACCTGACCCGGCAGCATGCGGCCGCGATAGACTTCGGGGCTGAGCTCGGTCTGGCGCGCGAATTCGGCCCGGTAGACGATGCGCACGATGACGATGACGGCGACGAGGCCGAACAGCGCCACCGGCGCAAGTGCAGCCGAAAAGGCCGGATAGGAAATCCCCGACAGTGCGCCGATGACCATGTTCTGCGGGTTGCCGGTGATGGTGGCGACGCTGCCGCAATTCGACGCGGTGGCCGTGGCGATCAGGTAGGGAACCGGGTTGCGGTTGATAACGCGGGTAACGTGGACGACGATCGGCGCCATGACCAGGCAGATTGCGTCGTTGACCAGGAAAGCCGACAAGAGACCGGTCAGCACTGTCACCATGACCAGCAGCATGAAGGGTGCGTGCGCATGCTCGATGGCGACCGCGCCGAGCGCGCGAAAGGCGCCCGATATTTTCAGATGCGCGACGACGATCATCATGCCGAGCAGCAGCGTGATGGTGTCGAAGTTGATGGCGCGGTAGGCGTCCTCCATGCCGAGCGCGCCGATGCCGATCATCGCCGCACCGCCGAGCAGCGCGATGCCTGCACGATCGAGGCGCAGCCCGGGGATCCTGCCGATGGCAACGCCGGCATAGGTCAGGATCAGGATCAGCAACGCCGCCGCGCCCGTCAGTGTCATTCGCGGATCCACCCCGTTCAGATTGGCCGCCATTGGCGAGTACGGTCCACCCCTCTTCGACTGCGGACATGGAATGAACGCAAGCACATGAGGTGTCCGCGACGCCGAATCCTGTCCGCCGACCGGACGACTAGCGATATCCGAAAAAAGACAGGCTTCGCCAGCCTTTCCGGTGCAAATTGGGACACATGCGTCCGGAACGGACCTGAAGAGATTGGCGATCCCGACAGGATTCGAACCTGTGACCATCGGCTTAGAAGGCCGGTGCTCTATCCAGCTGAGCTACGGGACCGCTGCGCCGACCCATGGGCCGGCTGAAATCATGCGCCGGAATCAACTCCCGGCATTGCCGGTCAATGCGTCCAGGGCGTCCTGCGGTCATAGCGGAAATTCTCCGCATAGGAAATCTGGCGGCGCTTGGTTTCCTTCGGCTCCTCGACGCGGAAGGCGAGCCCCTCCTTCTGCGCATAGGCGACCGCCTCTTCCCTGGTGTCGAAGGTGAGCCTGATCTGGCTGCGCATGTCGCCCGACGTGGTATAGCCCATCAGCGGATCGATCTTCTTGCGCATCTCGGGATCGAATTCGAGCACCCAGTGGCCGGTCTTGGCCTTGCCGGACTGCATCGCGGTTTTGGCTGGGCTGAAAATGCGCGCGGACATGGCCACCTCGTTCTAACGTGCAGCGGCACCGCCGCTGTATGCCCCGTCATTACTGCGCAATGGCGTCGGCGGCAAGGTGGATGGTTTTCGTGTCGTCGGTTTTTGGACTTGCGTTGCCGGGCCGAAATCACTAGGCAACAGACCGTTCGGAGTGTAGCGCAGCCTGGTAGCGCATCTGGTTTGGGACCAGAGGGTCGGGAGTTCGAATCTCTCCACTCCGACCACTAACGCCTTTGTTTTTCTTGGATTTTCTCACTCGACGCTTCAATGTCTTTTCAAAACCAGAAGGTCCTGTGTCCAATTCTGTGTAACCCTCCAATCTTCGAATCGCTGCCTTCAGCTGTTCCGGGGACGTGTGAGAGTACCGCTTGACCATCGAGCTGGTCTTGTGTCCCAGCAAATCCATAGAGGGTATTTCTCCGGTCTCCGTCTGGTTCAGCCAGGACGCAAACGTATGTCTTAAATCATGAAATCTCACTCCCTCCAGCTTTGCTCGTGTCGTCACACCCTTCCACCAGGTCTTGGTGGTGGTGATATGGTTGTCCTCTTCGGTGTTGGTCGGTGATGGGAAAACCCACTGAGAGTTCGACCCTTTCTGTGTGTGCAAAAGTGCGCTACACGACCGATCGCTCAGGTAGATGATCTTGGTCTCGCCGTTCTTCGTCCGGTTCCACTCCTGGTTGCCGATGACAATCTCACGACGTTTGAAATCGATGTCTTCCCACTTCAGGCATTTCAGCTCTCCCGACCGCATGCCGGTGTCGACCGCGAGGTAGATAAAGAGCTTCTGATAGACAGCCGTGCAGGCGTCCAACAGCCTCTGGACCTCGTGCCCTCGGAGCCACTTCTTGCGCTCGACCGCCTCAGGAAGCCCTGACTGGTCATACTGAGAAACGATGTTCGGAAGCTTCTCGTCCTCCCAATCTTCTGCCGTGTTATAGAGCGAGGACAGGAACCCAAGGTCCCTTCTGATCGCTACCGAGCCAACTGTCTGGATACGAGTTGACACGTAGGATTTGATGTCGGCTATCGTAAGGGCTCGGAGAACGAAATCGCCCAATACCCTATAGATATTCGCAATATTGCTGTTGTAGTTGACAACCGTTTTTGGCTGCAAATTGGTCTTTACGATGAAGAATCGATCGCACGCGTCGACAAACCGGAGACCGGCTTGCGCTTGGGCTGTTATCTTGGCAGCCTCTGCCTCTTCGTTCCTCCTCTTCTCAATCAGGTCTGCTTTGATTTTGGCAAGCTTTCTAGTCTTTTCCTGAGTGCTGATACGTGACCTGACGCCGTCGACGGTAATGTAAGCTTGGATATAGGGGGACTCAGGACGTTTGTACAATTCTGCCATGGGATGCCTGCTTCATGCTTTTGATTGAGCCAAAGGTGGTATTCGCGAGACCTTACCTTCCATATACGTCCCAGTTTAATAGCTCCGGGAAGCATACCTCTCTGTGCCCAGTAGGCGAGAGTCCTCGTCGACACCTGAAGCTGAGGCGCAATATCCGACAGTACTAGGTACATTTTTGCAACGGTCCCAAGAGGTTGCGAGGAAAAGTTTCACTGCTTACTCGGCCCCCGAGCCGGGGGTTCGAAACTTGTCGCAAGACAAGCCGGTGGCTTTTAGCTCTCGCCTGGACATGACGCACCGCCCCCGGCCAAAGCCAGGTTTGGGCGACACCGCCAAGTGACGCCACGAGTTCGAGAGCACAGGGTGCCCTCTATTGCGATCCGGGTTTCGAAGCCCTGTTAACGCTTATGTTACAGCGTGAAACAAAGAGCAAGAGCGTTTTGGTACTACCAGAACAAATATCAATCTTTGTGATAAAAAAGCGGGCAGATTAGCCACCTCTTATATTATTGGCGTTGCATATTATAGCGACGAAGGATGTGTCGGTAGCTGTCAGGAAGTTCGAAGCCGTTCTTCTCAACCAGCGTGGCGGCAGCCTTCATTCGATCGAGGGTCGGCGTTAGGGCGAAGAAATCACCCTCTTCGTAGTGGAGGTCTAGTTCTGACGCAAGCTCTCGTAAGAGGTTGTTTATCACCTCCGCTGTTAGTGCATCGATTACGCTACTCATTTCATGCCTCAATGTTTCGGGTGTTGTTCACCCAGGTGAAGTTGATCCACCGCATTTTACCCTGTTTTAATCTTTAGTTTTCTCGACCCATGGACGGGGAACCCGACGACTATCCCGTTTCTTTCATGGTTTGAGCATATCCGGCACTCACTGCAACGAGTGTCGGTATAGGTTGCTGGGCAAACAGCAATTCGCCTTTTCTTTGGCGTGGTTTTTGGGAGAGATTTTGTTCTCTCCTTATAAGCGGTAATCGTTTCCAGCCACTCTTTACCCTTGGTCTTTCTCGAATACTCAAGTGGTAGGACGACGACGACCGAAACCCCCAGATCACAGAATTCATCGGCTTCCGCCATGTTGTCGGCGGACAGATTGACCTTGAACCCCAGGTCGGAAGCCTGTTGGAGTGCTTCCAAATTTTCCTCCGTTGGAGGCTTGTGGGTGAAGGCGATCACCGGTCGGTTCTGGTTCGCTTTGGCCAACTCAATTAGTTGAACTGGATCAATTGTATCACCCTCCCCCGGTAAGTCACCCGCTTGTCCATACCTCCAAAGCCCATGACGTGGCAACTTTCTAACCCTTTTAGTAAATTCTTCGAATTCCATCCTTTTTGTTTTTTCGTCACCGCGTCCCAGTGAATACGAAGAGGGCCGTTTTCCGCGTAGCAGCCGGCGCCGAGCAGCGGACAGCTCGTCGGACAACTTTCGTTCGAAACTGTGGCTACGGGGATTGGGCCTGTTTTGCTGTTCGTACTCACCTCCGTCAAATGGAAGTGCATTCTGGAAAGTTCCTCATAAAAGCAAAAGGCCCGCCGAAGCGAGCCTTTGCAGGGGTGGGAAGTACGGGGGGTTAGTCGGCGAGCGGTACTCCCGCGAAGGCGAACTCGGTGTGGACCTGGTCGATTTCTCCGACCACCTTGTAGGTCCAGGCCCTGCCCTTGGAGTTCTGATAGTCGGCGGTGATCGCCACCACGTCGGCCGGGTTGACCTCGACGATTATGACCTTGCCCTGACCGCCCCTGTAGTGAGGCAGGTAGTGCCAAGAGCAAAAGTGCAGGCCGGCGCTACAGTGCTTGTCGCGGTTATCGTCGACTTCGTTGCGAGGCATCGAGGGGCTGGCGCCGACGCGGTTGTCGACACTGGTGCCATCGGGGTTTAGCTGGAACGAGGTGTAGTCGTCCCTGACCTTCTTGTAGGCGAGGAAGTTGCCGTTGGTGGTGATCGGCATGTTGGCCTTCTCCAGCCACAGGAACAGCTCATCAACCGCCGTCTTCGACGGGTTTAGATAGAGCTTGTCCATGAACCGAGCCCAAGGGCCGATGTCCTTGCCGAGACCCATCAGGGTCAGCATGCTCTGGGTCAGGTAGGTGGAGACTGCCCTACCCTTGTAAAGGACGCAGTCCACGCCGACTGATACATCACCGTAGTTGTCGGTAATCGCCTTCAGCTCCTCGCGATAGGAGACGAGCTTTATCAGCTCATCCTCGTCGAGATCGGTGCCGAGCATGTCCCGGACCTGGGTGTAGTTCGGGTGGCTGTCGTCCATGGAATGAGGCACGCCCTGAAGGAAGACCGTGAGGGCGTCACGGGAGATGGTGTATGGGATTGCGTTCATATTTGTCGTCCATGGTTTGAGTGGTATCCGAAAGCAATTTTTGCCTTCTCATAGACTGCTGAAGCAGCCTCGGCTGTGTCGAAGGCGCCGAGATGTAGAACCGTGCCTTCACGGATTTGGGCGACATATTTTCCCCACTTCGTGTTGAAGTGGACTCCCATGAAACCCGAGGAGTTGGTATTCCGAAGTCGCTGGTTTCGGCTATTATCCTGGTGGGATTTGTTGAAAAGGTTCGTCCAGCGATTGTTGGTTCGGACGCCATCCTCGTGATCAACCTCAACAGGAATTTCACCGGTCATCCAGATCCAAATGACTCGCTGAGAAAGAACCTTCTTTCCCAACAAGCACCCTGACAGATAGCCTCGGTTGTTAATCGAGGTGAAAGCTTCTTTTCCAGCGTGTCGAGTGTTCCACCGCTTCTGCCAACGCTCAGCTTTGAACCACTTCAGGTCACGACGTTTCCAGGTGAGCCGTCCTGTAACTGGGTCATAATCTAGAAGCTCTTGGAGGACCGATTGCTCTAAGGGCACTGGTTGACCAGCAAAGCCATGTAGTGGTTGAATTTGGTTGGGTATGAGATCGTGTGATTGAGCAGCGGATAGGTCTCCAGCATTTCGTGGTAGGCCTGGACGACGGGGTCGGCCCTCGAAGATGCGGCTGCGTACTCGGCGGGGTAGTACCTCCGGTAGACCTCCATCAGAGGACTATCCGACGCCAACGTGGCCTTCGGGCCTGCCGCGTCGTCGACAACCAGGTTGCAGACAGAGAGGATCTCGGCTGGAACTGGCACCTCGGCGCTCAGCACCTTCTGGCACTTGTCGACCCGCTCCCTAGCCTGCCAGCTAGCGTCAGGCAGGCGCAGGCTTGTGGCGTCGACCATATCGGCCAGCTTCTCCTTGGCGAAGACGCTCAGGTCGATCATGTCCACGGTGTCGAGAACTTTCTGAGCCGCCTTATTAAGGAGATAGACCTTCTCGCCACGCGGGATGACGCCGGCCTTCATCAGATTGTTGATCGCGTTGTGAAGGTCCTTCTTGCTGACCGTCTTGCCGTTCAGATCAAAATCGGCTGAGTCCTGCTTGACGTAGAACATCTCGTCAGTAGGCACGACTGTGTCATACGTCGCGATCAGCTCATATTGGCGATAAACCGACCCCGCCGGCGACAGATATTGAAGCTTCCTGGCTGCGGTCTTTGGACCCTTCTCCCACTTGAGCGGCGGAACCACACCCAGGTCGGTCCACTCAGGCCCGCCAAGCCCCTCGATGAGCGGCGCCAACGTGGTCAGGTTGGTCGCCCTGATCCACAGGATGTCCTTCTTGTCGGTGTTGTCGAGAATGGCCTGTCGCATCCGGGAGGGGCCGAACCTGAGGCCCTCGAACTCGACGTAGACCAAGGTCTCCATCATCTCCTTGGGGCTGGCGAAGATCTCGCTGACCGACTGGGGCCTGTGAGCGACAGACTTGCGCAGCTGACCCATCGCGATTTTGCTGGGCCGCAGCTCGGCACCGTGAGCACCGATCCAGGATGAGCGGCACCGGATCTTCTCCACGAGCGGCTTCCCGCCCCAGGTCAGGTGAGCGCCGACAAGGTCGAACAGAGGCTTCTTAGGGCTATTGTGATGCTTGCCTTCAGCCAGGATATTGCAGGCTTCGAGGTAGCTGGCGGCAGCGCTGACCTCATCCTTCAGCAGCTCGGTCATGCCCAGCACAGTCTCGTCGATCCGCTTGGTGATGGCCGCTATAGTGCGACTGTCGTAGCCGAGAGCTTCGCGAGAGGTGGCAACTGACAGGTCACCAATCGGGAAGTCGATGACGACGGGCCAGTTGAAGAGTGTGCTTGTGATGCTGAGCGAGGTCGGCGAGATCGGATAGCAGACCCCACCTTGCCGAGCCATGAGTTTGGCTCCAAACGGTACAGTCTTAGCATCGTAGAGAGTCCAGCCATCCCCTGGTAGAGGGTCACCGGGGCTGGACGAACGAATTGCTCATTCAAGATGTTGGGGAAAGGATCGAAGCCGAAGAGCACGTCGGGAGCGATGTTGCGGAACTTGTCCACGTCCTCGACCTTGACAGGGAACGATACCTCAACGCCATCAGGCTCAGTGGTTTGACACATGTCGAGCAAGGCGATCTGTGGGACACCATCTGTGCCGATGAAGGCCGAGTAGGTCCGCTTGTAGTCACCGAGGTAGGCGATAACGGTGAAGACCGATGTATAAGCAAAGGGCGACTTGGACCCCAGACCGATCATCCCCGTGGCTTCGTTCGAGCCACGCTTAGTCGAAGCGAACATGGTCGTGTAGATGCCCATGATCTCTTCGTGGCTGAGCGATATACCGTAGTCACGCACTTTGAATGTCGGGTCCAACTTCGACGGTAAGAAGACATCGAAGGGCTGGTAGAGGTTGCCCTTGGCAGCATGGCCGTCTCTGGCGTTGGTTGCCAGCTCTCGGAACGGAGCCCGCAGTTTATCTGCATAGATGCCAGAGATCACCGTATGGAATGCGAAGCCATTCATTTCAAAACCAAAGGCTTTGGTCTCGGAAATGCCACCCGTTTGGGCGACAAAGTCTTGTTGCGCGATAAGCATATAGTTGATCCTTGATTGGTTAGGTGCCGTGCCGCTCAGAGAGGCCCAAAGTGGTTTTCTTCTCCCTATAACGAGAGATGGCCTCGTCCTTTGAGACGAACCGACCTAGAGCTATGTGTTTCTTGTTGTGAGTAATGTGGACTTGCCATCTCTGGCGGTGCTGGTCCCACGAAACACCCGTTTGGCCGCTGCTGTTGTCCTCACGCTTCGTCATATTCTGCATATTTCCAGCGTGGTCTTTATCTTTCAGATTGGTGAGGATATTGTTCGGCCTCACGCCATCATCATGGTCCACTTCGTCAGGCCAATAACCGTAGACCATCATCCAGATGACACGATGGGCGTACATCTTCTTTCCGAAGATGGAGCCATTGTGATAGCCGTTCTTGCCGATGGTTGTGAATGCGTCCTCGCCAGCCCATCGTGAGTTGAAGGCTCGCCAAGACTGGCGTGATTTACAGAGAGACTCAGGCCTCTCACGCCACCGAAGCTTTCCTGTTTCGGGATCATAGGTGAGAAGCTGAAGCAGGATTTCCTGTGTTAGGATCACGATGCAAGCAGCATCGTGGCGTTAAGGGCTGAGACCGTGTTGAAGGCCAGCTGGTAGTCAGTGAAGTCCGCGACCTTGTGAGCACCCTGGTATACACTCCAGTGGTCCCAGCCGTAATCAAACGGGAGTTTCATCTCAGCGGCGACTTCAGGACCGAAGATATCCTCGGTCCCATCTTGCTGCGGCTCTACGGCATAGAGCTGGAAATTTGACATGCGTTTTCCTCTCATGACTTGTCGTCATGTTGTGTTGTTCCCTGAAAGTGAGAAGGAGTGTTGGGCGGTTATCTATTGGTGATCGAAATATTGATCGACCAGCTGCTTGGCCTTCGCGAGGAGGACTGGTGTCCTTCGGTCAGGACTTCGAGCAGCGCCTTCTTCTCGGTCATGTAGACCTTGGCGAAGGAGGCGTCGGCTTGTGTGATCGACGAAGCGTTGTCGATCAGATCAGCGAGCTTGATGGTCTTGGCATCGGGCGAGGCCCTGGCCGTGTGTTCACGGTCGATTGCTCGGCGAGCGGCACGGTTACCGTCTGAGGGCACGGATGGGTCAGTAAGCTGCTCAACCAGAGCCGCCACCTCTTCGCCGAAGTGGAAGGCGATCTGCTCAAGCGTGACCTTGGTATCCTCGACGGTGTCATGCAGCCAGGCTGCGGCACACATATTCGTTTGATTGTGGGTCACAGAGCGCACCAGGGCGACAACACGGGCGGGATGGTGGATGTAGTCCTCCCCGCAGTACTTTCTCTTCTGGCCCACCGCTGCGTGGGCGCCAGCGGTGAAGTATGAGGCTTGGCTGACGATGCTCATGCTGTCACCTTCCGCATCGATAGGACTTGCTGACAAACCTCATTCATCCGCTCGATGGACATGTCCGCGAACGTGACCTTGATCAAGTTGTGCAGATCGTCAGGCGCACCGCCGAGCTGGGGGACGCTGGTAACCCCTTCCTTGAGAGCAGCTTCACCACGAGCCAGCGCTCGCCGGCCACCGGCCTCTGCATGCTTCCATGCTTCGGTGTCGAGGTAGCGCTGGCCGGGTTCGTAGAAGGCCATGATGAAGCGGAGCGCTCCTGTCAGTTCGTCTACGAGAGATCGATCGGTATTGACTTCCGGTGCGTTGAGATCGGCGCGGATGTATTCACATTTTTCGTAGCCGTACCCAGTGGCGGTCGTGTAGATGCGCTGACCTTCATCGGCGTGGATTTTGGTGTCTCGCAGCGTAAGTCGATCAGGCCACTTGGTCATTGCAGCACCCTTCCCGTCGCTTCGTTGGCTATGATTGGTGACCAGCCGGTGCCAGTCATCTCGCGATGGTACTCGTCAGCCTCGATGTAGGTTCCATCGCCAGCCCAGTAGCCAAGGTCCAAGATGTCGAGATCGCCGACCGGAGGTTGGCCATAGGCCTTGGTATATTCGGCGATGTCGAACTTCTTGATGTGCTGGTATCCGGAACCGTTGAGGTGGTGATCTTCCACCTCCCCGGTTTCCGCATTCACGACGAGCGTTCCCCAGTTCCCACAGATGTTAATGTGAGCCATGGATGTGCTCCTCCAGATCGCCGGCCGTCAGGCCGTACATTTCGAACAGGTCTGCAACTGCGCCGGGGTTGGCACGTATAAGGTCTTCCAGAGTTCTGGTTTTGGACACCCAGTCATCGAAACGACTGGCTGCAAACTGCGGTTTGTACCGGGGGTAGCCGGTGTCCTTCAAGTCGCGAGAGAACCGCAGTTTGCTGGTGTCCAGCTTGATCATGCGGTTCTTGAGATCGTTCAAGAACTTCAGGTTCTGGACTTCCTTGTGGCTATGATGGCCGGCGTAGCCGACCGAGATGTTTGTGCATTCCGAGACGTGATCGACGTAGTTGGCCGTATCAGTGAACAGGCCACTGTCGTCCTTCTCCGAGCCCGGCAGCTGCTCGCAAAGACTATCTGCAAAGTCGTCTGAGCAGCAGCGGCCGAACTGGTGGGTGATGACCGACTTGGTGCCGAAGCGGTCAAAGGCGATGGCCGCGTCGATGTCCTTGAGCAGATCAGGAGTCTTGCTGGCGATGTGCATGGAACCACCGCCGCCGTTCTCTTCGTCGCGATGGAACACGTAGAGGCCGGGGACCTTGGCCTTGATCATCTCCGTCATCAACCAGACACCAGCGGTGCAGTCGGCACCCAGGCAATTTGAGTGCGAGGACTCGGGTAGCGCCACGGTGTCGTCGTTGTGAATGACCTTCTGTAGACCCTCAGTCCAGTGAACCGTGTCAGTGTGACAGGACCAAAGGGTGTTCGGGTGATCACCGATCGACTTCATCAGGTTGCCAAACTTATCGGTCTTGGTGCCGAGTGGACGGATGAACTTGTTCACGAAGATCTCTTCCGTCGCGGAGAACGCCGGGCGCTTGTAGCGGATCATGTTAAGAAATTCTTGCATAGTTGTTTGGACCTTTTCGGTTCATTATATGAGGTTGATGCCTTATGCCGACCCTGAGATGAAGAGAAGAAATGCAAGACTTTACCGGTTGAAGAACCATGAAAAGAGGTTGCTTTACGCAAAGGGCTACTACCTCGCCAATCAGGACAGGTTGAAACTCGCTGCGAAGGAGTGGAAAGAAGCTGATCCCCTACGTTCGACAGCTTCCAATGCAGAAACCTATCAAAGACGTAAGCAAGCTCACCTCCAGAAAAGCCGAGAGTACAAGAACCGACGCAGGGCTGTGGACCCGTCCTTCAAGTTGGCGGCTTACCTGCGGTCACGGCTCTACAAAGCTGTGAAGGGTCAGGGCTCAGCCGTTGCCGATTTAGGCTGCACGTTGTTGACGCTCCGGATCATCATCACCAGCCTGTTTCAACCCGGTATGACCTGGCAGAACTATGGTGAGTGGCATCTGGACCACAAGAGACCTCTGGCCTCGTTCGATCTGACTGATCGAGACCAGTTCTTGCAGGCCTGCCACTACACCAACTATCAACCACTCTGGGCGCCTGATAATCTTCGGAAAGGTGCTAAGCCGCTTTAGACCTCAGAAACTGAGCGAGACCCTCTTCCGAGTACTTGTCGCCTTGATGGTAGACCGCCTCGTCTTGAAGGTAGCGCTGACCATTGCCAAGGCAGACGAAGGTGTGATGTCGATAGGCATAGTTGCCGACGTATCGGCCACCACTGATGGCATGGGCATCGCAACCGAGTGAGAGGTAACGCTGCTCGTAGGCGCAGATGACCAGCTTGTCGTGAGCACAGTCCTGACAGACGGACTCGGTGGGATATTCGTCCACATCAAAGAAGGCATGTTGGTTGCGCATGCTCTTGCACTTCCAGCAACGTTTTGCGGCCCTCTCAGCGACGCCAGACTGGCTTTGGCATTCATATCTTCCCTTGCGGGTGACGACCAGGTAGCCATCGATGGGTTCGACACTGCTCGCGAAGTCGATGTAGGGGCAAAGATAGCCAGAGACATCCTCGCCGTCATAGGCAAAATATCCCCCGGCTCTCCGAAGTGTCAGACGAGCGCCTTCGAACTCGAAGAACGATTTCCGATAGCCGAGCTTCTTCAGTTCAGGCAGAAGTTTCTCCTCGTCACCATAGATCGTGGAAAAGATCTTTTTTGCAGGCCAGACCACGGTGCGGGCAACAGGATCGCCATACTCATCATTGACATACGCCAGCTGTAGGTCAGGACCTGCGTAGGCGGCCGTTGGATTTTCATCCGGAGCGTAGTAGGAAGACTCGTGGGACATGCAGGAGCTGGGACCGCGCTCGTAAATGTCGACGATGTCCTCGGCGGTTGAGGCGAACAGCAGATTTGCCGGGTTCTCTCCGGTAAAGTTCCAAACCAGTCGACGCCGCGTGTCCACCGGCAAGAAGCTATAGAACTCCAGCAGATAGCGGTTGACGTGGACGTTGGTCCGCCGGTCGAGCTTGCCCGAGTTCTCACTCGCGAAGTATGAGACCATTGCCGGGTCCTTGTCCGACACACAGGCAAAGTGGTCAGGGATCGGCTTGAGGGCATCCCCCCATGGTAAGTGCGGGTGGTTCTTTTCTGTCTCCCGCTTACGCCAGTCAGCCGACACCATGATCGGACGAGGCTGATACTTCTTCTCGGGATTGTGAAGGAGCATGGACGCTACGACACCAGCAGCCATCTTGCCGTCAGGGAAGACGCCAAGATGCGGCAAAGACACATTGCCGGCGCCGGTCACTTCAACGATTTCGAACGAAGCCATTTTCGAGATTTCTCCAAAGGAACGGGTCGGGTAGGTTGATCAGTCTTCGATTTCTTCCAGCTCGTTCGCCGGCAGATCGACTGCTTCCGAAAGGAGCTTGCGTCCCTTCAAGGTGCCCTCGACTTTCGCGGATTTGGTGTCGAGCCGGATGATGTGGAGCAGCATGCCGGTTGGTGTCAGAACAACATCGCCCTTGTCGACAGAGCCCTTCTTGGTGATGAAGTGCCTGGGAGAACCTCCACTGACTGCCGCAACAGTGTAGGGACGAACCTCTTCGACCGCGTCGGGGTTGAAGGCCTCGACGCCGCCGCTGGTGCCCTTCATTTCGAGAACGATCTGGCCGGCGCTGTTGTGAGCGAGGAACGAGCCGAAGCGATTGGGCTCGGTGATGGTCTGGTAAAGCTTCGACATGGTGATGGTTTCCTTTGTTTCAATCCGGACAAAGTCCGAGTTTCTGCGGGGTTGTGGGGTGCCATACGATCTGCCATGAGGGTCAGATTTGTAGCGGGCGACTAGGTGGGTGGGGCCGGCCTGGATGACGATCATTGAGGCCGTGCCGTATCGGAGACGGACGATGTCTCCTGGCTCGAAAACATCACTAACCTCCTGTTCACGAGGCATTGGGTAGATCCTTACGTTTGTGTTGTTTGCGAAGGTTTAGAAGCATGGGCCAGCGGGGTTTGAGTGGTGCCAGTGCTTCGAGGTTCCGGGTGTGCAGATCGCTGCCTGGGTAGCCTTCGACATCATCGTAATCGAGATGCCACTGGTGGTTCTCACGGATCACTTCCACGAGGAATTGTTCACGGCTCATTATGGTTCTCCAAAATGAAAAAGGCCCCATAACGTGGGGCCAGGCGGATCGTTCTGTTTCCAAGTGATCAGCTAGTGCAGCACGACCTTACGCAGGTACACAGCCAGTGCCTCGATCTCATCGAGGGTGGCGTTCGACTTGATCCGGTTCGCTCTCATCGACATGGACCTGGACGTTGCCTTTGACATAGCCAAGAGCTGGGATGGTCCGGTCGACCGATGGTCCGTGTGGGTGCCTACACCTGTCCAAACCAGTTCTTGCGGCCTCCATGAAGACCCCGATCATGGTCGGTGGATTACGAGAACTGGTTAGGATAGGCGTAAAACGCTCTACCCATCAGATCACGGCCTAGTACAGCTTGCGCTGGAAAGGAGGGCGGCTCGCTCTGACTGCCGGTGTTACATGCGCCACCCCCGGCTGGGCTATGCGCTGTTTGTGGACGGAACGGGAGGAGTAGAACCTCCATAACCGCTTTTATCAATGCAGGGCTCTACTTGAGCTACGTTCCGTGGTCTGGGTGGTAGGATTTGAACCTACGAACTTCTCGGGTCCAGACCGAGCACTCTGGCCAGGCTGAGCTACACCCAGATATCTAACGTAGTGATGTTTTCGATGACAGTTTGAACACATCACTACGCACTTATTAATTTCGGTCATCAACCGCTTGATCGACCAACCCAGACGGACAGCGTCACCGACGTTTACCTCTTTGTCATCTGTTACGTGATGAAAATCCAGACAGCCTGGGTGGTCTTCTCCACATGCACACTTCATTGTCGACTTGTAGTCCCTGGATTGCTCTAGTGATGGATAAACGCCGATTATCCTGAAGCGCTACTTTTCTCAGTTTTCGCACCAAGGACATCTTGGCGTAATAACCTCGATCTCGTGCTCGACGTTCATCTGGTGACAACATGTCTGGATATAGGTGGTGAGTTTCCAGATGAAAGCTCTATCGGAGCTTAGTCTATAGGGCTGAGGTCTTGTTACGATTTCGCTTGTAGATGTCGATGTCGAGCTTGTCGTAGTCGTAGCCCAGGTCCTGCATGATCGCAGCGATCGTGCTGGGGTTCCTGCGGACGAGGTTGACGTAGGCGCTCCAATCGTACTGAGCCTGATCCCATTCGTAGAAGTCGTAGGGATCATATTCGGCCACGGCGGCGGGATCGCGTTTGAACACGAGGGTGCTCTGGTCGAACTTGACCATCACGTCTCGCAGCCACTTGAGGTGGTTCAGGTCCTGGCTCTCTGAGGGGCTGTGCTGGCGATAGTAGCCGACGCCGATGTTCGTGCATTCGGGCACGATCCTGGCGTAGGCCTTGGTGTCGGTGTAGACACCATTCGAGCTGGGCTTGTAGGCGCCGCCGAGAATGGTGGCGAGAGACGTGGCGAACTCATTGGACGCCGTACAGCTGCCCTGGTGGGTGATCACCTCGTTGGTGCCCATGCGGTCGAATGCAATGGCAGCGTCGATGCCTTTCAACCACTCAGGAGCATTTTTGGCGAGCCAGGTGCTGCCGAGCATGCCCCGCTCCTCAGCACGGTGGAAGATGTAGCGGCCGGGGATGCCGGCTTCGACCATCTCCAACATCAACCACACGCCAGTCGTGCAGTCGGCTCCCAGGCAGTTGGAGAGCTTCTGCCTGGGAGCGACACGGGCAAATCCATCCTTCTTGCCGACTTCGATGTGCTGAAGCCTGCTGTCACGATGGACGGTATCGGTGTGCGAGGACCAGACGATATTGGGTTTGGACCCCACATCGATGATCTGGTTGCCGTAGCCGTCCTCGATGGGCCGGTGAGGCTCGCGGAGATACTTCTCGACGAAGGCTTCCTCGTAAACGCTGCCGGCTGGTCTACAAAAGCTCAACATTTCCAGGTACTTTTCCATTATGCGGCCTGGAGAAGGCGAGCGTAGTTCTTGCCCTCGACCTGGACACCATGGGTTCGGAGCATCTCAGGGTGCCACCAGGCGCCGTGCTCCATCCAGACCGCTCGGTCCTTCTTGAGAACGGACTTCGACACCTGGCAAACGACATAGTCTCTGAAATAAACCTGGTTGCAGACCCATCCGTCGTTGGTGTTCATGCCTTCTGACGGGAGGTAGAACTTTTTGGTCACAGCACACTTACGATAGTAGTTCGAGACCACACCACGTGGCAGGCGCTTGCCGTCGCCGACGACGATGTAGTCGTCGTCATTGTCGGACTTCAACCAACGGGAGCCGTGGTGATATTCGGTGTGCGTGTCCCTGAGGTCGCGAAGGATGGAGACAGTGCTCAGGCCGTCGGGGCTCATAACTTCGAACGCTTTGGCAGCCGGGATCAATTCACCGCTAATGGCGCAGCGATACTCCTGGATGGTGATGTAACCATTCTGCGAGCTATCCTTGCGGTCGTACGCTGAGTTCCGACCCATGACCAGGTACTCGCCATTGTCATGGCAGCCGTTTCCGTTGTCGAGGTACGGACAGGCCAGATAGACCGTGTTGCCGTTCCGGCGCTGCACGAGCCGGGTCATACGAGCGCCGTCGAAGTTGCCGTCAGACGTGTAGCCGGCCTGTCGAAGGGCAGCTCGTATCTTGTCGTAGTTGCCGTAGGTCGATCCGAACTTCTTCTTCTCGGGCCACACGAGGGCACGGCCGAGCAGCTCGCCGGTGACGGGCTTGCGGATGTAGGCCAGGGCCAGGTCGGGGCCAGCATAGGCGCGAACCGGGTGGTCCTTCTGCCACGAATTCCAATGACCGGAGTCCATTCTGTGACTCATGCAGGAGCCACAGGCGCCGGCGTGGCTTTCCTCGTAGATAGCCTGGATGTCGTCGGCGCTATAGGCCAGCTGGAGGTCCATCTTCAGCAGCTTCGTGAAGATGGTCGTCGACTGGGTGGTGACCTCGTCGTCGGTGAGCTGCGGATAGAACTGCTTCAGGTAGCGGCCCAGCTTCATGGGCGAGGTGCGCTTTCTTTTGGCGCCGGCCCATTCATCCTGGAAATAGGTGACGTACACCGCATCGGCGGAGTCATCGCTGGCGAGCATCAGGAAGTGATCCTTGATCGGCTCGAAGCCGAACTCGGTCAGATCGAGCGTCTGGGCACGGTTCCAATCGTCGCGCCAACGGTTGTCATGGAGGTACAGGGTACGCTGCCAATTGGCGCCGATGCGTTGAAGCTCGTCGAAGGCGCTGCAGTAATTCTCGAAGGTCTGGTTGTTGCGGATTTCGTTCGTCTTGTTGTCACGGATCGTGTAACGGGTCATTTCTTTCTCTCCAAAAAGAAAAAGGCCCGCCGAAGCGAGCCTTGTTGTGGATGTGTTGGTGTTGTGGGTTGTTAGTCGACCGGGTCGTCCATGAGGACCCGAGTGCTGTGTTCATTGATTTGGTCGCGGCTCAAACCACGACCATGGCTACGGCCAGCGAGCCGCCGGCCGCTGATGCCCCGGAAGAAGTCCAGGGTCTTGTTCAGGACACGGCGCTGGATGCGCTGTTGTTTGGCTTTACTCATTTGAACCATTCCAGTTCATGCTGTCTCAGACTGCGCTCGACCTCTTCGATGGCCGAGATCAAAGTGGTGGTTCCGATCATGTCGTCGCGCCAATATTCGAGTGCCGTCTTGAGGTAGTCGGCGGCGGCGGTTTGCGTCTTCCGGTCACGGAAGGTGTCCTGTGCGTCGTCAAGGGTCACGTAAACCTCTCCAGTCCGTTCCACATCTCGACGTGCTCGTTGCCGTAGCACTCAGCTTCAGCAGCGGTCTTGGACGGAAACTGTTGTGCTTTCCTGATGTCGCCCGTGAAGCTCTTCTCGCTTCCGGGTCGGGCGACGTATTTGCGTTGGGTGTGGTTCCAGAGATGACGGCGATCCTCATCAGGCGTCCACCTTTTCCTCTTCGAGCTTGTAGATGTTGCCCGAGTGTGTGGTGACGTAGCCGGCCTCGCGGTTCAGCTCGATGACGCGAGACGTGTGGATCTGTTTTCCATCGGGGAAGCGGCCGAGGATGTCGCCGAAGACCTGGCCCCAGATGCATTTGTAGTAAGGGTCCTCGACCCAGTTGCGGATGATGCCGGTGAACTGCATATGCCCGTTCTCCTTTAAGCCTTTGCTTCCAAACCCTATTTAAAGGGCGAAGAGGATGATTGATGTTAGCCACGGAATATCGAGCCAAGAACCGTGAGAGGATCAGGCGACAAGCTAAAGAAAGCTATGAGCGGAACCGCGAGGTGAGGCTTCAGAGGATGGCTGAATACAAGGCCAGGGACCCTGATATGTCTAAGGCTTCCAGGAGAGCATCCTATGAACGCCACAAGGTGGCAAATGCCCTTAAGAAGTTAGAGTGTCAGCGAGAATATTATCGGCAGAACAAAAAGGCTATCAACCTCAAGAGCACTGTAGCTAAAAAGGCTAGAAGGGCATTAGACCCTTCCTTCAAACTCTCCCAGAGCATGCGAAACCGAATTGGTCACGCTGTTAGGGGTCGTCGCTCTGGGCGCCTGACAATCTTCGTAAAGGTGCTAAGTTTTGAATTTGGTACCTCATGCTGGGATCGAACCAAACTTTTCCAGCCTGAGGGGGCTGGTGTCCTAACCGGTAGACGAATGAGGCAAAGAACCACTGACGCCTCGTGTTCGAGCACGAGCCACCACTAGGGTGCAGTTAAGTCAGCGGGCGCTGGAGGGCAGAAAGAACAACCTTCCCCAGCTACTATCGTGAATTTTGGTACCCCACGCTGGTATCGATCCAAGCTTTTCCAGCCTGAGAGGGCTGGTGTCCTAACCTGTAGACGAGTGGGGCAGAAGCAAGTATTTATTTGATACTCGCAAGTCTAGCGTAAGCAACGCGAACCTTAGTTTTCACCGCGGTCTCGGCGGTTTCCCATCCACGCGGGGCGACGGTTGCCAAGGCGTTGCTGATCAGCTCCAGCTCCTCGAAGCTGAATTGAGGGGCGTTGAACTGGGCCTCGAACCTGTCGCTCATATTCGAGCTGGGCGTGACCCAGACGTGGGCGACGATGTTGGTCTCGCCCTTCTTGCAGGGCTGGTCGTGGCAGATGACGAAATCATCGTCGCGATTGCGGATGGCGCGGAGGTTCATGCCTGCACATCCTTGACGCAGTAGAGCGGTGCCTCGACCTCGTAGATTTCACAGTCCGTCAGGCCGCTGTCGAGGACGAAGACGTGGCCCCAGATGACGAGGGTCAGGAGGTAGGTCATGTTGGTCGTCTCCAGGCGGTGTCTCCCGCCATGATGTTGCCGTAAGGCAGGACACGGTCGGTGATCTTGGCCAGGTCGTACTTCTTGATCTGGGCGATCACGCCGGCTGCCGACTTGTAGGCGTCGGGCAATTCCGAGGGGTCGGGCTTGCCGGTGAAGTACCGGATGTCGATGTTGGCCGGCGGTATGGGATCGTAGCTCTTCATGAACTGCGTCCTGCTCATATTCCTACCGGCGCCGTGTGGGGCGAAGCCAAGAGCGGTCTCGTTGTTGGTCGGTGCCGTGATCAGGATCGGCTCGGCCATGTTCATCGGGATCAGCGTCCGCTCATACCCGGCGAACGATGGGGTCGCTCCCTTGGCGTGGTAGTAGAGCCCATCGTCTCTGCGAAAGACGAAGTTGTGCTCGTTCCAGAACTGGTCGATGATGGCGTTGCCCATGTGCCTTGCGATCCGATTGTGGATCTCGAAGTGGCTGGCTTCGGTCCAGTCGCGGACGATCTGGAGAGCTTCCCAGTAGGCGAAGCCCTGGTCGGACGTGGCGTCAAGCCACGCAGCTGCCGGTGGAGCGCGTCGAGCAACGATGGCGGTGTGCCGCCTCGCCGCCTGCATGCCTCGCTTGTAGAGCTGCGCCCCGAGCCCACGGGAGCCGTGATGGGTCACCATCGCCAGCTGTCCCGTGGACTCCAGGTGTCCAACGAATAGGAAGTGGTTGCCGTCGCCCTGGGTGGCGAAGTGAGCGCCGGCAATGTTCTCGCTCTGGGCGAGGAAAGGATTGCCTCGGAAACGGTTCAGGATGGTGTGAGGCACCTTGCTGTATCGGCTCTGTTTGGGTGACGGGCCGAAGTGGGTGATGCCGAATGCTGCATCGAGCAGCCGCTTCGGGTCATCGTTGCGCTTGAAGACGGTGATCGCCATCGAGCAGCAGACGTCGGCTGAGTGGAAGCCAGGATGAATCGCGCCCTTGGTGGCGACGACGCCACCGACCGGGATGACGCCAGCTGGGCAGGCATCGGGCATGATCACGCCGCTCACCACGGTGGGCAGGCGCATCAACTCGTCCATGGCCTTATGGACTGCTGCCTTGTTGGTGATCTCGTCCTCGGTGGTGGCGTCGAGGAACACACCGAAGGGGCGGCTCGTCGAGTAGAGCTGGATCTCGGGGATGGGTGTGGGCACCAGGCGGCGGATCATCTCCTCGATCAAGGCTTCGCTGTAGCCCTTCTTCGAGAGACGGTTGGCCTCATCGATGGCGGGACCGAAGAACGGGCCTGGCTTGTGGCCCCAGCGGATCAGGTCTTTGCCGGTGTAGGTCATCCAAATGTCTCCTGAATAATGCGGTCGCGTTCAGCGCGAGCCGAGGTGATAAGATTGGTGAGGAAGACCAGCTGCTTGGCCGGCTCGGTGCCCTCTCTCCAGACGAGGCGAACCTTGTCGAGATCAACCTGCCATCCCATACTTTCGAGAGGCGTTCCGCCAATAAGGACTTTCATGATGTCTGGCCTTTGGTTCTATCCTCCCGTCTATGTCGCGACGAAGCAGGTTGGATTGACACGCGGCGTGAACAACGTGCGGGTGGCGGCTGAAGAGCTGCTTGAGTGGGATAAGCGGGGCGCCAAATGGCGCAAGGCTGTCCAGGCCTGCATTGATGCAGAAGAAGGCAGGGCTTCGGCCGACGAAGTCAGGAAGGCGTTTGAGGCTGCGGCGAAAGACGCTGATCTTTGGCGGGCGCCCTAACTCTCTTCCCCACAAGAATGTCGATGGACAGCGCCAGGTCCATAGCTGAGTCACAGTCCATCTCGGCGCCCTGCGCTCCGCTGCGGAACATGTCAGCGAAATCCCTGACCAGGTTTAAGGCATCCTCGTTCTTGGTCATGCGAAACTCCATGCCAAGATCAACACCGCCAGGGCGATGATGAACAGTGGGACCAAGCGGTCGAACCACAGCCACGGGTCAGGCGTGTCGAGATTGGTGGGGCGGAAATAGGTCACGGCCTTGACTCCTGTTGGAACGAAGTGAGAACATCGTTCGATGAGTTGCTGTTTCACGGAAGGTACTCCTTGACCCGACGACAGGCGTCGTCATGGTCGATTGAGGGAACTTGGATCAGCTCATGGAAGAGAGACACTTGGGCCTCAGTCATTCCATCAGTGATGTGAGTATCTGAGTAGGGGACGACGCCAGAGGCCTTGAACCATTGGTAGACGGTGATGACGCTAACTGGTCCCTTGTGATGATTATCCCGTGGCTCTCCTTCCAATGTGAGGAGAGCCCGGCGCACGGCCGGGGCGAGTGGTATCGAGTAGTAGGCCATAAGGCGTCCGACCTCTTGGCATAGGGCCAGGCGTGTGGAGGCAGCCACCGGGCCGTTGTGCGGCATGGGTAGAACCTCGCGGATTGTGAACTGCAACTGGTCGGTTGTGGAGCGAACGCTCTACACTACGCGTTTTTTTCGCCCATCGAAGGCTCCGAAATCCTCCAGACCCTATAGACCGAAAAAGTGTAAGCGTTCGGATTGGCGGTTTTAACGCCGACCGTACAACGTATAATATTTCTCTCTGGACCCCTTTTTCTCCTAACGTGTAAGGGGGGAAAGAAAAAAGAAAGAGAATATACTATAGAGGAGTCTATAGGGTATAAAAGGCCAACGATTTCAACTACTTAGCAAGGGTGACCATTGAAATCATTGAGTTATTTTAAACACCCCGCAGCCCATCAACCATTGAAATCATTGGATTATTTCGAGCACCCGGTGTCCCGTCAACCTTGCGGTCTGAACCTCGACCTTTTTCAGGAAGGCGGTGATCTCTTCGCGAAACTCGCGCCGCTGTTTGGCAACAGCGGTCTCATAGTAGGGATGCAACGAGGCCATAGAGGATCACTCCTATCAGGATGATGAGTTCGTGAGCTGGCCAAAGCTTCGCCCTGCCAACAGGGTTGTTGACGCCACGCATAGTCAAACTCCGTCAGTTATGGAGATCACACCAACTTGGTAAGTAGGTATGGGCGGCCTCAGCCGATGTGATCGCCGTAAATGAGGGACGAGCAGTTTAATCAGACGTGCTCAGGTCTGTCGCGGGATGCTTAGAGCATGATGGAGTGGCTCCTGTGCTGTAGGCTTGATGAGCAGTTAGCCACATGCTCAGGTCTTCGGAACTGTCTCTCTAATTTTGCCAACCACATTTATGTCATGGCGCCGGTTGAAAGCGCTTAGGTACAGAACCAGGTCAAGGTCGGAACTCCGCAGTTAGGCCGTGGTCAGCTCCCTCACGTCAATCCCGAATTCGCGAGACACTCCATCATCGTCCGACCAGATGCCAGTGGTGAAGCCGGTGATCGTGACCGGGATTGGCGTCTTGGGTCCGGTCGCGAAGTGAGCATTCAATTCGTCACGGCCCGACTTCACGTCGAGGAGGGCAAAGCCCGAGCTGATTTTGGTCTTCATGTGAGCATTCCTCATGTTTGCACTGATTTCAGCAAAATCCTAGGTCCTAGACACATGTGTACAGTGCCCGCACCCTGCCCTCAATCCTGTGGCTAGTTGTTAAACCCCAACCTAGGTTGAGGTTTCCCGACGTACTTCGAGATCGGTGATCGTACCACCCTGCGAAAGGGCGAGCTTGATGGCCTCGCCGACCACATGCTCACGCGAGCCCACGCAGCGGGCCAGAACCTGGCCGGTGAGCTTATCGACGAACATTACACTCATACCCTCTGCATGCCCATTCACAGGCGCGTACAGGCGTTTCTCGTTGCGAGGCCCTTTGCCCTGTGCCCGAGGCCGAAGGCGCTGTGGCGCCTCGCTGGGTAGCCTGTCGGGGGTATTTGGATGGTGCTCCCCCAACTCGGACCAGGTTCTGGCCATATTGACCGTGCCCTCGCTCAGATACAGGGCGTGAGGGTCGATGATGTGCCTGGCCGGATACACCCGCCGGGCGCCTGGATGCTGAGCACGTAGTGCAATGCTTCCCAAATCAGGCAAGATGCGAGGTACATGGACCTTGGGAAGATCCGAGAACGATTTGAGTATGGGCATGGTTTTCCCCTTGCGGGGAATTCGAAACCCCGCTCGATGCGGATACCGGGATGGCTCCGCGCTAAGGTAATGCTGGCTACCCCGCCAGAAGATGGGTAGCCAGCGCCTAGGCCCCGGTGGGGAGGCCTAGGTAGGGTGTGATGTGTCCTAGGCGGCCATCTGCTGCGTGTCAGTGGTGGCCATGGCGACCATGCGATCATTCAGGAAGATGGCGATGGCGTTCATTTCATCCATCGTCATGCCCTCGATCAAGGCCTTGGCCTTGCCGACCACGTCTTGGACTTCGGCCGGCGCACCGGTCTCGGGCTCGACAACGCTCTCGCCAGTCACTTCGGCTTCTTCCGGAGCGGCCTCGGGTTCGGCCTCTGCCGTGGGAATGGCGTCTTTCGACGTGTATTCCGCGACCGCGTCGTAAGCGTTCTTGCCGTTGACACCAAGCGCCGTCATGTGGGCCGCGAGGGCCGCGAGGGTGGCATTGACCGCCTCGTCAATCGGCTGGTCAGTGATAGCCTTCTTCGTGCTGTCGGACAGGCCGGCGGCGAAGAACTTGGCAGACAGCGACCATGCGTTGTTGAACGCCTTGGAAGGCTTGTCCTTGCCGAACACCATAGTGGCAAGGGTGGATTTCTTCGTGCCACGAAGCTTGGCCAGAGCGGCCAGCGCCGTGTAGAGCTTCCACTGGACATCGTTGTCCAGATTGCGAATGCGGGCGGATACCGCCGTGAGAGTAAAGCCGGGCATTTCCCTTTTCCTTCGTTTCTCCCCCGCAGGGGAAAGTTTCCTTTCGACACACCTCTCCCGTGTCCTGTCCCCGAGGGGAGAGGCTGGCGAGGCAGGCGCGGCGCGCCCCGACCCGAAGGCCTAGATACAGAGTACCATGCTGGACAGTGGTGAACTGGAGTAAGGAGTACACCTTTTTATGGCCCTGGCTGGGGTTAGCGCCCTCTATGGTCTAAAACTCACCCCAGAAAAAATTTTGAAAATCGGAGTGATATCAGTCGCCAGAACCTAGAGTTTCCCTTCCACTGTCTTGTCATTACCGTTCAGGCGCTAACCTGCACCAAAAGAAAAAGGCCCGCGTGAGCGAGCCTTTCTTGAGGGAGAGGCTCTACCGAAGCGAGCCTTTTCAGGGATAGTGTCCAGGAGCTGGCTAGTGAACAGTGATCATGTCCAGGACGGACCTCATCTGCTCTTTGCTCCCGTCCAGAACCGCGAAGTGCTCTTTCAGGTGAGCTAGACCTTCCTCCATATCTTCCAGCTGAGCAATATTGAGTTTTGCCAATTCCAATAGACTAAGCGTTGTGAATTCGCAGACGCTCAAGCCCGAATGGGCAAACACCGCGTAGAGCCTAGAGCGTGTCTCATTTGGATGCGCCAAGATATAACTCCCTTTCCCACTCCCACCATGCTTTTTCATAAACCACGACTACCTCCTCCGATCCGCAAGAGTGATCGACTCGTACGAAACTGTCGGGGCAGACAAAGCCTTCGGCTCTAAAACCTCGTGAAACTCGAAAACGCTCTGCAACTCTTTCATCATTTTCTGAAAACCCTGCAATGAAACACGCTGGGCAATGCCCATAGCGATGCAGAAAGACCAATATTCGCCGTGTAACTCCCCCAACGAAATGCGTGTCAGTGACAGGCCCAGCGTCTTCGCCTTTCCGACGATGATCGCTGGGCAATTTGCCAAAAAATATCGCACCGAGTTGTTGTCGGTTGCCATTTGGTCCGCACATGCCAGGTGAGAGGATGGAAGCGTGTATTCGTTGTTCTTGACCAGTCTCTGGAAGCCTTCGACCGCCCAGGCAACGATCGCCTCTCGCTCGTGCTCCAGGATGATCTGGTCGAGATCGACAATCTTCTTGGCCGGGTCGACGCGCTTGTTCCACTCCAGGATCAACCATCGTCGGTTGAAGCCATCGGAACTGTCCCGAGTCTTGGGAAGGTGGTTCGAGGAGAACCACTGGGCGCACATCGGGCGGAACTCGAACGACGGCATGTTCTTGTGCTGAGCTGAAATCGTCTCGCCAGTCACGATCTTCTTGAACACGTCACCCGGAATGGACTTGCTCTCCGACAGCTCGCCGGCAAAGTTCAGCACCTTGGAGTGCATCTGGGCCGGCATGAACTTGTCGTTCCAATCCGTAGGCGGAATGGACGATACGGCATTCGGCGGCAGCAGGCCCTGCAAGATGGCTGTGACCCTGGACTTGCCCGAACCCGGTGCGCCGAACAGGCAAACCGCCCGCTGGTAGGTCGTGGCGTGTCCGAAGACCGTAGAACCAATGGCTTCCTGGAGCGCGGCGACCTTGTCCATGTAATCTGGGTCGTGACCCCAGCTGTCGGCCAGGAATTGGTTGAAGATCGGCATGTGGCCGGCGAGATCGGGCAGATATCGGAACGGCAGGATGTAGGTCATGCCCTGATCGGGGTTGTGAGCGACCAATTCGAAGTTCTCGGTGAGGAAGCCATTGGCAAAGTTCAGCCCCTTGAGCAGGTTCTGCTTCAGAGGCTTCATGGCCAGGGACTGCATGACCTTGAGAACGCCGGCATAGTCCGAATAGCGTTTGCAGGCCGGATACGTGCCAAATTCGGTGGAAATGACCCGAAGCAGCTCATTTGGGTCCTTTTTGTCCCAATATGCGCCCTTCCACTGCCAAAAAGCACCCATATCGAAGCGATGTTCGCCAAATTCGTCGACATATTTGAGCACCGCAGCGGCGATTTCCTGATGGTTTTCGCCGGCGATGTCACCCCGACGAAGCGAATTGATCATCTTCTTGAGCGTGGCCATTGTGATGGTCGACGCTGACTGTCCGGTGATGAACCGCAGCACCCGCTCTTCGTCCAGCATGCTCATGACGCCGGCGGCGCGAGCCACCTTGTCGAGTGCCACGTTGATGGCGTTGATCCTGCCCTCCGAGTTGTGGTCGGAGAACCGCTCGAACTCGCCAGCCAGGTACAACAGGATTTTGTCGGCGGGCCACTTCTCGTCGTCCTCGGTGAAACTGAGGCCTAACCGCCCCTTATCTTCTTCCGTCAATCCCTCGTCCCAACCGACCGGCAGGCCGACGCGCTTCTCGCCGGTGACATCGCGGACCAGGAACTCGATGACCTTGGCCTGAGCCTTCTCGACCGACAGAGGATCGCCGATCACTTTCTCGATGAACGAATTGACCCAATGCTCCATCTCGCCCAGAGCCTCTAGCAGTGAACGCTCGCCGCGAGTGACGGCGCGCGCCAGGAGCCCGGCATGCCAAACCATGGTGTTGTCGCGGGCGCCGGCCGGAACGAAGGTCGTGACCTTGTTGTTGCCGCCGCCGACCGAGACCTCGATGCCCAGGTCCTGGAGGCAACCCCGGATCAGATCCTCGATGCCAAGCGGAAGCGCCGGCACGCTCGCGAGCACGTCATAGAGATTGCAGTTGGCGGTGTAGGGCCGCTTGGTCTCGGGGTGGATCGAGGGCGGCAGCACGATCTGCGTGCCCTTGGACAGGATTTCGCAGATCATGGCACCGTCAGCGCCCTTGATGCGGCACGTCCGCTCACCGGTGAACCGGAAAATCTTGACCATGCCCTTCTTGCCGACTCGAACCCATGGCGAGGGCGGCAGCAATCCGTTCAGGACGTGGAGGATTTGGGGGTCGTCAGTGTCGATGTCGAGGGCCACCAGGCCCGAGGACGGACCCATCGGCAGACCGATGTTGCCATCGGGGAAATGGTCGAGCCAGACCGCCATCTCCTCGTCCGAGGGCTTGGTGTCGGCGAACAGCTGCCAGCGATTGATCGCCGGGCGCTTCTCGCCTCTCATCAGCGGAATGGCCGGCAGGCCCTTGGCCCAGTAATGGGGTGCAGTTTGTAGGAAAATCATGCGAGCGCTCCATCCAGCCTGAGCATCAGGTCGGTCACTTGGTCTTTGGTGCAGATTTCGTTCATGAAGCCGAGAATGGTCGAACGGAACTCGTTCAACTCCTTGAGCGTGAACGTCCGCTCTCTCATGCTGATCAGCTTCTCGAACAGCACGGTCTTGGTCTTGAAATAGGCCAGCTTCTCACTGACATCCTCTTTGGTCAGGGTCACACCAAACGCTTCGAGATCATTGATGATCTTGGCGATCTGGGTGTCGATGACGACAAGCTCGTCCTCGCCCGCGAAGAGGTCGACCGGCGCGACTTCAGCGCCAGTTCTCTGAAAGAACTTCTTGATGACATCCGAGTACGGACAGTCAGGACTAGATAGGTAGGAAGGGTTTTTCTCGATGTTCTGAACGACCACGTTCAGCATTAAGACTGTTTCGTCTTTGATGGTTGGGTAGAACATTTTGCGCTCCAGTGAAGGAGCTTAGATCGTGTATAAAAAGCAAATCACAAGCCACCGTGGTTCTTAGTCTATAGGTATGCAAACGGGGTCTTGAGTCCCTATCTCTCAAGAATGCTGACACAGACACTCCTTCGACAGCTATTGGATTATGACCCTCTCACTGGCGAGCTTCGCTGGCGAGAGCGGCCGAGAGAGATGTTCTCGCGTGAGCAGGACTGGAAGACATGGAACACCAAGTTTGCTGGGAAGGAAGCCTTTACTGCCACCAACGGTCATGGATATCGACGCGGTAGTATCTTCGACGTGGATTACCTGACTCACCGAGTTATCTGGATTTGGATGACGGGAGACGAACCAGTTGAGATCGACCATGAGAACCATAGTCGATCAGACAATCGCTGGGACAATCTCAAGGATGGTACTCACACCGATAACGCAAGAAATATGTCTCTTCCAGTTACCAACACCTCTGGATACATAGGCGTCACCTTCGAGAAACATAGAAATTCATTCAGGGCCATGATTAGGCATGAAGGCCGCAAGACGCACATAGGCCGCTTTCTTACCGCCGAACAGGCCTCTGCCGCCTATCAGGCCAAAGCTTTGGAGCTAGGGTTCCATACGAACCATGGCCGGACAGCGTGAAAAACAACCAGTACCTAAAGGATTTCAGATCACAGGTTCGCACGAGATTCGCTGAAGACACCGACGCTATGTCGATGTCGAACTGGATTGAGAAGAACACCAAGCTCCGCAAGAAGCCCTTCTCGTTCAACGGATACGAGTTCCAAAGGCAAATTGTCGATGACATGTCGCCTAACATGTGTGTCATCAAATGCTCTCAGATCGGTCTGACCGAAGTCCAGCTTCGCAAGTTCGCCGCCTTCCTAGCCCGCACCGTTGCTGTCAGCGCGATCTTCACCCTGCCTGACGACATCATGATGAAACGTACGTCTCAAACGCGTTTCGGACCAATGATAAGTCAGGAACGTGTCTTCAATCTCGGCTACGACAAGCCTATCCGATCTATGGGCTTGTATCAAATAAATCAATCATTTGGCTACTTCACGGGCAACAAGGAGTCAGACGCTACCTCAATCAATAGTGATGCCCTCTTCCATGACGAAGTGGATCTATCTGACCAGGAAATGCTCGCCTTGTTCCAGTCCCGCCTCCAGGGCTCGGACTATCGGATCACCCAAGGGTTCTCGACTCCGACCTTCGAGGGCTTCGGCATCGACGCCTCATTCAAGGCCAGCGATCAGCATGAATACATGCTCCGTTGCAATAAATGTCGACACCATAATATCCCGGAATTCAACCCCAATTTTGTATCCATTAAAGGCTTGAGTGGTGATCTCAATGATCTATCTGAAATCGACACTGAAATGGTTTCGAGACTGGATCTCGGAAGCTCGTTTCTACGTTGTGAACGCTGTGGTCACCCTCTTGATGTACATGATAGTTCTTTACGTTCTTGGATACCCAGGTTCGCTGGTCGCCGGGGCCGTGGCTATCGCGTTCATCCTTTTTCTACTCCTCGCCTGACCATCGAGTATGTGGTCGATCAGCTCCTTCTTTATAAATCGAAGGACGCTCTGCGTCGCTGGTACAACACGGTCCTAGGCCAATCCTTCAACGACTCCAATGCCCGGCTGAGCGAGACCGACATTCGGGCTGTCATGGGCAGCTCCAGCGCGATCACCCACTCTGCGCCGGTGATCATTGGCATCGACATGGGCATCATCTGCCATATCGTGCTGATCCATCTCGGCCAGAAAGAGCCGGTGATTTTCGATTTCCGCCAGGTCTCGGCTGACAACCTCCTCGATGAGGTCAGGCAGATCAAGGAGACCTTCAATCTGGTTGGCGGCTGCATGGATCGCCACCCCTACACCCCACTCGCTAACAGCATCATGGAGGAGACTGATGGACTGGTGATCCCGGTCGAGTATGCCAGCTCGCCCACGTCGGCCGCCGTGCAGCTGGTCAAGGACGAACTGGACAACATCAGCCACGTCCGCGCCAACCGGACGACGATGATCGACACCGTCGCGACGATGATCCGGAAGCGCCGTATGAGCATGGTGGGCTACGGGAAGCACGAGCATCTCCTCGTCGCACACCTGCAAGACATGGTCCGCATCGAGAAGGAAGACACGTCGGCCATTTGGCAGAAGCTAACGGGCAATGACCACTTCTTTCACGCCATCGCCTACGGCATCTACGCTACTCGCGTGAATGATGCCCTGCTCTACAGGTCCGACGCCGACCCCAGGTCGATGTTCACCACCCAAGACCTCATCGTTACGATGAAGAATGGACCTGAGATGGGTGTGAAATCCCGGCGCAAAGAAGCCATATCACTGGGAACCATCAGTTAGGACAGAACTTTGGCCTCACTAGGGCAACTGCTCCAAATCATTTCACCAAAGAAGTCGTCCAAAAAGGGTGGTATCTCCGCTACTGCCACATTCAACCCGCAGGCTGCTGATCGCGTCCTGACCGCTCCTCTCTATCAGGAGCATTTGACGGACATCTTTACGTCGCGTCAGTCGGACGACAGCCGCACTCTGTTGAAAGGTCTGTTCAAGACCGACCCGGACGTGTCCGCTGCCGTCTTCTCCTACCTTACCATGGCAAACACCGAACCGCTGATCCTGGTCCGTGATATGGACGGGCAGATAGACCGGGACCAGACTAAACTGCTCGTGCAGCAGATCAAGTTTCTGACGGTTCCGACCGACTATACCCTCGGCTTCCAGCTGAAGAAGGACCTCAAAACGATTGCCGAGGAGTTCCGCTTCATGGCGCTGCTTCGCGGTGCCATCGGCACCGAGCTGGTCCTCAACGACAAACTAGCGCCGAGCGAACTGCGTGTCGTCGATATGCAGAGCATCGAGTGGTACGAGAAGAAGCCAGGTCTGTTCAAACCCCGCCAAAAGGTTCAGGGCGTCCAGGACGGCATCGACCTTGACATCCCGACTTTCTTCGTCTCGTTCTTCCGCCGCGACCCGACCGAGATCTACTCCTATTCGACGTTCGTGTCGTCGATCAACACGATCGCCGCCCGGCAGCAGGTGATCAACGACCTCTACCGGATCATGCAGAAGACCGGCTACCCCCGCCTCGACATCACGGTGGTCGAGGAAGTTCTGCTCAAGAACATGCCGGCGAACATCAAGAACGACCAGGAGAAGCAGAAGGCTTGGATGCAGGCCCGCTTCAATGAGGTCAGTTCCCTGTTTTCGAGCGTTCGCGCCGATCAGGCCGTGATCCACTGGGACTCGATTGAACCCAAGATCATCAACGAGAAAAACCCCGGCGTCGGCATCGACATCACGTCGGTCATCGAAACTCTGAATGCCCAGAACCAGGCCGGCCTCAAGACCATGGCGACGGTCATCGGCCGTGGCGCCTCGGGCGTCAATACATCGTCGGTCGAGGCCCGCATCGCGGCCATGAACGCCGACGAGCTGAACGAGCCGGTGGCCGAGCTGCTCACCAACATCTGTTCCTTCATCCTCCATCAGAGTGGTTACCAAGGCTTTGCCGAAGTGACCTTCGTCAAGGCCGAGCTGCGACCCGACCTGGAGTTGGAGCCTCAGTTGACGCTTCGTGCCTCACGGCTGCGCCAGGACCTGTCCGATGGCCTGATCACCGACGATGAGTACCATCTGCTCATGTACCGGCGCCTGCGCCCTGACGCCTCCCCTGAGCTTTCTGGGACCAAGTTCGCTGGCGACCAAGGTGCCATCGATGCGTCGAAAGCAACACCAAACAGCGACCCGCTCGGCCGATCTCTCACCTCAGAGGGCGCGAAGGCCGCGAAGTCGAACGGGGTTAAGAAATGAGCCAGCAACTCTTCAAGCAGGTAGAGCCGATCCGCCCTGGGTATCTGACCTACATTCGACTGCAATACACACCTGAGTTTTGGGACGCAATTGAGTTGGGCACCGGCCGTTTGGTTGCCCAGTTCAGAACAGCTGTGGCTTCTCCAATCGTGCTCTTCGAAGCCGATTCTGCCGAGGCAACCATCAGTCGCGAGGACGGCAACGTCCTGTTGATTGCCATTCCCGCCGCTGCCTCGGTCGCTTGGACCGACGCGGTCATGTTCGACATCATCAATATCGTCGGATCAGTGAAGACCCCGATCCCAGGCATCTGGCGTTGGCCAGTATCAGCAAGAGTAACTCGCGATGTCGTTTGACAATACCGCCATTCTATACACCGAAGGTGTCGCAGCAGTCATCGGCTATGAAGCTGATCCTGTCGTTTCGGTTGCTCTATCCAACATAACGATCATCAACACCGCTGATGGAGCATCAGCCGAAGCCTCTAGAATTGCGGCCGAAGCAGCTGCCGTCCAGTCCGAAACCAACGCTGCTCAGACGACCACTGACAGAGGCGTGGTTGAAGTCGTCGCTGCCGAATTTGGTGATCTTGGCTCGGCAATGACTGCCATCACCGCTGCGGTTTCCACCACTGCTGGGAATGCTGCCACCACTATCTCCAACGCTGCTTCGACGGCTGCCGATGTTGTGTCGACGCACGCCGATGCGGCGAGCGCCGCCCTGGCCAAAATCGCGGCCGGTTTCTTCCCACTCTCCGCTGCCGCTAACGTACCACGTGGCATTAGCAATCTGGTTGGGGCGATCACGGCGGGCTCTGGCGGCACCACCGGGAATGACTTCGCCCTTACTTGGAGTGGAGGCAACTTCTCCGTCAACCCAACTGGCGTCTTCGACGTTGCTGGCGGCATTGTTACTGCGGTTAGGATCACCGGCCCAGGTGAGTATATTGGAGCAGCGCCTTCTGCTCCTACCCCCGGATTTGGCGCATCAGCCGGTCTTACTGGCGCAGCGGTGGCTCTCACTGTCACTTTCCTTGCCGGCAGCGGCCAGAGCTATTGGGCGCTGTCGTCGGACGGCTTCTACAACCAACTCTACAAGAACAACGCTGGCACGTCGTTAATCGTCGCCGGTGTGACTACACCCACGAAAGCCAGCATTGACCTGAACATCGGCAATATGGGAGTGGCAACCCTAGGCCAAGTCCCGGCTCCGACCACGGGCGCGATCACCGTAGGCACCAACTGGTACGTCATCCCAGTCGCCATCGATGTCAACAAGGTGGTGGACATTCTTCACGTCTCGGGCAACGCCGGCCCGGTTTGGCTTTACGCGGGCACCAAGTCTGGCTCAAACTTTACTATCCTAAGGTCAAAGCGCCTCAAGATGGCAGCTGGCGTGAACGCCCTTACCGGCGTGGACTTCAGTGTGTTCGCCGGCGAATACCTTATGGTCTATGCGCCCCTCGGTCTCTACAAGACGACGGGCCTTGGTGCTGGGGTTGACTATTGGACTGCTACTACCACGGCGGTCATTCCGAATTCGGCCTTTGCCTTGACCGTCACCACCGGTAGTCGTTTCGACGTGGGTGTAACTTTCAAATCGTTGCCTCTCAACGAAACCACTATCGATCATGAAGCAGCCCTCACCAGGCAGAGAACTCTTGGTATGCTTGCCGCTGACGTGGTGGCATCCACTGGATGGTCAGCCGCTGTTTTCATGTGCCCTATGGCGGCGTCCCAGGTGGATGGCTTCCTGACCTCCATGAGCGTTTACGGCACGAGCGCCGGCGACATCATGGTACGCATTATGACGAGGAACTCCGACGGGACATTTACCGTCACAGGGGCCATCGATTTTAGCGTGGCAGCGGGCAAGGTTACCGTTACCCCAAATCTTCCAATCGCAAAGGGGCAATTCGTTTGCTGGAGGCATACGGGCACCTCACACTATGATGGTTCCAACACGGGGGAGACGGTCTCCTATTTCAACACCGAACCCACTGTTAACAGCACTCGAAGTGCTGCGTTTCTCGCCAACCTACAATTTTCGGCGACTGTAGAGCCCACAATCCGGGGCGTTGGAACCACCCTCACCGCTCGTATGGTCACTGCCGAAGCCATCGGCAATACCAGTGTGCTTGGAATGGCAGCGGCGAGTGTCGCAGCATCCACCGCATGGTCGGGTCTTGTCTGGATTTTGCCTAAGGAGCGCAGCCCTGCTGATGGCTTCCTCACGTCGCTTACACTGTATGGAACCAGCAGTGGCCTGTTGACGGTCCTGATAGCCACCAAGAACACGGATGGCACCTTCACGATCACCGCGCAGGCGGAAATCAACGTAGCGGCCGGCAAGGTGACCGTGGCGCCAGATCTCCCAATTGCTAAAGGTCAATACGTCTGTTGGCAGCATACGGGCGTTCAACACTACGACGGCGCCGGCACTGGTATCGTGACTGTTGGATATTTCAACGCCAAGCCTACCACCAACACTGCGCAATCTGCACAACTTATTGCCAACCTCCAGTGGTCTGCAACTATCGAAGGCACATACAATGGCCTCCGAGCGGTGAGCGACCGCCGGCTTAATGTCCTGGAAATTGGTCCAAGCTCTACTTCTGTCCTTGGTAAGGCAGCAGCCAGCGTTGCAGCTGCATCGCCTTTCAGCAATCTCTACTTCATCTCACCGCAGGTTGCTGTCCCTTATAATGGCTTCTTGTCGTCTCTGACGGTCTATGGCACGACCGCCGGCACGGTGACTCTCGCCATTCTCACTAAAAACCTGGATGGCACTTTCACCACCACAGCTACGGGAGCGTTCTCTGTAGGTGCTGGCAAAGCGACCATCGTGCCTAATCTGCCTGTCATCAAAGGGCAGTACTTGTGTTGGAAACATTCTGGGAGCAATCACTATACTGCCGCAACCGGCATTCCACTTTTCTACTTTGCGACGCAGCCAAGCGTTAATACCCCAATTTTCTCGCAGCTGCTTGGAGCACTTGAGTATTCTGCAACCATAGATGGGGTATTCAAGGGCGTTAGCACCATTCTCAGCGGACTGACCAGCAATGCAAATGTTGACTGGGTAGGGCTTGATGGCGACTGCATCGGCACCTCGCTCACGGCAGGCGACGACTGGATAACACTCGTTAAGAACGGCCTGGGCCTGGCTACGCTGGTTGACCACGGCGTTGGTGGCGGCAAGATGGCCAAATGGGATCACCCCACGGGCGGTTTGAATTACGGGGGCGAAATCCTTGCCGCCGTTGCCAACATCAATCCACTGTCAAAAATAGTGTTCGCTGAATTCGGGGTGAACGATTGGTGGAACGGTGCCCCACTTGGCGTTCCGAGCGACAGGCTCAACACGGCAGCTGGCACGTATTATGGGGGCATGAGAGAACTCTACGCGGCGATTCATGCCCGAGCCCCGGGCGCGATGATTGTCGTTATGGCGGACTGGAACACGTCTTCTAATGTTCCGCCCTACACTCAAGAAAGCGAAGACCAGAACACTGTTGGCCGATACCCTTGGGAATACCAGGAAGCCATGCGAATTTCGGCGATGATGAACGGGCTGCTTTTCGTTCCACTGTACATGCTTCGTGGTTTCTGGACGCCAACCGAGTATCAAGATCACGTTCATCCACCGGTTGGAAATCCGCAGCTTAGAACTGCAAAATTCATCCTCAACACGATGCGAGGCATATCACCGCTTTCGTAGGGTGACTTGTAGTCACTACGAACCGTTTCGACTCCTCTGAAATTTGCATCCAACACTAGGGCTGCACATCTTCAGAGGAGAATGAAACAGGTCGCCAAGACACCGGACATCATCTCCCGTCTCCGCGCTGCGGTTGGTGCTGATGTCAGTCTCGACAACCTGGCTGTCTACGAAGCGATTGCCCTAAACACGCTCCCACTTCGCAAGAAGCATCCCCTCTACAACAAGTCGGTCGTCGACCGTGGTGTGTTGATGGAAATGGCCGCGTCTCTTTCGCAAGAGACGATCCCTCTCCAATCCATCCATGATTCGAGCGTCTTGCCAAAAGGCCGCGTCTTCCACGGACAAGTGGTCGACACCGGAGTGAATTCTGAGCTTCGCGTTCTGTTCTTTATGGACGAGACCGAAGCCGAGACGATCAAGAAGATAGATGCCGGGACCGTCGATCAGGTCTCAGTCTCCATCCTCTCGAAGCACATCTATAACAGCGTGTCTGGTTTCGATTATCTCGGTCCAGACGCAACATTCGAGCACATCTTCACCGGCACCGACCCCGATGGCAACACCCTCGGCGAGAATGGAGTCTACGGGAAGCTGGTAGGCCTCGATGTCTGGTTTGAAATGTCACTCGTAGGAAAGGGTGGAGCGCAAAACGCCCGCATCGTTCCTCGTGACCAAGCACACTTTGGGTCCTCGTATCAGAAACTCGCCGCCAGCGGTTTGGACCCGAACATCTTCATCTTGGCGGCATCTACGAGGAATGACCAAATGGATCTTACTGCTCTCGTCGCCAGCCTGACCGATGTGAAGGTCGAGCTTGCACAGAAGGTCTCTGCCTTCGCTGCTCTCGAACTTACCATTGCCGGCAAGGATACGGAGATCGCCGCTCTCAAGGTGCAGCTCTCTGACGCCGCGAAGCCCGATGTGACTATCGCCACCGAACTGGCCACTGCCAAGACGGACCTGGAAGCCAAGACGACCGAGGCCGCTGCTGCGCTCACTGCACTGAAGGGTGTCGTGACGAAGGTCCTGACCGCCGCCGGCAAGCTCAACGTGACGGTTCCGGAGACGGTCCCTGAGATGGAAGCTCTCCTCGCGGAGACGACTACGTCAATGGCAGCTTTGCTGACCGCTGGCGCCAAAGCCAAAGACGCCGTCGATGATGTCGATACCAAGGCGGCTCCTGCCAACCTCGGCGCCTTCCGCGTCCGCAAGTAATCCACGGAGATTTTGAACAATGGCCGGCACTCCTTTCCACACTAACGTCAGTCTCGCAGGTTTTCACTTCGAAGACTTCAGCCTGACCTTCAAGCTTACGGCCGGCATTGTTGCCGCTGACGTAGGCAAGGCTGTTGCGATTAGCGCTGCGGCTGCAAACACGGTCAAGCTCGCTGGTGATGGCGACTACATCGTCGGTCGCCTCGCGACCGTAGAAGACCGCACCATCGAAGGCACCCTTGTCGGCGCAGTCGAGCTGAAGTTCGCCAACACTCTGCCGATCAAAGTCGGCCAGGTGGTCGTGGTCGGCGGCTCTGTGGTTGGCGCCGGTGCCGGCGAAGTCAAGCCGGCTGGTGTCACTGACCTTAATGCAAACATGGTCGTTGAAGTCGTTGGCCTCGTCGCCACCGTCGTCAAGCTCTAATCAAATCCACGGAGAACGAAACCAATGTCGACTCTTTCACTCACCCAGGTTCGCCGCCGTGGTGTCCATGAACTCTCGGCCCTGCGTAGTGAAGACTCGCAGGAGTCGATCCGTGCCGCTCTGAAGCTCACCAACGAAGCTCGTAGCTTCGGCCTGGACATGCGCGACTATCTTGACCTGGCCATCGACGTTCCGGCGTCTGATACGCCAGAGCGCTACCGCGACAGCGATGGCTACCTGACCGGCTACGAAGCCGCTCTGGCCCTGCTTGGCCTGCCGGTCGCCAATGACTTCTCTCGTGGCATCGTTCTCGAAGCCGCGTCCGACACCTTCCAGACGTACGCCGGCACCCGCGCCCTCTTCCCACAGGTCATCGACGACCTGGTGCGTTACAAGTACCGTCAGGACCAGCTGGAAAATACCACCGCTCTCGTGTCGCAGTCCCGCACGATCAACGGCATCGAGATGGTTTCGACCGTCGTCGATGACGTGGAGACCGACTACCAGGTGGTCCGCGCAGTTGCCGAGCTTGGCCGTATCCCGGTCAAGACGATCCGCACCGGCGAAACGGCTGTCAAGATCTACAAGCATGGTGGTGGTTATCGTATCTCCTACGAGTTCCAGCGCCGGGCTCGTCTAGACATGCTCACGCCTTTCCAGAACCGTATGGCTCGCGAGACCGAGCGCTCGAAGGTCTGGACCGCCACTGGCGTCCTGATCAACGGCGACGGCGTCAACCCTGCCGCGACCACGGTTGCTCAGGCGACCCTGGCCACAGGTACGGCTGCTGGTGTCATCAGCTGGAAGGCTTTGATGGCTTGGCTGATCAATCGTGCAAAGGCCGGCGTGCCGGTCGACACCGTGGTTGGAAACTGGGACGCTTACGTGGCCTGGCTGATGCTGTTCGCAATCCCAACCTCGGCCAACAACCGTACGGACGCGAACAACCTGGCAGCCACCGGCTTCCAGATTGGTGGCATCCCGATCCTGCAAGGCAAGGTGGACTTCGCCCTGTCGAGCGCAATGCCCGCCAACCAGCTGATGGGCTTCTCGAAGGGTGACACCTTGGAAGAGCTGGTCGAAGCCGGTTCGAGCATCGACGAGTCGGAGCGCGCTATCCAGAACCAGTCCATCACTTACGTGAAGACTGAGAACACTGGCTACAAGCTCTCCTTCGGTGACACTCGCCAGATTTTCACGTTCGCCGCGTAATCCAGCGCGTCGCAGAAATAGAGGTCCACCGTTCAGCTCCTGGGCGGTGGACTTTTCTTTAGAGGAACTCAAATGAAAATCTTGTGTGAAACCAATGGCTCATTTCAACTTATTGATTTTGGAAATGGCGGAGATATTGTCGCGGCTGAGCGGCCCTCGGTTGTACGCGGTTCTCCCTTTATCTCTGCTCGTGCCGCTATCGGTCAGCTCAAGGTCCTCGGAAATGTAGCCGACGAGGCGACCGACGAGGAATTCGCCGAATTCTTCAAGTCGGCCGAAGACTCCCAGCTAGCCGTGTCCTCGTTCCTCGATGCCTATTCCGACGAACCGACCACGAAGGTTGCGCCGAAGAGCAAGGGTCGAGGCAAGGCCAAGGTTGAGGCAGAGACTGAGGTCGAAGCCGAAGTTGAGACCGGCGAGTAAACATGTTCGATTACCTCGACGGCGCCAACGTCACACTGATGGTCACGCTCGTCGACGGGGGTGTCCCAGTCGTTCCAACCGTGGGGTCGTTGACCTACACGGTTCGCGATCAGGAAGGGGTGGCTATCCCTGCCCTCACGGATGTACCGGTAACCACAGGTCCTACGACCTTCAATATCTCCGTCGTGATCCCCGCCGTGAACAACGCTGTCGCGGTCGGTAGGCGCTTCGAGAAACGAACTGTCACATTCGACTTTCTGATGAACGGCGTCAGCAAGCAGCAGATCACCACCTACCGCTTGACGGCTTACCTCAACCACAGCGTCACCCCCGGCCAAATCCGGGGCTTCGTTGGTGTGCAGCAGCACGAGCTGCCAGACAGTGAAATCGATCTGATGATCGCGTTCATGAAGGTCGAGAAGGAAGTCGGTCTTGAGGAGCTGGGCATCGCACTGGCATCGGGAACGACGGTCGAGCTGGCAGCCAATGAAATGATCCGCATGCAGGCCGTCCTCGACGTTCTGCCCTCTCTGAAGCAGCGCATCGCACAGACTGAAACGAATGGACTGAAGGGCTTCTCGCGCCCGGTGATCCGTGACTTCTCGGATGTCGAACGCCAGGCCCAGGGACGCTATGCCGAAGCGCTGCAAGAGACCACGGGGCGGACTGGTGTTGATCTCCCTCTCGCCGCCCTGACCCAAGACACCGACCCGATCACGGGGTAATCGCATGACCATTGGCTTGGACAACGCCGGCCGCAGATTTGAAAGCATGATGACCACCGTTGGTGGTTTCCCATTCGTTGGCGACGTGCAGGCCATGGATGAAGGAAAGGTTCCCTCCTACGACTACAGTGATCCACGCCTCATCCTTCGCGTGCGACACCTGTGTCCGGTCAACACCGGCTCGATGATTATCGACCCCGCCGGCCGCCGCTTCCTCCTCGCAAACCACGATGCCCCGAGCGACTACAATCAGGTCCACTACCGAACCCACCGCCTATTCCACATGGCTACGTCTGTGCTGTGGGAGCGTGAGGTGCAGGAACTCGACACTCTGACGAAATTGCAGAAGGGCATCGGCAGGCAAGCCCTCGCCAATATCTGGGTCCTGATCGAGCGCGTCACCCGAGAACCACCTGGTGGTCAGATGGGCGTGAAGGAACAGGTCCGTCAGGTCATCACCAACGAGGACATTCAACTTGGCGACATCATCGACAAGATGGTGGTCAAGCGTCTCGACACGGTGCTCGGGGTCAATCTTGCGGAAATCCAGTAATGGCCGGCAAGAGCAAGATCCTCATCAAATTCCGGATCGGTAAGAACTCTGGTTCGAGAGACGCCAGTGGCACAGGCGCGGCCGAAGCCATCACCAATGCGGTGGCAGACGAGAGCGGCCGGCTTGCCAGAGAACGAACCCTCATCAACCTCAAAGGCCTGAACGGTCGCCTGCAACGGGTGATCGAGACGGAGTACGCGCAAGGCGTCAAGTACGCCGCAGAGAACATGATGGGACAGATGTCGGTCGCCACAGCACCGAAGGTCTTCTCTTTCGCGGATGCTGGGTTCAACGCCAGAAGCGTTGCGAACACCAAGCGGTTTCAAATGCAGACCCAGCCCTTTGCCCGAGGACAGATTACCTGGGCTCCTCTCCACAGGAGCACCATTCGCCGGAAGATCGAAGGCGGGCTTAGCATCGATCGCGCCAAGCGCTTCTATCGCAACACCGGACGGCTGCGCCAGGAGCTGCTCTCCAAAGCCCGCGAGATGGTGAAGCGCACAGGCGTGGTGAAGATCACCTTCAACGACAGCGGTCGGTTCGCCCCTGTCAAAAATCGGAACGCCATTATCCCAGTGGGAAGGCTTAGGATCACGTTGTTGCCTAGGACGCCACGATCTGCCCTGCCCGGCCTGCTCTCAGGCAATCTCGGCGACACGAACAACAACATGAGCTTCGAGAAATCTCTCGGAATGTCTGAGGACGCGATCACGAAATTGCGTGGCCCGATGAACGGCACCTACAACTTGGCCAACCGTCCTCTGCTCCAGCCAGTCTTCACATACTGGAGCCTATTCCGCATCCCCAACAAGATCGCAGCAGCGCTCGACGCCAGCATCACCACGGCCGTGAGAGGTGATGGTGGCTACACAGAATTCGGCGCGGGAGGCAAGTGATGATAGTTCAAGACGTTTGGGCTTCGGTTGTTAAGGTTTGCCAGGACATCCTGGACGACCTCCGACCACTCTATCCCGACACAGAATTCGCATTCTTCGATTGGGAGACCCACGCCAATGTGGCCGAGCTGCCAAACTGCGATCTGATCGGCCCGACCGCAATGGCAGTTACTGAACTTTGGCCTGGGATGTACGAGGCGACGTTTGCCATCGCCGCGTCCACCTACGCTGATGATACGAACCTGTTCCGTCAACGCAAGATCATGGCAATGATTTTCGAGCGTATGCGTCCCACGAAACAGATGAAGATTTATGACGCCAACTCAGCGTTGGAAAAAGGCTACCTGATCTTCAGCGACGGTACCACGTCGGTGCCCATGACCCGTTCCGAGGCTCGCCCCTGGGCTTATGTCCAGGCTCAGGCAGTTCTTGGGGTCGAGGAGTAACTCCTAGGTGCTCTCTGCCACAGGGTGAGGAATAGAACTCACACCACCCTGCGCGACCATCAACGTCCGCAGGATTGACAGATTGCCATCGATCTCTGCCGCGAGAGCCGTCTCCAACAGGAAGACAATCTCTTTGTTCATGCTACGGCGATTGTAGTTCGACCGGCTTTGCAGCAGCGAATAAAGCTCCGGGTCCAACGTAGTGGTAAATCGAATCATTTTTCATCATTTCGGTTCGAGGTCTCTTAGGCAATATAGTCACTGCCACCTATCTTACAAGGAGCAAGATACACCAGAGGACTCACCATGGCCGGCACTGCAAGAACTGACCGTTTTCTACTCTCGACGGCGACCGTCATGGTTGGCGCCCTGGCTGATCTCCACAGCTTCCAGCCCAATACTCACTCCATCGGCTTGGTGAAGAACTTCACCCTCACGTCCGATCCGGGTTACGTCGAACTGACGCAGGGTATCAAGAACACTGTCGTGATGTCGATCCGCAATCAGGACGGTATCAAGGCAGCTTGTGAGGTCTATGAGTACACCGTCCGAAACCTGGCCTACGCGGCCGGCCTCGACGCTTCGGGCGTCTCTTTCGATCCGATGCCTGCCATGTGGATTTCGAGTGGCGCAGCAGCCCCTGCGGCTGTTGTGATTACCGTGGCCTCGGACATCACGTCCAACCTTGCAGCCGGTGACTACATCTTCCTTCAGGATGGCATCGACGACTCTGTCCACATCGCCAAGGTCTTGACGGCAGTGTTTGCCACTGCCACGACCACGATCACCTTCGCTACGGGCTACGGCGTCCCAGCAGGCAAGACGTTCCCGATCGGCACCCGCATCGGCAAGATCAAACGTATCGATCTCGGCGGTGTCCAGGTCCAGGCGGAAATGGCAGTCAAGGTCGTTGGCATCCTGCCGAAGGACAACTCTCCTTTCACGATCCTGCTCCCACGGGTCAAGATCACGAAGGGCCTGAGCGTCGGCTTCCAGACGGACAACTTCGGCAATCTGCCGTTCGAGTTCACGCCTTACGCCGGCGTTCCGACCGATCCGATGTATCCGTTCTATGGTGAAGCAGCGGCTGTTCTCTTCCCGCGCTAACCCTTCAACACTCCTTGTACCGAAGCACGTCACTCACCACATGAGTGACGTGCTTTTTCTTTGTTCAAACGCGGGAAACATCGTGGCAAAAGATCCAAACATCACTATCAAGCAAGACGACGTGGAACGTGAATTGTTCATGTCCTTCGGCCTTCTGAATGAACTCTCGATTCTGATCGGAGACCCTGGTCAGATCGCAGCAGTCCCGGTCAATCCGGAAATGCGGAGATCGATCCTTCTGGCCTGCCTGGCCCAGCGCAAGAAGAGCGGCAAGGTTGAGAAACCAGTGGCCGACTTCGACGATCTCGACATCTCCATCAGTGACGTTGAAGCGATCCTGGCGTGGACCATGGATCACCTCATGGATTTTTTCGTGCGGTCACTGAAAAAGGTCGTCCAGGTGACGGAGACGCACAAGACCGATCTGGCCAGCCTAGCATCCTCCTTGGCTGGATCACCGGCCTCAGCTTCGAAGACAGCATAATCTGGGCACTGGGCATCAAGCCTAGCTCTCTTCGAGAAACCCTCTGGTCTCATACACATTTCGATCTTCAGACCATCGTCAGTCTGAAGACCCAGTTTGTTTTGGCTCAGGGCTACCAAACGTTCGAGTCATTCCGTCTAGTCGCCCAAGAGGCCTTGGGTGGCGGTAGGTCTTCTACCGCTGCCATACCCGAGTCTGATGCGATCGGAAGTTTTGGAGAACTGGCTGCTGCCTTCTCTAACATAGGTGGCTCAATTGGTTGAGGTAGATTTTAACGAGTTCTTGCACTACGTCCCAGAGACCGGCAAATTGTTCTGGAGAGAGCGAGCACCGATTTGGTTCAAGCGTCGGCAAGACCATAAGACATGGAACAAACGCTTCTCCGGTAAGGAGGCGTTTATCACACCTTTGGAGGGATACCTCGCGGGAGCTTTGTTCGGGAAGACCTACTACGCTCACCGAGTGATCTGGAAGATGGTTCACGGCTACTGGCCCAACAAGGTTGATCATGACAATAGGACGAGGACCGACAATCGTCTTGATAACCTGGTGGACTCAAACAGCATTGGAAACAACCAAAACTTGCCGATGAGAAAAGATAACACAACGGGCTACACCGGCGTGTCTCAGCATCAGGGAAAATTTATGGCGATCATCGCCACAAGATACATCGGCATGTTTAACACCGCGCTTGATGCTCACCACGCTTATGAAGCGGAGAAAACCAGACTAGGATTCCATGCGAAGCATGGTCTGGCCGCTTAGAGTGAACCGTTCCGGTTCACCCAAAACATAACGACATCCCCTTTCAACACTATCTATCAGAGGCACCCAAGACCGGAGCCCTGAGTGTCTAATGACGGCAGCATAAATGTAGATTATGGTCTCGATGCAAGCCGCGCTTCCGCTGAACTAAAAAAGCTCCAAGCCGACCTTCAGGGCATAACTGCCAACCTTCTCCAAGCGCAAAAAGTCATCGAGACCCGCACCGACCAGATGGTCGGGAAGCTCAGCTCCGCGATGGCGAAGATCAACGCCGGGTCCGCCAACTACACTCGGAACATCCAGCGCCAGGAAGCCGCTCTCGGTCAGAACTTCGGCCTTGCCGGCAAGGGTGGTCTCTCCTCGCAGGCCAACGAAGCGGCCTTCCGCTCCATCATCGCCGATGCCCGGTCAACCACCAAAGCAATTACCGCACGTCTGACGGACGAACTGGTCAAGGGTTTCCAACAGAACCTTCGCACCATGGATGCGGCCGTCCAGGCTCGCTTGCGAAACGCAACCTACAGCACCAACAAGATGGTGCAGAACTCTTCCCCTAATCTGCTGAGCGCCAAGACGATACTGGATCAGCGTCGGAACGAGAGCATTCTCTTCGAAGCTGCAAACGGCAAGGCCGCAGCAGCCAACCGCAACATCACCGAGCGAATGAACGCCAATGGTGGTGCCGATATCATCGGCATCCAGAGCCGCCTCCTGGTCGGCTACCAAGCGCTCTCGCTCGCGTTCAATGCTGCCAAGAGCCTAAGCACTTTCGTCGTGCAGCTCGACGCCGAGTTCTACAAGTTCCAGGCGATCACCGGCACGACCAACTCTGAGATGGCGGTTCTGAAGGATCGTCTCATTGAGGTCTCTGAAGCCAGCAAGTTCACGGCACTCGAAATTACCAAGGCTGCGACCATCCTCGGTCAGGCCGGTTTCTCGGCACGACAAGTCGCCGACTCGATTGGTGCGATCAGCCTGTTGGCGACCGCAGCCGGTACGGACCTGGCTTCAGCTGTCGACGTAACGTCGAGTGTCCTGTCGATCTTCAATCTGCAAACTGAGCAGACTGCCGACGTGGCGAATACGATGACCGCTGCGCTCAACCTGAGCAAGCTGACCATCGATAAGCTGGCCCTTGGCTTTCAGTATTCCGGCAACGTCGCCGCCCAGATGGGCGTGACCTTCCAGGAATTGACTGGCGTGCTCGGCGCGCTCGCCAACTCCGGTATCCGGTCGGGCTCGACACTTGGCACCGGCCTTCGTCAGCTGCTGATCGACATCCAAAACCCAAGCAAGGAATTCAAGAAAACCCTCGACGGCCTGAAGCTGTCCGAGGAAGACGTGAACATCGAGAGCAACGGCCTGGTCAATGTGCTGAACAAGCTGAAGACCGCCGGTTTCAGCAGTGCCGACGCTTTCGGCGCCTTCGAAGTTCGCGCTGCGGCGACCTACTCGGCCCTGTCCAACAATCTGGATCTTGCTTCGAAGCTTCAGGCCGAGTTCACGCTCAGCACCGCAGCTGTGGAAGCAAACGCGGTCCAGATGGAGTCGCTCGCCAACACGGCGGCGAAGTTCGGCTCGGTCGTTGGGACCATCGCCTACAAGGCCTTCGCCCCACTGCTTTCGGTGTTGCAGAACCTGCTGAACGCAGCTGCCGACTTCCTGGCCATCCTGAACCAATATCCGTCGATCCTGAACGTCATTGCCGTAGCGGCCACAGCTGCTGGTGTTGGTCTAGCTCTGATGACCACCTCAGCCGTATTCCGTGGCCTCTTGCAGCTCACCCCAATGCTTGGTGCTTTCCGCACGGGGGCAGCCGCAGCCGCAGTAGCGACGGAAGGCCTCGGCGCCGCAGCTGTTGGAGCGAGCCCACTCATCGCCGGCATGCTGGCAGCTGTTGCCGCCATCCCGGCGTGGGTCATAATCGCCGCTGGTGTAGCCGCCGTGGCTGTCGCCTACACGGCCTTCGGTTCAAGCGCCCTTACAGCCGCTGACCGTGTCGACATCTTGCGTGGCCAGGTCCAGGAACTGGAAGGCGACCTCGCCGCAACCAGCGGCCAGATCGACGCTGTCGACCAGACCATCACCAACCTTGTGCGTCAGAAGGCGGCTCTCGATGCCGACCCGCTCCAGCGCCGGGCCAAAATCCTCGAAATCAAGCAGGCGTTCAAGGAGTTGGCCGGCGAGATCGACACCAGCACGGCGTCTGTCCAGAACCTGATCGACGCCCTCGGCAGGCTTAAGAGCGAGGACTTCTCTCGCAACGCCAAGGTCTACGGTGCGCTCATCGAGGCCGAGAAGGCGTTGCTTGAAGAGAACCAGCGCAACCAGGATGTCGCCCTGAAGACTTCGGACACGTACGCCATTAGCGACAAGGCGGCGTCTGTCGCCGGCATCACCGGTGGTGCCACCGAGCGCAAGAACTTGCCTTACCTGGTCGAGAAAGCCCTTGGCCCAGAGTTCAAGGACATTGCGGCGTTCATCGCTGGGCTGAAGGGCGAGCCCAAGGACAGTTCCCAGGTCTCAGGCTATAGTGCTCAGATCGGGCTCACCAAGGCGCAGAACACCCGCGAGCTGAGCACCCTGCTGGCTCAGAAAGAGCTGGGCAACTCGACGCCAGAGCTGGAAGCGAAGATCGAGCAGCTCACCAAAACCGTCGATTTGCTCGACGCGTTGAACGCTGGCCTCACGCCGCTTCTCACGATGTCCACCCGGATCGACGCCTCCAAGGCTAAGCTCGACCGGCTTAACCAGGAGAACATGCTCAACGCGGTCAAGAACACTTCGGAGTTCACTGATCTTGGGCAGCGCGTCGTTTCGTTGTCGGCCGATCTCAATCGGGACACCAGCAGAGCGTTCAAGGAAACCCGTGGAAAGAGTTCCAAAGAAATCCTGGATGGGCTGAACAACCTGAGGGATGTCTATGCCGGCCGCATCGCCGATATCCAGCGCCAGGGCGCGACCTTCGTTAACGACATCATGAAGTCGAACCCCGACTTCGACCGGGCCAAGGTCGAGTCGATGGTGAAGCAGTATCTTACCGACGCCACGGCTTCGATCACCAACCGCATCTCGGCTCGCGCCACCTCCGAAAACAAGCTCTATCAGAAGATCCAAGAGGACGTTCTCAAGGAGCAGCAGTCGACCATCGACAAGGAGATTCAATCTCTCCTCAAGCTGACCGGCAAGAGCTACTCCAAGGAGGAGCTGAGTATCATCGAAGAGGCGGTGAAGGCGAAGTTCGATCGGAAGCGGAGGCTGACGGCCGAAATCTTCGATGCCAAGATCGCAGCCGCCGGCGACGATGACAACAGAGCCGAACTGGAACTTGGTCTTCGCGAAGACCAGAAGCAGATCAACCAGGCCGAGCAGGACTTCATCACCTCTATCAGCGATCAGGCGCAGGAGCTTGCGGTCAATCAGCTGAAGGCGATGAAGGATGCCGTGGATGCCGACGCCGGCGTCCTGGAGAAGAAGATCAAGCAGGTAATCGAGGCTATCCGCAAGTCCCGCCCAGGGCCTGCCATGGACGCTCTGATCACTCAGTTCAACACGATGGCCGCCGAGCTGGCCAAGCTCCAGGTCCAGTCCGGTTCTCTCGACATTCAGTCCCAGACGTTGAGCGAAGGCTCGCCGCTCGCGAAGAGCGTTGCCGATCGCGCTGCTGCCGACATGAAGCAGTTCATCGCCATGGGTTACTCGCAAGCGGCGGCGGCCGGCCTCGTCGGCAACTTCATCACCGAGAGTGGTCTGGACCCGAACGCGAAGGGTGACGTTAGCGACAAGACTGGTCGCCCGACTGCTTTCGGAAAGCCACAGTGGCGTTTCGACCGCTGGGATGCCGCACAGCAGTTCGCTGCCGACAAGGGCAAGAGCCCATTCGACAGCACGACCCAGAACCAGTTCGTCGACGAAGAGCTGCGGACCAAATTCCCTCAGGTCTACGCTGCCCTGATGTCGGCAAGGACGCCTGAGGAAGCTGCTCGCATCGTGATGACCGGCTACGAAAAGCCGAACGCCGACCCAGCCATCAACCACATCAACGACCGTATCGGCCAGGCCATCACCCTTGGCAAGGGCGACTACACCGCTGACAACCAGAACATCCAGGGGGCGATCACCGATCGCACCAAGGCTGAGCTGGATGCGACGACCAAGGCGATCAAGGCCTCGACGAGCACTTCGGTCAAGAGCGCCACTGAGCAAATCCAGACCCTGGTGGCACAGTCGAAGCTCGCCAGCGATCCCGAGACGGTCAAGAAGATTCTGGGCTCGGTCAATGATCAGTATCAGAAGATCATCGACGCCAAAATCAAGGCATTCGATCAGGAGAACGCAGCCGGCCTGAAGGATGGCGACGAGGAGCTGATCGCTCAACGCACCGAGATGCTCGAAGGGCTCCGTGCAGACCGCAACCAGAAGGTCGCCGCCCTCCTGGAGGAGTATTGGAACCAGCTGGACAAGAAGACCCAGGAGCCGGTCCTAGCAGCACAGAGAGCCCTTGACGCTGCTCAGCTGCCTGAGAATGCCAGCAAATTTACCCAAAATCAGATCGTTGGCCTTGAGACCAACGTCAAGCTTGCAGAGCGCAAGGCGCTCCTCGACCAGGTCAATGCGGCTGAGCAGCTACTGCTTCAAATCAAGAAGGAGCAGGCCGTCGCTGAGGCCACCTACGGCAAAGGCTCCCCTGAGGCAACGTATTGGCTAATGCAAGAAATAGCGGCCAAGCAGCGCGCTGTGGACCTGGGCAAGCAGAAGCTGGCGATTGACGCGGCGACTGCTCAACAGAGCCCAAGTGTCTCCGCCGCTATCAAAAGTAGCACTGACGCCTGGATGGTTCAGAACGGTGTCATGCAGCGTAACGCTCGTGGCATGTTGGAGATGGTCCCTCTTGCAACTCAGGTTGGGAATGCCTGGGGACCGATCCTCAACAACCTCACCAGTTCTTTCCAAACCTTGTTCATGGATCTCACCAGCGGCACGATGTCGGCGACGGAAGCCTTCAAGGCGTTCGGTCTAAGTGTTGTGCAGAGTTTGATGCAGGCAATAGCTAAGGCGCTTGCTCTCCAGGTCGTGATGAGTCTAATAAAAGGTGTCGGGGGCGGCGCTGGTGGTGATATCCTTGGGGGGCTACTCGGCGTCGTGGGTATGTCTCTCGGTGGTGGCGTGAAGGGTAGCGCTCTCGGAGAATTAATCCCCGGTAACCAACAGCGGGACAGCGTACTTCGAAAGTTGGCCCCAGGGGAGTTCGTGCTTCGGCAGTCAGCAGTATCCGCCATTGGGGAGGATAAGCTGAACACCCTCAACAACCTAGGAAATGCCACAAGATCAGAGAGTATGACGGCCCCTTCGAATGACAATGCCAAAGGACCTACCACGCTCAATGTGTGGATAGTTAGCCCTGATCAAGTGCCCCCACCTAGCCCAACCGATATTGTGGCCGTGGTTGCTGACAATATTCAGCGCAAGGGTGCTCTCAAGACGTTGATCCAACAGGCGGTCGCGGCCTAGTTGAAGTTCTCCGGCTGGGCCTCTGGACAACCCTGCCCCTGTGTTGGCTGAATCTCACTTACGGCACCATCCTTGTAGAAGACGGTCATCCCACCACGCACCAGCCCACCATAACTGTTGGTGGCGAAGTAATTGGCGCACATGACCCAGTGCTTTCGCCCATACGCATCCGGACCAATTATAAAAGGGGATGGTGACATTTCAAACTCCTTTACAGAGAAAGGGTTCTTCAGAGATTTGCGAACCAATGCCTTGAACTCAGTCGCTGAGACGGAGGGTCGTGGGTCAGCAAATGACTGCGGCGCTGACACGCACCCAGCTAGAAACACGGTTAGCGCCAGAATTGATTTCCTCATACCCATAGACTCCCCCACACAACCCCTTGTTGTGAAGCGCATATAAACCACCTCAAGGTCTAATCCAAGAGTCTGAGGCGAAATATGATTGAGAACCTTCCTGGAGAAGATTGGAGGCCGGTTGTCGGCTATGAGGGAAGGTATGAGATCTCTAATCTGGGACGTGTTAAATCACTGGTTCGACCATACCGACGATCAGAGAAAATCCTCTATCAGGGAACTGAGACTGGAGGATACCTAAAGGTCGAACTGTCGAAAGACTCAAAGATAAAGACACACAAGGTTCACATACTAGTTTTGAATTCGTTTCGAGGACTCTGCCCTCCTCATCTACGAGATGGCTGTCACAGAGATGGCATCCCTTCAAACAACAAGCTGCCGAATCTTCGCTGGGATACCCACGCAGGAAATCTGGCAGACGATGCCACCTTAGAGAATCATGCACACTCTAAACTCACAAACCGGCAACGTCTGGAGATCAACTACCTCTATAGCCAGGGATTCTTCACCCAAGCCAAATTAGCCTCCAAGTACGGGGTCCGGCAGATAGCAGTGCAAAAGATTGTCCGTTCTCCCGACGTTGTCGCCCGCATTGCCAAGCGCGATCCGGAGCTGTTCCGCCGATTTCACGAGCACTACAAAACCCCCGGATACGTCACTATATAACTCCCTGTGGAAACTTTTCGATTTCCGACCCACACGTTAGGCGTCAAATATCCGGAAAGTTCGGCCAGCATGACCTTTGGCAGAGGGTACACTTTTGTATCTAAGCCCAAGGGACCTGATCAGGTGGCGTACACACTCTCCTTCAGAGGACTGTTCTTTTTCTTCATCGACGACTGCACGCTCAACGACACGATCAACACCACCATCAACATGGCCGTCCTTGAGGCATTCTACGCGAGACACCGGCTCTACGAGAAATTTTGGTATCCGCATCCCACCAAGGGTGATCTTGTCGTGCGGTTCAACAAGCCGCTCGAATACAAAGTCATGGAGAACGGCAACGGTGCCGTCGAGCCCTTCACTATAGAGCTGTTGCTCCAGCCATGACCGCGCCAATCTCCCATCTCTCAGAAGCCCAAAAGCTCACAGCCGATGCTCAGGTTGATCTCTATCAGATCAAGCTCCGCAACGAGGACACTTTCATTCGGTTCAAGGAGGGGAACACCAAGACCTGGCAAGGCAATATCTATGAGGGCATGTCAGTTAAGATATCGGGCGACACCCGCACAGCGGATGGCGAGGAGTCGCGACCGCAGCTGGTTGTCATGAACCCGATGGGTGTTTTCAACCTGGCTGCTAAACGCAACGACCTGGACCTTGCTTTCGTCACGCGCCGTAGGGTGCTCCTAACTAACCTGGAAGCTGACGTAAATCTCTTCGAACAGCGGATGTGGCAGATCGGTCGTGTCCCCCAGCTGATCTCGGGCCAGTCCATTACGTTCGAGCTTAAAAACTTGACCGAAGGCGCCAACTTCCAGATCCCGGTTCGCATCTATATGCCACCAGAGTTCCCCACGGTGTCCCTATGATCCTCGAATATCAGCACCTCTTGGGTCTCCCCTTCAAGTATGCGACCACCAATTGCTACACGATGCTCCGCAACTTCTATGCGACCAACTTCGACATTCACTTCCCAAACTACGCCTGCCCCACCGAGTTTTGGAAGCACGGCCTGGACCTTTACATCACTCGCGCTCAGCGGATGGGGTTCAAACTCCTCGATTGCCATCCATCGGAGTATCAACTTGGCGATGTATTCATCATGGCCGTGCGTTCATCTATAGGTAATCACTGTGGTATCCTGGTTGAAAACGGCAAGATGTTGCACCACCTCTACGGTCAGCTGTCAGACGTAGTCGAATACAAAGGCATCTATAGGAACTCCACCATTGGTGTGTTCCGTCATAAGGATGTCTCGGTTGCCGGAACGCAAGCTACTAGGGAACTGATCGACATCGTCTCTCCTAACGCTCGGCGGAAAATCAATGAAGCTCTCTCGGCTGGAAAAGCTACTGCTTAGCAAGCACGACGAAGAAGTCGAGCATGTTGGGTTTGTCTTGAAGAGCGGTAAGGTTATCGAAGTCGAGAATATCTGCAAGAACCCTCAAGAAGGGTTCGATGTGAAGGGTGAAGACATTGCGCTGTACGCGCTGACCGCGCAAGCCACTTGGCACACTCACCCCAAGGCTGACTACAACCTGTCGGCCAATGATTTCAACACCTATCTCAACTGGCCTGAGCTGGATCACTACATCATCGGCGACAATGGTATTCGCAAGTATATCGTCGAGGATGGAGAGGTTCTGATAGATGGTTAGAAGAGTAATACGCGAGCTACTGGACTACGACCCCTCAACTGGGAACCAAAACCACGGGAGGCAACAGCTGTCCCATGCTGCGTAAGGTTTACCTCCACGGCGGTTTAGCTGCTTTTCATGATGGTCCAATTGAGATCATGGCGAACACCATCGCCGAGGTCGTTGAGTCTATCACTCGACAACTACCAGGTTTTGCTCCTCACCCTACCCGTGGCCGGCAAAGGATAAAGGTCGTTGGCTGTGAAACGGTGGAGTCTCTCTTCACCAACCTTGGCAACCAGGCTGAGATTCATATCGTCCACCAGTTGAATGGTGGAAAAAGCGGTGGCCTCGGTCAAATCCTGATCGGCGCCGCCCTGATCGGTCTAGGCATCTTCACCTTTGGCGCAACCACATTCTGGGGATCGATGCTCCTCAAGGTTGGTGCGCTCTCCCTTCTCGGAGGCCTGAGCCAGCTCCTGGCCCCGACACCAGAAAACGACACCGCCAAAGACCAAAGCCGATATCTCGGCTCCCCAAAGAACACTGTCGCCATCGGCACTCGCATACCCATTCTCTACGGGGAAGACCGTGTCTACGGCCAGTTTCTGTCGTTCGATATCAACGCCCGTGAATTCCGGAGAGGCAGCACATGAGCCGACCAAACGAAGATACAATTCGTCAAGCGATTAACGAGATGGGCGGCTTCCGCCCGGCAGCTCGCTTCCTTCGAGAACAGGGCTACGACATCAGCGAGTCGGGCATACGTGGGATGAACCGCCGGTGGCAGGACCCCAATTTTGAGGAGCTTGAGCGAGAATTTGAGCCAACCCCATCCATCGACATCGAGGAGCTGGTCGCCCGCCGCATTGGTCAGTTCGCCCGCAAGAAGGAAATCTTCGACCGGGACAAGATGATCCAGGTCCGCGTCAATCGCGAAGGCCCCATCGGTCTCGGCTTCTTCGGCGACATGCACCTTGACGACGATGGCACCGATCTCGCCGAAGTCATGGACCACGTCTCGATCTTCGACGGCTCGACGCCAGGCCTCTACGCCGGCAACGTCGGTGATGCTTTCAACAACTGGGTCGGTCGCCTTGAGCGGCTGTACGCGGAGCAAAGCACGACTTCGAACGAGGCACTCGCTTTGGTCGAGTACGTCCTGAAAAAGATCAACTGGCTCTACTACACCGATGGCAACCACGACCTTTGGAACAAGGGTGGCGACCTCCTGAAGATGATCCTCAAGGGGAACACGCTCGTCCACAAGAGCACCAAGGTGCGGCTCGCCCTTCGCCTGCCCAATGGCCGGAACGTGAAAATCTATTCTGTCCACGGCTTCCGTGGTCGGTCCCAGTGGTCAGACGTGTTCGGCGCCGGCAAGCAGGCGCAGCTCGACGGTGAACATCATGACATCTACGTCGCGGGACACACTCACGTCTCTGGCTACACCCACGGCATGCGGCCCAGCTCGGAACGCATGTGGCACGGTCTTCAGATCGCGTCCTACAAGAAGATCAACCGGTATGCCGAGGAGCTTAATCTTGATCCGAAGGACCTCTATAACTGCCCTGTCGCCTTGATTGACCCCCATGCAACAACGGAGGTCAACTTCATCCGGTTCGAGTTTGACCCTCATGAAGGTGCCGAGCGTCTGAGATGGATGCAGCAGCGCTACCAGGCTAGTAAATCCGCTTCTTAACTCCCATATTTCGGCTGTAATGACTCAACACTTTAGCCGCCCCCTGGCTGGTTCAGCCGGAGGCAGCGAGCCAAAACAAACTCCTGATAATCTATTTTCTACAGATTCTGTTGAGGTTGTTCTTGGCATCAGCGAAGGGCCTATCAAAGGCCTCGTTGACGGCGGCAAGACCTTTCTTATTGGTGAGACCCCCCTTCAAAACGTTGACGGCGAAAACAACTTCGACCAGTTCGAGCTGATCGTTCGCGAAGGCTCTGAGCTTGGCGAAGAGATCGTCTCTCGGTCTGGCGGCTTCGGATCGTCGACTGATGTCTCGACGGAACTGTCGACCAACGTTCCAGTCGTGCGTCAGGGTCTTCACACTAACATCGACTACATCGATTTTCGTGTCGTCATCAACCACCTCGAAAAGACGACGAGCAAGGGCAGCTTCAACAACACTGGCAAGATCAAGTTCGAGTACCGGGTAACTGGTGCCACCTCTTGGATACCGGTGAACACCCTCGCTCCGCCGAGTAGTATCATCGGCGATACCTTTGCTGCCTTCTATGGCATTCTCAGCAAGGTCAATTCCAAACCATCCCCCGGCGACCGGACAACCTACTGGACCTCGTCGGAACCAATCACCACGGCGGACACAGGCATCTGGTTTGACACCGATGCCTTGAGCCACCCCAAGACCTGGAATGGCACCGCGTGGGTCGAGTTCGCTGGCATCACGTCCGCCACGGTCGGCTCCTATCTGGTCTACACCTGGACGGAGAAATCGTCCTGGGGCAGCGACAAGGCGACCAAAGCCTATGTCGGTGGGACGACCCCGCCGGTTGGTGTGGAGCAGGGCGACTACTGGCTGAACGATGGCAACGGCATCGTCTATTTCTACAACGGCTCAACCTGGATTATCGCCGGCTCCTCGCTGGCACCCGGCACGTTCGGCGGGTCCGACAACGACACGGTCGTCAACGGTGAGCTGACGATCACCGGCAAGACGACTTCTTCGTTCGTGAAGGAGTTCCGCTTCCCCGTCCCGAGGAGCGAGACGGACACCTACCAGCTGCGTGTCACCAAGACGAGCCCGGCGAACACCACCGAGAAGTTCTTCGACGTGACCTGGGAGAGCTTCCAGGAGATCACCGCCACCCCTTTCAATTTCCCCGGCCTGGCTACCGTCCAGCTCACGGCCCGCGCCTCTGAGCAGTTCTCCTCGATCCCCGACTTCTCTGGTATTTACCGGGGCCGGATCATCCGTATCCCGAGCAACTACAACCCGGTCACCCGCGTCTACACCGGCGTATGGGACGGCACCTGGGTGCTCGACTATTCGAATAACCCTGCTTTGGTCGCGAACGATCTCGTCCTGAACGACCGCTACGGCATGAATGCCTACTACCCCGTGGTGCTCAACAAGTTCGATGTCTACGAGGCAGCCCAGTGGTGCGACACACTGACCGTAGACGGCAAGCCTCGCTTCACCTTCAACGGCCAGATCACCGACCCGACCGGCGGGCGGGAGATGATCTATTACATCTGCGGTATCTTCGGTGGTCGGTTCTTCGACGATGGCAACGGTAGTGCGGTCATCCGCCTCGACAAGGACACGAACGCCGTAGCGGTCTTCGCTCCCGAGAACGTCGAGGGTGGCATCTTCACCTACTCGTTCACCGAGATCAGCACCCGGTTCAACGATGTCACCGTCACATTCAACAACCCGGACCTGAACTACAAAGAGGATCGGCGTCGGGTCTTCGATCAGACCCACATCGACCGTTATGGGCGTATCCCTAGCAACTTCATCGCGGTCGGCTGCCGCAGCGCTGACGAAGCCATCGTGCGTGGTCGCTACAAACTGATCACTGGCATGACTGAAACCATGCTGGTCAACTTCAAGACCAACCGCATGGCTCAGTACATGAGCCCGTACGATATCATCTTGGTCTCAGATGACGACATGGACGCCGGCCTTTCAGGTCGCGTGAAGGATTTCGTCAACCCTATCAAGATCACGCTCCGTGATCCGCTCTTCCTTGAGCCCGGCTTCAATTACAAAATCGTCTTCCAGTCCATCAACGAGACGACTGGCGACTACCAGGTCGAAGAGCACAACATCGTGCCAGGCACCACGGGTGCCGTCACCGAGCTGACCTTCACGGCACCGGTCACCGCGGAACTTCCAGACAATGCTGTGTTCGCGATCCGCACCACGGATGACACGGCTGCACCGATGGCGTTCCGCGTCATCAGCATTGCCGAGGTTGAGGGTGACGACGACGCCGTCGAGGTGTCGGCCGTCTATGTCAACCGCTTGAAATGGCTGTATGTCGATGGCGTCATCACGGAATACGAGAACGCCCAGAACTACGACGTTCGGGCGAACGTCAAGCCTAGCCCAGTCCCGAGGCTCCGGGTTTCGGCCACCGCCTCGATGCAGGGCGCGGTGCCGATCTACAATATCCTTTTGGATTGGGACGACAGCACCAACAACCTGGTCTCGCGCTACCAGATTTATGTGAGCAAGGACAACGGCCCACTTGGCCTGCTCGGTGAAACTCCCACCAGCGCGTTCCAGTGGAACAACGTTCCCCTCGGGGAATACGTTTTCCATGTCATCGCCATCACCGTCGTCGGCCGAGAGAGCGATCCCGCGATCATTGAGCACCGATTGGTGGGAGATTGGCGATCGATCCCTGGCGGCGCCGGCCTGCGATTGCAGGACGAGCCATTCGAGACCGTGTTCGAAAGCCGGTCACCGAAATTCGCGTGGGACCCGGCGACGTATCCTGAGCATCAGGATTATCGAATTCGCATCCTCAACGACGCGGACTTCGTTCTCTATCAGACATTCACGACGGAGCTGTTCTTCGTTTACGAGCAGACCCTGAATGCGACGGTCAACGGTGGCTCTGCCGAGCGCTCGTTCACAATCGAAGTGTCCTCCCGCGACCAGTATGGCACCATAGCGGGCTCTCAGCAGCTGGCGGTGTCCAACACCGCTCCTGCGCCGCCATCAGGCCTCACGGCCACGAGGAGCGGCGACCAGGTTGTCATTCAGTTCGAGCAGCCTACGATCCGGGATTACGCGGGTGTGCTGATTTACAAATCGACGACCTTGGGCTTCACACCGACACCGGAAAATCTTTTCTATCAGGGGCTCAACAACAACATCTCGGTTCAATGTGACCGTGGGCATACCTATTATTTCCGTGTCGCGATCTATGACTATTTCAGCCAGGAGGATCTTAATCTTTCTCCTCAAGTCGTTATGGTCGTCCCGACCGAAGCCGAAGAGATAAACGCCACAGTCATTGCAACGCTCACCACGATCTCGGGCCAGGTGTCGGCCCTGTTCGACTACCTCGACCAGGTGGCGGGGAACTCGGCAATCCACAACGCCGCTTCGGAAATTACCCGGATCGACATCGCCCAGAACGTGGCGAATTCCTTTGCTGCAATTGCAAAGGAGTCTGAGGTCCGAGCCAACGCTATCCAAGCCGTCGCCAACGACGTTACGACGCTCCAAACTCAGGTCACTGATCTCGACACTCTGACCACTGGTCAGGCATCGGCGATCTCAGGCCTTCAAACCCAAGTCTCCGCAAAGCCCGAAGTGTTTCTTCAGGCCGGTGCGCCAGCGACCACCGGTCCTGCGGGATCGATCTGGATAGATAGCGATGACAACAAAATCTACGTGCTGCAAGCGGCTGTCTGGGTGGACGCTCTCATCAGCGGCATGACTGTCTTCAACCAGTCCAGCCCTCCCACCACGTCAGTTCTGGGAGCCCTGTGGTTCGACAGTGATGATGATCTGAGGATGTACCGCTGGAACGGCACGGTCTGGCAGGACGTAAGCGACAGCCGCATCTCATCCTTTGCCGCCTCCATCACAGCGGTGGAAGCTCGCGTCGATGAGGCCAGCGCCAGCGGCCTCTTCAAGATCGAAACCGAAGCAGGCTCCGGGTCGGTGTTGGCACGTCAGGTCATGTACGTGAAGGCTACCCTTGCCGATGCCTGGGAAGAAGCCGGCATGATCATGGAGGTCTACACCGTCTCACCTGGTGTCGTCGCCAGCCGTATTATCCTCAACGCCAACCAGATTGTCATGACCGATGGCACGACCACCTCAGCTCCGTTCATCTTCGAGGGCGGTGTGCTGAAGCTCGTCGCGGCTAAGATCGGCACAGCTGTCTTCGATGTTCTACAATCCGCCAACGACAAGCTGATCATCCGTGGTCACGATGATTTCGCAGACATCTCGGTGTTCACATGAGCCGGCTCTTCGTCGGCAACCAGGATGGGCTAGGTCCGGTCCTCAAAATCTTCAAGAACGATCTTGATGATCCTGACACCGTTCCAGACACTGCCACCGGCAAACACCTGTTCAATTCACGAATACAGAAGGTCGGCTACCTCCTCGATATCTTCACTGTTGAGGCGGACTTTGCCACCTACCCGGACGCAAGCAGCCCTACCGGCATAGGCGGCAACCTCTATTACCTACCCGCCGGCAGCAACGAATACAACTGCCAGATAATGATCAGGAGCTTTCGCTCCACATCGACTAATAAACGCCAAGTGTGGAATTTTTTCGAGGAGTATTTCACCGCAAACTACGGACTTCCCTATTTCCCGCTGACAGAGATTAGGACGACTCTCGATTTCCTGAGTAATAAATTCAGAGGCCCATACGTTGACTTGACCACAGGTCAAGATGGAGATCGCGGCCAGGTCTACTCCTTCGGTGGGTTTAAAAGCCGAACGGTGACCGTTAACGACACCGGCGACACTGGCCCCCCCGGACGCGAGCGCCACGCATTGCAGGCGACTGTTTCCAGTTCGGGAGCCATTAATCCCGTGTTGCGCGCATTGGTTTCGGTGTTCAGCCTTCCGATGATGTCCGACGCCATCCCGAACTATGCTACCACCCCAGTACCTGGACAGGAAACAATACGGATTGGTGATACTGCCAACATGGTAAGAATCGCGTTGCCAGGGCGCTCGCTCAGTGACACCGACCCAAAGCGCTTCATTCTGCACGAGGATATGATCCCGGCCAAAGTCATGGCGGCGGGCGAGATCACGGTCCCGACAGGTGGCACTGCCACAATCACCACACGGCTTCCTATGCCGGATACAACTTACATGGACTACATCGCGCGTAGGTCCTCTGAAACGACGTTCTGGCACCCGCCATACATCAGCAGTTTGAACGAAAGCCAGTCGCTCGATTTCACCTACGTTATTTCCGGCAACACGCTCACCATCACCAGCGAGTCCCAACATAACCTGGTGCTGCGGTACGCCATTTTCGCCGACTCCGGTGAGGCGCACACGACGGGCGGCAGCAAGATACTTTTGAAAGGCAGCGACAGCACCGGCCCATATATTCAAATAAAGCGGCCTGGCTCTTCGGACACCGCACCGAGTATGAACGATATCATGCTCGACACGCGATTGACCTACCTGCCAATTCTTGCAGAGGGATTTCTGGATTGGAGCGGGGACTTCCCAACCGATTTGTCGGGCAGCGATCTGTTCAAGGGCGAACGGATGACCAGCGTCACGGTTCCCAACCCTGACGGTCTGCTCCTGTTCCCTAAGCTTGGGGCGATCTACAATCTGCCGGATAACGAAGCGGCAGCTAATGAACCCGGAGCCATCTGGAGCGAGCATGGGGTCTTTGTAAATGCTGGATCATCGTCTGGCGTGTCGTGTGGATTTTCGACATGGGCCAACATAGTCAGCACCACGCAAGTGGACATCTACGCCTCAGGAAACAACCCATACACGGCCCGAAGCACTGACAGTTCCTTCGACTCTTACGACGCTCAGTTGAAGGGCGTGCGCTATTACATCTTCGGCATACCACAGAGCCTTTAACCAGCAAGCCAGGAACACCATATAACTCCCATGTTTTACCCGACTGGCACGATCTCAACTATCAACGGCGATGCGACTGTTTCTGGTGAAGGCACCTTGTGGGAAGTCGCGAGAATTTCCGGCGGCATCCTGTTTATCGACGGTGAATTTCCGGTAGCCCTGGCTTCGGTCACAAGCGATACCTCGGCTGAACTGGTAACCCCTTGGTCAGGCACCACGCTCACCGACGTTCCCTATTACATTCTCCTGATGACAGCCCAGGCTGCGAACGTTCTGTTCTCGCACCAGCTGCTCGCCGAGCTGTCGGCCGGCCTCTATGCCAAGACGCTCTTTCGTCCTGACGCCTTCGGCACTTTAGCGGGAAGAGCTGCTTTCAACAGCGCAGCCAAGGACTTCATCTACGCGGTGCTCCCCACCGTAGAGGGTGGACAGCTCACCTATTACTTCAAGCTCTCGGCTACGTCGGCAGATTGGTCTGTAGGCGCAACCAATTGACCAGGCACAAAGGCATCATTGCCTATGGCACCGAGCTGGACCGCCAGAAGCTCGCCGCTCTGGCTCAGCTCTCCGGTAAGTCCGGAAGTGAATTTCTCGTCGAAATGATCCGAGAAAAATACAGTCTGACGCTTGGTGAGACTGATCCCCTTCGAATCGTTCTGAACCGGTAGCGGCGACAACTCTCTTCCCCTACGTCTTATATTGAGGAGACCAACAGGTGGTTCCTCATGCAGCAATCCTCCCTCAACGAGACGATCTCCCCCGCAAGGTTTGAAGCGATGGAGCGTTCCATTATCACGATGTCTGACCAAGTAGGTCGGGTGGCCTCGTATATGGAGCGTCTCGTTCTGGTCGAGGAGCGCAACAGCACCCTGGCTGTTTCGTTTCGTGAGCAGCGTGAGGAAACCAACCGGCAACTCGAAACCATGAGTGCCCTCTTCACCAAGTCTGTCGACAAGCTGGTCAATAAGCAGGAGGAGGCCGATGACAAGCACGAGGTTCTGTCAACCAACGTCACCAGGATCATGGCCGTTCTTGGCGTGGTCTCGACTATCATCACGATCATCGTTCCCATCGTAATCGCAAATCTTATCAGCCGAATGTAATTATGTTTGCTCGCCTAACTCGTCTCCGCTCTGACTGGCTGAAAATCCTTCAGAGAGCCTGGAGCGTTAGGCTGATGATCGTCGCTATCTTCCTGTCTGGTCTGGAGGTGGCTCTACCATTCTTCGAAGACCTACTGCCTGTCCCTCGGGGCGTCTTCGGCGCCCTGTCAGGCTTCGTCACCATCGCTGCCCTTTGGGCGCGTATCACCGTTCAAAAGAACCTCCCAGGAGGCCTCAGTGGCTAAAATCAAATCATCCGGCCGCGCCAAGAGCGCCATCGCCGCCGTCCTCGCGATTTCCACCTCGATTGGTGGCGTCCTCTATGCCAACAGTGTGCCGGCGTCGGTGCAGCTGGCTGTCAACGCGCTCATCATCCCGTGGGAGGGCCTGGTCCTGAAGTCGCATTGGGACAAGTACGCCAAGATTTGGGACATCTGTTATGGCGAGACCAAGGGCATCAAGGCCGGCATGACCAAGACCAAGGCTCAGTGTAACGACATGCTGATGGCCCGCGTGGTCAACGACTACTACAAGCCGCTCACGCGGTGCATCAAGAACTTCGACAAGCTGCCGACCAGCCTCCAGGCATCCCTGATCTCTGGTGCTTACAACTTTGGCGTCGGCGCCCAATGCAAGTCGAGCGCGGCAAGGTTCGCCACCGCTGGTCAGTACAACACTGCCTGCGTTGCCCAGACGGCCTTCAACAAGGCCGGCGGTCAGGTGGTGCAGGGATTGGTCAACCGTCGTGGGATGGGTGACAAGCAGCGCATCGGCGAAGCCGAGCTGTGCGTGAGTGGTCTGTGATGAAAGAGATCGCTCAAGCTCTCCTTGAAGAGTATGGCACCGAAATCGTCGTGACCCTGGTGCTCCTCCTTGCCCTCCTAACATGGTGCGTCCTCTGATGCCCGCCTGGCTGTCTCTCATTCTCCTCAAGGTTGCTGTCTGCGTGGGCCTCTTCCTCGCCGGCGTCGGCTATGGCTGGGTCAAGTTCGAGAAGGCGGCTCAGGTCGCCGCTCTCAAACAGCAAGTGATTGGCCTGCAAACAAACATCGCGATCCTTGAAGCCGACTCCAGCCAAGCTGTGGCGGATGCCGAAGTGATCGTCATTTTTGACAAGAAGACCAAGGAAGACCGTGATGCGCTCGTTCACAAAGATACTGTTTGTTTTGACGGCCCTGACGCTGACCGGGTGCGACGACTCTGGCAAAATTGAGCTGCCGAACGTTCCGCCAGATATCCGCAAGTGCTTCGACGAGGTGGTCGGACCTTTTCCAGCTGGCCCGATCAACCAGCTGATGCTCTTTGACAAGCTCGCGGAGTTCCTTCGCAGCGACAAAGTCAAATCCGCCTGCGGAAAGCGTCTGATCGCCATAATCGACGCCTCACATGACCCAAGACTGCTGAAATTGAAGGACAAAAAGAAAGGGGCGCAGTAGCGCCCCTCTTAACGTCCTGGAATCGTTTCCTTTTCCTAGGTCATCTCAGTCCAACCTCTCCCACGAAACCTCTGTAGGGTGCCTCTACGGGAGAGACTGTTTTCCTAATTTGAGAAATTCTATTTCGCGTAACTCCAAACCGCTCCGCGATGGTGTTCAGATCACGACCCATTGCCAAATTGAATCTGATATCATCAAAATCACTTTGTGATAGCTTAGAGTTCGGGTGTGATCCTTCAGAGTAGGACCTCCGGTCTGCAATATTCCCCCTCGGTGTGTCCCATCTCAAGCTGTCGAGCCGGTTGTTGTCCTTGTCGCTTTTATCATGACATCCCTGCATACCTGTAGGGCGAGGCCCGACAAAGGCTTCAAGCACCATGACGTGAACTCTCCTCTGCTTTCTGTCCCTACCGAGAGTGACCACATGGTAGCCAGAATAGTTTGGCGTCGACTTCATCAGACCAACACCGCCGTTAGAGCGGAACGCCAGAGATCGAACGCGACCGAGGTCGGAGACCTCGTATCGTCCTTCGAAACCAACCACTGGTAGCCAGCGTTCGGTCATCACACCACCCCGGCCTTGGAGAAGTCGATTGGACAGCTACCGCCTTCGCAGTCAACGTGGACCCGATCCACGTCTTCGGACATCGCCACGATGCCAGCGACGATCTCCGCGAACCTCTCCTCCGAGATCTCCTCCTCTGGCGTGTACTCGTAGCTCAGCGAGTTGATTTGCGGCAGCACCGACACGGCCCTGACGGTCGGAACGTTCTCCCGCATCACCTTCTCGAATTGCGAGAAGGACACCACGGTCGGATCGTACTTCAGAGTGTAGCTGATCTGGTTGCCACGGGTCTCGCCCAGCCAGTAACGCTCCAACAGACGGAGCCAGCGGAACTGCTCGGCCGGCGTTGCCTCCGAAGCGGTGACCAGTTTGTCGCCCATGCCGAGCGTCGTGATGACCGGCGCTGTCGGAAAGCCAACGATCGTCGTGCCGGCGTACGTTTCCAGCTGCCGGATCGGATAGCCCTTGGCGGCGTACTCGGCCACCAAAGGGTCGTCGTTGCGGAACTGGACCCAGCGGAGATACTTCCGCATCGGTGGCAGATGGACGCCCTCGGTGAGACCGAACAACTTGCTGGTGGTGCCGGCTGGCTTCGCGGTCTTGTTGGTGTGAGGGACGACAACACCCAACAGTTTCGCATAGCTCTTGGCTTCATCATCGACAGCATCGCCGAAGCGCTTCAGCATGTTCCAGAACTCAGCCGCCTTGGCTGTCATTGGCAAGGCCACGGCTTCGCGGAAGCCCAACCCGAACCGGGTCCACATCCACTCATGCAGACCGGTCAGGCCGACACCAATTCGATTGGTGCGGGCCACCTCCAGATTGTAGATCGAGTCCATGGTGTTGACCCGCATCAGAGCACGGGTCACGACCCGGAAGCAGTCCTCGGCGTCGTCGTCATCAATGGCATGGAACGGAACCACGTCGGCGATCACGCAGAAGGCCCCCAGCATGAACAGGACGATCTCGCCGCACGGGTTGACGATGTAGTGGTAGCTGTGGGCGAGCACCCGCTCGGTCAGCTCCTTCATCAGTTCCAGGGTAACGGCGTCAGGCGTGTAGAGCTTCGAGCCGGCGAACGCTTGCTCGCGGTACTGCTCGATGTCCGTGTCGTTCATGGTGAGCTTGTGGACGTTCAGCAGCGCTGGCTCGCCGGTGCCATCACCATGCTGGGCATCCATGATGGCATTCCAGACCTTGCGAGCTTGGATGCGGTCGGCCTGCTTCATCCACGGGTGGCAGTTGAGCGCGTCCCAGAATTCCTGGTCGACGGCCACGGAATTGTTCGAGGACCAGAGGTGCGACTGATAGAACCCAGTGGCCCGCAGCTCTTCCACTTCCTCACGGGTCTTGCCGCGGAATTCCAGCGGTCGCTTCAAATCGATGAAGTCGAAGATCGTCTTGTCACGCCAGAACTTGGTGGCGATACGAGCTGCACGGCGAGCGCCGCCCACCAGGACGCACTCGGCCTGGAAGTGGTCCGCGTACATCGCGGCCTTCCACGGCGCCATGGTAGCGCCCCTGAGCCGCGCCACGTTGACAATGGCATCCATCAACGGGCCAGGCCCTGAGGCTGGCCGGTTCTGCATGCCTTTGATGGGCGAGCCGAAGCACCGCACAGCGGTGAAGTCGAGGATGAGGATGTGATCGGTCAGGCCCTGGTAGGCCATCTTCTCGATCTGCTCGATGCCCTTGGCCCAGCCCTCACGGCTGTCAGGCACATGGAACACGACGATCTCGCGACCCTCATACAGGTGCATGGCATCGCGAAGGCTGAGGAAGCCCTTCACGCGCCCGCTGGCCACGTCGGGATGGCTCGGATCGATGACAGGAACGACGTTCGGCTGCTTGGTCCAGTCGACGACCATCAGGGCGTCATCGTATGCGCTGCCGACCCCGGAGCCCGACAGCAGGAGCTTGAAGTTTAGAAAGCGAAGCATGGCCGTCGAGCAGTTGGAGAAGACCTCCATCGGACGCCCTGGCTGGTCTACGTCGCCGTGTTGGAGGTGGCGACCTGACATGAGTGTGGAAGCTTGTAGAAGGTGGTGGGAGAGAGCCGGATAGTCATTGACCTTCTGGTCAAGGAGAGAGTTGCCAAGGGCAACACGGTGAGAGACATCGGACCACTGCTCACCCGGCCTATTGATGGTGCGGTCAGCAACCGCCTGGCCCATACCGGCTTCGTAGTTTCTTGCAATGGTCATGCCTGTGCTCCTTTCCCGTAGAGGCCGGCGACGGGCAGCGTCCAACCGTTGTATGACTTCCACTCTCCTGAGTAACCTTTCCCTACAAGGCCGGATTTTAGAAATTTATTGGAGATAAAGCTCCAAACTTGACCGGTGCGGCTGATGGCATAGAGCCCCTCGTAACCGGCAATAGGAAAACGTTCTGACGACAGATCAGTTTGCATAAAAAACCTCTAGTGGCTGGCCACTAGAGGTAGGTAGTTTCGACATCGAGAGAATGGTTCGTGGGTCTTGGTCTATTGGAACACGACCCTTTCCTTGGCATCGTCCCGATGAGTGGTCGCAAGCTCAGCGTCGAACTTGTTGGGATATCGAACCATCAGCTTGGCGATGTTCCTTTCGCCAACCTCCTCGAACGTGGTTCCGATTTTGCGATAGAGCATAGCCAGGTACCACTGGAGGTCTCCGGCCTCGTCCATGAACTTCTCACGGTCGATAACGCCGGTCTCCAGGTAGGTCTGAAGCACCTCCAGCAGCTCGGTAGACTCGCTGTCCACTCCAAGGGCGGCGTGGATAAGGTCGGGCTCGATCCCTTCGGGATATTCGAGGATCGCACCGTCTTCCTTCATGATGTCTGTCACCAGGTCATGAAAGATGGGCTTGCGCTTACCGTAGAACAGAGCCTTCTTGGCACCGTCGATCATATGGGAAGCATCGATGCGAGCCTGAACAACGGCCACAAGGACTGACCATGGCGCCAAACCGGTGAAGACCGAGCCGGCTGCGGTGCGAGCGGACGAGATGAGGTATTGCTTCATGGTCATAGGGTTGTGTTCCTGTCACCGATAATCGGCATGCTTTTCGTAATCGCTTCGACGGTCGACTTTCTGAGAACGTGTTCGCTGACCATACTCAGCACTGGTAGTGGGAACTGGACATGGGCGTGAGGGGATGTCCCAGGCACGATCCCGGGGTTCAGTTCCTCGTAGTGCCGGGCGAGGATGATGGCGGCGCTGTCTAGAGCGAAGTCGTCACCGTCTTTCCAAGCCAACAGCTCGCTGTAGAGGTTGTTGAACGGTTCATCGCCAAACCCTGGACGAGGCTTGCGGATCGCCAGCCTGTGTCGGTCGTTGTCCCCGACCTTCTGCTCGATGAACTCCAACAGGAAAGCGATGTTGCAGCCGACGTGGGCGTAGTGATGCAGGCCGCTCTCGTCGTCGTGGGTCTCACCACGGGCGATCTTGTTCATGTGCCGCATCGCACAGTCCAGGACGGCGCACCATGATCCACCCTTCCGCCAGTTGTGGGCTGAATACTTCTTCTGGCCGAAGTCGAGGACGCGAGCCACGTCCTCAATCATCAGTGTTGGGGTTCTGAAGAAGTCGCCTTCCCACCCTGCCGCGACCGTCATGATTAATGCAGTCGGAACCAGAGTGAGTGGCGGCTTGCCGGCGTTGTATCGAAGCATCGCCATTAGAGCACCCCCACTTCCTGGCATAGGGTCGTGAGATGACGCTCTGCTGTCTGCCAGCTCCAGAAGCTTACGTGGATGCCGAGCGGCTCCATCGGATAGACGTAGGGAGGGTTGAAGCCCTGAGCCATTTCGTCGGCACAGATACGGCGGTCAAACTCATGGAGAGCCTCCATGTTCTCCCACGGCTCGCCGAAGACGTTGAAGATGTGACGTTGGACTCGCTCTTCGAGCTTCACGTACGCGCGAAAATCCGGATCTTTCTTGTAAGGATGCGGAATGTCGTTCGTCAGCGCCTCACCGAAGTCGTGGATCGTCGCTGCTCGCTTGAGCCCTCGGGCTCGAACCTGAAGGGAGTCAGCCAGCTTGACTGTGTGCTCACCGACCGAGATCGGCTTCCTAGTGTGTCCAGTGTAGCGGTTTAGAAGACAGATGGGATGGATGAAATCGATAGCTGTGAAGCTGTACTTCTCGATTTGGAAGGGGTCGACGAGGCGACCCGTGTTGAGGAGGATCGCGCTCATATCATTGGCACCATGGTTTGAAAGAAGGTTCTCGCAACTGCCCGCGTCATGCGCGGGATCAGGTACTGGACGACCCAACCATCGTTGGGGGTCTGGAACATTTCGTGGGTTCCAGCGTCGAACTTCTTTCTGGCGTCGGCGATGATGGCGTCGAACTTCTCAGGCCAGCGGCAGCCGGCCTTCTTCACGGCGATCACGTAGGGTTCGAAAGACGGTCGCCCTAGTGTTCTGATGTCGATCGGTTCAGGACCGACAGCGGGTCGGAACGGTATATAGTCCGACCCGCCGTATTTCTGTTTCATGTAGAAGTAGTCGAGGCCAAGGACACGAGAGACACGCGAGATGTTGCCGTCCGTCTTCTTCAGTTCCTCAAGAATTAGCTGCTCTTCAAGCGATCTCTGGTTCATTAGTTTCACCCAAGTTGACGTAGTAGTCTGCTTGGGGATATTTGTGAGTCACGAGCAGTATTTGCGAGATACGGGTTTTGAGTGTCTGTAGGGTATAGGAAGTATTCTCGGCCCTGTCCTTGTCCATAGAGGCGTCGATCTCATCAGCCATGAAGAGGCTGAAGACATTGTTGGTCAGGACCTGACCTAGACCCAGACGCAAGGCCAAGTTGGCGACAGCTTTTCCCGACCCCGAGAGGGTAGAGATCGACTGATCGTCAACCAAGATGTTGAAGTCGTCGTCGACCTCAATCTTCTGACGCTGCCCGCCAGTCATCTGCTTGATCAGATGGCTCGCCACCCGGTTCAGAGACGGGACCAGGTGCTGCTTGACCATGGTGCGGAGAGTGGTCAAAGCTTCCTTCGCCTTCTTCCACTCGCCGGATTGCTCCGAGAAGTAAGCTATGGTTTCAGTCGCCTGCCGGTAGCGCTCGGCAAGCTCGTCATAGTTTCCTTTTTGGATCTCGTAGGCGCAGGAAACCTCATAGGCCGCGTATAATGAGGGGAGTTGAGCGACCGACGCTTCCAGCATGACCGACCGGACGAGCTTGTCGGCTCGTTCAGCCTTCCAAACCTCGAAGTTAATCATGTCGTTCTCGAACTGAACCATCAGGGCTTGGTGAGCACCCTGGTTGTTGAGCATGACCTGGTAGTTGGGCATGTCCGCAAGGCGCTTGGCGTAGCTGGCGAGGGTAGCTGAGAGCGTTTCCCGTTGGGCAGCAGCAGCGTTGGCCCTGCGATGCTCATCGACCTGTGACCCCGTCAGGAGCGGCCGGCTGGCCTCGGGGACCACCTCTGGGCTGATGCCTGACTCGAAGTGATCGATGTTGTGCAACTCCACACGGACCTGAGCTGAGGTCAGCGCCGGCTCCAAATCGGAGTTTGGAAGCTGACTGAGCCGTTCGATCTCGGCCTGCATCTTCTCCACCGCATCGGCCTCGACCGGCCAGCGGTGCTCACACTCAGGACACTCATGGTGACCGTGATCGAGCAGCTCTCCAAGTTTGCCCCGTGCATTCTCCAGGAGCTGGTGGTTGACGTACTCAACAATGGCACTGTCAGCCTCAGCCAGCTGCTCGCGGGTATAGGCCGGCGTTGGATACTGAGCCCTGAAGCGGACCAGCTCCTGCCATTTGTCGTAGTCCGAAATTTGTATACAAACTTTGGACAGCTGCTCTTCGCTGTAGGGCGACGGCGCCGGCAGGTTGTCGAGCTGAATGGCCAAGGCGAGGTGCTGGGCCTTGGTCTCGTTCTGGCCGTCCAGCATCGAGCGGATGACATCGAGCGGCATGTCGATCTTCGACACCGGCTTCACTGGCGGAACTCGCTCGACGGACAGCCAGCCTTGCAGCTGGTCGAATTCCGTCTTCAGGTTCCGGATTGAGTCCAGGTCGGCCAGGATTTCCTTGGCTGGCCGGTAGTTCTCGGGCAGGACGGGCTCGGGTGGCTCGTACAAAGAAGATTTGAGGTCGTCTGCCCTGCGACCTAGCGCCAGCGCCTCGTCCCCGGCTGACTTTGCAAGGTCCTCGATGACGCCTAGCCCAATGACACTATCGACCATGCGCTTGCGCTCGGTCGGTTTCATGCTTCCCAGCTTCTCCAGGTCTCCCTGGTTGGCCACGTTAGCGATGTCGAACACGTCCATGCCGAAGGTCAACAGCTCGACGATCTTGGCGTTGACCAGCTTGGTGCCGACAGCGATCTGCTCCTTGCCCCGGAAGACCTTGGCCTGGGTGATCGTCCGCCACACTCGGTAGTCGACATCACGGATCGTGAACGTCAGCTCACCGGTGAGCTTCTTGTAATCCGGGACCGTGCCCCGCAAGGCAGCGGTGCCGAAGAACAACCAGCGGATCATCTCGATGATAAACGATTTTCCGCTTTCGTTTGGTCCAGTGATGGCGCCGAAGCCCGCCTTAAACTCGACGGTCTCGGCCAGTGTCCTGCCCGTACTCGGGAAGGTCACGGAGTAGGTGAGGTTTTTAAGCATTTTTGCATAGCCCTTCAGCTCGTGCTTTTGAGACACAGGTCCAGATGATCAGGCCGTAGTTGCGCAACACGAAGACGCGGGTCTCGTCGAATTCTCCAAGACCCTTCTCTGCTGCTTCCTTCAGCACGGTGACGAGTGAGCGCTCATAGTTGGTGAGCCTCGTACAGGTGAGCCACTCAGCCATTGCGTCGACGTACTCTTCAGCAGTTCTCGTGAGGGGTCTAAGAGCCATCGGCCAGCCTCTTTAGGTTGAACTGTTGCAGGAGTGTTTCAGTGATTTCTGGGTTGACCTCCGCGAAGGCGGTACGGAAGAGACTGATCATGTCGAAGTCGCCGAGCACGACCGCCGGCATCTCCTCATCTACGCCGTCGAGCTTCTTGACGGTCAGTTGGAGACAGTCGATTTCCTCATCGAGGATTTCATCGGGTTGCAAGATGATGCGGACGCAACGGTCGTGGAGGGTGTCGTCAATCTCGTCCTTGGTCAGGGTGATGTAGAGATCGGTGTTAGACTCCTCTCCGTGCGCAAATGGTTGCATCGAACCGACAACCATCACGTCAATACCGTCGCGGTCGAACTGATCAGCACGATGGATATGTCCGGTATAGGCGTGGGTGAAGCCAGCCTCGGCAAGCTGCTTCGTGGGGATCAGGTTCTCGTCGTTGCCGCCGAAGCTCGTGACATCCCAATGCCCCACACAAATTTTGCCAGTCGTTCCCGCTACCAGATCGGCGGCGTGGACGACGGGTTGCCAAGCGAAATAAGCCACATCACCAAGAACGAATTTCTCGGTCACGACTTTAATGTTGGACTGTGACCCCACGATGTGGGTGAAGAGATCGAACGCTGATACCCTCTCCAAATCGCGGAGCACATCGTGATTGCCCCGGAGGATGATGAAGGTGGTTGCAGGTTTCTCGGTCGCAGCCTTAAGGTATGTGATGGCGGCTCGAACAATGCAGTCATACGGAACATAGGCTTTGTCGAAAAGGTCGCCGACGTGGACATGCACGTCAGCCTTGGTCTCGGCCAGGCTCTTCTCGAACTGAGCCCAGACCATCTTCTCTCGGTCACCACGACGGTGTAACGGGACACCATGTAGGAAGGATCGTCCAAGGTGCGTGTCTCCGAGGAGTTCGATAGTTTTCTTGTTGTGTTTGATGATCATGCTGCTCGCCCGTGGTTTGGATTGTACCCAAGTTCCCCCGCTTTGGATTTTTGGGTCTCTGAGGCCTCTATAGCGGTTGCGAAAAGACCTAAATTTATTCGCCTGCCTTCTGTTTGAATGTAGGCTTGAAACTTACTAGAACGTTTATGGAAGGAGACCCCAATAAACCCTGATGTGTTGTCTATTCGAAGGGAGAGGTTCTTCGCGTTATCCGATTGAGTCCCCTCATTTAGGTTCTCCCATCTGTTGTTTGATCGATTTCCATCATCGTGATCAACAACCCTTGGCCACTTGCCGGTGACCCACAACCAAACCACCTGGTGTTTCCTATAGGTCTTGTTAAGAATCGCACCGGACTGATAATTCTCATCATCAATCCGGTTGAAGGCCTCTTTCCCAGCGTACCGAGTATTCCAGGTCTTCCATATTCGGTCGCTGGAAAACCACCCCCTGCCCCTGGTCCTCCACGTCAAAACACCGGTTGCTGGATCGTAGTCCAACAACCGGTGCAAGATGGACTGAGCCTCGACTGGATCAGTCGGTAGACCTATCATATTTCCTGACCCGGAACCTGGAGGGCTTGAACAAAGAGCTGGATCGGCAGCACCAGGAAGTGGCAGTTCTCCAGGTCGCCATTGGTGCTCAGGCGTTGGAGCGGATAGACCGCGACCTTCTGGTGTTCCTTGTTGAACAACAGGACCACACGTTCGACGCCCACGAGCTTTTCCAGCTTAAGCCCAACCGACAACTTGTCGGCGAGCTGTTGGGCTTCGGCCTTTTCAAGGACGAGCTTCTTCTGAAAGAGTCCCTTCTCCATGTACTCCCGCTGCTGCAATTCGAACGGCAGAAGTGGAGTGCATTTTGGTGCCTCTGCCCGAGCTTGGCACCCTGTCAGAAAAACAATTGCTAGTGCTGCGAGGAACTTGTTCATGACTTGAAATGCTCCGTTGCCTTGAACACGGCATCGATCTGATTGATCGTGTCGTAGATCGCGTTGTGGGCGTCACCGACGAAGTCGGTCTTGAACGTCGGGAGACTGCTGTCGCCGGCCATGCCCCGGATGTAGGAGTTCATGTCGGTGGCGAACCGAAAATGAAAAGGATTCATGATCTCGAAGTCGGTGAAGTACGAGGCGACGAACGAGAAGTCGAAGCTGGTTGGCTTCGCCCAGAAGCGGAGCGGTTGGATCGGCGAGTAGCCAGCCCAGTCGGCGAAGGCCTGCATAACTGTGCGAGGGTCTTCCATGCGGGGGTAGATGTCCTGAAGGATCGAGCGCTTCTGCTCGCCCCACCATTGTCGGGTGCTCTCGTCCCAGTAGCGGCCCGGTGGGATCAACAGGCAGCGATCGAACATCGACGTGGTGTCGACGGTCTTCTCTGCGAGGTTGAACTTCACGGCGGCGATCTGGAGGATAGGGGCATGGTCTGGACGCGTGCCCCCAGTTTCGATGTCGCACATGACATCACAAAATGTTCCCGTGTTTTTCATCAAATGTGTTTCCATATTCTGCGGGAACATATGTCAGTCACATGCCCCTCTTTAAGATTGAGAGAGGTAGCCAACTGACGGAGCGGCGCACCTTGACTCCTTAGAAGTCGGATGTTTCGAACCTGGTCCTCGGTTAAGACGTTGCGGCTGTTCTTTGTTCCGCGACGGTCGTAGTTTCCAGCTGCGTAGGACTGGAGGAGATTATCCTTGTGGGTGGTCCACAGAAGATTTTCGAAGTGATTGTTGGTGCGGACGTGATCGAGGTGAGCAACTTCAGGCAGATCATCTGGGTTTGGAACAAAGGTTTCAGCGACAAGACGGCTCACATAGAATGTACAATAGTGACGGCCATCGATGCGAGCAGTTGCCAAGTTCACATAGAGGTAGCCGTCGTCTGTAACACCAGGCTTCAACCATCCGCCTTTTGTGCCTTGTCGAGGATAGCTCCAAACCCGACCATCGTTGGTGATGGCATACCGGCCCTCATAACCAATGATGTCGACCATCATGACGCGAGGCCCGCCAAGGCCCACTTGAACTCCTTCAGGTCAGCCCACGGGATCGAAGACTTCCCATGGTCCTTGACTATCTGAATGAGCGTGTATGGGACTTTGAACCACCGGTCGCGGGTGAGGTCGTGGAGGTACACAAAGTAGGAACCACCAGCGCCCAGGATCATCTTCGCCGCAGCGGACTGCTTCGAGCGAAGGAGACTGAAAGGAAATGAGGTTTCGTTCTGGGTGGACTTTACCTCCGCGAAGGAGGTCTTGCCATCCACGACAAGGATGTAGTCGGAGGGTTGAGGACGGACATGACCCATGCGGCCAGTCCGTCCCCTCACCTCAGCTGCATCAACAAGCCGACAGTAGTATGCCCGCTTGCCTAGAGTGTCGTGAATTTCCTCGAACGTTTGTTCAGAGGCTTTGCCGGTGTTCTTTTTCGCCATGCTCGATATGTGTGAGCGGCACCGGCAGGGTTCGAGTGTTGTTGGAGCCTAGTCTATTGGATGTTCTCATTTGGAAGGGTCTTGCGATACTGGACCCAACCAATGAAGTTGCCGTGGAGATTAGGCTGTTCGAATTCGGGCTCAGACCCACGCAAGAAAGTCTTATCTGGAGTTGCCTGATGTTCTGCCGGCGATGCGTGGAGTGGTTCGGAACCGACCAAGCGATCATACAGAGCCAGGTCGCTGGCGATGTCGGGCTTCTTGCCGTCGTGGGTCAGGTACGAGACGCGGGCACAACGTGCGACCGAGAGCTTGATCGCCAACGGCTTCAGGTCTAGATCATGAGCCAGGCCGTAGTCCCAGATGTCCTTGTCGTCATCGCGGACGTAGGGGACGTGCCACTGGCCCTCGTACAGTTTCACCGGCTTCGAGTACTCCATGGCGTCAAACATCTTGTCGGCCAGCTCGTGGATCTCCGGCTGAGCACCATTGTGGCGCCGCAGGCCGAAGAAGTTCGCCCACTCGGTGGCGGTGACCACCACGTTGATGTGGCTGAAAGGTTCAAGCAGCCGGTTCACGATCTGCTTGTGGTAGCCGGCGGCGTCGAATGCACGGGCCATGGTGACCATCTGATTCCGTGTGATTAGCCATGCTTCTTGCGGTGATACCTCATGTACCCTGTGGAAGCCTAGAGCCAAGCCCACGTCAACAGGAGCGGTGTGCTCCTCGTCAGCTTGCATCCCCGGCTGGTTCTTTCCCCAGTGTATCGGCTTGGCCGTGTCATCCAGCACGTCTTGGATGAGCTTGTTCACCGGGATCGCCCTCGATGAGGAGGCATTGCGAGAAAGATTCTCGTCGTACATCAACCCATCGGCGATGGTCTGGATGACGATCTCCTCGGGCGTCGTGGACAGAACCCGGTGCGTCAGCTCCTCGGCGTGGATGAACCGTGGGTAGCGGAGCTGCATGGTCGTGATGCGTTTGCCGGCGTCGGAGATCGAGTCGGCGACGATTGTTGCTCTGATGGTCATCAAAGTTCCACAATGAGAGAGGGGTTGAAATCAGGGTTCTCGGCTCCGTAGCCACGAGGATTGCAGAGCACCCTCGTCTTGCCAACTTGGTAGTCGAACGACGAGTGAACGTGGCCGTGGACCCAGAGGTCAGGCTCATGCTGTAGGATCAGGTCTTCCAGATCGCTGACGTATGCAGCGTTCAGGATATCGTCCCGGTACTTCGCATGGATGGACTTCCGGTGTGGGGCGTGATGCGTCATCACCACCGTCGGGCCGTTGTGCGGCAGCTTGAGCGCGGCCTCGATGAACCACCGCGAGTTCTGGTGGAGCAGACGGGCTTCGATTGGACGAAACCGCGCCCAAGGCTCCTTCCTCCAGGTGATTTTCCGATGGTCGTTCATCGAACGGCCAGCGATCTCCATGGCATGCGGTTTGAAGTCCATTCCGTACAGTTCGTAATCCGTCCAGAGCGTGGCTCCAATGATTCGAACGCCGTTGTGGAAACTAACCTTGTCGTCGAGAAAGCCGGGGTATTGCGAGAGCTTCTGTTTCCGATCCTCCATCGGATGGCCGTAGAACTCATGATTGCCGGCTACGAAGAAAGCTTCCGTCTCGCGGATGAAGCGATCGTTTTGAATGTCCCCGGCCAACAGAACGGCATCGACCTCCGGTATCGGAAGGTCAATGCCCTTGTGGTCACAGTGAAGGTCCGAGAGGACCCAGAACTTGGCCATCACCAGGCCCTCGGCTTCGTCTTGCTCTTGGCCCTGATCTTGTCGATCCGACCATAGGCTTCGTCGACCGAAGCATGACCTTCGCGGATGATGTTGGTGCCCAGGCTGTTGGCCACGCCAACGAGCGTGAACACGGTGCCACCCAGCTCCTGCTTCACGTCACCAACCGGACGGCCGAAGACGTACCAGAGCAGCTTGAAAGCCTGCCAGCGGGTCACACCCATGGCCTGAGCAAGCTCCATGGCTTCCTCCAGGAAGCGATAGACGCGGACCTTGGGACGGACAACCGGGTCCTCTGGGAAGGCGTCAACCAGGAACTGTGTGACGCGACGTTGAAGATGATCGGCCGCCATCTGTTCGGGAGGTGGGGCCTGAAAGACAAGAGGGACCGTGATGTGCTGGTTCATGTGATGTGATCCTTGATTAGGTTGACCATGCCTTCGTGGCAGGGAAGAAGGCCTCCCTTTCGTTCGGCCTTCTCGAATGCTTTCCAGTATTGTTCGTTGAGGGCGTCGGCACAGGCCTTGGCTTTGACCTGGGACTTGAACTGGATCTCCACAGGCGGACCTTCACTGAATGACATGTGCGTGATGGTCCGCCCTTTGCGGAGACAGAGACGCCATTTGCCATCTTCCTGGCGGGCGCCGAAGGCCATCAGTCGACCCGGTCGAAATCGATGGCTACGGGGAACCGCGGAATTCCAGCCGGGGTCAGGTTGAAGAACTTGATCTTCGTCGTCTTGACACTGTCACGACGGGCGAGCAGCTCCTTGGTGAACGCCTTCGTTCCCTTGATGCCAGCCTTGGGCCGCTCACCGCTCTCCGTGCGCTTGTCGCCAGGCAGAATGAACTCGACCCACTTCGCATAGCCAGCCCAGTCACCCAGGCCCTCGCCTATCTGCGAGACTGGGTACTCCGCGTCCTGGAATTCCTTCCGCTTCAGAAGGTTCTTCGAACGCTTGTTCTCGTACGGGCCATTTAGGCGAACCATCTGGCCTTCGTAGCCGGCCTCCATCCAGTTCAGGTACAGACCATCGAGGTGGGCCTGATCGACCGCAACGCGGGTCTGAACAATCTTGATCGGACTGTTTGTCATTTCCTCAAAGACAAGTGCAGCAAGGTGGTTTTGTCGAGCCGAAAAAGTCCCATGCACAGAAGGGAAATCGTACACATGGTACTGGATTAGCTCTGCGGACTTCGCCAACTGCCCGGCGGTAGGGTTCTGTTTCTTCACCATCGAGACGATCTGGTTGAAGTCGTCTTTGAAATCGTGGTTGTACAGCTCACCGTCTAGGATCAGACCAGGGTCGTTGGTAAACGCAGGAGCCAAGGCTTCCTCGATGTGAGGCACACCCAGAAACCGCTTGCCTTGCCGAGAGAACAACCCCTTGGCAGTGGCGATGCAGCGGACGCCGTCAAGCTTCGGCTGAGCGAAGCAAGGGAAGCTTACCGTTTCATATGCCTGCGCCAGCATCGGCTTGAACATCAGCGGTGTGTCGATGTCGTCGACGCTGCGGTGGTAATCCCTCTCCAGCTTCTTGGTCTGGTCAGCAATGGCCTCGAACAGAGCCTGGGCCTCAGCGGTCTCCTGGCTCTTTGGAGTGCAGACCGTGTAGGCAGTGGTGGTCTTAGCGCCTTCCAGCAGGCCGGATGTGGTGCGATACTTGTCGCCATCCACCTCGAAGAACCAGGTGCGGATGTTGCCGACGCTGTCGCGCTTGAAAATTGGGTCAGAGATAATGTTCATGCTTGTAGGCCTTTCATGGCTCTTTTCAGGTAGGCCAGCTCGGCGGCGTCGAACTTCTTCGATGCCTTGAAGATGGCAAGTTGCCGGCGCCTCTGGGCGCGGGTTGAGGATGGAGGTGGGGGTGGAGAGACCATGTTGTTGGTCAGGTACTCTCGCTCAGTTCCGGGGACGTTGTTCATTGCATGTCACTCCAAGCTCGTAGTTCCGTTTCAGCATCACGCAACTTTTGGGTCGCCATCGTTTGCCACTCGGGGTGGTATTCCCAGTTGACCTCCTGGCCCTCCCAGTCTTGGGCGAACTTTGCCGCCAAGGCGTGGTGCATGGTGTCATCCAGATAGATGTCACCGACCGCAGGGTCGGTCTCGGCAGCACAGAGTGCGACCGTTGTTCCGTTGATGGTTCGAATACGGATGCTCATTGTCTTGCAAACTCTCCTGCTAATTTGAGTGATCCCAACCGGTAAGCCTCACTCGCCTCGATGGGCGTTTCGTAGTAGCCAAGGTTCGTCTTTCGTCCCTTGACCTGGATTTGGGCGATGAACTTCTGTGTGCCCTTGTCGAGGTGGACGCCTTTGAAACCAGACTTGTTGTCCTTTCGCGGGCCAACGTTCAGCTTGTTCTGGCTTTGGGTGGCCTCACGGAGGTTGAGGATACGACTGGTGAGCGAGGTACAGGTGGCCTCTGATACGAATGTGCCAATAGCCTTGACTGTGCTGGCTTCCCGCTATCTTTCCAACCCAACCAGGACGGCTTGAAACTAGCCAGGTGAATAATCCCGTGAGCGGATCGTAGTGGAGCCGCTCCAGAAGTTCTGCATGTGTGATCATGCAGCCAGCCTGCGTTGGTCGAAGAGGTATTCGACAGCCCCTCGGACATCATCGTCAGACGCTCTTCCACCAGGAGTTCCGATGCCGATCTCAGGCATTTCGTACAACTCTAACTGTCCGAGCGATGCGTTCTTGGGGTTCCAGGGCTCGAAGGTCAGACCAATCGATGGACTTGCGTCCAGCATGCAATGTCGGAACATGTCGGGGTGGTCGATCATGATCCCGCGAGCGCCGTTGATGAACTCGGGAACTATGCTCTTGTGGACTGAGTAGAGAAGCTCGTCGTGGATGGGCATGAGGAAGCGAGCTTCCCTATCGGCCCAGCCCTGATCCGCCTTCCAGTTGTCGATCCGGATGATCGAGCGCTTGGCGATGGTGGCGCAGGAGCCCTGAATGTAGGCGTTGACCGCTTGGTTGTGGGCTCGCTTCTGGATCTTGCGAGCGATCCAGCTGATGATGGAATTGAACTTCGTCAGCTGGTCGTCGTCCCTGTCGACCGGGTATTGGAACTTGCTGCAGAAATAGTCGTTCCAAAGGTGGGTCGCTTCGAACCGGACGCGGCGGTGGCCATCAGGTAGGGTGATGAACCCGTTCTGCTGCACCTCTGCGATCAGGTCTGTCCGCCAACGCTCGGCAACATGGAACCGCTCGCGGTAGCGTTCGGTCGCCTTGCCAGTCTTCTCGGTCGACCAGCCCATCCGCTCACCGATGGTGCCGAGGAAGCCCGAGTACCAATAGTTGAAGTTGGCACCCTTGCCGACTTCGGTACGCCAGTATTTGTAGGCCTTGTCGATGGACAGGTCCTGGCCCTTCAGGTCGGTGAAGAGCCGGTTGGTGTTGGCCATGTCCTGGCCATAATGTTCGACGAATTCCTCTTCGCTCTTGAAGTCCTTCAGGCTCTTGAAAATATCCTCTGTGAGGCCTGGGACATCGACGGAGAGAATGTCCGCAGCTGCGCCAGCATGAAGATCTTGATGAGGGATTTGTCCGAAGGCTTTGATGAATTCGGGGTCAGCTGAGAAGTCTCCAATCTCGACAAGCTCAATACCGGACCAGTCAATGGAGACAAGGACGTGGTCCGCATAATCGGGTTCGAAGAAGCCGCGTACATAAGTCGACTCCCCTCGCTTCGCGAGCTGCATGACGTTCGGGACGGAGCCTGCCATGCGCCGGGTGGCGAGCATGGACGAAACCAGCGGGTACATCTTGCCCGTCTCAGGGTCCATCAGTTGGGTGTAAGGCGTCAGGTACAGCTTCATCCGCTGCTCGACCCCTGCGATCTCGTTGATGGCGTCGATGATCGCCACCGCGTCGGCGTTCTCTCTGAGCCTGTCTTTCAGTTTACCCCTGGCTTCGCCGTCCGACTGGATCTTCCCCTCAGACCGGATGGCCTTGGTGTTGATCAGGTCGTAGAGCAGCACCCTCATCGGCATGTAGTGCGAGAAGTTAGGGCCGGTGTTCCGGCCGTCTCCCCAGGCATTCGACACCGGCCCGCGAACCTGCTGGCACTGGGTGAAGTCGTCATCGCTGTCGGGCATTGCAGCCCAGGCGATGATCTGCTCACGGTACTTCGGCTGATACCACTTCTCGTCCCGCAGTACGGCGCTTGGTGTGTCCGAAAAAGGCAGCATTTTTCGGACAGTGACCTTCATCTTGCGAAGGATGTTGGCCATCTCCGAACGTTCGAGATCACGACGAGCAAAGACGTTGGTCGTGTTGACCACCATGCCGCCGATCCAGATGTTCGAGAACTTCTGGACCATCGGGTTCTCTTGCGAGAAGAAGGTCGGGATCGTCGCGGGGCAGTTCTTCGCCATGTACTCCATGAGGCGACGGAACAACCGGACAGCCCAGTAGGCGTCGTCGGAACCGTAGGCGCAAACCTCGGCGCCAGTCAGCTCACCCATGTGTACTTTGTCGCCAAGAACCTCCTGGAAGGTCGTCATCTGGTGTTGGAAGAAGGCCTTGACCAGCTTCTTCAAGCCGTAGCTGTAGGCGATGTCCTTGACGAAGCCGTTGTAGGAGAACGTCGAGGTCGAGGCTTTGCCTATGATCTTGTAGACCACGTCGGCAAGGGCCGGCGGCAGATCGTTACCCTTGGCCGGATCGTAGTAGCGGGACTCCTGCAACAGCGAGGGGATCAGCTTCCTGATCTCGCCCTGCCCGGCTCGAATGAAATCGTTGAGATGGTATTCGTCAGGGCCGAATGCTGACACCGCCAACTGCAAGGTGCAGATGTAATTCGGGATGTCGAGATCGTAGCAGGCCTTGAAGACCGTCAACTCGTAGGCAGCGTTGTGCGCTACCCAGAAACTCTCTGCCGGCAGGGCATCGAGCAGGATTTTGGCTTTTGACCAAGGGATGCGGTTCTCGATGTCGGCGTGGTTGAGGTTGACATAATAGGCTGTGTCATCGCCCTCGACCCAGATCGAGAAGCCGGTCATCACCGTTCGGCGGATGTCGAACACCATCTTGGTGTTCTCGGCCTTCTTGCCGGTCTTCGGATTGTACTTGCAGTAAGTGTTCAGCCCCTCGTGCCGGTTGGAGTCCTGTGTTTCGGTATCCAATCCAACGAACGTCGCAACCTTGATCTTGGAGATCAGGCCAAAGGCGTGCTGTTCGAAGTTGGTGGCGTCGAGGAGCTGGCTCTTTACGGTCATCCGAATATCCCTACCTTGCTGACCATCAGGTGCTGCTTCTCACTCTTGGGGAGAACTCGCAGCGCCTCCTCGGCGCCCTTCTGGGTCCACCAGCGCTGCGCGTCGGCAGTGGTATCGGACCACATGGCACGGCCCATGTAGCGGCTGAAGAAGTACTGCTTCTGCTGCGGGTGAACCCGCACGTATTCTAAGACGTAGCGCATCATAGGAACCATTGTTTGAGGTAGTTATCTGCGGCGTCGTAGTTGGGCTTGCCGACCGTCATGTGCTCGGAGATCAGAGAGAGTGGGACCGGGAGGAAGTTTATGATCTTGCTCCAGACGATCATGGCGTCAATATCTACCTTCACCCGACCGGGCAGGCCAATGTCTCGGACCACTCTCTTCGTGAGGATGTCGTCGACCCAAGCCTTGAGCAGGCCCTTGTCGGTCTCATCCCAGGTCTTCTCTCCGAAACCCTTAATGCCTGGGATGTTATCTGAGGTATCTCCAACGCAGACCTTGTAGTAGGTGACCAGCTTCGGATCGACCTTAGGGTTGCAGCCGCAGAACACGTTCTTCGGGAACTCTCCAGTCAACTGGAGGAAATCCATGTCGGTGCTGTAGATCGAAATCTGGTCGCCGGCCTTAGCGTAGTGCCTCGTCAGTGCGGCGATGACATCATCAGCCTCGAAGCCTGGGAGCTTGACCTGGATGGCGGCGCTATGCTTGAGCGTCTCTTCCACCATATCGAAGCCAGCGAAGATGTCTTTCTTCATTGGTGGTCGACCGCGCTTGTACTCTGGGTAAATCTCACGGCGTTTGGAATTCCCACCGAGGCCGTCCCACACAAAGAGGACCGTGTCGCGAGCCTGATCTACGGTGTTGAGGATAGTCCTAGGGGCCAAGCCCGTGATGTCCGTTTCTAACACCCGGCGTACGTAGTTATTCGCATCATAGATTTTCATGAAAGCCTCCTACAAAAGGAAGGGGGAGGCACAAGGCCTCCCCTTAGTCCGGACTAGACAACCACAGCCACGTCGCTGAACAGAAGCGTTCCCCAAGTTCCCTTGGTGTTCTTCTCGACGTTGTAGCCGATCTTTAGAGCGACCTTGGCGTTGCGAATGTCGATGCCCTTCCCGGAGATGTCTCGGATAAATTTCTGAAACGATTTCCAACCGGTCATGGAGATCGAATGGCCCAGCGTCTTGCCGTCCTCGATCAGCAGATCGCCCTTCTTGTTCTTGTAGTCACCGACCACAGTGAAGGGGATATCAGCCGAGCGGAACTCGCCGGCCTTCGGATCGATACGCTGGGCTTTCGCCAAGGTGTCGAACCACGAGCCACCACCGCGAGCGTTGGAGACACGGTCGTAAGTCTTCTCGTAAGTCGCCGGATTGCCGTAGCGCACCGAGTAGCAATACGCGATTTCGGAGAGGTCGAGGATGGCATCCACGCTTTCGAACAGCGTGGTGTCGGCGCCGATCTGAAGGCCGTACTCATTGACCTTCAGCCAGGCGTCCACGTTGATGGAACCGCCGAGCATGTCGTCGACCCCAAGGGCGGGGCCGCGTTGTGCCGGGAGACCCGGCGACTGGTAGTTGGCAACCTGGTCACCGCCGAGGTTTGCGTTTGCTTCCGAGGGAGCGGCAGCAGCAGCGGCCTTGGCGGCATTGATTGCGTCTTCGATACTTGACATTTGATAGTTTCCTTTGAACAGTTGAACGACACTAAGGTGGTGTCGTCGCTGGTAGTTTCGAGGGCCTTTGACGCTTAGTCTATTAGTAGTCCTTCATTGAGTAATCCTTCTGGTATCCGGACAGTTGCAGGATGGGTTTGGTTGGATCGACCTTGTGAGCATCGACGCTCTTGCGATAGACAATGCCAAGGACATGTTGGTCGACGCTGTCCTCATATTCGAGGACCGAGACCCGGAGTGGTGTGTTCCGTTTACCCCTGATCCCTCGTTGAACACCTTGGGTGAAGGCAGTGTCCCTGAAGTCCATGGCCATGAAGATCATGTGATCCAGTTCCTGCTTGCCGCAGAACTGCCAGTTGAAGCCGACAGCGGCGCACAGTGGAGAGCAGATGATGTCGTCAAGCTCTCCGTTCTGGAACGCGAGATCGGCCTCGTCGCCTTCCTTCATCGAAGTGCTGCCATTGATGACCGCGTATCGGCGACCGGCTTTGTCCAGCATGGTGGCGAGCCGGCGATGTTGAGGCACCATCGAGGAGAAGACGATCATCGGCTTGCCGGTGTTGACGTGGTCCTCCAAATGGATCTGGAACAAATCCTCCTTGCCGGGGGCCTCGCCCTGCATGATGTCGATGAACTTGCCGGGACTGGTAAGATCGGGGAACTCGTTCGGATGTTCCATGAGCTGCCGGGCTCGAAGGAAGGCGACACCTGGCTGGGTGCCGTCGAGATAGAACTTCTCCAGTTCGAGCACGGCCTCGTCGTGGAACTTGTCGTACATCTCCCGCTGTCGGGGGTTCATCGCCACCACCTCGGGGATGATGACAGGGTCCTGATCACCGAAGATCGATCGGAACGTCCTGCGAATGGCATGCCGGCCGAAGATTTCCGACAGCTTCTTGTGACCCTGCCAGCCAATTATCTTGCCGTCGTAGTCCTTAATGGCATGCTGGTATTCGAAGGCCTCAGCCGATGGGTAGTAGCGAGGTTCGATAATGTGGATCGCCGGGTAGGCTGAGGTCAGCTTGCCGTCGATGATCGTGCCGGTCATCGGCAGGAAGTATTTGAAGTGGAACTGCATGGCATCGAACAGAGCCAAGGTCGCTGCTGTGTTGGCGTTCTTGAAGCCCATGTGAAACTCGTCGACCTGGAGGGCCTTGACGAATGAGGGCATCTGCTTCCACGACAGCGTGAACCTCCGGAAACCCATCAGGAAGACCTTGGCACCGGACGCCATCTGCTTCGCAACCTGTTTGGTGGTGCCGTCGACGATGACGACATCCTCATCCTTGAAGCCGGTGAAGCGGAGGATTTCTCGCTTGTTCTTCTTCAGCAGACGCTTGGGCATGGTCCAGCAACTGCCAACCTGAAGCTCGCTCCAGAGATACCACTGGTACACGACGACCGACGGGGTCTTGCCGGCGCCAGGGTCGGACAAGTTCATGCACCTGTCCTGTCGCATGTAATAGGAAAGGTCCGCGACTTGATCATCACGCAGAGTCGGTGTATCGAGGGCGTCCAACATGAGGGAGCCTTTCCTATGAAACTGAGTGAGATCGATGCCAAGATCGCCGAGCTTCAAGCACAGCGAGAGAAGGCCCTCGCCGAACAGCGAGAGGCAGAGATGGCAAAGAACTTCGATGAGGCGCGCGACATAATCGCGAACCTGGCATCGACATTGCAGAAGCTATTTGATCTGGGCTACTGCCCGCCGAGGTTGAAGGACGCGCTGACGGATGGCCAAGGCAAGTTCAACCCCGGCATGTACATCAAGAGGCCTAAGAGCCCACGAGAGTCTTGAACGGGTTGGCACTGACCACGCTGTCGCCCAGTTCACGGACCACGGTCTGCCGATCTTCCTCATCCATGAGCAGGATAAAGCCGGGACCGTGGTATTCGTTCTTCGGGCCTCACCATAAGCCAAGACCTTTTTGAGTACCTCGTCGGTGTTCATCGTTTCATCATCCTCTTGCGGAGCACGCCGGCTCCGATCTGTTCGAGTGGGAGGTGAGCCACATGTTCAATCTGGACCAGCGAGTGGACTCGCTCGGCCTCCTGTCGAAGCACGGTCCATTGCGGACCCATGAAGATCAGGCGTCGGGGAGAAAACATCGCGGCCTCCAGGAGCTTGGACAGGGCCATTTGCAGTTCTTGCCGGTAGCCGAAGACTACCAGCGGTTGGAGGTTCGTGAGGTTCAGCAGGGTCGAGAAGACTTCCGACCGATACATCCACAGCGCCGCCATCGCGGCCGACGCTCTGGGGTGCGACAGCCGCAGCAGCTCGTGGACCAGTGTCTTGTTGGCGACCGTGTCCTCGACGAACAGGGCCTTCTCACCCAGCACCTTCGGGATTGGCAAGAAAGCGTTGACGAGCGGATCGTCGGGCAAGGCCCCGTCGAGGACCTGATCCAGGAAGATGTCGTGGGGACAGGTGAAGGCATGCCGCCGTGGTGGCGTGACCTTGATCTCGAAGTCCATCTGCACACCCAGGATGTGATCCACACGATCCTGCTGGACTAGGAGGGCGATGTCGCCCTCGATCCAGTGCAGACCGTAGTGGGCGACCTGGATCATGCTACCAGCTTGATCTCGACGCGGGACTTCGCGGCGCGGGACATGATGTCCTCGGTAACGAGGAGCTTCTTGCTGAACACCTCAGCGAGTGTCGCCGGCGACAGCAGCGGTACGACGGCGCTGTCGACTGTCAGCTTGGTGCCGGTCTTCATCGAGACCGAAGGCTGCGAGACTGCGACCGTGCCAATGCCACCGATTGTGTAGCTGGTCGCGCCGAAACCCCGGAGGGCTTCCTTCAGTTCCTCCTTGCGGGCTTCCAGCGGACTGAGCTTGGCCTCGATGGCGAGCAACTCGCCGACGATGTTATCCTGGACTTTTAGATTTTGCTGCATGACGAAGTGACTCCGTTGCGTAGAAGTGGGCGATCTTGCCCCGCGTGAATGGGTCCGGGTGCGAAATTGAGTTCGAAAACACAAACCCCGCCAACATGGCGGGGCGCTTCTCCGGGTCGGATTGGTGGTAGGTCGTGACGATCCGAAAGTAGTCCTTGTACCTGTCAATCATGTCTCACCGTTGGTCCTCCCCTTGGTGTGCTCATCCGGAACGGTGTCGTCAGTTCGACGAAGGTCGCTCCCAGAAGTTCGGATATCCGGTTGAGCTGGGTTAGCGTGAAGTCGTAGCAGCCAAGCTCCATGTACTTGAGCACATGGCGGCTGACGCCGATGATGGCTGCGGCCTCAGTGTAGTTGCGGTTCTCCCGGAAGATCGTCAGGCGGGTGCCGAGCGCCCTATGCTGCGGAGACAGCTCCTTCATGTCGATAGCGCGTCGAGCACCCTTCGTCACAGGAATTCGTCGCAGCACATTATGGAGCCGGGCCAGCTTGATGATGGTGTCTCGCGATCGACCATATTTCTTGGCCAGTTGGGCGTAGGAAAGATCGGTGGTCTCAAGGTCTTGTATGGCTTTGCCATGCCACTCTAAGTTGTCTGCCATTTTTATGAGCTTCTCTGTCTCTGTGCCCTGGAGTGTGTCGTCGAAGACAGCCAAACACAGGAGCTATTGCCGCTAAACGCAGCGTCGAAACTGAGAAAATCGTATTGAAAACAACAGCTTAGTCCAGATCGGTAGTCTGATTTGGGACCAGAGGGTCGGGAGTTCGAATCTCTCCACTCCGACCATCCAATCTCGAATGCCCCGGAATCGGACCTGTCTGAAGGCAAGCTCGCCGGGCGAAAACCCCAAGCCATCCCCCGGCGAGCCTACAACCTGATTTGATACGCATCAGGACCGGGATTAGCCGGCAAGCTGGTATTTGCAAGATGGATGCCAGCTATTTTTCCCAAAATGGGACAGCGGCTGCTGCCCCTTTCCCTCTCCTCAGGGAAGAAGGAGTTTTCCGCCACCTAAATATCGAGCTCACCCTGCCCCTCGTCCATGGCGCTGACGGTCTCGCCGGCAAGCGCTCTTGTGATCGGCGTCTTGCGTTCGAGCGCCGAGCGATCCAAGCGCTCCACCACGCGCATGGCGGTCGCCAGCGAGCGCTCGATGCGCCGCACCAGATATTGCACGACATGCGGCTCGACCTCGATCTGGCGGTCGGCGAACAGCTTGGTGATGACGCCGGCGAGAAGCAGGTCGTCGGGTTCGTCGATCTCGACCGTCGCCGCCGTCTTCAGCCGCGAGGCAAGATCGGGCAGCCGGACACCCCAGGCGGATGGGAAGCGCCGCGCGGTCAACAGCAGGGTCGAATGGGCGCCGCGCACCGCATTGATCAGGTGGAACAGCCCCTCCTCATCGACGGGGCGGGCATCGACATCGTCGATCAAGGCCGGGCGGGCGCCGAGATCGGCGATGCAACCGCCGATGCGGCCGGCATCGACCGTCACCGCGCCGGCACGGGCCTGCCAGATGGAGGCCAGATGCGTCTTGCCCGAACCGGCAGGTCCGGCCAGCACCACCACTGGCGAGGGCCAGTCCGGCCAGCGGTCGACCAGCGCCACCGCCTGGCTGTTGGTGCCGGAGACGACGAGATCATCGCGCGAATAGCCGGTGCCGTGGCCGAGATCGAGCGGCAACTGGCGTGGCGGATCGATCTTGTTGTCGGTCATCGCTCTCAGCCGCGCGGCGCCCCTCTGCGGCGGCTGGGCGGCAGCGGCGGAACAGGCTCGGTGCCGTGCCCCTTGTAGAGCGGCGATTCGAGATAGCGGGCAATCGCAAAGCGCACCAGAACGGCGACCGCCGCGGAAGCCGGCACCGCGATCAGCAGGCCGACGAAGCCGAACAACGCGCCAAAGGCAAACAGCGCGAACATCAGCCACACCGGATGCAGGCCAACGCTTTTGCCGACAAGCCGCGGCTGCAGGATGTTGCCCTCGATGAACTGGCCGACGAAGAACACGCCGGCCACCGCCGCCACCATGGTCCAGTCGGGCCAGAACTGGACGAAGGCGACGCCGACGGCCAGCACCAGCCCGGTCAGCGAGCCGACATAGGGGATGAAGGAGATCAGCCCGGCGAACAGGCCGATGAGGATGGCGAAGTTCAGTCCGGTCAGTGTCAGGCCGGTGGCGTACATGGCGCCCAGCACCAGGCAGAGCGTGCCCTGGCCGCGCACGAAACCGGCGGTGGCGGTGTTGATATCGTTGGCGATCGTCCTGACAGTCTTGACATAGTCACGCGGCACCCAACTGTCGACGATCGCCACCATGCGGTCCCAGTCGAGCAGCATGTAGAAAGCCACAACAGGCGTCACCACGAACAGGCTGACCACCGATACCAGCGCCACGCCGGAACTCCAGATCGAGGTGAACACCGTCGTAAGCAGCCCGAAACCCGAGGTGAGCAATGAGTTCAGCCCGTCGCGCAGGCCATTGGCGTCGACGCCGAATTTCTGTTCCAGCCATTGCGGATCGAAGCTGGTGATCAGCGACTGCAGCCGGGTCAGATATTCCGGCAACTTGCTGGCGAAATCGGCCATCTGCGAGGCCAGCACCGGAACCAGGATGACGAAGGCCAGCACCAGAACGACAATGAAGGCAATGAGGATGACCACCGTCGCCATGAGGCGCGACAGGCCGAGCCGCTGCAGCCGGTCGGCGACGGGATCCAGGAAATAGGCCAGCACCATGCCGGCGACGAAGGGCAACAGGATGTCGCTGAAGACATAAAGGAACAGCGCCAGCAGGACGGCGGTCGCCAGCCAGAAGAAGATCTGCCGGCGGAATGCGGCAGACGCTGCATAATCGGCGGCCGCCTCCTTGGCGGCTTCATCGTCAGGTGCCCGGTGTGGAGCCTTCGCCATAGCCGCTCATATGCCTCAGCCAAGCCACGAGATAGGCCGCGGCCGAAGCCACGGTCAAGACCCCGGACAGGATTATGAGCGCCGGCCTCAGCGGGTCGAGGTTAATGCCGAAGGCGAGCTCGCCCAGCACCACGGCCGCCAGCACGATCTGGATGGCGGTGTTGGCCTTCGACACGAACAGCGGCTTCATCTCGACCGGATGGCTCATGACGCTGGACAACAGCACGGCGAAAACGATCAGCGCATCGCGCGACACCATCATCACCACCAGCCACAGCGGCAGCTCGCCGATGAAGCCCATGACGACGAACACCGAGACCAGAAGCAATTTGTCGGCCATCGGGTCGAGATAGGCGCCAAGCTGCGAATGCTGGTTGAAATGGCGGGCGATGAAGCCGTCGACGCCGTCGGAAATGCCGGCGACGAGAAAGCCGGCAAAGGCCCAGTCCCAGCGCATGTTGAGCATCGCCAGCACCACGGCCGGCACCAGCACGAAGCGCATGATCGTGATCATGTTGGGGATGGTCAAGGCGATGTCCCGTCGCTTTTACTGGTTGATACATGATGGAGATCAGGGGGCGGCGCAAGGGAGAAGCCCCGCTTTTATCCGGGGGCAAAACTGCCGCATTCGTGCGTCATCCTTGCGGGCCGCTGCCGTTCATGCGAATAGCCCGCGTACGAGCAGGAAACGTGATGAACAGGCGCACCCGATGAGCAAGCGCGAGAAAGCCAAGCGCAAGAACGGGCTCACCTATGCCGAGGCGGGCGTCGACATCGATGCCGGCAATCTGATGGTCGAGAAGATCAAGCCGCTGGTCAGGGCAACGCGCCGGCCGGGCGCCGATGGCGAGATCGGCGGCTTCGGCGGCCTGTTCGACCTCAAGGCGGCCGGCTTCACCGATCCGGTGCTGGTCGCCGCCAATGACGGCGTCGGCACCAAGCTGAAGATCGCCATCGATGCCGGCAAGCACGATACGATCGGCATCGACCTTGTCGCCATGTGCGTCAACGACATCGTCGTGCAGGGCGCCGAGCCGCTGTTCTTCCTCGACTATTTCGCCACCGGCAAGCTCGATCCCGACCAGGGTGCGGCGATCGTCGGTGGCATTGCCGATGGCTGCCGGCAGGCCGGCTGCGCGCTGGTCGGCGGCGAGACGGCGGAAATGCCGGGCATGTATCACGGCAAGGATTACGATCTTGCCGGCTTTGCCGTGGGGGCTGCCGAACGCGGCCAGCTGCTGCCCACGGACGACATCGTCGAGGGCGATGTGCTTTTGGGCCTCGCCTCGTCGGGCCTGCATTCGAACGGCTTTTCGCTGGTCCGCCGTATCGTTGCCGGCAGCGGCCTTTCATGGAGCGATCCAGCGCCCTTCAATGACGAGGCGACATTGGCCGAGGCGCTGCTCGAGCCGACCCGCATCTATGTCAAGTCGATCCTCAAGGCGATCCGCAACACGCATGGCATCAAGGCGCTGGCCCACATCACCGGCGGCGGCTTTCCCGAGAACATCCCGCGCGTCCTGCCGAAGGATTTTTCGGCCGAACTCGACCTCGATGCCATCGAGGTACCGCCGGTATTCTCGTGGCTGGCGAAGACCGGCGGCGTGGCGCCCGAAGAGATGATGCGCACTTTCAATTGCGGCATCGGCATGATCCTCGTCGTCGCCTCCGGCCAGGCGGCGCAGGTCGCAGCCGTCTTGCAGGAGGCCGGCGAGACGGTAACGCCGATCGGCCGCATCGTACCGCGCCGCGACGCCGGCGTGATCTATCGAGGCTCGATCGACCTATGAACGCGCGCAAACGCACCGTGGTGCTGATATCGGGACGCGGCTCCAACATGACGGCGCTGATCGCCGCGGCAACGGACCCTGCCTATCCGGCCGAGATCGTCGGCGTCATTTCCGACCGGGCCAATGCCGCCGGCCTCGGCATCGCGGCGGCGCGCGGCATTCCCACCAAGGTGATTTCGCGATCCGACCATGTCGGCAAGGAAGCGCATGACGGCGCGATCGATGCCGCGCTTGCCTCCTTTGGCGCCGAGATCGTCGCGCTGGCCGGCTACATGCGCATCCTCGGAGCGCGCTTCGTCGAGAAGTGGCAGGGGCGGATGGTCAACATCCACCCTGCCCTGCTGCCGGCCTTCAAGGGCCTCGACACGCATGCGCGTGCGTTACGCGCCGGCATGCGCATCCATGGCTGCACGGTGCATTTCGTGACGTTGGACATGGATGACGGCCCGATCATTGCCCAGGCGGCGGTGCCGGTGATGGTCGGCGACAATGAGGATACGCTGGCCGCGCGCGTGCTCAAGGCCGAGCACCGGCTCTATCCGCTGGCGCTCGGCCTGGTTGCCGAAGGCAAGGCACGCATGGAAGGCGGCCGCACGGTGCTTGCGCATTTCGCCGACGATGCCGACAACGGCACGTCGGTGGTGATGGCGCCCGACCCGCTGCGCGAGGAGACCGATCTCGAACATCTGGCGCGTATTACGCCCTGAGCATTTTTGCAATCATAATTTGATTGCAAACTTTGGCGCGCTCGCTTACCTATGCTTGCATGAACAGCAAGCATGGACGCGTGCTTAAGGCGATATTCACCGATCCGGTTTCGGGCAGTATCGAATGGATCGCCATTGAAGCCTTGCTAGTCGCAGTCGGTTGCCACGTGATCGAAGGAAGCGGTTCACGCGTGCGTTTTGCGTTCAAGGGCGAGGTCGAGACGTTCCACCGGCCGCACCCCTCAAACGAAGCAAAGCGATATCAAGTGCGGGATGCTCGCCAATTCCTATTGAGGATCGGAGTGAAGCCATGAATGCAATGACCTACAAGGGCTATTCGGCCCGTGTCGACTATGACGACGATGACGAGATTTTCTTCGGCCGGATTGCCGGTATTCGAGACGGCGTATCCTTCCATTCAGAAACTGTCGCGGGGCTGAAAGCTGCCTTCCATGAAGCCGTGGACGACTATATCGAAACTTGCGCGAAAATCGGCAAGTCGCCGCAAAAACCTTATTCCGGCAATCTCATGCTGCGCGTTGACCCCTCGGTTCATTCAAAAGTGGCAATGGCCGCGGAAGTCGCAGGCAAGAGCCTGAACCAGTGGGGAGAAGAAGTCTTGCGCGAGGCCGCCGAAAAGCAGATTGCATGAAAACCAGCTGTCCTACCATCCATCACCGGCCACTCCAGGGCGTATCGTGAAACAGTTGCTGCTCCTCCGCCACGCCAAGTCGAGCTGGGATGATCCCAAGCTCGCCGATTTCGACCGGCCGCTCGCCCCGCGCGGGCTGAAGACAGCGCCGCTGATCGGGCGTGAGCTGGCCCGGCGCGGCTGGCTGCCGGAGCTGGCGCTGGTCTCGCCAGCGCTACGCACTCGCGACACCTGGCGGCTGGTTTCGGCGGAACTGCCGAAGCATCTGCCGGCGGAATTCGCCGAGACGCTCTACGAGGCGACTGCGGCCACCGTCCTGGCGCGTGTGCGGCAGGCCAAGGCCACGAGCCTGCTAGTGGTCGGCCACAACCCCGGCCTGCAGCATTTCGCGTTGCGGCTGGCGGGTGCTGGATCGGATGCGGACGTGTTCAGAGAGATCGAAGCGAAATTCCCGACCGCGGCGCTCGCCCGTTTCACCATCGACGGCGACTGGGCAAATCTAGACTTCGGCGACGCCCGGCTGACGCATTGCATCCGGCCCAAGGAGTTGCACTGACGGGGGGAGCTACCGATCGCGGCGGCACAAAAACAGAGCGGCGGGACAAGCCCGCCGCTTTGAGGTCTTGAGGACCGATGACCGTTCAGCGGTTGCCGAACAGGTTGCGGTCGCTGCCTTGGGTCACAGGCTTCTGGACAGCCGCGTCCGACTTCTTGATCGAAGCGGTGAACGAGTTGTCGATGTTAGCGGCAACAGGGGCAGACGGCTGGTTGGCGTTGGCCGAGCCGTAGTGGTCGCTGCCGGCGAAAGCGCTGCCCGTGGCAACGAGGATGGCGGCGGCGGTAAGAGCGATCTTGGTCATTTCAAATACTCCTGGTTTTGGTGATTGATGGTTCGAAGTGCTGGCGATCGGATCCGCGCTTAGCGGCCCCAGATGCCCTGGCCGGATTCCGGCTGGACGGCATCGGACGTCGCCTTGGCGCCATTGTGCTCGACCGGCTTGCGGATCGAAGCCGTATACGAGTTGTCAACATTGGCAGGCGCGGTAACTGCGGCGGCCGGCTGATTGACGTTATCCGAACCATAGTGGTCGCTGCCGGCGAAAGCGCTGCCGGTGGCAACGAGGATAGCGGCGGCGGTAAGAGCGATCTTGGTCATTTCAATTACTCCAGTATTCTTATGTTCTGTCCGTCTAGTGGCGTGCCTTGGGAGGAATTCGCGTCGCTCGGACTACCCCGAGATGGGTCGGCAGTGCTGTCGTTTCCAGTCACGACGTTGTGCCTGAAAAACCTCTGATACAGCAGTTGAAAACCGGAGGGCGACTACCTCCGCCACAATCTTTCCAAGCGATATCATATGGTTAGGAGAATGCGTCCCGCGCGAGTGCCCAGATTTGCCGAGCCAGCGTTCACACCGTACTGCACAATGCGTCAACAGAAATCGAACCGAACGGTTCGGTTTATATGCCATCCCGCGAAAAGTTCCACGAGGCACCCCCTCTTTCCTGCCGGCCATCTCCCCGGCAAGGGGGAGATCGGCAGTTCCGGTGCTCCGCTCATCCCTGCAACGTTGACGATTGGCGAAAGCCGAGATGATGGCAAATCTCCCCCCTTGCGGGGGAGATGCCCGGCAGGGCAGAGGGAGGGTGGGAAGGATCGCCGACCTTCGATGCCGTCGATCTGCTCGCGATCCTGATCGGTGGCTGGGACAGGGCTGGCGATCCCGTTAAAGCGCGCGCAGCCACACCTTGTTGTCGTGGAAGGCAGCACCACCATAGGGCGCCGGCGCGTCGGCGCCGGTCAGCACGTTGATGCCCTCGCCGCGCTCATGGGCGTTGTTCGGCCAGATGCCTTCGGCCACCACCACGCCGCGCTTGATGCCGTCGAACAGTTTTGCGTGCAGCACCACTTCGCCGCGCTGATTGCCGACCTCGACACGGCCGCCGTCGGCAAGCCCGAGCGCTGCCGCGTCGTCCGGGTGCAGCAGGAGTTCCGGCCGCCTTTCCTTGGCTTTGGACACCGGCGTTTCGGCAAAGGTCGAGTTGAGGAAATTGCGGGCCGGCGATGTCGTCAGCCGGAACGGGTGCGTCTCGTCCGCGACCTCGATCAGGTCGACATGATCTGGAAATTCCGGCAGCTGCTCCACAGGCCCGAACAGGCCCATGCTTTTCGGCGGCCGGTTGGGCGCCGCCTGCCCGGTCCAATTGGCGCGGAAGTGGAACTTCTTGTCGGCATGGCCGAAGCCAGTGATGAAATGCGCGGTCTCGAAATCCGGCTGCAGGTCAACCCATTTTTCGTCCTTGAGGCTCGAAAAACTACCCAGCCCGCGCTTGCCCAGGATGATGTCGATGTGCTGCTGCTCGGTCAGGCCGAAGCCCGGCTTGTCGGCGACGCCGAGGCGCTTGCCGAGTTCCTCGATGACGAAATGGTTGGTGCGCGGCCCTTGCGGCGGGTCGATCAGCTTCGGCCCCAGCGTGATGTGCTGGTTGCCGCCGCCCTTGTAGATGTCGTCATGCTCCAGGAACATCGTCGCCGGCAGCACGACATCGGCAAGCTTCGCCGTATCGGTCATGAACTGCTCGTGCACACAGGTGAAGAGGTCGTCGCGCAGGAAGCCCTGCTTCACCAGCCGCTGCTGCGGCGCGACATTGGCCGGGTTGGTGTTCTGGATCAGCAGCGCCGTCACCGGTGGGCCGCCATAGAGCGCATCAGCGGCTCCGGTCAGTACCGGACCGATGCGCGAATGATCGAGATGGCGAATCGCCGAGTCGCGCATCTTGGTGCCTTCCAGCAGCTCCTGGTTAAGCTTGAAGATCCCGGAATTGGAATGGAAGGCGCCGCCGCCCTCATACTGCCAGCAGCCGGTGACCGCCGCGATAGAGGCCGCGGCATGCATGTTGACCGAGCCGTTGCGCTGGCGCGAAAAGCCATAGCCGAGGCGGAAATAGGTTTTTTTCGTCGTGCCGACGAGACGAGCGAAGGCTTCGATCTCGGCGACTGAAAGCCCGGTGATTTCGGCCGCCCATTCCGGCGTTTTTGTCCGCAGATGCGCTTCCAGCCCCTTCGGATCGTCCGTGTACCTTTCCAGATAGACGCGGTCGGCAAGACCCTCGCGGAACAGCACATGCATCACCGCGCAGGCCAGCGCGCCGTCGGTGCCGGGCTTCAGCACCAGGCCGAGATCGGCCTGCTTCATCGTCGCGTTCTCGTAGACGTCGATGACGACGATCTTGGCTGCGCGTTCCTTGCGCGCCTTGATCGCATGGGTCATGACATTGACCTGGGTGACAACGGCATTGGTGCCCCAGATCACCACGCAGTCGGATTTGCCCATCTCGCGCGGGTCGGGGCCGCGCAGCGCGCCTGCCCCCATCATCCAGCCGGTCCAGGCCAGATTGGTGCAGATCGAACCGAAGAATCCGGAATATCTCTTCGCATGGCGCAACCGTTCGATGCCGTCGCGCTGCACCAATCCCATCGTGCCGGCATAGTAGTACGGCCAGACCGTCTCCGAGCCGTATCTTTCCTCCGCCCGGATGAACTTCTCGGCAACGAGGTCGAGTGCCGCCTCCCAGCTCGCATCCTTCCAGGCGCCGTCGCCCTTGGCGCCGGCGCGGACAACCGGCTTCAGCAAGCGGTCGGGGTGATGGATGCGGTCGGCATAGCGGGCAACCTTGGCGCAGATGACGCCGGCCGTGTACGTATTGGCCTTGGCGCCATGAACGCGGCCGATGCGCTTGGCGTCGAGCAGTTCGACCTCGAGCGCGCAGGTCGACGGGCAATCGTGCGGACAGGCGGAATGGCCGATCCTGAGCTTGGCGTGTTGATTCATGGCACCTATCTAGCGGCTTTCGGAGGGCGCGTGTAGGGCCAGATGATTAGCCAATCTCCCCCCTCGTGGGGGAGATGTCCGGCAGGACAGAGGGGGGCGCGAAGGATCGCCTACTTTTGGTATAGTCCCGCTCTTCACAAGGGGCCGGCGGTCGGTGGCTGTAAACGAGTGACAGGCTGGCGGGACAGCGCCCCCTCTGCCCTGCCGGGCATCTCCCCCACAAGGGGGGAGATTACGCACTCACTCCGCCGTGCCTTCCTCATACTCCGCCGACATGGTCAGCCATTTCTCCTCGTGGCCAGCCAGCTGTTGCGCGAGCTGCGAGCGCTCCTTGGCCAGCCGCGTCGCGGTCGAGGGATCCTTTTCGTAGACCGCCGGATTGGCGAGTTCGTCCTCGATCAGATCGATGCGCTTGCGGATGCGGTCCATCAGTGCCTCGGTGGCGCGGATTTCCTTGGCCAGCGGCTCGAACGCGGCACGGCGCGCCGCCGCATCGCGGCGGCGGTCGGCCTTCGAGGCCTTTTCCGCCTCGCGCTTGCCGCGGCGGTCTCCGGACACGCCGGTCACCAGCGTCTTGTAGTCCTCGAGGTCACCATCATAGGGATTGACCGCGCCGTCCTTGACCAGCCACAGCCGGTCGGCCGTCGCCTCGAGCAGATGGCGGTCGTGCGAGATCAGGATCACCGCGCCGGGAAACTCGTTCAGCGCATGGATCAGCGATTCACGGCTGTCGATGTCGAGATGGTTGGTCGGTTCGTCGAGGATGAACAGGTTCGGCCCCTCGAAGGCCGACAGGCCCATCAGCAGCCTCGCCTTTTCGCCGCCCGACAGGTCCTTGGCGGCGGTGTTCATCTTTTCGGTGGTCAGCCCGAATTGGGCGACGCGGCCGCGCACCTTCGATTCCGGCGCCTCCGGCATCAGCCGGCGGACATGCTCATAGGCGTTTTCCTCCGGCCGAAGATCATCGAGTTGGTGCTGGGCGAAGATCGCCACTTTCAAGCCTGGCGCCACCGTCATGGTGCCCGTCTCCTGCTTCAGGCGGCCCGATAAAAGCTTGGCGAAGGTCGACTTGCCGTTGCCGTTGGCGCCAAGCAGCGCGATGCGGTCGTCGGCATCGATGCGCAGCGTCATCTTCTTCAGGATCGGCTGACCCTCGGTATAGCCGACATTGACGTTGTTCAGCGCGATGATCGGCGAGGCCACCGTCTTCACCGGCTCCGGAAACGAGAACGGCCGCACCGTGTCGTTCACGATGGCGGCGATCGGCTTCATCTTCTCCAGCGCCTTGATGCGCGACTGTGCCTGCCTTGCCTTGGAAGCCTTGGCGCGGAAGCGCTCGACAAAGGACTCCATGTGCTTGCGCGCGGCTTCCTGCTTGACGCGGCCCTTCTCCTGCAACTCACGCTGCTCGGTGTACTGCCGCTCGAACTGGTCGTAGCCGCCGCGCCAGAAGGTCAGCTTCTTCTGGTCGAGATGGACGATCGAGTTGACGGCGCGGTTGAGCAGGTCGCGATCGTGCGAGATCAGCAGCACGGTGTGCGGGTATTTCGAGACGTAGTTCTCCAGCCACAGCGTGCCTTCGAGATCGAGATAGTTGGTCGGCTCGTCGAGCAGCAGCAAATCCGGCTCGGAAAACAGCACCGCGGCGAGCGCCACGCGCATGCGCCAACCGCCGGAGAAGGACGAGGCCGGGCGCCGCTGCGCGGCATCATCGAAGCCGAGGCCGGCAAGAATGGTGGCCGCGCGGGATTCGGCGGAATGGGCGTCGATATCGGCCAGCCGCATGTGGATGTCGGCGATGCGGTGCGGATCGGTCGCCGTCTTTTCCTCTTCGAGCAGTGCCGAGCGTTCGAGGTCGGCCTTGAGCACGATCTCGATCAGCGGCTCCTCGGTGCCCGGCGCTTCCTGCGCGACTTGGCCGATGCGGGTGTTCTTCGGCAGGCTGATCGAACCGGTCTCTGAGGGGAAATCGCCGGTGATGGCCTTGAACAGCGTCGTCTTGCCGGTGCCGTTGCGGCCGACAAGCCCCGCCTTGGTGCCGGCCGGCAAGGTCAGCGAGGCATGGTCCAGGAGCAGGCGTCCGGCCATGCGCAGTGTAAGGTCATTGATGATCAGCATGGCCGCGCTTTCGCACAGGACGTCGGCGCTTCGCAAGGCCTTGAGCGCCGGTTCGGTCGCATAGTGCGAGAAAACGGCTGCCGCGGATGGCTCGATGCGATCGGCTTCTCGCCTCTGAACTGTCAGCCTGTTAGCGGTGGACGGCGGCGGCTCTTCCGTGATCACGCCATGACGCAGGGGCAAGACTCAGCTATCTCTAGCCGTGCGGCGGATCTGAATACCCGCCTGGCCGGCGCCATCCATTCCCCTCCCAAGCGGCGCCGGCCATCGTTCTCACGGGTTCCGTCACTGAACGGGTGGCGTACCGGGTTGATCAACACCGGTTGTCGGCTTCGGCACTGGATTCTTGTCGACCACGGGGTTTTGATCGATACCGGGGGCCTTGGTCGGTTGAATGTTGTTGTCGCAAGCCGCCACAGCCAGCATGGCCGCCAAGGCCAGCGGGATTGAGAACCTCTTCATCGCAACCTCCTCTCGCCCATCCTCTTCCCCGGGGCAAACGAGACGGTGCCGATTTGGTTGCGTGACTGGCGTCGTTTGGAGAAACAAGGGAACAAAACGCCGCCTCTCCAGTTGGTTCAAATCAATGGAGGAGTGCGATCATGATCCGCCTGCTCATAGCCGGAGCTATCGCCTACGCGGCCTACCGCGTCACCAAAAAGGTGATTGACGATGTGCCCGACGATTTCGACCCATTCCTGCCGCCGCCACAGGATGATGGCGAGGCGCTGAGGCGCCAGTCGGCAACGATGGGGGCAGAGCCCCAGCGCTAGGAGCCATGCCGGCGTAGCCCATAGAATTTCCCGTTCCGCCCTAGCTCCTTGGGTGAATGCTAGTCCTGCGCTGAAACCGTTGCGAACAAAGCAGAAACGATGCTTGATGGGCAATGAACCTCGCTGCCCGTGATTCGACCTTCATGCCTGCCTATCTCGCCAAGCTCAACGCCGAGCAGCGGCTGGCGGTCGAACATGGCGACGGCATGGTGGCCGGGCCGCTGCTGGTGATTGCGGGCGCCGGTTCCGGCAAGACCAGCACGCTGGCGCATCGCGTTGCGCATCTGATCGTCAGGGGCGCCGATCCGCGCCGCATCCTCCTGATGACGTTTTCGCGCCGCGCCGCGGCGGAAATGGCCAAGCGCGTCGAGCGCATCGCCGGCGAGGTGCTGGGCCGCGATGCCTCGGTCATCACCGACGCGCTCACCTGGGCAGGCACCTTCCACGGCATCGGCGCCAGGCTGCTGCGCGATTACGCTTTGGAGATCGGCCTCGACCCGGCCTTCACCATCCATGACCGCGAGGATTCCGCCGACCTGATGAACCTTGTCAGGCACGAGCTCGGCTTCTCCAGGACCGAAGCCCGTTTCCCGACCAAGGGTACGTGCCTGGCGATCTATTCGCGCGCCGTCAACGCACAGGCGCCGCTTGGCGAGGTTCTGGGCTCGGTATTCCCCTGGTGCGCCGGCTGGGCGGAGCAGCTCAGGACGTTGTTCGCCCGCTATGTCGAGGCCAAGCAGGCGCAGAACGTGCTCGATTACGACGATCTGCTGCTCTACTGGGCGCAGATGGCCAGCGAGCCGGAGATATCGGCGCATCTCGGCGGGCGTTTCGATCATGTTCTGGTCGACGAATACCAGGATACCAACCGGCTGCAGGCCTCGATCCTGACGGCGCTGAAGCCCGACGGGTCGGGTCTCACGGTGGTCGGCGACGATGCGCAGTCGATCTATTCGTTTCGCGCGGCCGAAGTCCGCAACATCCTGGATTTCCCCAAGCAGTTCGCGCAGCCGGCCGAGATCGTCATGCTGGAGCGCAACTACCGCTCCACCGAGACCATAGTGGCCGCCGCCAATGCGGTCATCGGCGAGGCGTCTGAGCGTTTTACGAAAAACCTGTGGTCGGAGCGCAAATCGGCGGAAAGGCCGAAGCTGGTCAATGTCCGCGACGAGACCGAGCAGGCGAATTACGTCTGCCAGGCGATCCTGGCCGAGCGCGAGGCCGGCACGGCGCTGAAGGCGCAGGCCGTGCTGTTTCGCGCCTCGCACCATAGCGGGCCGCTGGAGATCGAGCTGACGCGGCGCAACATCCCGTTCGTCAAGTTCGGCGGGCTGAAGTTCCTCGACGCCGCCCATGTCAAGGATATGCTGGCCGTATTGCGCTTCGCCGAAAACCCGCGCGATCGCGTCGCCGGTTTTCGGGTGCTGCAGCTTCTGCCCGGCATCGGGCCTTCGGCAGCCAATGCAATCGTCGAGACGATGGCGACGTCGCTCGACGAAGCGATGGGCCTTGCCCGCTATCGGCCACCGCAAAGGGCCGCCGACGACTGGCCGGGTTTCGTCGCGCTGTTCTCGCAACTTCGGGCCGGGTCGGGAAAATGGCCGGCCGACCTCGAACAGGTCAGGCTCTGGTACGAGCCGCATCTGGAACGCATCCACGAGGATGCGACGACGCGCCGGGCGGACCTGTTGCAGCTCGAGCAGATCGCCGCGGGCTACGCCTCGCGCGAGCGCTTCCTCACAGAGCTGACGCTCGATCCGCCGGACGCGACCAGCGACGAGGCCGGCCCGCCGCACCGCGACGAGGATTATCTGATCCTGTCGACCATCCATTCGGCCAAGGGCCAGGAGTGGAAGAACGTCTTCGTGCTCAACACTGTCGACGGCTGCATCCCGATCGATCTCGGCGTCGGCTCGAAGGAGGAAATCGACGAGGAGCGCCGGCTGCTCTATGTGGCGATCACACGGGCCAAGGACAGCCTGCACCTGGTCATGCCGCAGCGGTTTTTCGTCCATGGCCAGGCGGCGCGCGGCGACCGCCATGTCTATGCCTCGCGCAGCCGCTTCATCCCGGCCTCGATCCTCGGCGCCTTCGAGCAGACGGCGTGGGCAAGCGTCCAGGCAAAGGACGATCCGCGCCGCCAGCCGCAGGTTCGGGTCGATCTCGGCGCCCGCATGCGCGGCATGTGGAAGTAACGGTGAATGGTGAATGGTGAATGGTGAATGGTGAATAGTGAGTAGTGAGTAGTGAGTAGTGAGTAGTGAGTAGTGAGTAGTGAGTAGTGAGTAGTGAGTAGTGAGTAGTGAGTAGTGAGTAGTGAGTAGTGAGTAGTGAGTAGTGAGGTCAGACAACTATTCACTATTCACTATTCACTATTCACTATTCACTATTCACTATTCACTATTCACTATTCACTATTATTCCCCCGGTAACGCAGCGCCTCGACCAGCACGGCAAAGGCCGGCGACTGCTGCCTGCGGCTCGGGTAATAGAGATGGCAGCCTGAAAAGGGCGGGCACCAGTCGGCGAGCACACGAACAAGCCGCCCTTCCGCAATGTGAGCCCGCGCCTGATCCTCGGGCAGGTAAGCCAGACCGAACCCGGCCAGCGCGGCGTTCAGCCTGAGCGCTGAGGTGTTGAAGACAAACTGCCCCTCCACCCGCACCTTGATCTCGCGCCCGTTCTTGTCGAACTCCCAGGCATAGAGCCCGCCATAGGTCGGCAGCCGCAGATTGATGCAGTCGTGCGCCGTCAGGTCCTGCGGCGTCTTTGGTGGCTTGCGCCTGGCGAAATAGGAAGGCGCGCCGACGACCGCCATGCGCATATCAGGCCCGATGCGCACGGCGATCATGTCCTTTGCCACCTGCTCGCCGAGACGGACGCCGGCGTCATAGCGCTCCGCGACGATATCGGTGAGGCCATAGTCGACGATGATCTCGACCTTGATGTCGGGATAGTCCGGCAACAGCTTCGCCAGAGCGGGCCAGAGGACCGTGTCGGCCGCATATTCGCCGGCCGTTATGCGGATGGTACCGGCAGGTTTGTCACGCAGTTCGCTCAGCGAGGCGAGCTCCGTCTCGATCTCTTCAAACCGTGGGCCAACCGTTTGAAGAAGGCGTTCACCTGCCTCGGTCGGCGAGACGCTGCGCGTGGTGCGGGTCAGCAGCCGAAGCCCGAGGCGCTCTTCCAGCCCCCGAACCGTGTGGCTGAGCGCGGACTGCGAAACGCCGAGTTTCGCGGCGGCCCTGGTGAAACTCCGCTCCTTCGCCACAGCCAGGAAGGCAAGGAGGTCGTTGACGTTTCCGCGCGGCATATATGATTCATCCTCATGGGTGCGTGCGCATTATACCATCCGATCCTTCCCCGCCGCAGTCTTTAAATCGCGGCCGCGAGCCGGCGCAGCACGCCGGATGAAGGTTTGCCTCACTCGTCCAAAGCGCATGCGGGCCCCGCCCTTTCATGAGCCAAATTCATAAGGCCTATCGCTGATCAACCACTAATCAAAAGCGGAGGAGAACCTACGTATCCAGTAGAGGCGCGGTGCAATGACCACGCACTGGCACGCGAGACCCGGCTTGACCGGCAGGATGTGGACCAGGAGCCAGCCTGCCGCAACGGCCTGCCCCAACGACGATATCGAGCAGCTCGACGATATCCAAACGCAGGGAACACAATATGCAAAGTCCCGACAAACCCGAAATAACCCGGCGCGACTTGTTAATTGTTGGAGCCGCATCGGTGGCCATGACAGCCGCGCCATCCGCGGTCAATGCACAGGCTGCCGCTGACAAATTGCCTTCGACCGCGGAAGCGCCTGCCATGTCGAAGGTGACCTTGACCGTGAATGGGGCGAACCGCGAACTCGAGCTCGACACACGGACCACGCTGCTCGACGCGCTGCGCGAGCATCTGCAACTTACCGGCACCAAGAAGGGCTGCGATCACGGCCAATGCGGCGCGTGCACGGTGATGGTCGACGGACAGCGGATCAATTCGTGCCTGACGCTGGCGGTGATGCACGAGGGCGACGAGATCACCACCATCGAGGGGCTGGGCACGCCCGGGAATCTGCATCCGATGCAGGCCGCCTTCGTCAAGCATGACGGCTATCAATGCGGCTATTGCACACCCGGACAAATCTGCTCGGCCGTGGCTGTGCTCAACGAGATCAAGGCGGGCATCCCGAGCCATGTGAGCGCTGACTTGACTGTTGCGCAGCAGACGACGGCTGCCGAACTGCGCGAGCGCATGAGCGGCAACATCTGCCGTTGCGGCGCCTATTCCAACATTCTCGATGCGATCACCGAAGTCGCTGGGGGGCAGACATGAGATCCTTCACCTACGAACGCGCCAGTTCGCCTGCTGAGGCTGCCGCTGCCGCAATGCGCACCGAAGGCGCCAGGTTCATCGCCGGCGGCACCAACCTGCTCGACCTGATGAAGCTCGAGATCGAGACGCCGACGCATCTGATCGACGTGAACGGCCTCGCGCTCGACAAGATCGAAACGACAACGGAGGGCGGGCTGCGCATCGGCGCCTTGGTGCGCAACACCGATCTCGCCGCGGACGAGCGCGTGCGACGCGACTATGGCCTGCTCTCTCGCGCACTGCTCGCCGGCGCTTCAGGCCAACTGCGCAACAAGGCAACGACGGCAGGCAACCTGCTGCAGCGCACGCGCTGCCCCTACTTCTACGATACCAACCAGCCTTGCAACAAACGCCAGCCCGGCAGCGGCTGCGCCGCGATCGGCGGCTTCACCCGTCCACTGGCGGTGATCGGCACCAGCGATGCCTGCATCGCAACGCACCCGAGCGACATGGCAGTGGCGATGCGGGCGCTCGACGCGACCGTGGAAACGGTGCGGTCCGACGGCACGGTGCGCGGCATTCCAATCGCCGAGTTCCACCGCCTTCCCGGCGATACGCCACATATCGAGACGACGCTCGTACCCGGCGAACTGATCACCGCGGTCACGCTGCCCAAGCCGGTCGGCGGCAAGCATATCTACCGCAAGGTCCGCGACCGGGCCTCCTATGCCTTCGCCCTGGTCTCGGTCGGCGCGATCGTGCAGCGCGATGGCACCGGGCGCGTGGCGCTCGGCGGCGTGGCGCACAGACCCTGGCGCGTCGAGGCGGCGGACGCGGAGATGCCGCGCGGCGCCAAGGCGGTTGCGGAGCGGCTGCTGGCCGGCGCCAGGCCAACAGATGAGAACGCATTCAAGCTCCCGCTGGTCGAGCGCACGCTCGGCGCGGTGCTGGCTGAAGCGAAAGGCTGAAGCGATGAGATTCGACACACCCGCCACAACCAACCCGATCGATCAGCTCAAGATCGTCGGCAAGCCCGTCGACCGGATCGACGGCCCGCTCAAGACCACGGGCACCGCGCCCTACGCCTATGAGCGTCACGACGTCGTGCCCAACCAAGCCTATGGCTATGTGGTCGGCTCGGCTATCGCAAAAGGGCGGATCGCCTCGATCGATCTCTCTACGGCCCAGCGTGCTCCAGGCTTTCTCGCCATTGTTACGGCGGACAATGCCGGCAGGCTCGGCCGGGGCAGGTTCAACACGGCCAGGCTGCTTGGCGGTCCCGATATCGAACATTACCACCAGGCGATCGCCCTCGTGGTCGCCGAGACGTTCGAGCAGGCGCGCGCCGCCGCGCAACTGGTCCGCGTCGACTATGTGCGCACGGATGGTATGTTCGATCTGGCGGCGGCGAAGGACTCGTGGACGCCCGCCGCTGGCCTCGGTGCCCCGGCTGATCCCGGCGTCGGCGACTTCGCCGGTGCATTCCCCACAGCGCCAATTCAGCTTGATGCAGCCTACACCACGCCCGATCATTCCCATGCAATGATGGAGCCGCATGCCTCCATAGCCGCTTGGGAGGGAGACAGTCTCACCGTCTGGACCTCGAATCAGATGATCAACTGGACCGTGGGTGACCTGGCCCAAACCCTCGGCATCGCCAGGGAGAAGGTTCGCCTGATATCACCCTTCATCGGCGGCGGCTTCGGCGGCAAACTGTTCCTGCGCGCCGATGCCCTGCTCGCCGCACTCGGCGCGCGCGCCGCCCGACGGCCGGTGAAGGTGGCGCTGCCGAGGCCCCTTATGGCCAACAACACCACGCACCGGCCTGCAACGATCCAGCGCATCCGCATCGGTGCGACGCGCGACGGCAAGATCACCGCGATCGGCCATGAGAGCTGGTCCGGCGACCTGCCCGGCGGCGGACCTGAGAACGCGGTCCAACAGACCCGCCTGCTCTATGCCGGTGCGAACCGGATGACGGCGACGCGGCTCGCAATCCTCGACCTGCCTGAAGGCAACGCCATGCGCGCACCGGGCGAGGCGCCGGGCTTGATGGCGCTGGAGATCGCCATGGACGAGATGGCCGAGAAGCTCGGGCTCGATCCGATCGAATTCCGCGTCCGCAACGACACTCAGGTGGATCCCGAGAATCCTGGCCGCCCCTTCTCGCAGCGTCAGTTGATCGAATGCCTGCGCACCGGCGCCGAGCGCTTCGGCTGGAACAAGCGCAATGCACAGCCCGGTCGGCTCCGCGACGGACGCTGGTTGACCGGCATGGGTGTCGCCGCCGGGTTACGCAACAACCTCTTGACGACGTCTGCCGCCCGCGTCCGTCTCGATCATCGTGGCGTCGTCACGGTCGAAACCGACATGACCGATATCGGCACCGGCAGCTATACGATCATCGCCCAGACTGCCGCCGAGATGATGGGCGTGCCGCTCGACAAGGTGGTGGTGCGGCTTGGCGACTCGAGTTTCCCGGTCTCGGCCGGTTCGGGTGGGCAATGGGGCGCCAACAACTCCACAGCCGGTGTTTATGCCGCGTGCGTCAAGCTACGCGAGGCGGTAGCGCAAAAGCTTGGATTCAACTCCGCCGACGCAGTGTTCGGGGACGGGCAAGTCCGCTCGGGCAACCGTACCGTGTCGCTGGCCGAGGCTGCAGGCGAGTCCGGCCTCGTCGCAGAGGACGCGATAGAATATGGCGACCTTGGCAAGCAATACCAGCAATCGACCTTCGTCGCGCATTTCGTCGAAGTCGGCGTCGACGTCGCGACGGGCGAGACCCATATCCGCCGCATGCTGGCTGTGTGCGCTGCCGGCCGTATCCTCAACCCCAAATCGGCGCGCAGCCAGGTCATCGGCGCCATGACCATGGGCGTCGGCGCGGCGCTGATGGAGCAGCTTGCGGTCGACAAGCGTCGCGGCTTCTTCGTCAACCATGATCTCGCCGGCTATGAGGTGCCGGTCCATGCCGACATCCCGCACCAGGAGGTGATCTTCCTCGACGAGACCGATCCGATCTCGTCGCCGATGAAAGCCAAGGGCGTCGGCGAGCTCGGCCTGTGCGGTGTCGGCGCGGCCGTCGCCAACGCCATCTACAACGCGACGGGCATACGCGTGCGCGACTATCCGATCACGCTCGACAAGCTCCTCGCAGGTTTGCCCGAGGCATGAGCGCCACTGTCGTTTCGCATGGCATGCCTTGACGCGACGCAATCCCTTGCTTGCACGCCAATGGCTGCGGCGGCGTTTTCGATGCGTGCTGCCGGCACCGACCTTCGAATGACAAATCTGGATCAGGAATGGAGAATTTCCTCATGAAGAAACTCGCGGCTTCTCTCGTGATCTCGTCTCTTGCCGCTTCGACCGGCGAGGCACAGGAGCGCCCCGCGGGCCGGGTCGCGCCGCCGGCGGTCTATGTCGTGGCGCCGGGCCTGGGAGATTATACGGACGACCTGCTGTTCGGTGACGTCTGGCTGCGCGACGAGCTCAAGCCTCGTGATCGCAGCATTGTCACCGTCTCGGCCCTGATTGCGTCGGGGCGCATAGCGCAAGTGGGCGGGCATGTCGGGCGTGCGCTCGACAATGGCGTGACGCCAAGCGAGATCGGCGAGATCATCACTCATCTTGCGTTCTACTCCGGTTGGCCGAACGCCATTTCCGCCGTCAATGCGACAAAGGAGGTCTTCGACCAGCGCGGCATCGAACCGGTTGCGGCCGATGCGGGGCAGCCACTGGAACTCGATGCAGCGGCCGAGGCGGCAAGGGCGGCGAGCGTAAATGCGTCGACCGGCCCTGTCGTTCCGGCGCTCGCGGAATATACCAACCGGGTGCTCTTCGGCGATCTCTGGCGGCGGCCGCAACTCTCCGCGCGCGATCGCAGCCTTGCGACCATCGCCGGGCTGATCGCGACGGGCAAGGCCGAGCAACTGCCTTTCCATCTAAGCCGCGGGATGGACAATGGCCTGACACGAACCGAGCTTGCCGAGGTCGCGACGCATCTGGCCTATTATGCCGGCTGGCCTAATTCGATGTCGGCAGTGCCGGTCCTGCGCGCGGTCTTCGAGGCTCGCGAAGCCGCCGCGGCCGGGCAATCCCAAGCCGGCGCGGTCTCCGTGCGGAAATACGACCCAAAGGCCGCGACCACCGGATCGCCCGAAAACTTCACCGGCTCCGTGCGGGTCGAGTCACGGTTTCAAGCCGAGGGGCCGGCGCGAGTCGGTGGGGGTACGGTGAGCTTCGAGCCGGGCGCGCGCACGGCCTGGCACACGCATCCGCTCGGCCAGACGCTGATCGTCACGGCAGGGGTCGGCCAGGTGCAGCATTGGGGTGGCCCTATCCAGGAAATCAGACCCGGCGACGTGGTGTGGATTCCGCCTGAAGTCAAGCATTGGCACGGCGCTACCGCCACCGCCGGCATGACGCATGTCGCGATCGCGGAAGCGCTTAACGGCAAGGCTGTGGACTGGATGGAACAGGTAACCCCCGAACAATACTCGGACTAATTCACGCGGAAGCCGCCGTTCCGCTCCTGCTCAATCTGTGACCCACGCAAGGTTATTCATGAAGACTATGTTGAGCCGCATTCCTTTGATCGCTTTTATCCTGGGCGCCGTTGGCCTGGTCGGCTGGCAGATGAGCGCCGAGCCCACACGAACGACGTTTCCCGAAAACCTTGACCAGCTCGTGCACTACACGACCGTCACACGCGGCAATGCTGCTTCGGGCCTTGTGTCGCCCATCAACTGGGCGGCTCTCTCGGGCTCGGCATATTGGTGGCCGTATTCGCTTCCGCGACTTCGGGCGTGGCGAACACCCCCGAGGCACTGGCGCATGGCGTGGCGACCGCGCTGACAGGCGGCACGCTGATGCTGGCGCTTGCACTGATTCTGATCCTGGCACTGGCCGCAGCACCCGTGAGGACGCGCAAGCCGGCCTGATCGTCGAGCGCCTGGCCTGGCATGTAGACAAGCGGCGCAAACGCGGCGCGACCCTCCGACAACAACACTTGAAAGGACAAAACAATGCAAAAGCGCAAACTTGGCAATAGCGGCCTGGAAGTCTCGGCCATCGGCCTCGGCTGCATGGGGCTGAGCTACGGCTACGGCCCGGCCACCGAAAAGCAGGCGGCCATCGCGCTGATCCGGTCCGCCGTCGAGCGCGGCGTCACCTTCTTCGATACGGCGGAAATCTATGGCCCCTTCACCAACGAGGACGTTGTCGGCGAGGCCCTGGCGCCGTTCCGGGACCAGGTGGCTATCGCCACCAAGTTCGGCTTCGACATCGATCCGAAAGACGGCTCGCAGAGAGGGGTCAACAGCCGGCCGGACCACATCAGGGACGTTGCCGAGGCCTCGCTCAAGCGGCTCAAGACCGACGTGATCGATCTCTTCTACCAGCACCGGGTCGATCCGGATGTGCCGATCGAGGACGTGGCCGGCGCGGTGAAGGAGCTGATCGCGGAAGGCAAGGTCAGGCATTTCGGCCTTTCCGAGGCAGGCAGCCAGACGATCCGCCGCGCGCACGCCGTGCAGCCGGTCGCAGCCCTGCAGAGCGAGTACTCGCTGTGGTGGCGGGAGCCCGAGGCGGAAATCCTGCCGACGCTCGAAGAGCTCGGCATCGGCTTCGTCCCCTTCAGCCCGTTGGGCAAGGGCTTCCTCACCGGCGCCATCGACGCCAATACGACGTTTGACAGCACGGACTACCGCGCCCGCGTCTTTCCACGCTTCAGCCCGGAGAACCGGAAGGCAAACCAAGGCCTGGTCGACCAGCTCGGCGCCATCGCGACCCGCAAGCAGGTGACGCCAGCCCAGATCGCCATTGCCTGGCTCTTGGCGCAGAAGCCGTGGATCGTGCCGATCCCCGGCACCACGAAGCTGCACCGCCTCGAAGAGAACCTCGGCGCGGCGGACGTGGAACTGACTTCGGGTGATCTCCGAGACATCGAAAGCGCGCTCTCCCAAATCACCGTTCAAGGCGACCGCTACCCCGCTCACCTGCAGGCCCGTGTCGGCCGCTGAGCGCTATTTTCAAACCTCGATCAGGGACTTCAAGACCATGAAAACCTTTGGCTATGCGGCAACCGATGCCGACACCCCCCTCCAGCCATTCTCGTTCGAGCGGCGCGCGCCACGCGCCAACGACGTCGTGATGGAAATCCTCTATTGCGGCACCGCGGCATTCTCGACCCCTATCGGGACTCGGCGGCACTGATCGAGCAGTCCGATCTCGACTTCACCATTCTGCGGCCGGGCTGGTTCACGCGCGACGAAGCGGTCGACTACCAGATCACGCAGAAAGGCGAGGCTTTCAGGGGCCATGATGTCTCGCTGAACAGCCTGTCCGACCTGATCGTCAAGCTGGCGAAATCGCCGGGACTGTATTCCCGCCGCAGCCTTGGGGTCAGCCGATCGTGAAGCGCGCTGCGAAGGCCGTGCCCGGCGGCCGACGGCAATTCCTTGGCTCTGCCTGGAAGGCGATTTCCGGGCTTGCGATAGGCGGCCTTTTTCCCATGACGACAAAAGTTCTCGCCCAGCCGGCATTCCCGCAATTTGCGGGGCGAAAGGTGCTGATCCTCTATTATTCGCGCACCGGCCACACAAGGACCGTCGCCAGCCAGATCCAGGGGCTGATCGGCGGCGACCTGGTGGAGATAAGGACAGTCGAGGCCTATCCGGACGACTATGACGCGGTGGTCGCGCAAAATGCCGAGGAGCAGCGCTCCGGCTACATGCCGCCATTGCGGACAAAAATCCCCAGTATCGGCGATTATGACGTCATCTTCATCGGATCGCCGCTGTGGAACGTCAGGCTGACGCCGCCGGTGCGCAGCTTCCTCTCCAGCCACGACCTGTCGGGCAAGACCGTCGCGCCCTTCGTCACCTACATCGTTAGCGGGCTCGGCCGATCGCGGCGGGATATCGGGGAACTATGCCCCGAAGCCACCGTGCTGGAGGGCCTCGCCGTGCTCGGCGAGGAAGCGGACGAAGCGCAGGCCAAGGTGCGGGCATGGCTCGAAGCCATGCGGGTCTAAATTAGGGGAGTAAGGCAGTAGGGCAGTAGGGCATAGTTGTTGGTTGGCGGCCTTGGCGACGCTCACCAGCGCGTATCCACCCACTCTCTTACTGCCCTACTCCCCATCCCCACTGGCCCGGCACGGGAAAATCCCCGCCGGCAGATGGAACCTCCGACCGCGATCCGCGTTTCTGGGCGTCGCAGACCGGCGCCCGCCGTCATCTCTGCCCAATTCGAGAGGCCAGAATGCAAGACAGGACGTTCTTCACACCCGTCGCCCTAACCGTTGGCGCGGGCCACAAGCGCATGATCGTTTCGCTGTTCGACATGCACGAATTCCTGACCGAATTCCCGCCGTCGCGGCGCCGGCTGAGCTATGGCGCGGCGGCGAAGGCCTGCGAAGCGGCACGTGCCGGCGAGATCTCGATCGAGGCGGCACGCGATGCGCTGATCACCTTTGCGGTGACGGCCGGCATCCTGTGGCCGCCCGCCCAGCCCGCCGTCTCGGTCAAGCCGGTCGCGCGCGGCTTTGGCGGCTACGCCGCCTGATATCAGGCAAATCCGATGATCACTTCGCCTTGCCGGCAGAGACCGGCAAGGGCTCGGCCGACGGCGCCAGCGGCTCGGCATTGCCGACGAACGGATAGGCAAGCTGCTGGTGATAGAGCGGCGGCACCGGATCGTCCGTTCCGTACTTCTCCGGCATCCGGTCGGGCATGAACAAGGTGCCGCCCAGCATGTCGAGCAAGGGCAACTGGCCGGCGAAGTTCTTGTCATAGGCTTCGCGCTGGTTGGCATGATGCCAGTGGTGGAACTGCGGTGAGGCCACCAGCCATTTCAGCGGACCGAATCTGATGCGCGTGTTCGAATGGATGAACAGCGACTGCCACTGGTAAAGCAGCGTGAAGATCAGGATCGCCGGGCTGGAGAAGCCGAGCGCGAAGACCGGCAGGAACGAGGCTGACTTGGTCAGGATCTGGTCGACCGGATGAACGCGGTGGGCAGCCAGCCAATCCATCTCCTCGATACTGTGATGGATGGAATGGAACCGCCAAAGGAACGGCACGGCGTGAAAGGCGCGATGCGCCAGGTAGAAACCGGTGTCGGCCAGGATCACCACCTCGATCGCCTGTAGCCAGATCGGCTGCGACTGCACCGCCTGCGTAAGCTCCGTGGGAATAAAACGGTGCAGCACCAGCATGGCAGCGCCGACCACCACGAGCAGGCCGATCTTGATCACGATCCCGTTCACCAGGAGATAGACAACGTCGTTCAGCCAGTGCCGCCGCGTCAGCGGTTGCTCTTCGTGGAGGGGCAAGAGCCTCTCCAACGGAATGAAAATGAGGGCGACGATGAGTATCGCCTTGAGATCGATCAGATCGGACACCGTTGCTCGCTTTGTCTGATGCCTGCCGATGCGTTCGATCGGCCTGCCCCAGATTAACGACCTAGGATGAATGGATAGTTGATGCGGTGCGGCGTGCGGACCAGCCGATCCCAACGGGCTTGTGGCCGGACTCGCCGCTACGCCAGAATGTCAGGAATACCTCAATGAACCGTCATCAGGTCGCTGCCAGGCAAACCGCTCGACCCTGCCGCTTCAAAGCTGACCTGGTCGCGGCCGTTCGATTTGGCCTTGTAGAGATGCTTGTCCGCCACCACGAACATTTTGGCATAAGTGGTCGGTCCGCTGAAGGCGACGCCGCCGATGCTCACCGAGAGCGGGCAAGGCTGCCCGTCCGGGGAAAACTCCGCTTCCCGGATTCGGCGCCGTATGCCCTCCGCGACCAGCCGGGATTGCGACGGGTCGGCTCCGGGAAGGAAGACCGCGAATTCCTCGCCGCCGATGCGGCCGACGATGTCGGCGCCGCGAAGCTGCCCCTGGATCGTCCTGGCGATCAGCTTCAGCGCCTGATCCCCACAGTCATGACCGAGGCGATCGTTGATGGTCTTGAAATGGTCGGCGTCGACGATCAGCAAGGCGCCGGCGTCGATGACGGAATGGGTACGGGCCTGTTCGAGATAAGCTTCGACAAGCATTGAAAACGCGCCGCGATTGAACACCGCCGTCAGGCTGTCGGTCGCCGCGACAATGGTCAGTTCCTTTTTGGCGATCGCCAGCTGGCGCATCTTGAACATCAGGAAGGAGAAAAACGAGCCGGCCAGCACCAGCGGCAGCAAGAGATCGGTCAATTGCGCGCGCCACAGCGCTTCGGGCGACAGATAGGGGAAATTGAAGGAGTCGACGAAGAAGGCGGCGGCGATGCAGACAGCCGTGCCGGCAACGGTGACCGCCACCACCCTGCCCCAGCTCGTGGGAGACAAATCGATCCGCATGCCGTTGCTCCGGCTTCACCCGGCCATTGTGGAGCGGGAGCGCAAACGAAGTCCTAAGACTTTGCCTTCAATTCGATCATGATTGGCCCGGACGACGCGTGCCCGTTGGGTGCCGGTGCCAGGCGCTAGATCAGGCGCTTCCTGACGCTCAGCCGGGTCACCGCGGTCACGAGAATGGCGCCGACCATGAAATAGAGTGTCGCAACCACGTCGCCCTGGTGGAAATAGTATCCGGAATTGAGAAGCGCCAAAACCACGGCAAGGAATGCCACGAGGCGCAAGGGTTCATTGGTCATGCGTGCCAACTTTCGCTGTTGCTGCAGAGCGGCCACCCTCAAGGCCGCGCGCTCAATAAGGCGTTTTGGCGCTTTTTGCAATGTCGCAGACCACTCCATCACTCGTCGGTTGGGCACCGGTTGCGTTCCGGCGCAGAATTTAGGCGAAGGCCCTGCCCTCCTCGCTGCGCTGGAACAACGTCAAGTCCAATCCCAGGCTTGGGCGGCCCAGAATGGTCAGGATCGCATGCGCCTGGCCGCGGTGATGGGTCTGGTGGTTGAAGACATGAGCCAGCGCCGGCGCCAGCCGCTGCGAGACAGTGCGCATGTCGGAGACGGTCATGTAGGTGAAGCGGCCGGCAAGCGCCTTCTCGCTCAAGGCCCCGACCCAGTCGATGATCCTCTTGTCTTCGGTCTCGCGTGCCATGTGCAGTACAGGCAAGGCTCGGTGCAGGATGGCGTCGAGACTGGTCGGCGCGTCGCCCTCGCCCGTGAACCGCTTCATCCAGATGCGGTCGGCGGTGAGCAGATGGTTGAGCGTTCGCATCATCGATCCGAAGAAGGCACCGACATCGCGATTGAACTCCTCATCGGTTAGGTCGTCGGCGGCATCGTAGATGCGGCCATTGGCCCATTGATTGTAGGCCGCAAACATCATGAAATGCTGCTTCATCTTTCTCTCGAAATCCCGTTTCGCCTGCCTAACTAGACCGCAAGGACGCCGCCGCCAATGACCATTCTGCTCTATGACCTCGTCGGGCGCGATACCGCCCGTCCGTTCAGCCCGCATTGCTGGAAGGCAGCGATGGCGCTTGCTCACAAGGGGCTCGACATCTCGACCGTGCCGACGCGCTTTCTCGAGGTCCCTGCCGTCGAAGGCGGCGTTTCGAAACTCGTTCCGGTGATCCGTGACGGCGAGAGGGTGGTCGCCGATTCCTTCGCCATCGCGCTCTATCTCGACGAAGCCTATCCCGAGCGGCCGACATTGTTTGCCGGCGATGGCGGCAAGGCGATGGCGCGCTTCATCGAACGCTGGTCGCAACTGACCATCCATCCCTATGTCACCACCGCGGCGATCATGGACCTGCACGCCATGCAAGATGAGCCGAATGCCGCCTATTTCCGAAGGAATCGCGAGCAACGCTTCGGCAAGAGACTGGAAGAGGTCGTGGCGGCACGCGACGCCGGGCTGGCCGCCTTCCGCGCCTCGCTGGAGCCGTTGCGCTCGATGCTCGCCTACCAGCCATTCATCGGCGGCCAATCGCCGCTATTTGCCGACTATATCGTCTTCGGCGCACTGCAATGGGCGCGCATCGCCTCGGCCTACCGGCTGCTCGACGACAGCGACGTCGTGGCGCTGTGGTTCGAGCGCTGCCTCGACCTGCATGACGGCCTCGGCCGCAAGGTGGCGGCAGCCGCAGCATAGGGCAGTAAGGCAGTAGGTATGCGCGCCGTAGTGACTTTTCCCTACTGCCCTACTCCCCTCTCCCTTACAAAGGCCGCGACGCGATGACGCCATGTCCGCAATTCCCCGACGATTTTCGCGCCACGCTCGTCAATCTCTTCCTGTGGCGCCGGGATGTCAGGCGGTTCAAACCGACACCGCTTCCGGAAGGCGCGCTGGAGCGGCTGCTCGGCCTCGCCAGCATTGCGCCCTCCGTCGGGCTGAGCCAGCCCTGGCGCTTTGTCGTGGTCGAGAGCCGGGAGCGCCGTGAGGCCGTCAAAGCCTGCTTTGAACGCTGCAATGCCGAGGCGTTGACATCGTTCCGCGGCGAGCGAGCTGCGCTTTATGCCCGCCTGAAGCTCGCCGGCCTGAATGAAGCGCCTTGCCAGTTCGCGGTTTTCGCCGACCACGCAACCGAGCAAGGGCACGGGCTCGGCCGCCTGACGATGCCCGCCACCATCGAGTACTCGGCCGTGATGGCGGTCCACACGCTGTGGCTGGCGGCGCGCGCCGAGGGTATCGGCATGGGCTGGGTCTCAATTCTCGACCCGACCGAGATGGCAACGATCCTCGACACGCCGCCGCAGTGGACATTGATCGGCTACTTCTGCGTCGGTTACCCCTCGCAGGAGCACAGCGTGCCCGAGCTGGAACGAGAGGGCTGGGAGGTCCGGCGACCTCCGACCATCATGGTGCGCTGATCCACTACCGTCCTCCCCTTGGCAATGGGCCGGGCGGCTTGTATAGAGCCCGCCACTCCAAGTTCCATTCTCATCACAAGGACCATCGCATGGCGCTCGAACGCACCTTTTCCATGATCAAGCCGGACGCGACACGGCGCAATCTTACCGGCGCCATCACCAAGATGCTGGAAGATGCCGGGCTGCGCGTCATCGCCTTGCGCCGGGTGTGGATGAGCCGCCGTGAGGCGGAAGGCTTCTATGCCGTCCACAAGGACCGTCCGTTCTTCGGCGAACTGGTGGAGTTCATGTCCTCCGCACCAACCATCGTGCAGGTCTTGGAAGGCGAGAACGCCATCGCCAAGAACCGCGAAGTGATGGGCGCAACCAACCCGGCGAATGCCGCCGAAGGCACCATCCGCAAGGTGCATGCGCTGTCGATCGGCGAGAATTCCGTGCACGGTTCCGACGCGCCGGAGACCGCCGCTCAGGAGATCAAATACTGGTTCTCCGACACCGAGATCGTCGGCTGAGCCGGCATCGCCAAATCCAATCGAGAAGGCCGGCGTTTCGCCGGCTTTTTTGTTGGAGTGCCGAACCATCCCGCACTCCCGCTGGGGTCTCGCCTGCGGTAGGGTTGGGTCAGGACACAGTGGAACCGACCTGACCATGACCAGCGCCATTCCCGGCTTCTTCCAGGGTACCGAGATGCCAAACGGCGGCTGGTGGAAAGCGCTGTGGCCTGAACCCGCGGGCGTGCTCGCTGCAAGCGGGCTGAAGCCGGGCATGGATGTGGTCGACCTCTGCTGTGGCGACGGCTGGTTCACCCTGCCGATCGCCAGGGTAGCCCGCCGCGTCATCGCCATCGATATCGACGCCGATCTGCTCGAGGTCGCCCGGCGCCGGCTGATCGACGCCGGCGTGACCAATTGCGAATTCATCGTGGGCGACGCCTACGAACTCGCCAGCCTGGTATCTCGACCGATCGACTTCGTCTTCATGGCCAACGCCTTCCACGGGGTGCCTGACCGGCCGCGGCTGGCGCGCGCCGTGGCCAGGACGCTTGGCCCGGACGGGCGCTTTGCCATCGTCAACTGGCACCGGCAGCCGCGCGAGACAACCACGGTGCTGGACGAGCCGCGCGGGCCGAGGACCGAATTGAGGCTGTCACCGGAACAGACCATCGCGGATGCCGAAGCGGGCGGCCTGCGATTTGCCGAACTGGTCGACGTGCCGCCCTATCATTATGGGGCGGTGTTCGAGACAGCGCCGTAGTGTGCAGAATATAAGCCGTTCCGCAGCGATCCTTCGCGCTCCCCTCCAGCATCAAAAGGTTCTGCGTCTCCCGACGCTCTCTCACCTTGTTGTTGTCAGCTCGCCGCGTTGAAGCGCAAAATATCGCGGCCGTCCTTGTCGGCGATGGTGAGCTTGCCGGCATCGACGTGGTAGGATGCCGCCCTGGCCAGCGCCTCGAACAGCGCTCTCTCTTCGGCCATGACGTCAGGCGCGCAGGCCTTGAAGGTCGAGCCGATGCCGCTGATGGCGATCGTCGAGCCATCGACCTTGGCGGTGGCGAAGTATACGTTGCAGGGGCCGCTGCCGCCGGCCTTGCCGTCCTCGCCGATCCTGAACGTCGCCTGCGGCTCTGAAATCACGCCGATGCCGTCGATATATTCGACAAGCCAGCTCTGACCGAACACCGCGGCCGGCTTGTCGCTCGGCGTCACCATCTTCAGCATGACGGTCTGCGGCGCGTCGCTGAGCGGGTCGACCTGATGGCGCGTGTCGGTGATGAACATCAGCCGGTCGTCGACGGTGATGCGCGCCTGGAGCGCATAGGTCATGTTGGGCCGGATCACCTGGGGATCGAAGCTGATCTCGAACTTGATCGGCACCTGGCCGGCCGGCGCCACCTTGCGTTCGCCGAGGATTGCGGCCGGTGCGTCGGCCAGCGACACATCGGCAAGCTGGACCGAGAGGACGGCGTTGGGCGGCAGCGCGATGCGCTCGCGGTACAGCACTTCGCCCTTCAAGACTTTCTCCGCGGCCACGGACAACTCCGGAACGGCCAGCATGCCGACCACCAGCGGCACGAAACCGAAGATGAAGAATTCGGCGATCCTGTCCAGCATGATCCTGCTCCCCCTTGCCATGCCTAGCCGGCCAGAAGCTCTCGCAGGATTGCGGTCAATGCATGGCCGCGGGCTGGACTTATTCGCCGGGTTTCGCCTTCCAGCGGCTGGCTGCCTTGTCGTCGCTCTCCTTGGCGTCGACCCAGCCGCCTTCCGAGCCATCGCCATGGTGTTCCTTCTTCCAGAAGGGGGCGCGCGATTTCAGGTAATCCATCAGGAAGTTCGCCGCCTCGAACGCCGCCTGCCGGTGCGCCGAAGCCGCCACCACCAGCACGATGTTCTCGCCAGGCCGGACCTTGCCATGGCGGTGGATGACGGTCAGACCCTGCAGCGGCCAGCGTTCGGCTGCTTCGCCCGCGATACGGGCGATCTCGGCCTCCGCCATGCCGGGATAATGTTCGAGTTCGAGTGCCGAAAGCCTGCCCGCCTCGTCGCGGCAAAGGCCTGAGAACGTCACCACGGCGCCGATATCGACGCGGCCCCGGGTCAAGCCGGCGATCTCGGCGGCGACGTCGAAATCCCCGGCCTGGATGCGCACGACAGGCACGACCGCGGCCGGCATTTCAACCCCCGGTCATCGGCGGGAACAGCGCGATCTCGCGCGCGCCCGATATCTTCTCGCGATGCTCGACATGTTCCTGGTTGATGGCGACTCGGATCACATCGGGATATTGCAGCGCATGCTCATATTCCTCGCCGCGCGATTTCAGCCAGCGCAAGAGATCGGCGACCGTCTCGATGCCATCAGGCAGTTCGACATCCTCCTGCGGCTTGCCGATCCGCTCGCGCACCCAGGCGAAATAGATGAGACGCGTCGGCATCCTACTCGTCCATGATGTGCTTGAGGCCGGCGCGGAAATAATCATAGCCGGTGTAGAGCGTGACCAGTGCGGCGATCCACAGCAGCACCAGCCCGGTCTGCGTGGTCAGCGGGAAGATCTTGTCGCCGGCCGGACCGGCGAGCAGGAAGGCGATGGCGACCATCTGGATGGTCGTCTTCCACTTGGCCAGCTGCGTCACCGGCACCGAGACCTTGAGCGCGGCCAGATATTCACGCAGGCCCGAGACCAGTATTTCGCGGCACAGTATGATGATCGCCGCCCACAGCGACCAGCCGGCGATGCCGGCGTGGCGGTCGGTGTCGGCGGCGAGCAGCAGCAGGCAGGTGGCGACCAGCAGTTTGTCGGCGATCGGATCGAGCATCTTGCCGATGTTCGAGGTCTGTTGCCAGGCGCGCGCCAGATAGCCGTCGAAATAGTCGGTGATGGACGCCAGCAGAAAAATGATCAGCGCCGACCAGCGGGCGAAATCGCTCGACTTCAGCTGCCCTTCGACAAAGAAGCACAGCACGACCATCGGCACCGCGACGATGCGGGCGTAGGTGAGCATGTTGGGCAGGTTGAACGCGCGCCGGGCCATATTGGGAACTCTTTCTTCCTGCGTACTCAAATCAGAAGCGGATGTGGGGGGTCAACAGGCCAGATTCGATTGGCCAGCCGAAAATAGTGGCAAAACGTCTTAAGTGCGATGCATGTCGTTGTCCCAAAACCGCCGGGCACTTTTGGGCGACATGCATCAGCTCTCATGAAAATGATTGTAGACCAGCTTCGCCACCTGCTCGGAAATACCGTCGACCACCACCAAATCCTCCACCGCCGCCCGGCTGACCGCCTTGGCGGTGCCGAAATGCATGAGCAGCGCGCGCTTGCGGCCGGGACCGATGCCGCTGATTTCGTCGAGCGGGCTCTTGACCATCTCCTTCTTGCGGCGGGCGCGATGCGAGCCGATGGCAAAGCGGTGGACCTCGTCGCGCAGCCGCTGGACGAAATAGAGGACGGGATCGCGCACGGGCAGTGAAAACGAATCCCTGCCCCTGACGAAGAAGCGCTCGCGGCCGGCGTCGCGGTCCTGGCCCTTGGCGATGCCGATAGCCACCACGCGATCCTCGATGCCGAGATCGGCGAGGATCTTGCGCACCGCCGTCATCTGACCCTGGCCGCCGTCGATCAGGATAACGTCGGGCCAGGCCGGAAAACCGCTGACGCCCTCGATGTCATCCTCCGCCTCGCCCGCGGTCTCGGCGCTTTGCGGCGCATCGCCATGTTCCTTCAGCAGCCTGGAGAAGCGCCGCTCCATCACCTCGCGCATCATGCCGAAATCGTCGCCGGGCGTGATCTCGGTCGAGCGGATATTGAATTTCCGGTACTGGTTCTTCACAAAACCTTCCGGTCCGGCAACGACCATGGCGCCGACGGCGTTGGTGCCCATGATGTGCGAATTGTCATAGACCTCGATGCGCACCGGCGGCTTGGCCAGGCCGAAGGTCTCGGCAAAGCCGGTAAGCAGCCGCGCCTGCGTCGAGGTCTCGGCCAGCCGGCGGCCGAGAGCCTCGCGCGCATTCTGCAGCGCATTGTCGGTCAGGTCCTTCTTCTCACCGCGCTGCGGCACCGAGATCGACACTTTGCGGCCAGCGCGGGTGGAAAGCGCCTCGGCCAGCAGTTCCTGCTCCTCGACGGCGTGCGAGAGCAATATGGCGCGCGGCGTCGGCTTGTCGTCATAGAACTGCGCCAGGAACGAGCCCAGCACTTCCGATGCCTCCAGCGCCGGATCGGCCTTGGGAAAATAGGCGCGGTTGCCCCAGTTCTGGCCGGTGCGGAAGAAGAACACCTGGATGCAGACCTGGCCGCCCTCCTGATGAATGGCGAAGACGTCGGCTTCTTCCACCGTTTGCGGGTTGATGCCCTGGTGGCTCTGCACATGCGAAAGTGCCGCCAGCCGGTCGCGATAGATGGCGGCGCGCTCGAAATCGAGATTTTCCGAGGCCTGCTGCATGGCGGCGGAGATTTCCGTCTTCACCTTCTGGCTGCGGCCGGAGAGGAAATCCTTGGCCTCGGCGACCAGCTCGGCATAGTCGGTGTGCGAAATCTCGCCGGTGCATGGCCCGGCGCAGCGCTTGATCTGGTAGAGCAGGCAGGGTCGGGTGCGGTTTTTATAGAACGAGTTGGTGCAGCTTCTCAGCAGAAAGGCGCGCTGCAGCGAATTGATGGTGCGCCCGACGGCACCCGCGGAAGCGAAGGGACCGAAATAGTCGCCCTTGCGTGAGCGCGCGCCGCGATGCTTGTAGATGCCGGGCGAGACATGGTCGCCGGTCAACAGGATGTAGGGGAACGACTTGTCGTCCCGCATCAACACATTGAATCGTGGCCGCAAGCGCTTGATAAGATTGGCTTCAAGCAGCAGCGCTTCGATCTCGGTGCGGGTGACGACGAATTCCATCGTCGCGGTTTCGCGCACCATGCGGCCGATGCGGCTGGTGTGGAAGCGGCCCTGCGCGTAGTTGGTCACCCGCTTCTTCAGGCTGCGCGCCTTGCCGACGTAGAGCACGTCGCCCGCGGCGTTCATCATGCGGTAGACGCCGGGCGCATTGGGCAGCCGCTTGACCAGCGTCTGGATGACCTCGGCGCCGACCATGCCGTCGGCATCGCCGGCATGCGGCGTCCAGTCGATGGCGGTGAAGGCGACGTCCGGGCCAGAAGGCGCGACGATCTCCTCCGCCGCCTCTTCCTCAAGGTCGACTTCCGGCGGCAGGTCGTCGGCGGCGCCGCTGCGCGGTCTATGCTTTTGGTCTACGGGACTCATTCCACCATGCCTGTCACATCGGGCGTCTGCCATGCAAGATGCTGGCCGCCATCGAGCGCGATCATCTGGCCGGTGACCGAGCGCGCCGCCCATAGATAGCGGATGGTGGCGCCGAATTCCGGCAATTCCGGGCCGCGTTTCAGGATCAGGCCGTCGAGCTGCGCGGCAAAATCATGATCGTCCTGGCGCATGTTCTTCAGCGTCGGGCCGGGACCGATAGCATTGACGCGGATGCGGGGTCCCAGCGCCTGCGCCAGCATCTGGGTTTGCGTCCACAGCGTCGACTTCGACAGCGCATAGGAGAAATAGCGCGGCGTCGGCCGCCAGACGCGCTGGTCGATCATGTTGACGATCAGCCCCTCCTGCCCTTTCGGCAAGGCGCGGGCGAAGGTCTGCGCCAGCAGCGCCGGCGCCTTGACGTGGATGGCGAAGTGCCGGTCCCAGGCATGCCAGTCGAAATCCTGAACCGTATCGTCGGCGAATAGCGAGGCGTTGTTGACCAGCAGCGTAACAGGCCCGAGCGCCGCCTCGGCGCGGCCGATCAGATCGCCGACCGCCTCCATGTCGGTCAGGTCGGCGGCAACCACCGCGGCGCGGCCATTCCGGCCAAAATGGCCGTCCTTGATCTTTCCCGCCAGCGCCTCCGCCTCGGCCCGTGAGCGGTTGCAGTGAATCGCCACGGCAAAACCATTTGCCGCCAGATCCTCGACAATCGCCTTGCCGATCCGCTTGCCTCCGCCCGTTACCAGCGCCGTTCCAGCGGCTTTATTCATTCTGTCAATCCTTAATCGGGGCTCCAATTTCAGCCCGCCGGCAAAATATGGCCGGCCAAGGGTTAAATGCCGTTCGTACCTTGGGCAGCATTGTGGCAAAGCGGCCGGACTGGCCTTAAGACTCTGGCCGGGACTCGGCCTGCCGGACCGCAATATAGGACGCTGGACTCCTTGCTCCAAGCGGCGTGCAGCGCAGCATGGCAAAACCTCCTGACACCACTGTTGCGCGGATGCAACGTCAAGGTTCGGCCTCATTCGTGCCGGGGAATGACCCAAGTTCAGGTTCGCTTCAGCCGCATTTTGACACGACATTTGGAACCGTAGAGCGCCAGATCCGTTTATCCCCCCGGACGGGTTGAGGGCGCTCATGAAAGCAAGCCTGTGCCTGTGGCTTAAGGAGTAAAGAACAATGCAAGCCAATCTCAAATTCGCGCGACCGCTGGCGGTGGCGCTCGGGCTCTTCGCCCTCAGTGGAACCGCCTACGCCGCGGACGTCGTTTCGGAAGAGCCGCCGGCGCCTGCGCCGATCGCGGAACTTCCCGTCGCTTCCTGGGCCGGCCCCTATGCCGGTCTGAGCGTCGGCTACGGCTTCAGCGGCAAGGCCGATGCCGAGGATGTGGGCGTCGACATCGACACCGACGGCTTCGTCGGCAGCGTCTTCGGCGGCTATCAGTGGCAGCAGGAGAACTTCGTCTACGGTGCTGAAGCCGATCTCGGCTATAGCGATGTCAAGGGCGACAATGCCGGCCTTGAGTCGAAGGGCGGCTTCGAAGGCTCGCTGCGCGCCCGCCTCGGCTACTCCGTCACCCCGGAGATCCTGCTCTACGGCACCGCAGGTGGTGCGCTCAGGAACCAGAAGATGGAAGCCGCTGGTTTCAGCGACAGCAACACCATGCTCGGCTGGACGGCCGGTCTCGGTACCGACATCAAGATCACCGACAATGTGTTCGGCCGTGTCGAATATCGCTACACCGATTTCGGCAAGAAGGACTTCGACGGCCTCGGCGAAGTCAAGTCGACCGACAACCGCGTCACCTTCGGCGTCGGTATGAGGTTCTAAGTCGTTCAAGCCACGACACGAAAAAGCCGGGCCTCGCGCCCGGCTTTTTTTTGTGCCCGTCGCTGTCCTCTCA
>NZ_CAAF010000048.1 GCF_000359125.1 Mesorhizobium sp. STM 4661 | reverse complement strand
TCCAAGCCGACCAAGAGACCGAGCCTCCCCCAATCAGATGGCCTTCATATATGAATAACTTTCCCCGGACAGCCCTGCCCGCACGGGGGGAGATCGGATGTCGCGCCGGCTTTCGCCAATCATCAGCGTTGCAAGAATAGCGCGGTCGGCGACGCTGCCAATCTCCCCCCTCGTGGGGGAGATGTCCGGCAGGACAGAGGGGGGCGCGAAGGAATGCCGCCCGGCGGACTTTAGCAGTCCCAGACGATCAATATTTCTCCGGCACGTAGAGCTCGCGCGGCAGCACCTGGCGTTCGTATTCGGGATTGAAGACACGCTCCGGCAGCGTGATCTCCTCGTGCGGCACCTCCTCATAGGGCATCTGCTTGAGGAGATGGTCGATGCAGTTCAGCCGCGCCCGCTTCTTGTCGTTGCCTTCGACGATGAACCAGGGGGCTTCCGGGATGTTGGTGCGGGCGAAGGTCTCTTCCTTGGCCTTGGTGTACTGTTCCCAACGCACGCGCGCCTGCAGGTCCATTGGCGACAGCTTCCACTGCTTCATCGGGTCGTGGATGCGCATCAGGAAGCGCATCTGCTGTTCCTCGTCGGTGATGGAGAACCAGTATTTGACCACCGTGATGCCCGAACGGACCAGCATGCGCTCGAAATCGGGGACGTCGCGGAAGAACTCCTCGACCTGATCGGGGCCGGTAAAGCCCATCACCCGCTCGACGCCGGAGCGGTTGTACCAGGAGCGGTCGAACAGCACGATCTCGCCGCCGGCCGGCAGATGCGGCACGTAACGCTGGAAATACCATTGCGACTTCTCGCGTTCGGTCGGCGCCGGAAGCGCCACGGCGCGGCAGATACGCGGATTGAGCCGCTGGGTGATGCGCTTGATGACGCCGCCCTTGCCGGCGGAATCGCGGCCCTCGAAGATCACGACCAGCTTCTTCTTGTGATAGGCGACCCAGGACTGCAGCTTGATCAGCTCGGACTGCAAGGTGATCAGGTCGCGAAAATACTGCATGCGATCGATCGATGGCGGATGCGAATTCTTGTAGATCTTGGCGATCTCCAGCGACAGCGCCGGTTCCGACATTTCCAGCTCGTAGTCTTCATCGAGCGTGTCGGCGAGTTCCGCTTCCAGCCAATCCTTGGCCGGAGAATTCTGTTTTATCTCGGTCATTTTGTGCTGCTCCGCGTGCAAGCCTGCCGGCTTTTGTCCGGCGCCCTCAATCCCGGCCTGCCGGCCGTAGATGGGACACCTTAAGCCGACTTCAATATAGACCGGCAATGACGGTTTTATTGCAAAGGACCAATGCGCCGATCACCGCCATCAATCGGCGAGATGTGAGCGACCAGTTCGTGCCGAGGGGCGACAAGCCGCGCAAATTATCCTACAAATGCCCGTCTCATTTCCGGGCGACCCGCAAGGCGCCCTCTTCAACGCATTGCGAGGATCTAGTATGGAATACCGCACTCTCGGCCGTTCCGGGCTGAAGGTTTCGACGCTGACCATGGGCACCATGACCTTCGGCGGCGCCGGCGCCTTTTCGGCGGTCGGCAAGACCGATCTCAAAGAGGCGCGCCGGATGATCGATCTGTGCATCGATGCCGGCATCAACGTCATCGATACGGCCAATGTCTATTCGAACGGGCTTTCGGAAGAGATCATCGGCGAAGCGCTTGGCGGCAAGCGCAAGGACGACGTGCTGATCGCCTCCAAGGCGCGCATGCGAATCGGCAAGGGCCCGAACGACGAAGGCCTGTCGCGCTACCATCTGATTCGTGAATGCGAAAGGAGCCTGAAGCGCCTTCGCACCGATGTCATCGACATCTATTTCCTGCACGAATGGGACGGCATGACGCCCCTGGAAGAAACCATCGCCGCGGTGGACACGCTCGTCACCCAGGGCAAGGTCCGCTATGCCGGCTGCTCCAACTACTCCGGCTGGCAGGTGATGAAGGCGCTTGGCATCAGCGACCGCCACAACCAGTCGCGCTTCATCACCCAGCAGATCCACTACACGCTGGAAGCGCGCGAAGCCGAATATGAGCTGCTGCCGATTTCGGTCGACCAGGGACTTGGCGTGCTGGTGTGGAGCCCGCTCGCCGGCGGATTGCTGTCCGGCAAATACAACCGCGACAGCCCCACCGCCCGCCAGCTCAGCGGCTGGTCGGAACCACCGATCCGCGACGAGGACCGGCTATGGCGGATCGTCGACGTCCTTGCCTATATCGGCAAAAGCCATGGCGTGTCCGCGGCGCAGGTGGCGCTTGCCTGGCTGCTCGGCCGGCCGGCTGTCAGCTCACTGGTGATCGGCGGCCGGACCGAAGCGCAGTTCAAGGACAATATCGCCGCCGCAAGCCTGGTTCTTACCGACGACGACCGCAAGCGGCTCGACGCGGTCAGCCGTCCGCCCGTGCTCTACCCCTATTGGCACCAGCAACAGACGGCGAAGGACCGGTTTGGCCCGGCCGATCTGGTTCTCGACCGGGAATAGTGCCCGACAAGGTTCAATCCCTTTGGCGCTATGCTGAAATGTAGCGCCAGACCTCCGCGTCGGGCTCGACCTGGCCGCTGAGAACGAAATATTTGTAGAGCACCAGCAGGCAGATCGCCTGCTCGGTCGGTTCATCGGCAAATTTTCGGCAGTAAGCGTTGGCCGCGGCAACGATGCGTTCGGCTTCGGCCGGATGGCGCTCGAGATATTGCACCCGTTCGGCGAGATCCGAAAAATCCGGAGCGAGCGGCACATAGTGGACGTCAGCCACGAGTTCGCTTTCGGCGAACCATGTCTCGTATGTCGGTGGCGGCATCAGGCACAGCGAATTCGAGCTCATGATCCATTTGAGGTTGGTCGCGACGTCATTGCCTTCGAGCGAAATGATGTAGCGATAGCGCCGCTGCTGATCGATGCTCAGATAGGGCTTGCGATACTCCGCCGCCGCCGTGCGTTTGGGCGTGCCGACGTCGCAGAACGGCAGGTCGCGGGCGACCTCCAGAAGCAAGGTGCGTATCGGATTGTTGAGCTCGCCGCGCCAGACCGCGGCCGGAAGCTTGTCGGCGAAGGCAACATCGTCGGCGGGCATGTGGAAATGACGGAACTTGTTGAGCTTGAACAGAACGCCGTTCTTGTTGTCGCCGGCGATCGGCCGGTCCTTCACGATCGCGGGCATTTTCGGCACTTCGATGACGTCGCCGAACTCGAGGTCGACGAGCAAGCCGGGATCGAAGTAGCGGGTAAACTCCTTCAGGTCGTAATAATACATGCTCCGGTCCGTCGGCAGCCGGCTGACCGGCACGGCATCGGGGCTCGGCGCGAAACCGTCCTGCAGCCTGTTGCAATAGTTGAGGCGCTCGCGAACCGCGCCGTCCGAAAGCCTGGCCTGGTCGAGCAGTCCGGCGAGCCGGCGGCGAAACAGTGCCTGCGGAGCGATATCGCGCATGGCATTGCGCGCATAGTAGAACAGCTTCTGTGCGTTTCTTTGAAGCGTGGCCATCGGTCACTTGGTTCAAAATAGTTTGGCGGCTGTCGGCGTCCGTACCCCGGCCTTTCCTACACCATTGTGCCAGCCATCTTGCAAGCCCCGAACCGGACCGCCGCCAGCTATGCAGCCGATCGCCCGCCTGCGGTGTTGTATTTGCGGTCCAATGCTCCTAGGCAGGGTCAAGCATAGTGAAAGGAAACGATATGGCGCGAGCACCGAACTACGATCAGGAACGCAAGGAGCGCGACCGGCAGAAGGCCGCCAAGAAGGCGGAAAAGCTGGCGGCCAAGGTCGCAGCCAGGGAGCGTTCGAAACCCGAGGGCGACACAAGCTCCGAAACCGAAGCGGAAGCAGCTAAATAGAGCGGTCGGCCCACGTAGCGGGCCAGGTCCGTGCAGGTTCCCGCCTGCCTTCAGGCAGGGGCCTTGTCGCTGACGAAGACGTTCACTTCGCGCGCCGCGGCGATGAAGGCGCGCCTTGCGTTCATCGCCGGCTTGTCGCCGGCCAGCGCATCGTGGCAGGCCTGCAACGCTTCGCGATGCTTGGGACTGCGCTTGCCGGGCCAGCTATTCAGGAGGTAATCGGAAGCCTCCCGAGCCGTACGCAGGAGCTGGTTGGTCCCGTCCGTGGCCGACTTGACGGTCACGGGTGTTTCAAATCGGTTGTTTTCCATCGCCGCTCTTACGCCATCGCTGCTCGCGAAGCGAGGGCGAAAGTGTGCTTCACGTTCGCGGACCGGCTTTTGCGCGACGACACCTGCTTTATGCCCGGTCAAGCGGCAACGACGGCAAATCCCCTGGCGCGCAAGCCGCGCCGGTCATTGTGCAGCGACGCCACCAGCCGGTCGCGGCTGCCGACGATGTGCGCCGAAAGCCGGCGCGCCGCCTCGTCGGCATCGCCGGCCCGCACTGCCGCCAAAATGGCATGGTGCTCGGCCCAGGCACGGCCAAGTGCGGCCTCGTCGCGAATCTCCAGCCAGCGGGCGCGCGACAGGCGTGTCATCGCATCGCGGACCGCCCTGAACAGGAACTCGTTGCCGGACAGGCGCGCCAACTCGATGTGGAAATCCATGCCGATGCGATGCCACTCCTCGCGCGGCGTGGCGGCATCGCAGGAGTCCAGCATCGCCTCGATAACATCGACGGCGCTCCTGTCCTCCAGCGCACAGGTGAGCCTGAGCGCGGCGACCTCGACCGCCTCGCGATAGACCGCGATCTGCTCTAGCTCGGCGAGATTGATGGGCGAGACCGTCCAACCGCGACCGTCGCGGCAGATCAGGCCTTCGGTTTCGAGCCGCAGCAGCGCGGCCCTGACCGGCGTGCGCGAGGCGCCGAACCGGCTTTCGATCCAGCGCTCGGTCAAACGCTCGCCCGGACCGATCTCGAGGCCGAGGATCATCTCGCGAAGCTGTCTCTCGACATTCTGCATCTGCGACATCGTGGTCCCATTCGTGCGGCCGCATTGACAGCGGCCATGACGGATACCAAATTGGTATCCCAAATTGGTATCCGCAACAAGCCCGATACCGGGCAGGACAGATATGGCGCAGGGCAACACGGAACACGGCACTTACAATGTTCACTGGCGGCGCAATCTCGCCGTGTGCTTTGCCGGTTCGTTCAGCACGCTCGTCGCGATGACCCTGCTGCTGCCCTTCCTGCCGCTTTATGTCGAGCAGCTCGGCGCCGAGGGCCACGCAGCTATCGTGCAGTGGTCCGGCATCGCCTATGGCGCCACCTTCTTTGCGGCCGCACTGGTGGCGCCACTGTGGGGACGTTTGGGCGATCGCTATGGCCGCAAGCTGATGCTGGTGCGGGCGAGTTTCGGCATGGCCATCTGCATGTCGCTGACCGGCATGGTGGAAAGCGTCTGGCAATTGGTGCTGCTGCGCCTGCTGATCGGTTTTGCCGGCGGCTACTCCTCCGGCTCGACCATACTGGTCGCCATGCAGACGCCGAAGGACCGTTCGGGCTGGGCGCTCGGCGTGCTGTCGGCCGGCATCACCGCCGGCGCGCTCGTCGGTCCCCTGCTCGGCGGCGCGCTGCCGCCGTTGATCGGCATCCGCGCCACGTTCCTGCTCGCCGGCGGCGTTATCTTCCTGGCGTTCCTGGCAACAACCTTCCTCATCAAGGAGAACCCTCGCCCGGCCGCCGGCAAGGCAGCATCGGCCGAGAAACCGAAAGGCGGCTGGGCACAAATCCCCGACAAGCGCCCTGTTGTCGCCATGCTGGCGACCGGCATGCTCCTGAGTTTCGCCACCATGTCGATCGAGCCGATCATCACGGTCTATGTCCAGCAGCTCATCGAGGATCAAAGCCGGGTCACGCTGATCTCCGGCGTCGTCATGTCGGCGGCGGCGCTCGGCGCCATCCTGTCGGCCTCGCGGCTCGGCAAGCTCGCCGACCGCATCGGCCACTGGAACGTCATTGTCGCAGCCCTTGCCGTCTCGGCACTGCTGCTGATCCCGCAGGCGTTCGTCTCGCAGGGCTGGCAGCTCATCGGCCTGCGCTTCCTGATGGGCCTGGCGCTTGGCGGCCTCCTGCCCTGCATCACCAGCGTCATCCGCCACAATGTTCCGGATGGCGTCGGCGGCAATGTGCTGGGTCTGTCTATCTCGGCGCAATATGTCGGGCAGGTCGCAGGGCCGCTGCTCGGCGGCTTCGTCGGCGGTCATTTCGGCATGCGTGCCGTGTTTCTCGGCACATCGGTGCTGATGGCGGGCGGAGCTGCGTATAACTGGCTGGTCCAGTCACGCCGCACGCGCGACATGCTGGCGGAAGCCGGCAAAACCTGACGCGGTTCGGCAGTGAATCGTCGGCCGTCATCTTTTTTCGGATATACCCGTCCGATGAACAACAGGCTGAAAGACTGGGCACGCACGATCAAGCGAGATGCGCATGCTGTCTACCTCGCAGCCCGCGATCCTCGCACACCTTGGTACGCAAAGGCGCTGGCGCTATGCGTCGCCGGATACGCCCTGTCGCCAATAGACTTGATTCCAGACTTCATACCGGTGCTGGGATATCTCGATGACGCGATCATACTGCCGCTCGGCATTCTGGCTGTGGTGAAAATGATCCCGCCAGAGGTCATGGCAGAACATCGAGCCGCCGCCGCGCTCGCCGAAGAGCGCCCGGTGAGTAGAACCGCCATCGTGGTGATCGCCTGCGTCTGGGTCCCATCCGTCGCACTGGCAGTATGGCTCAGTTATCGCTACTTCACCGGCTGAACTTCAAACTGAGACATGTTTCGCAGCGACACCCGTCGTTTGGCAATTCACGGAGACACCTCAATATGGGCACGGCCGAGCAACCAGCAACCGGCAGCGGCCGCATCCTCTTATTCGCCGGCGGACTCTGCGGCGCGGCCGGCGTAGCGCTGTCGGCCGCGGCGGCGCATCTGGGCGGCGCCTTCGTCAGCACGGCCGCGTCCTTCCTGCTCATGCATGCGCCGGTCTTCCTTGCCGTCGGCCTCGTCGGCGCAAACCGGATCCTGCGGACCGGAAGCCTCATCCTTCTCGTCGGGCTTGTGCTATTCTGCGGCGACCTTCTCGCCCGGGACTTCCTCGGCTCGCGGCTTTTCCCGATGTTGGCGCCCATTGGCGGCACCTTGCTCATCGCCGGCTGGCTGGTGATGGCCGCCTCGGCGCTGGTGCGCCCGCGTTCCTGACGCGTCAGGCAATCTATTTTGAGGCGGGCGGTATCCAACAACGCACGGAGCCGTATTCCGGTAAAACGAGGTTCAGTCTTGCCGGCGCTCGGGCCGGACCAGCAGTTCGCGGTTGCGCGCGGTCGGTTTGACCAGGCGCCTCGGCTCCGGCCGCTCGGCGGCCGGAGCGATGCCCCAGTAGTTGCGATAGATGTCTTCGAACAATTGGTTAATGGGGTGCATGGCTCGGTCTCCTCTCGATATTTTGAATCGATCCAATCGGCCGGCACGAAATATTTTTGCCGATCAGCTCCGCTTGCGCTCCACGAGGAAACGCAATTCACGCTTCCACGGACCGATCTTGCCACGTCGCTTCTCCGTCGCGGCGACCGAGGCGATACCCCAGTCGTTGCGATGAATGTCTTCGAACAGATAGTTGACAGGGTGCATGGCACGCTCCTCTTGTATCGATCCAATCAATGGTTGATACCATACTTGGATCGATTCAAAAGATAGGCTTTGCCGCGTCAGAGTCAAGCCAAAATTTGAATCGATCCAACGAAAGTGCTAGATGCATCCAGCAGAAATGTTTGACGCATCCAACGAAAGTGCTGGATGGGGTCTGAAGGCAAGCAAAAAAATGGCGTCACTCACCGAAGGCAACACAAGACCCGTCCGGTTGGCCGATATCGCCAAAGCCGCCGGTGTTTCGCACGGTACCGCCTCCAATGTCTTCAGCCGTCCCGAGATCGTACGCGAGGAAGTCCGCGAACGGGTCAAGGCGGCGGCCGAGGCGATGGGCTATGCCGGACCGGATCCCAAGGGTCGCCTGCTGCGTGCCGGCAAGGTCAACGCGATCGGCGTCGCCACCACCGATCCGCTGTCCTATTTCTTCGACGATCCGTATGCCCGCGCGATGATGGCCAGTATTTCCGCAACATGCGACGCCACCGGCACCGGGATAGCGCTGGTGTCGGCCGGTAACGAGGAGAAACTGGCCTGGAATATCCAGAGTGCCCTGGTCGACGGCTTCATCCTGTTCTGCATTGAGGGCGGCTCGCGCCTCGTCGAGCTGACACTCGAACGCAAGCTCCCTTTCGTCGCGCTCGAACTCGGCTTCGAGGACGACAGGGTTTCGGCGATCGGCGTCGACAATGTCGCCGGCGCCCGCCTGGCGGCGCGCCATCTGGCTGGGCTTGGCCATCGCCGCTTCGCCGTGCTGTCGCTGGCTTTCGCCGACGACAGCACCGGTCTTGTTTCGCCAGGCCAAGTCCAGGCGGCGGTCTACACCGGAACGCGCGACCGCCTTGCCGGCTATTTCGAGGAGCTTTCCCGCTTCGGCGTCGACACCGCCAGGGTGCCGGTCTACGAGACCGAAAACGACGAAGCCAGCACATGGGCTGGCCTCGAAACGATCTTTGCCTCGGCGGAGCCGCCCACGGCCATCCTGGCGATGTCGGACCGGACTGCCATGATCGCGATCGAATGGCTGGCCGCGCGGGACATCGCCGTTCCCCGCGATGTCTCCATCGTCGGCTTCGACGGCGTGCCCGACGCCGCACTTTGCGATCCTGCGCTCACCACGGTCGCCCAGCCGATCGCCGAGATTGGCCGCAGGGCGGCGCGACGAATCCTCGATTTCGACGGCACGGTGCGACGCGAAACGCTCGACGTCGAACTTGTCGTCAGGGCTTCCTCCGGGCCGCCGCCCACGAGGGCTTGAGTCCAGCAGATCTATCGATTGGCACTTGTCGCCATGGATCCCACGCCAAAGGGAGTACGCACCGGCGATGTTTCGCTGCGAACCGGCTTGCTGGACCACCCGATACCCGACAGCCATTCGAGATAGTAGGCGAGCGCGAACTGCATGGCGATCCCGGCTGATATCAGCAGACTGTCATAGGCAAACCCGCCGGGGTTGACCAGCCTCATCACATGCGCCGCCATGGCGATCACCGTGCCGGCGACGAAAACCGGCAGCGACCGCTTGCCCAATATGGCGAGCGGGTGGTCGCGGCTCGTCCGGAACAGGTTCGAGACAGACGGAATGGCCACGACCAGATAGCTCACGGCCAGGATGTGCAGCAGCCTCGGCAGCGACAGGAACGTCTTGTCGAAGCCGCCGATCACCACGGGCAGATTGAACCACGTTATTTGCCCCCAGAGCGGGGTGTGTACCCAGACCAGCGCCCCGGCGACATAGGTTGCGGCCGCGCCAACCAGCCAGCGATTGACCGGAATGGTGCCGCCGCGCCTGACATGCAGCGTGGCCGCCACACCGATATTGAAAAGGAACTGCCACGACAGCGGATTGAGGAACCAGAAGCCAGGCTCCGGATAGTTTGGCGGAGCAATCTGGTAGATCCCGGCGACCAGCCACAGAGTTCCGGATACGGCGAGCGCCGCCAAGGGCCTGCTGCTGATGAACAGCAGGAAGACCGGGGTCATCAAAAGCAGCACGGCATAGACCGGCAGGATGTTGTTATAGCCGAGCTGATGACCGAGCGTGACGATGCCGACCAGCACTTCGGGCGTTTTCCTCATGAGCGGCTCGATGTTGATCATCGCCAGAATGTCCGGCCGCTTCGCGAACACCGCCACCGCGCAGAAGAGGGCCATCACCACCATCGTCGTGACGATGTGGGCGACATAGAGCACGCCCGCGCGGCGCCACAGTTTTAGCGTCGCGAGCAGCCGGCTGCCGGGCTGGAATTTTGTACCATAGGCGAGAGCGACCGACATGCCTGAGATCAGCACAAAGGCCTCCGCGGCATCCGAGAACCCGAAATTCTTGTAGGTCAGGTACTCGTAAGCGGTGCCCGGCACATGGTCGACATATATGGTCAGGAGAGCGAGAGCCCGCAGCACGTCTATGCGCGTGTCGCGATCTGGCGAAACTGGCACGGTCATCGATAAAAGGCCTCAAAGCTGTTTGTTCATGCCGGCAATGCGACCATACCGGCGCATCGCTTCGATTCCTCCCGCAGGGATCAATACCAGCGAAAAACGGATTGAAATGCGCCCGGTTCGATCAACTTTGTAGGAGCCCGAAAATATTCCGTTTTGAAGCCGGCAAACGAACAAAACCATTACGAAATCAAAAGGATGCAACCATGGTGGAAAAACCTGCGGAAGATGGCTCGTTGCGGCGCGACCTGGCGTTTTCCTACCGCCTCTACAAGCCGGCAAAGCCAAGCGGCGAATGCTTTTTCCTGCTGCATGGGTCAGGCGTCGACGAGACGACGCTGGTGGCGCTGGGGCGACGGATCGCGCCGCGCGCCGTGCTGGTGGCGGTCCGCGGTCGCATCGTCCAGGAGGACGGTTTCCGCTGGTTCACGCGGATCACGCCGACGCGCTTCGAACAGGAGAGCATCCGCAGGGAGGCCGGCGCCTTCTCAGATTTCATCACTGAGGCGGCGAAGCGCCATGGCCTCGATTTTTCCCGAATGACATTTCTCGGCTATTCGAACGGCGCCAATCTGGTTTCGAGCGTGATGCTGCTGCATCCAGGCCTCATCGAACGGGCAGCATTGCTGCGCCCGATGCCGGTGCTCGACGACGTGCCACCCGTGGATCTTTCCAGATCGCGCGTGCTGATCGTCGCCGGCGCCGCCGACCTGACCTACGCGCCCTTTGCGCCGGCGCTGGTCATCCTGCTCAGCCAGCATGGCGCCGAAGTCGACGCGCGGATTGTCCCCTCGGGCCATGAATTCGGTGATCGCGACGCGGCGATCGTCAGGCAATGGCTGGCGGACCAGGCGGCCATCGTCGCACAGGCGAATTGACGAGCCAGCCGCGTTACCCTCGCCCCATCCTGTTCCAGGCATCCAGCCCTGCGATCTTGTAGGCTTCGGCCAGCGTCGGATAGTTGAAGGTGTTGTTGACGAAGAAGTCGACCGTGCCGCCGAGATTGATCACCGCCTGGCCGATATGGATGAGTTCGGTGGCACCCTCGCCGACGATATGGGCGCCGAGCAGGCGGCGCGTCTCGACCGAAAACAGAAGCTTCAGGAAACCGGTGTCGACGCCCATGATGTGGCCGCGTGAGGTCTCGCGGAAGCGCGCCACCCCGACCTCATACGCTCCGCCACTCTCGCGCACCTGCTCTTCCGACTGGCCGACGGTGGAAATCTCGGGCACGGCGTAGATGCCGTAGGGAAAGGTTTCCGGCGGCGGCGGCAGCGGCACGCCAAAGGCGTGGCAGGCAGCCACCCTGCCCTGCTCCATCGAAGTGGAGGCAAGGCTTGGAAAGCCGATGACGTCGCCGGCGGCATAGATGTTCGGCGCACTGGTCTGGAAGGTCTGTGGATCGACCTTGATGCGGCCTCGAGAATCGGCCTCGATGCCAACCACGTCCAGGCCCAGCGCGCCGACATTGCCGGTGCGCCCCGCCGCATAAAGCACCATCTCCGAGCGGATGGTGCGGCCGTCGGCAAGCGTCACCTCGGCGTGGTCGGGTTTCGAGGCGATCTCCTTGACAGCGCTGCCCAGCCGGATCGTCATGCCGCGGTCGCGCATCTGATGGATGAAATCGTCGACGATCTCGCGGTCGACGAAGTCGAGGATGGTGTTGCGCGGCTCGACCAGCGTCACCGGCACGTCGAGCGCCGAAAAGATCGTCGCATATTCAACGCCGATGACGCCGGCGCCGATCACCGTCAGCGTGCGCGGCAAGCGGTGGAGTTCCAGCATCTCATCGCTGTCGAAGATGCGGGTCTTGTCGAAGGGCACGTCGCGCGGCCGGTGCGGGCGGGTACCGACCGCGATCAACGCATTGGCGAAACCGACCTCGCTGTGGTCGCCATTGTCCGCCGTCAGGCTGACCTTGTTGGGACCGAGGAACTTGACCGCGGCGCGGGCGCTTTTGACGGTGTTGCGCATGAACTGGTGCTGCAAAACCTCGACCTCGTGATCGAGCGTCTTGTGCAGGCGCTCGATCAGGTCGGCAACGGAAATGTCCTGCTTGACCCGGTAGCCGCGACCGTAGAAACCGCGCTCGCGCCAGCCGGAGAGGTTGAGCACCGTCTCGCGCAGCGTCTTCGAGGGGATGGTGCCGGTATGCACGGAAACACCGCCGAGGCGCCGGCCCCTGTCGACCACCAATACCGATTTGCCAAGCTTGGCCGATTGCACCGCGGCGCGGCGCCCGGAAGGGCCGCTGCCGATGACCAGCATGTCGTAGTCCATGTTGCCCCGTCCCTCGCGCCTTTGTTGCGCCGCAGCAAGCTAACGCTATCCGTGCCGTGAATTCAACCGATTCAGCCTCAAGGCTCGGCCCGACTTCACAGCAGGCCGGTGAAAGATCCGATCTTGATTCTGCCGCTGGCCTTCACCATTTCACCAGCATTGAGTCCGCACCCTATTGCGGGTCCGATTACGAGGACATGACATGAACGCGCGCGTACTTGACGGCGAAATCATCACCACCAGGCTCGACGATGTCAGGGCCTATGAAGGCGTGCGCACGCCGCGCATCCTTGCCTTCATCCTCGACTATTGCATCGTCGCGCTGCTCACCATTCCGTTCGCGATCCTGGTGTTCTTCCTCGGGCTGTTGACGCTCGGCCTCGGCTGGATGCTGTTTTCCGTCCTCGTGCCGGTCGTCGCCATCCTCTACATCTGGAACACGCTGGGCAGTGCCGACCAGGCCACCACGGGCATGAAGATGATGGGCATCCGGCTCGACCGCCTCGACGGCACCCGCATCGACGGGCTGACGGCTGTCGTCCATTCGGTGCTGTTCTGGGCCGGCAATGTCATCCTGACGCCGCTGATCCTTCTGGTGACGCTGTTTTCCGACCGCAAGCGCACGCTGCACGACCTGCTGCTCGGCACGGTGATCAGCCGCAGCGGCCGTTGAAACAGCTTTCGAGGAGTCGCCGCAGCCGCTTATGCGCAAATGTGAAGGCGTCCGGGCAACCACGCCTGCACAATCCTGTTGAATTTTTCGCCGTCCGCGCCAAAGGTAGAGCGATTCGCAGGAGTGTCTCCAAGGCTCGATGACGCAGCACCCGACCCAGTCGCCGCAGTTCTTCCTGACCGCGCCGTCGCCGTGCCCCTATCTTGAGGGCCAGTTCGAGCGCAAGGTGTTCACGCATCTGGTCGGCGACAAGGCGCCGGAGATGAACGACCTGTTGACGCAAGGCGGCTTCCGGCGTTCGCAGAACATCGCCTACAGGCCGGCCTGCGAGACCTGTCGCGCCTGCGTTTCGGTGCGTATCCTGGCCCAGGAATTCACCGCCAGCCGCAACATGAAACGGGTGATCCAGCACAATTCGGACCTTGTCGGCGCCATGCACGACGCCCAACCGTCCACCGAGCAATATTCGCTGTTTCGCGGCTACCTCGATGCCCGCCACAGACGCGGCGGCATGTCGGACATGACGGTGCTCGACTACGCCATGATGGTCGAGGACACCCATGTCGACACCAAGGTCATCGAGTACCGGCGCCGCGGCCCCGACACTTTCATCACCGGCAAGGGCCAGGGCGAGCTGATCGCGGTGGCGCTCACCGACAAGATGGCCGACGGCCTGTCGATGGTCTACTCCTACTTCAATCCCGACTTCGAGGACCGGTCGCTCGGCACCTTCATGATCCTCGACCATATCGCCCGCGCCAAGGCGATGGGCCTGCCCCATGTCTATCTCGGCTACTGGGTCAACGGCTCGCGCAAGATGAATTATAAGATGCGCTTCATGCCGCAGGAACATCTCGGTCCCAAGGGCTGGGAACGCTACGACCACGAAGCGGTTTCGCGCTGACCTTTTCTTCCGCCTTTCATCCCTAAACTGTTTTAAGGAGGAGGATGCTGGTCTTGCAGCCGCGTGGCTGGAAGACAGGCGCCGGGTCGATTTCTGCGGCCTGCCTCCTCATACATCGCGAGACCGGCATGTCATCTCACACCCAGCAGGGCCACACCGATCACCGTAAAGGCCTTCTCATCACAGCTATCGGCGGACTGGCGCTGACCGCGGACATTCCACTGATCCGGCTGGCAGACGGCGGCGCTTGGACGATCCTGTTGCTGCGCACCGGCTCCACCTTTTTCGCGACGCTGGTCATCTGGGCCATCTGGCGTTCGCTGAGCAGGAATGCGCCGCAACTCATCCCTGGCTGGTCGGGGCTTGCGGTGGCCATATGTTACGGTCTGACCTCGCTGACTTTCGTCACCGCCGTCTACCACACCTCGACCGCCAATCTGGTCTTCATCCTGGCCTTCAGCACCGTGTTCACGGGGTTGCTGTCCTGGTTGTTCCTGAAGGAGCGGCCGCGCCTGGTCACGGTGCTGACGATGCTGGTCATGATCCTCGGCGTGCTGATCATCGTCGGCGGCTCGATCGGGACCGGGCACCTGTTCGGCGATTTCATGGCGCTATGCTCAGCCTTCCTGATAGCACTGGCAATCACCATCTCGCGCGCCAGCGGCAAGGATATGGGGTTCACCTCGCTGATCAGCTTTGTCCTGCCTCTGGCCATCGCGGTATTCATGGTCTCAGGCGAAGGCCTTCAGGTGAACGCGCCGTGGTGGATCATCTTCAACGGCGCCGTCATCATGCCGATTTCGTTCTTCTGCCTTGCCAACGGGCCGAAATACATTTCCGGGCCGGAAGTGGCGATGTTCTACCTGCTCGAAACCGTGCTGGCGCCGGTCTGGGTGTGGTTGATCTTTGCCGAAACGCCGTCACGCGACAGTCTGATCGGCGGCGCGGTCATCATCGTCGCGCTGGTTGCGCATTCGGCGTGGCAATTGCACGAGGGCCGCAAGCGCCGCGCCACGCTCGCCGTCTCTCACCCGGCCTGAATCTTTTTCGCGTCGGCGACGATCTCGATCTGCGGCGGAGCGCCCTCCGGCTCCGTGGGTTCTACGGAAGCGAGTTCGTCGGACAGTTCCACCTCGCGCAGCCATTCGCGCCAGATCGCAACCAGCAGCGCCATCAGCACCGGGCCGATGAACAAGCCGAGAAAGCCCATGGTCTTGACGCCGCCGATCAGGCCGAAGAACGTCGGCAGAAACGGCAGCTTTATCGGACCGCCAACCAGTTTCGGGCGCAATGTCTTGTCGACGATGAAGAGTTCCACCGAGCCCCAGATGAAGAGCGCCAACCCGGCCATCGGCGAGCCGCTGGCGGCGAGATAGATCGAGACGAGCGTGAACGACAGAGGCGCGCCGCCGGGGATCAGCGCCATGATGCCGGTCAGCGCGCCCAGCGTCACCGGCGACGGCACGCCGGCCAGCCAGTAGGCGACGCCCAGCACCAGCCCCTCGCCGATGGCGATAACGGTCATGCCGGTCACCGTCGAGGAGATCGTCGCCGGCACCACCCGTGAGATCCGCTCCCACCTTGTCGGCAGAATGCGTTCGCCGAGACGGTCGACCTGCCCGGCGAAATGCTCGCCGTCGCGATAGGCGAAGAACAGCGCGATCATCATGAACAGCAGCGTCAGCAGAAGGCCGAAGGCGCTGCCGCCGGCGGCCAGCACACCGCGATAGATGCTGCCGATATTGGCGCCGCTGATCAGCTGGATCAGCTCGCCGATGCCGCCGGGATGGCCGAAATTGCGCGTCCACTGCTCGTTCAGCCACTCGCCGACCACGGGCAGCGTGGCGATCCAGTGCGGCGTCGCCGCGCCATACCGGTTGGTCTCGATCGCCCAGCCGACCCAATCGCGGACCTCGTTGATGGCATAGGTGCCGGCGAGCGCGATCGGCACCACCAGGAAGGTCAGGATGAAGAGGATCGCCAATGTCGCGGCGATCGTGCGGTTGCCGTCGACGGCAGCGAGCAGCCGTCGATAGAGCGGCCAGCTGGCGAAGGCGATGACGAGAGCGGCCAGCACCGGGAACAGGAAGCCATGGAAGAAATAGACGCCGGCGGCGACGATCAGCACCAGCAGCCAGCGCGCGGCCGACAGCGGCGGAATGACGGCGGACCTGAGCGGCGTCGACAGGCCGAACAGGCGCTGCTGGCGTTCCGGCTTCTGGATTTTTGCTTCCTTCAAATGCCCGACTCTCCCAAACATCCTTCCTGCTTATGCACTGATATAGTGCAGCAATCGTGACGACATTCCAAATGATTGGGGATCTCCCCCCTTTGAGGGGGGAGATGGCCGGCAGGCCAGAGGGGGGTCGCCGCGCATGAAGCGCCGGCGTCCTCAGTCCACAATAGGAGGTCGCGTCAGGACGTACCGACCCCCTCTGTCGCCTTCGGCGACATCTCCCCCTCGAGGGGGGAGATTAGCGGCGCTACCCGAACTTCCCTGTCCTTGGAAAACCCTTCGGCACCATGCGTCCGGCCGAGGCGCGGGCGCCGATCCATTCGGCCAGTTCCTCACGCGACTTGGTAAAGGTGCGGTCGGCCGAATCCTGCCAGGAGAGGCCGCTTTCGAGCGTGAAAGTCTTGAGGTCGAGGACGCCGCCATCCTTGTACTTCTGCAGGCGAACGCCCTTGCCGCGTCCCATTTCGGGGATTTCGGAGAGCGGGAACACCAGCATCTTGCGGTTCTCGCCGACGATGGCGAGATGATCGCCGGCGACCGTCACGCAGCGCTTGGCCTCGTCGGGCGCCTTGACGTTCATCACCTGCTTGCCCTTGCGGGTGTTGGCCACGACCTCCTCCTCCGGCACGACAAAGCCGTTGGCGTCATATGACACCAAGAGCAGCTTGCGCTTGGGGTCATGGACGAAGGCGGTGACGATGTCCTGGTCGTTGTCCATGTCGACGATGATGCGGATCGGCTCGCCATGGCCGCGTCCGCCCGGCAGCCGGTCGGCGCCGATCGTGTAGAACTTGCCGCCGGTGGTGAAGACCAACACCTTGTCGGTGGTCTGGGCATGGAAGGCGAGCTTGAGGCTGTCACCCTCCTTGAAGGTCAGGGTCGAGTGGTCGATCAGGTGGCCTTTCATTGCCCGCAGCCAGCCTTTTTCCGAGACAACCACGGTGACCGGCTCGCGCTCGATCATGGCGTGCGCAATGTCGGTCAGGTCATGTTCGGGCGCGTCGGCGAACTGGGTGCGGCGCTTGCCGAGTTCGGTCTCCGGTCCGAATTTCTCACGGATGCTGGAGACTTCCCATTTAATCGTCGCCCACTGCTTGGCGTCGGAAGCGAGCAGCGCCTCGATCTGCTTCTTCTCGGTCGTCAGCCCGTCGAACTCCTTGCGGATCTCGATTTCTTCCAGCTTGCGCAAGGCGCGCAGCCGCATGTTGAGGATGGCCTCGGCCTGGTTGTCGGTCAGCGACCAGCGCGCCATCATCACTTGCTTGGGCTCATCCTCCTCGCGGATGATCCTGATCACCTCGTCGATGTTGAGATAGGCGATCAGATAGCCGGCGAGGATCTCCAGCCGCCTCTCGATCTCGCCGAGGCGATGCCTGGAGCGGCGGATCAGCACCTCGCGGCGGTGCTCCAGCCATTCCTTGAGCACGCCCTTCAGCGAAAGCACGTTGGGCACCTTGCCGCGCGACAGCACGTTCATGTTGAGCGGGAAGCGGCTTTCCAGCTCGGTCAGCTTGAACAGCGATTCCATCAGGATGCCGGGATCGACCGAACGGCTCTTCGGCACCAGCACGACGCGGATGTCTTCCGCGCTTTCGTCGCGGATGTCTTCCAAGAGCGGCAATTTGCGGGCCATCAAAAGCTCGGCGATCTTTTCGATCAGCCGGGCCTTCTGGACACCATAGGGGATTTCGGTGACGACGATGCTCCAGGTGCCCCTGCCCTGGTCCTCCTGACCCCATTTGGCCCTGACGCGAAAGCCGCCGCGGCCGGTTTCGTAGGCTTCGAGGATCGAGGCACGGCTGTCGACGATGATGCCGCCGGTTGGGAAGTCCGGACCCTGCACGAAGTCCATCAGCGTCGTCACCGGCGCATCCGGATGCTCGATTAGGTGCAAGGCTGCATCGCACAGTTCGGCGGCGTTATGCGGCGGGATCGAGGTCGCCATGCCCACCGCAATCCCGGATGAGCCGTTGGCAAGCAGGTTCGGGAAGGCGCCGGGCAGCACGACCGGCTCCTCGTCCTCCTCATTGTAGGTCGGCCGGTAGTCGACCGCATCCTCGGTGATGCCGGAAAGCAGCTCGGTCGCCACATCGGTCATGCGTGCTTCGGTGTAGCGCATGGCGGCGGCATTATCGCCGTCGATATTGCCGAAATTGCCTTGCCCGTCGACCAGCGGGTAGCGCATCGAAAAATCCTGCGCCAGGCGCACCAGCGCGTCGTAGATCGATTGGTCGCCATGCGGATGGAACTTGCCCATCACCTCGCCGACGATGCGGGCGCATTTGGCAAAACCCTGGTCGGGGTTGAGCCTGAGCAGCCGCATGGCATGCATGATGCGGCGATGGACCGGCTTCAGTCCGTCGCGCACATCCGGCAACGCCCGGTGCATGATGGTCGACAGCGCATAGGCGAGATAGCGCTCTTCCAGCGCCTTTTTCAGATCGACCGGCTCGATATGATCGCCGCCGCCATCTTCAGGCGGCAAAAGCCTTTTTCCCATGGGCTGGGACTAGCCGAGCGGGTGATTCGCGGCAAGAGGCGCACGAATGGAGCAGCCCATCTGCAACAGGAATTGGGAGCTCTCGCGCGCCGGCCAACATCAACCTGTTACATGGCGGCTCTAGGCCGTGAACGGGTTTGCCTTTCGGCGCGATTTTTGACCATTGTTGGGTGGGAACGCCTTTTTCCCGTCCAGTTCGTCACGGAATGGTGATGGCGCAAAAGAAATTCGAAAAACAATTTCAGGACACTCTCAGGGAACTCGCGATGACAATCAAACGCTCAACTCTCTACAAACTCGCCTTTTCGACCTTTTTGCTGACACTGCCGCTGAACGCGGCTTTCGCGCAGGATACGGCCGTCGCCGACCGGCTGAAGGCGGCCATGGCCGCCCAGGGTGTCGACATCTCGTGGACCGGAGTGACCGGCGATGCTTCCAGCATGGTGCTGCAAGGCGTGTCCGTCAAACCGGCGGCCGAGAAGGAAGCGCTGCCAATCGGCGACGTCAAACTCGAAGGCGTGACCGAGGCCAATGGCGGTTATGCCATCGCAACCGTATCGACTTCGGCCTTCCAACACAGCCAGGACGGCGTCACGCTCAACCTCAGCCCCTTCGTCATCCATGACATGACGGTTCCGGCGGACGGGGCCACGGGTCCGCTGGGTTCGCTGATGATGTACAAGTCGGCCGAACTCGACAACATGACGGTCAAGGTCGCCGACAAGACCGCCTTCTCGATGGACGGGCTTGCCATCGAAATCACTCCCCCGGCCGACGGCAAGGCGATGGCGTTTTCCGGCACAACGGAAAAGTTCAATGCCGACCTGACGCTGGTCGACGATCCGAAATCCAAGGAAGTGATCAACGCCCTCGGTTACCAGAATATCACGGGCAACCTCGAAATGGCCGGCACTTGGCAGCCTTCGGACGGCAAGATGGAATTGTCGAAATACGACGTCTCCGTCGACAATGCCGGCACGCTCGGCATGACCTTCGATCTCGGCGGCTACACGCTTGACGTCATCAAGTCGTTGCAGGAGATGCAGAAGAAGATGGCGGCGCAACCCGAAGGCGCCGACAATTCGGCGCAAGGCATGGCCATGCTCGGCCTGCTGCAGCAGCTTTCGTTCAACAGCGCCAGCGTCCGTTTCGACGACGATTCGCTGACCAACAAGGTGCTAGATTATGTCGGCAAGCAGCAAGGCATGTCCGGCAAGGACATTGCCAACCAGGCCAAGGCAATCGTGCCTTTCGGCATGGCGCAGCTCAACAATCCCGAACTGACGGCGCAGGTTTCGGCTGCGGTCAGCAAATATCTCGACGATCCGCAGAGCCTCGAGATCTCGGCCGAGCCGCCGGCAGCGGTGCCGTTCGCGCTGATCATGGCGGGCGCCATGTCCAACCCGCTCGACCTGCCGAAAACGCTTGGCGTGACGGTCAAGGCGAACGAAGACTGACCGGGAACCATCTCGCAAAGAAAAAGCCCGGCGTCGCTGCCGGGCTTTTTTTGTGAATCAATAGAATCGGTTGCGGGAGGTCTTTAGGCCTCTTTCTTGGTCGCCACGACGCGCAGCGACAGCTCGCGAAGCTGCTGCGGGGTGGCTTCCGATGGCGCGTTCATCAGAAGGTCGTAGGCCTGCTGGTTCATCGGGAACATGGTCACTTCGCGCAGGTTTTTGGCGCCGACCAGCAGCATGACGACACGGTCGATACCGGCCGCCATGCCGCCATGCGGCGGCGCGCCATACTGGAAGGCGCGGTAGAGGCCGCCGAAACGCTCCTCGACCGTTTCACGATCCAGCCCGACAGTCTCGAACGCCTTGACCATGGTCTCGGACAGGTGGTTGCGGATGCCGCCGGAGGCGATCTCGAAACCGTTGCAGACCATGTCGTACTGGAACGCCTTGATGCCGAGCAGATCATCGCCTTTGAGCGCCTCGATGCCGCCCTGCGGCATCGAGAACGGGTTGTGGGCGAAATCGATCTTCTTCTCTTCCTCATTCCATTCAAAGAATGGGAAGTCGACGATCCAGCAGAGTTCGAAGCGGTCGCGGTCGACGAGGTTCAGCTCCTCGCCGGCACGCGTGCGCGCCGCACCCGCGAAGGAGACGAATTTCTTCGGGTCGCCAGCGACGAAGAAAGCGGCGTCGCCATCGGCAAGGCCGAGTTGGAGGCGGATTGCCTCGGTGCGCTCCTCGCCGATGTTCTTGGCCAGCGGCCCCGCGCCTTCGAGCTTCTCGCCCTCCTTGCGCCAGAAGATGTAGCCAAGCCCCGGCTGGCCTTCGCCTTGCGCCCAGGAATTCATGCGGTCGCAGAAGGCGCGGCTGCCGCCGGTTTTTGCCGGAATGGCCCAGACCTCGGTCTTCGGGTCGTTGGCCAGGATGTTGGCGAACACCTTGAAGCCGGAATCGCGAAAATGATCGGAGACGGCCTGCATTTCGATCGGGTTGCGCAGGTCCGGCTTGTCGGTGCCGTATTTGCGCATGGCTACATCGTAAGGAATGCGCTGGAATTTCTGCGTCACCGGCTTGCCGCCGGCAAAGGTTTCGAAGACCCCGCGCATGACCGGCTCCATCGTCGACAGCACGTCGTCCTGCTCGACGAAGCTCATTTCGAGGTCGAGTTGGTAGAACTCGCCGGGCAGCCGGTCGGCGCGCGGATCCTCGTCGCGGAAGCACGGCGCGATCTGGAAATAGCGGTCGAAGCCAGACACCATGATCAGCTGCTTGTACTGCTGCGGCGCCTGCGGCAGCGCGTAGAAAGTGCCGGGATGGATGCGCGACGGCACCAGGAAGTCGCGCGCGCCTTCGGGCGAAGACGCGGTCAGGATCGGCGTCGAGAATTCGGTGAAGCCGACCTCGCCCATGCGCTTGCGCATCTCGGCGATGATTTTTGTCCGCGCCACGATGTTCTTGTGCAGCGTGTCGCGGCGCAGGTCGAGGAAGCGGTATTTGAGGCGGATGTCCTCGGGATAATCCGGCTCGCCGAACACCGGCAGCGGCAATTCCCTGGCCGCCGACAGCACTTCGATCTCGCGCGCGAAAATCTCGATCTCGCCGGTCGGCAGATTGGCGTTCGCGGTCTCCGCCAGGCGCGCCTTGACTTCGCCGTCGACGCGGATGACCCATTCGCCACGCACGGTCTCGGCGACCTTGAAGGCCGGCGAGTCCGGATCGGCGACGATCTGGGTCAGCCCGTAGTGGTCGCGCAAATCGATGAACAGCAGGCCGCCATGGTCGCGCACGCGATGCACCCAGCCCGACAGGCGGACGGAGGAACCGACGTCGCTCTTCCTCAACTGGGCACAGGTATGGCTGCGGTAACGATGCATTGTCATTCGTGAAGTCCGGGTGCTGGGTTACGGCCGAGGCATGATGGCCCGGCCCGAAAATTTGCGCGAAAAGCACATGAGAGGCCGCCTTTGTCAAGGCAAACGGCGCTTGACAATAGCTCAGGTTCAACTTCGGGTTTTCCCCTTATCCTTCGCAATGCCCTCACTCTTACCAAAAGCGCATGAGCCAAAAGAAGTTTAAACTAGTCGCATCGCACATCCATGGGGAGTATGCCGAAGCTACGGTTCAAATGCGCGTAGATTGGATTCACCTCGTTCAATCAGCGCATCGATGAAATCTGATGACACTGGACCGTTGATCTGACGCTCTGACTTATCAGCGTGATCGATGTATTCGGTCAACGCAGTGACGATCCTTCGAGCGTCTCGGTGCGGCCACCAAGCCTCTAATGCAGTTGCAAGTCCAATTTCGATATCGTTGTCATGAGGATCTTTGAGAAGGAGCGGCGCAATTCTTGCCAACCCTTTGTCCGCAGTCGCAAAGATGTATCTTTTGCGCTCACGATCCCCCGCGTCGATGCGCCGAACGAAATCACTGAGATGCGTAATGTCCCATGCCGCGTTTTTCACGCCGCCTATCGCTCGCTCGCGATCAAGTGAGCGCAGATGTTTCAGTAGGCGCTTGCGGGAACTCATTGGCGAGAAATAGAACGTCGCGAAGATCGCGGCAGGCCCCGCCAATAGGAAATCGTAGAAAAGCCAGCGAAAAAGCTGAAGCGATCGCTCAATATTGCTTATTTGCTGGAGTTCAAGTTCTGCGATTTTTAACGCGACGACATAGTTCCGTTTCCAACGATGCAGCGGGAAACTTAGATCGTGCGCAGAATTTTGTGGAATTGGGTGAGAAGGAGTAAATTTATGGCGTCTTCCTACAGCTGCTTCGATCCACTCCAAAGTATTGTGGTTGTCTGCAATTCGAAACCAACGGAGTTCCTCATGTGCTATCTCGTTGCCTGCGTACTGAGCGAGCTCGTGGAATGCGATAGATGGCTCAATCAGAAAATCCATAGCTTTCGCAAAAGCTAAGACATTTATTGCGTTATTTGTTGTCTCATCAATATTTTCTGGAATTCCATCTCTCTGCACCCTCGCCATACGAGAAACTAGATTTCGATCTGGCAATATTACAAACTGATACTGCTCACGAGTCTGAGCAAAAATGAAGCCACACAGATCCAAAGAGCCGACAGCCGGTGGGATGTACCCGGGAATAAAGACATTGGCGTCGTCAATTGCCTTCGCGATTGATGTCACCTCTAGAAGGGGGAAGCCTGGGTCAAAGGTTATGAAGACATCTTCCATAATTTTTTCACGGACCTTCGAATCGATCAAATGAAGTGTTGCATGATTTGGACATCGGAGCGGTCCGATTATCGGAACGGCCAGGCCAAGACCTGTCAATTGCCGATTTGTGGACCGACAGGCGGCTCGTCCTCCACGGCATCCGCAAACTTGCGCATGAGCCGCACCAGTTCGTCGACCTCATGTGCGTCCCATGTCTTGAAGATGGCGTGGCCAATCCTTTCGCGCCCGGCATCAACCAGGTCGGTCATCGCCTTGCCTTTCGGGGTGATGGCCGCCTCGCGCACGCGCCGGCAAGCGATTGCTTTCCTTCATGTTCTCCAGGCGTCCTAGGAGCCTAGAGCTGATAGCCGGAGGCGATGTGCAAGGTGATCGACGACCAACGCAGCGCTGGCGGAAGACATTCCGGCCCGATGAAGACGGATCTCTGCCCCGGGCAGCGGCGGCACATGTCGGCCCGGGTGAATACAGCGCATGCCTGGCGCAAGCATGCTGCCTTTGACCACGGTGATCGCAAGGCCCTCCTCGACGATTGCTTCCGTGGCTGAGAGGCTCGGACTGACATAGGCCAATCGCCACGGCCGGCCTGCCTTGTTGAGCGCCTCGACGGCCCAGGCACGAAACAGGCAATCGGGATTCGACAAGGCGACGGGCAGCGGATCGAGCTCCTCGACGGCACGGGTTGCCGCCGCTGCCCAAATCGCCCTTTCGCGGCATATCAGATCACCCTCGGCCGTACCTTCCGGATGCATGGCGATGACGGCGTCAAACGACGAACCGAGCCGTTTCAGCAGCCGGGCGGTGAGACCGATCTCCATTTCGACCTGCACGAGCGGAAATCGCTCGGCGACGTCGGTGAGCAGGCGCGGCAGGATCTTGGTGCCATAATCTTCCATGACCCCGATACGGATGCGTCCAGCGACCCGCTGACTGGAAACACGCGCAATCGCCTGCACATTGAGGGCAAGGATGCGGCGTGCGTCGATCAGAAAACCCTCCCCGGCGGCCGTGAGTTCAACGCGGGCTGTCGAGCGACGGAATAAGGTGACCTCGAGGCGCTCCTCGAGACGTTTCACTTGCAAGCTAATGGTGGCCTGCGTTCGATTGAGCTGCTCGGCGGCGCGCGTGAACGAGAGGCGCTCGGCAACGACGACGAAGGCCCGCAGCAACTCTGGATCGAGAGTGTTCATATGGATATCTTATCAAGCTTATTGAGCTTATTCGATTCCTTTTGACCCGCCTGCCCGATATCGCTGGCTCCGAACTGGTAGGGTCGGGAACGATGGAAATTCTAGGAGTGCTCGCCGCTATTCTCTCCAGCGCTTTTGGCGGCACCGCCGTTGGCGCAACACGATATCTCGCAGGCACACTCGACCCTCTCACCATCGGCGCGGTACGGTTCGGCGGCGGTTTTCTGGTTTTGGCTGCCGTAGCGCTTTGGCGACGAGACAAGTGGCCGGCGAAGAGCGACTGGCCCGGCGCCGGCGCATTGGGCCTCTTGTTCTTCGGCCTGTTTCCCGTTCTCTTCAATGGAGCCCTTGTCTACACCACGGCCGCGAGAGGAGCCTTGGCGCTTTCGACACTGCCGCTGCTGACCATGTTTGCCGGGGCGGTTCTAAGGACCGAAGCGCCGACCATGCGCAAGATCGTCGGCGTCCTGATCGCAATGGCAGGGGTGGCCGTCGCACTCGGCACGAGCTTGACGACCGCTCCCCCTGACGCATGGCGCGGAGACCTCCTGATGGTCGCGGCGGCTTTCTGCATGGCGCTCTACAATGTCTGGTCGCGACCTTTTCTATCCCGCACCGCGCCGATCCCATTCGTGGCGTTTGGCATGGGCGTGGGTTCGGTCTGCCTATCGGCCTTGGTGGCATGGAACGGAGGCTTCGCGCGACTTGCCACACTTAGCGCGCCTCAATGGATTGCGAGCGGCTATCTGGCCATAATCGGCGGCGCTTTCATTTTCTTCCTGTGGGCATTTGCACTCGGACGCGCGGCGCCGACACTGGTTGCCGTCTCGATTGCGGTAAATCCAGTGACGGCATCGATCTTCGGCGTCGTCTTTCTGGGCGAACAGGTAAGCGCGAACCTGATTGTCGGGCTCATCGCAGTTCTAGCCGGAATAGTAATCGCATCGGGAGCAGCCAAGTGGTTCGGCTTGTGGCCCAACGACCGGCAGTCGCCGCGGCCCTGAGTACAGACCAGAGCGACGCGCCCGAACGAATTCAGGATGACTGATCATCCTGTTGCCACCGGGAATTGCCGCTGGCATTGGCGGGGGCGATGGTCCAATAAGGATCAACGAAAAGTGACCGCCTTCCTTCATGTCCTCCATCCGCCCGCTGATCCCGCTCCTCATTGCCGCCGGCATCCTGCTCGGCGGCAACGGCCTGCAGAGCACGTTGATTGCATTGCGCGGCGCGCAGGAGGGATTTTCGGCCTCGACCATCGGACTGATGGGCACGTTCTATTTCGCCGGTTTCCTGCTCGGCTGCCTCGCTGTTACCCGCATCATGAAGGCCGTCGGCCATGTGCGCGCCTTTTCGGCGCTGGCGGCGATCGCCTCGGCCGGCACGCTGCTCCTGGTGCTGGTCATCGATCCGGTGATGTGGTGCGCGGTGCGCTTCGCCGGCGGCTTCTGCTTCGCCGGCCTGTTCACCATCATGGAAGCCTGGCTCAATTCCGGGGTCGCCAACCAGGACCGCGCGCGGGTGCTGGCCATCTACCGGATGGTCGACATCGGCTCGGTCACCGGCGCGCAGTTCCTGATCCCGATCTTCGGCGTCGGCGGTTTTGCCATCTTCGCCATCATGTCGATCATGATCACTTTGTCGCTGGTGCCGGTGTCGCTCGGCGACCGCTCCAACCCGACCCCGCCCGAAGACGTCAAGCTTGATCTGGCGCGCGTCTGGCGGATTTCGCCGCTCGGCTGCTTCGGCTGCATTGCAGTCGGCGTCACCAACAGTGCTTTCCGCACGCTGTCGCCGGTCTATGCCGAGCAGATCGGCATGTCGGTTGCCGACGTCGTCACCTTTGTCAGCGTCGGCATCTTCGGCGGCGCCATCATCCAGTACCCGCTCGGTTATCTTTCCGACCGCTGGGACCGGCGCTCGGTGCTGCTGATAACGACGTGCAGCGCGATGTTGGCAGCACTTGCGCTGGTGTTCGTGGCGGGGAGCGACCCATTCCTCAACTTCCTGATCGTCTTCATCTTCGGCAGCTTCGCCATGCCGCTCTACTCGCTGTCGGCGGCGCACTCCAACGACCGCGCCGACAAGGGCGAGTTCGTGCTGATCAACGCAGCCTTGATGCTGTTCTATTCCTTCGGCGCCATTGGCGGCCCGCTCGCGGCGTCGACGGCGATGCAATATTTCGGGCCAAGCGCCCTGTTCGTGTTCTGCGCTGTCGTCTACGTGGTCTTCATCGTCGTCATCCTCTATCGGATGCAGGTGCGATCCGGCGTGCCGGCGGGCCATCGCAGCCGTTTCACAGCACTTTTGCGCACCTCGACGATTTTCGCCCGGCTGGCCAGGCGCAATGGCGATTCCGACGGGTCCGCTGACCCTTGACGAAAGCCCGCGCGGCTGAAATTGAAGGAGACCTTACCCTTGCCAAAAGCGATTTGATGCACGTCATCACTACCCAAAAAGAGCTCGAAACCGTTCTTGCCGCGTTCGAAAAGTCGGATCTCGTCACCGTCGACACCGAATTCATCCGCGAAACGACCTTCTGGCCGATCCTCTGCCTGATCCAGATGGCGGCCCCCGGCGTGACGGCCCTGATCGATCCTTTGTCGCCCGAGATCGACCTCAAGCCGTTCTTCAGGCTGATGGCCAACGAGGCGGTCGTCAAAGTCTTCCACGCCGCCCGCCAGGACATCGAAATCATCGTCCATCTCGGCGATCTGGTGCCGCATCCGGTGTTCGACACCCAGGTGGCGGCGATGGTCTGCGGCTTCGGCGACAGCGTCTCCTACGACCAGTTGGTGCAGCGGGTCACCGGGGCGCGGCTCGACAAATCCTCGCGTTTCACCGACTGGCGCCACCGCCCGCTGTCAGACAAGCAGCTCGACTACGCGCTTGCCGACGTCACCCATCTGATCGAGGTCTACCAGCATCTCAGCGCCGAGCTTGAGCGGGAAAAACGCGCCCACTGGCTGAACGAGGAGATGGAGGTGCTGACCTCGCGCGAAACCTACGACCCGCATCCGGAGGATGCCTGGAAGCGGCTGAAGATGCGGCTGCGCAAGCCGCAAGAGCTGGCGATCGTGCAAGCGGTGGCGGCCTGGCGCGAGCGAGAGGCGCGCGAACGCGACGTGCCGCGCGGCCGGGTGCTCAAGGACGACGCCATCTACGAGATCGCGCAACAGGCGCCGCGCGATGCGACGGCGCTCGGCAAGCTGCGCACCACACCGAAGGGCTGGGAGCGGTCGGCGACGGCAACGGCGCTGCTTGGCGCGGTGAACTCAGCACTTGCCTTGCCCAGGGAAGACATGCCGAAGCTGCCGAAGAGCTTCCAGCCGCCCGAAGGTTCCAATGCCGCGGCGGAGTTGCTGAAAGTGCTTTTGCGGATCGTCGCCGAAAAGGAGGGCGTTGCCTCGAAGGTGCTGGCCTCCAGCGACGACATCGACCGTATCGCCGCCGAGGGCGAGGCCGCCGACGTGCCGGCCTTGCAAGGCTGGCGGCGCGCCGTGTTCGGCGAGGCGGCGCTCAAGCTGGTGCGCGGCGAAATCGGCATCAAGTTCGACAAGCGCAAGATCGCGGTGTTCGACCTTTAGGCTGCTGCTTGCTGGCTCGTTCAGACGACCGTCAGCAGGTGGAGCGCGAACCATATCCATGCCAGCAAGAGAACCACCGCGCTGAAGAAGAAGATGCGGCTGCGGAAGCGCAGATCGTTGCTGGTGAGGTGAACCCAGGCGTGGGCGTAGCGCGAAACCACGAAAATCCACATCAAGGCCAGCGTCAGGTAGTTGACGCCGTTGGTCTCGTGCAGCGCCAGGCACAGGACGTAGAAGAGCACCGGCAGTTCGAACTGGTTGCTGAGGTTGTTGGCGACGGTGACGCTGGATGCCGGCTCGGTGGAGCGGGTCTTGAACTGGCCGGCCTTGGCCTCGCCTGACCTGACCGCGCCGTATCTGCGGCGGCCCATCACGAGATAGACGATGTAGACCAGAAGCACCTGCGCCAGAACAGGCCAGAAGATCGCGGTCTGGTTCATGTTTTTTTCACGTCTGGCGTCGCCGTAGTCCGACCAGCGTGAAAGCCGCAATGACGGCCAAGGGGATCGCCAGAAGCGCGAATTTGGTGACGATCAGCGACGAGGCGAAAGACAGCGAATCCGGATTGGCCGACAGGAAATCGGACAACAGCCGCGCCACGGCTATGTTCTGCGCATAATCGGCAAGCGTGTATGGCAGCACCAGAACAACCGCAAGCAGGGACTGCAATTGCGACGGCATTGCCCGGAAATTCTTCAGCCGCCGTCCGGTGGCGAGGATCAGGCTGACCATGGTCACCGACAGCAGCGCCGGGAACAAAAGGTCGAAGGTCAGATAATGCCAGACCAGGATGATCTCGCCGCCGCGCCGGCCGAGCGCCGTCAGCCAGGCCATGCCCTCATCCGGCGTGAAACCGGCAAAGCGCATGTCGAGCGACGGCAGCCCGCCACTGAGGCTGCGGAAATAGAAGAACTCCATCGCCGTCATGGCGATGAAAACCGCCGCGGATGCAAAACACAGCGCCGCGGCGTGGCGCGACATCCGCAGGATCATTGCCGTCAGGCTCCGCCCGACGGCATTCTGATCAAATTCCGCCGGGATAATTCGGGCTTTCGCGGGTAATCGTGACGTCATGAGCGTGGCTTTCACGAAGTCCGGCATTGGATATGCGAACAAAAGTGGCGCGGTCGCGGAAATCGGCAAGGTCGCGGCCGCCGACATAACCCATAGCGGCTTTCAGGCCGCCTGCAAGCTGGTGCAGCACGCCAGACACAGGTCCTTTGTAGGGAACCTGCCCTTCAATGCCTTCGGGAACCAGTTTCAGCGTGTCGCGCACCTCGGCCTGGAAGTAGCGATCGGCCGAGCCGCGGGCCATGGCGCCAACCGAACCCATGCCGCGATAGGCCTTGAAGGAGCGGCCCTGGTGCAGATAGACCTCGCCCGGGCTCTCGTCGGTGCCGGCCAGCAGCGAACCGATCATGGCGGCACTGGCGCCGGCGGCGAGCGCCTTGGCCAGATCGCCCGAATATTTGATGCCGCCATCGGCGATGACCGAGACACCCGATCTATGCGCCGTCTCGACCGCCGACATGATCGCCGAAAGCTGTGGCACACCGACGCCAGCGACGATGCGGGTGGTGCAGATGGATCCGGGCCCAATGCCGACCTTGACGGCGTCGGCTCCAGCATCGATCAGCGCCTGCGTGCCTTCCGATGTAGCGACGTTGCCGGCCAGGATGCGGACGGAGTTGGACAGTTTCTTCGCCCGGGTCACGGCATCCAGCACGCGCTGCGAATGACCATGCGCGGTATCGACCACCAGAAGGTCGACGCCGGCATCGATGAGACGCTCGGCGCGCTCGAAGCCGTCGTCGCCGACGCTGGTGGCCGCGGCGGCGCGCAGCCGCCCCTGTGCATCCTTGGTGGCGTGCGGATTGAGCTGCGACTTCTCGATGTCCTTGACGGTGATCAGGCCGACGCAATTGCCCGATTTGTCAACGACAACCAGCTTTTCGATGCGGTGCTGGTGGAGGAGGCGCTTGGCCTCGTCCTGATCGACGTTCTCCTTGACCGTGATCAGGTTCTCACGGGTCATCAGTTCGTAGACCTTCTGCGCCGGGTCGGAAGCGAAGCGCACGTCGCGATTGGTCAGGATGCCGACCAGCCGGCCGCCCTTCTGGCCGCCGGTGCCGCCATTCTCGACCACCGGAATGCCTGAAATCGAGTAGGTGCGCATCAAGGCGAGCGCGTCGGCGAGCGTCGCATCGGGGCCGATGGTAACGGGGTTCACCACCATACCGGACTCGAATTTCTTGACCTGCCGCACCTGCTCGGCCTGTTCGGCCGGCGAGAAATTGCGGTGGATGACGCCGATGCCGCCGGCCTGGGCCATGGCGATGGCAAGACGCGCCTCGGTGACCGTATCCATGGCGGCCGACAGGATCGGCACGTTGAGGTCGATGTCGCCGGCGATGCGGGTGCGAATGTCGGTCTCGCCGGGCATGACCTCGGAATGACCGGGCTGCAGCAGCACGTCGTCAAATGTCAGCGCCAGTGCGCCGGTGGACGTTTCGATGATTTTTGCCATGGCCAGTCCCTCGGATACGAAAAAGCGCTGGGGGAATACAAAAAAGCGCTGGACCGGAATGGACAGCGCCGACTCGTTTCTTCCCTTTCAGGATTGGCGCTGGCTCGTAACACGTCCCGTGGCCGATGAAAAGCCGATGATTGCATACGGCCGCAAACTATGGGGTTTGGCCTGATAGCCGCCACCAAGGGTAGCGGTCGCACAAAAGTGACAGCAATTTAATGCGACATCCGGGCCGGGGCGTGATAACCGCCGGTCATGCCGGCTCGCCCCCAAGCTGGGCAGAAAATCGCAAAGACAAGTCAGGGCGTTCCCTTGAACCGCATCATTCCGCTTATCCTGGCGGTCGCTCTTTTCATGGAAAACATGGATTCGACCGTGATCGCGACGTCTTTGCCGGCGATTGCCGTCGACATAAACACCAGCCCGATCGCGCTGAAGCTGGCGCTGACGGCCTATCTGGTGTCGCTGGCGATCTTCATTCCGATCAGCGGCTGGATGGCCGACCGCTTCGGCGCCAAGAATGTGTTTCGCGCCGCAATCGCCGTCTTCATCGTCGGTTCGATCGCCTGTGCCTTCTCCAATTCGCTGCCGGCCTTCGTTGTCTCGCGCTTCCTGCAAGGCATTGGCGGCGCCATGATGACGCCTGTGGGGCGCCTGGTGCTGGTGCGCGCGACGCCGAAGAGCGAACTGGTCGCCGCGATGTCCTGGCTCACCGTGCCGGCCCTGGTCGGCCCGCTCGTCGGGCCGCCGGTCGGCGGCTTCATTACCACCTATTTCACCTGGCACTGGATCTTCCTGATCAACGTGCCGATCGGCCTGATGGGCATCTGGCTCGCCACCCGCTTCCTGCCGGACACCGACGCGACCGAGACCCCGCCGCTCGATTTCACCGGTTTCGTGCTGAGCGGCCTTGCGGCATCGGGCGTCGTCTTCGGTCTTTCCGTGGTCAGCCTGCCCGCACTGCCGCCGATGGTCGGCTTCATCACCGTGACGGTCGGCCTGGTATCGGGTGCGCTATACCTCCTGCATGCGCGGCGCGCCGCAAATCCGCTGCTGGCGCTGGAGCTGTTCCGCAACCAGGTGTTCCGTTCGTCCGTGCTTGGCGGCTCGCTGTTTCGCATCGGTATCGGCGCGGTGCCGTTTTTGCTCCCCCTGATGTTCCAGATCGGCTTCGGGCTGACGCCGTTCCAGTCGGGCATGATCACCTTCGTGTCGGCGATCGGCGCTATCGGCATGAAGTTCGTCACCGCGCTGATCTTCCGGCTCGCCGGGTTCCGCCGGGTGCTGATTTCGGGATCGCTGATCGCGGCGGGCTCGATTGCCATTTACGGCCTCTTCACCCCCGAAACGCCCTATGCGCTGATGCTTGCCATATTGCTGGTCGGCGGTTTCATCCGCTCGATGTTCTTCACCGGGGTCAACGCGCTCTCCTATGCCGAGGTATCGGCCGAAGATACCAGCAAGGCAACGCCGATCACCGCCGTGTTCCAGCAGTTGTCGATCGCGCTCGGCGTGGCGCTGGCCGGCGGCATACTGGAAGTATCGACATCGATCCATGGCGGACCGCTGCGGCTCGCCGACTTCCACACCGCCTTCTTCATCCTGGCGGCGGTTTCGGCGGCGGCGTCGCTGACGTTCATGCGGCTGGCGCCCGACGCCGGCAACGCCGTGTCGGGACATGGCAGGCTGGCAACACCCAAGACGCTGGAGCCGGTCAGATCGCCCGGGGAGTGAGGTAGAGTCCTCCAGCGCCGGCGGGACAGCACCCCCTCTGGCCTGCCGGCCATCTCCCCCTCAAGGGGGGAGATCAGATGTCACCTCGGCTTTCGCCAATTTCCTGCGTTGCGGAATGGAGCCGTCGTCAAAGCTGCCAATCTCCCTCCTTGCGGGGGAGATGTCCGGCAGGACAGAGGGGGGGTGCTGTCCCTCCTTCATCGAAAGGCTTGGGCGGATTCGCCTACCCCTTGAAATCCTTCGCCAGCAGATAAAGCTCCACCGACTCATCGCGCGACGCCGGCGGCTTGACGTGATGGACCGAGCGGAAATTCTGCTTGAGCCGCGAGAGCAATTCGTTCTCGGCGCCGCCCTGGAAGGTCTTGGCCAGGAAATGCCCGCCAGGCTTGAGCACCGAAAGCGCGAAATCGGCCGCGACCTCGCACAGATACATGGTGCGGATGTGGTCGGTCCTTTTGTGGCCGGTGGTGGGTGCGGCCATGTCCGAGAGCACGATATCGGGCTGGCCGCCCAGCGTCTCGGCGAGCTTTTCCGGCGCTTGCGGATCGAGGAAGTCCATCAAAAGTACCGGCGCGCCCGGCACCGCGTCCATTTCGAGATAATCGATGCCGACGACATGCGGATTGTCCGCCGTCGATTTGGTGCGCGCGGCGGCGACCTGGCACCAGCCGCCGGGCGCGGCGCCGAGGTCGATGACCTTCATGCCGGGCTTCAAGAGATGATGCTTGTCGTCGATTTCGATCAGCTTGTAGGCGGCGCGGGATCTGTAACCGTCGGCCTTGGAGCGCTGGACATAGGGGTCGTTGATGTGGCGCTGCAGCCAGCGGCGCGACGATTCCTTCAGGCCGCTCTTCTTCTTGATGCGCGTCTTCAGCACGCGAATGCCGGCGGTACCGGGCTTCTGCGGTTTCTTGGTCATTGCCGGCCCCTGCGCCAGACACCGTCGTCGGCCATCAATTCGCTCAATATGCCTTCGCGCAGGCCGCGGTCGGCGACGCGCAGCCGCTCCGACGGCCATATGGCGCGGATCGCCTCCAGAATGGCGCAGCCGGCCAGCACAAGGTCGGCGCGGTCGGCGCCGATGCACGGGTTGGCGACACGCTGCTGGAAATCCCAGCCGACCAGTTTTTCGACCATGCGGTCGACGCTGTTCCGGTCCATCCACAGCCCGTCGACCCGGCGGCGGTCGTAGCGTTCCAGGTCGAGGTGCACGCCGGCCAGCGTCGTCACCGTGCCTGAGGTGCCGAGCAGGTGGAATTTCGGGCTGGCGAGCACATGGCTCAGCCGGTCGCGCCCGTCAAAGGCGTGCAGGCGCACGGCGACATCCTCGACCATGGCGGCAAAGATCTCGCGGGTGACGGTGCGGCCGCCGAAGCGCTCGGCCAGCGAGACGACGCCGACCGGCAGCGACGTCCACGAGACGATATGGTTGGCGAGCCTCGGCGAGCGGTGGCCGGTGAGATCGATCAGCGCGATTTCGGAGGAACCGCCGCCAATGTCGAACAGGACGACGCCCTGCGTGTCGCGCTCGACCAGCGAGCCGCAGCCAGACACGGCCAGCCGCGCCTCGGTCTGGCGGTCGATGATCTCGAGTTTCAGCCCCGCCTCGCGCTCGACACGGTCGAGGAATTCGACACCGTTCGCGGCCGTGCGGCAGGCTTCGGTGGCGATCAGCCTTGCCTTCCTGATCTTGCGGCCGCGCAATTTGTCGCCGCAGATCTTCAGCGCCTCGACCGCGCGGTCCATCGCGGGCTGCCCAAGCCGGCCATTGGCGGTGAGGCCTTCGCCCAGTCTGACGATGCGCGAGAAAGCGTCGATGACGCGGAACTGGCCGTGGCGGGTCGGCACGGCGACCAGCAGCCGGCAATTGTTGGTGCCGAGGTCGAGTGCCGCGAACACCGGCAGTTCCTGCAGCGGCGGGCGGCGAAGCTCCGGCCTCGCCGGCGAAGCCGAAGGCAAGGGAGCGGCCTCTGCAGGGTGGCTGGCCGGGGCGCTGGCGGCGGGGGCCGACGGTATACTCGCTATCGAGGGACTGCCGTCGCGGGCGAAAACCTTGCGGCCGCGACGGCGCTTGCGCCGCTTCCTGGCCTTGCCCTTCTGCTGCTCGCCCTGATGATCGGCATGCCCCGGCCGGGCACCCGCCTGGCGATCAAGACGCCCGACGGATGGACTTGCCTGGCCTGACGGCGGCGGAGCCCTGGACACGCCCACTGCCGGCGCGCCGGCGCCGGTGTCGTGGTCTTCCACTTCAGTTCCTTCCGGCGCCGCGCGAACCGGAGACCGGACGCAGCAGGCGCTTTCATGTGTTCAAGTTGCCGCCAGACTAGCAGCGCCGCGCCGGATCACCAAGAGTGCTGGCGGCGAATTTTGCCAGCGGCACGAGACTGCGACACGAAGAGCCGCGCCTTGCCGGTTGAATAGCCGGCTTCGATAAGGCATTCCTGAAATGGAGGGGTGAACACTCGGAATCGTCGGCGATCTTTCCTGCCGCGGACTGGAAAAGGGCATCGGGCTGCAACGCATGACGATCACGCCATGAACTGGAGGCGCTATTTCTGGCCGGTCGTCGGCATTGCGGCGGTGATTTTTTCACTCCTGCTGCTCTGGCACGAGTTGCGCGGCATTTCGATCGACGACGTCTGGGCCGGCATCACAGCCATTCCCGCACGCGGCTGGGTGCTCGCGGTGCTGAGCTCGGTGATCGCCTATGCCGCGCTCGCCGGCTACGACCACATCGCGCTGCTGCATATCGGCAAAAAAGTGTCGTGGCTGTTCGTCACCCTGTGCTCCTTCACCACCTACGCGCTGTCGCACAATATCGGCGGCTCGGTGTTCTCCGGCGCCGTGATCCGCTACCGCGCCTATGGCACAAGGGGGCTGACCGGGCAGGATGTCGGCGTCCTGGTGGCGATCTGCTGGATCACCTTCGTGCTGTCGACGATCCTCGTCTCCGGCCTCGTGCTGGTCTTCGAGCCCGAGATCATCGACCGCTTTTCCGGCGCGCCGCATCATGGCGTGGCGATCGCTGCGGGCCTCGCCATGCTGATCCTGGTGGCGGCCTATGTGTTTGGCAGCTGGCTGCATCTCAGGCCGCTGAAGATCGGCGGCTTCCAGCTGCACTACCCGGCCCTGCCGATCGTGGCGCGGCAAGTGCTGATCGGCCCGATCGAGCTGCTGGCGGCAGCCGCAATCATCTTCTTTGCCCTGCCCGTATCAGACAATCCCGGCTATTTCGTCGTGCTCGGCGTCTTCCTGGTGTCGTTCTCGGTGGCGCAGATCTCGCATGCGCCGGGCGGGCTCGGCGTGTTCGAGGTCGTGTTCCTGACCGGGCTGTCGGATATGGACCCGGTCGGCGTGCTGGCCGCGCTGCTGGTGTTCCGGCTGTTCTACCTGATCATCCCGCTGCTGATCGCGCTCGGCGTCGTGCTGTTCTTCGAGCACTCACAATACAGCAGCAGCGAGAATTGAGGCGCGAAGACGCGGCGACTGGATGCAGCGATTAAAACGCGGCGATTGAAGGCTGGGCAGGCTTGACTATTTCTCGGCTGCGGCTACAAGGCAGCCCTTACAGCGACTTGGCCGCAGGCCAGCGCGGTTTTCTCTAACCGCGCCTGCTGGGGAATAGGTTAACGGTAGACCCACGGACTCTGACTCCGTTAGTCCTGGTTCGAATCCAGGTTCCCCAGCCAGTTGTTTCCATCTCATATTCTTTTCAGTGTTGAGTTTTTACGAACAACCCAATTCGACAAAATCGCGTGCGACTAGGGACGGTCCCCGGCAATCGGCCAAGTCGGAGGCCGGCCCCGGATGGTTGCAGTTGGGCGTGAAGCAAATCGTGGGGTTCGGCGGAGGGTCGTCGGACTCTCCGTTACTGTGTTATTATGTGATTAGTCTGTCCCAAATGCAGCACATTGAACTGGAGGGCTATTTGGAATGCGTACTTACGAACCATCCGAGTTTGTTTCACAGTTGGCCGACAACCAGCTCGTTGAGCCCATGGACCTAACGCTTTTTGGGCTCGTCAAAGCCGATGAAAATGACAGCTCCGTGCTGTTGTTTTCATCCTCGTTCTCGTGCGAGCAATGGGTATCCATCCCCGTTTCTTTGATCTCGTCCGTAGCACATATCCGCAACGTGAAATGCAAAGATCACCAGCATCCCCTTGCAAAGATTGCACTTTCTGAGCCCAACAAAGAGGACGCGTCGGCGGTTCTTTTCATGCAGCTTTTCGCTCAAGCCAGAGCGACTGCGCCTGCGGCACGAATGAAAACGTCCAATGGAGGTCGTGCTCGGCAGGGGTGCGAGGTCCTTACATTCGATGATGTGCCCTATCTCTGCTGTGATGGGGAATGTTGGATAATGCTCTGATTGCGGGCCAACCACGTATCAGTGAACAACCGCGACGGGTCTCCGCGCCACTATCTAACCTACAATCGAAGGGCTTTCATCGACCTTGGCATAGGCGGCCTTATCTTTCGATCGGATTGGGTGCTAGCTAGGAGGAATTTCGGTAGAAGGTGACATAACGCCAGGCGCCGAGATTCACTTCGCCGAGATATAAAGTTCCAGCTAGGCAGACGCTCGGCGACCCCAAAGTTTTCCGTCTGGCCCGGAGCGTTATGGTAACGGCTCTTGTCGACTGGTATCGCGCGGCCAAATATCGGGGCAATCACTGCCCACACAACTACAGGCGATAACGTGAGTGTACTCTTGCCTATCGATAGGCCTCATAAACACATCGACCGCCTCCCACTTCAAAACTCTGTCAACTGACACCGTCTCAAGCGATATGGAATTCTCGTCAGTGACACAGAGAAGTACTTGTCTCCCGGGGAGGACCTTAGCGGTGTGAGTGTCGACGCTGGTCTTGCCAACGGGGAGAAAGTAGGCTGTCGAGCTCACTTCTTGTTCGCATTCATTATAGACATAGAAATGGTTGTGCATCTCAATCTCTGCACGTTGCCGCAGGAAGTTGTTCTGACGACGCCCACCTATTCAGGCCATTTCTCACAGTCATGTACCACTCTTCTTACACAGACAAAAGAAACCGACGCCAGATGCGCTCTCCAGGGAACAATAATTCGCTGGAGTCGTACAATTGATATTCATGCACCTCGCTCCACCGTCATATGCGCAATAGGGGTCATACAATTGATTGTCTTCAAGTTTTATGCCGGTGGCGGAAAACACCGCCTCTCCGTACTCCTTCGGCGACATTGCCTTCAGCATTTTCTTTCCATCGACATCGACAATCTTCGCACCCCAAGGAAACAAAACGCCGTCGCCAACTCCTTCGAGCCCGTTTGCACGCATGATTTCAAGGATTTCGGCTGATGTCTGTGGCATTTGAGATTCTCCCGGCTGCGCCGAATACTCACCACTTCCGTATTTACGCTAGGAAATGAAACGGCAATCGTCAAGCGACGGCTAATATAGCCGGCTATCGCTGAAGCTCCAAGCTATCCCCCCTAACGTCTTCCGAGGCAATCAAAGGTCTCTCACTCCGCTAGTCCTGGTTCGCTATGGCGGTTTCGAATTGATCGATCATACCTCAGGCATGCCATTGGTCAGCCACCAACGAATGTTGGCATCAATTTCGACTCCAGTGATGAGAAGGCCGCCGTCTAACGTCACCGCATAGCCAGCGTCTGTGATAAATGGTCCGCCGCGCGGCATCTGCCGCATGTTGCACCAGCCCGCGGTCGCGACCAATGCCTGGTAGAATGGGCACTGCGCCGGGTCGCTGTTAACGATTGGCACAACCTGCCCCCTACAGGACTCATTGGGAACAAAGCCTGTTGCGAACTCGTGGTAGCTGACGCGCCAAAAACGGGCGTGCCCTGCATCATCCACCTTCCGCGTATTCTTTGGATTGTCCGCGATACCATCAAGATAAGACTGAATGTCGGCAAAAACGACATGCTTCGCGTTTACCATCATGAATCTCCGTTGCTGCCCGCGAATGAGACCTATTTCAGCGCTTGCACATATCTGACAATATCCGCAATCGTTTGGGCATCCAGTTGCCTGCCCTGGGGCATATGACTTGAGTTTGTAGCTGGCAATTGTACGTACCTCGCGATGGTCCGCCAGCGATCAGCTACGGCCTGCTTGTCAAAAACGCTGTAGAGGACTGAGCTGTGGCAGCGGAAACAATATTGATCGAGAAGGCCTAAAAGCGCGCGGTCATCCTGCGTATCCTGCCAGACTGCTGATCCGTTTCCTAAATCCAAAGCCCGGGCTAATGCCGGCACTGGGTCAGCGCTGCTTTGATGCAACGCCAACCACTTGTCGACAGCTTTGATCTTGAAAAGGTCTATATCACCGGAGTGGACGCTTTCCGAATTTTGACTACGGATGAAGCTATTCAGCTTCCTGACCACATCGAAAGCGGCTCCGTATGCGCCGCTTGAATGGTCCAGGCCACCATCAAAAAGTACATCGTACGTTCCGAGCGTCGAAGGAAACTCTCCGAACGCCATCATGTCGTACCATTGGTCTGTGTCGAGATAGTTCAGCTTGGCGTAAGGAAAAACGCTGTTCGTTGGACCGCCACCTTCCTGATCGTGTCCGTGACATTGCGCGCAGGCTGTAGGTACATAGTAATTCCTTTTGGTTTCCTCGGGGTGGTTTGGATCTTGGGCAACATCGAAGGCCGCCGAGAGGAAATCGTGGATCTTATAGCCACCTGTTCTTGTATCAAAATCTAGGAAATACGCCGAGTCTTCTTGCCCCTTGCTGAAGGCCCTTGGGACGATAATGACCTGTGTATTCACCGACTCGCTGACGGATGTCCCGTCAGGAAATGGCGCATCGGTCAGTTGCTCCTGCACGTAATTAAATAGCACATAGGCAGCCTGCAAACCTGCGGAATCAGCACCTGACCTCGGCAATGCCAGAATCCTAACAAGCTTTCGCCACCCTGCATGATACGGATATTGCGTATCGGTAGATTTGACGTTGAAATCGACGATTTTTGGGGCGAAGAAGCGCGAGACCAAAAGCTGGTCATTGGGAAATGTTGCCATGAGGTCTGAGGGCGATTTGAACTCAAGGTCTTCTGCCGTCAATGACTGGTAACCAAGATGCGTTAGCAATGCGGTCAAATTCGGAAGATCCCGCCGCGTGTCGGTCACACCGAGTTTGGCGGAGATGCGCTCATAGTACGCCGTCGTCTCTGCTTGTGACCCCGGAGCCACCCGAATACCAATTCCGGGATCTGAAATAATTTCATCTGCGCTAGCAGCAGTCGCTCCCCACACGAGAAGCAACACAGTCCCCAGCGCCTGAAATCCTGTCAATAATCTCATAGTCATAGCCTTTAATAGAAATTAGACAAAGCCAGATAGACCCTTTTTCAATCGAATTGATAACCTATATTGATGCTTTCGCGTATCTATATTGTATTCCTGTCACTGGCTGGATGGTAGAATTACTTAGTTTATGCACAGCAGCTTGCGCCCGGGCAAGCGGTGGAGTCAGAGCAACAGCTATTGCAACATGTCACATAGCAACCGTTCCCATAAGAAGTGCAGCACGCATATGTGCCATACTTATCTCCCATCCTGGCTTCCGCTTCTTTAGGAGACGCTCTGGAAATGGAGCCCCGGGGAACCGCGCCTTGTGCCCCTAAGGTGCTCGCTCCCTGAGCGTCATCACCCAACCAGCCCTCGGCCTGCACCTCGAAGAAACTGCCATTATACTTTGATACCTGCACCCATGCTATCGGCGCCTCGCCTTGAGTCTGAACCATTATACAGAGGCGATTTTCAGGGTCGATAACTCTGCTTGTGTGTTTCCCAGTCTCAACGGTTGCCAAAACTCCTTTTTTAACAATACTTTGTATGTAACGACCGTCAATCTCCACACTGAGCTTGAACACTTCCATTCTATCTATTCCTCTTAAGGCTTTACAAATTATTCGGTGTGATGCAAGTAACCAATAAAGTCACGTTTCTACATCTTCTAGAACTATTCGACCTCCAATTTTATGCAACAGTCCTGCACGGGTCGTGTATTAGCAAATGGCAGTTGCATTCCTCTGCGAACCAGCAATGAATGATCGATGCCAAGGATCTGCCTAACACTCGCCAGCGCCGCCTCATTCACATCGATGTAAGCGACGATGTACCACTCGCCGTTCTCTTCCCTTGCCATGCCCATCGGCTCGGCGCGCCATTTGAGCGCGCCATGGTGGGGCATGAAGTAGGTTTCCTGAACGCCACCGACCGCGCTGAGGCCTTCGTCGAGGGCGTATTCCATCACCGCGCAGCACAATTGCGTCAGCGTGCCTCGCAACCCGGTCGAGCGTTTATCGGGAACGACGAAGGTGCGGGTCCATTCGGCCCAATCGGGGCGTCTCGGGACACCCGATCTTTCGCACATGTGAGAAAAGACCTCCGAGACCATGTGCGGCTCGCTCGTTGGGATCAATCGGGCCGAGGTCACCACGCGACCGTCTTCGATACCGAGCAGATACGTCGCCGCATCCGTATCGAACTGGTCTAGCTCGCGACCATCCGGGCTTGGAGGGCGCCAATGTTTCTGGTGCACGAAGAAATCGTGCCGCCGGCGCAAAAACTCGTCGAATTCGTTCTCGTAGAGATGCTTGTTCCGCGCATTGACGACATGGGCCGTGATCATAGCGCACCCCCCAATTATTCTTGGGGGACAGTTGCAGTCATCCTAATATACGTCACCTGTCCGATCGGACAGTTGACGCAACTAAGGGTGGATTAGCCGCCTGCGCACCGCTTCAACGACAGCTTGCGTGGTCGTAGCGACGCCAAAGGCCTCGCGAGCCCGCGTCGAGTGCCATTTGACGGTGCGCTCGGTCAGGCCAAGGATTTGGGATGTTTCCGACGAGGTCTTGCCGGCCGCGGCCCACAAGAGCACTTCCCTTTCCCGATCGGTCAACAGGCCTTCATCGCCGTCATCGTCATTGGACAGGGCCTGGATCGACATGCCGGCATAGACCGCCATCGTCACCAGTTGCACTTGCTGGCGCGGCGATAAAGTGCAGCTCTTTTGCGAGGAGGCGAACGACAGCACGGATTGCCAATGGTGGACGCTGAGCATCGGCACCGCAAAGCCGCTCGATATGCCGAACTCCGTCGCTTCACCGGCCACGCGTCGGGAGTCGTCCGTGTCGGACCATTTTGCGGGAACGTCGGCCCAGAAGAATGGCTTCAGGGTCTTCGCCGAATAGATGCAAACCCCATCGACAGCGGCATGCTCGGCTTCGACATAGCGCTCGAACCAGCCCGCGGGCCAACCATTCAGCTCGACCATCGGCGCAAGTTTCTGGCCGCTGAGCGGAACCCCGCTCAGGATAAGATGCTCGAAGCCGAGATTTCTCACGGTTTCAAGAAGATCGCCCAGAAGCGGCCCTGTCGCTGTGTGCTTCCTGCAGCGTTCGACAAAGTCGAACACCTCTGAATCAATCATGCCAGAGACCCCCCGCCTCCATGCCGAGGGACAAGTATACATTAAATTAGAACATTCGAATATCCCATCGCTGCCTCTTCCAATCCCACTGATTGCGTTTGCCATGCGTGTTTTGAGAGGGTGCTGGAAACGGACCCTGGCTGCCCGACGGTGCACTGGGGGCATCGTCGATGCAGCCAGGCCCTTCCACAGCCTGACCTGGAAGGAGCATGGCGAGGCCCAACCGGGCGGCTAGGCGCTTGCTTCGAGCAAGTCCAGCTTGCGCGCGCCAACGCCGATATCGCCAGTGCGGTGGAAAGACGCCTGATCGAGGCGGCGCGGAGGCTTCAATTCAAGTGGAGCCATCAGCGCTGGAGAAAGTCGAGGGCTAGTGACGGCGGAGCCAGAGGCTTTCCCTCAAAGCCAAGAGCGCCACCGCCCTTTTCCGCCATCACACTCCCAATTCACCGCTTTCGCCAAAAATCTCTATTCCGTGCCGGATCATTTTGACGCGCTCGGCGTTGACGGGAACACGCATGAGGAATCAAAAAATGGGCGACGAGCGGCACGAGAAAATCCAGCAGCGCGCATACGAGATTTGGGAACGCGAAGGCGGCATACATGGCGATCATGAGAGGCATTGGCAGACCGCCAAAGATGAGATGGACCGAGAGGCCGCACTTCCCCTTACCGCGGACGATGCGCTTCACCTTACTGCGGACAATGCGCTTCCCGAAACCGGCGAGATCGCCAGCTCGGACGTTTTAACTGTTGAAGCATTGGCCATGCGTACCGGCATAACCGGCGACCAGGCACAAGACCTGATTGACCGACTTGGTGACGATCGAGCGGCGATCGAGGAAGCCGCGCGCAGCTTAGCTGTCGGGCAGCAGAATTTCAGCAAGTAGGAAACCCACCGAAGCGAGATCCTTGTCGGTCTTGATGCGGGATCGGTCAAGCGTAGCGCGCTTCACGCAATTGCCGCGACAGGAACGCGACACCACGTCCAAGGCCGCTCGACCTGCACTGACTCGCGCCGGCCATTTTTCATGGCGCCGATCAAATGAATGACAATTTTCTGTCTAAATGCGTCTACGGTTCAATGTCGGCGACCACGCATGGCATCGCCTGGAAGAAACAACTAACGCTCCCCCACTAAAGGCGTCGAGATGCTACCAGCACCGCAAAGCCAATTCCTTGGACCTGAAGATCGGGCGATCTGCCAACGGGTAGTCGACCAGATAACCGCCGACGCCAAATGGTACAGCACCTCAATAGATGGTCAGATTCTGGCCTCGACCGTGCTGACCCTCTTTCAATCCGGGGTCGCCAACGAAACGAATTTGCTGGCACATGTTCGCGCGCGTCGCCACGACTTCACCAAGCAGGCCGACTAGCTCTCACGCACCCGACACATAGGCAGGATCTAGCGGCTAGCTGACCGCGCGCAGACGCCGGGATCGAGCGAAGGCCTTTAGTCCGTCGGAATCCAGCGCACGCCCGAAGGCATAACCCTGCAATATGTCGCAGCCCAAGCTCTTGAGTATCCGTGCGTGCTCCATCGTCTCGACACCTTCCGCTACGACCTCGATACCCAGGGACTTGCCGATTTCAATGATCGATGAGACGACCTGCCTTCGTTGCGGCGATTTCACAATCGGGATGACCAACTGGCGATCTATCTTCAGGCGGCGAGGCTGTAGCTTGAGCAAGCTGACTATAGAGGCATAACCGGTGCCAAAATCGTCTATTTCAACATCAATGCCGAGTTCTTTTATCTGTTCGACATTCCAGGTGACAAAATCGTCATTTTCGTCAAGGAAAATTGACTCAACCAGCTCGAACGAAACTGTTCCTTTCCTGATATTCAGCTTCTTCAAACTCTTTATGAGTCCCTCATCTTGAAGGCGCCGCGCCGAAACGTTGACCGATACCCGCGGAATGTGAATATTCGCAGCAGACCATGCTTCGAAATCCGAAAGCGATTGCTCCAGTATGGTTCGATCGATGACCGAGACGACATTCAGTTCTTCCGCAGTCCTCAGGAAGACATCGGGCGCCAAAATACCCTTCGCCGGATGCCTCCATCGCGCCAGCGCCTCAACCCCAACAATTTCGAGCGTCTTTGCGTCAAATTGCGGCTGGTAGAAGGGAATGAACTCGTTGCGCTCAAGGCCGCCGAGAATTTCGTCGGCAATCCGTTTTGTGTCGACGATTTCGCTTTGCATCGCCTCGGTGAAGAATTCGTATCGATTGCGCCCACGCCTCTTTGCCCGGTAAAGCGCGATGTCAGCATTAACCAGCAGGTGTTTGGCTTCGATATCTTTTCCATTATCGACTGCAATTCCCACGCTCACACCGAAACGGCATCGATGGCCCTGATAGTAGACGGGTTCGCGCATCTGGCTGATGACGCGGTCAGCGAGCAGCGCCAGTTGCTTGATATCGACATGCACCACGCACAGGACGATGAATTCGTCTCCTCCGATGCGAGCGACAAATCCCTCACCATTGACCTTGGACCGGAGGACAGTTGAGGCGTGAACAAGCATTGCGTCGCCCGCGGCGTGGCCAAGCGTATCGTTGATGTGCTTGAACCGATCCAGATCTATGTGAAGCAGTGCCGCATACCCGCCGAGGCGCCTGGCGTTTGCCGCGTAATCCTCCAGCACTTGGTCGAGGTAGCGCCGGTTGGGCAAACCGGTCAATGAATCGTGAAGCGCAATGTGCTCTATGCGCGCCTTGGCCGATTCGAGTTCTGCATTTTTCGACTCGGAAAGCTGTTTTGCGCGAACCAGATCCTTGTTCAGCAGGACATCGGATGTCACATCCCATTCCGCGCCAATCATTTTCGGGGTGTCGTTTGCCACTCGGTAAATAATCGCCTTGGACCGGACATGACGAATCTCGCCATCCGGACGAATAATCCGGTACTCCGACAAATATGGTCCGCCACTGGCCATCGCGCTGTCGAAATCGGCGTTGGCGCCAGCCAAATCATCCGGGTGGATTGCTCCCGCCCAGTCCAGGTAGCCGCGGCGCTCCCCGGTTGGTTTGCCGTATATTTCATTGACGCGATCGTCCCACGCAAGTTCGTTGGTCGCGAGATCGTGTTCCCAAACGCCAATAGCCGACGCTTCCAGAGCGAGTTCCAGGCGTCTCGACAATCGACGCAGTTCCGCATAGTTGCGCTGTCTCTCGCCAAGCAGGCGACCCGTAACCAGGAAGGGGATCACAACCAGCGCCCCGGCCGCCGCCATGATTGCGCGCAAGAGCCACGCGTTGGCGGGCGTCGAAGGCCAGCCGTTCTTGGGAATGGCTGCGATCCGCCACGAACCGGACGGGAGCAGAACGTCGGCCGTCACCGGATCGCTTTTGCCGACACCCTCATTGCCGAAGAATTGTTCTCCACTTGGACCGAGAGCGTCCTTACCGATCAGCGCTATGTCAATCCCGAGATCATCGTCAAGCAGGCCGCTCGCCTTATAAAGGCGCTGCACGTCGACAACGGCCGAAATGATGCCCCAGAACCTTTCGGTGTTGCCCGCACTCCGGACAAAAACCGGAATACGACCAACGAAGCCTTGCCCTCCCTGCCTCAAGTCGACGGGACCGGCAAGAATGAGCTTGCGCTCGTCTCGCGCCCTTAGCGCACCCGCACGCTGCCGCTCGTCCTTGCGGTAATCGAGGCCTATTGCCTTATCGTTGCCCTCCATCGGGTACATCAGGGAAATGACCAGATCGGGCGCGCCGGCAATGTTCTTCAATTGCGAGTCCCCGCCAAACAGGTTACTCGCGAGCGAGGCGAAGCGTTGCTGTCCCATATAGGGCTCAGTCACCACCGCCGCGACCAGTCCCTGCACCAATTGAAGGTTTCCGTTGATGTTGCCTTCGAGCTTGGCGCGGATAAGATTGACCTTGGCCAGGACATCCGCACGGGCGGCTTGGTCCGAGACGACTTTGTTCTGGTGGTCCGCGAATACCGCGCTAATGGCAATAACCAGAACCGCCATTGCCGCCGGAATATTCGCCGACGAAAAAACAGCCTTCTTAACACCGCCGAACCTAGCGCGGAAAAGAGCCAATAGGCGATTCCTCAGCTGCCAGTCGAGTTCTCGGGCCGACCCGACGATGGAATATTAGCCTTCAAGTATTTAATTTTGACCTTCACGGGTCCTAAAACTTTTGCACTTTTCGATCGCTGGCGCCGGAGTGCTGGAACGGACCTGCGGCTCCGCTTGATATCTTGGAGCTGCTTGCCGTCACCGACGCCGGCCATCGTGCCGAAACCACCGTTCGCGCAATTCTGGGGAGCCTTACGGGCGATCGATGATCCACCGCTGCGCGACCGCTAAGGGGATCGACATGAAAAAATGCTGACTAGCGGCTTGCTCGCAAGATCGCGGACACGGCGAGCGCCGTTGCACAATTTGAGGCGCCGGATCCGAACAACATCATGCGTAGACCTCGGAAGAACATAACTCCGCAACGACAATGCAAAACTGGATCAATAGCGGGATTAGTGGCCCTCAATCGTCTTGGGAGTAACAAGGTATGGTATCTTGCCGACGCTGCGCTTCGTCGCGCCAATGGAATAGGCCATTGGGATCTTAGGAGAGTTCTCCGGCAAGCCGTACATATCCTTGCCGGCCCTGACGGCGAATGAAAAATGCTGCCACGAAACCGTGTCGTGCTCATTGAGAAAATCAAGCGTCAGCCCAGCTGAAATCAGCGCGTTCACCACGTCACTGACCGGATGAATCCACTCATAGTAGCGAGGATGTTTCAAGATGCGGTCGTCGCCGGTATAGGTCCGTTCCTCGTTCCACGCGAGTGGCCGAGCTAGTGGCGTCCGCCAGTCATGCTTGAATTCCAGCGTCGCAGCCTTGCGGTCGCACTGGAACATCAACGGGTGGCCCTCGGCCAGATAGAGCCGGCCGCCGGGCCGCAGGAGATCGGCAACCACCCGCGCCCAGCGGAACACATCGTCCAGCCAGTTTACCGAACCCCAGGTAACGTAAGCGATGTCAAAGGTTCGGCCTAGCGCTTCGACTGCCTCGAACAGTGGCGCTTCCACGAAACGTACATCCGTGCCTGCCTTCGCGGCGAAATCCCGTGCCGCTGCGATCGCGGTCGGTGAAAAGTCGAGGCCGGTCACGCTGCCCGCGCCCAGATTCTTCAAGCTGATCGTGTCGAGCCCGATATGACATTGCAAATGGACGATATCCTTGCCGATGATATCACCGACCTCGCGCGTTTCCAGCTCATAGAGGTTGGATCCGCCCGCCAATACATTTTCGATGTGGTAGCTGCCCGTCGTGTCGGTCGAATGCAGCTCGGCCCGATCGTCCCAATTAAGGCGGTTCGCACCCAGAAACGGTTCCAAATTGCCCCCAAGTCCCTGCCGAGACCAACGTTTGGTAAACAGAACGTTAATATACTTTGCAGCTAAAGGATCGCGCGTCAATCCGAGGCGGGGCCGGTGCATCAACACGCGTCGCAAGGCCGCCCATTGAGGCCTCGGGCGCGTGGGCAACGACTCGCGCCGGCCATTTTTCACGGCGCCGATCAAATGAATGAGAATTTTCTGTCTGAACGCGTCTACGGTTCAGTGTCGGCGACCACGCATGGCATCGCCTGGCAGAAACAGCTAACTCTCCCGCGTTAAAGGCGTCCAGATGCTGCGAGCACCGCAAAGCCAATTCCTTGGACCTGAAGATCGGGCGATCTGCCAACGGGTAGTCGACCAGGTAACCGCCGACGCCAAATGGTACAGTACCTCAATAGATGGTCATATTCTGGCCTCGACCGTGCTGACCCTTTTTCAATCCGGGGTCGCCAACGAAACGAATTTGCTGGCACATGTTCGCGCGCGTCGCCACGATTTCACCAAGCAGACCGGCTAAAGCGCGTCGCCTGAATGAATTCAGGCGACGCGCTTTAGATTTTTGATTTCATGCATGTCGTTATCCCAAAACCGGGTCCACTTTTGGGCGACATGCAATAGCTCTTGCCCACCCGACATAGGCGACGCGTGCGGCGGCTCGCGGGCGCCCCCGACGAAATTCGAAACACATTTGCCATCTGTACACGTTCGGCACAAACTGGTCACAAATGGATCCGGCACGGGCTCACCGGCCGTCAATATTGCATGAGAATCCATGGACCGCTTCGACCTCGGCGCCTACCGCCGCCCCATCTCCACTCGCTCTGTGGAAACCCAGCGCTGGTTCGATGTCGGCCTCAACTGGTGCTATGGCTTCAACCATGAGGAAGGTATCAAGTGCTTTGAGAAGGCGTTGGAAACGGACCCCGACTGTCCTTTTGCGCATTGGGGCATCGCCTATGCCGCCGGGCCTTTCTACAACCTGACCTGGAAGGAGCATGGCGAGGCCGAGGCCAACCGAGCGGCCAGGCGTTGCTTCGAACATGTCCAGCTCGCGCGCGCCAATGCCGATCGCGCCAGCGCGGTGGAAAGGCGCCTGATCGAGGCGCTGGCCTGCCGTTTCTCCGAACCGCATGTCGCGATACCGCCCAAATTCGAGCAATGGGACGATGGCTACGCCGCCGAGATGCGTGGCGTCTACGCAAGCTTTCCCGACGATCACGATGTGATGGCGTTGTTTGTCGAAGCGCTGATGATGCGCACCGTGCGGCGGCTGTGGAACCTCAAGACCGGCAAGCCCGCGCCGAATTCGGATGTGCTGGAGGCGCTCGAGGTTTGCGAGCGGTCGATCCGGCTCGCCGACGAGGCCGGCGCAGCGCAGCATCCGGCGATCGTCCATTTGCACATCCACCTTCTGGAAATGTCCACCATGCCGGAACGCGGCATGCGCTCGGCGGACCTGCTCGGCACGATGTGTCCCGATGCCGGGCACATGAACCACATGCCGGGGCACATCTACGTGCTGTGCGGCGAGTACGAGAAGGCCAGGCTTGCCAGCGAAAAGGCGGTTCGCGCCAACGACCTCTATCTCGCCTATGCGGATCAGCCCACCTACTATCTGCTTGGCTGCTGCCACGATCTCCATCTGATGATGTTCACTTGCATGTTTCTCGGCCAGTACAAGCCTGCGCTGTGGGCCGCCGACAAGGTGCGCAGCCTGGTGAAGCGCGACGTCGTCAGCATCCCGGACCGGCCAAAGCTCACCCAGACGGTGGAAGGCTACCATGCCATGAAATCGCATGTGCTGGTGCGCTTCGGCCGCTGGCAGGAGATCATCGACGAGCCGATGAATGACGAGCCCGAGCTTTACGTCCTGACCACGGCGATGCAGCACTACGCCAAGGGCGTCGCGCATGCGACGCTCAGGGATTTCGCCAAAGCGGAGCAGGAACGCGAGCGGTTTCACCGGCATTTGGCGGGCATCCCGCCCGAGCGGCGTTTCCTCAGCAACCCGACGCGGGCCTCGCTGGCCGTGGGTGCTGCCTTGCTCGATGGCGAACTCGCCTATCACAAGGGCCATCATGACGAGGCCTACGCGCATCTGCGGCAAGCGGTCGAGCTTGACGACAATCTGTCCTACACCGAGCCTTGGGCGTGGATGCACCCACCGCGCCATGCGCTGGCGGCACTGCTGCTGGACCAGGGCCATAGCGAAGAGGCCGAGCAGGTCTATCGCGATGATCTGGGCCTAAGCGGCAAGGTGCAACGCTGCGCCCAGCACCCGAACAATGTCTGGGCGCTGCATGGGCTTGTGGAATGCCTGAAACTGCGCGGCGAGACGGAGGAGTTGCCCGCAGTGCAGGCCGGGCTCACCGCCGCGCTGGCCAAGGCGGACGTGCCGATCATCTCGTCCTGCCTATGCAGGACGAGCGCGCAACCGGGCTGCTGTCATTGAGATGCCGTCGAGGCCGTCTCACATCAGTTCCACCCGCAACGATCGGCCAACCGCGCTTGCTGCTCGCCGCAACGTTGACAACGTCACAGATGGATTGTTCGGATCGAGCAAGCGGTCAAGCTGGCGGCGGTCGGTTTTCATGCGGGCCGCCATTGCGGTCTTGGTGATTCCACTTGCTTTCATGGCTTGCCTGATCTGGTCGGCAATGATCTCCTTGAGGGCAAGCTCCTCCGTTTCGGCAAGCATGCCTTCCTTCGCGAGAAACTCATCCAAGGTCTCATCGCGAGCGATATGCCCTTTACTTCTATCCTGTGCCATCATTCCAACTCCCGTTTCCGTTTAAGCGCGAGTTCAATTTCCTGCGCCGGTGTCTTCTGTGTCTTTTTCACAAAGCCGTGCAGCAGCACCATCTCACCCGCCAGGATACTAAAAATCACTCGCCCGATCTTGCCATCCGTCAGATCGCTGCGGACTTCCCAAAGCCCATGTCCCAGCGAGCGGCAATAGGGCATGCCGATCGGCCATCCGAACTCGACCTTCTGGATGTCCTTCCCAACAAGGCGCCTATCGTCCTCCGAGATATCCAGCAGCCACTCCCTGACGGGCTTCCGACCTGTCCCGGTCGCATAAAATCGCGCCTGCAGCTTCTTCAGAGGTCCAATCATCCAACCCTATTGTGTCAAAATTGACGCGTTTCTGCAACAACCATTCTGCGAAGGATCGGGCTCTTCCCACCGCGGCATCAGGGCCTCACGCGGCTGCGTCGAGCCCCTGTGCCGGCACATAGTTGAGGATCGGGCCGAGCCAGCGCTCGACCTCGGCAAGCGGCATGCGTTTGCGCCGCGCATAGTCCTCGACCTGGTCGCGTTCGACCTTGGCCACGCCGAAATAATAGCTTTCGGGATGCGACAGGTAGATGCCGGAGACGGAGGAGCCCGGCCACATCGCAAAGCTTTCGGTCAGGCTCACGCCCGCATTGCGCTCGCCGTCGAGCAGGCGAAACAGCGTCGCTTTCTCGGTGTGATCGGGCTGCGCGGGATAGCCGGGCGCCGGGCGGATACCGCGATAGGGTTCGCCGATCAGGTCGTCCGGGGCCAGGTTCTCATCGGGTGCGTAACCCCAAAACTCCTTGCGCACCTTCTCGTGCAGGCGCTCGGCGAAGGCCTCGGCGAAACGGTCGGCCAGCGCCTTGACCATGATCGACGAGTAGTCGTCGTTCGCCCGCTCGAAGCGCTCGGCGATTGCAACTTCCTCGATGCCGGCGGTGACGATGAAGCCGCCCAGATAGTCGGCCTTGGCGCTGTCGGCAGGCGCGACGAAGTCCGACAGCGCGACATTCGCCTTGCCGTCGCGCTTGGTCAGCTGCTGGCGCAGCGTGAAGAAGGTCGCCAGTTCGTCGGATCGCTTATCGTCCGCGAACAGCCGGATATCGTCGCCGACGGCGTTGGCCCGCCAGAAACCGATCACGCCCTTTGGCGCGAACCATTTTTCGGCAATGACCTTCTTCAGCATCGCCTGCGCATCCTCGAAAAGCTGGCGCGCCGCCGGCCCTTGCGCTTCGTCCTCGAGGATCTTGGGATAACGGCCCTTCAACTCCCAGGTCTGGAAGAACGGCGTCCAGTCGATATAGCGGGCGAGTTCGGCCAGATCCCAGTCTTCGAAGACCTTCGGGCCGAGGAAGGACGGTTTTGGCGGCTCGTAGCCCGCCCAGTCGATCCTGTGGGCGTTGGCCCGCGCCCTGGCCAGCGGCAGGCGCTGCTTGTCGGCTTCGCTGCGCGCATGTGCGTCGGCGACCTTCTTGTATTCGGCGCGAACGTTGTCGACATAACCGCCCTTGGCTTCGTTCGACAGCAGCGCCGACACCACGCCGACCGCGCGGCTGGCATCGGCGACATAGACCGTCTGGCCACTGGTGTAGCGTGGATGGATCTTCACCGCCGTATGCACGCGGCTGGTCGTCGCGCCGCCGATCAACAGTGGAATGTCGAAGCCTTCGCGCTCCATCTCGGCGGCCATATGCGCCATCTCGTCGAGCGAAGGCGTGATCAGGCCGGACAGGCCGATAATGTCGACCTGCCGCTCGCGCGCCGTCTGCAGGATCTTCGCCGCCGGCACCATGACGCCGAGGTCGATGATCTCGTAATTGTTGCAGGCCAGAACCACGCCGACGATGTTCTTGCCGATGTCGTGGACATCGCCCTTCACCGTCGCCATCAGGATCTTGCCGGCGGTCTGGCGCTCGCCATTGTCGACGCCATTGGCGGCGTTGGCCAGCTTCTCCGCCTCCATGTACGGCAATAGTCCTGCGACGGCCTGTTTCATCACCCGTGCGGACTTCACCACTTGCGGCAGGAACATCTTGCCGGCGCCGAACAGGTCGCCGACGACGTTCATGCCAGCCATCAGCGGGCCTTCGATGACGTGCAGCGGCCGTTCGCTGGCAAGTCGTGCTTCGTCCGTGTCCGCGTCGATGAATTCGGTGATGCCGTTGACCAGGGCGTGCGAAATGCGCTGCTCGACCGGCCAGTCGCGCCAGGCGAGATCGCGTTCCCGCGCCTCCTTGCCGGCCGTGCCCTTGAAGCGTTCGGCGAGTTCCAGCATGCGTTCGGTCGCCGTGCCGCCGCCCTTCGGCTCGCGGTTGTTGACGACATCCTCGCAGGCTTCGCGCAGGTCCGGATCGATGGTGTCGTAGACGGCAAGCTGCCCGGCATTGACGATGCCCATGTCCATGCCCGCCTGGATGGCGTGGTAGAGGAACACGGCATGCATGGCCTCGCGCACCGGCTCGTTGCCGCGGAACGAGAAGGAGAGGTTCGACACGCCGCCCGATATGTGGACATGGGGAAGCGTCGCCGTGATCTGCCTGGCAGCTTCGATGAAGTCGACGCCGTAATTGTTGTGCTCCTCGATGCCGGTGGCGATGGCAAAGACGTTGGGATCGAAAACAATGTCCTCGGGCGGGAATCCGGCCTGCTCGGTCAGAAGCTTGTAGGCGCGGGTGCAGATTTCGACCTTGCGCGTCTGCGTGTCGGCCTGGCCGTCCTCGTCGAAGGCCATGACGACCACCGCCGCGCCATACGCGCGGACGAGCTTCGCATGGTGCAGAAAGGCCGCTTCGCCTTCCTTCATGGAAATCGAGTTCACCAGCGGCTTGCCCTGCACGCATTTCAGGCCGGCCTCGATGATCTCCCATTTGGAACTGTCGATCATCACGGGAACGCGGGCGATATCAGGCTCAGCCGCGATCAGGTTGAGATATTCGACCATCGCCTTCTTCGAATCGATCAGGCCTTCATCCATGTTGATGTCGATGATCTGGGCGCCGTTGGCGACCTGGTCGCGCGCTACATCGAGGGCGGCGGCATAGTCGCCCGCCGTGATCAGCTTCCTGAACCTGGCCGAGCCCGTGACATTGGTCCGCTCACCGACATTCACGAACGGAATCTCGTCGGTCAGCGTGAACGGCTCGAGCCCCGACAGGCGCATCCTGGGTTCGATATCGGGAACAGCGCGCGGCGGATATTTCTTCACCGCCGCCGCGATGGCGCGGATGTGGTCCGGCGTCGAGCCGCAGCAGCCGCCGACGACGTTGACCAATCCCTCGCGCGCGAAATCCTCGATCTGCGCCGCCATGAATTCCGGGCTCTCGTCGTAACCGCCGAATTCATTGGGCAGGCCGGCATTCGGATAGGCACAGGTAAAGGTGTTGGCGACGCCGGAAATCTCGTCCAGATGCGCCCGCATGGCGTTGGCGCCCAGCGCGCAGTTGAGGCCGATCGTGAACGGGCTGGCATGGCGCACCGAATGCCAGAAAGCCGTCGGCGTCTGGCCGGAGAGCGTGCGGCCGGACAGGTCGGTGATCGTGCCGGAGATCATGACCGGCAGATGCACGTCCTTCTCGATGAAGATCTCGTTGCAGGCGAAGATCGCCGCCTTGGCGTTCAGCGTATCGAAGATGGTCTCGATCAGGATGATGTCGGCGCCGCCGTCGATGAGGCCGCGTAGCTGCTCGCCATAAGCAAGGCGCAATTCGTCGAACGTCACGGCGCGGTAGCCGGGATTGTTGACATCCGGCGACATCGAGGCGGTGCGGTTGGTCGGCCCCAGCGCACCGGCGACGAAACGGCGCTTGCCGTCCTCCTGCTCAGCCCGCAGCGCTGCCCTGCGCACCAGCCGTGCACCGTCGCGGTTCAGCGCGTAGACCGCATCCTCCATGCCGTAATCGGCCTGGGCGATGGCGGTCGAGGAGAAGGTGTTGGTTTCAAGGATGTCCGCCCCGGCGATGGCGTATTGATAGTGAATCTCCTCGATCGCCTTGGGCTGCGTCAGGATCAGCAGGTCGTTGTTGCCCTGCTGATGGCAGGCGCAGTCGGCGAATTTGTCGCCACGGAAGTGGTTCTCGTCGAAGCCCAGGCCCTGGATCTGCGTGCCCATGGCGCCGTCGAGGACAAGGATGCGTTCGCGCGCCGCCGCCGTCAGCGCCGCAAGCACTTCCGAACCGTCCGGCTTTGCCGCGACGGGGCCGAACAAATCGTCCAGCGGTGAAGGGTTTTGCGACATTTTTCATCCTCAAGGCGACAGTCACGCCAAGTCACATAAAGACATCTTTATGTCAATATACGCTATTTAACTCGGTCTGTCACGCCTGTCGCAAGGGCCCTCAGGGCAATCGTTTCAGCTTTGCGCGGCCCTCAGCCACCTGCGTTCCAGCGTTGATGATTGGCGAAAGCCGAGGCGACATCCGATCTCCTCCCTTGCGGGGGGATCGGCAACTTCGCCGCTGGCGCTACGACGCCGCCTGCCCTGTCTTCGCCGCCCTCAGCAGCATGCCGAACAGGTCGCGCGGTTCGTCGGGATCGGCCAGCATGTCCAGCTCCTGGTATAGCCCGGTCGAGCGCAACTGGTCGCGGACATAGCGCAGCGCCGAAAAATCCTCGATGGCGAAGCCGACGGAATCGAACAGCGTAATCTGGCCGGCATCGCGCCGCCCTTTCGCCGCGCCGGTGATGACCTGCCACAGCTCGGTCACCTCATGGTCCGGTGCAAGCTGCTGGATCTCGCCCTCGATGCGGGTCTGTGGGGGATATTCGACGAAGATATCCGAGCGCAGCAGGATGTCGCGATGCAATTCGGTTTTGCCGGGGCAGTCGCCGCCAACCGCGTTGACGTGGACGCCGGACCCGACCATGTTGTCGGTGAGGATGGTGGCGTACTGCTTGTCGGCGGTGACGGTGGTGATGATCCCGGCACCCTCGACCGCCTCCCCCGTGGTGGCGCAAGCCACCATGTCGAAACCCAGCCCGGCGAGGTTGCGGATGCACTTTTCCGTCGCCGTGCGGTCGATGTCGTAGAAGCGCAGCTTGCGCACGCCCAGCAAAGCCTTGAAGGCCAGCGCCTGGAACTCGGCCTGGGCGCCGTTGCCGATCAGCGCCATGCAGTCGGCGCCGGGTGGAGCGAGGTGTTTCGCCGCCAGCGCCGACATCGCGGCAGTGCGCAGCGCGGTCAGGATGGTCATTTCCGACAGCAGCACCGGATAGCCATTGTGGACATCGGCCAACATGCCAAAGGCGGTCACGGTCTGGCGGCCTTCGCGCATGTTCTTCGGGTGGCCGTTGACATATTTGAAGCCATAGACCTCGCCGTCGCTGGTCGGCATCAATTCGATGACGCCCTCGGCGCTGTGCGAGGCGACACGCGGCGTCTTGTCGAAGGCCTGCCAGCGGCGGAAATCGTCCTCGATGTAGCCGGCAAGTTCGGTGAGGAAACGCTCGGCACCGATCTTCAGCACCAGCTTCATCATGTGGTCGACGCCGACGAAGGGCACGATGTTGAGATTGGCGATCATGGGTCTGACTTCCTCCCGCAATCAGTCTTTGCGGTGCGCGTTGCGCGCCGTCATCATAGCGGCAAGTGCCGGATCGCGCGCCTCCAGCGCATCAATCGCGGCACTGGTGTCGTAGAGGCGTTCGTCCTGCCCCATCTTGAACTTGGCCTCGAGCCGCTCGATCGGCAGGTCGAAACCAAGGATATGCGGCATACGCCGCTCCATGCCGCCGGGACCGAGCTCGCGCATGCGCCAGCGGTCCTCGCGATCCTTCTCCAGCACGTCGACCAGTTGCAGCAGATGCCGGGCGGTGGCGTGATCGTCGAGCGGCGCCGGCCGGCCATGGCAATGCACGACGGCGAAATTCCAGGTCGGCGCGCTGTCGCGCACCGGATCGCGCGGATACCAGGACGAGGAGATGTAGCCATGCGGCCCCTGGAAGACGGCGATCGTCTCCCTGCCCTCTGATACCAGCGCGCTGTGCGGGTTCTGCCTGGCAAGGTGCGACACCAGCGTGCCGTTTGGGCCCCGCTCCCGGTCGAGCACGAACGGCAGATGCGAGGCGACCAACCCCTGCGGCCCCGATGTGACCACCGTTGCGAAGGCCGCCGCCTTGATCAGGCCGAAGACGTCGTCCTGCGACAGCGGCGCGAATTCGGGTTTACTGTACACGGGATCAGCTACGCTGCACTCGAACCGCCGGGATCAGGCCTTGCGGCCGCACCAGCAGCACGGCGATGACGCCCGACAGCACGATGGCGTCACGATAGGGTGCGATCGTCGCCGGCAGCGTCGCCTGCAGCAGCACCTCGATGATGCCGAGCAGGAAACCGCCGGCGACAGCACCTGGCAGGCTGCCCAGCCCGCCGACGACGGCGGCGATGAAGGCCTTCAGCACCGGGGTGAAGCCCATCAGCGGATCGACGGAGGCGCGCTGCGCTACCCACAGCATCGCCGCCAGCCCGGCCAGCAGGCCGGAGAGCAGGAAGGCGGTGGCGATGATGCGACTGGCCGGGATGCCCATCAGGCGCACGACGTCGAAGTCTTCCGCCGCGGCGCGCATCGCCGTGCCGGTCACGGTGCGGCGCAGGAAGATCTCCAGCGCAATCAGCGCCAGCGCCGAAACGACGATCGAGATGCTAGGCCCGACGCCGATGGTGAAATCGCCGAAAGAGAAGGCGCCGGTCATCCAGCCGGGCATGGCGACAGCCTGCGGCCGGGCCGAGATGCCGTTCTGGAAGACGACCTTCAGCAGGCTCGAAACGGCGAAGCTGGTCAACAAAAGGCTGGTGACGCTGGCGCCGCGCATTGGCCGAAAGGCGACGCGCTCCATGGCCAGCGCCGCCAGCGCACCGCAGGAGACGGCGGCCAGCACCGCCACCGGGAACGGCAGGCCGAGGACCAGAGAGGCAAGCAGCGCATAGCCCGACAGCGTCATCAACTCGCCATGGGCGAAGTTGATCAGGCCGACAATGGAAAAGACGATCGCCAGGCCGAGCGCCAGGAGCGCATAGACGCCGCCAAGGCTCACCGCATTGATGATCTGCTGCGCGATCATGGTCAGGCTCCGAGATAGGCTTGGCGGACGAGGTCCGAACTGGCGAGTTCTTTCGCCGTGCCCGACAGCACCACCTCGCCATTGGCAAGGACCACGGCGCGGTCGGCGATCTCCAGCGCCAGCGCCACATTCTGCTCGACCAGCAGGATGGTCAGGCCGGTGCGACGCAATTCGGCGATCAGGTCGAAGACGGTGTCGATCAGTTGCGGGGCAAGGCCGAGCGAAGGCTCGTCGAGCAGCACCATGCGCGGCTTGCTCATCAGGGCCCGCGCGATGGCCAGCATCTGCTGCTCGCCGCCCGACAGATTGCCACCCTTGGCGCGGTGATAGCGGCGCAGAATCGGAAACAGTTCCAGCATCTCCTCCTCGCGCGCCCTCGCCTCCGGAGCCGCCAGATGCACGGCGCCGCCGAGCCGCAGATTGTCGGCCACGGTCAGGCTGGCGAAGACGCGGCGGCCTTCCGGAACCAACGCGACGCCCTTGCGGGCGATCGCCTCGGGCGCCAGTCCGGTGATGTCGACGCCGTCGAAGACCACCTTGCCGGACGCAGCCGGCACCAGCCCGGCGATGGCACTGAGCGTCGAACTCTTGCCGGCGCCATTGGCACCGACCAGTGCGATGATCTCGCCGCTGTCGACGGCAAGATCGACGCGGCGCACCGCCTCGACCTCGCCGTAGCGTATCTTCAGGGCTTCGACGCTCAGCATGATGTCACGGCGCCGGCACGTCGGCGGCGTCGGGGATCACGGTCTGGATGTGCTTGCCCTCACCGCCCTCATAGCGCATCAGCGCCACGGGCCGCAGCGGCATGCGGTCGGTGCCGGCATAGGTGATCTTGCCGGTAATGCCTTCGAAATCCTTGAGGCCGGCAATGGCGTCGCGGATAGCCTTGGGATCGTCCGAGCCGGCCGTCTTGACCGCCTGGTCCAGGATCAGCCCGATCTCGTAGCCATTCACCTCATAGGTCGATTCCGGCGCATGCCCGGCATATTTGGTGAAGGCGGCGTTGAAGGCTTCCAGCTTGCTGCCCGGCTCGGCATAGCCGGCCGCCGTATAGACGACGCCGTCGACCAGCTTGCCCAGAGCCTTGATGGTCGGCGTGCCGATGGCATCGGCGCCATAGACCGGAATGGTGACGCCGGCACCACGCAATTGCTGGATGAAGGCCGGAAAATCAGGCTCGTAGGCGGCCGTCATGATCAGGTCGGGCTGGTCGGCGAGGCCCTTGATGTTGGTGATCTCGGCGGAAAAATCCGGCTGGCCCATGGTGTAGGTGCCGCGGCCGGCAATGGCGCCGCCTTTCTTCTCGAACACCTTGCCGAAATATTCGGGCAAATTGGCGGTGTAGGTGGAATCCGGCGAGGTCAGCAGGAAGACCTTCTTCTTGCCTTCGGCGATGGCGAATTCGGCGACCGCGGTCGCCTGCACATTGTCGGCCGGATAGGTGCCGAACATGACGTCGCCGACCGCGCCTGTCAGCACCGGGGCGGAGCCGCACAGCGTCAGTGTCGGGATGCCGAGCGGCTGGGTGAGTTGGCCGACCGAGATCGAAGGATCGGCATCGCAAGGCGTGATCATGATCTTGGCGCCGGCGTCGATCAGTTCCTGGGCGACCGTGGCGGTCTGCGCGGTGTCGGAGCGCGTGTCCTTGATCACCAGCTTGACGGTGTATTTGCCGCCCAACCCGCCCTTGGCGTTGAGCTCATCAAGTGCCATGCGCAGGCCGGCAAGTGCGGGCTGGTCATAGGGGGCAAGGCCGCCGGTTTGCGCGGTGGCGGCGCCGATGACGATCTCCGCGGCGCTGGCGGTCGAAACGGCGGCGATGCCGAATACCGCCGCATAGAGAGCAGCGCGGTGAAGGCGATAAAGCGTTGGCATGTCGGTTCTCCTTCTGGATTTATTATCGTTGGCTGGATTTATTATCGTTGGTTGTTGTTGTGACTCATGCGGTTTCGTTTGCGGTGGTTTCACTGGGGGTCTTGGCGCGGGCGGTGCGGCTGCCGAGATAGGCGGCGATGACGGCAGGGTTGTTTTGCACCTCGGCCGGGGTGCCGTCGGCAATGACGCGGCCGTGGTCGATGACGACGATGCGTTCGCAGAGATTCATCACCAGCCGCATGTCGTGCTCGATCAGCACGACGCCAATGCGGCGCTCGGTGCGAACCGCCGACAGGATCGACACCAGCTCGGCGGTCTCGACGGCGTTCATGCCGGCGGCGGGCTCGTCGAGCAGCAGGAAGCGCGGCTTTAGCGCCAGCGCCCGCGCCACCTCCAGCCGGCGACGCTGGCCGTAGGCAAGCCTGGCCGCTGGGTGATCGGCTGACTTCGCCAGCCCCATGCGGGAAAGCTCGCGCATCGCCGCTGCCTCGGCCTGGCCAAGGTCAGGCTCGACCTGACGGGCCGCGACGACGACGTTTTCCAGCACAGTCATAGCGGGGAAGACGCGGATGTTCTGGAAAGTGCGGGCAACGCCCGAGCGGGCGAAGCGGAAGGCGGACGCCGCTCTCACCGCGCCACCGATCGACACGGTGCCGGCGCTTGGTTCGACATCGCCGGCCAGCATGTTGAGCAGCGTCGTCTTGCCGGCGCCGTTCGGACCGATGATGCCGGTGATGCTGTCGGTGTCAAAGGCGAGCGTCACGTCGTCGACGGCGACGACGCCGGCATAGCGCCGTGACAGATGGTCGGCCGCCAACCGGTCGCGCTCGACATGCAGCAGCGGCGCGGCCGTGGACGTTACAGCCCGGCCGCCGGGCCGGCGCAAAAGATTCAGTTCGCGCTCGCCAAACAGGCCGGTCGGCCGGCGCCAGATGATAAGAATCATGGCGATCGCAAGCACGCCCTGGGTCAGGCCGAACAGCACCGGCAGATGGAGGCCGAACACTTCGCCACCGCCTTCGAAGCGGCGCACGATTTCAATCACGGTAATGGTGACGACAACGCCGGTGAAGGCGCCAAGCGAGGAGTTCATGCCGCCGACGATCAGCATGGCGAGCAAGGTGAAGCCGAGATCGAAATAGAAATCGCGCGGCGAAAAGGCGCCAAGGAACTGCGCCATCATGGCACCGGCGGCCATGGCGGCAACCGTGCCCACCACCCAGGCGGCCAGCCGCGAGGTGCGCTGGTCGACGCCGACGGCGGCAGCACCCCGCTCGTCATTGGCGGCGGCGCGGGTGGCGAGCCCGAAGGCGGTTTCCCGGAACAGCCTCGCCGCCACCAGCGCCACCGAAGCGATGCCGACAGCGGTCCACAATCCGACCTCGCGCGGCACGCCGTAGAAAGGCTGGCTGCCGCGGGTGATCTCTCGGCCGGCGACCAGCAGCGTATAGACGATGATCAGCATGGCGAGCGTTGCGATCGACGCGCTCGACCCGGACAGTCTCAGCAAAGGCGTGCCGGTTAAAAACCCGATGACGATCGCAAGGACCAGCACCACGGCGAGTGCGGCGAAGAAAGAGAGTTCATAACCAGCGAGGAATTGCGGCAGATCGCGCAACGCCGTGCGCTGCAGTGCGGCCGGCATGGTCAGGATGCCGGTGGCATAGGCGCCCAACCCGACAAAGGCGGCGTGGCCGAAGGAGACGATGCCGCTGTTGCCGGAGAATATCTGCAGGCCGAGCACCGCCGTCAGCATGATCGCGGCATAGGTGACGACCCGCTGCATGGCGGCACCGCCGAACAGGAAGATGATGAGCGCAGCCAGCAGCAGTGCCACCACCATGCAGAGCGCATCGGCGCCGGCGTTGCGGAACGCGGCCGGCATGAAGGACCGGCCGGGGCTTTCGCTCATCGCTACCTGCGCCATCACGCAGCCTTGAAGCGGCTGGGCGAGAACGGCGCCAGGATCGGCTGGGCGCCTTCGCCGACCAGTCTTGCAATCGCCTCGCCGACCGCCGGCCCGGTCTTGAAGCCATGGCCGGAGGAGCCGGCGGAAACGAACAGCCCGTCGACGCCGGGCATGGCGCCGATGACAGGCAGGTCGTCGGGGCTCATGTCGTAGAGCCCGGCATAGCCGGGGCGAATGCCGAGCTTGGCCATTGCCGGCACCCGCGTCGCAAAAGTCTCGAGGATCTCGACCGATTCCGCTTCCTCGACGCCTTCCATGTAGTCGTCGGGGTTGTCGACGAAACGCGGACGGCCCGCATGCTCATGGCGCAAGCCGGTGCCGCCGCCGGCCCAGGTGCCGGCCAGAATGACGCCATCATTGTCGGGCCGTGCATAGTTGCAGGAGATGTCGTCGCACCAGGCGAAGGGCATGATCTTTCGCGCCTTGCCGGCGGCGTCGAGCACCGCCATCGGATGGCGCTCGACATGCAGCGGCAGATCGAGGCCGACCGTCGCCAGCAGGCGGCGCGTCCACGGTCCGGCGGCGAGCACCACGGCATCGGCCTTCAGCACAGTGCCATCGGCGAGCACCACGCCGGTGATGTGGTCGCCCTCCTTCACAAGCCGGTCGACAAGCGTGTTCTGCATGATCTTCGCGCCGCGTACCTTGGCGGCGCGGGCAATCGCATTGGTGGCGCCGAAGGCATCGGCATAGCCATATTCGGGCTCCCACAGCGCCAGCGCGACATTGTCCAGCGCAAAGCCGGGTGCCGCGTCGGCGAAGGCTTGCGGCGACAGCGTCTCGATCAGCGCACCCTCGCCGCGAATGCGTTCGGCGGCAGCCTTCCAGCTCGCCTCATTGTCGTTGCCGCAGACCCACATCATGCCGACTTCCGTGACGAAGGAACCCTCGCCGGCGATCTCCTCCAGCGACACCAGGATCTCGCGACCACGGATGGCGAGCCGCGACAGTTCCGGCATCAGGTAGAAAGCGTGCAGCAGTGCCGAGGACTTGCCGGACGGCCCGCCTGCGGGATGGGTCTGTTCGACAAGCGTCACCGCCACACCGGCCGCGGCAAGATGATAGGCGGCGCTCGATCCCACTATACCCGCGCCAACGACGATGACGTCGCTTCCGTTCCGCATGGCTGTTCCCCACAGTCTCTTGGCTACTTTCGGACAAGCTAAGACCAGTCGTTCGACTATGTCAATATCTCTTCATTGTTGACCGAAATCAAAATCCCTGTAATAAACTCGACACAACGAGGCAGAGAGCCCAACACGGATTTCGGGGAGGCCAATGGCGATACGCGATGTTCTGATGCGACAGGACCTGGCGCTGACGCCGTCGGAGGAAAAAATCGTCCGGCTGCTGCTGACCGACTATCCGACATCCGGCCTCGGCACCGCCTCGGCGCTGGCGCGGCGCGCCGGCGTCAGCGACCCGACCGTGGTCAGGCTGGTGGTGAAGCTCGGCTATGAGGGTTTCCCGGATTTCCAGGCGAAACTTCTGGCGGAGGTCGAGGCCAGGCTGCACTCGCCCTTGCTGATGATGGAAGCCAAGCGGCCGTCCGGCGCGGAAGATAGCGCGATCCTCGCCTATCTCGGCTCGGTCGGTGCTGCGATCGAAAAATCAGCCGGCATCACGCCGCTGCAGAGCTACGACCGCGCGGCCCGCCTGCTGATGGAGGCCAGGGGCGATGTGGTTATGCTCGGCGGCCGTTTCAGCCGTCATGTTGCCGGCATGCTCGCCGGCTACATGCTGCAGTTCAGGCCCGGCGTGCGCGACATCGGCACGCTGTCGGCACAGGCCTTCGACACGCTGGCCGATCTCGGCCGCCGTGACGTGCTCGTGGTCTTCGACTATCGTCGCTATCAGTTCGACGTCATCGAATACACCAGGCAGGCCGCGGCGCGCGATGTGCGCATCGTGCTGTTCACCGATCAATGGCTGTCGCCGATCGCCGATCTTGCCGAAGTCACCATCGTCAGCCCGCTGGAAGTCGCCTCTCCCTACGACACGCTGGCGCCTGCGATCGCGCAGATGGAGGCGCTGGTCGCCCATATCCTTTCGACGCTGGGCGATGACGCCCGCGAGCGCATTGAACGGCTGGAAGAGGTGCGGCATGCCAATGCCGTGACGCTCGACAGCGAGAACCCGCAAGAGAAACGCCGGACGCCCGGACCAAAATCAGCCAGAGCAAGACAGGACCAGAAAGCATGACGCAATCGCTGCCCAAACGAAACGAGCCCTTCCGCGTCGGCGAAACCGCGCTGCTTGTGGTCGACATGCAGCGCGTCTGGCTGGAGCCTGGCGCCGACCCGGGGCACCCCGAACGTGGCCCTGATCATTATTTCTACAGGCAGACGGCGTCGCAGACGATCCCCAACCAGGAACGCCTTTTGGCGGCAGCTCGCGCCAACGGCGTCGAGGTCCTCCACACCATCATCCAGAGCCTGACGGAAGACGGCCGCGACCGCTCGCTCGACCACAAGCTGACGCCGATCCATATCGCTCCCAGCCTGCCGGAAGGCCTGCCAGTGCCATCGCTGGCGCCGGTCGGCGACGAGATCATGCTGCCGAAGACGTCGTCCGGCATCTTCAATTCGACCAATGTCGACTACGTCCTGAAGAACCTCGGCGTGCGCTACCTCGTGGTTGTCGGCATCATGACCGACCAGTGCGTCGACATGACGGTGCGCGACGGCGCCGACCGCGGCTACCTCGTCACCTGCGTGTCGGATGCTTGCGCCGCGGCGACGCAGGAACGCCACGACATCGCACTCAAGGCGTTCGGCGGATACTGCTGGGTCACCGACACCGACACGGTCGTCGCCCGCTTCAAAGCCTTGGGAAAAGCTGCATGACATCGACTGTCGAACCTCTCGTTGCCGTCGTCACCACCGATCTTTCCGCCATCACGCGCGGCCGCTCGGTGGTCGAAAGCAAGCTGCAGAAGATCGCCGCCACCGGCGTCGGCTGGCTGCAGGCCAATCTGTCGCTGACAGCGTTCAATTCCATCGTCGATCCCAATCCCTGGGGTTCGTCCGGCGACGTGCGGCTGATGCCCGATCTCAACGCGCGCTTTCGCACGACGCTGACGGGATCGGCGACGCCCTTCGACATGGTCGCCGGCAACATCGTCGAGCTCGACGGCAGCCCGTGGGTCGGCTGCACGCGCACCATGCTGAAAGACGCCTTGGCCGAACTGAAGGCCGCGACCGGGCTTTCGGTCATCGCCGCCTTCGAGCATGAATTCCACATTGCCGACGCCGGCTTCGCGCCGGGCCACTCAATGTCGTTCGCCGCGCTGCGCCGCGCCGACCCGTTCGCGCCCAATCTGATGGCGTCGCTGGAGGAAGCGGGCGTCGCTCCCGAAGTGGTGATCGCCGAATTCGGCAATGAGCAGTTCGAGGTGACGCACGAGCCCGCGGACGCGCTCACCGCCGCCGACCGTGCGGTCGCCATCCGCGAGATCACGCGCGAAGTGGCGCGCACCGCCGGCTGGCGCGCCAGCTTCACGCCCAAGGCAGCCCCCGATGCGGTCGGCAACGGCGTCCATATCCATTTCAGCTTCGTCGACGAGGCCGGCAAGCCGGCGACCTACGATCCGAAGGGTCCAGGTGGCCTGTCCAGCCGGGCCGGCGCCTTCTGTGCCGGCGTGCTACGGCATTTGCCTGGGATCACCGCAATGACGGCATCGAGCGTGTCGTCCTACTACCGGCTGAAACCGCATAGCTGGAGTTCGTCCTATACCTGGTTGGCCGATCGCGACCGCGAGGCGTCCTTGCGCATCTGCCCGACGGTGACGATCGGCGGCCGCGATCCGGCTAGGCAGTACAATATCGAGTACCGGGCGGCTGACGCCACCGGCAACCCCTATCTGTCGCTGGCTGCCATCGTGCGGGCGGGACTGGAGGGGCTGAAGGCCAAGCTGCCGGCGCCACCGCTGGTGACCGGCGACCCGACACTGATGAGCGAGGCGGAGCGCGCCAAGCTCGGCCTCGTGCGATTGCCGGAAACGCTGCCGGCGGCGCTCGATGCGCTCACCGCCGACAGCACCGTCACCGGATGGTTCGCGCCTGTCTTCGTCGAGACCTTCGTCGGCCTCAAGCGGCATGAGAGCGAGCGCCTTGCAGGCCTCGATCCCGTGGCTGTCTGCGATCTCTACCGGACGCTCTATTGATGGTTATGCAGCTCGGAAAAGGCATCCAGCCTGAAAAAGATTGGCCGGCGGCCGTCGAGGTCCTCAACGAAGGCGGGGCCTCCGACATCGTGCTCCTGTGCGAGCACGCGTCGAACCACATGCCGGCCGAATATCGCCAACTCGGTCTCGATGCCAGCCATCTGCAACGCCACATCGCCTGGGATATCGGCGCCGCCGAAGTGACGCGCCTGCTGTCGGCGCGGCTCGAAGCGCCGGCGTTCCTCAGCGGTTATTCTAGGCTGCTGATCGACCTCAACCGGCCGCTCGGGACCAGCGGCAGCATCCCGGTGTTGTCCGAAGACACCGATATTCCCGGCAATGTCGGGCTTGACGAGGCCGAGCGCGAACGGCGCGCCGCAATCATGTTCACCCCGTTTCATGACCGGGTGGCCGCGCAACTCGACCGTCGCGCGAAGGACGGCAGAGCGACCCGGATCGCGACGATCCACTCCTTCACGCCGGTTTTCCTCGGGATTGCCCGGCCCTGGCATGCCGGCGTGCTTTACGACCGCGCCGGCGATTTCGGCGAAGCAATCCTTGCCGGACTGCGCCGCGACGGCAAGCTCAACGCCGCGGCCAACGTGCCCTACGTGATCACCCGCGACGCCGACTACGCCGTGCCGATCCATGGCGACGATCGCGGCATTCCCGCCGTGCTCATCGAGATCCGGCAAGACCTGTTGGCGAGCCGCTCGGGCATCGAGGCATGGGCGGACCGCGTGGCCGCCGCCTTGCCCGCGCAGCAAAAGGAGAAGGCTTCATGAGCAATCTCAGCCTGCGCGAGCGCGACGCGGCAACCATCGCCCAGATCGGCAAGCTGCGTTTCTCGCCGCTCAGCCTCATCGGCGGCCAGGGCAACCGGCTGATCGAGGAAGGCGGACGTTCGCTGCTCGACCTGTCGGGATCGGCCGGCCCGGCCATTCTCGGCTACGGCCATCCGGCCGTCGTCGAGGCGGTCGAAGCCTCGATCCGCGACATGGCGGGCGCCAGCCTCTTGCTCTACCCGAACGAGCCGGCCGTCTCGCTGGCCGAGCGGCTGCTGGCGATCACGCCCGGCAATGACGAGCGCCGGGTCTGGTTCGGCCATTCCGGCTCGGACGCCAATGACTGCGCCGTGCGCGTCCTGCAGGCCGCCACCGGCCGCTCGCGCTTCATCTCCTTCATCGGCTCCTATCATGGCAATCTTTCCGGATCGATGGGCATCAGCGGCCATACCGCCATGACCCACACGCTGCCGAGGCCAGGCGTGCTGTTGCTCCCCTACCCCGATCCCTACCGGCCGCAGTTCAGCGCCGAGGCCGTTCTTGCCCTGCTCGACTACCAGTTCGAGACCACCTGCCCGCCGCATCAGGTGGCGGCCGTGTTCATCGAGCCGCTGATGTCGGATGGCGGGCTGATCGTGCCGCCGCCGGGTTTCCTCAAGGCGTTGCAGGAGCGTTGCCGCAGGCACGGCATCAGAATAGTCGTCGACGAGGTCAAGGTCGGGCTGGCGCGCACCGGCATGATGCACTGTTTCCAGCATGAGGGTCTGACGCCCGATCTCGTGGTCTTCGGCAAGGGCATCGGCGGCGGCCTGCCGCTATCGGCCGTTATCGGACCAAAGGAGATCATGGATCACGCGCCGGCCTTCGCGCTGCAGACGACCGCCGGCAACCCGGTGGCGACCTCCGCCGGCAATGCGGTGCTGAAGGCGATCGAGACAGATGGCCTGGTCGAACGCTCGGCGCGTATCGGGGCGCTATTCTCCGACGCGCTCAGGGCGCTCGGTGCAAAACACGAGATCATCGGCGACGTGCGCGGCCGTGGCCTTGCCGTCGGCGTCGACCTGGTCAAGGACCGCTCGACGCGTGAGCCGGTGGCGGCGACGACGACGGCCAAGATCATCTATCGCGGCTATGAGCTGGGTGCGGCCTTCACCTATGTCGGGCTGAAGGCCAATGTGCTCGAATTCATGCCGCCGCTCACGCTGACCGAGGACGAAGTGGCCGAAGGCATCGCTATCATCGACCAAGCGATCGCCGATGTCAGCGCCGGCAAGGTCTCCGATGCGGACGTCGCCTCGTTCATGATGTGGTAGGCGGGCGTGATGTGGTAGCCGGGGACCCTCCCGCTATGAGAAGATTTCCGCCAGTTCTTCGACGCTGATGCCTTCCTTGACCTGACGCAGTTCGACATAGCTGACCGCCGTCGCGATCGACATCACCATCGACGTTACGCTCGTCACCAATGCGTCCACCACAGCACCCACCGTCCCTCCTCCAAACAGGGCGGTTGCGGTGCCAAGCGCCAACTGAATGGCCACCACGGCGATGATCAGGATAAGGAACAGGCCGTTCCTACGTTTTATTAAGCGGAGGGTTCATTGACCAAAGATGGCGCAAATTTTGCCAACCGCCAAGACCGCCCGTCCCTGCTTACCCCACCCACTTCTCGTAGTCGGACACGAGCAGGTGCAGCGGCGCGACATCCTCGTCGATGTCCGCGAAGCGGCCGATCGGTTCGCGGAAGACATTGTCTGTGAGATCGTCGTTAACGGTCGAAACCTCGCCGATCAGCACATCCTTGCCCTCGGCCCAGAAGGCGTGCCAGACGCCCGGCAGAAGCGTGACGCTCTGGCCCGGGTCGAGCTTCAGCAGCCCGCCCGCCGGCAGCCTGTGGATGGTTCCGTCGACAGGCACCGATACCTCGGCCTTCGGATCGATGCCGCCATCGCGATCGTGCATGAACAGTTCCAGCACCAGTCTGCCGCCGCCACGGTTGATGATGTCCTCGGCCTTGATGTTGTGGCGGTGCATTGGCGACAGCTGGTCCTTGCGCGAGATCATGATCTTCTCGGCATAGAGCATGCCCATGCCCTTCTTCATGTCCTCGTAGCGACCGTTGCGAACGGTGAACAGGAAGAGGCCGAGTTCGCCAAACTTGCCCTGGCCGAAATCGGTGATGTCCCAGCCAAGCCGGGAGGAGAAGATGGCCGACGAATCCTGCCGGCGCGCCTTCATCTCTTCCGGGCTCCAATAGGCGAAGGGCGGCATGATGTAGCCGAACGAGCGAATGAAAGTGTCGGCATCGCGGATGATGTCGTTGACGGTGGAGCGTTTCATGATCGTGATCCCTTCTTCAGGCGGCGCCTACAGCGCATAGCCGAACACCGATCCGGTGTCGACGTAAACCACATGCTGGCCTCATGACATCCGGGCCGATCAGGGCCATAAGTCCAGGCAAATCCCCAAGGTAACAATCCATGCGCAGCATAGACGACCTCGATACGCCGGCGATCCTGATCGACGCCGCCCGCGCCGAAGCCAACATCGCTCGCGCCCAGGCCCATGCCGACCGCCATGGGCTGAAGCTCAGGCCGCACATCAAGACGCACAAACTGCCATACTGGGCGAAGAAGCAGGTCGCGGCGGGTGCCGTCGGCATCACTTGCCAGAAGATCGGCGAAGCCGAGGTGATGGCCGATGCCGGGCTCTCCGATATTTTTCTGCCCTACAATATTCTTGGCCGCGCCAAGCTGGAGCGCCTCAAGGCGCTGCATGGCCGCGTCACACTGTCTGTAACGGCGGACAGCGTGGAGACGCTGGAAGGGCTCGCGACGACGTTCACCGATGCCGGCCGCCCTTTGCCGGTGCTGGTCGAATGCGACACCGGCATGGGCCGCTGCGGCGTGCAGAGCCCCGGTGAGGCGGTGGCGCTGGCCAGGGAGATCGCCAAGGCCAGGGGGCTCGCCTTCGGCGGGCTGATGACCTATCCGGCCGCCGGCCGCGCCACAGAGGCCGAAGCCTGGCTTGCCGGCGCACGTGACGCACTCGCCGCATCCGGCCTTGAATGCCAGCGCATCTCCAGCGGCGGCACACCGGATATGTGGCGCTCGGGCGAGGACAGCGTCGTCACCGAATACCGGCCCGGCACGTACATCTATCTCGACCGCTACCAGGTCGCCAAAGGCGTCGGTGGGCTCGACGATTGCGCGCTGACGGTGCTGTCGACGGTGGTCAGCCACCCGACACCGACGCGCGCCATCCTCGATGCCGGCAGCAAGGCGCTCTCCAGCGACACACTGGGGCTTGCCGATTTCGGCGAACTGCTGGGTATTCCTGGCGCGAGGGTGACCGGCCTCAGCGAAGAGCATGGCAATGTCACGCTTTCGGGCGAGACAAAACTTCGCATCGGCGAGCGCGTGCGCGTCGTGCCCGATCATTGCTGCGTGGTTACCAATCTGTTCGACGAGGTGCATCTGGTCGACGGCGACAAGGTGCTTGAAACGCTGCCGGTGGCAGCGCGCGGTCGGATGGGGTGAGCTTGGCGTCGTTCGGACCGAACGCCCGTTTGGATCAGGGTTGGACAAGCGGACCCAGTGCAGCCCTCAGTGGATCGAGGGCATCGCCATACAGCTTCCAGCGCTCGACCGAGGACGAATAGATCGGCTGGCGCACCTGCCAGCGGCTTGGCGTGCGCACCGTGCGCTCGGTTTCGTGGAAACGCAGACACGCATCGTCCCATTCGACCTCTAGGAATCCGATCAATCCCCGAGCGCGGGGGTCGAGATCGGCCACGGTTTCCTCGTAGGGCATGTCGTGGATGGCCAGCGGAACGACCCTGGTCCAATGGCGCATCAGGCGATCATATTGCCGGTAGTACTGCCCAAGCTTGGTCAGATCGGCATTGTAGCCGTGGGCATCGGAGAAATTATGCATGAAACAGGACGTGCAATTGTCCATCGGGTCACGCCGGCAGTGGACGATGCGGGCATTTGGTAAAATGAGGCTGATGAAGGCCAGCAGCTCGAAATTATGCGGCATCTTGTCGACGACACGCGCCGCCTTGCCGTTGCGCTTGTTGAGATAGCCGAGATATTTCGAGCCAAGTTCCTTCGCCTTCGCCGGTGTAAGCGCCGCCATGGCCTTGGCGAAAACCGCCGGGTCAAGCTGGTCAAATCCAAGTTCGCCGGCCAATGAACGGATGGTCGGCAGCTCGCCGGCGCCATGGATATCGTGATGGCTGGCGCATATCTGCTCGGTCAGCGTTGTTCCCGAACGTGGCATACCGACGATGAACACCGGCCGTTCGGATGGATTGCCGAACTTTGGCCGCGCTTCGAAAAAGCCGGCGTCGAACGTTTCGATGAAGCTGTCATAGAGCCGCGTGTGCAGGGCAATGTCGAAATCATTGCCGGAAATTGCCTTGGCCCTGGCGAAATGATGGATGGCCAGGCGATACTCGTGCTGGTCGTTGAGGATTTTTCCGGCGGCGTGGTGCAGGACGACCCGCTCACGATCGGTGGTCATCGGCAGTTCGAGGCGGGCCAGCACCAAGGCCAGGGCTGGATCGCCCTTGACGGCCTGACGCGCGAGCGCCAGCCCGGACAGCGCCTCGACATTCGCCTTGTCGACGGCGATGGCGCGGCCAAAGCATTCGACCGCCTCGGCTTGCCGGCCCATGTCGGTGAGCAGGTCGCCCATACCGACCAGCGCCGTCAGCGATTGGCTGTCGACCGCCAGCGCGCGGCGATAGAAACCCTCGGCGATATCGCCATCGAGTTGGCTCCGGTAGGATTTGCCGAGATTGCACAAGGCCTCGACAAGCCGGTCGTCGAGCTCGATCGCTTTTTTCAGATGCTTGCGCGCCAACTCGATGTTGCCGGTCAGGTTGTAGGCGTTACCGAGATTGTTGCGGAAAATGGCGTTGCCCGGTTCGAGCTTGACCGCGCTCTTCATAAAGTCGATGGCCGTCTCAATTTGTTGGGCCTCGATTGCCAGCGTGCCCATCAGATTGAGCGCCATGGCATTTTTGGGCTGCCGGCGAAGCACGGTCTGGTAGCAGAACTCGGCTTCGCGAAAGCGCTTGCGGCGCTGCAGGTCGACGCCGCGCTGCAACGTCTCCGGCGCCGACTCGCCAGCGGCCGGGAGAAAGTCCTGGACCATGGCCGGAAGACCGACAGGCTGCCGGCGTGGCAAGAGCGGCATCCTTCACCCCCAATCGCCGGATATCACGGCAATCAGCGTGAACCAATCAGAATTTGAATGTGACGCCAAGCTGCAGATTGTGGGAATTCAACTTGCCGTCCGAGAATACAGCATTGCCTTCGCGAGAGGAATCGAAGTCGACGCTGGAGACGGCCTTGAACCTGTAGCCGAAATCGAGGTCGATATTCTGCGCCAGCGCGTAGGTGACGCCGGCTCCCGCCTGGCCGGCGAAACCCCACCCACCAGACCCGTATCCATAGGCGTGACCACCCCAAGTTGTGTCGGCGGTCACGTAGGCGGCGCCGATGCCGCCACCGACATAGAGCTTGGCATCGCCAAAATGGGCAACGTCGGCCCAGACGTTGGCGAGCAGATAGGTAGCGGACAAATCGCCGTCAGCCGGAAACCAGGGATGCCCACCCTCCAGATACGAACTCGCCTTGTAGCGCGCATAGGACAGTTCGCCTTCGACGCGGAACACATCGTTGAGCCGCTTACCAACGACGCCGCCGATCACGAAGCCGGTGTCGAAGTCCATCGAAAAGTCGTTGTTGTAGTAGTAGTCCTCATGCGTTTTCACGCGATTTGGGAAGCTGGCGCCACCAAATAGCGTGACGTACCATAGGTCCTGAGCCGCCGGAACTTCGACCGCCGCGTCGGCGGCATTGGCTGAGTTCCAGCCAAGCGTCAAGGCCATTGCGGAGACACCAGCAAGCAGACGCACTTTCATCGACAAAATCCCCCACGGCAATTAACAGGCAAATATAATGCATCACTTCCGGTGCACGGCTTAGCTGTCAACAGTGAAAACGAGGGCAGGATCGAAGTTATGGAGATCGCTGTTGCAGCATTGCAACATGCCTGCTTCGGCGGTCACAGATAGTGTTGATGCAGGATACGTGGTTGTCAGGCGAACCAGAGTGAAATGACGGCCAACTCAGGCGCGTCCCTCTAGACTAAGACTAGTGGTGCTTATCGGCCTGCCTCGCCGCAACGCGTCGCATGGAAATGACGCGGCGGCGGCGGATTTCGGTGCGCATCGCGGTCAGATGCAGCGCGAAAAACAGCACGGTGAAGCCGAGCGCCATTACCAGCAGCGGCCTCAGCATGGAGGGGTCGATGGTCGCGCCGCCCATGCGGAACACCGAAGCCGGCTGATGCAGCGTGTTCCACCAGTCGACCGAGAATTTGATGATAGGGATGTTGATGAAGCCAACCAGGGTGATGATGGCGGCGGCCCAGGCAGCGCGGCTTGCGTCGTCGAGCGCGCGGGTCAGCGCGATGATGCCGAGATACATCAGGAACAGCACGAAGACCGAGGTCAGCCGCGCGTCCCACACCCACCAGGTGCCCCACATCGGCTTGCCCCAGATCGAACCGGTGATCAGCGCAAGGGCCGTAAAGACGGCGCCGATCGGTGCGGCCGACTTAAGCGCGACATCGGCCAGCGGATGGCGCCAGACCAGGGTGCCAAGTGCTGAGACCGCCATCAGCGTGTAGCACATCATGGCCAGCCAGGCGAAAGGCACATGGATATACATGATGCGCACGGTGATGCCCTGCTGGAAATCCTCCGGCGCCGTGAAACTCATATAAAGCCCGACGGCAAGGATGAGCGCGGCGACGATCGCCAGCCACGGCACGACCTTGTCGGCCAGCCCGACGAAGCGCGTCGGGTTGGCAAGATCCATCCAGCCGGTCAGGCGTGAAGTCGTGTCGCTCATGCGGCTCTACATAAACCGGCGGGACGCTTGCGGCAATCGAGTGGTGGTGTCGCAAGCAGCTCTTGCCTTCTCCCCTTGTGGGAGAAGGGAAAGCCGCGCACGCTCAGGCGGCCTCGCCCTGCTGCTGCACGGTGCGGCTGAGGCGGCGAACCTCCTCGTCGTTGAGCAGGCCACCGGCGCGCAGCAGGCTGGCAAAGCGGCCATTGCGCATCGACAGTTCGGCGAAGCCACCCATTTCGACCACCTTGCCCTTGTCCATGAACACGACCAGATCGGCGTCGCGCACAGTGGTCAGGCGATGGGCGATGATGAAGGTGGTGCGGTCGCGCCGGAGTTCGTCGATCGCCTCCTTGACGCGGTCTTCCGTCTCGACATCGAGAGCACTGGTTGCTTCGTCGAGAACCAGGATAGGCGCGTCCTTCAGCACGGCGCGGGCAATGGCGATGCGCTGGCGCTCGCCGCCAGAAAGCTGGCCGCCACGTTCGCCGACAAGCGTGTCGTAGCCTTCGCTCTTCGACAGGATGAAATCCTGAGCCGCGGCGGCATAGGCGGCGGCGTGGACCTCGTCATAAGTCGCCTCGGCCCTGCCAACGCGGATATTGTCCTCGATCGAACGGTTGAGCAGACCGGCATCCTGGAACACCGTGGCGATCGAGTGGCGCAGCGACCTGCGGGTCACGGTGCGGATGTCGATGCCGTCGATCAGGATACGGCCGCTGGCCGGTGTGAACACGCGCTGCAGAAGGTTGATCAGCGTGGTCTTGCCCGCGCCTGTCGGACCGACGATGGCGACGGTCTGGCCGGCCTGGACCTCGAACGACACGTCGTCGACGCCCTGTCCGGAATTGGCGAATTCGAAACCGACATTCTCGAAACGCACATGGCCGGTGACACTGCCCAGTTCGCGCAAGCCTTCCGGTTCCGCCGCATCGGCGGCGGAATCTTCCAGCCGATAGAACTCTTCCAGCTTCGCTCTCGCCTCGGAAATCTGATTGGCGAAAGCCGACATCTGGTCGAGGCGAGCGATCAGCAACGTGGCAAAGCCGGTAAAGGCGATAACGTCGCCTATGCGCAACTGACCGTGCGTCACCAGATAGGCGCCGATCAAGAGCACAACCATCATCGAGATGGTCGACGACAGGCGGTGCAGCGCGTTGGCCATCGCCCACCAGTCGAGCACCGGGTTCTGGGCATCGAGCAGGTTCTTGACATAGCGCTTCAACGCGTTGGTTTCGTGGCCGATGCGGTTGTAGCTCTGCAGCACGGCGACGTTGTTCACGGAGTCGGTCACATGCGCGAACACCCTGTGGTAGTGTCGCTCCACGGCCGCCTGGCCTTCCTTGGTGCGCCGCATCACCAGCCGCCCAATGCCGACATACAGAACGCCGAGCGCGAGCAGGACCATCGACATGCGCAGGTCCATGCTGATCGCTGTGGGGACCAGCAGAACCAGCGCAACGGCGGTGGACAAATGCTGCCGCATGAATTCGAGCCACAGGCTGAACAAAGTCTCGACAGCGCGCAGAAGCGTATGCAGGGAGTTGGAGGTGCCGCGCTGATGATGCCAGGCAAGCGGCATGGTGATCACGCGTTCGAACGACTCGCAAAGAACCTCGCTGCGCCGCTTATGGGCAAAGCGGTCGGCGCCGCGTGCCACCAGAACGAAGGCGACGATGTTGAAGGCGCCGAGACCGGCCCACAGCCCGAGCGTCGAAAAGACGGAGCCGCGTTCCGAGATGGCATCGATCACCCGTCCGAACATGATCGGCTCGAGGATCGCGATGATGGCGAGAGCAACATTGGCACCGCAGATAAACGCAACGCGTTTCCTGTCGGCAGCGAGATAACCCAGCGCTCTCCAGTAGATTTGCAGAAGGGACACTTCAGCTTACTCCGCCAAACTATTTATTGTGCACTGCATCATTTCCAGAGTCGTACCGGTTGATGCGTCGCAAAACAATGCTCCTGTACCGCGTCAGTTCCCATTTCGCGAACAAAACATAGCGACGGTACGAAATCTGCCGTGATCACCTAACGGTTTGAGATAAAAGGTGAAATGTCAGCCTTGCGGCGAAATCATGGCAGCGGACGGGCGCTGCCACAATTTTAATCACCGAGTGATTACGCGTCGCCCCAAAAGGCCGCGGTCAGCTTTTTGGAAGGGACTATGCGCAAGCAAAGGCGGTGGAGCCATGCGCGTCGTCAGACACGCGCAGAGACATTCTAAATCGTTGAAATTAAGCAGGTATCCGAACGACCACCTCGACTTTGTCGCCAGCCTTGGGTTCGAAAGACGAAGCTTTTGTCTTTGTACCATTCACTTCAAGCAATATGGCTTTCACCTTCTTGTCGCGGATAACGCGAACCTTCAGTTCGGCCCCCAACATCTTGAGCGTTGCCGAGTAACCATCCCAATGGCTAGGGAGTTTCGGCTTGAACTCGATACGCTGTCCTCGGCGCTCTATGCCGAGGATGCCCTCGACCGCGGCACGATAAAGCCAGCCGGCCGAGCCGGTATACCAGGTCCAGCCGCCGCGACCGCCCTTGCCTGGTCCGGCATAGACGTCGGCCGCCACAACATAGGGCTCGACGCGATAATGCTCCGCAGAGGCCTCGTCGAGCGCGTGGTTGACCGGATTGAGCATGGAAAAGCAGCGGTAGGCATCATCGGTGCGCCCCATTTCAGCGAGCGCGATGACAAACCATGTGGCCGCGTGAGTGTACTGGCCACCGTTCTCGCGGACTCCCGGCGGGTAGCTCTTGATGTAGCCCGGGTCCTTCTCTGTCCGGGAAAAGGGCGGGGTGAACAGCTTGACGATCTTGAGCTCGTCGTCGACGAGCATCTTCATTGCCTGCTGCATCGCGGTCGTCGACCGCGCCGGATCGCCCTCGCCCGACAGCACGCTCCATGACTGCGCGATCGAGTCGATCTTGCACTCCTCGGAATTGCGAGAGCCGAGCGGCGTGCCGTCGTCGAAGCTGCCGCGACGATACCATTGCCCGTCCCAGGCCGTGCTTTCCAGCGCCCGCTTCAGCCCATCCGCGTGCTTTGTCCAGGCCTGCGCACGCTTGGTGTCGCCTTGGGCCTTGGCGACGGGGGCAAAGTCGCCCAGCGTCTTCAGCAGGAACCAGCCCAGCCAGACGCTCTCGCCCTTGCCGTGCTCGCCGACGCGGTTCATGCCGTCGTTCCAGTCGCCGCCGAGGATCAGCGGCAGCCCGGCCGGGCTGCTGCGCTTGACGGCAAGATCGAGCGCTCGCGCGCAATGGTCGTAGAGCGAAGCGGTCTTCTTCGAAATCTCCGGGGTGAAGAAGGCATCGTGCTCGCCCTCGCCCAGCGCCTGTCCGTCGATGAAGGGCAGTTGCTCCCCGAGGATCGCGGTGTCGCCAGTCACCAGCAGATAACGTGCCGTGGCATGGGCGAGCCAGACCACATCGTCGGAGATCATGGTGCGCACGCCTGCCTCGGTGCGCGGCAGCCACCAGTGCTGCACATCGCCTTCGGGGAATTGCCGCCGCGCCGCATTGAGGATCTGGTCGCGCGCCAGCCCGGGATCATGGGCAAGCAGGGCCAGCGTGTCCTGCAACTGATCGCGAAAGCCAAAGGCGCCGCTCGCCTGGTAGAAGGCCGAGCGGGCGCGGATGCGACAGGCAAGGCTCTGATAGGGCAGCCAGTGGTTGACCATGGCGTCGAGCGCCTTGTCCGGCGTCTCGACCTGTATGGTGTCGAGAAAGCCTCGCCAAACGCGCTCGTTGCCGGCCAGCCGCTCGTCGAAATCCTTGCTGCGGTGCTGCAGCACCAGGGCGCTGGCTTCCTCCACGGAGGCAGCGTCGCCGAGCAGCCAGATGAGCGTCACGTCGCCGCCGGCAGGGATATCGACGTCGCGCGCGATTGCGGCACAAGGATCGTCGCCGGCCTCGACGCGGCCCGACAGGGCGGCGCCAGTCAACACCGCATGCGGAAACTCGCTGCTGCCGTGCCTGCCCAGAAACTCCGTGCGGTCGGCCGTCACCGACTGTGCCGCACCGTCGGCGGCCAGGAAGGCGACCCGCTCACTGAAGTCGAGCCCGTAGGGGTTTTGCGCCAGCAACGCGCCGGTCGCGGCGTCCCTGGACGGAACGATGGTCGCTGCCGTGCGCGACCGATGGCTGCCAAGAACCCATTCCGCATAGGCATAGACGCGCAGCCGCGCCGGCACGGAACCCGAATTCTGGATGCGCAGCCTCGAGATCCTCACCGGATCGACTGGGTCCACCACATGGGTAAGGTCCATCGACAGCGGTCCACGCTTGGAACGGAAGGTCGAAAAACCCTGCCCGTGCCATGTTTCGTAGGTCATGGCGGGATCGCGCACGACGGCGGCCAGCGGCGAGAACGCCTTGCCGCTGGCATGATCGTAGACATAGATGCCCTCGCCCGGCCGGTTGGAGACCGGGTCGTTCGACCATGGCGTCAGCTGGTAGTCGCGGCTGTTGCGGCTCCAGGTGAAGGCGGCGCCCTCAGCCGAAACATGGAAGCCGAACGACGCGTTGGAGACGACGTTGATCCAGGGCTGCGGCGTCGCGCGCCGGCCGGCAAGGCGAGTGACATAGTGGCGTCCGTCGCCGTCAAAACCGCCAAAACCGTTCCAGAGGCTCAGCCCGCTGCCGTCGGCGCGGCTTTCGATCAAGGCCTGGGCCGCCAAGGCCCGCGCCATTGTCGGCGCCGGCAAGGACGGCTCACGAAGCGCCGTGGCGCCGGCCGGCTGCAGAGCATCCCGCGCCTGAAGCGCGGCGGCCTCGGCGCGCTCGATCTGGTCGAAGATGGTGCCGTTGCGCGTGTGCAGCACGATGCGCGCGGCAGCGAGCAGCGTCTTGTAGGTCGCCTCGTCCATCAGGTCGCGGCGCACCGCGAAGATGTGCTGGCGCGGTCCGAGCTCCTTACCACGCAAGCGGCTGTTTTCGCACAATGTCTCGACCGCCCGCTGCAGGTCCTGCACGTAGGACGAGGCCTGTTCGTTGACGACGACGAAATCGATCATCATGCCGCGGGCGCGCATATATTCCTGGAAGCGGAGCGCCTGGGCGACAATTTCCAGGTCGGCGACATCGCCGATCCTGACCAGGAAGATCGGAAAATCGCCAGATATGCTGGTCGGCCACAGGTTGGATTGCTTGCCGAGCCCGGAGGCGATGGATTCCGCGGGAAGGCGCAGGAATGGATCGGGATAGATCAGATAGCGCGCCAGCTTCTGCACATTGGCGGCGTCGGTCAGGCTGAGGCCGAGGTGACGGGTCTGCACCTGGCTGCGAGTCCAGGCGAGCATCGCCTGGCGGGCGAAGCTTTCCGGATGGTCAAGGCGCGCAATGGCTTCGTCGAGTTCGGCGCGCTCGGCGCCGACGACGGTCCAGAAGGTCAGCGATATCTTCTTGTTGGCAGGGACGCGCACCTGCCGGCGCAGCGATGCGACCGGGTCCAGCGTGAAGCCAGAATGGCCGCCAAGCTTGGCGCCTGGATCGAAGGCGGCGGCCTCAGTGATGGTGCGGCCGCGGCCGATGAAGGCGCGCCGGTCGGTTTCGGCCTCGGCGTCGCGCGCCGGTCCAGACGGATCGGTGACGAAGTGCACCATCGTGACATCAGGTTCGTCGGTTTCGCGTTTGCGCCGTGTCGCGAAGATCGCACCCTTGTTGGCGGCGATTTCGGTTTCCACGAACATCTTCGAAAATGCCGGATGCGCGTAGTCCGAGGCCTCGGATCCCAGCACCAGTTCGGCAAACGAGGTCACTTCGATGTGCCGGTCGGTGGCGCCATCATTGTAGAGCGTCACCCGCCGGCCTTCGCCGTTGCCTTCGGAAATGACGATGCATTCGACCTCCGAGCGCAGCGATCCCACGGATTTGACGAAGCTCGCCTTGTCGTCGGAGAACAGCGTCTGCACGCGTTCGTCCGTCGCGCGCTTCGGCTCTGCTGTAGCCGACCACCAGTCGCCGGTGCCGGCGTCGCGCAGGAAGATATAGGAGCCAAGCCGATCCTCGGTCGGATCCGGCTGCCAGCGGGTAACGGCAAGCTCGCCCCAGCGACTGTAGCCCGAGCCGGTGGCGGTGACCATCACCGAGTAGCGGCCATTGGACATGACGCTGGTCGAACGCAGTGCCTTGAGCGGATCAAGCACGATGCGCGTGTCCGGGCTCTCGACTTCGGTTTCATCCTTCGAGCGCTCGTCGGCCTCGGTCCTGACGGTCGCGGTCGGGATGTCGCGCGGCGCCCTTTCCTGCAGCAGCAACTCGGCCGACTCGATCACCGGATCCGAGTGGAAGCGGTCGCGCAGGCGCCCTTCGAAGATGGCGTCGGCAACGGCGGCGATCGACATGCCGGAGTGGTGGGCCATGTAGTTCAGCACGACGGCATGATCGGTGCCTTCGGGCACGCGCTGCGGCGTGAAATCCACCGCATCATAATAACCGTGCCGGCCAAGCGCGCCGATGGCCTTCAGCCTGGCCAGGTTCTGCACGGATTCGCGCGGGGTGAATTGTGCGGCAAGAATTGTCGCGTAAGGCGCGATCACGGTGTTCTGACCAAGGCCGCGCTTCAGGCCGAGCCCGGGCACTCCGAAATTGGTGTATTGGTAGGTCAGTTCGCGGTCGCGGGCGTTGTAGGCCGCTTCCGAAATGCCCCAGGGCACATTCTTCGAGCGGGCATACTGGATCTGGCGCTTGATGATCAGCTTGCTGGTCTGATTGAGGATCGAGCCTTGCGGCTCCTTCATCACCAGCGGCGGCATCAGGTATTCGAACATCGAGCCGGACCAGGACATCAGCGCGCCCTGGAAACCAATCTCGACGATCGGCCGGCCGAGCCGGAACCAGTGTTCGGTCGGCAGGTCGCCCTTGGCGATGGCGAACAGGCTGGTCAGCCGCGCCTCGGAAGCGAGAAGGTCGTAGCAGCTTTCGTCGAGCTGATGCTCCTCGACCCGATAGCCGATCGAGAGCAGCTTGCGTTCCTGCCGCATCAGGAAGGAGAAATCCATCTCGAAGGCGAAGCGGCGGGTGCGCTCGCGCAGCGCCAGCAGCTTGGCACGCAAGGCCTCGACGGCATTGTCGTCACTGTGGGCGTCATGGACATGCGCCTCGCAGGTGGCCTCCAGCCTGGCCGCCCAGTCGGCGATGACGTCGCTGCGCGTCGACACGGCCTCGGTGTGGATGGCCACGGCGAGCTTGCGGATCTCGCCGGCCAGAACAGCCAGGTTGATGGTGCGGATCGACGCCATCTCGGGCTGCGCCTTGATCGACAGGACCGCCCGCCGCATGCCATCGAGGCGGTCGGCGAGACGCTGGCGCAACGGCCGCAACTGGCGGCGGTCGTCAGGCAATTCCTCGAGGCTTTCGTCGAGGATCGTCACCGTGTCGAGGATGCCCTCGAAGTCTCCCTGGAGATGGACGGAAGGCGCTTCCGCCCATTCGGCGCAGGCGGCGGCCACCGCCACCAGATGGCCGGCGAGATTGCCGCTGTCGACGGCGGAAATATAGAGCGGATAGAGCGGCTTCAGCGTCGTCGTGTCGTACCAGTTGAAGAGATGGCCGCGGTCGCGCGGCATGCTCTCGATGGTCGTCATGGTGGCGTCGATACGGGTGATGGCGTCGGACAGGCTGATCCAGCCGAAGTCGCGCGCCGAAACCACGGACAGAAGATAGACGCCGATATTGGTCGGCGAGGTACGCGGCGCGACGACGGGCGCCGGGCTCTCCTGGAAATTGTCGGGCGGCAGATTGTGGTGCTCGGCCGTGACGAAGGTCTCGAAATAGTGCCAGGTGCGCCGCGCGACGGTACGCAGCGCATGGATGTCGGACGCCGATATGCGCAGCCGATCCTCGGTTTCAGCCGAGCGGCTGATCCAGCAGGCGACGGCCGGCGAGCCGATCCAGAACAGCGCGAAAAAGAAGGCGACGAAGGCGCCGGTGGAATCGGCGAGCACCGGTATGGCGAGGCCGACGACGCCGATGATCACGGCGCCATACATCATGCCATAGTAGGAGCTAAGATCATTGTCGCCATTCTTGTGCGCCTGCGAGGCGGTGCGCCATTCGAGCAGGTTCTGCCGGCTGACGAACAGGCGGTAGAGAGTGCGGATGATGGCGTCGCCCATCATCCAGGCATTGTGCGCCATCAGCACGATCTTCAGCGCTACCAGCGCGGTGCCGAAGACCACATCGTGCGCCAGCGCCGAGAAATGGCCGCGTGGCGTCTGGTCGCCGCTTTTCGGCAGGATCGAATTGACGATATCGAAGGTCGGCGCCATGAACAGCGTGAGGATCAGCAGCGCCTGCCACTGCGCGGCCTGCGTGAAAGGCAGCAGCGTCCAGCCGGCGATCGCGGCCATTACCCAGAAGATCGGTGTCAGCGAGCGGCGCAGATTGTCGACCATCTTCCAGCGCGACAGCGCAGGCACGCCCGAGCGCGGGTCGAGGATGAAGCCCAGCAACTGCCAGTCGCCGCGAGCCCAGCGATGGTGGCGCGAGGCGTCGACCGAATAGCGGGTCGGATAGTCCTCGACCAGTTCGACGTCGGTGATCAGCGCCGAGCGCGCCAGTGCGCCTTCGAGCAGGTCGTGGCTGAGGATGGTGTTTTCCTCGATGCGACCCTTCAGCGCCGCCTCGAAGGCGTCGACATGATAGAGGCCCTTGCCGGTGAAGGAGCCGTCGCCGAAAACGTCCTGATAGAGATCCGACACGGCGAAAACGTAAGGATCGAGGCCGCGATTGGCCGAAAAGATCCGCTGGAAGAAGGAGGCGTCGTCGCCGCTGGTCAGCGAGGCGGTGATGCGCGGCTGCAGGATGGTATAGCCCGATGTGACGACGCGCTTTGCCGCATCGAAATGCGGGCGGTTGAGCGGGTGGCAAAGCTTGCCGACCAAAGTGGCGACGGCATCGCGGGTGGTACGCGTGTCGGCGTCCAGCGTCATCACATGGACCACGTTTTCAGGCAATGGCACATCCAGCGGCAGGAAGGTGGTGTCGCTGTCGCCGCGCAGCAGAAGGTCCAGCTCGTGCAGCTTGCCGCGCTTGCGCTCCCAGCCCATCCAGACACCCTGGGATTCGTTGTAGAGCCGCCGGCGGTGCAGGACATAAAAGCGGGGCCCGCCCTCGCTGGGATAGCGGGCGTTCAGCCGCGCGATCTCGTCACGCGCATATTGGAGGATCTCGATATCGGCCGCATCGATTTCGGTCTTCGAGTCCGGCCAGTCCGAAAGCAGCGCGAAATGGATTTCGTCCTCGGTGTTGGCGAGATGATGCACTTCGATGTTGCGGATGTTTTCCTCGACGTCGTCGCGCGAGCCGATCAGCGACGGCACCACCACCAGCGTGCGCGCCTCGGGCGGCAGACCATGCCTGTAGTCGTAGCCGATGAGACGCGTCGGCTTCAGGAACAACGATACGACGGTGTTGAAAAAGGCGAGCGCGCCTTCGCTGGCCGGCACGGCAAACAGCGCCAGCATCAAAACGATGGAAGGCACGGACAGTCCGAGATTGGCAAGCGCATTGCCTGAGAGGACCAGAAGCAGGACCGTCAGCGCGAACACCGGCACGACGATGCCCAGCCATCCGGTCTTGCGGAACGCCCGTTTGACCGCGACGCTTACGGTCGGCCGATAGCCGATCGCCTTTTCCAGTTCCAGCCGGCGCGGGCCGACGAGAAAGAAGCCGACGTCGGTGTGAGCGATCGGACCGGTTTCGGCGGCAGAGGCATCCGAAACCGGGGCATCGGTGACGGAGGCATGACCGGCGAGTTCGATCGCCTTTTCGGCGACGCGAAATTCGGAAAGATCGGAGCGGCGCGCCAGCGCCTCGATGGCTGTCCGGTACTGGTCGCGCGAGAAGAAATCGAGCGCGGCGAAATCGGTACGCTCGCGCAGAAGCGTGTCGATGCGGCTGACGCCTTCGAACCACACCGTCCAGTCGATATCGTTGATTAGTCTGAGGCCGCGGATGATGTTGCCGGTGGTCACATTGCCGCCGGACAGCGTGCGATGCTCGCCGATGATGATTTCCTCGGCGTCGGAGCCGGTCTTTTCAAGCTCGCCTTCCAGCCATTCCAGCGCCCTGCCGGCGTTCTGCGATCCGTCGCGCAGACGGTAGAGCAACTGGGTGGCAAAGGTGGTGTCCTGGGCATGGGCGCCGTAGTTCGACAGGATGGCCTGGCGGTCGGCGCTGTCGTCGGTCGCCAGCACGCGGTCGGCGACTTCGTTGGCGATCTGGCGCATCTGCCTTGTGCGATTGACCCTGACCGCGATCCGGCGAAGATTTTCGATCAGCACGAAGCGCAGCAGCGACGGCAATGCCCAGAGCTCGCCGATCTTCAGCGGTTCGACCGACTGGAAGCCTTCGACGATCGCCTTGAACATGCTCGCCGAGACGGAACTGTCGGAATGCGCGACATAGGTCCAGGCCAGCGCCAGCGCACGAGGCACGACAGCGCTTTCGGACAGCTTCAGGGTCGGCAACTGCCGGTAGAAACGGCGCGGCAGGTCGCGCTTGACCTGGAAGATGGTCTCTTCGACCAGATAGTTGTTGTCGAGCAGCCACTGCGCGGCCGGCGTGATGGTTTCGCCCCTCGCCTGCGCGGCATTGGTCGAGCGGTAGACCTCGAGGATCTTCTTGGCGCTGTCGCGGATGCGCGCCTGAAAGTCGAACGGGGTCAGACCGAACAAATCCTTGAGGTCGCCCTTGGCGAGGCTTGCGCCCAGCGTGCGCAGGCGATCTTCCGGCAGGAAATGGGAGCGTATCGGCTCTTCGGTGATGGCCGGGAAGCTCGCGCTCGTCTTTTCCATCTGGGTGGGATTTGTCTGGATATTCATTGAAAATTCCGCATGGGGGGGCGCGATGCGGCGTCACCGCCACGGCAATGTCCCTAAAACCGGTTCAAATGCAATTGGTTGCATCACGACAATTGGCCGAAAGTTATGTCCGCACCACGACAGGGCGTCGTCTTCGACAACTTCCGGACGAGCGCCCCTCTCTCCATCCGATTTGATCGAAGAAAGGATTCAGGCTTTTTCGTGATGCGGGCAGCAGCTTACGTCAAATTCGGCCCGGGCCGCGATCATGTTTGGAGACAGGCGTTAATCGTTCGCTGGGATGCGGTCGATGCGGATCACGAACAGCGTCGCCGTTCGGGCAGGCTCCAGGCGCATTTCCCGGGCATCCGGTCCGATCATCAGCGTATCGCGAGGTTCCAGCTTAGCGACCCCCGCGTGGCCGGCCGTGACGATGCCGTCGAGGCACAGAACGAGCGTCGTTGCGGCCTCCATGTGGATGTCCAACGGAGCTGAAATGACCAGGCGTTCGACCTTGTGCGTCATCTGCCCGCGGCGGGTCATGACGTTGAGATCGGTGATGGGGCCGGCGATCAGGGCTGCCTGCGTCGGCACGTCGGCCGGAAACGAAAATGGCGCCGACGCCTGGGTCAGCTCGATCGGGGCTCGGCCGGCGATGTCGAGCACGACGCCATCGCCGTCCAGAACGGCCAGCGTGCGGTCGACGCCGACGAAGCCCGAGAATGGACCGCCGCTTTCGACGCGCGCCATCGAAACGCGCCAGTCGAAATCGTCGAGCCCGGCGCCGTCAGGCGAGACGGCGATCTCCGTCGTGGTGCCGCCGCCGTTCTTCCACGGCATGACACGGTATTCGGCGGCCCTGAGGATGCGCACGGTTCGGGTCAGCCGAGAATGCCGGGCAGGTTGAGCTGGTGCTCTTTGGCGCAATCAACCGCGATGTCATAGCCGGCGTCGGCGTGGCGCATGACGCCGGTCGCCGGGTCGTTCCACAGCACGCGTTCCAGCCGTTTGGCCGCCGCTGGCGTGCCGTCGGCGACGATGACCATGCCGGCATGCTGCGAAAAGCCCATGCCGACGCCGCCGCCATGGTGCAGCGACACCCAGGTGGCACCAGACGCGGTGTTGAGCAGCGCGTTGAGCAGCGGCCAGTCGGACACCGCATCCGAGCCGTCCTTCATCGATTCCGTCTCGCGGTTCGGTGAGGCGACCGAGCCGGAATCAAGATGGTCGCGGCCGATGACCACCGGCGCCTTGAGCTCGCCCTTGGCCACCATCTCGTTAAAGGCGAGGCCGAGCCTATGCCGATCGCCGAGGCCGACCCAGCAGATACGCGCCGGCAAACCCTGGAAGGCGATGCGCTCACGCGCCATGTCCAGCCAGTTGTGCAGATGGGTGTTGCCGGGCGTCAGTTCGCGCACCTTGGCGTCGGTCTTGTAGATGTCTTCCGGGTCGCCGGAGAGCGCTGCCCAGCGGAACGGGCCGATGCCGCGGCAAAACAGCGGGCGGATATAGGCTGGCACGAAGCCGGGGAAGGCAAAGGCGTTCTCGAACCCCTCTTCCTTCGCCACCTGGCGGATGTTGTTGCCGTAGTCGAGCGTCGGCACGCCGGCGTTCCAGAACGCCACCATCGCCTCGACATGTTCGCGCATCGACGCGCGCGCGGCCTTCTCGACCGCCTTCGGGTCAGACGTCCGCTTCTCGCGCCATTCGGCCAGCGACCAGCCCTTGGGCAGATAGCCGTTCAACGGATCATGCGCCGACGTCTGGTCGGTGACCATGTCGGGGCGCACACCACGCCGCACCAGCTCCGGCACGATGTCGGCGGTGTTGCCGACCAGACCGACCGACTTCGCCTCGCCGGCCTTGGTCCAGCGCTCGATCTTTTCCAGCGCCTCGTCCAGCGTGTCGGCGCGCTCATCGACATAACGGGTGCGCAGCCTGAAATCGATGCGGTCGGGATCGCATTCGATGGCCAGGCAGCAGGCGCCGGCCATCACCGCGGCGAGCGGCTGGGCGCCGCCCATGCCGCCGAGGCCGCCTGTCAGGATCCATTTGCCCCGGAGATTGCCGCCGTAATGCTGGCGGCCGGCTTCGACGAAGGTCTCGTAGGTGCCCTGCACGATGCCTTGCGTGCCGATATAGATCCACGAACCGGCCGTCATCTGGCCGTACATCATCAGGCCCTTCTTATCGAGCTCGTTGAATTTTTCCCAGGTCGCCCAGTGCGGCACCAGGTTCGAATTGGCGATCAGCACGCGCGGCGCGTCGGCATGGGTGCGGAAAACGCCGACCGGCTTGCCCGACTGCACCAGCAGCGTCTCGTCGTCGCCAAGCGTCTTCAGCGATGCGACGATGCGGTCGAAATCGTTCCAGGTGCGCGCCGCCCGGCCGATGCCGCCATAGACGACCAGCTCATTGGGGTTTTCGGCGACATCGGGATCGAGATTGTTCATCAGCATGCGCAATGGCGCTTCCGTCAGCCATGTCCGGGCATTGAGCTCGGTGCCGCGTGGGCTGCGGACTTCGCGGATATTGTGGCGAGGATCGTTCATGGCGTTCCCTTTCGAATGAGGTAGGCGGCGCGTGTCAGCTTTGCGCCCAGACAATCGCGGTCTTGAGGATGTTCTCCAGCGTGGCGCGGATGGGCGCTGCGAAGGCGGCATCGTAGGGCACGGGCCAATTGTCCGGTGCGCCCTTGCCTTCGGGCTCGCGCATATAGCCGCGGTTGGAGAGTTCCATCTGCAGTGCGTGGACACCATCTTGCGGCTGGCCGAAATGGCGGGTGATCCAGCCGCCCTTGAAGCGGCCGTTGACGACAAAGCTCTCGCCGGCCCCGGCGAGGATCCCGCCGACCATGGCCTGCAAGGCCGGGTCGGCGCTCTTGCCGTCATTGGTGCCGAGGTTGAACACCGGCAGTGTGCCTTCGAACAGGCGCGGCAGCACCGAGCGGATCGAGTGGCAGTCGTAGAGCACGATCTGGCCGTGCAGGGCGCGCAGCCTGTCGATCTCAGCCTGCAAGGCCGCATGATAAGGCATAAAGTATTTTTCGCGGCGTTCGTCGACTTCCGAAGGTCCGGGCTCTTCGCCCTCGCGATAGAGCGGATCGCCGTCGAAGGTCTCTGTCGGGCAAAGACCGGTGGTCGTCTGGCCAGGATAGAGCGAAGCGCCGGACGGGTCGCGGTTGACGTCGATGACGGTGCGCGAGATCGCGGTGTGGACGAAAGTCGCGCCAAGGCCTTCGGCAAAGTCATAGAGCTTGTCGATCCACCAGTCGCAATCGCGGCGACCGAGCCAGGGCGAAACCAGCCGATCGTCGAGGCCGGCGAGATCGATGCCGGTATGCGGGATCGAGACCAGCAGGGGTGCAGTGCCGGGTGTGACGGTGAGCCAGGAAGGGGTGGTCATGAAAGATCTCCCCGCGTTGGGGCTCTACGGCGCCCCCCTCTGTCCTGCCGGACATCTCCCCCACGAGGGGGGAGATCAGTAGCTTTGGCGCCTCGCTCCGTCCTGCCACGTTGGAGATTGGCGAAAGCAGAGATGACGGCCAATCTCCCCCCTCGTGGGGGAGATGTCCGGCAGGACAGAGGGGGGCGCGAAGGAACGCTGCCTGTCATGGCGTACCGTCTCATGACGCAATCCCCGGCAATGCTATCGCACCAGCAGCCTTCACCGCCGCGCCGCTGCGAACCATGGCGATGGCCTTTTCCATGTCGGGATGGAAATGCCGGTCATTGTCGAGGTGAGGCACTTCGGCTCTCACCAGCTTGCGCACCGCCTCCAATGCATCGCTCGAGGCCAGCGGCGCATGGAAATCGCAGCCTTGGGTCGCGGCCAGCAATTCGATGCCGATGACAGCCGTCGCGTTCTCGACCATGCCGATCAGCCGGCGCGCGCCATGCGCTGCCATCGAGACGTGATCCTCCTGGTTGGCCGAGGTCGGGATGGAATCGACGCTGGCCGGATAGGCCTTCTGCTTGTTTTCGGAAACGAGTGCCGCCGCCGTCACCTGCGGGATCATGAAGCCGGAATTCAGGCCGGGCTTCGGCGTCAGGAAGGCCGGCATGCCCGACAGCGCCGGGTCGACCAGCATGGCGATGCGCCGCTCCGACAGCGAACCGATCTCGCAGACGGCAAGCGCGATCATGTCGGCGGCGAAGGCGACCGGCTCGGCGTGGAAATTGCCACCGGACAGTGCGGTGTCGTCCTCGGCGAAGATCAGCGGATTGTCGGTGACGCCGTTGGCCTCGGTGCCCAGCGTATCGGCGGCCTTGCGCAATACGTCGAGGGCGGCACCCATCACCTGCGGCTGGCAGCGCAGGCAATAAGGGTCCTGCACGCGCTCGTCACCGACCCGGTGCGATTCACGGATGGCGCTGCCGGCCATCAGTTGGCGCAGCGCGTCCGCCGTCTCGATCTGGCCGCGATGCTTTCTTAGGAGATGGATGCGCGGATCGAAGGGTGCGTCGGAGCCTTTCGCCGCGTCGGTCGACAGCGCACCGGCAACCAGCGCCGACTGATAGAGAACTTCGGCCTCGAACAAAGCAGCCAGCGCATAAGCGGTCGAAAACTGCGTACCGTTGAGCAGCGCCAGGCCTTCCTTGGCACCGAGCGTCACCGGCTCCAACCCATGCGAGACGAAAGCGACCTTGGCCGGGAAGCGGCCATGCGGCGTAAAACACTCGCCGACGCCGATCATCACCGCCGTCATATGCGACAGCGGCGCGAGGTCGCCTGAGGCGCCGACCGAGCCTTGTGCGGGCACTACCGGAATGACATCGTTGGCCAGCATCGCTTCCAGGAGTTCGACGGTTTCAAGCCGAATGCCGGAGGCGCCCTGCGCCAGGCTGGCGAGCTTCAGCGCCATCATCAGCCGGACCACCGCGACCGGCATCGGCTCGCCGACGCCGGCAGCATGCGACAGCACGATGTTGCGCTGGAGCGTTTCGAGATCGGCGGCTGGGATGCGGACGCTGGCCAGCTTGCCGAAGCCGGTGTTGATGCCATAGACCGGTTCGCCCTTGGCGACGATGCGCGCCACGGCCTCGGCGCTCGCCTTGATCTTGGGCCAGCACGAATTGTCGAGTTTCGGCACGGCGCCGCGATAAATGGCGCGCCAGTCGGCCAAGGTCGCGTTGCCCGGCTTCAGGTCGAGTTCGGTCATTGTCCCCTCCAGATGCGGGCGTGCAGCGGGTTGAAGCCCATGCGGTAGACGAGTTCGGCTGGGCGCTCGATGTCCCAGATCGCGAGGTCGGCCGATTTGCCAGCCTCAAGCGTGCCGGTCTGTCCGAGCAGGCCGAGCGCGCGGGCAGCCTCGCGGGTGACACCGGCCAGGCATTCGTCGACGGTCAGCCCAAACAAGGTCGCCGCCATGTTCATGGTCAGCAGCAGCGAGGTCAGCGGCGAGGTGCCGGGATTGTTGTCGGTGGCGACAGCCATCCTGACGCCATGCTGCCGGAACAGGCCGATCGGCGGCTTCTTGGTCTCGCGAATGAAATAATAGGCGCCGGGCAGGATCGTCGCCACGGTGCCAGCCTTAGCCATTGCCGCGGCGCCGGCCTCGTCGGTGTATTCGAGATGGTCGGCCGACAGTGCACCATAGCGCGCGGCAAGCTCGGCCCCGTGCAGATTGGACAATTGGTCGGCGTGGAGCTTTACCGGCAGTCCAGCCGCCTTGGCCGCATCGAAGACCCGCGAAATCTGTTCCGGCGAAAAGGCGATGCCCTCGCAGAACCCATCGACGGCATCGGCCAAACCCTCGGCGGCGACCGCCGGAAGAATTTCGTTTGCGACCAGATCGACAAAGGCGTCCTTGTCGCCTTTGGCTTCCGGCGGTAGCGCATGGGCACCGAGGAAACTCGTCCTGACCGTCACCGGCCGCTCTTCGCTTAACCGCCTGGCGGCGCGCAGAGACTTCTTCTCGTTGTCGAGGTCGAGGCCGTAACCCGACTTGATCTCGACAGTGGTGACGCCTTCGGCAATCAGCGCATCGAGACGCGGCAATGACTGGGTTACCAGGTCGTCCTCGCTGGCGGCGCGCAATGCCTTTACCGAGGAAACGATGCCGCCGCCGGCCCTGGCGACCTCTTCATAGGTGGCTCCTGCCAGCCGCATCTCGAATTCGTTGGCGCGGTTGCCGGCATGGACGAGATGGGTGTGGCAGTCGATCAGGCCGGGCGTGATCCAGCGGCCTTCGCAATCGATGGGCTCTGCGCCTTGAGCGAGAGACGACGGCATCTCGGTTTCCGGGCCTGCATAGGCGATCAGGCCCTCGCGCGCGACGATCGCGCCCTTCTCGACGATGCCCAATCCAGCCGCATTCTCGGCCATGGTCGCCAGGCGCGCATTCCGCCAAAGACGAAGACCCCCTGCCCGGCTTTTGTTCGCTGCCGCCATCATCTTTTTCCGTTTCAATTGATGACGATTATGTATATACATATTGAGGCGCGGTGCAAGCGCTATCATCGCGAGCGATCAGAGATTCGGAGAAAGACGTGACGGCGATCTTTGCGGAACAGGCGCTTCTGGCCGACGGCTGGCATGACAAGGTGCGGATCGTTGCTGCCGACGGCCGCATCGCGACGGTCGAGCCGGGCGCATCGCCCAGCCCCGGCGACGAGCATCACGCCATTCTGTTGCCGGGAATGCCGAACCTGCACAGCCATGCCTTCCAGCGCGGCATGGCCGGCCTTGCGGAATTGCGCGGCCCATCGGCCGACAGTTTCTGGAGCTGGCGCGAGGTGATGTACCGTTTCGCGCTGTCGATGACGCCGGACCAGGTCGAGGCGGTCGCAGCGCAGCTTTATGTCGAGATGCTGGAGGCCGGTTTTTCACGCGTCGGCGAATTCCACTATCTCCACCACGACCGCGACGGAAAACCTTACGCCAACATCGCCGAGATGGCCGAGCGCATCGCTGCCGCGGCCGCCGACACCGGTATCGGTTTGACGCTTCTGCCGGTGTTTTATGCGCACTCCTCCTTCGGCGGTGCTGCTCCCAATGAAGGCCAGCGGCGATTCATCAATGATGTGAACCGGTTCTCGCTGCTGCTTGAGAAAAGCCGGGAATGTGTTCGCGCGTTGAATCAGCCCGTCGTCGGCGTTGCGCCGCACAGTCTGCGCGCCGCGACGCCGGATGAACTTGCCGGGGTTGCCGCCATGGCACCCGACGGACCGATCCACATTCACGTCGCCGAGCAAGTGAAAGAGGTCGAGGACTGCCTTGCCTGGTCGGGCGCGCGTCCGGTGGAATGGTTGCTCGCCAATGCCGGGATCGACAAGCGCTGGTGCCTGATCCACGCCACCCACATGACGGAAGCCGAGACAATTGCGATGGCCCAGAGCGGCGCTGTCGCCGGTCTCTGCCCGATCACCGAGGCCAATCTCGGCGACGGCACCTTCGCCGCGCCTTTGTTCAGAGAACATGGCGGCCGTTTCGGCGTCGGCTCCGATTCCAACGTACTGATCGGCCTGCCGGACGAATTGCGGCAGCTCGAATATTCGCAGCGCCTCGCCCACCGTGCCCGCAACGTGCTCGCTGTGGCGGGCGGCTCGACCGGCCGCGCGCTGTTCGATGCGGCACTCGACGGCGGCAGCGCCGCTCTTGGCGCCGGCCCGTCGCGGATAGCCGCCGGTGCGCCTGCCGATTTCATCTCGCTCGATGCAGATCATCCCTCGCTGGCCGGCAAGAGCGGCGACGCTATCCTCGATGCCTGGATATTCGCCAACGGCACCAAGGTCGACTGCGTCTGGGTGCATGGCGCAAAACTGGTCAGCGGCGGCAGGCACGCAAGGCGCGATGCCATTGCCCAGCGCTTCCGCAAAGTGATGACGGCGCTCTCGGCATGAGCATGATCGAGACATTGGATGCGAATGGTGGGGATGTGGAAGGCAGCGAGGCTGTCTCGCTGCACCGGCGCATCCTGTCCGACATCAGCGAAAAAATCCTGTCCGGCGCCTGGGCTCCCGGCCATCGCATTCCGTTCGAGCATGAATTGACGGCCGAATACAATTGCTCGCGGATGACGGTGAACAAGGCGCTGTCGCAGCTCGCCAAGGCCGGGCTGATCGAGCGCCGCCGCCGTTCGGGCAGCTTTGTCCGCCGGCCGCAGTCGCAAGCCGCGGTGCTGGAGATCCATGACATCAGGATCGAGGTCGAGGCGCTCGGCCTGCTTTATCGCTACGAGCGCGTGGCTCGGCACAAGCGCCGCAGCAACGTCGAGGATCGCACATTGCTGGAACTCAACGCCGCCGGGCCGGTGCTGGTGTTGGAATGCCGGCATTTCGCCGGCAAGCGACCGTTCGCCCACGAACAGCGGCTGATCAACCTGGCCGCCGTGACCGAAGCGGCCGACGAGGAATTTCTCGGCATCGCGCCCGGCCCGTGGCTGATCGGCCGCGTGCCGTGGAGTGCCGCCGAACACCGCATCCGCGCTGTCGCCGCCGACAAACACATTGCGGCGGCACTCGACATCGCAGCCGGGGCCCCGTGCCTGGTGGTCGAGCGGCGGACATGGAGCGCCGAGCACCCGGTCACCCATGTCCGTTTCACCTATGCGGCCGGGAGCCATATGCTGGTCGCGCGGTTCACGCCCTCTCAGGGGTGAGTTGCAGGGGTTTGAGATTGGCGAAAGCCGGCGTGCCGTCCGATCTCCCCCCTCGTGGGGGAGATTGGCAGCTTCACCCTCGCCTCAGATCGCCGCGGTGACGATGATCTCCACCAGATACTCCGGCCCGGCAAGCTTGGCCTCGCCGGTGGCGCGGGCCGGGGTGTGGCCCTGCGGCACCCACTTGTCCCATTCCGCGTTCATCTCGGAGAATGTGCTCATGTCGGCCAGCCAGATGATCGCCTGCAGGATCTTGGTCTTGTCTGTGCCGGCCTTGGCCAGAAATTCATCGATGGCCGCCAGAATGTCGCGAGTCTGCGAGGCAACATTGCCGCTGGGCTCGCCGACCTGGCCGGCCAGGTAGACAATGTTGCCGTGGATGACGATCTGGCTCATGCGCGGGCCAACATCGATGCGACGAATGCTCATTGGGCGTTTCCTTCCTTTTGTCGGTCGCGCCTCTTTAGAGTCGCCGCCGGCTTGGGGCAAGGTAGCCCGGGGTGAAAGCTTTTGAGCCAACAGCCCTCCGCCCCGAACCAGGCGCGTACACAACGAGTTGACCGCTGCGTCGCAATTCCGCCGGATTGGCTTGTTGATTTATGTAATAACATCACATATCGACTCGACCTCTTTAGTTTCGCCGATTTCCGCCCACGGATCGTCTGATGACAAATGCCTGCCTGACCTTCCGCGACCTGACGCTGGGCTATAACAGCCATCCGGCAATCCATCATCTTAACGGCACGATCCGCAAGGGTTCGCTGACCGCTGTCGTCGGTGCCAATGGCTCGGGCAAGTCGACGTTGATGAAGGGGATCGTCGGCGTTCTCAAGCCGATGGCCGGCGCCGTCATCCGGGCGCCCGGCGTGCGCGCCGCCTATCTGCCGCAGCAGTCGGAGCTCGACCGCTCCTTTCCGGCCCGGGTCGTCGATCCGGTCTCGCTCGGCCTGTGGCCACGGCGCGGGCTGCTCGGCCGCCATACCAGGGAAGATCGCGATTCGGTCAGCCAGGCGCTGATGGCCGTCGGTCTCGGCGGCTTCGAGAAGCGCCCGATCGACACGCTGTCCGGCGGCCAGTTGCAGCGTACGCTGTTTGCCCGCGTGCTTTTGCAGGACGCCGACCTCATCCTGCTCGACGAGCCATTCAACGCGGTCGATTCAAAGACGGTTGGCGACCTCATTGCCTTGATCAAGCGCTGGCATGGCGAGGAACGCACCGTCATGGTCGTCGTCCACGATCTCGACCTGGTGCGGCGGAATTTCCCCGAAACGTTGCTGCTTGCCCGTCAGCCTGTCGCCTGGGGGGAGACCAGGGAAACGCTGAAGCCTGAAAACCTGCTGCGCGCCCGGCGCTTCCATGAAGCCTGGGAGGAGAACGCGCCATGGTGCGAGCCCGACAGCCATGACCACGACCATCATGATCATGATCACGTGCATGGCCACGATCACCATCACGGTGCTGGACCGAGGGCGGCGTGATGGACATGCTCTACGGCCTCTTCATTGCTCCCTTCGCCGATTTCGGCTTCATGCAGAGGGCGTTGATAGGCTCGTTGATGTTGTCGCTCGGCGCCTGCCCGGTCGGCGTCTTCCTGATGCTGAGGCGGATGAGCCTGTCGGGCGACGCGATGGCCCATGCCATCCTGCCGGGCGCCGCCGCCGGCTTCCTGCTCTATGGGCTGGAAATCCTGCCGATGACCATTGGCGGCCTGATCGCCGGCATCATCGTGGCGCTCGGCGCGGGTGCCGTTTCGCGCTTCACCATCCAGCGCGAGGACGCCTCGATGGCGGCCTTCTATCTGATCTCGCTCGCCATCGGCGTGCTGATGGTCTCGATCCGCGGCTCCAGCGTCGATCTCATGCATGTGCTGTTCGGTACCGTGCTGGCGCTCAACAATGAGGCGCTGACGCTGATCGGCGGCATTGTCGTCGTCACGCTGGTCAGCCTTGCCATCTTCTGGCGGGCGCTGGTCGCCGAATGTCTCGATCCGCTGTTCCTGCGTTCGGTCAGCCGGCTGGGCAGCCCGGTGCATTTCATCTTCCTTGGCCTCGTCGTGCTCAACCTCGTCGGCGGCTTCCAGGCGCTCGGCACGCTGCTTTCCGTCGGGCTGATGATGCTGCCTGCGGCCGCAGCCCGCTTCTGGACAGCGCGCGTCGAGCCGATGTGCGTGCTGGCCGTGCTGATCGGCTTTGCCTCCTGCATCGCCGGGCTGCTTTTGTCCTATCATGCGTCGCTGCCGTCCGGCCCGGCCATCATCCTGTCCGCCGGCGTCGTCTATTTTGCCTCGATCCTGTTCGGCACGCGCGGCATCCTGCGCGCCCGCATCATCCATCACCGGCATAGAACCGCCTGATCCCCAACCCCTGAAGGAGACCTGCCCAATGCTGAAATCGATCCGAGCCGCCCTGGCGATGAGCGTTATAACATTAAGCGCCTTTGGCGCATCGTCGGCCTTTGCCGAGCCGCTGAAAGTGGTCGCCAGCTTCACCGTCATCGCCAATTTCGCCAAAATGTCGGCGGCGACCGGGTCAACATCACCACCATCGTCGGGCCGGATGGCGATGCGCATGTCTATGAGCCGAGCCCGGCCGATGCCGTTGCGATGGCCGGCGCCGATGTGGTTCTGGTCAACGGCCTGCATTTCGAAGGCTTTCTGCAGCGCCTGGTCGACGCCAGCGCCACCAAGGCGACGATCGCCGTGCTGACCAAGGACGTGACGCCGATCGATTTCAAACCCGAATTCGCCGATGCCGATGCCGCCGAAGGCGCCGATACCGGCAGCGGCAAGACGGTCACCGATCCGCATGCTTTCCAGTCGATCGCCAACGCCAAGATCTATGTGAAGAACATCGCCGATGCTTTCTGCGCCGCCGATGCCCAAGGCTGCGACAGCTATAAGGCCAATGCCGCCGCCTATACCGGGAAGCTCGACGCGGTCGAAGGCGAAGTGAAGGCGGCGATCCAGTCAATCCCGCAGGAGAAGCGCGTGGTCATCACCTCGCATGACGCCTTTGGCTATTTCGAGCACGCATACGGCCTGACCTTCCTTGCCCCGCAAGGCGTGTCGACCGACTCCGAGCCTTCGGCAGCCGAAGTCGCCAAGCTGGTCAAGCAGGTAAAGCAGGACAAGGCAGCGGCGATCTTCGTCGAGAACATCACCAATCCGCGCCTGATCGAGCAGATCGCCAGCGAGACCGGCATCAAGGTAGGCGGCACGCTCTATTCCGATGCGCTTTCGCAGCCCGACGGCCCGGCCTCGACCTATATCGACATGATGCACAACAACATTGCCCAGATCAAAGGCGCGATCCTCGGCAGTTGAGTCGAGCGCATCCATCCAACCGGGGCATCATCGTCCCGGTTGGATTTTCCGGCTCGCAATGCCTATTTGGCAGAGAATTCCCCCGATGCGGATTGCCGCCCATGCCGGGGAGTGGCAAGACTGCCGCTAAACCAGATTGCGAGGACACAGCCATGGAATACCGCGAGATCAGCGAGGACTATTCGGTCTCGGGCCAGATCCAGCCCGACGACGTCGCCGCCATCAAGGAAGCCGGCTTCAAGAGCGTCATCTGCAATCGGCCTGATGAGGAGCAGCCCGGCCAGCCTTCGGCCGACAGCGTCAAGGCGGCGGTCGAAGCCGCCGGGCTCGCCTTCCGCTTCATCCCGGTGATCAGCGGCCAGATCACGGCCGAGAATGTCGAGGATCAGGCCGTGGCGCTCGACGAGCTCGATGGCCCGGTCTTCGCCTATTGCCGCTCCGGCGCGCGCTGCACCAATCTGTATGGGCTGATCCAGCAGTCCAAGGGCTGAAGGGTGTACCTATAGCGCCTTTCGAAGAGCGTCCAACTTTTCGGCAGATTGACGGCAGGCTGCTATCAACGGAATAACTTGAGCAGCGAGTTGCTGATTGTGCTGCTCTATTTGCTCATTTTGAGCGCCGAGATACTTTTTTAACAAATCAACCTGGTTCTCAAGTTCTTGCTTGATCCGTGCAGGATCGTTTGCGCCTGTTACCCCAATAGCGATTGTCCCACGTTCAATCACGGCGTAGGGCACCATCGACCAGTAGCGATTTGGCTTCAGATAAAAGAGGGCTGGATCGCCGGAGAACACGCACTCCATCAACTTCGATCTCACGTCCGTAGTCGCGGATCGTAAGTCGCTCCGAGGCCACATCTTTCTTGAGACTGTCAAAGTCGACCATAAGCGGTTGGAATCGCGCCTGAGCTGCAATTTCAGAAGCTAGTTGCTCGTCCGAAATACCCAGACCGGGTCGAAACTGCGCTTCTACCCGCTGTCTAAGTCCTCGAAGCTGGTGATGCAGGGTCGTGCTCAGATCACCGTTCTGAAATAGCTCGCTTCCAATCCACATGGCGAATCACCTTTTGCGGAACATTTGGCGAACATTGCCACGAAATTGTCAGCCTGTCGAACTCTCAAATCGGCAGCGCGCCGGTCTCCTTGAGCGTCTCCAGCACGATCGCTGTCTTTACATGCTGCACGGACTCATGCGGCAAGAGCACGCCGTTGACGAACTTCGAGAGTGATCTGAGATCGGGCGTCACCACCTTCAGGATGTAATCCATCTCGCCGGTCAGCGCGTGCGCCTCCTGAACCTCGGGCAGCCGCGCCACCAGCTCGCCGAAGCGCCGCGCATTGTCGCGGTTATGGGTGGCCAAGGTCACCGAGATGACGTTGACCAGCGAGAAGCCGAGTTTGTCGCGGTCGAGCACCGCGCGATAGCCCTTGATATAGCCGTCCTCCTCGAGCCGCTGGCGGCGGCGCGAGCATTGCGACGCCGACAGGTTCACCCGCTCCGACAGATCGTTGTTGGTGAGCCGCGCATCGCCTTGCAAAAGCGACATTATCTTGCGGTCAAACTGATCAATGCGCGTCTCATCCATGGATTCTTCTCCGTGCATGCACAACTCACGCATAGATTGATCATTTCAAGCGTTTGAATGCAAGCACCATGCACCCGCCCCGCGCTATCATTGCGTCGAGATGGCCCTTCGCGGCCACGTCAGCTTTTGGAGGAATGCCATGGGTCCCTTCCCACACGACGCGCCGCCCGCAAAGATCAGCAAGGCCAACCCCGCCGGCACCGACGGCTTCGAATTCGTCGAGTTCGCACATCCCCAGCCGGAGAAGCTCGCCGAGCTGTTCACCCGCATGGGTTATATCGCGGTGGCGAAGCACCGCACAAAGAATATTACCGTCTGGCGGCAGGGCGACATCAACTATGTCGTCAATGCCGAGCCGGGCTCGCATGCGATGAAGTTCGTCGACAAGCATGGGCCCTGCGCTGCCTCGATGGCGTGGCGCGTGGTCGATGCCAAGCATGCCTTCGACCACGCCGTCGCCAAGGGCGCCACCCCCCATGAGGGCACCGACAAGGCGCTCGACGTGCCGGCGATCGTCGGTATCGGTGGCTCGCTGCTCTATTTCATCGAGGTCTATGGCGAGAAGGGCTCGGCCTATGATGCCGAATTTGAGTGGCTGGGCGCACGCGATCCGAAACCTGAAGGCGTCGGCTTCTACTATCTCGACCACCTCACCCACAATGTCTATCGCGGTCAGATGGACAAATGGTGGGATTTCTACCGCAACCTGTTCGGTTTCAAGCAGATCCATTTCTTCGATATCGACGGCAAGATCACCGGGCTGGTCAGCCGGGCGATCACCTCGCCCTGCGGCAAGATCCGCATCCCGCTCAACGAATCCAAGGACGAGACCAGCCAGATCGCCGAATATCTGAAGAAGTACAATGGCGAAGGCATCCAGCACATCGCCGTCGGCACCGACCAGATCTACGCCGCCACCGACAGGCTCGCCGCCAACGGGCTGAAGTTCATGCCAGGCCCGCCCGAGACCTATTACGACATGTCCCATGACAGGGTGAACGGCCATGACGAGCCGGTCGAGCGGATGAAGAAGCATGGCATCCTGATCGACGGCGAAGGCGTCGTCGACGGCGGCACGACCAAGATCCTGCTGCAGATTTTTTCGAAAACCGTGATCGGGCCGATCTTCTTCGAATTCATCCAGAGGAAGGGCGACGAAGGCTTTGGCGAAGGCAATTTCCGCGCTTTGTTCGAATCGATCGAGCAGGACCAGATCAAGCGTGGCGTGCTGAAGGTGCAGGCGGCGGAGTAGGCAGACACAGTCGACTTGCGGCTCGATCAATTATGACCTAAATTCTGGTCATAAGAGGTTGACGATGAATATTCCGATGGCAAAAGCGAAGGCCCAGCTTTCCGAGTTGGTGAAACGTGCACAGGCTGGCGAAGAAATCCATCTGACACGGCATGGAGAGGTCGTCGCAACCTTGAGCGCTCCCGCACGGGTTGGCGGGAGCAAAGGACTGTTTGGGGCCATGAAAGGCCAAATTCAGATATCGGACGATTTTGATGAACTCGGTCCCGAATGGGACGAATATATTAAATGAGCCGCAAATATCTGGTCGATACCCATATTCTGCTTTGGGTCCTCAGCGCGGATTCACGTCTTTCAGATCACCATCGCGACATCTTTGTTGCGGGTGAAGATGTGATTGTCAGCGCCATCTCCGTAGCAGAGATCGCCATCAAGAAATCGCTCGGCAAAATCACGTTCGCCGGCAACATCGTGGACATCTTGCGATCGAACGGGATTCCAATCCTCAGTGTAAATGAACTACACGCGGCGAGGCTTGAGCATTTGCCGCTTCATCACCGCGATCCTTTCGACCGTCTGCTCATTGCACAGGCTCAAATTGAAGGCCTGACGTTGGTCACCGCGGATGGGCATTTTTCAGCCTATGACGTTGCGTTGGTCTGATCATTCCAGGTCCAGCCGCTCGACCTCCGCCTGCCGCAGCTTCAAATCGTAGTCGAGCAGGAACTCGTCGAGTTGCGGCGGCGCGACCGAGGTGCCGGACAGCATTGCGTGCACCTGCCCGCGATGATGGATGTCGTGCAGGAAGACGTGGGCGAGGATATCGCCGATGCGCTCGGGGATCATGCCGTCCTCGCGCCGGTCGGTGATGACGCGGCGGTCGAGATCGTCGGCCGACAAATGATCGCAAAAGGCGATCAGCCGTCGGTCCGATACGGTCTGGGCGGCAAACAGCGCCTGCGGTTGGTCGAAGGGCACGAAATCGTCATGGGCGGCAGCGCCGACGCCACCCTCCTCGATAAAATCGAGATAGAGATGATCGACCGCCAGTATGTGGTTGAGCGTCGCCTTGATCGAGGGGAAGAAGCTGGTGCGTTCGGCCTCGAATTCACCGGGTCGGAGCGAAAGCACGGCGCGATAGAGCCGGTCGTTCGACCAGAGATTGTTGCCAGCCATGCGGCTGAAGTGGGTGAGAATATCCATGCTATGCGCCTACCCAACCAGCCCAGACAACCAAATTCACAATGACGGCTAAGGCAGCTATACCCAGAAGACGAACGTTCATGCCGCGCCGCAGCGCTTTCGTTTTAGCGTCGCTTGCGACGTCTCGGTTCAAAGCGACATGAACAAGCCTCGCCCGACGCGCCACGCTACTGAAGTTGCGCAGTCTTTCAGATCGATCCTCGACCTGCCGGCAGAGCCGGATTGCGGAAGTCAGAAGCCAGCCGGTTGCGACGCTGCAAAGTCCTGAAAACCAAAGGTATTGAGCAGTGTAGGGCATCTGTCAGTCACGCTCCTCCTGACCGCACCAGATACAAGCCTGCCCACATGACCACGAACCCGGCCAGAACGATCAGCAGCAGCCGGTTCATGCGCCGCCGCATGGCTTGCGTTTCCTCATCGCGGGCGACGTTGGTGTTGGTGACGGTGTGGAACATCATCGCATTGCGCGGAAAGCCGCTGCGGTTGGTCAGGCCGGGCGAACGCGCCTCGATGCGGTAGCTCAGCCGGATCGCCTGGATGAAGATCGCCAGCATGACAAGGGCCCAGACACCGCACAGCATGTAGAAAGACGTGCCTGTCATCTCCTACCCCTCGTATTTCTCGACCTTCTGCTCGATGGCGCCGAAGATCGAATGTCCGGTCCTGCCCTTCATCTCGATGCGCACCGTGTCGCCAAAGCGCAGGAACGGCGTTTTTGGTTCACCGGCCTCGATGGTCTCGATCATACGCAGCTCGGCGATGCAGGAATAGCCGGCGCCACCGGCCGAGACAGGCTTGCCCGGCCCGCCGTCAAGCTTGTTGGAAACGGTGCCCGAGCCAATGATTGTGCCTGCAGCCAGCGGCCGTGTCTTGGCGGCATGCACAATCAGTGCCGGAAAATCGAAGGTCATGTCGATGCCGGCGTTCGCCCGGCCAAACGGCTTGCCGTTGAGATCGGCGAGCAGTGGCAGGCTGACCTTGCCGCCATCCCAGGCGTCACCCAACTCGTCCGGCGTCACCGCGACAGGAGAGAAGGCCGAGGACGGTTTCGACTGGAAGAAGCCAAAACCCTTGGCGAGTTCCGGCCCGGTGAGGCCACGCAACGTGACGTCGTTGACCAGCATGATGAGCCGGATCGCGTCCCTCGCCTCATCCAGGCTTGCCCCCATCGGCACGTCGTCGACGACGACGGCGACCTCCGCCTCCATGTCGATGCCAAACTCCTCGTCGGTCATGCGGATCGGGTCGCGCGGCGGAACGAATGCGTCCGAGCCGCCCTGATAGATCAGCGGGTCGGTCCAGAAGCTTGCCGGCATCTCGGCGCCGCGCGCCTTCCGCACCAGCTCGACATGGTTCACATAGGCGGAGCCGTCGGCCCATTGATAGGCGCGCGGCAGCGGCGAATGGGCATCATGCTCGTGGAAGCGAGCCGACGGCACCGCATTGTTCTCCAGCGATTCCGCCATGGCAGCGAGGTGCGGCGCGATGCGGCCCCAGTCGTCGAGCGCGGCCTGCAGCGTGCGCACCAGAAACGAGGCATCGGTAAAGCGCGTCAGGTCGCGCGAGACGACGACAAGTTTCCCGTCGCGCGTCCCGTCCTTCAATGTGGCAAGCTTCATGCGGTTTCCTCTCCTACTGCGGCTTTGGCGCCGTCTTTGTTTCACGCATGATCTTTTCCGAAAACCGGTTCCCACTTTTCGGGATCATGCTCCAGCCCCACAACAAGGCCGTCGCGGGCAATCGTCAAGTCACCGGACCATGTTTTCCTGACAGCGGCGATCCAATCGGCTTCGCCGATCTCGGGATCGTCGGCCGGAATGAGGTGATTGAGCACCAGTCTTTTGACACCCGCATCGCTGGCGATACGTCCGGCCTCCTCGGCGAACGAGTGACTGGCAAGCAGATGTTCCCTCAGCCGCGCGCCGTTGGCGGTCCTCACCACCAGCCGCTCAATGCCTTGTTCCAGCATGGCTTCATGGACGAGGATGTCGGCCCCCCTGGCGAAATCGGCCAGTGGCGGGAAGAATGCCGTGTCGGATGAGAACACAACGCTTTTCCCGTCATGCTCGAAGCGCAGCGCAAAGCAATCGGTCACCGGCGGATGGTCGACACGCAGCGCCGTAACCTTAAGGCCGCTCTCTTCAAGCACCGCGCCCTCGCCGAATTCGGCCACCGACACCAGCTCACGAATGTCCGGGCGGCCTTCATCGACGATGCGGATGTCGATGTCGAATTCCATCGCCTGGCAGAAATGTCGCCAGTAGTCGGCGGTGCCAGATGGCCCGTATACACTGACCTGGTTCGCCAGGCCCGCCGTCCAGGCGGTGTGGATCAGCGGCCCGAGTTCCAGCACATGATCGGAATGCAGATGCGTGATGAAGATCAGGTCGAGCGTCTTCAGGTTGATACCCGCATCGACTAGCCCGCGCGTCACGCCCAGTCCGCAATCGACGACAATGGTTCGCCCACCGAGCTCAAGCAGCGACGAGCTCGGCCATGGCCCACCCGGCCGGAGCGCCGGTCCGCCCTTGGAACCGAGAAGCACCAGACGGTCGCGCACCCGATCAACGCTCAAGACCAATCGCCCTCGGGCGTGCCGTTAAAGCGCTTCTTCAGATCGGCCCAGCAGTCGATGTAATTGTCCTGCCTGGTTTCGAGTTCGGCGCCGTAGCGGGTCAGCATCTGCGGGAATCGGGTCTCGAACATGAAAGCCATGGTGTTGTCGAGCTTGACCGGTTTCAGCTCAGCGCGCGAGGCCTTTTCGAAGCCAGGCGCGTCAGGCCCGTGGGCCAGCATCAGATTGTGCAGGCTGATGCCGCCGGGGACAAAACCCTCTTCCTTGGCGTCGTACTGGCCGTGGATCAGGCCCATGAACTCGCTCATGATGTTGCGATGGTACCAGGGCGGCCGGAACGTGTTTTCGGCCACCAGCCAGCGCGGCGGAAAGATGACGAAGTCGATATTGGCGGTACCCTCCTCGCCGCTCGGCGCCGTCAGCACGGTGAAGATCGACGGGTCGGGGTGGTCGAACAGGAGCGCGCCGACCGGGGAAAACGTCGCAAGATCATATTTGTAGGGCGCGTAGTTGCCGTGCCACGCGACCACGTCGAGCGGCGAATGGCCGATCTCGGTGACATGGAAATTGCCGCACCATTTGACGATCAGCCGGCACGGCGTTTCCTTGTCCTCGAACCAGGCGCAGGGCGTCTTGAAATCGCGCGGATTGGCCAGGCAATTGGCGCCGATCGGGCCGCGGTCCGGTAGCGTCAGCTTGGCGCCGTAATTCTCGCAGACATAGCCGCGCACCTCGTTGTCGACCAGCTCGACCTTGAAGACGAGGCCGCGCGGCAAGACCGCGATCTCGCCTGGCCTGAGTTCGATGACGCCCATTTCGGTGACGAAGCGCAAGGCACCAACCTGCGGCACGACCAGCAACTCACCGTCAGCGTTGAAGAAATGGTCGTCGGTCATCGATGTGTTTGCGACATAGACATGAGCCGCCATGCCGATCTGCCCGAGCACGTCGCCGGCAGTTGTGATCGAGCGCATGCCGGCGATGAAATCGATCGGCTCGCTCGGCATCGGCACCGGGTTCCAGCGATACTGGCCGAGCGCCAGTTCATGGTCGCCGACATTTGGGGCGGTCTTCCACAGCGGATAGCTCGCCGCCTTGAAGCGGCCTGTATGCTTGACGCTCGGCCGGATACGGTAAAGCCAGGAGCGTTCATTGGTGCCGCGCGGCGCGGTGAAGGGCGAGCCTGAGAGTTGCTCGGCGTAGAGGCCATAGGCCGGCCGCTGCGGCGAGTTCCGCCCCTGCGGCAGCGAGCCCGGCAGCGTCTCGGTTTCGAAGTCGTTGCCGAAGCCCGGCATATAGGAAAAGGCCATCGTATCCTCCTCGATTAACGCCGCCAGAGCGTCCTTTGCGCGTCAAAGAGGACGCGCGGCGCGCTGGGATTGACCAAAATTGGTTTCATTTGTAACCATCGAAAATGTAACTATCAACCACTGCGTCTGCCGGGATATGAAGCCATGGACGTCCTGGAACTGGAAAGCTTCCTGCCCTACCGGCTCTACCGTCTCGCCGATGCGGTCAGCCGCGAATTCTCGAGGGTCTACAAGGACCGTCACGGCCTCACGCGCCCGGAATGGCGCACGCTGGCCGGGCTCGGCCAGCACGGCACGATGACCGCGACGGAACTTGGCGAACAGTCGGCCATGCACAAGACCAAGGTTTCGCGCGCCGTGGCGGAGCTCGAACGGCGGCGCTGGCTCATCCGAACCCCGGATGAAAAGGATCGGCGGGTCGAGCATTTGACACTGACCCGAGCCGGCCTTGCCGCCTATGTCGAGATGGTGCCGCTGGCGAAGGCTTTCGAACGGGAATTATTGGCGAGGCTGAGCACCGGCGAGCGCGCGGCGATTGTCAACGGAGCGGCCGCGCTGGAAGCGGCGCTGGGCGGAAAGTAGGTCTGCAGAACGAAAATACCGGCATGTTGGCGGGACAGCGCCCCCCTCTGGCCTGCCGGCCATCTCCCCCTCAAGGGGGGAGATTGGCAGCTTCGCCGGCTACGCCTTCTTTCAACATTGGTGATTGGCGAAAGCCGAGGTCACATCCAATCTCCCCCCTTGAGGGGGAGATGTCCGGCAGGACAGAGGGGGGCGCGAAGGATCGCAACGCCTCTTATCGGCCCCTACCAATCCATCACCACCTTGCCGGAATTGCCGCTCTTCATCGCCTCGAATCCCGAAATATAGTCGTCGATCCCGATCCGGTGGGTGATCAGCCCCGAGACGTCGAGCGGACCCTGCACCAGGGCGATCATCTTGTACCAGGTCTCGAACATCTCGCGGCCGTAGATGCCCTTCAGATGCAGCATCTTGAAGATGACCTTGTTCCAGTCGATCTCGAAACCGGTCGGCGCAATGCCGAGGATGGCGATCTTGCCGCCATTGTTCATGGTGTCGATCATGTCGCGGAAGGCAGGTGCCGCACCCGACATTTCCAGGCCGACATCAAAACCCTCGGTCATGCCGAGCGCCGGCATGACTTCGCGCAATCTTTCCTTCGACGCGTCGACGACATGCTGGACGCCGAGCTTTTTT
>NZ_CAAF010000049.1 GCF_000359125.1 Mesorhizobium sp. STM 4661 | reverse complement strand
CCCCGAGGGGAGAGGAGGTCGCCGGCGTTGATGCCAGCCTCTTCTCCCCAGCGGGGAGAAGGTGGCCGCGAAGCGGCCGGATGAGGGGGACCCCGGGAACAGAGAAGGAAAGCTCAGGCCGAAGCGCGCGCCTCGGCCAGCGCCTTCAGATCGGCCGGCTTCAGTTCGACCGATTCTCCGCAGCCGCAGGCCGAGCTCTGGTTCGGGTTGCGGAAGGTGAAGCCGGTGCGCAGCGTCGTCTGCTCGAAATCCATCTCGGTACCGAACAGGAAAAGCGCTGCTTCCGGCGCGACATAGACATGGGCGCCGTCGCGCTCGATATGGTCGTCCTTGGTGTTGGGCTCGGTCACCAGGTCGACCGTGTATTCCATGCCGGCGCAGCCGCCCTTCTTGATGCCAAGGCGAATGCCGTGCGCGTTTTCACGCGTGGCGACAATGTCGCGCACCCGGTCGGCGGCCTTTTCGGTCATCGTGATGACGGCGAAGCGTCCCATCTTTTCCTTCTCCATTCTGTGCAGGTTCAAGGCCTGCCGAATGATTCCTCACCTAAAATGGTGAAGTTTTCCACCCGGCGCAAGTGCGCCACTAATACCACCCAACCGCCACCTGCGCCTCTTCCGACATGCGGTCGGGCGACCAGGGCGGGTCGAAGGTCATGTTGACCTCGACGCCGGAAACGCCTTCGACGGCGCCGACGGCGTTCTCCACCCAGCCGGGCATTTCGCCGGCCACCGGGCAGCCGGGCGCGGTCAACGTCATGTCGATCTTGACCGAACGGTCGTCCTCGATGTCGATCTTGTAGATAAGGCCAAGCTCGTAGATGTCGGCGGGGATTTCAGGGTCATAGACCGTCTTCAGCGCCGAGACGATGTCGTCGGTCAGCCGCGCCAGTTCGTCGGCTGGAATGGCCGAGGCGGAAACCAGCGGATTGATCGCCGTTTCCGGCGCGGTCTCGGTGGTGTGGCTCGCATCATCCATGGTCGTCATCCAAAAAACTTGCGCGCTTTTTCCAGCGCCTCGGCCAAAGCGTCGACTTCGGCCCTGGTATTATACATGCCGAACGATGCCCTGCATGTGGAGGTTACGCCAAAGCGTTTCAACAGCGGTTGGGCGCAATGGGTGCCCGCGCGGACAGCAACGCCTTGCCTATCGATCACCATCGATACGTCATGGGCATGAATGCCTTGCAATTCGAACGAGATGATGGCGCCCTTGCCGGGCGCGTCGCCAAAGATGCGCAGCGAGTTGATGGCCCTAAGCCGCTCATGGGCATAGTCCTTCAGATCGGCCTCGTGCGCGGCGATGCGCTCGCGGCCGATCTTTTCCATATAGTCTAGCGCGGCACCCAGCCCGATCGCCTGGACGATCGGCGGCGTGCCGGCCTCGAAACGGTGCGGCGGCTCGTTGTAGGTGACGATGTCCTCCGTCACCTCCTCGATCATCTCGCCGCCACCCATGAACGGGCGCATGCCCGAGAGAATGTCCTTCTTGCCGTAGAGCACGCCGATGCCCGAGGGACCGTAGACCTTGTGGCCGGTGAAGACGAAAAAATCGCAGTCGAGATCCTGCACGTCGATGGGCATATGCACGGCGCTCTGGCTGCCGTCGACCAGCACCGGGATGTTTTTCGCATGCGCGATCCGGACGACCTCCTTGATCGGTGTCACCGTGCCCAGCGCATTCGACATCTGGGTGATGGCGACCAGCTTGGTCCGGTCGGTCAGCCGCTTTTCGAATTCCTCGATGTGGAAGACGCCGAGGTCGTCGACCGGCACCCAGACCAGCCTGGCGCCCTGCCGCTCGCGGATGAAATGCCAGGGAACGATGTTGGAGTGGTGCTCCATGATCGAAAGCACGATCTCGTCGCCCTCGCCGATATTGGGCATGCCATAGCCGTAGGCGACCGTATTGATCGCCGACGTGGTGTTCGAGGTGAAGACGATGTTGTCGGTGCTCGGCGCGTTGAGAAACCTCTGTACTATCTTCCGCGCATTCTCATAGGCGTCGGTCGCGGCATTCGACAGGAAATGCAGGCCGCGATGGACGTTGGCGTATTCCTGGGAATAGGCGTGCTGGATGGCGTCGAGTACGGCCTGCGGCTTTTGCGCCGAGGCGCCATTGTCGAGATAGACCAGCGGCTTGCCGTAGACTTCGCGCGACAGAATCGGAAAGTCGCGGCGGATCGCCTCGACGTCGTAGGGGATGTTTTCGACTTTCTGGTCCATCACTAGCTCTCTAGGCGTCGCCTCATTCCGTCCAACACCCCTCATCCGTCTCGGCGCTGCGCGCCGATCCACCTTCTCCCACAGGGGGAGAAGGTCAGGCGCTTACCCGTGCGCCACGAACCAGTCGTCGAGCCTTGCTTCCAGCGCTTCGACAATTACCTCGTCGTCCAGTTCCTCGATCACCTCGGCGACGAACGCCTTGACCAAGAGGCCACGCGCGGTCTTCTCGTCGATGCCACGCGCCATCAGGTAGAATAGATGGTTGTGGTCGATCTCGGTGACCGTCGCGCCATGGCCGCAGACGACATCGTCGGCGAAGATTTCGAGCTCAGGCTTGGTCGAGAACTCGCCATCGTCGGATAGAAGCAGCGTGTTGCAGGCCATCTTGGCGTTGGTCTTCTGCGCATATTGGTGGACGTTGATGCGTCCCTGGAAAACGCCGCGCGCCTTGCCGGTGACCACATTGCGGATCACTTCCGTCGAGGTGGTGTGCGGCACGGCATGGTCGAGCACCATGGTGACGTCGGTATGGGTATCGCCAGCCAGGAGATTGATGCCACGCAGCGTAAAATCGGCGCCTTCACCCGTCGTCCTGACGACGATCTCCTGGCGCACAAGCTTGCCGCCGGCGTTCATGACGAACAGCGTCAGCCTGGAATTCTTGCCGAGATGCGCCTTGAATTGCGCGAGATGCGTCGCCGTTTCCGGCTGCTCCTGCACGATCAGCCACGTCACTTCGGCGCCCTCGCCAAGCACAAGCTGGCTGACCGAACTGACAAGTGCGGCCCCCTCGCCCGTCTGACGCTCGACGATGGTCGCCTTGGCGCCGGCACCGACACGAACCGGCAGACGCACATGGGTCTGGCCGCCGGATTGCAGGTTCTGCAATTCGATCGGCTTGTCCAGTTTGGTGCCGTCGGCGATGTCGACAAAATAGCCGTCGGCAACAAAAGCGGTGTTCAGCGCGCCGATGGCGTCGTCGGTTCCGTAAGGATCGAGCCCCGCCGCAATGCTGCCGTCGGTCAGTTTCTCCGACAGGCGCTGCACGGCAACGCCTTCGATATCAGGCACTTTCGCGCTCGACACACCATTCAGCACCGGCAAGACAGCGGAACCTTCGACAATCGGCGCCATGGCTTTCGCGACGGCCGCCGGATCGAAGTCCGGCACCACATTCAGCAAGCGGCGCAAATCGGTGTAGTGCCAGGATTCGATGCGTCGCGTCGGCAGGCCGTTCTTGATCGCCTCGATGGCGTCGTCGCGCTTCAGCATGACCGCGCCATCGCCGGGCAGCAGCGACAGCCGGTCGCCGAAAGCGTCGATCAATGCCGTCTCGGCTAATGTTCGCTGGGGTTGTGTGTGCATATTCATCAGTTTTGCCTTGCCTGCTGGCATCTCACGCGGCTTCGCCGATCACGCCGGCGTAACCATTGGCCTCGAGATCGAGCGCCAGCGACTTGTCGCCCGACTTGATCACCTGGCCCCGGTAAAGCACATGCACCGAGTCAGGCACGATGTGTTCGAGCAGGCGCTGGTAATGGGTGATGACGACGATGGCGCGGTCGGGTGAACGCAGCGCATTGACGCCGTCGGAGACGATCTTCAGCGCATCGATGTCGAGGCCGGAATCGGTCTCGTCGAGCACGCAAAGCTTCGGCTCCAGCAGTTTCATCTGCAGGATCTCCGCGCGCTTCTTCTCGCCGCCGGAAAAGCCGACATTGAGCGGCCGCTTCAGCATCGCCATGTCCATGTTGAGCGAGGCCGCCGCTTCCTTCACGCGCTTCAAAAATTCCGGGATCTTCAGCGGTTCCTCGCCGCGCGCCTTGCGCTGCTCGTTCATCGCCACCTTCAAAAATTCCATCGTCGCCACGCCCGGTATCTCCATCGGATACTGGAAGGCGAGGAAGATGCCTGCCGTGGCGCGCTCGGCCGGGTCCATTTCGAGGATCGACTGGCCGTTGTAGAGGATGTCGCCTTCGGTGACCTCATAGTCCGCGCGGCCGGCGAGGATGTAGGACAGCGTCGATTTTCCCGAGCCGTTCGGGCCCATGATGGCGGCGACCTCGCCGGCTTTCACCGTAAGGTTCAGGCCGCGGATGATCTCGGTGCCGTCATCGACGATGCGGGCGTGCAGGTTTCTGATTTCAAGCATTTCCATTCGTCCTATCCGTAGCCGTCTGCCCGGCTAAACTCGATTTAACAACTGCTTCAAGGCTTCCAAAAGCCCGTGCCAAAAGCCATCCGGCGAATAGGCCGCGACGAGCAACGCAACGCCCGTCGCGCCCAACCACAACGCCAGTTCTAGACCCGCGGACCAACCGTTCATCCGATCCCGCAGATAGGCGTGTTTTTCTGCGGATTCGCGTTTGGGCGCCTTTGTCACCCCACGCTCCCCTCAAGCGAGATGCCGATCAGCTTCTGCGCCTCGACCGCGAATTCCATAGGCAGTTGCTGGATGACGTCCTTGACGAAGCCGTTGACGATCAGCGCGATCGCCTCTTCCTCGGGAATGCCGCGCTGCATGACGTAGAATTTCTGGTCCTCGGAAATCTTCGAGGTGGTCGCCTCATGCTCGAACTGCGCCGTCGAGTTCTTGGCTTCCATGTAGGGCACGGTGTGCGCGCCGCACTGGTCGCCGATCAGCAGCGAATCGCAATTGGTGAAGTTGCGCGCGTTGGTCGCCTTGCGGTGCGCCGAGACCTGGCCGCGATAGGTGTTCTGCGAGAAGCCGGCGGCGATGCCCTTGGAGATGATGCGGCTCGACGTGTTCTTGCCGAGATGGATCATCTTGGTGCCGCTGTCGACCTGCTGGTAGCCGTTCGACACGGCGATCGAATAGAACTCGCCGCTGGAATCGTCACCGCGCAGGATGCAGCTCGGATATTTCCAGGTGATGGCCGAGCCGGTCTCGACCTGCGTCCACGAAATCTTCGAACGGTCGCCACGGCAGTCGCCGCGCTTGGTGACAAAATTGTAGATGCCGCCCTTGCCCTCGGCGTCGCCGGGGTACCAGTTCTGCACCGTCGAATATTTGATCTCGGCATCGTCGAGCGCCACCAGTTCGACGACGGCGGCGTGAAGCTGGTTCTCGTCGCGCTGCGGCGCCGTGCAGCCTTCGAGGTAGGAGACGTAAGCCCCCTCCTCGGCGATGATCAGCGTGCGCTCGAACTGGCCGGTGTTCTTCTCGTTCATGCGGAAATAGGTCGACAGTTCCATCGGGCAGCGCACGCCCTTGGGCACGAAGACAAAGGAGCCGTCGGTGAACACGGCGGAGTTCAGCGTGGCGTAGAAATTGTCGGAGGTCGGCACGACCGAGCCGAGATATTTCTGCACCAGTTCCGGATGCTCGCGGATGGCTTCCGAGATCGAGCAGAAGATGACGCCGGCCTGCGCCAGCTCCTTCTTGAAGGTGGTGACGACGGAGACGGAATCGAACACGGCGTCGACAGCGACGCGGCCCGATTTGTAGATGTTGTCGCTGGCTTCCTCGAATTCCGAGACATCGGTCTTCTGCACGCCGGCGAGGATCTCCTGCTCCTTCAACGGGATGCCGAGCTTTTCATAGACCTTCAAGAGTTCGGGATCGACGTCGCTCAGCGAAGTCGGGCCGGGCGTGCTCTTGGGCGCCGCGTAATAATAGATGTCCTGGAAATCGATCTTGGGATAATGGACGCGTGCCCAGGTCGGCTCGTCCAGCGTCAGCCAGCGCCGATAGGCTTCCAGACGCCATTCGAGCATCCAGGACGGCTCGTCCTTCTTCGCGGAAATGAAACGGATGATGTCTTCGCTCAGGCCCTTGGGGGCCTTATCAACAGCGATTTCGGTCTCGAATCCATATTTGTATTGGTCGACGTCGATCTTTCGGACCCGATCGATCGTGTCCTGCACAGCAGGCATATGCGTTCTCCATCCACGCCGGGGTCAAGGCCCGACAGTTTTCAAACTATGGCACCGCCAACGAGTACCCGTAGGCACCTCAAGCGGCGTAAGTTCCATATAGTGCGTTCCCGCCGGAAATTCACCCGGCCAACATGAAACGCACGGCTCTACCAGGCCAGAAGGCCCGTATCCTTTTTTTGAGCATCGAATTTTTCCGAAAACCGCTTCACACTTTTCGGTTCGATGCTCCAGCCACCCTCAGGCGGCTTTTTCCCTGCCCGCCAGGCGCAAGGCGATACCTGCCAGCGCAGCACGGAACAGTTCGATATCCTCGGCGCCGGTTGCGTGGCCAATGGACACGCGCAGGGCGCCAAGGCCGTCGCTAAAACCCATGGCTTTCAGCACGTGGCTTGGGCCAACCTTGCCCGACGAACAGGCCGAACCGGCCGACAGCGCCACGCCGGCGAGGTCGAAGGCGATCTGCGCTGTCTCGGCCTTAATGCCGGGAATAGCGAAGAATGTCGTATTGGCAAGCCGTGTTGCACCGGTTCCAAAGATTTCCGCGTCCGGCACCAGCGTCTTCACAATGGTCTCGATCTCATCGCGGCGACGGCCGACCGCAGCGATGCCCGGCAATCCGGCAAGAGCTTGCCGCGCCGCCGCGCCAAAACCCGCAATGGCGGCCAGGTTCTCGGTACCACCGCGATGGCCCTTTTCCTGGCCGCCGCCATTGATCAACGGCTTCGGCATCATCAGGTCGGAGGCCGCGACGATGGCGCCGACACCCTTGGGGCCGCCGATCTTGTGCGAGGACAGAATCAAACAATCCGCATAACCCGCTGACATGTCGATCGGAATACGGCCCGCCGCCTGCACGGCGTCGACGACCAGGATGCCGCCCGCCGCCTTGACGGTCTCGGCGATGCGGCCGACGGGCTGGATGACGCCGGTCTCGTTGTTGGCGGCATGGATCGCCACCAGCGGCAGGCCGTCTGCCTTGTCATGCGCGGCCAGCGCGGCCGCCAAGGCGTCGAGGTCGACGATGCCGTTTGTATCGACGCCGATCCGTGCCACCTGGGCAGCCGGGAAGCGCCCGCCATTCAGGACACAGGGATGATCGGCCTCGCACACATAGAGCCGGCTCATGCGGACACCGCCGCGGCCCATCTGCCAGTCCGGCGTCAGCAGCGTCGAGGCGGCTTCCGTCGCCCCGGAGGTGAACACGACATGCTCGACCCTGGCGTTGACCAATGTAGCCACATCGCGCCTTGCATTCTCGATCAGCCGCCGTGCGGCGCGCCCCTCGGCATGGACAGAGGAGGGGTTGGCGGCGACATCGAGCGCGGCAATCATTGCGTCACGCGCCGTGGACAGCAGCGGCGCGCTGGCATTGTAGTCGAGATAGGCGCGTGTCCCTGCCATTTTCGTTTCGATCGGTCCCTTCAAGAGCCATTCCACCGGGATAGCGTGTTATTTCCTTGAAATTGCAAGGCAAGCCGTCCTATTTACGCGGCTTGCGGCGCGGGCGGCCGAGCCACTATGTTTTGGCCACCCAGTTTTGAACAATTCTAAACTAGCTTCTAAGAAGACGCTCGCCCTGCGTCAAGGCCAGAGGAGCTGTTCCGGGCACCGCGCATTCGTCTGCCAAGTGGAGTATTTTATGCCTGAGGTCATTTTCACCGGTCCGGCCGGCCGCCTGGAGGGCCGCTACCAGCCCTCCAAGGAAAAGAGCGCGCCGATTGCCATTGTGCTGCATCCGCACCCACAGTTCGGCGGCACGATGAACAACAAGATCGTCTATGACCTCTTCTACATGTTCCAGAAGCGGGATTTCACCACGCTTCGCTTCAATTTCCGCGGCATCGGCCGCAGCCAGGGCGAATTCGACCATGGCACCGGCGAATTGTCGGATGCGGCCGCCGCACTCGACTGGGTACAGTCGCTGCACCCGGATTCCAAGAGCTGCTGGGTCGCCGGTTATTCCTTCGGCTCCTGGATCGGCATGCAGCTGCTGATGCGCCGTCCCGAGATCGAAGGCTTCATCTCGATCGCGCCGCAGCCCAACACCTATGATTTCTCGTTCCTGGCGCCCTGCCCGTCTTCCGGCCTCATCATCCATGGCGATGCCGACAAGGTGGCGCCGCCAAAGGACGTGCAGGGGCTGGTCGACAAGCTGCACACGCAAAAGGGCATCACCATCACCCAGAAGACCTTGCCCGGCGCCAACCATTTCTTTTCCAATGACGCTGAGCTTCTGCTCGAGGAATGCGCGGATTATCTCGATCGCCGGCTGGCCGGCGAATTGTCCGACCCGCGGCCGAAGCGGCTGAGATAGGAGCGGACCCTGATGTACCAGCCTCCCCATTTCCAGGAGACGCGGCAGGAGATCCTGCACGGGCTGGTACGGGCGCACCCGCTTGGGCTGCTGATCTCCAACGGCGCCGAGGGGGGCGCCGAGGGGCCGGTCGCCAATGCGATACCCTTCCTGCTCGATGCCCCCTCTCTGCCCAACGCAGATGTGCCGCCGAAGGGCAGGCTGCGCGCGCATCTGGCCAAGGCCAACCCGCAGTGGCGCCTGCTGGCCGACCATCCACTCTCACCCGTGCTGGTCGTCTTCCAGGGCACCGACGCCTATGTGACGCCGTCCTGGTATGAGACCAAGCGCGAGACCGGCAAGGTCGTGCCGACCTGGAACTATGCCATCGTCCAGGTGCGCGGCATGGTCAGGGTGATCGAGGACCAGGACTGGCTGGCGCAGCAGATTTCCGATCTGACGGTGGCGCAGGAAGGCGGACGCGAAGCGCCCTGGGCCGTGACCGATGCGCCGCCGGCCTTCATCCAGTCGCAGATCAAGGGCATTGTCGGGCTGGAGATCGAGATCACGGATATCAGCGGCAAGTGGAAGGTCAGCCAGAACCGGCCAACCGCCGACCGCGTCGGTGTCGCCGAGGGGCTGGAGAGCGAAGGTCCGGCCGCAAGCGACATGGCCCGCATGGTGCGCTCCTGGGGCGGCATCGAGAGCTAGGGCATGATCCCGAAAAGTGGGAACCGGTTTTCGGAAAAGATCATGCTCAAGCAAAGAGATAGAGTCTCATCCGATTCCCTCGGGATCAGGCCCTACGGCCTGTCGGCAGCAACAATATCTTCGGCGCGTTCGGATCGCTCGCGCGCCGACCGGTTGGGCTTCACTGCGGCAAGCGGCAGCAGGCTGAAGGTGCCTTTGCGGACAGGCAGTTTTGTCGAGGTCCGGCGGAAGATGAAGCCAAGTCGGGCAAACACCAGCCCGCAGACGATGGCAAAGGCGCAGCCGAGACCGAAGCCGGCGACGGTATCGCTGGGGTAGTGGGCGCCGACGAAAACCCGCGTCGATGCGATGCAGGAAGTGACGGCCAGCGCGACGTACCAGCGTTTTGGAAACAGCAGAAGAAGAATTCCGAACACGGCCCCCATGGTCGTGGCATGGCCGGAGGGGAAGCTGGCGAAGCGTGCATCCATAGCGAAAGGATGCAGCGACAAATCGCCGAGGTTATTGAAATAGATCGGCCTCGCCCGTCCAATGCCATATTTCAACAAATTGACCGTCAGGCCGGAAAGGCCGGTCGCGCCCAGCACCAGAAAGGCGAAGCAGGTCCAGTTGTAGACGAGCATCAGCGATCGCCTGGAAAGGCTGCGCCAGTCCGTCAGATTTGCGGCCAAGAGCAGCAGCGCCGACGGAATGAGGTACCATCCGCCCAAGCCGAAAACCGTGAAAAATTCGGTGAAGTGAACGAAGCCGCGTGGCCACTCCCCCCAGAGTATCCCCGCGGCGCGATCAAGGCGAAGGAATACCGCTGCCGTGAGCAGAACCCAGGCCAGCGCCCAAACCGCCCACGGGATGTGCGGATAGTTGGCCGGACGCACGGCAAAGCGCCTTCCCACGATCCGCATCGTATCGCGGAAGTTGCCGAGAGAGCGACGGAACACGGCGCGCGGGGTCACAGGCATCACGGGGCGCGATCTTATGAGCATTCGACGCCTGACGCTATCCTCGACACGGCTTCACCTGGCCACCCGGTAAAGGCCGAGCGACAGCTTGTCGCCGGACGAATAATTGATGCCGTCGATCTCGGCGACGCGGTCCGCCGATTTGCCTTGCCCCGTCAGCAGATCGGTCAGCTTTTTCTCGTCGCCGACCGGCGCCAGCGCCAGCGCGCAGGCCGGGTCGTCCAGCAGATGCCTGGCGACGCCGTCGACATCGGTTAGTATGGTCTTTGTGCCCACCAGGAACACCAGGCTCGGTTCGTGATATTCCGCGGAGGCGAGCACCGTCGTCTCGCAGGGGCGGTTGGCGCTAACCGCGGCCTCGATCCGAGGGCTCAGCCAAAGCGGCTGCAATGACGGCGCGATGACGCCGAACAGCAGGCCATAGGCAATGCCGGCGCAAACCGCGATGGCGCCTATGCGGCCAAGGGACACCTGCAACTGGCGCGAAAAGGCCAGATAGCCAGCGCCGAGCGCCGCGGCGGCGGCTGGAATGCTCCACCACAGGAAGGTGCCGGCGAGATAGATCGGCGCGGCGATGCAGACCACCGCAAGGCCCGCTGTGACCACGGCGAGACCGAAGGCGGTCGACCACCATAGCCACACCTGCCAGCGCTTGAGCGGTGCATTCGCGTCCTGCGGCTGCAATGTCAGGAGCCAGCCGATCAGCAGCGCCATGCCTGGATAGGCCGGCATGACATAGTGCGGCAGTTTCGTCGGGATCAGCTCGAACACAAGCCAGAACGGAATGTACCAGGCGAGGCAGAAACGAAGCCGGGGATCATCGCGCAGACGATTGAGGGCCTGAAGCCCGGCGCCGACGGCAATCAGGCCGAAGGGCCACATGAACAGCGAATAGGTCAGCATGTAGAAGCCGGGCGGAAGGCCGTGCGATTCCTCGCCCTGCGCGACCTTGCCCAGCATATCCTTGCCGACGGCCTGCTGCAGGAAAGCGCCACCGCTTTTCCAAGTGATGAGGACGAGCCAGGGCAGCACGATCAGCAACACAAGAGCCAGGCCGCGCGCCGGCTTCAGCTTCGCCAGCCAGCGCCAGTCCCGTTCGAAGGCGAACAGCACGGCGACGGTCAGCGCCGACAGCAACGGCGCGATCGGCCCCTTGATGAGGATTGCCGCGCCCTGGGCCGCCCAGAAGATCCATGGCAGATGGCCGGCGACGGCTTCGTTGCGGCGCGAGGCCACATAGATCTGCGCCAGCGCGCCCTGCGCCAGCACGCAGCAGGCCAGCAGCATCGCGTCGGTCTTGGCGTCACGCCCCTCGAAGGCGGTCGCAAAGAGCGCAGCCATCACCAGGCCAGCGGCCAGGCCGGCACTGGTTCCGAAAAGATTGGCGCCTGTCCAGGCGATCGCCGCGACGGCAATGGCAATGCCCAGGGCGGAGACCAGGCGATACACCCAGATCGGCGCTTCGGCGCCCTTGCCGCTCAGCGTGACAGCCGCCGATTGCAGCCAGTAGATGCCGATCGGCTTCTGGTAGCGTGATGCCTGCTGAAAGCGGATGTCGACATAATCGCCGGTCTCGACCATCTGCTTGGTGGCCTGGACGAAACGCGGCTCGTCGCGATCGAGCGGCGGCATGGTCGCCAGCCCGCTAACCGTCATCAGCAGGCTGAACAGGAAGAGAAATAGGATATTCCTGTTCATTCAGCCACCGGATCGCTTGCCCTGATGAGACGGATTTCTCAATCGACCTTCGTCATTGCCGCCTTGCGCTCATTGGCAATGAGCCAAAGATTGCGGATGTAGATGAACATGCCCAAGGCCTGGCCGGCGATGAACACCGGATCCTGCCGCTGGATGGCATAGACCAGCAGCAGGCCGCCGCCGCCTAGCGAAAAGAACCAGAAGGCGACCGGCACGACGCTGCGCTTGGCTTTTTCCGACGCGATCCACTGCACGACGAAGCGCATGGAGAAGAAGAACTGAGCGACGAAGCCGAGCAGGATCCAGGCATCGAATTGCTTGATGAAAACCTGGTGAAGCCAGGTCGCCAATTCCTGAAGCACGTTAGCCATGCCTGATTTCCTCTACCTTGGGCATTCCGCGGCGCCGGCGGCGCAGCCACCAGACACCGCCGAGATCGAGCGCGCCCTGCAGGCCGCGGTCGAAAATGCCGTAATTCGACTTGCCGTGGCGCCGCGAGCGGTCGACGACGTCGCAATGAACGACGCGAAAACCTTCCTGGATGACCAGCGCCGGAACAAAGCGGTGGGTGCCGTCGAAGAACGGCAATTTCCTGAGGATATCCGTATGGATCGCCTTCAGGCCGCAGCCGGTGTCGCGGGTCTCGTCATGCAGGATGGCGTTTCTCAGCCAGTTGGCAAAACGCGAAGCCAGTTGCTTGATCTTGCTGTCGCGGCGCTTCAGGCGCTGCCCCTGTGCCGCACCGAACGCGGGACCGGCCTGCCGCAACGCGTCGACCAGCACGGGAATGTATCCGGGATCGTTCTGGCCGTCGCCATCGATCGTGACGACGATCCCGCCGCGCGCCGCCCAGGCGCCCGAGCGCACCGAGAGCGACTGGCCGGCGGATTTCCGGTGCCTAAGGTGACGCAGCGGAAACGGGCGAAGCGCCGCCTCGGCGGCAAGCACCGCGGCTGTCTCGTCGGTCGAACCGTCGTCGACGACGATAACCTCGAAGTCGCGGCCGGCCATCGCGGCGCCGATCTCATCGAGCAGGAGCGGCAGGTTCGCCGCCTCGTTCCTGCAAGGAATGACGATGGAAATCTCCGGCATGTCGCGTCGGGGCTCTGTCACAGGATATGGCATTTGGTGGATGCCGTGCGGTGCTGTTCCAGCGGGCGAAGGCTGCAAGGACCCGTTGGCGCGGCGCCTCATTACGCCAGCCGAAACGATGACGCAAGCACGCCGGACGTCATCCACGCGGACGCAAAAAGCCGGATTCCACTTTTGCTGATCGCGCGCCGGTGCTAAACGCCCGCCTTCAGGCATACCCGGGCCGCATTCGGCCGGGCGCTTTCGGGAAAGAAAAAATGTCCGCCTTCAAATCCGATTTCCTGCGCATCATGAGCGAGCGCGGCTTCATCCACCAGATTTCGGATGAGACCGGCCTCGATCAGCTTTTCGCCAAGGAGACGGTGACAGCCTATGTCGGCTACGACGCCACGGCGACCAGCCTGCATATCGGCAATCTGATCTCGGCGACCATGCTCTACTGGCTGCAGGAGACCGGCCATCGGCCGATCGCGCTTATGGGCGGCGGCACCTCGATGATCGGAGACCCGTCCTTCCGCGATGACCAGCGCAGCCTTTTGACGCCCGAGGCGATCGCCACCAACATCGAAGGCATCAAGCGCATCTTCGGCCGCATCCTGCGCTTCGGCGACGGCGCCAGCGACGCCATCATGGTCAACAATGCCGACTGGCTGATGCAGCTCAACTATGTCGAGTTCCTGCGCGATGTCGGCCGGCACTTCTCGGTCAACCGCATGCTCACCTTCGACAGCGTCAAGCTCAGGCTCGATCGCGAACAGTCGCTGTCGTTCCTCGAATTCAACTACATGATCCTGCAGGGTTATGATTTCGTCGAACTCAGCCGTCGCCATGGCTGCCGGCTGCAGATGGGCGGCTCGGACCAGTGGGGCAACATCATCAACGGCGTCGATCTCGGCCACCGCATGGGCACGCCGCAGCTCTACGCCCTGACCACGCCGCTGCTGACGACATCGTCAGGCGCCAAGATGGGCAAATCGGCCAAGGGCGCGGTCTGGCTGAACGGCGATCTCTTCTCGCCCTATGATTTCTGGCAGTACTGGCGCAACACCGAGGACGCCGACGTCGAGCGCTTCCTGAAGATCTTCACCCGACTGCCGCTTGCCGAGATCGCGCGGCTCGCCGCTTTGGGCGGTTTCGAGATCAATGAGGCCAAGAAGGTTCTGGCCACGGAAACGACGGCCATCGTGCACGGCCGCGAGGCCGCGCAACAAGCCGAGGAAACCGCGCGCAAGACGTTCGAGGAAGGCGCGCTCGCCGAAACGCTGCCGACCGTCGAGGTTGACCGGGCCGATCTCGAAAGCGGGATCGGCATCTTGTCGCTGCTCGTCACCGCCGGCCTTGCCGCATCCAATGGCGAGGCGCGGCGGCATATCCAGGGCGGCGCCGTGCGCCTCAACGACCAGCCGGTGTCGGATGACCGCAAGCTGGTGACGCATCAGGATCTCAGTTCGGAACAGGTTGCAAAGCTTTCGCTCGGCAAGAAGAAGCACGTGCTGGTGCGGGCGGTTTGACAAGAGCCAGATCCGTCTCGATAGAAACTTAATCAGCTAGGGTCAGGACTCATTGATTGAGCCAGAAGATGAAAGCTGCGGCGAAAGCGATTGCCGATAGGAAAGTGTGAGCGCAGCGGTCGTATCTGGTGTGGACGCGTCGCCAGTCCTTGAGGCGTGCGAACAGATTCTCGATCTTGTGGCGCTTTCGATAGAGCACTGGGTCGTAGCTGTGCTGGATTCGGTGCTTGGCATGAGGCGGGATGCAAGGGGTAATACCGCGTTGGACAAGTGCATCGCGGAAGCCGATGGAACTGTAAGCTCGGTCGGCGAGCAGATGGCGCGCTGGCGGCAAAGCCTCGACTATCGCGGCGGCGGCCTTATGATCGTTGGCCTGACCTTCGGCCAGGTAAAGAAGCAACGGGCGGCCATCGCCATCGCAGACCACTTGCAGCTTGGTGGTCAGCCCTCCTCGGCTGCGCCCGATACATCGGGGTAGAGCCCTTTTTTAAACAGGCTGGCGGCAGTGCGATGCGCCTTCAGGTGGGTCGCATCGATCATCAGTTGATCCGATCTGCCGCAACGCGCCGCAAGTTCAGCAAGGATACGGTTGAACACGCCGAGCCGGCTCCCACGGATGAACCGGTTGTAGATTGTCTTGTGCGGCCCGTATCCTGCTGGCGCATCGCGCCAACGAAGCCCATTGCGGATAACGAACAATATCCCGCTCAAGACGCGCCTATCGTCTACCCGCGGCACGCCGTGCGACAAGGGAAAATACGGCTCGATGCGGCGCATCTGTTCCGGCGACAACATCAATAGTTCACTCATTGCGACACCTCCATCGACTAATGAGTGAATCAGGGTACTGAGCGCCCCACAAGCTATTTAATGGGTCCTGACCCTAGCTGCGGCCGATGGCCGAGATGGGGTGGAATATTGCCATTCGTCTCATCGAAACGAGCAGGTAGCGGCTCCGCTCCACCCCAGCGAAGCCATCTCAATATAGTGATTGCTAGTCGAGGAACAATATCTCTTCAGGTCGAGGGAGAGTTCCTAGCCTTTCGCTTAAAGGTCATTTACGGTCAAGGCGAAGAAATTCTGCAGTAAGTTTCAGCTGGTTGCCGAACGGTATGAGGAAGATAACGCTAGAGTCCGCAGATCTCCACGCCTTGGTTAACGAAACGCGCGAGAGGCAGCTCGATCTGGGGTGCCGCCCTATCGTACTGAAAAATCCGCCAGGATTCGCCATCACTGCGTTTGTTACCGACACTGAATTTCAGTCTTTGCAAGCATCGCGAATGTGCGTTTGCACCGCCGTCGACCAGGAGATGCCGAGTGCGGAAGCTCGACTTCGCATGGTTTCTCATGGCAACGGCTTTCGAGCCGCTCGGCGTGGCAGTTCCAATGTGGGGTTAACAAGCGGGCCTTATCTGACCTACGACGAAATCGTCGGTTCCCTTGAACGTCTGTCGGAAGCGTATCCGACGTCGGCTGAATTGTTGAGGCTGCCGAATATAAGCGTCGAAGGGCGGCCGATATTCGCCCTCCGGATTGGTAGCGCGCAAGGACCCAATGCAAAGACCGCAACTCTGGTGGGTGGTCTGCACGCTCAGGAATGGGTGCCTCCAGATGCGTTGGTACGCTTCTGCTCAGACCTTTTGGAGTCATACCGTTTTGGTGCAGGGCTCCAATATGGAGACTGTGAGATCGATGCGAGCGGGGTCGACACAATCATAAAGAACCTGCAGCTCCTGGTCCTGCCCTGCGCAAATCCTGATGGCAGAGTCTATAGCCAGACAGTCGACCCCAACTGGAGAAAAAATAGGGCTCGGTACTCGATGGAAGATGGCACGATATGCCACGGCGTTGATCTCAATCGCAATTTTGATGTCGTTTGGGATTTCGCGCGCCATTTCGCCCGTGGCTTCGCGCATGCTTCAAGCAAACCATCTTCTTATGTCTATGTTGGGCCCTCGGCTGTATCGGAGCCGGAGACCCGCAATGTCGTCTGGCTCCTGGATCGGTTCCCGGACACGCGATGGTACGTCGACGTACATAGCTATGCTCCCGCCGTTCTTCACAGTTGGGGCATTGACAGCAGTCAAACTGTAAACCGCCACGAGAACTTCCTTAATCCTAGCTTTGATGGTTGGCGGGGAATTCCCTGGGATCGTAGGTATGGAGAATTCATCGAAAAGGCAGATCTCGAGGAGGCGGTCAGACTTTCGAGGTTGATGAGTTATGCTGCCCAGTGCGTAGGCGGTGTTCGCTATCGGGTAAGGCAGGCTTATTCGATCTACGGTACGTCCGGCGCGAGCGACGACTACGCCTATAGCCGGCACCGCGTTAATCCCTCCTCCGGTCGCATCTTGAGCTTCACTCTGGAATGCGGACGTGAGTTCCAGCCCGAATTGTCAACCCGAGAAGCGGTTATGCGGGAGGTGGGCGCTGCCTTGGCCGCTTTCTCTCTGGATGTCGCAGCCCAATAGAAGGCTAAACGTCAGATAGCCATGGCGTGTTCAACTGCCTGCCCTTCGGTCCAGGCAGCCCCCTCACCGGCGAGTCTAATCAGCTTCTCGCGAGGTACAATGCTGGCGACTAGTGGGGCTAGCCGCTCATAGATCTTCTGTTCAGTTCCTTCGCGAACCGACCCATGGAAGAGTCGCATGCGGTCAGAATAGCCGAGCATGCGAGCGGCTCGATCCAATTTTCCGTCAAGGGCTGCAACCAGCGCAAGGTGTTCGACCAGGATCACTATATAGCTGGACAGACCGAGTGTGTTCGCATCTCTCAAGCTCTCTCGCGCGGTCTCCCGCGCCTCGCCGGTCATACCGAGAATGAGTTGATACGCTGCCAAATTCATACGCGCGAGCGACAAGGTGTGCCGATGGTTGTGCTTAACTGCAAGATCGATTGCTTGCTGGACAAACATCAGCGCATCATTTGCTGCGCCCAGGCTGAAACGATTTTCGGCTAGGCAGATAAGCACGAAACGCATCCCAAAATTGTCCTCTATCTCTTGAAAGATATCGGCGGACTCCTTGAGAAGTGTATATCCGTCGAGGAAATTACCTTCGAAATCGGAAAGGACTCCGAGGCTAAGTAAGCAAGTGGCACGTACCTTCGTATCGCCATAAGGTGGCAGCAGCATGTGGCTTTCCTCAAGCAACAGTCTGGCGTGTCTTGTCTCAGTTGGAGAAGATAGCGCTTGTCCGGCTCGAACCAAACACTGTGCCAGTTCCAACGTGCTACCCGAAGCGCGGAAAAGTGCCGCTGCTTCCAGAGCTGGTTGCGCAGCGTCTCTCCCGCCGAACCAGGCGTGATGCACATAGCTGGTGGCGTAGAGAAGTCGAGCCTTCACTAGAAGCGGAGTGTCTTCTCGTACGTGAGCGGACGTGGCTTGGAACCAGCGGTCTATTTCAGGGAAGAGGGATAGCTCCAACATAAGACGCAGGCTGTGGCTTGCGAGTTCAAGTCCAAGCTCGATTTCCCCGTTCGCGCCGAAGGCCCATTCGAGACTCGCCCTGAGGTTATCGAGATCAGGTGCATATATCTGGAGCCAGTTGTCCGTCGACCCATCAAGCCACTCGGCCGAAGCCTCGGCATAAAAGGAGATCAGGAAACTGCAAAGGCGACGAGCTAGTGACTCGTGTTCGTCTTTAGCCAATCGTCCGAGTGCGAAGCTACGGGTCGATTCCAACAAGCGATAGCGTGTCTGGTGACCGACTGGGACAAGGGTCACGAGCGATTTATCGACAAGCGAAGAAAGCATGTTAAAGACATTACTGTGAATGATCGTACTATCTGTGGCGACGGCCTGGGCGCTCTCTAAGGTAAACCCTCCAGCAAAGATCGCGAGCCGCTTCAACAGCGTCTGTTCGTCTGCAACCAAAAGATTGAAGCTCCATTCAAATACCGATTGGAGCGTTTGTTGCTGTGGCAGTGCAGTCCGCGAGGCGCCACCGAGGACTATAAGATGCTTCTCAAGAAGGTCTGCCAACTCATGGGCCAGCAAAGCTCTCAGATGTGAAGCAGCAATTTCAAGAGCGAGCGGAAGGCCATCTAGCCGCTTACAGATTGTACATACCGCTGCTACATTTTCCTTTCCCACTGTAAAACCTGTGCCGGCTGCGCTCCCTCGTTCTGCGAACAGCCTGACAGCAGGATGCCTAAGTGCTGACTCTGCTGAAGCAGCGTCCGGATGCGTCGGGAAACTTAGCGATGGAATGCGATATATGCGCTCACCGCGAACGGCCAGCGGTTCTCGGCTCGTGCAAATGAGACTCACCCCAGCGCAATTGCGCAAGATGGCTTCCGCTGTCTCTGCTACAGAGAGAAGGAGATGCTCGCAGCTATCCAGAATTATCAGCACGGACTTGTCACGTAAGAATGATACAACGGTGTCCAAGGCAAGCCGACCCAGCGCTATACCTCCACCGAATAGGGTTGCGAGGCTCTCGGCGACCAGCTGACCATCAGTGAGGGAAGCTAGTTCTAGCACCCACACGCCGTCCGGATATCGCAGAATAGCCTCCCTCCCGAATTCCAAGCCCACACGCGTCTTGCCCACGCCGCCTGGTCCTACCAAGGTGATCAACCGAAATTTCCGAGCAAGTATTTCCATATCTCTCAACTCGGTGTCTCGCCCAATCAACGCTAGTGTTTGCTGAGGGATGTTGGTGCGACGCGGCGAGTCTAATTTCAACGGTGGAAACTTGCTGCCGAGACCCGGTGCCATTAGTTGATGCAGCCGCTGAGGGGTAGCGACATCTCTCAGCAAGTGTTGGCCAAGATCCAGCAGAGCGGCACCATCGGGAAGGTTGTCAATCATAATGCTTGCTGCATCAGACACCAATATTTGGCCCCCGTGAGCGGCCGCTACCATCCGTGATAGCCGGTTAAGGGGGGGGCCAAAAAAGTCGTCATCTCGCGTTTGCACTGCCCCAATATGAATGGCCATCCGAACCTTCAAATCCTCGACATCTTGAAATCCGTCGTCGTGCAGTGCCCTCTGAGCCTCGATCGCTGCACACAGGGCGGCAAATGCTTGCGGGAAAACTGCGTGGACCGCGTCTCCAACCCTCTTAAAAATGCGCCCGCCAGCATTCTTGACTGCGCGGCTCAAAATAAGATCGTGCCGCTCTATTGCCACCTGCATGGCCGTGGGCAGGCGCTCCCAGCGATCCGTCGAACCCTCTATGTCTGTAAAAAGAAAGGCGAGGGTCGCGCTTGAGCCTGGGCGACGTTTCGTGGGGCCAGAGGCTCTCGGTTCAAGCATATACTAGCCTCGATCGGACCACCCCGTTGTTTCCCTACATTCCGAAACTATCATGCGGTCCGGGGAGCACAAGCAGCACGAATTCGAGCATAGTCAATCGTGCTCAGGCGTAGAACGCAGAGCGTCTTCAGAAAGTCGGGCTCTTTTGCTGTTTTTCACAGCAAAAGAGGAATCTTATGAAGTTCCGATTCCGCCAATCTCCGCGACCGCCAGCCGAGCTTTGTAGGCACGTCGAAGAGACGTCCCGGAGCGAAGCGGCATCGACTTGGCCTAAGGCCAGGCACCAACACGCGCGCAACAGGAATACCGATCGCAGCACGCGTCAAGTTCACTGCAATCATAGCCAGATTCGCGTCGTTGCACGCCCGTATGCAGCGCTCCACTGCATCAGACGCAGTAGCAGGACCGCGCTCGTCAAGAATGCTTCGAATGGGGGGGCCAGCTGACTGTAGGTGAGGAACCGTTTCGAAGGATACTAGCGACATCCAGCGCAACATGTCGTTTGCGCCGTCACCTATGCTAGATAGTCTGAGGGCTATCTCGCTTTGCAGCATCTCCGTAATCGCAGAGAGGATAGCAGAGGCTGGATCAAAGTTGGCAGCCGATCCAAACGCAACGTCGCGCCCTTCTGGAGTTGCAGAAACGGCGGCGTAAGCCGGTATCCCAAAGTCGGTTGTGAGATCAAGGACTTCAAATCGACGCGGACGATCGCCAATCCAGTGAGCCAAATCTGACGCGTCCCTGATATGAGAAACATCGACAGGCCGCTTTCGATCGCCCCCCATCCACCAGAGCGCGACAGCATCCCGCTCAACTAGCTCCAAAAAGGCGACTACGACAGCCTCCTCCCACGTTGACGCGGCGGCACAACCATTGCTGTCAGAAATTGCGAAGGATGACTCGTCACCAGCCTCGGCGTAACCGATATAGACCACGGCGGCTGGGACCAGTATCCGGCGGCCGTGGGTCAGCGACATGGCCTCCACCCAGTCGAGCGATAGCTCGCTGTTAAGCGGATTTGGTACCCACTCACTCCTCGTTTGCACCGCATTCCAAGACGATCGCTGCCTATACTGCTCATCGCTGAAGAGAATAAGAGCAGAAGGATCGATAGCCCTGCTCTGCACCTTTGCGATGGGTGCCCGCACATAGACTTCATCCCCCCAAAGACAAGCACTTGTCAGCTCCACCGCTTCCCCAAAACAAGAACATAGAGCCAACGCGGGTGACAGCCCGCGACCGGCCGGGACCCGCCCCGCCCCTCGCTGGGCAGCGGGAGGGAGCATAGCTCCTGAATCAGATTCGCTATGAGGTAGCGCTACGGCGAAATAGGCGGGCGCCCCCGAATTTGGTAAGGAAACAAAGCGATAGCGCTGAGATATGAACTCAACGGATCCCGCCGAAATGCCAGAGATCGGAAGCGCCACCGCTTGTCCCTGAATACGCTATGTTGCGTTCAACGGCATCGCTTAAAGATCTGTTGTCCGAGTGCCACTAGGTCGTTCGAATCAAGGCTTTCGGCTACGAAGTCCTCGTAGAGGTTCGTAAGGTCCCACAAGCACTCAAGATCTCGACGCGTCGGCACTACAACAACTGTCCGGCCAGCAGGAATAACCTGACTGTCCGCTTCATCGTCGAACGTCACCGCGACCTCATCGCCCTCGATTGGGATAAGGCCACAGTCTTCAGAAGAATTGATTTTCCCCGTCACCCCCGCGGCTTCAAGAATTTGCTTGCGATTGGCATCGCCTTGCTCGGTCCAATTACTTGTAAATGCGGCAAGGTCGCTTACCGCCTGCGCCGACGGAGCAGGCGACGTTGGGTTGTCCTTTGCCCAGCGAAGTCTGACAATGAGGCTCCCCATATCTTCTGGAACTGCGTCAACGACGATGGCGGCCATGCCCTGTCTCCTGCTCTGTTCCACTACTTTGAAAATCTAGCATCACATGGCCAGCGTTTTTCAACAACTGGTTCTTATACGCAGCTGGATCGTTGCAAGAATTTGCAGGTGTCCAAGCACGCATAACCAAGAAAACTGACGGGCAAATCGATGTTGTCGCTGCAGTCGACCCCTTCTTGGTGGTTATCGCCGATGGAATGACCGACGATATGAGGCGCAAAGCCGCTGTTGGGTCAGCGCCTCAGGAAGGTCGCCTGGGTCATGGGCGCGAATTCGGCCGCGCAAACGAGCGTCCGCTACGGGTCGAACTCGATCGTTTAGGAGCGATTGGGTTTGACCTCATCGATACTCAAAAATCGACCTGAAAATCCCGGGCGCGATCACCGACAGCGGATTGACGTCCAGTTTCGGCTTGTTGGCATTGCCCCTGAGCCTATAGGTCACGCCGATCAGGCCGCGATCCCGGCCATTGCCGAGTAGCGCGCCGAACAGCGGCAACTCGCCGAAGATGCGATTGAGACCGTAGACCGGCATGAATGTGCCGGTCATGTCCATATTGTTGTTCCGGTCGTAGAGCGTGCCCTGGAAGGTGGTGCCGATGCGCGGGCCGCGCAGCACGCCATTGGCCAGCTTCACGTAGCCGGCGCCCTTGTCGATCTCGGCAAAGCCGCGCTCGAATTTTACCCTCGAGGTGTCGATGTCGGCCTTGACCGCCTCGTTCAGGCTGCGGCTGTCGCCGGGCGGCGTGGTCGATACTAGCGAGGCGAGTTTCGGCTCGTTGACGACAAAGAAGTTGCTGGTGTCGATCTGACCCTTCATCGGTCCGTCGCTGGCCCCGGCGAGCGCCAGCGTGATCGACCCGCCCTCCATGTGCTCGTAGATGTTGAGGAAGCGCAGGATCGCGCCGGCATCGGCCGACTTCATGTTGAGCGCGCGCCTGCCGTCGCCGGTCGTGTTGCTGATGGTTATGGCGGCGCCGGAGCTTGCCGTGGCGCTGACCTTGAGCCCGTTCACCCTGGAACCGGCAGCGCTGTAGTCGAGCTTCAGGTTCGACAGAACCTCGCCGTGGAAACCGGTCAGGGAATTGACATCGGCGCTGACGGAAATCGCGTCGGAGCCGGTGGTCTTGGTGGCGGTGTCGACATCGGAGGTGAATTGCTTGATCAGCGAGCGGGCGTCCAGCGCATTGCCGATGACATCGACCGCATAGCCCTTGCCCGATCGCTTGACCGACACGGCGACATCATCGCCCCGGTTCAACGTGACCTTGCTGAACCGTGCCGACGACAAGGCGCCGTTGACCAGCACCACGTCGCCGTCGATGGTGAAGCTCTTTCCGTCGAGGTTGAAATCCGACAGCGTCGTGGTGTCACCGGACTTGGTCATGGCGAAGGTGACATTGGCGGGGATACCGGGCCCCTTGCTCCAGCCGGCCCAGGGAATGTCCAGCCTGGCGTTGGTCAGGTCGGCCGAGACGTTCTGGTAGCCGCCGCCGCTCTTGTCGATCGCAACCTTGATGGTTCCCGAAAGCAGCGTCGACAGGCCAGGCATGGCGGTGGCGCGCATCTTGTCGTCGAGCACCATCGCCACTTTCCGGCTCGGCGGCGGCCCATCGTCCCTCAGCGGCTCGATCAGGTTGAGCTCCGCTGGAAGGCCATTCAGCAGCGCCTTGGCGGAGATGACGGCCTTATCGGGTTCGACCGTGATCGAGCCGTCGGCCTGCGTGACGGTCTGGCCTTCGAACGGTTTGCCCAGCGACAGATCCTTGTAGTCCAGCTCCACCAGCCAATCGAGTTTCGAGGTGTCGACGCCGGATTGCAGCGGAATGTCCGCCTTGACGTGGCCGGTCACCGTGCCGGACAGGTCGTCCGGCAGCAGGCCGACATGGCGCATGGCGTTGATCGGCTCGTAGGAGGCGAGCTCGGCGATTGCCGGCGCCTCACCGGCGACGTCGATGTCGAGCGCGCCGATCACCGGCGGGCGGTTCGCCGCCTTCACCGTCAGCGTGCCATTGCTTGCCGCCACGGTGCGGCCGCTCGGCATATAGACGCTGCCGGAGGACAAGGCGACATCGACATCGTTGCCGTGGAAGGAGACAACGCCGACGGCATCGCGGATGGGCGGAATGCGGCCAGCCGTATCGAAGCGCGAGCCCTCGATCTGGAAACGGCCGAAAACTTCATCGGCGGAAAGCGGCACCCCGTTGCCGAGACGCCCCGGCACCACCTGGAACTGCAGATTGGCATCGACGACACGGCCGCCGAACAGGTTTTTCAGCACCCACAGCCGGGCGTTCTTGGCGGAAAACCACGGCCACAATTGCTTGACATGCGAGACCGGCATGTCGTGGACGTTGAAGGCGACCGATATGCCCGGGGCCTTGCCGTCAACGAACGTCACCGAGGCCGTGCCCAGCGCTTCGCTCGCGGACCCGGATCTGATCCCGATCTGCTCGGCGACGAGCTTGTGGCTCTCGGGCTGGTAGACGCCGGCGACGCGGGCGATGAAATTGAGCCCCGGTTCGGGCGATTCCGAAGGCGCCAGCGTCGAACCGTCGCTGGTCAGATCGTAACGGTAGGACGGCTGCTCGCCCGCTGTTCCGGTGGCCGGCTTCGGGCCGATCGAACCGGCAAAATCGAATGTCGAACGGCCGGTCTTCAAAAGCAGCTTGTCGACCTGGATCTTGTTCGAGCCGGCGACAAGCGTCGCATCGAGGTCGACATCGGCCGGAAGCAAGCCGCGCTGGCCGAGATCGAGCACGGAACCGGCTGAAGTCAATGAGGCCGTCAGCCGCGATGCATTCTCGCCAAACCCTTGCGATCCCGCCAGCTTCAGGGCGACCGCGCCCATCTTCCCGCCTGACGCTCCTGCCGCGTCGGCGGCATCCGCCATCTTGACGCTGGCGTCCAGCGCGGTCACACGGCGGGTCGTGATGTCGCGGGTGGCGGAAGCGGCGAAGGTGAGCGTTCTGCCGTCGACCTCGGCGTTGGATGAAAACTCCATGCCGCCCGGCCCCGATTGCGAGACGGAGGCGTCGGTGATCCTGACCAGTTTGACCGATCCGGCCTCCGGCAGCACGAGGTCGACATTGCTGAGGTCGATCTGCCGCATCGAATCCTCGCGCACCGCGTCGAGTGCGTGGTTGATTTTGGAGAAGACCGCTTCGGACAGTTTTTCCGGATCGATGAGGCCATCTTCATTGCGCAGCGCCGCCGTCCAGTCGCCGCCCGACGGCATCGCCGCCATGACGATATGCGCATCGGAAATCCTGGCGCTGGTAAGCCGCACCTCGCCCGAAAGCAGCGGTATCAGCCTGATGCCGAAGCGGACCCGCCCGGCATCGGCCATCGGCTTGCCGTCGGCGGTCTTGAGGCTGACATCGTTGACCTGAAGAGCGATGAAGCTCGATCCATCGAGCGTGAGGCGAGCCGGTCCGGCTTCGACATTGACGTCGACGCCGGCCAGTTTCTCGATGGCCGTTTCGGCTTCCGCCCGCAACCGCTCGGAGCCGACGCCCGATACGCCGATCATATACACCGCGGCGGCGGCCAGCAGCACAAGGGCGACAAAGCCGGCGAACAGCCGCGCTATGACGCGAACGCCGCGGCCGATCGACGCCTGGCCGAGTGGCGGTACGCGGCACGCGGACGGGAATGCCCCCAGGTCGGTGATATCACCACGCCTGAATCTGATCTTCTCGTGCTGCGGTTGCTCCTGATCCACCAATTTTCCGTTCTAAGAACTCGATCGTGGACGAATCCCCGCTCGACATTATATCGATGAGGCTGCGCGCGTAACCACAAACAAGGGCATCGATATGGCTGATCTCAAGGTGGGCGATCTTGCGCCACGGTTCGACCTTCCCCGCGACGGCGGCGGCTCGCTCAGCCTCGCGGCATTGCTGGGCAAGCCGGTCGTGCTCTATTTCTATCCGCAGGACGACACCACAGGCTGCACGACCGAGGCGATCAGCTTTTCGCAGTTGAAGCCGGAATTCGAGAAGTCCGGCGCCGTGGTGATCGGCCTGTCGCCGGACAGCGTCAAGAAGCATGACAAGTTCAAGTCGAAATACGATCTCACCGTCGATCTGGTCGCCGACGAGGAACGCAAGGCGATCGAGGCCTACCATCTGTGGGTCGAGAAGACGATGTATGGCCGCAAATATATGGGCGTCGAACGCGCCACCTTCCTGATCGGCCGCGACGGCCGGATTGCCGGGATCTGGCGGCAGGTCCGGGTAAAGGGTCATGCCGAGGCGGTGCTGGAGGCGGCGCGCGCGCTTTTAACGCCGGCGTCTGCCGCTCCAGGACATTAAAAGACTGTCGCGGAGCGTGACAGCACAACAGGCGCCTCATCTCGCTTTGCCAATCGGGCTGCACCCATGAATTGCAAGCGGTTGTGCGAAAGCAACCGACCGTTAACCTTAATGATGTGTAATGAGGCTCGTCGTTGGTGTCGTAACGAAAGCTTGGTCCCGTGAACGTAACCGGTCAGTCAGCGGTCTTCGGCAGGCGCAAGGAGCCCCACACGGTCATCATCGCCCGGGGCGACGAGATAAGGCACTTCACCATACGGCCATGGGTTGCCGCATTTTGCGGCTCGGCGCTGGCGGCGATTGTCATAGGTTACCTGCTGGCGACCTCCTACCTAGTGCTGCGCGACGACCTGATCGGCGCCACCACCGCACGGCAGGCGCGCATGCAGCAGGCTTACGAGGATCGCATCTCGGCGCTGCGCGCCCAGGTTGACCGGATCACCAGCCGCCAGCTTCTCGACCAGCAACTCATGGAAACCAAAGTCGGCGAGCTGCTGGAACGCCAGAGCCAGCTCAGCCAGCGCCATGGCCGCATCGGACCGATCCTCGACCGCGCCGAGAGCGAAGTCGGAACGCCGCCCGCGGCAAGCACCGCGGCAGCCGCAAAGCCGGACCAGCGCGCCGACGCCACCGTTGCGCAGCCACAGGCCTATACGGTTGCCAGCCTTGGTGCCGGTTTGGGCACCAGCTCGGGTACCGGCGACAGCAGGCCGTTCTCCCTATGGTCGACCCGCTCCGATCCGCTGCCCAGCGACACCGCTGCCGACCGTGCCGACAAGCTCTTCGTTTCGATCAACGAATCGCTCAAGGCCATCGAAACCCAGCAGCTCACCCGCATCGCCACGTTTGCCGACAACGCCTACAAAAACGCCGATGCGATCTCGCAGGCGCTCGAGGCGGCTGGCCTGCCGGTCGACAGCGACTTCGGCGACGAACGCGACGTCGGCGGCCCGCTGATCCCCGTCGACAGCTCGATGATGTTCGACAGCAAGGTCAAGGAACTCGACGAAGCGCTGGACGCGCTCGACCACCTCAAAAAGGAGGCGCGGCGCCTGCCGCTCGCCAACCCCGCCCCCAGCCGTTCCGTCACCAGCCCATTCGGCGCGCGCACCGATCCGATCCTCGGCACCGCGGCGCTGCATTCGGGCATGGATTTCAGGGCGCCGATGGGCATGCCCGCCAAAGTCACCGCGCCGGGCGTCGTCGTCAAGGCCGGCTGGAACGGCGGCTATGGCCGCATGGTCGAGGTCGATCACGGCCAGGGTTTTGCGACGCGCTATGCGCATCTCAGCGAAATCGACGTGAAGGTCGGCCAGAAGCTCGAGGCCGGCGACGTCATCGGCAAAACCGGCAGCAGCGGCCGCTCGACCGGCCCGCATCTGCACTACGAGGTCCGCCACAATGGCGAGGCAATCGATCCTCTGCGCTTCCTGACGGTAGGCAAGAAGGTCGCGCAATATCTCTGAGCGATTGCCCGACCCGGCGGTCCACGCTCGACCAGGCATGATCGCTCATAAGTTGCATGGAACATAATCCCCTCCCAAAAGTTGTTGGTGACACACCAATCGACCGATGGAGGGCTGGAATGACTGAAACACTCAGGACCGATCACATCTACCTGCGGGCATATTTCCTGGCCGAGAGCGGGGCCCATAACCGCCCTGCCGAAATCGTCGCCATGCTCGTCGCCGAAGGCTATCCGGAAGCGGCCGAATTGCTGAACACCGACAATATCCGTGCTGATCTCAGCCGTGTTTGCGAAGTCGCCACGGAAGAGCCCTCCCCATAAGCCACGCTTCATCCTAAACGCTGCGAGCGATTGATCGGTATCGGGATGATGGTCAATGACGGGCTCGAAGCGCCGGCATCTTGCGCCACGGTCATTGGTCATTATTTTTGAATTCCATTTGACTGAATAAATCTTTGGTGCGAACCTGCGCTCTCCTAAGGGACGCAAGGCATGGCACTGCGGGGGACCAATCAGGAGTTCGGGCGGCCTTACAACAGGCGCATCGTGCTCGAATCCATCCGCCTTCATGGCCCCATTGCCCGCGGCGACATAGCGAGGCGGGTCGGGCTCACCGTCCAGACGGTTTCAACCATCGTTCGCGAGTTGGAGGAGCACGGCTATGTCCTGTCCGTGCGCGAGGAGCCGCGAGGTCGCGGCCTGCCTCCGGCAACGCTCAGGATCAACCCGGAAGGCGGCTATGCCGTCGGCATCCACATCACCCCCCTCGGGATCGACGCGGCCCTGACCAACCTCAGCGGCGACGTGATCGAGAGCGCGCACCGTGAAGCGCCGAATGCGACACCCGATCTTGCCTTCGACCTGATCGGGGCAATGGTCAATGATTTGACCGGCTTACGTCCCGGCGGCCGCGTTCTCGGCATCGGCATGGCGTTGCCCGGCCCGTTCGGGGTGGAATCCATGAGCTTTGTCGGGCCGACGACGATGACCGGCTGGAAGGACGTGGCGCTCAGGGAACGGCTGGCGGCTTCGACGGGATTGCCGGCCTTTTTCGAAACCGACATGGCCGCCGCGGCCATGGGCGAGCGCCTCTATGGCCTCGGGACGGGATATTCGGAATACTACTACCTCTATTTCGGTGTCGGTCTTGGCGGCGTCATGGTGCATGACGGGAGCGCATTGCGCGGCGCCTGGGGGAATGCCGGCGAGATCGGCCACATTCCCGTCGTCCCGGGCGGCGAGGCCTGTCCCTGCGGCAACCGGGGCTGCCTCGAACGCTATCTTTCGCTCGATGCGCGAGGACGCTGGAGCGGCAGCGACGCCGACTGGGTAGCCGAGATCGGCCCGATCTTCCACAACGCCATCGCTGTCGTCGAGAACCTCTTCGACCCCGAAACCGTCATCCTGGGCGGACTTGCGTCCACCGATCTGCTTGAACGGCTGGCTGGCTCGGCAACGCAGCTTCCCAACTCGGTCTCAGCCCGACGGGACCGCACCAGCCCCCGCATCATCGTCGGACGCGGCGGACAATATGCGGTGTTGCGCGGCGCCGCCGCACTTGCCGTTTCCGGAGTGCTCTCGCCGCGCTTCGGCCAGATGTTCACCGCCGAGCGCGAGCGCGGGCGGGACCTCCTGCAAGGCAAGGGGATGGCGGCATGATCGGAGCTCAGCCTGGCATGATCGGAGCTCAGCCTGGCATGAGCGAACCTCTGCTGGTGCTCGACAACGTCGCCAAGAACTATGGCGCCATCGAAGCGCTGAAAGGCATCAGTTTCTCGATCGGCAAGGGCGAGGTTGTCGCGCTTCTGGGCGACAACGGCGCCGGCAAGTCGACGCTGGTCAAGATCATAGCCGGCGGACTCGAACCCACGTCCGGCCGTATGCTGTTCGAGGGCAAGGAATTCCTGGCCAGGTCCCCGGCCGAGGCCAAGGCCGCGGGCATCGAGACCGTCTACCAGGACCTTTCGCTTTGCACCAATGTCGACGTGGTGGCCAATTTCTTCATGGGCCGCGAGATCACCAGGAAGGTTCTCGGCGTTCCCGTGCTCGACGAACGCGCCATGGAGCTAGTCGTCCAGAAGGCCCTGGCCAGCGCCGGTACCCGCATCCCTTCGCTGCGCACCAATGTCGAGCATCTTTCGGGCGGCCAGCGGCAGGCTATTGAACTCAACCGGTTCGTGCATTTTGGCGGCAAGCTCGTCCTTCTCGACGAGCCGTTCGCCGCACTCGGCGTCGAACAGACGCGGCGCGGCCTCGACATGATCCGCCAGGTGGCGAGCCAGGGCATCGGCGTCGTCATCATCACCCATATCATGCAACAGGCCTTCCAGGTCGCCGACCGGATCGTGGTGATCCGGCAAGGCGTCGTGGCCGGCGATGTCGCGCGCAATAAAACAAGTCCCGACGCGGTGATCAACATGATCACCGGTGAGACGCTTGCCGGTGCCGGACCGGCTGGCTGAGGGACAAAAGAGGGGTCCGGCGTTAGAGGAGCGAACGACATGAAAATACTTCTTTCCGTCTTCGGTATCCTGGCACTGGCCTTTGCCACGCTCATGCCGGCATTCGCACAGTCCAAGGGCACCGTCTATTACATGGTGCCGACACTGCTCGATGAATTCCAGACCGGCTCGGTGAGTGCGCTGGAACTCTTCCTGAAGCAGACCGGCTATGAGATGAAGACGCTGAACGCCGACAACAAGACCGACGCCCAGCAATCGCAGATGAACGACGTCATCGCGCTAAAACCGTCGGCGATCATTCTCGCCGCCGTCGATTTCAATGCGTTGAAGCCATCCATCGAGGCGGCCCGCGCGGCCGGCATCCCGGTGGTCGAATTCGACCGCCAGATAACCTCGACCCCGTCCGACTTCACATCGGTCGCCGGAACCGTCGAGATCGGCTACGTCGCCGCCGAGCAGGCCGAGAAACTGCTGACCGCCAAGAACGGCTCGGTGAAGGGAAAAATCCTGCAGGTGCTCGGTGATCCCGGCGACCCCTACACGCTCGACATCCAGAAGGGTTTCGAGGAGAAGATGAAGGCGTTCCCGGACGTCAAGATCATCTCGCTGCCGGCGATGCAATGGGCGGCGGATGCAGCCGGGACCATCGTCAACGACCAGATGCTCGCCAACCCCGACATCGACCTGATCTTCAGCCACGCCGCGCATCTCTCGGTCGCCGCCGTCGCCTCGCTCGAGGCCGCCGGCAAGAAGCCGGGCGACGTGATGATGATGAGCTCGAACGGCGCGCCGGTCGGCCTCGACCTGATCCGCAAGGGCTGGCTCAACGTCGAAGTCGAGCAGCCGCTCTACGCGCAGGCCGCGGCGGTAGCCATGTTCATGGACAAGATCGTCAACAAGCAGGAGATCAAGCCGGGCGAGTACGAAGTGCTCGGCCTGAAGTCGACCGTGACCAAGGAAGCCTGGGGACCGAACATCAAGATCCCGGGTGCCGCGATCACCAAGGAAAACGTCGACAATCCGGCCTTCTGGGGCAATCTGAAGCCGCCATCGGATACAGTGAAGCCGGTCGAATAAACACCGTTGCCTGGAGCTTCGGGCCATCGGCCCGGAGCTTTCACTCTACAGCGCTGCGCGTCGGAACAGACGCGCAGGGCCGCTGTGGCAATTCAATCCGCGCATGATCCGACGACAGAATCGATTATTGGATCAAGCGCCAACCGGATCCGCCCATGAATCCCCGCACACGCCAAGTCCTCGAGTTCGTCCTCGACAACCTTGTCTGGTTCATGCTGGTCTTCGTGCTGGTGATCTTCTCCATCTTCGTTCCGAACTATTTCCAACTCGGCATATTCGCCAACATCATCGAGGCGTCGAGCGTGCTTGGCGTGATGTCGATCGGCCTGGCGCTGGTCATCATCGCCGGACATATGGACCTGTCGGTCGAGTCCGTGGCGGCGCTCAGCGCCATGGCGGTCGGCATCCTGTTCTGCTCGTCGGGCATCGGCCTTGGCATTCAACTGCGTCCCGAATGGCTGATGGTTCCGGTGTCGCTGCTCATCGCCGTTCTCGTCGGCGGCATCATCGGCGCCTCCAACGGGTTTCTGGTCGTGCGGCTGAAGATGAGCGCCTTCATCATAACGCTGGCGTCCTACATCTGGGTGCGCGGCCTCGTGCTGGTCATTTCGGGCGGCCGCTCGGCGCAGGATCTGGCGCCGGCGATCCGCTGGTTCGGTATCCAGCGCCTGCTTGGCCTGCCACTCACGGCGTGGATCGCCATTGCCTGCTTCGTCGTGTTTTCGCTGATCATGGCCAGGACGCCGTTCGGCAGGCATCTCGTCATGATCGGCGGCAACGAGACCGCAACCTTCCGTGCCGGCATCCGCGTGAACCGCAACCTCGTCATTGCCTTCATTCTTGCCGGCGCCATCGCCGGCCTTGCCGGCTGGCTGCTGGCGATCCGCACCTCCGGCGCCACCGCCAACCTCGGCGTCGGCCTGCTGTTCAATGCCTTTGCCGCCGTCGTCATCGGCGGCGTCAGCCTGAAGGGCGGCGTCGGCACCCTGCCCGGCGTCTATGCCGGCGTGCTTCTGCTGTCGGCCATCAACACGGCGATCAACCTGATGGGCCTGCCCGCCAACTTCACCCAGGTGATCCACGGCCTGCTGGTGCTCGCGGCCGTGCTGCTCGACGCTTTCAAGCAGACCATCCGCCAGAGACTGGCATGAGAGGGGGGCTGGCATGAGCGGGCGACTTGACGGAAAGGTCGCGCTGGTCATTGGCGCTGCCCGCGGCATCGGCAAGGCCACCGCCCTGCGTTTTGCCGAGGAGGGCGCGAAGCTGGTCGTCGCCGATACCGAGGTCGAGGCGGGGCAAGCGGCCGCGGACGAAGTGGGTGCCGCCTTCATCCGCACCGACATCTCGCGGATGGCCGATGTGGAGGCCGCCGTGGCACTTGCGCTCGACCATCACGGCCGGCTCGACATCCTGGTCCAGAATGCCGGCATCTACCCCTGGCAGCTCATCGAGAACACCAGCCCGGACGACTGGGACCGGGTGATGGCCGTCAATCTGCGCGGCACCTTCAATGCCACCCGTGCCGCGCTCGTGCCGATGAAGGCGCAGCATTTCGGCCGCATGCTCTACACCTCGTCCATCACCGGCCCGCACGTTACCAGCCCCGGTCATGGCCACTACGCCGCGACCAAGGCCGGCATCAACGGCTTCATCCGCTCGGCGGCTTTGGAATTCTCCGGCTATGGCATCACAGTCAACGGCGTCGAGCCCGGCAACATCCTGACCGAAGCGATCCAGATGCATCGCGGTCCGGCCTATATCAAGAATATGGAAGACTCCATCCCGCTCGGCCGGCTCGGCAGCCCGCGCGACGTGGCCAATGCCTTCCTGTTCCTGGCTTCGGACGACGCCAGCTACATCACCGGCACGACCATTGTCGTCGATGGCGGGCAGTTGTTGCCCGAGGGCAAGGATTTTCGGCTCTTGCCGCCGTGATCCTCGATTTCGGCAACGGTTTTTTCTCCGCCAGGCAACCGAGGCCGATCATCCGGCCCTTGCCGCGATCTGTCTCAAGACCGGCGATGCAGGAAACGATGCGACCGATCGAGAAGACGCGCTGGATCTGCTGGGCCTAATCTACACCATCCCCTACCAGGTGCTGGAACCCGACCTGGCCTTCATTGTCGATGGCCCCGCAGGCGCCTCGGGCTATCTGCTGGGCGCAGCCGATACGCATGCTTTCAACGCCAGACTGGCCGCGGAGTGGTATCCGTGCCTCCAGGCGCGTGTCGGCGACCCGGGCTCCGACCGCTCCCGCTGGCGCGGCAGCGATTGGGTCCGGCACCTGATCCACCATCCCGATTTTCTGTTCGCCAAGCGCTGGCCGCCTATCCGTCACACGGCCATATCGACCTCTTGCCGGAGGCACGCGGAAAAGGCATCGGCAGGCGCGCAATGGCTTTTCTCAAGCAGCGCCTTGCCGCGCGCGGCTCAACGGGACTTTGCCTTGTGGTCATAGCGGGTAACCATGGTGCGCTGGATTTCTACAAGGCGATTAGCTTCGAGGTGGTGCAGGATCCGGGACTGCCAAAGCATTACATCTATGTCGCTAAGCGATTGACCCTCGCCTCAGAAATTGCCGGCTAACTAGGCTCGCCAGCAGTCTCGTAGCCCAAAGCTGCCGTTGCGGGTTCTCCGACAGAGGTGTGATAGTCTGGTCAATAAAGCGGAGGGTATATGCTCAGACATGCCTTTGACGAAATAACAGCCGATCATCTTCATCAGCTTGTTGAGAACGGGGTGGAGGAAAGCCGCACTCTGGAATTCAAAGCCGACTATGGCCAGCGCAATGGACGATCACGGACCTTCGACAACGAGCAGAAAAAGGAACTGCTTGCTGATGTGTCTTCCTTTGCCAACACAGGAGGCGGCGACCTTCTGTTCGGCATCAAGGAAGAAGCCGGAAAGGCTGTCGATGTCGTCGGATTAGATTTGGCTGACCCTGATGCAGAGAAATTGAAGATCGAGAGCATTCTAAGAGACAACCTCGAACCGCCCATATCGGGGATAACCATTCGTTCGATAGGACTCGACAATGGCCATGTAGTCATTGTTGTCAGGATTCCTCGTAGCTGGATTGCCCCTCATCGTGTCAAACCGAACAGCAGGTTCTTTGCGCGACACAGCAGTGGGAAATACGCGATGGACGTGACCGAACTCCGTCAGGCGTTCACCTTCTCTGAAGCGATATCCGAGCGGATCAAGAGGTTCCGATTAGACCGCCTAGCGATGATCGAACGTGGAGAGACGCCATTTCCACTTTTGGCTGGTCCGTTGGTCGTAATCCACATCGTCCCCCTTGTCTCCTTTACAGCTCCGCCTGAAATCGCCTTTGGCACGAATGAGGCCGGGATTTCACCACCGGGTACATCTACGCAAAGCCGACACATCCGCTATTCACTTGAGGGATTTGTAAGCACAGGAGGGAGCGTCAATGACAAAGGAGATCATGCCAGCTACGGTCTCCTGTTCCGGAATGGTATTATCGAGGCAGTGGATTACCTAGGTCACTATTCGAAACAAACTAGTTTTGTGTACGCATCTGAGATCGAGGAGACGCTCTGCTACAGTGTTCCTGGCTATCTGGAACGGCTCGCGACAGAGAATATCGAGGGGCCCTACTACATTCTTGTCAGCTTGATCCGTCTCGCTGGCTATCGACTGAACTATGGGCAACATGACACGATAAGGGAACCTAGGAATCACGCGCCATCACCCAATGTGCTTTTACCTGACCGCGCCATAACTGGAACCTATGAAATTCAGGACGCGAGAAAACTAAGTGACCTCATCCACAATGCCTTCGGCCTAAAGCAATCCCATGGTTTTATAGAGGAGGATGGCAAATTGAAACTAAGGCGATGACCACTGGGAGTGGCGAAGGCAGAATTCACGAATCCGAGAGGGGCATCTCAGTAGGCATAACGGGCTTAACTTGGACGAGCTGCCAGCGGACATAATTTTTGTGACCGCATTTGCAATCAAAATCAGCGATGCCCTTTCGGTCCATTTCCAACAGCCAACGTTCTGGAAACAGCGTTTCATCGCCGCAGGATTCACACTTAACGCCAATGGTGACAGACTCGAACTCAAACGAACCTTCGTTCAAATGGGCGCGCCACCTCTCCTTGCAGCTGGGATTTACGCAATTGAAGATCTTGCCGTCGGATAGGAGTTTTTCCTTTCTTTTGTTCCGTCGACCGCAATAGCAGTCGAATTCAACTTGGCTACCGATTCCAGAAGATACCATCGTTCCATTCTGGAGATTTTTTAGTTCTGACAGAGCCTCGCCAATCTTGTTGCTGATTTTTCTAATCTCTCCATAGGTCTCTACCTTATCACTCTTGGATTCTGGAAGGCTGACGTGAAGAAATGAAGATAGTGCTTGCCAGAGCTTGCCCATCCGCTTTGGATCAAAGCCTACTTGATTTCCGATTTCGACAAAATTTTGCTTCTGGTAGCCGGAAGCAGTCTCTGGAGGATTCGCTTTATCAACAGGCTTCTCTGACATCGAGCGTGTTAGCGAGGATGCGATCGTCTCATCCACCTCTTGTAATCATGTGTTGACGACATACTGAGGCTGCCACCTTTTGAGGTCATCATGCGAGATGTAGTCGTGGGCATTTCTCAGCCGCTCATAGCAAATGCGCTCGATTGCTAGCCTGCATTCCAACGCAGCGTAGGTAAGGGATTCGGGCGTGTCCTGGTTCAGCAGCTCTTCTATCTTTGCCGTGTATTGCTTAAGCCAGATCATCGATTCGCCTGTCCTGGTGGGGAGCAGAACCATGCCCAGTATCGATTTTCGCTACAATGCCCGAGAGCATGTCAAACAGGCGAAGGAATTCGCTGCATCCGACAACGAGGCGATGCTCCGCGCTGCCTGTTTGGAACTCCGAATGGCGATCGAAAGCCTCGTCTACGATCTCTTGCAAACCTATCTCGCTGAGGTTTCCAACTCGGTCATGGAGAAGTGGCAACCAAAGCAGGTGATGGATGAATTGCTCTACATCGATCCGAATGCGGATAAAACTTCATCGATTTCTGTTGGCTTAGAAGAGAAATATGGCGTGCCCGCCAAGGTCATGAAATCATTGGGCGAAGACAAAAGGTTCAGGGTGAAGTGGGCGAACAAAGCTCATAATGCACTTGGCAGCTATCTTCATGAGCCGACGATTTCTCAACATAGAGCCGGCTTGGGTAACCTTTCGCAGAAGATGCGCAAGACGATAGAGGACACTGTTTGCGTTTTAGACGACGTTCTCTCTTCCCCTGTGTTCAATGTCAATTTCGCCGTATTCGACGAATTCAAATGCCAATGTGGTTTTTTGATCCAGCGAAAAAAGGGATTCCTTGAAGGCGGCAAGATACTGAGTTGCATTAGTTGTGGAATGATTTTTGAGCACTGGTTCGATGAGAAAACCAAGAATCGGCTCTGTGCCCCCAAGGGCTATTCCTACAATTGTCCCAACCCCGATTGCGGATCGAAACAGCATATCTGGGCGCACAAGCTGAACACCAAGGACGAATACGCCTGTCAACAATGCGGCGACAAAATCAAGGTCGTTCAACAGTACCGTATGGAAAGGGTGATGACCGGGTAGGCAGAACAGTGATGGATGGTGGGCGATGACGGGCTCGAACCGCCGACATCTTCGGTGTAAACGAAGCGCTCTACCAACTGAGCTAATCGCCCGCTCCGGGCCGGACCTTTAAGCGGTCAGGACCGGCTTCGCAAGGCCAAATGAACGGGCAGCGCCCCAACTGCAAGCCGGTTTGGGCGACAAAGTTCGCCCTGTCAAAAAACCTTCTCCTGTTTGCTGTTATGCTGTCGCGCTCCGCTTGACACCCGCTGGCTTACCCCTTATCCAGCGGCCCAACGACGAACACGGCTGACACGTGCTCGTCCATGCGCGGGTGTAGCTCAGTTGGTTAGAGTGCCGGCCTGTCACGCCGGAGGTCGCGGGTTCGAGCCCCGTCACTCGCGCCATTCTTTTGAATGGCCTAGGTTTCCTTCATACAAAAAGTTTCGACTTTCAGTTTTCTGAGAGTTTCAACTTTTTGTATTCGTTGCGTCGCAAGCCGGCCATATGTATTTCGGAGCCTCGAACGTATTGGAGCGGACTTTCAAGTCGAACCGTGCCGCTTTTTTTGTTTGAGCATCGGATTTTCCCAAAACCGGTTCCCACTTTCGGGTCCGATGCTCTGCCGGAGAAAAAGCCTTGGACGCCCTGAAATCGCTTATCGAATCGCGCCGCTTCGACCTCGTGATCATGGTCCTGATCCTGATCAACGCCGTCACGCTCGGCCTCGAGACCTCGCCCGACGCGATTGCTGCCTTTGGTCCGCTTCTGGCGGCCATCGATCGCGCGATCCTCGGCGTCTTCGTGCTCGAACTCGCAATCCGGGTGATCGTCTTCAGGACGCATTTCTTCCGCGATCCGTGGCGCATCTTCGACCTCCTCGTCGTCGGTTTCGCGCTTATCCCCGCGACCGGTTCGCTCTCCGTGCTGAGGGCGCTGCGCATCCTGCGGGTCCTGCGCCTGATCAGCATCGTTCCGTCGCTGCGCCGTGTCGTCACCGGCTTCATCACCGCCCTGCCCGGCATGGGCTCGATCATGCTGTTGCTCGGGCTGGTGTTCTACGTCTTTGCGGTGATGGCGACGAAGCTCTACGGCGCGTCCTTTCCCGAACTCTTCGGCGGCATACCGGAATCGCTCTACACGCTTTTCCAGGTCATGACCCTCGAAGGCTGGTCGGACGGCGTGGTGCGCCCGGTCATGGAGGTTTATCCGACCGCCTGGCTGTTCTTCATCCCGTTCATCATCGCGACCTCTTTCACCGTGCTCAATCTTTTCATCGGCGTGATCGTTTCGGCGATGGAGGCAGAGCACGAGGCGGTGGAATCAGCCGACAGGGCAACGCTGCACAGCGATCAGGCCACCATCCTCGCGGAGATACAGGCGCTGCGGGCAGAGGTCCGCGAATTGTCCGGCGTTCGCGGCTAGATCGCCTCAGCCGCGGCGGACAGGCATTTCCCTGCGGGCATTACACTTGCAGCCAGTGCTATCCGGCGAGCAGCGCCTCGACCTCTTGCAGTGACGGCATCGACGGCGCGGTGCCAGGCCGCGTCACCGAAATGCCGGCGACGGCGCAGGCGAAGCGGACCGCCTGCAGCGGCTCCACGCCTTTGGCGAGTGCCGCCGCCAGGCCGCCATTGAAGGCATCGCCCGCGCCCGTCGTCTCGACCACAGGGCCGGCATTAACCACGGGAACATGGTCGGAACGGCTGGCCGTATGCAGCAGCGCGCCTCTTTCGCCAAGCGTGATGATCACCGCGCCGACGCCCTTGCCGAGCAGGCTGTCGGCGGCACGGCGGGCATCGTCGATGGAGGCAACCTTGATGCCGGTCAGTTCCTCGGCCTCGGTCTCGTTCGGCGTGACATAGTCGCAGAGCGTATAGATGCGCTCGGGCAGGCTTGCGGCCGGCGCCGGGTTGAGGATGGTCGTGACCCCTGCCCCGCGTGCGATCTCCAATGCCCGCAGTGCTGCCTCGATCGGCTGTTCGAGCTGGGTGACGAAGATGCCGGCCGATCCGATCAGACCGGCGTGGGCCTCGATGTCGGCAGGCGAAATCAGCATGGCGGCACCCGGGCTGACGATGATGGCGTTGTTGCCGGTCGCCTCCTCGACGAAGATATAGGCCGCACCGGTATAGCTCTCCGGCGTGTCGATGACCGCGTTTTTGACACCGGCCTGCGCCCAGGTCCGCCTCGCCATATCGGCAAACGGATCGACGCCAAGGCGCGTCAGAAAAGTGATATCGGCGCCGAGCCGGCCGGCCGCAACCGCCTGGTTCGAACCCTTGCCGCCGGGGCCTAGTGTGAAGGACGTGCCAAGGATCGTCTCGCCCATGCGCGGCTGCCGGGCAGCGCGATAGGCGGTGTCGGCGACGAAGACGCCCAATATGACGATCGGTTTCGCCGGCATGTCGTTACTCCGCGTCCGGCGGCACGACGCCCTTGCGGAAGGCGAAGCAGCCATAGAAGCGGCGCTCGCCGGTCTGGATGACGCAGTAGGCCTTCTTGGCGCGCTCGTAGAAGGCATAGCGCTCGACCGAGATCATCGGCCAGGCCTTGCCTTCCGCCGCATCGATTTGCTTTTGCACTTCCTTCTGCACGGGAGGAATCTCGTCCGGCTTGCCGACGATCTCCATACGGGCGGCCGCGTCGTCGACGAATGTGTCGAGCGGATAGAGCGACAGCACCGCCTTGACCACCTCGGCCGCCGGCGCGTCGATGCGCAGCAGCTTGCCGAGCACGGTCTGGCGCGCGGTCGAATCGGACGGGAAATTGGTGTCGACGATGATCAAATCGTCGCCATGCCCCATCGCCCTCAGCGCCTGAAGCACGTCGGCATTGAGCAGCGGGTTGATCCCTTTGAGCATGGCATTCCTCCCGAACGGGCCTTTTTGTTGGTAGAGTCAGATACGGCGGCCGGTCTCTGCGTCGAAGAGATGGACCTGGTCGAGCCGGGGTTTGAGGTGCAGCGTGTCGCCCGGCTTGAAGTCGTGGCGCTCGCGGAACAGCGCCACCATCTCGCCCTCGCCGAAGCGCAGGAAGACCAGCGTTTCGGAGCCGGTCGGCTCGACCACCGAAATCCTGGCCGGCACGCCGTCGGGGTGGATTTCGAGATGCTCGGGCCGCACGCCGTAGACGACATTACGGCCATCCTCCACCGCACTTTTCGCCGCAATCGGGAACGGTGTTCCGGCAATTTCGACGACGGGCTTGTCGCCCTTGCGCACGACGCCGTTGAGCAGGTTCATCGACGGCGAGCCGATGAAGCCGGCGACGAACAGATTGGCCGGCCGGTCGAACAATTCGAGCGGCGCGCCGACCTGTTCGATGCGGCCGTCGCGCATCACCACGATCTTGTCGGCCATGGTCATGGCTTCGATCTGGTCGTGCGTGACATAGATGGTGGTGGTCTTCAGCCGCTGGTGCAGTTCCTTGATCTCGGTGCGCATCTGGACGCGCAGTTTTGCATCGAGATTGGAGAGCGGCTCGTCGAACAGGAAGACCTGCGGGTTGCGCACGATGGCGCGGCCCATGGCGACGCGCTGGCGCTGCCCGCCCGAGAGCTGGCGCGGATAGCGCTTGAGATAGGGGTTGAGGTCGAGGATATCGGCGGCGCGCTTGACCCGCTCGGCGACCACCGCCGGGTCGGTTTTGCGCAGCTTGAGCGCGAAGGCCATGTTCTGCTCGACCGTCTTGTGCGGATAGAGCGCGTAATTCTGGAACACCATCGCGATGTCGCGCTTGGCCGGCGGCAGATGGTTGACGACACGGTCGCCGATGGCGATCGTGCCGCCGGAAATGGTCTCCAGCCCCGCGACCATCCTGAGCAGGGTGGACTTGCCGCATCCGGAAGGGCCGACCAGCACCACGAACTGTCCGTCGGGGATGTCGACGCTGACATCGTGCAGGACCTTGACGGTTCCGAACGCCTTGGCCACATTGCTGATCGTGACTTGAGCCATCGGCCCCCCTTTCGTTGCGGTGAAGCTAACCAACGCAAACGGCGAGGGCAAGTCGGTCTCTTATAGATAAAAACCCATTCTCGTTGACACGGCACTTGGTTGTGAGAATAGTGAATGGTGCCAGGGTCCTGGCCCCATTCCGTGCGCCGGCATGCTTGTCCGGACATCGGAGGTCGAAGCGTCGCGGGAGGGAAGTTTGGACCGCTAATTCCGGGAGCAGCTGTCTTAAGGGGAACACAATCAGCGCTCCTGTATCCGAAACAATCACCATTGGTCTTCTGGGAGGAACGAGATGAAAGTCAGCCTTTATAACCAACTTATGTGCGCGGGTGCTACTCGCCGCGATATCCTGAAGGGCGCGGCCAGCATGGCCGCGATCGCAGCCGCATCCGGCACCGGGCTCGGCGTGCTGACGCGCCCGGCCTTCGCGGCAAGCGAATTGCGCGCGCAGATCCTACAGATCCCCGGTGTCGGCAAGGGCCAGCCAACCGATGCCGATTTCCAGAAAGTCGGCGAGCTTTGCCTGGAGGCGACCAAGGCCAACGTCAAGGAAGGCGAATTCGCCGGCATCGAGCTCACCTTCATGGGCCTCAACAACCAGAACCTGCACAATGTGCTGTTTCGCGGCTTCCTGAAGCCGTGGGAGACCTATACCGGCGCCAAGATCAACTGGATCGACCTAGCGCAAGCCGACTACAACGCCCGCCTGCAGCAGTCGATCGCCACCGGCACCGTCGATTTCGACATCATCGAGATGGGCGCGCCGTTCGAGGGCGATGTCTGCGGCAAGGGCCTCACTTCCGAAATGCCGGACTGGGTCAAGGACCAGATCGACATGAAGGACGTCGTGGCCTATCTGCAGCCGCCGGTCGGCACCTGGGACGGCAAGCAGTACCGCGTCACCGTCGACGGCGACGCGCATAACTTCAACTACCGCACCGACGTGTTCGCCGATGCCGATCTCGCCAAGGCGTGGAAGGACGGCGGCGGCGAAGGTGAGTGGGGCGTGCCCAAGACCTGGCAGCAGGTGCAGGCCGTGACCAAGTTCCTCAAGGGCAAGCAGTTCCAGGGCCAGGACGTCTTCGGCTATCTCGACGCGCCCAAAGCCTGGGGCGGTTTCGGCTTCTACTTCCTCGGCAGCCGCGCCACCGCCTATGCCAAGCATCCCGACGACAAGGCCTGGCTGTTCGACGCCGACACGATGAAGCCGCGCATCAACAATCCGGCCTGGGTGCGGGCGATCCAGGACGTGATCGATGCGCTGCCTTCCGAGCCAGCCGACCAGATCAATGCCGACCCGAACACCACCGCCTTCCAGCAGTTCCTGGCCGGCACCGGTTCGATGGTCACCTGGTGGGGCGACGTCGGCTCCAACGTCAAGACCAACGACAGTTCGGTCGTCGGCGACGTCACCGGCTTCTCGATCCTGCCGGGCTCGGACGACGTCTACAATTCCAAGACCGGCGCCTGGGACAAGCTCGCCAGCGGCCCGAACCATTCGCCGAACTGCGCCTATCTCGGCTGGGGCGTCTACGTCATGGCCCGCGTCGACAGCGACGAGATGAAGAAGAAGGCGGCATGGTCCGCCGCCGCCCATCTCGGCGGCAAGGACCTGTCGATCTGGACGGCGATGTATCCATCCGGCTTCCAGCCCTACCGCAACTCCCACTTCGACATTCCCGAATGGGTGGCGGCCGGCTATGACGAAGCGTTCATCACCTCCTACCTCAAGTCTGAGGGCGACAGCTACAACCATCCGAACGCCGCGATCGAACCGCGCATCCCCGGCATCTTCCAGTATTACAGCGCCGCCGAGGACATCCTGGCCAACACATTCGCCGGCAAGATGAAGGCGCAGGAAGGCGCCGACGCCATCGCAGCCGCCTGGGAGAAGCTGACCGACCAGATCGGCCGCGACAGCCAGGTCAAGCTCTACAAGGCCTCGCTTGGCATGTAGGCTGATAGTATTGTGAACTGTGGGGTCCGGCGGCAAAAGCTGGCGGACCCCATCTTGACCGGCCTATCTTGACTGACCGGGGCCGGTCATGGAGCCTTGTTGTGAACGGACGAGACGCGTGGCTGACCAGACGACTTTGCCCACCAATGCGTGGCCGGCAAACGCCGTCCCATCCGATCTGATATCGCCGGCCCGCAAGCGGCTCGGCCGGACGGTGATGGCCGTCGCGACGCTGGGCCTTCTGGCAGTGATCGCGCTTCAGATCCTCTACAAGTCGGACGTGGACGCCATCGGTTTCGAGACCTGGCGGCCGGTCGTCTATGCCTATGTGCTGTGGGGGGTTGCCCTCGGCGTCGGCCAGGTGCTGACGCGTGGCGAGGACGGCCAGCGCGCGCTGTTCCTGCTGCCGGCGCTGCTCTTCACCATTGCCATGGTGATCTTCCCGACGCTGTTCGGCTTCTATATCGCGCTGACCGACTGGAACCTCTCTTCCTTCTCCGGCCGCAAGTTCAACGGGCTCGACAATTTCTGGCAGATGCTGGCCGACCCCTACTACCGCAACGCGCTGTTCAACATGGTGCTCTATGTGCTCGCCGTGTTCGTCGAATATGTCATCGCCTTCGGTCTCGCTCTGCTGCTCAACGCCCAGATCCGGGCGCGAAAATTCTTCCGCGTCGTCTTCCTGATGCCCTTGATGCTGTCGCCGGTCGCGGTCTCGTGGATGATTGGCAAATCGTTGATGGAATACCGGTTCGGGCCGGCGGCGACACTGGCGCGCACTCTCGGCTGGGAAAACCCCGCCTTCTTCTCAGACCCGATCACCGCCCGCATCTCGATCATGGTGCTGGATGCCTGGACCTTCATCCCGTTCATGATGATCATGCTGCTCGCCGGCCTGCAGGCGATGTCGCGCGAAGTGCTCGAGGCCGCGCGTGTCGACGGCGCCACGGCCTGGCAGACCTTTTGGCAGGTCACCTTCCCGCTGATGCTGCCGGTGTCGGTGACGGCGGTGATCCTGCGCATCATCTTCAAGCTGAAGCTTGCCGACATCATCATCACCGTCACGTCGGGCGGCCCGGGCGGTGCTACCGATTCCGTCTCGAGCTTCATCTACCGCGAGTACCGCGACCGCTCGAATGTCGGCTACGGCACCATGCTGGCGATGGCCTATCTCGTGATCATCGTCGTGTTCGTGACGTGGCTGCTGAAATTCGCCAACCGCTTCGTGCGCAACGTCAACTGACGGGTGGATCGATGAGCGTCCAGACCACCGATTATACCGCTTCCGAAATCCGCTCGCCGGCGAGCTTCCTCGCCAACCGCGTCTTCATCTACGGCGCGCTTATTTTCTGGGCCTTCATCTGCCTGTTCCCGATCTACTGGACCATAACGACCTCGTTCAAGACCGCGGTCGACGTCACCCAGGGCCATCTCATCCCCTTCGTCGACTTCCAGCCGGACTGGAAAGGCTGGCGCTCGCTCGGCCTGTCGCCGGACTCGATCTTCCAGACCTCGACGGTGCGCGAGGAATTCCTCAAACGCTTCATGAATTCGGTCATCACCTCGGTCGGCGCATCGAGCCTCGCCATCGTCATCGGCAGCCTCGCCGCCTATGGGCTCACCCGCTATCGCTATCACTTCGCCTGGTTCAAGAATGAGGATATCTCCTTCTTCTTCCTGTCGCAGCTCATCCTGCCGCCGGTCGTGCTGGCGCTACCATTCCTCGTGCTTTACCGGGAGGTCGGCCTGCTCGACACGCGCGTCGGGCTGATCCTGCTCTACACGCTGATGGTGCTGCCGATCGTCATCTGGATCATGCGCGACCAGTTCAACTCCATTCCCGTCGAACTGGAGGAAGCGGCCCTCGTCGACGGCCTGTCGATCTGGGGCGCCTTCTTCCGCATCGTCATGCCGATCGCACTGCCCGGCATGGTCGCGGCCTTCATCCTGGCGATGGTGCTGTGCTGGAACGAGTATTTCTTTGCCGCGCTTCTGACCTCGACCGACGCCAAGACCATTCCCGTCATGGTGGCGAGCCAGACCGGATCGCAGGGCATCAACTGGTGGTCGATGGCAGCGCTTGCCACCGCGGCAATAGCACCGCTCGCCGTCATCGGCATCGCGCTGGAGCGCTACCTGATCATGGGCATGACGGCGGGTGCGGTGAAGTAAGCGATCGGTTGCCACGCTGGAGGGACAGCACCCCCCTCTGTCCTGGCGGCCATCTCCCCCTCAAGGGGCCTCAAGGGGGGAGATCGGCAGCTCCGCCGGCCGCGCCCTCTTATCCTGCGCTGGAGATTGGCGAAAGCCGGGATGACAGCCAATCTTCCCCCTTGCGGGGGAGATGTCCGGCAGGACAGGGGGGGTGGGAAGGATCGCTACCGAGCAGCTTTCGTCTGGCTGACGTCACGGCTAGGCCGACAGTATCGCCCGCAGATGGTCGAGGATCATGGCGACGCCCTTTTGCCCCAGTTCCGCCGAGGCTTCCGGCGCGCTCGCCGTGTACCAGCCCGTATTGTCGGCGAAGTGGCCGGCGTCCACCGCTTCGGGGCACAGCGCCAGCATCAGCGACGTCTCGCCGATGCCGGCGTGGTCGAACGGATACTGGCCGTTCATCGTGGCCGGCATCAGCGGATGCACCTGCACCCAGTTGAAGAAATTGCCGCCTTCGGCATGCTCGGCATAGTAGCCGACCATCGCCTGCGAGCCCCACCAGCCCTCGCCGCGCTCCTTTTCGAGGAAGCGGAAGATCGCTTGCCGGCCGGCGCTCTTGAAGGCGAGATCGGTCGGCATGCCGGCGGCGAAATTCTCGGTCTGGTGGTGGATGATGGCATGGACATTGCGAAAGCCGATGCGCAGCAGGCTGTAGAACAATTCCTCCGCGAACGGCGCCAGCGCGTTGCCGCCGACCTGCACCGAGCCGTTGCCTTCGGGAGGCGCCACCGCATAGCTTGCCGCGCCGTAATAAAAGGGTGGCAGGATGACGATGTCGGCGTCCTTCTCGAACAGCTCCAGCGTCTTGATGACGGCAAGCGTGTCCATGCCAACGGCCATGTGCTCGCCATGGTATTCGAGCACGCCGAGCGGCAGGGCGACCGGCCAGTTTTCGGCGATCGCCTTGCGGATCTGATGCGGCAGCATCAACTCGTAGCGCATGGGCGCCTACTCCATATTGGTGTGACGGGCGCGCATCGCTTCGGACGACATGCCGGTGATTGTCCTGAGTTTCAGCACCATCACCTCGAACAGCAGGAACAGTGCGCCTTCGAATACCGAGCCCATCGGCAGGACGGATGTCTTTTCCGGACCCTGGTCGTCGGCCATCGTCTGCGCCGGAATGAGCAAGGTGAAGTCGGCAAGCGTTGCCGCACTGCTCCCGGTCTGGGCGGTCAGCAGCAGGACGGTCGCACCCGCCTCGCGGGCGACCCGCATCAGGGTGAGCACGGTCGAGGTCTCGCCCGGCCCGGAACTGACGAGAAAGACGTCGCCCGCCGCGAGCGGCGGCGTGCTCATGTCGCCGACCACCGAGACCGGCAAGCCGAGATGGTAGAGCCGCATGGCGAAACCCTTGACCTGCAAGGCCTCGCGGCCGCAGCCATGGACGGCGATCTTTTGCGCGTCGGCCAGCATGGCGCAGGCGGCGTCGATGCGGCTTTCATCCACTCGCTCCAGCACGCCGCCAAGCTCGTTCAGCGCAATTTTGAACAGATCGGTGCCGGCGTGTGTCATGACGGTTCCGCCAGTCTGCCGGAGGCCGAAAAAGGTCTGGATTGTCTGATCATTTTTTCCCCCGAACAGCTTGTTTTTATTCATGCTATCACCGCGAAAATCCGTGTCCAACGGCGCTGCGCGCTTTTGCTGTGCCACGGGCGTGATAGTGTCATGTCAGACAAATCAACCTAGGAAACGGCAAGGACATGAGGACACGGCATTTCGACCGCATCGGCAATGGCGGCATCGATTTCACGGAACTCGGCTTCGGCACGGCGCCGCTCGGCAATCTCTACCGCGCCGTCTCCGACGAGGATGCCAATGCCACGCTGGAAGCCGCGTGGAAGGTCGGCTGCCGCTACTACGACACCGCGCCGCTCTACGGGCTCGGCCTGTCGGAAACGCGGCTCAATCCTTTCCTGCGCTCGAAAGAGCGCGACGACTACGTGCTGTCGAGCAAGGTCGGGCGCATCATGCGCGCCAGCCCGCCCGAACACCGCACCGGCATCGGCAAATTCTTCGACACGCCGTCGCGCCGGGAGGTCTACGACTACAGCTATGACGGCGTCATGCGCTCCTTCGAAGCCTCGCTGGAACGTCTCGGCGTCGACCGCATCGACATTCTGTTCGTGCATGACGTCGACATCTTCACCCATGGCAGCAAGGAAGCCTCGGACCAGCGCATCGAGGAGTTCCTGCGCTCGGGCTACTACGGACTGCTTTCGCTGCGCGACCAGGGCGTCATCAAGGCGTTCGGCGGCGGCATCAACGAATGGCCGGTTGCCCAGACGCTGGCCGAGCGCGGCGATTTCGATCTTTTCCTGCTTGCCGGGCGCTATACGCTGCTGGAGCAAGAGGCGCTGCGGTCTTTCCTGCCGCTGTGCCAGAAGCGCGGCATCGGCATTGTTCTCGGCGGCCCGTATAATTCAGGCATCCTGGCAAGCGGGCCAAAGCCCGGCGCCTTCTACAACTATTCCGAAGCGCCGCGGCACATCATCGAGCGCGTCACGCTCATCGAGGCCGTCTGCAAACGCCATGGCGTGCGGCTGATCGAGGCGGCGCTGCAATTTCCGCTGCTGCACCCTTCGGTCGTGTCAGTGATCCCCGGCGGCCAACGGCCGAGCGAGGTCGAAAGCAACCGCTCGCTGCTCGACGCCAAGCTGCCCAAGGCACTCTGGGCCGATCTCAAAAAGGAAGGCCTCATGCGCGCCGACGCGCCGACGGCTTGAAAGCCGGTCCCATCAAAGGTCCCCAATACAAAAGAAAAGCCGGGCAAGCCCGGCTTTTCTGATCTTGAAAGAAAGGGGCTTAATTGACCGCGTCCTTGAGACCCTTGCCGGCCGAAAACTTCGGCACGGTGCGCGCCGGAATCTTCACTTCCGCGCCGGTCTGAGGATTGCGGCCGGTCGACGCGGCGCGTTTTGACACGGTGAAATTTCCGAAGCCGACAAGCCGGACATCGCCGCCCTTCTTCAGTTCGCCGGTGATCACGGAAAACACCGCATCCACCGCCGACTGCGCGTCACCCTTCGAAATACTCGCGGCATCGGCGACAGCGGACACCAGTTCGTTCTTGTTCATAAAAATTCCCTTCCATGAGAAAACCGGAACCACTCGACTCATCCGGCAGGAAACGGACTTTAGAAAGAAGCGATCCGGCAACCAAGTCGAAAAGCGCCAAATAAAGCGGAAAAAGCCCGGAAATCCGGGGTTTTTCACATGAAAAAGCCGGGCTCAAGGCCCGGCTCTCTCTTTGTGCACTGCAACTTCAGCAAGTGCGATGCAACTTTAGCGACTTCTAATGGGCGAGCGACTTGCTGGCATCGTCGCCGGCATCCACTGTAGCCGGCGCATTGACCGGCTCGACCCATTCAATCGGCTCCGGCATCCGCACCAGCGCATGACGCAGTACCTCACCGACCCGCGCGACCGGAATGATCTCCATGCCGTTCTTCACGTTGTCCGGAATCTCCGCCAGATCCTTGGCATTGTCTTCCGGGATCAGCACCTTCTTGATGCCGCCGCGAAGTGCGGCCAGCAGCTTCTCCTTCAACCCGCCGATCGGCAACACCCTGCCGCGCAGCGTGATCTCGCCGGTCATCGCTACATCGGCCTTGACCGGAATGCCGGTCAGCACCGAGACAATCGCGGTGGCCATCGCCACGCCAGCCGACGGTCCGTCCTTCGGGGTAGCACCCTCGGGCACGTGGACGTGGATGTCGCGCTTGTCGAAGAGCGGCGGCTCGATGCCGAAATCGAGCGCCCGCGAGCGGACATAGGAAGCCGCCGCCGAGATCGATTCCTTCATCACGTCGCGCAAATTGCCGGTCACCGTCATGCGGCCCTTGCCGGGCATCATGACGCCTTCGACCGTCAGCAGCTCGCCGCCGACTTCCGTCCAGGCAAGTCCGGTGACGACACCGACCTGATCGTCGGCCTCGACCTGGCCGAAGCGGAAGCGTGGAACACCGAGATAATCGGCGAGATTGTCCGCCGTGATGTTGATCGTCTTCTTCTTCGTCTTCAGGATCTCGGTCACCGCCTTGCGGCCGAGCTTCATCAGCTCGCGCTCCAGGCTCCGCACGCCCGCTTCACGGGTGTAGGTCTGGATGATGCCGCGGATCGCGTCCTCGCCGACGGAAAACTCCTTCGGCTGCAGCGCGTGATCGCGGATCACCTTGGGCATCAGGTGACGCTTGGCGATCTCGATCTTCTCGTCTTCCGTGTAGCCGGCGATACGGATGATCTCCATGCGGTCCATCAGGGGCGCAGGGATGTTCAGCGTATTCGCCGTCGTCACGAACATCACGCTCGACAGGTCGTATTCGACCTCGAGATAGTGGTCCATGAACGTCGAGTTCTGTTCGGGATCGAGCACCTCGAGCAAGGCCGACGACGGATCGCCGCGGAAATCCTGGCCCATCTTGTCGATCTCGTCGAGCAGGAAGAGCGGGTTGGATTTCTTGGCCTTCTTCATCGACTGGATGACCTTGCCGGGCATCGAGCCGATATAGGTACGCCGGTGACCACGGATCTCGGCCTCGTCGCGCACGCCGCCCAGCGCCATGCGGATGAACTCGCGGCCGGTCGCCTTGGCGATCGACTTGCCGAGCGAGGTCTTGCCGACGCCGGGAGGTCCGACGAGGCACAGGATCGGCCCCTTCAGCTTCTTCTGGCGGCTTTGCACGGCAAGGTATTCGACGATGCGGTCCTTGACCTTGTCGAGGCCGAAATGGTCGGTGTCGAGCACGTTCTGCGCGAAGGCCAGGTCCTGCTTGACCTTGGAGTTCTTGCCCCACGGTATCGACAGGATCCAGTCGAGATAGTTGCGCACGACGGTCGATTCAGCCGACATCGGCGACATCGTCCTCAGCTTCTTCAATTCGGCTTCCGCCTTTTCGCGGGCCTCCTTGGAGAGCTTGGTCTTCTTGATGCGCGCCTCGATCTCGGCGGCCTCGTCGCGGCCGTCCTCGCCCTCGCCGAGCTCCTTCTGGATCGCCTTCATCTGTTCGTTGAGGTAATATTCGCGCTGCGTCTTCTCCATCTGGCGCTTGACTCTGCTGCGGATACGCTTCTCCACCTGCAGGACGGAGATCTCGGCTTCCATGAAGCCCATCGCCTTTTCCAGCCGCTCCTTGACCGAGAGCGTGGCCAGCATCTCCTGCTTCTCGGGGATCTTGATGGCAAGATGCGAGGCAACCGTGTCGGCGAGCTTGGAATAGTCGTCGATCTGGCTGGCGGCGCCCACCACTTCGGGCGAGATCTTCTTGTTCAGCTTGACGTAGTTCTCGAAGTCGGTGACGACCGAACGGGCCAGCGCCTCTACCTCGACCTCTTCCTCCTCCGGTTCGACCAGCGCCGAGGCGCGGGCCTCGTGGAAGTCAGGACGGTCGGTGAAGGAGACGATTTTCGCACGCGAAGCACCTTCGACCAGCACCTTGACGGTGCCGTCCGGCAGCTTCAGCAATTGCAGCACGTTGGCGAGCGTGCCGATGTCGAAGATGGCATCGGGCTCGGGATCGTCATCGGCGGCATTCATCTGGGTCGCAAGCAGGATCTGCTTTTCCTGACCCATCACCTCTTCCAGCGCCTTGATCGATTTTTCACGCCCGACAAAGAGCGGAACGATCATGTGCGGGAACACCACGATGTCGCGCAGCGGGAGGACTGCGAAGACGCCGTCGCTGGGAGCCTTTGATACTTTGGCCATTGTCCAACCTTTCATGTCGCGGCCGCCAATCGGCCAACCGCGAATCTCATCTTAACGACCGAGGATCGTTCCGCCTACCACCGTTTGTGACGGGAGTTTTACAGCACAGAATTCGGCACCACGGCCTTCTGGTGTTAGTTGGAGGCACGAGAGCCAAAGATCAAGAGCAAACACTGTCCGTTCATCCACTCCGTCGGCGCAACAAAACGGCCGCTACAGCAAAACGGCGCCTCACGGCGCCGTTTCGAGAAATTCCATTGCCGGCTCACGTCAGGCGCTGACGTTGCCTTTCTTTTCCTTCTGCTCGGAGTAGATATAGAGCGGCCGGGCGTTGCCGGACACCACCTCTTCCGAAATAACCACTTCGCGCACGCCTTCCAGCGCCGGCAGCTCGAACATCGTGTCGAGCAGGATGGCTTCCATGATGGAGCGCAGGCCGCGCGCGCCGGTCTTGCGCTCGATGGCGCGCTTGGCGATCGCCGAGAGCGCGTTCTCGTGGAAGGTCAGGTCGACATTCTCCATCTCGAACAGCCGCTGATACTGCTTGACCAGCGCGTTCTTCGGCTCGGTCAGGATCTGGATCAGCGCCGGTTCGTCGAGGTCCTCCAGCGTCGCCAGGACCGGCAGACGGCCGACGAACTCGGGAATGAGGCCGAACTTCAACAGATCCTCAGGCTCGACCAGGCGGAACACATCGCCGGTGCGGCGATCCTCGGGCGAAGCCACGATGGCGCCGAAGCCGATCGAGGTCTTGCGGCCACGATCCGAGATGATCTTGTCCAGCCCGGCAAAGGCGCCGCCGCAGATGAACAAGATGTTGGCGGTGTCGACCTGCAGGAATTCCTGCTGCGGGTGCTTCCTGCCGCCCTGCGGCGGCACGGAAGCGACCGTACCTTCCATGATCTTCAAGAGCGCCTGCTGCACGCCCTCGCCCGACACGTCGCGGGTGATCGAGGGATTGTCCGACTTGCGCGAGATCTTGTCGATCTCGTCGATGTAGACGATGCCGCGCTGGGCGCGCTCGACATTGTAGTCGGCCGACTGCAAGAGCTTCAGGATAATGTTCTCGACATCCTCGCCGACATAGCCGGCCTCGGTCAGCGTCGTCGCGTCGGCCATGGTGAAGGGAACGTCGATGATGCGGGCGAGCGTCTGTGCCAGCAGCGTCTTGCCGCAACCGGTGGGACCGATCAGCAGGATGTTGGACTTCGCCAGTTCGACGTCATTGTTCTTGCCGGCGTGCGCCAGGCGCTTGTAGTGGTTGTGGACGGCCACCGACAGCACGCGCTTGGCGTAGGGCTGGCCGATGACGTAGTCGTCGAGAACCTTGAGGATCTCCTGCGGTGTCGGCACGCCCTCGCGCGACTTCACCATCGAGGTCTTGTTCTCCTCGCGGATGATGTCCATGCACAGCTCGACGCACTCGTCGCAGATGAAAACCGTCGGTCCGGCGATCAGCTTGCGCACTTCGTGCTGGCTTTTGCCGCAAAACGAGCAATAAAGCGTGTTCTTGGAATCACCGCTGTTGTTGCCGACCTTGCTCATTTTCATGTCCTTTCATGGCCGCCCGCCGATGGTCTGGTTGAAAGGGCGCATATTCAATCTATCGCGGAAAATCGCCGCCGCCAGTGTCCCGGCTCCCGCAACGCATCCCGTACGAAACACAAATCAGAAAACGTGGCAATGATTCGCAGCAACCCCACACAAAGCTAAGCCGTCGAAAATCAACATAGGCTTAACGTAGGCAATCGTCCTCGTCGAGGGAACAGCCAATTGTGGCCGAAATGCCGCAAGCCGCGCCAAAAGCGCGTTATCCCGCCATCCCACTGCCACTCGGCCCTATGCGGCGGCAACCTCAGCCGGCTCGCGCGACGAAATGACCTTGTCGATGAGGCCGAAATCCCTGGCCTCGTCAGCGGTCATGAAGTGGTCGCGGTCCAGCGTCTTCTCGATCTCCTCGTAGCTCTTGCCGGTGTGCTTGACGTAGACCTCGTTGAGGCGGCGCTTCAGCTTGATGATGTCCTGGGCGTGGCGCTCGATGTCGGAAGCCTGGCCCTGGAAGCCACCGGAAGGCTGGTGGACCATGATGCGGGCATTCGGCGTGGCGAAGCGCATGCCCTTCTCGCCCGCGGTCAAGAGCAGCGAGCCCATCGAGGCCGCCTGGCCGATGCACAGCGTCGACACCGCCGGCTTGATGAACTGCATGGTGTCGTAGATCGCCATGCCCGAGGTGACGACGCCGCCGGGTGAATTGATGTAGAGATTGATCTCCTTCTTCGGATTCTCCGCCTCCAGGAACAACAGCTGCGCGCAAACCAGCGTCGCCATGCCGTCCTCGACCGGGCCGGTGATGAAGATGATGCGCTCCTTGAGCAGCCGAGAGAAAATGTCGTAGGCCCGCTCGCCACGATTGGTCTGTTCGACCACCATCGGAACGAGGTTCATGTAGGTTTCGACGGGGTTCTTCATGGACTATCCCTTATTGAAGGTGGGATTCCGGCGCCGGAGATGAGCAAGTCGGGCAGAATCGGTTCTGGATCGTTAGGATGTAAATAGGATGCCGGCTCACCCTAGCGCAAGGCCGCCTCTCCTAGCCACCTGGTTAAGTGGAATCAAGGTTTCCGTGCAAGGCTAGCCCGGCGCCAATGCCGGTGGCTCCGTCCAGTCTCAAACGTCTGGGACAGTGTAGCAATTTCTTAACCGCATCGCTTAACGAAATATGGCGAATCCGCTTTCCCCCGATATGGCTTCCCCTACAATTCAACGTTGAACCCGCTTCACGCAGTTCAAACAGGGGGAGTGCCATGACCAGGAAGCTTCTTCCTTCGCCATTGCCGGCCTGACCATGCTCGGCACAATGTCGGAAACGGCGGCCGGTGGCCGCGCCGTCGAATGCTATCAGCCGGTCAACAGGCCGGCCGTCTACGATACCGTCCATGAAAATGTGCTGGTAAGCCCCGGCGGCCAGGTGGTCGACTACGACCCGCCGATTTATGGCACGGTTGAGCGCGTCGAGCAGATCGCACCGCCCCGCGTCACCTATGAGGTCGTTCCAGCCATCACCCGCACCGTCCACCTCACGGTCAAGGTCGACGATGGCGGCTATGCCTGGGAATGGCGCGTCATCCACGGCCGCAAGGTGCTGTGCAAGGTCTGGCGCAAGGCCCGCTACGCGCGTGTCGCCGAAACAGTCGTCGTTGAACCCGAGCGCACCCGACGGGTTGTCCTCCCAGCCGAATATGAGAGCGTTGCCCGTGAAGTGCTGGTGCGACCGGAGCGGCGGCGCATCACTGAGATCGCGCCGTCATACCAGAGGGTGGCGCGCCGGGTGATGGTGCAGGAAGGCTCGACCAGTTGGCGGCGGGTGCATATCCCACGGCATTGCCGGTATTAGAGCGCATACCGATAGCATCCACAATGCATCCAACAATGCGGATTGCTGGACTTCAACCAGGAGAATAGCCTGCTTCGCAGCGAAGCTTCCGTTGGGTTGAAGGCATGCGCGAACTGGAAATCTCCAATCAGGACCTGTCAGACTTGGCGGACGACGCGCTCAGTCTCGCCAAAGGCTACTGGACGTCGCTTGAGGACCGCCCGGCCTATCCTTCGACCAGCGCCAGACAGACGAAGGAGCTTTTCTCGCGGCCTTGGCCGGAGGATGGGCGGGGTCGTGATGTCTTCCAGGACTTCAAGTTGGTCACCGAGCATGCGCGGCCTTCCACCGGGAGATTCTTCGGCTACGTTGTCGGTTCAGGCGAACCGGTGGCTGCGCTCGGAGAATTGCTCGCCGCGGTGCTCAATCAGAATGTCACGTCGTGGCGGTCCGCTCCGGCGGCGACGTCGATCGAGCGAGCCGTCATCGGATGGCTGGCGCAAGCGGTCGGCTGTGCCGGATTCACCGGCAGCCTGTGCGGCGGCGGCTCGACGGCGAACCTCATGGCACTGGCGATGGCACGCGAAGCCAAGCTCCCTGCCAACGAAACGGGCGCACGGCCCGGTGTGATCTACGCCTCGGAGCAGGTGCATATGTCCATTCCGAAGGCCGTCGCGCTGCTGGGCATCGGCAGAAAGAACCTTCGCTTGATCCCGGTCGACGACGAGCTCCGGATGCGGACGGGCGCGCTCGAGGCCGCCATTGCCGACGACCGAAGGTCAGGACATACGCCCATCGCCATCGTGGCCACTGTCGGTGCGGTCGCCACCGGAGCGATCGATCCCCTCGTAGACATTGCGGACATTGCCCGGAGGGAAGCGCTGTGGCTGCATGTCGACGGCGCCTATGGAGGATTGGCGGCCCTGGCGGTGCCGGAGAAATTCCAGGGATTGTCCTTGGCGGATTCGCTGTCGCTCGACGCGCACAAATGGCTGTATCAGCCGCTCGATTGCGGTTGCCTGCTCTATCGCGATCAAAGCATCGCGCAGGCAGCTTTTTCGCACAGTGGCGACTATGTGAAGATATTCAGCCAGGACCCGGAGGAAGCTTTTGCTTTTTTCGAGGAATCGATCGAGCTGTCGCGACGTTTCCGTGCCCTGAAGCTCTGGATGTCGCTACAATATCACGGACGGCGTGCCTTTCGCGACGCCATCGCGCGCGATCTCCGCCATGCGCAGATGCTGGCTGGCATGATTTCCTCACATCCCGAGATGGAACTGCTTGCGCCCGTTCCCTTGAGCGCGGTCTGTTTCCGCCACCGCTCGAAAGACAATCAAGCGATTTTGCGACGCGTGATTGCGCGCGGCCGGGTGTATCTGTCGAATGCGACGATCAACGGCCAATTCGCGCTGCGGGCGTGTTTCGTCAATCACCGGACCACGACAGACGATGTGCGGGCGATTGTGTCCGAAGTCATTGCCGCCGCCGACGAGCTCAATCGCTGAGCCGCCGCAAAGGACGCTCTAACAATTAGAATCTGCGCATGATCCTTTCCGAAAACCGATTCCGGTTTTCGGGGTCATGCGCTATTGGTCAAGGATGATGCCAGACTATCTCGTTTTCGATCCCGCCACGCGGCGTCTGCGCCTCGACCCGCACGAGCCGGCCTTCGTTCAAAATCCTTACGAGGCCTATGCCTTCCTGCACGGCGCATCCAGCGCCTTCTTCTGGGAGAACTATGGCTTCTGGTGCTTTGGCGGCTTCGATGACGTCAGCCGGCTGCTGCGCGACCGCCGCTTCGGGCGCCAGAACCCGGCCGGCATCCCCGACAGCCGCGGCATCGACCAGGACCGCTCGCATCTCACCGCCTTCGACGGCATCGAGGCCAATTCGATGCTTGAGTTGGAGCCGCCCGTGCACACGCGGCTGAGGATGCTGGTCAACCGCGCCTTCGTCTCGCGCCAGGTCGAGCGTCTCAGGCCGCGTGTCGAGGCGCTGGCCGACGAGCTGATCGACCGTTTCGAGCCGGGCCAGGTCGACCTGCTGCCTGCCTTCGCCTCGCCCTTGCCGATCACCATCATTGCCGAAATGCTCGGCGTTCCCGTCGCGATGGGACCGCAACTGCTCGACTGGTCGCACCGGATGGTGGCCATGTACATGCATGGCCGCACGCGCGAGACGGAAGAGACAGCCAATCGCGCCGCACGGGATTTTTCCGACTTTCTGCGCGGCTATGTCACTGAGCGGCGCAAGCAACCCGGCGACGATCTGCTGTCGCTGCTGATCGCGGCACAGGAGGACGGCCAGAGGCTTTCGGAGGACGAGTTGGTGTCCTCGGCGATCTTGCTGCTCAATGCCGGCCATGAGGCAACCGTCCACCAGACCGGCAATGCCGTGCGCTCGATCCTGGCGCAAGGTGGCGACCCCCACCGCTTCTTCACCTCGTCGGAAGCAACCGCCGCAACTGTCGAAGAATGCCTGCGCTTCGACGCGCCGCTGCACATGTTCCTGCGCTATGCCTATGAGGAGATCGAGGCCGCGCCGGGGATTACCGTGCGGCCGGGCGAAATGATCGGCCTGTTGCTCGGCATGGCCAATCATGATCCCAGGGCCTTTGCCGAACCCGCTGCTTTCCGGCCCGGCCGTGCCGACCAGAAGAATTTGTCGTTCGGCGCCGGCATCCATTTTTGCATCGGCGCGCCGCTGGCCCGGCTCGAATTGCAGGTGTCGCTGAGGACCTTGTTCGAGCGGCAGCCGCGGCTCCATCTTGCCGAGGAGCCGCGCTTGCGCGACAGCTATCATTTTCATGGGCTGGAAGCGCTCACCGTGGGCTTCTGAGAGGCGATCCTAGGCTGAACCGCATGACTGAAAAAATGACATTCGCTTTTCTGCAGGAGCCGCCCTTCTGCTTCATTGACGCTTCCGGAGATGTCTCCGGCTGCGACGCCAAGCTCGCACGGAAGGTTTGCCAGGCGTTGGGGCTGGAAGACTTTTCGCCTGTCGAGACCGAGTTCGCCAAACTGCTTCCCGGATTGACCAAAGGTCAGTGGGACATGACGACAGGTCTGTTCGTTTCGGACCAACGCAAAAAATCCGTCGACTTCACGCGACCGATCTGGGTGTTGCAGGACGGGCTGCTGGTCGCGAAAGGCAATCCGCGCGAATTCAAGGGCTATCGATCCATCGCCAAGGACGAGGGGGCGTTGATCGGCGTCATATCAGGCCAGGTTCAACACCAGACGGCTCTGCAAAATGGCGTTGCGCCCGAGCGGATAAGGATATTCGCCACGCAAGCAGGCGCGGCGGACGCGGTCGCGGCCGGTGCGGTGCATGCCTATGCAAGTGTCGCCATGGCGCACCGAGGCTACCTGACCAGGCGGCCCGATGCGCCGCTCGAGGTCATCGACGTTGCGGCCGATGAAAAACAACCGGCCGCCGGCGCATTTGCCCTCGCGAAGGACAATGCCGTTCTTCGTCAGCGCATCGATTCATGTCTGGATGATCTGCTTGGCAGCGCCTGGCACAGAGGAATGATGCGTGGCTACGGATTTTCCGACGCCGATGTCGATCGGCTTTTGTGAGTTCGGCGGCAGGAGTATGTGATCAGAGCTTGATCACATACTCCTTGCGGGTCGTTTCAAGCACTTCCCAGCTTCCCCTGAAGCCAGGTCTCAGCACGAAGCTGTCGCCGGCCTTGACGGTGCGCGCCTCGCCGCCTTCTTCGGAAATCACCGAGACGCCCGACAGGATGTGGCAGAACTCCCACTCGTCATATTCTATGCGCCATTTGCCCGGTGTCGCTTCCCAGATTCCGGCGTAGAGGGCGTCGCCCTGTTCCTCGACATTCCAGGTGCGGAACTTCGGATCGCCCGAAATCAGGCGATCCGGCGCCGGTGCGCCAAGTTCCGGCTCGACGCTCTCGATATCGACGGACAGAAATTTCGGCGCGGTCATGGCCATCAGACCTTGGCCAGGGCCTGTTCCAGATCGGCGATGATGTCGTTGACATCCTCGATACCGACCGAAAGCCTGACCGTATCCGGCCCCGCCCCGGCCTTGACCTTCTGCTCGTCGGACAACTGGCGGTGCGTGGTCGAGGCCGGGTGGATGACCAGCGACTTGGTGTCGCCGACATTGGCGAGGTGCGAGAACAGTTCGAGCGCCTCGACGAACTTGACGCCGGCCTCATAGCCGCCCTTCAGGCCGAAGGTAAACACCGCGCCAGCGCCAAGCGGCGAGTACTTCTTCTGCAGCGCGTTGTTCTTGTCGCTGGGCAGGCCAGGATAGTTCACCCAGGCAACCTTGGGGTGATCGGACAGCCAGCCGGCGACCTTCACGGCATTGTCGCAGTGACGCTGCATGCGAAGCGGCAAGGTTTCCAGCCCGGTCAGGATGAGGAACGCGTTGAAAGGCGAGATCGCCGGGCCGATATCGCGCAGGCCGAGCACGCGCGCGGCGATGGCGAAGGCGAAATTGCCGAAGGTTTCGTGCAGGATGAGGCCGCCATATTCGGGACGGGGCTCCGACAGCATCGGATATTTGCCTGACTTCGACCAGTCGAAAGTGCCGCCGTCGACGATGGCGCCACCGATCGAATTGCCGTGGCCTCCGATGAACTTGGTCAGCGAATGGACGATAATGTCGGCGCCATGCTCGATCGGCCGCACCAGATAGGGCGAGGCCAGCGTGTTGTCGACGATCAGCGGCAGGCCGTGCTTGCGGGCGATGTCGCCGATCTTCTCGATGTCGACGAAGACGCCGCCCGGATTGGCCAGGCTCTCGATGAAGATCGCCTTGGTCCTGTCGTCGATCTGGCTCTCGAAGGTCGAGATATCGTTGGTGTCGGCCCAGCGCACCTGCCAGCCGAAATTCTTGAAGGCGTGGCCGAACTGGTTGATCGAACCGCCGTAAAGCCTGGTCGCAGCAACGAAATTGTCGCCCGGCTGCATCAGATTGTGGAACACCAGCACCTGAGCGGCATGGCCCGAGGCGACAGCCAGCGCCGCCGTGCCGCCTTCGAGTGCGGCGATGCGCTCTTCCAGCACCGCCTGCGTCGGGTTCATGATGCGGGTGTAGATGTTGCCGAAAGCCTTCAGCCCGAACAGCGAGGCGGCATGGTCGGCATCGTCGAAGACAAAAGAGGTCGTCTGGTAGATCGGCGTCGCCCGAGCGCCCGTCGCCGGATCGGGCTTGGCACCGGCATGGACGGCAAGCGTGTTGAAACCGGGCGTACGGGTCATCGAAAACCTCCCTGAATGGTGAATGGTGAATGGTGAACGGTGATGGCAAAGTCGGCCAGCCCCACCCTGATTGCAAGCGGCTCATATGCCGCTTTGCCCGCCTTCCAGAAAAATCCTTCTATTCACTATTCACTATTCACTACTTACTTCTGGCGAACGCCGAAACTCTGGAATCCCGGCCGCATCAGCGGCTTCTTCGACGACAGCACGCCGGAGTTGACGCCGGTCCAGCCGATCTCGCCCGACAGCTTGCCATATTCGATCTTCGGGCAGCGGTTCATCACCACCTTGATGCCGGCGGCTTCGGCGCGCGCGGCCGCCTCGTCATGGCGCACGCCGAGCTGCATCCAGACGACTTTCGGCAAGGGATCGAGTAGCAAAACCTCGTCGACGACGCCAGGCACGGCCGCCGTGCCGCGAAAGATGTCGACCATGTCGACAGGCTCAGGGAGATCGGCGAGCCTGGCATAGACGGTTCGGCCGAGGATTTCCTTGCCGGCCTGTCCCGGGTTGATCGGGAACACCGAAAAGCCCTTTGCCAGCAGGTATTTCAATACGAAATAGCTCGGCCGCACATCATTGGCCGACGCGCCGACCATGGCGATGGTCTTCACCGAATTGAGGATGCCGGCGATGTAGGCATTGTCGTAGGCATCGTGGTTCATGCGGCAATCGCCTTCCTGCGGTAGTGATATCGATAGAGTTCGCGGCTGAAACCGAGCGAGGCATAGAGCGCGCGGGCCGGCGTGTTGTCGGCAACCACCTGCAGGCACGCCGCCGACGCGCCTGCCCGCCGCGCCCAGTCGATCAGGCCGCCGACCGTCCTGCGGCCCAGCCCTTGCTGCCTGAACCTGCTATCTGTTTCAACAGATTCCACGACAAGCAGCCCATTGCGGATGACGCCATAGGCCAGGGCGGCAATTTCATTGTCGTGTTCGCACGACACGAACGCCCTGTCGCCTGATATCAGGCCCGTCATGTCGCGAAAGACGCGGCGCTCGGTATCGTCATAGGTGCCCATGCGGAACCGTGCCGCGAACCAGTCCTCGCCCGGCGTCGGTGAAACCGCGGCCTGGCCGTCACGGCCTCCCGCCAGTTCGTCTATCCCGGCATGGAGATGGATCGTCCCGCCTTCCCAATCGTAACCGCGACGGTCGAGCGCGGTCTCCAACTCACCGGCGATGTCGGGAACCCTAAACAATGGCGTCTGGCCGTGGCCGATGTAGAAGGTTTCAGCGGCGTCGAGCACCGCGTCAGGCGCGCCCCTATTGCCACGCAAGGGGTTGGCGGAATTCGCGCGCCGGATCCTGCCGCCGGAGCGCCTGAGAAGCCAGCCATCGACGACAGTCTCGGCAGTCGCCGGCCAGGCTTCGCGGCAAGCCTCTTCCATTCGCCAGTTGAGATCATCGTCGCGCGCCGTCATTCGTCATCTTCCCTCAGCGCTTCCTCCATAAACGCCTCGGGGTCGATGCAGAAGTCGCGCAGCATCCGAAAATGATCGGTATCGCTGAAATCGGTCGGATCGAGGCCGAAGCGGCTGATGCGGAACAGCCGCGCGCCGGGACAAGCCATCAGCAGCGGCGAATGTGTCGCCATGATCACTTGCGCGATGCCCGATTGGTCCATCCGCCTTAACATCTTGAGCAGTTCGATCTGGCGCGTCGGCGAAAGCGCGCTTTCGGGCTCGTCGAGGATGTAGATGCCTTGCCGCCGGCAGCGTTCCTCGAAGAAGCGAATAAAACCCTCGCCATGCGACCAGGACAGGAAATCGGGCGGCGCTTCACCCGCGTCCAGCGCGGCTTGGTCGAGATAGCGGGCCACCGAGTAAAAGGATTCGGCGCGGAAGAACCAGCCGGCGGTGACCTTAGGCAGCCAGTGGCCGCGCAGCGTGCCGGCAAGCGCCGCGCCGCTCTTGTCGATGGCGTTCGAATGATCGACCGGCATGTAACCCTTGCCGCCGCCGGCCTCGTCGTAACCGGCGAGCGCGCCGATCGCCTCGAGCAGCGTCGATTTTCCGGTGCCATTCTCGCCGACGATGATGGTGATCGGCGTGGTGAATTCGAGCTGGAATTCCTGGCTGCGGAAGATCGGCAGGCTCCAGGGGTATTTTTCCCAGTCGGAGACCCGCGACGGCTCCAGCAGGATGCGCTTGAGATAGGGCGCCTTCAGTCGCGTCAATTGCTTGCGAGGAGCCATGCGGCAGCGATCAGTCCGGCAGCGAGATCGTTCCGTCTTCCGCGATCTGGAAAGCCGGATTGTGCGCCACTTCCCAGACATGCCCGTCGGCATCGGCGAAATAGCCGTACCAGCCGCCCCAGAAGGCGCGGCCGGCCGGCTTGACGATACGGCCGCCGGCCTTCTCGGCCGCCGCGAGCACTTCGTCGACCTCGGCGTCGGAGCGGGTGTTGTAGGCGAGATAGACCGCCGAAATGCCCTTGCCGAAGGTGACGCCGGAATCCTCCTCGGCGCTTGCACGCGGAAACAGCCCAAGAATGACGCCGCCCATCTGGAAGAAGGCAACGCCGTCGGTGATCCCGGCATGGCGCTTCAGGCCCATCCCCTCATAGAAGCGCACGGCGCGGTCGAGATCGTCGGTGGCGATGGTGATGATCGAGATGCGCGGTTCCATGACTACTCGTCCATCCACCCTACTCGTCCGACCACTCCGGCTTGCGTTTGCCGATGAAGGCGCCGATGCCTTCCTCGGCGTCGCGCGCCAGCATGTTCTCGACCATGACGCGGCCGGTATAGGCGTAGGCGTCGGCGAGCCCCATCTCGGCCTGCGCATAAAACGCCTCCTTGCCGGTCTTGACCACCAAGGATGATTTGGAAGCAATGGTTTGCGCGTATTTGGTGACGATCTGATTCAGGTATTCGCGTGGCACGACGCGGTTGACGAGGCCGAATTCCTTGGCCGTCGCCGCATCGATCGTCTCGCCGGTCAGAAGCATTTCCATGGCGTGCTTGCGCGAGACGTTGCGCGACAGCGCCACCATTGGCGTCGAGCAGAACAGGCCGATATTGACGCCCGGCGTGCAGAAGGTCGCCTCGTGCGAAGCGATCGCCAGGTCGCAGCTCGCGACCAGTTGCAGGCCGGCCGCGGTGGCCAGGCCATCGACCTCGGCGATCACAGGCCTGGGGTGATGCACGATCGCCTGCATCAGTGCCGCGCAAGCGGAAAATGTCTGTTCGAAGAATGCCTTGCCCTTGTCCGCGTCAGCGCGGCGCGAAGTTATTTCCTTGAGGTCGTGGCCGGCGCAGAACACTTTTCCGGCGGCCGCCAGGATGATGACGCGAACCGACTTGTCAGCCTTCGCGCGGTCCAGCTCGGCTGTCAGCGCCGCCATCACCGCCAGCGACAAGGCATTGGCCGGCGGACTGGCGAGCGTCAGGCGGAGCACACTCCTATCCAGCCTGGTGGCAACCGGGCCTTCGGCCGGCTTGATGGCGACGATTTCGGCCATGTTCTCCAACCTCTTCATCGGCCGGCGGCATCGGATTCGCGGGCCATGGAACAAAAGAACTAGCACGCTGCCGATTGAAGAACAGCCACGAGACGTGTTTTCTCAAACCCGACAATTGGCCCAGGCGCCCCACCCTGAGCCCGTACCGCCTCCATATAGGAAACCGCTTATGTCCGCCCAAGACAATCTCGAACCGGTGCTGACGGCGGCGGAAGTCAATGCGCTGATGGCAACCATCTATCCCCAGATCAACGATCAGTTCACCTTCTACGAGGCGCTGGATGTGTTTCCCGGCGGCTGCACGGTGCGGCTCAACGCCGGCGCGCGGCATCTGCGCCCCGGCGGCACTGTGTCCGGCCCATCACTGTTCACGCTTGCCGACATTGGCGGCTATGTCTGCGTGCTTTCGCATGCCGGGCCGGACGCGCTTTCGGTCACCATCAACCTCAACATCAATTTCGTCCGCAAGGCCGAAGCCGGGCCGATCGACGGCCATTGCCGCATCCTGAAGCTGGGCAAGAGCCTGATGGTGTTCGACATCGATATCGTCGCCGGGCCGGATGGACATACGGTGGCGCATGCCACGGGAACCTATTCGATCCCGCCGAAACGGACGTCGTCCTGACAATTGTATTTTTTCGTTCGATGTGTATATATATGCGCATAGGTGCCGCAAGATCGTGAAGCGCCTCAAGGATGAAGGTTTCGAGCTGATTTCCGTGCGCGGCTCGCATCACAAATTCCGCAAAGGTACGATCGTGTTGATTGTCCCCCATCCTGAGAAGGATCTGCCAGCCGGCACCGCTCGCGCAATCGCCAAGCAGGCCGGCTGGATAAGAGCGATCTGAAACGTTCGAAGAGACATGCAATGAAGAATTATTTCGCCTTGGTCGACAAAGATCCCGACAGTGCCTTCGGCATCCGCTTCCCGGATATTCCCGGCTGCTTTTCGGCTGCGGACGAAGCGGAAGATATCGTACCGAATGCGGTTGAAGCACTGCAATTGTGGGCGGAAGACATGCCCGTTCCCGAACCGTCGAGCCATGAAGCGATCCTTGCGCTTCCCGATATCCGCAGTGCGCTTGCTGAAGGCGGCTATCTGGTCTCGGTGCCGCTCATCGACAATGACAGCGCCGTCGTCAGGGCCAACGTGACCTTCGAGCGCGGTGTTTTGCGAGCAATCGATGCCGTAGCGCGCGAACGTGGCATAACGCGATCTGCATTCCTCTCCAGTGCGGCTCGCAAGGAAATCGAGGCCAAGCATTAAACTCGAAAGGGCTTTGTAGCCACGTCGTATCATTTTGGTGTGGTAAAATAATACCTTTTTATCAACCGATTGTTTTTGCTTAACTTTTCTTGCCAATGCGCTTTTCAAGTGCCTTGACGCAACCACCGCCCTCTCCTATAAGCCCTCACGAAGCAGCGGCCCGCAAAGGCCGCCGTTTTGTTATTGGCGGCGGGCTAGCGCTCATTGCCAATCCAAGCAACAAGAAACGCCCTTCTCCTATGTTTGAAAATGGGAAGGTCCGAACCGAAAGCAGAAATCCATGACAACCTTTTCGCAGAAGCCTGCGGATGTGGTGAAGAAGTGGGTGCTGATCGACGCCGAGGGTCTCGTCGTCGGCCGCCTCGCCACTGTCATCGCCAACCATCTTCGCGGTAAGCACAAGCCCACCTTCACCCCACATGTCGACGACGGCGACAATGTCATCGTCGTGAATGCCGACAAGGTGGTGTTCACCGGCAAGAAGTTCACCGACAAGGTCTATTACTGGCACACCGGCCATCCCGGCGGCGTCAAGGAGCGCACCGCGCGCCAGCTGCTCGAGGGCCGTTTCCCCGAGCGTGTCGTCGAGAAGGCCGTCGAACGCATGATCCCGCGCGGCCCGCTCGGCCGTCGCCAGATGAAGAACCTCCGCGTCTATGCAGGCACGGAACATCCGCATGTCGCCCAGCAGCCCGTCACCCTCGACGTGGCCAAGCTGAACGCCAAGAACAAGAAGGCTTCGTAAGATGGCTGAGCTTTCCTCGCTCGCAGAACTCGGAACTGCCACCGGCAACACCAATACGCAAGCCGCGGCACCCGTCCATGTCCAGAAGCTCGACAAGTCGGGCCGCGCCTATGCCACCGGCAAGCGCAAGAACGCCATCGCGCGCGTCTGGGTGAAGCCCGGCTCCGGCAAGATCGTCGTCAACGACAAGGTGTTCGCGGAATATTTCGCGCGCCCGGTCCTGCAAATGATCCTCAACCAGCCGATCATCGCCGCCAACCGCGCCGGCCAGTACGACATCGTCGCCACCGTCATCGGCGGCGGCCTCTCCGGCCAGGCCGGCGCCGTGCGCCACGGCATCTCGAAGGCGCTGACCTACTACGAGCCGACGCTGCGCGCCGTGCTCAAGAAGGGCGGCTTCCTGACCCGCGACAGCCGCGTCGTCGAGCGCAAGAAGTACGGCAAGGCGAAGGCCCGCCGCTCGTTCCAGTTTTCCAAGCGCTAAACGCTACGCTTCGTCAGACGATCGAAAGGCCGCCCCGGGCGGCCTTTCTTGCGAATGGCGGCTGACTGTCACCCCACCCGGCGCTTCGCGCCGAACCGCCACACCACCAATTCTGGCCGCTTTGCCATGTAGGTGGGTTCGCGCGCCTGACGGCAGACGTCAAGGTTGGTAAGTCCATGCCTTGATGAAGTCGACGAACGCCCGCAGCGGTGCGGGCACGAGGCGCCGCCCGGGGTAGTAGAGGAACGGCCCCGAGAAGTGCTGCCACCACGGTTCGAGGACGGGTTCGAGGGCGCCGCTATCAAGATACGGGCGCAGCCAGTCCTCGAACAGCTTCACGATGCCAACGCCGGCGATGGCTGCATCAACGGCGAGATCCGCTCCTCCGCCCAGGGTCACGAGAAGCGGTCCCGTCGGATCGACGCGCACCACCTCGCCGTCGCGCTCGAACTCCCACGGCGTTATCGCACCGCTGGGAAAGCGGCCACGCAGACAGGCATGCTCCAGCAGATCGCGAGGGTGTTCGGGCCGACCATGGCGATCAAGGTAAGCCGGAGAAGCAGCGGCGGCGAAGCGCTGGACGCGAGGCCCGATCGGCACCGCGATCATGTCCTGCTCCAGCCGCTCCTCGTAGCGGATGCCGGCGTCGCAGCCGGCCGCCAATACGTCAACGAAGCTCTCCTCGGCGATCACCTCCAGCCGGATGCCGGGATAGGCGGCGAGGAACGGTGGAACGATGTGGGGCAGCACCAGCCGCGCCGCGCTGACCGGGACGTTCAGGCGCAGTGAGCCCGCCGCCCGATCGCGAAAGCCATTCACCACGTCGAGGGCCGACTCCACCTCGGTCAACGCCGGGCCGAGCCGCTCCAGCAAGCCATGACCGGCTTCGGTCAAGACGACGCTGCGCGTCGTTCGGTTGAGCAGCCTGACGCCGAGCTGCGCCTCAAGACGGCGCACCGCCTCGCTCAAGCCAGACGCGCTGCTGCCGCTGGCGCGCGCGCCATCGCGAAAGCCCTTGGCGCGCGCCACCGCCACGAAGGCGTTCAGATCACCCAGATCGACCTTCACTGTTCGCTACTCCGCACAGCCTGTGCCGATTGTACCCAGTTATCGCAGGATCGGACAACGCCTATCTGTGTGTCATCATTCAAAGGAGACAGACCATGTCCAGCATCGACAAGTCAGGCACATTCACTCTCGGCGACCGCTCCGTGAAGCGGCTCGGCTATGGCGCCATGCAGCTCGCCGGGCCTGGCGTTTTCGGCCCGCCCAAGGATCATGACGCGGCCCTGGCCGTGCTGCGCGAGGCCGTGTCATCCGGCGTGAACCACATCGACACCAGCGACTTCTACGGCCCGCATGTCACCAACCAGGTGATCCGCGAGGCGCTCGCACCCTATTCCGACGACCTCGTCATCGTCACCAAGATCGGCGCCCGTCGCGGTGCCGATGGATCATGGCTGCCGGCCTTCTCGCCGGAAGCGCTGACCGAGGCGGTGCACGATAATCTGCGCAATCTCGGGCTCGACGTGCTGGAGGTGGTCAACCTGCGGATCATGTTCGACACGCACGGCCCCGCCGAAGGGTCGATCGAGGCGCCGCTCACCGTGCTGGCCGAACTCCAGCGGCAGGGCCTGGTGCGCCACATCGGGCTGAGCAACGTAACCCGCGCGCAGATCGCGGAAGGCCGCCGCATATGCGACATCGTCTGCGTCCAGAACCAGTACAATCTGGCGCACAGGGATGACGACCAACTGATCGACGAGCTAGCCCGCGACGGCATCGCCTATGTGCCGTTCTTTCCGCTTGGCGGCTTCAACCCGTTGCAGTCGTCGACCTTGTCCGGTGTCGCGGCGCGTCTTGGCGCCACGCCCATGCAGGTCGCGCTCGCCTGGCTGCTGCAGCGTGCGCCCAACATCCTGCTGATACCGGGCACCTCGTCTGTCGCGCATCTCAGGGAAAACCTTGCGGCAGGCGAACTCGAACTGTCGGAGGATGTCGTCAAGGAGTTGGATGGTGTGGCTATGGCCGCCTGAGGGGCGGACGAAACGCGATGCAGCTTGATGAGCGAAGGGGCGCCTTCGGGCGACCTTTGGGTGCTCGGCTGTCACCCCACCCGCGCCTGCGGCGCGACCTCCCCATCAAGGGGAGGTAGGAGGTCGCGGCAGTTCCCGCTCGCCGAGCAAACTGCAAAGGCCGGCCGGGTGACGCAACGATGGTCTGAATGTAAGGCGCGACACCCTACCTCCCCTCGATGGGGAGGTCGGCGCGAAGCGTCGGGTGGGGGTGAAGCGCCCACGTCTAGTTGATGCTTGCCGTATTCGCCGGCTCAGCCGGCCGCGCCTCGTCGGTATAGGGTATGCGGTAGCCATTGGCGGCCAGCCAGTCGATCGCGGCCTTCGGCTCGTCGGTCTGGATGATGGTGGCGCCGCGCTCGGCCCAGAAACCCCAGGTCTCGGCGGGCAGGCTGGCCAGCACCGCCAGCTCGTCGCCGCGACCGCCGGCAAGGAAGCCGCCCGGCTTGTTGACGATGGCGTAAGTATTGGCCCAGATGTGCCAGTCGCCCCTCACCGCCACCGCGCGCATGCGCGGGCTGAACAGCGGACCGCCGGTCTCGGTCAGCGTCTCGCTGCCCGCCCGCCAGTTGATCAGCTCAATCGCGCGCGCTGAAAAGGCCCGGCTGACCGTTTCGGCGAAGCGAGCGTCGCGCACGGCGTCGTCGGCGACGATCGGCATGAACTGGAAGCCGCCGCCGATCGCATCCATGGCCGCCTTGACCGTGGCGATCCTGTCCGCATTCCACAGATTCTCCTTGACGATCACCTGCTCGGCCATGCCGAGATCGCGGGCGATCGCGATCATGCTCGGCAGGGCCTGGACGTCGAGCTTGTTGTCGAGGTTGATGAGGATCCGGTCCTTGGTCGCCATCAGCATCTCGCGCAGCGTCGAGGCCGTTTCGCCGGATACGACGCCGGTGCCTTCCACGACCAGCCGGCATTTCCTGAGTTCCGCCAGCGTGTAGTCGACCACCTCGCCCTTGCAGGTCGTCGTGCGGTCGAGCCAGCTGTCATGCATGACGACGAATTCGCCGTCCTTCGAGCGCCTGATGTCGACCTCGACGATCTCGGCGCCCATGGCGATCGAGCCTTCCACGGCCGCGAGCGAGTTTTCCGGGTAAAGCGTCTTGCCGGCCTGCATGCTGCCGGCGCGATGCGCGGCCACCATCACATGGTCACGCCATTGGTTGGCGTGTTCGAAGCGATCGAGGATCTGCCGGGCGCGGGTTTCGCCGGCCGCGGCGTGGCCAAGGGAGGCGGCCAGCGCGGCGGAAAACAGAAGGCCTTGCCAAATAGCCCGCATCGAGAATCACTCCGTTCCGGATCGCAACCCGGTTAGGCGATGCGCGTGACAGGCAGGTGAACGAAGCCGGCTATGGGCTTTTGCGCGACTGCACAAAGATGACGAGCGCACCCGCATCGGCATGGTGCGGTTGCGGCGCATGGCGCCTGTCGCGCCCCTGCAATGGAATCATGCTGAAACCACGTCAGCAGCTCTCCGAGCGAGACGCCGATGGGAGAAAAGCGGTCTGCCTCATGATGATACAAATCCTGTTTTGCCAGGGCACTTGCGAGGCGCGATTTCGTCTCGCCAAGCTGTGACTGGCGTGTTGCGTGCCGGTTCTGTAGTTGTGGCAGCCCGACAAACCGAGGATCCGTAATGGCGAACCAAAACATCGACCACGCCTTCACTGCCCGCTCGAAGACGGGCGCATCCTTCGAGCCGACCTATGCCGGCGCGCTGTCGTTCATGCGACGCAGATACACGAAGGACGTGAAGGGCGCGGACGCCGTGGTGTGGGGAATTCCCTTCGATGCCGCAGTCACCAACCGGCCAGGCGCTCGCTTCGGGCCGCAGGCGATCCGCCGCGCCTCGACCATCCTCGACAATGATCCGCAATATCCGTTTTCGCGCGACCTGTTCGAACACCTCGCCGTGGTCGACTATGGTGATTGCCTGCTCGACAGCGGCAATCACCAGAAGACGCCCGGCACGATCGAGCGCGAGGCGGCAAGGATCCTGAAATCCGGCGCCTTCCTGCTATCGCTGGGCGGCGACCATTTCGTCACCTGGCCGCTGCTCAAGGCGCATGCCGCCATCCATGGGCCGCTCGCCCTGGTGCAATTCGACGCCCACCAGGACACCTGGCCCGACGACGGCAAGCGCATCGATCACGGCTCCTTCGTCGGCCGCGCGGTCAAGGACGGCATCATCGACCCCGACCGCTCGATCCAGATCGGCATCCGCACCCACGCGCCCGACACGTTCGGCATCAAGATCCTCTACGGTCATGAAGTGGAGGAGATGCGCGCATCCGACATCGCCTATGCCATAGTCGACCGCACCGGAGGCAAGAAGACCTACCTCACCTTCGACATCGATTGCCTGGACCCGGCCTTCGCGCCCGGCACCGGCACGCCGGTCGCCGGCGGTCCGTCTTCGGCCAAGATCCTGTCGGCGCTGCGCCAGCTCACCCAGGTCGACATCGTCGGCGCCGATGTCGTGGAGGTTGCGCCGGCCTATGATCACGCCGATATAACGGCAATCGCCGGATCGATGGTGGCCATGCACTATCTCGGGCTCCTGGCGGAACGAAAGGCCCGGCTCGAAGAGATGAACAATGGCAATCATGTTGCAGTGAATCACGGACACGGCATATAGCTTTGAAATATCAGGGATTTTGATCAGGCAATGAAACCGAAAATCTTCATCGACGGCGAGCACGGCACCACCGGTCTCCAGATCAGGGCGCTGCTTGCCGAGCGGGGCGACCTGGAGATCATCTCGATCCCGACCGAGCGCCGCAAGGAAACGGAGGCACGCGCTGAATTCCTCAATGCCGCCGATGTCGCGATCCTGTGCCTGCCGGACGACGCGGCGAAAGAGAGCGTTTCGCTGATCGCCAACGACACCACCAAGGTCATCGACGCCTCGACCGCGCATCGCGTCGCCGAGGGCTGGGAGTATGGTTTCGCCGAAATGGACAGGGATCAGGCGAAAAAGATCGCCGAGGCGAAGCGCGTCGCCAATCCGGGCTGCTGGCCACAAGGGCCGATCGCGACGCTGCGGCCACTGGTGACGGCCGGGCTGTTGCCGCCGGATTTTCCGGTTACCGTCAACGGCATTTCGGGCTATTCGGGCGGTGGCCGCCCGATGATCGAGGATTATGTCGCCAAGGGCGAGGATGCGTCTGAATTCCTGCCCTATGGGCTGACCCTGCAGCACAAGCATGTGCCCGAACTCAGGACTTACGCGAAGCTCTCGCACGATCCGATCATGCAGCCGGCGGTCGGCAATTTCGCGCAAGGCATGATCACGGTGGTGCCGCTGCAACTCGGTGGCCTCGACCGTGTACCGACCGGCGCCGAGCTTCATGCGGCGATCGCCGATCATTTCTCAGGCATAGAGGGCGGCGTGGTCGAAGTGGCGCCTTATGCGCATCTGGAGCGCGTGCCCGAGATCGATCCGGAAACCTATAACGGCACCAACCGGATGAAGGTCTACGTCTTCGCCAATGACAAACGCGCGCAGGCGCTGCTGCTGGCCGTCTATGACAATCTCGGCAAAGGCGCTTCGGGCGCCGCCGTGCAGAACATGGATTTGATGCTCGGCCTCAAACATTGAGTTCGGGGGCATTGAGTCCGACGCCGAACTTCCCGCGCCGCTGGAAGCTCGCCGGCGGCGCGGAGCTGATTGCCGAGACCTTTTCCAGCCGCATCTGGAAGGTTGTTCGCGCCGACGGTTCGCCGGCGATCGTCAAGGCGCTGAAACCGTTCGACGACGTCGCTGACGAATTGCGCGGCGAGCACTTTCTCGCCTGGCGGCGCGGCGAAGGCACGGTGCGACTGCTTGGTCGCGATGGCCACAGCATGCTCCTCGAATATGCCGGCGACAGGCTCCTGTCGCATGATCTTGCCGAACAGGGCGACGACGCTACCACGGCAATCGCCGCCGAGGTGATGACGAAGCTGTTTTCGCCGTCGAACTACCCTTTCCCGCCGGAACTTCAGCCGCTCGCGGAACGGTTCGCCAGCCTGTTCAGCAAGGCCAGGGCCGACCGCGATGCCGGGCATGCCAGTCTCTATGTCGAAGCCGCGGCGACGGCCGAACGGCTGTTGGCCGAGCCGCATGACGTCAGGCCGCTGCATGGCGACCTGCACCACGACAACATCATGCGCGGGCCGCGCGGCTGGCTGGCGATCGATCCGAAGGGCGTGCTCGGCGATCCCGGCTTCGATGCGGCGAACATGTTCTACAATCCGCTCGACCGCGACGATCTCTGCCTTGATCCGCAGCGGATTGCCCACATGGCCAACATCTTCGCCATGACGCTCGGTCAGACACCCCGCGCCATTCTCGAACACGCCGTCGCCTATGGCTGCCTGTCGGCCGCATGGCATTATGAAGATGCCAACGAGAGCGAGGAGAACCGTGAATTGTCCATTGCCACGGCGATCCGGGCAGTGCGGCTCAGCCTCTGACCGTTATCTCGTTGGGCAGTGGATAGGCGCCCTTGGTGCCGCGCCAATGCGCTGCGGCAAAGCCCAGCAGGACAAGCGCGAAACCTTGATGCGTCAGGGCCATGTGCAGCGGCACCTGCATCAGCAGCGTGCCGATGCCGATCGAAGCCTGCACAAGCACCAGCAGGAAGAGAAGCGTGGCACGGCGGGCATGTGTCGTACCTGGATGGCGGCGATGCGTCGCGATCATGTGCCACAGCGCCACGACGAAAACCGCATAGGCGCCGAGCCGGTGGACGAATTGCACCGTCTTGGGGTTCTCGAAAAAGTTGCGCCATGCCGGTTCGAGGAGGAGCAGATCGCCGGGGATGAGCTTGCCGTCCATCAGCGGCCAGGTGTTGTAGCTGAGGCCGGCATCGAGCCCGGCGACCAGCCCGCCGAGATAGATCTGCACCAGCGCCAAAAGCACCAGGAAGCCGGCCAGACGCTGCGTCGAGCGGTCAGCCGCGGGTTCGGAGTGCGGCGCCAATCCACGTGCGACGACCATGGTCGCGGTGAAGATCAGCGCCGCAAGCGTCAAATGGGTCGCCAGCCGGTACTGGCTGACGGAGACCCTGTCGACCAGCCCGGACGCCACCATCCACCAGCCGATCGCACCCTGCAGGCCACCGAGCAGAAGAATGCCGACGAGCTTTGGGCCAAGGCCGCGCTCGATGCGGCGCGTCGCCCAGAAGTACAGAAGCGGCAGGGCAAAGACCACGCCGACGCCGCGCGCGAGAATGCGGTGCACCCATTCCCACCAGAAGATCGATTTGAACGCTTCGAGGCTCATGCCCTTGTTGAGTTCGGCATATTGCGGGATCTGCTGGTAGCGCTGGAACTCCTCCTGCCATTCGGTGTCGTTGAGCGGCGGGATGACGCCATGGATCGGCTGCCACTCGGTGATCGACAGACCGGAATCGGTGAGCCTGGTGGCGCCGCCAACCAGCACCAGCGCAAACAGCGCCAGAAGCACGACATAGAGCCAGCCGCGCAGCAGCGCCCGGTTGTGCAGGTCGCGGTCGCGGGCCACGTAAGGCGCGGCAGCTAATATGGCAGCCATGGGCTCGTCCCGGCAGGTTGAAGTCGCGGATTGGTGAACCATCGCAACCCGGCTGGCAAGACCAGACGGCGCGGCACGCCGTCGCGCCGCCTGTCTCGGGTTGCGCGTCCCTGTCTCAAGGCTTATTCGAGGCGCTTGAAAAGAGGCTGAGCCATGCCCATTCGCCTGAAAAAGCTGATCGGAACCTTCCTGCTGGTGGCGCTGGTCATCGTCTATGCCTTGGTCGCATCGATCTTTGCGGTGGCCCAATTGTCGGAATCGGGACCGCTTGTCCATTTCCTTTTCTTCCTGTTCAGCGGACTGCTTTGGGTGCTGCCGGCAATGGGCATCATCAAATGGCTGATCCTGGAGCCGCGCCCAAAAGCCTGAAGCGCTAGATCGTAACCACCATCTTGCCGGCATTGGCCAGCGGCGTCGTCACGCCCGACAGCATGGTGCGGATATGGGCGACGCTCTGGTAGCGGCCGTTGATCGAAATGCGCGGCAAGGCGTGCAGGAAGCCTGAATGTTCGGCGCGCAGCACGCCGTGGCGCGTCGTCACCGCCGAGACATAGCCGGCGTCGCGGGCAAAGCCGACTTCACGGCCGCCGACGGCGCTGGCATAGCCATAGGGATAGGCGAGATGGCGCGGCTCGTCGCCGAGTTCCGCCTGCAATATGCGCCTGACGTCGTCGACCTCGTGCCGCGCATCGGCTTCGGAAAGCCGCTTCAGATTGCGATGGTTGACCGTATGCGCGCCGATCGTCACCAACGGATGCGCGGCGATAGCGCGGATCTCGTCCCAGTTCATCAGCGTGCTCGAGCGCAATCCTTCCAACGCGATGCCATTCGACCGGGCCAGCTCGCGCAGCACCTTGCGCTGGTCTTCCTCGCGGACTTCCAGCGTCAGGAGGGCGTGCAGACGCGCATTGGCCTGGAGTTTCTTGCCCGGCGTCGAGCAGTCGATCGTCACCGGGCCGTCCGGCGTCATCAGCGTCAAGCGATCGCGCGCGTTGATGATGTCCTCGATCACTTCCCACCACAAATCGGCGGCACCATCGATCAACCCCGGCGCGACATAGATGGTGATCGGCGCGCCGTGCTTTTCCAGCATGGGCAGCGCCTCGGTCATGTTGTCGCGATAGGCGTCGTCGGCGGTGATCGCGGCGAATTGACCGCCCTTGCCACCGGCCTTGATGCGCTCGATCGCCTCGTCCATGGCGACGAAGGTGTAGCCATTCGCTTTCATATCGGCGACGACGGCGTCTAGAAACCCGGGCGCTATGTTGAGATGCCGGTTGACGCCATTCGGCTTTTCCGGCGTGGCGGTGACCCGGTGCAGCATCAATATGGCGCCGATGCCGCCGACAAACGGCTTCGCCAGCGGGGCAAGGCCACTATAGCGCGCGACGTTGAGCGCCAGTTTCCGTATTGCCTCGCCCCCGTCGATCATTCATTCACCTTTTGCGCCTAGGCTCATCCAAGCACGGAATGCGCCTGCGCGTACCCCAAAACGCGATGAATACGCCCCAAGGATTGAGGTATGGTTGACGCCACTGCGTCATTTGACGGCAATCGACTCGCGGCCAGCGAGGCGTCGCCGCGTGCACTGCCAATTGATAAAATCAACCTGTCCGTTTCGGCCGCCGACGGCGCAGCACTTGCGGCCTATGCCAAACTCTGCCGTTCGGCCGTGTTCGCGCCGGCCCAGAGCGCGGCCTGGATCCTGAATTGGGCTGCCGAGACCGGCCCGGACATTGTCATGGCGACGCTAAGCTCCGGAGATCGGCCGGTTTTTGCGCTGGCATTGGAAGTCACCCGCCGCGGACCGTTTCGTGTTGCCCGTTTCGTGGGCGGCCGCCATGCCAACGGCAATTTTGCCGCCGCCGATCCGCATTGGCTGGCCAGTGCGCATGGCGAGGCCATCCGATCGGTGCTGACTGCGATTGCCAAGGCGCGGCCGGACATCGATCTCGTCGCGTTGGAACGCCTGCTGCCAGACCTGGACGGTATTGCCAATCCGCTTGCATCCTTCCCGCATTTTCCGAGCCCAAATCTGTCTCTCGCAGCCGATCTGGCGGGAGGTTTCGATGCATTGCTGTCGCGCGCGATCGGCAAGCGCAGGCGCAAGAAGCACCGCTCGCAGATGCGCAAGTTCGAGGCCGTCGGCAGCCACCGCCGCATCGAGGCCAAAACTCCGGAGGAAGCGAACAGGCTGCTCGACGCCTTCTTCGAGATGAAGGAATTCCGCTTCCGCAAGATGGGTGTCGCCAATGTCTTCGGCGAGCCCGAGGTTCGCGCTTTCTTCCGCGCGCTGTTCATCGGAGCGCTTGCCGAGGAAAGGTCGTTCTTCCTGCTGCATGGGCTTGAAGTCGCCGGCAAGCTTCGCGCCGTCACCGGGTCGAGCCGCTCGGGCAAACGCCTGATCTGCGAATTCGGAGCGATCGCCGAGGACGATCTTGCCCACACCAGCCCCGGCGACTTCCTGTTCTTCGATAACATCGAGGAGGCGTGTGAGAGGGGCTTCGAAATCTATGATTTTTCGGTCGGCGACGAACCTTACAAACGGCTGTGGTGCGATATCGAGACGCAGCATTTCGAGGTGCTGTTTCCCTTGACGCTGAAGGGCCGTGCGCTGGCGCTTGAGCTGCGGCAAGGCGCGCGGCTGAAGAGTTTCATCAAGAACAGCCCGACGGTCTGGAAGCTGACCAAGCTGCTTCGCCGCAAGACAGTCGGACAGGCCGCGCCTGTCACCAACGAAGACGATAACTGACACCGCTGAAAATCTGAGACCTTTCAGAAATTCGCTCCACTCCGAGTAGAACTATCGGAGGTTTCATGCCGCCGAACGCCGTCCCGGCACTGGCGTGCCCGGCGTCACGTGGCCGACCGGCGTCACCAACGTCAGATCGGGATAGCCGCTTTCGATCAAGCTGACAGCGGCCTGCGCCACCTCGTCGTCCGGCTCCAGCATGGACAGGAAGACCTCGCTGCCCTCGCCCACCAGGCGGCTGATGCCTTGAGCATCGGCAGGGCCGCATTCGACCACGACCAGATCGTAGGCGGTGGTCAGCGACTGCATGATGATCGGCAGACGGTCGGCGGCGCGCATGGCGCGCACCGGATCGGCGGTGCCAACGGGAATGACGTGGCAGTCCGAATAAAGATCGGGATGGATCACGTCGCTGAATTGCGCTTCGGAGGCGAGCAGATTGGTGATGCCAGGGAACAGCCCGCTGTCCAGCATCGGCCGCGAGGCGGCGCCCGAAGCGGTGAGATCGAGCAGGAGCACACGCAGACCGGCGTCGGAGACTTCGCGTGCCACCAGCACCGCCGAGGCGGCAGCTTCGTCGCCTTCCGGCGAGACGAATATGGCGCGCGCAGCACCAGTTGAGATCAGTTTCTCCGCAGCCTTGTCGATGTCGACTTCGCCGAGCGTGACGCGCGGCGGTTCGGCAGCCTCGTATTCGGCAGCGGCTTCCTCCGCCGAAACCGTATCCGGCTCGGCTTCGGCCTCAGCGTCATAATCCCCGGCCTCGTCGATTTCGGCAACCGCGGGCTCCTGTCGGGCAACCGGCATGGCGACCTGCTCGATCCGCTCGAAATGGGCACCGGCGGCCGGCCGCATGGCGCGGCCTGAAAACAACTCCTTGAGAAGTGTAACGATTGCCATGAGCAACAACGAGCCGACGAAGGCCGCGCCGACGATCGGCAGGATCTTCGGGAAATAAGGTTCGGACGGCGTCACGGCGCGCGAAAAGACCCGCGCGTCGACCGGCAGATAATTGCGGTCCTGGCGCGAGGATGCCTCGCGGTATCGGGTCAGGTAGGATTCGAGCAGCTGGCGCTGAGCGGTCGCTTCGCGCTGCAGCGCATCCAGTTCGACCTGCTCTTCGCCGGCATGCGCCGATGCGGCCTTCAGCGTGTTGACCTCGGCGACGAGCTGGTTTTCGCGGGCCTGCGCGGTCTGCGCCTGCGTCATCAGCCCTTTCATGATCTTTTCCGCCTCGTTGCGGATCTGGCGGTCGAGATCGGCAAGCTGCGACTTCAGCGCCCGGATGCGTGGATGATTGTCGAGCAAGGTGGTGGAAAGATCGGCGATGTTGCTCTTGAGTTCGACCTGCCGCTCGCGCAGGCGCTGGATCAATTCCGAGGACAAGACCTCAGGCACCGCATCCAGCGAACCGCCGCCCTGCAACGCCTTGCGCACGCTGTCGGCGGTCGCTTCCGCCGAAGCGCGGCTAGCACGCACCCGCGACAGTTCGCTCGACAGTTCCGAAAGTTGCTGCGTGGCGAGCACCGCATTGTTGCCGCCCATCAAGAGGTCGGACTGGGCGCGGTAAGTCGCGACCTTGGCCTCGGCATCCTTCACCCGCTTCGACAGATCGGCGATCTCAGGCGCCAGCCACTCGGTGGCCGCGGAATTGGATTCGGTCTTGGCGTCGCCCTGGACCGAAATGTAGGCATCGGCGATGGCGTTCGGAATCTCGGCGGCGAGCCTGGGATCCTCAGACGAGAATTCGATGACGATAACGCGAGACTTTTCAACGCGATAGACGTTGAGCTTCTCGCGCATCGTCTTCAGCACGCGCTCTTCCGGCGGAATCTCGTTGGGGTCGCTTTTCAGGCCGGCGATGACGAGCAGACGGCTCAATGTCGACATGCCCACCGTCTCGTCGAACTCGGCCAGCCGCGACAGGTTCAGCTTTTGCGCAACCTGCTTGAGGATGTCGGTGGAGGAAATGACTTCGACCTGGCTGGTCACACCTTCCTCGTCGAGGATGGGCTTGTCGTTGTCATTGGTGCCGTCGGGGCGCGTGTAGACCGATTCGCGCGTTTCGATCAGAATCCGTGTTTCGGCCTGGTAATGCGGCGTGGCGAGCCAGGCGAGCGCGTAAGCCAGGCCGGTCACTACAAGCGCAACGACAAGAATACGCAGCCAGTTACTCGCAAGGCTAGCGAAGAGCTGCCTGAGATCAACGTCGACATCTGCGGCCGCGGACTGAACGGACATGCATCCCTACTCCGATACTGAAGCGCGTCGCGTTTGAGCCGATTCACTTTTGCGCGACATGCATTGGTCAGCACGCACCGTAAACAACTATGGTAACTCAGCCGTTAAGATCACGGTAAGCACCTGTTAGGCTTTGCTGGCGGGCGGCAAACAAAGCCGTGAACTCGAACCTGCTTTGTCGATTTGCCGCCGTATCGGTCGCAGGCCTTTACCGCCCATTAACCCTAACAGGATGATAACGGACCTCGATCGTTAAGGTTTGCCCCACAGTCGCGGGCCATTGAAGGTACGTGTCCGGTCATGAAAAGCACTGCTTCCCTCTTCCGTGCGCTGCTTGCCGTGTCGATGCTGGCCGGTTGCTCCAGCTACCGGCCGACGCCAGCGGCTTTCCACAAGATGCTCGACCAGCCCTATCGCCTTGGCGCCGGCGACCGCGTCCGCGTCACGGTCTTCGAGCAAGATGGATTGACCAACACCTACAATGTCGACCAGTCCGGCTACGTATCATTGCCGCTCGTCGGCGCTGTTCCCGCACGCGGCCACACCGCCCAGCAGCTCGAAGGCGCGATCGCCGACAAGCTGCGCCAGGGCTATCTGCGCGATCCGGATGTTTCGGTCGAGATCGACCGTTACCGGCCGATCTTCGTCATGGGTGAAGTGGGTGCGGCGGGCCAATATTCCTATGTTCCAGGCCTGACGGTGCAGAAGGCGGTTGCCATCGCCGGCGGCTTCACGCCGCGCGCTAACCAGGAAAGCGTCGATATCACCCGCGACATCAACGGCAAGGTGATAACCGGACGCGTGGTAACCTCCGATCCGCTTCTGCCCGGCGACACAGTCTACGTTCGCGAACGCCTGTTCTAGACCAGCCACGTGGCGGACACACTCAGGATCGTCCACTGCTTTCGCTCACCCGTCGGAGGGATTTTCCGGCATGTGCGCGACCTGACCGAGGCGCAGGTCGCGGCCGGTCATTCCGTCGGCATCGTCTGCGATTCGACGACGGGCGGCGATTTCGAGGAAGGCCTGTTCGAAAACATGAAAGACAGTCTGGCGCTCGGCATCCACCGCACACCGATGCAGCGGCATGTCGGACCGGGCGACCTCGCGTCGGCATGGCGCACCTTCAGGATTATCAAGGAATTGCGGCCGGACGTGCTGCACGGCCATGGCGCCAAGGGTGGCACCTATGCCCGTCTGTTCGGCTCATTGTTGCGGGTATCCAGGTCTCGCGTAGCCCGCCTTTATTCGCCGCATGGCGGCTCTCTCCACTATGACGAGACGACTACGACGGGAAAGCTGTTCTTCGCCCTCGAACGGTCCATGGCGCGCTTCACCGACTGTCTTCTGTTTGTCTCCGATTATGAAAGGCGGATCTACCGCAAGAAGGTCGGCGAGCCGCCCATCCCGAACAGGCTGGTCTATAATGGCTTGCGCGCCGCCGAGTTCGAGCCAGTGCGGACCGAGCGGAATGCGGCCGATCTCCTCTATATCGGCATGATGCGCGACCTCAAGGGACCGGACATCTTCATCGACGCCCTTGTCCTTGCCGGAGCGCGGCTTGGCCGGCCGTTGAAGGCGGTGATGGTCGGCGACGGCGACGACCTGCCACGTTATCACGCGCAAGTGAAGCGGCTCGGCCTCGACGGCCATGTGCGCTTCCTGCCGCCGATGCCGGCCAGATCCGCCTTCGCGCTGGCCGAGCTGGTTGTCGTTCCCTCGCGGGCGGAAGCCATGCCCTATATCGTGCTGGAGACGCTCGCGGCCGGCAAATCGATGATCGCCACCGCGGTCGGCGGCATACCGGAAATCTTCGGCGCCGGCTCCCTTGCCCTGATCTGGCCAGACCCGCATGAACTTGGCGACAGGGTGAGCGAAGCGCTGGCCGACCCCAAGGCCTACAGGCGCCTGATGCCCGATGCCGCCGACCTCAAGGCGCGCTTCGGCGCCGACGTCATGGCCGCCGAGATCGAGAAGGCCTATTTCGCCGCGCTCGGGCGCCGGCATTGATCCTAGTCTCGCAGACCGCTCCAAAGCCACCTGTTGTTTCAAGGGTTTCTTAGCTCTCTTTTGCTATTCACCTGAGGGAAGCTAGCGGATGTCCCATGAACGAGATCGATCCCGCACGCCGCTTTTCGATAGACGCGGTGCGCAAATTCGACGGCCCGGCCGGTCGCGATGCGCCCGGCGGGATGAATGACGTCGCCCGTCAGGTCGCTTCGCAATACAGGCGCGATACGATGTCGCCGATCATGGTCAGCGGCGTCCTGCGCATGGTCGAATTCGCGCTCCTGTTGCTGTCGGGCCTGTGCGTCTATTTCCACTATGTCGGCTTCTTCACCTATCTGGCCTGGCAATATCCGCTGACGATCGCCGCCGCTTCGCTTCTCGCCGTGGTGCTGTTCGATGTGACCGACTGCTACCAGATCGTCTCGCTGATGCGGCCGATCGCCAATTTCGGCCGTCTGCTGCTGGTCTGGGCCGGCACTTTCGCCCTGATGGCGCTGACGGCATTCGTCATGAAGATGTCGGAAGACTATTCGCGCCTGTTTTTCGGCACCTGGTTTGTCGTCGGTTTCGTGCTGATCTTCAGTCTCAGGCTGGTGATGTCGAAGCTGATCCGGCGCTGGGCGCGCGACGGGCGCATGGAGCGCCGCGCCGTCATCGTCGGCGGCGGCAAGACGGCGGAGATCCTGATCCGCTCGGTCGAAAAGCAGCCCTACAACGACATCCGAATCTGCGGGATCTTCGACGACCGCGGCGACAAGCGCTCACCGCCCATCGTCGCCGGCTACCCCAAGCTCGGCACCATTTCCGAGCTGATCGAGTTCGCCCGTATCGCCCGCATCGACATGCTGATCGTGTCGCTGCCGCTCACCGCCGAATCGCGCGTCCTGCAATTGCTGAAGAAGCTGTGGGTTCTGCCGGTCGATATCCGGCTCTCCGCCCATTCGAACGCACTGCAGTTTCGCCCGCGCGCCTATTCCTACATCGGCTCCGTGCCGATGCTCGATATTTTCGACAAGCCGATCAACGACTGGGATTCGGTCGCCAAGCGCGCCTTCGACATCGTCTTCTCGATCATCGGCATCATCGTGTTCTCGCCGGTGATGCTGGCGACCGCGATCGCCATCAAGCTCGACAGCAAGGGACCGGTGCTGTTCCACCAGAAGCGGCATGGCTTCAACAACGAGATCATCGAGGTCTACAAGTTCCGTTCGATGTACACGGACAAGGCGGACCCGACGGCCAAGCAGACGGTGACCAAGAACGACCCGCGCGTGACCCGCGTCGGCCGCTTCATCCGCAAGACCTCGATCGACGAGTTGCCGCAGTTCTTCAACTCTCTCTTCGGCTCGCTGGCGCTGGTCGGGCCGCGCCCGCATGCCATTGCCGCCCAGTCGCACAACCTTCTCTACAACGAAGTGGTCGACGGCTATTTCGCCCGCCACAAGGTCAAGCCCGGCGTGACCGGCTGGGCGCAGATCAATGGCTGGCGCGGCGAGATGGACACCAATGAGAAGATCCGCATGCGGACGGAATACGACCTCTATTACATCGAGAACTGGTCTCTGCTGTTCGACCTGAGGATCCTGTTCCTGACACCGGTTAGGCTGCTCAACACGGAAAACGCCTATTGAGCGCCGTCACCCATGAACTGCCGCCGGCCGCGGTCAACGCCAAGCTGATCGCGCTGATCGCGTCGGGTGCGGTTTTCCTCGGTGTCTTCCTGTCCGGCTTCGTCATCGACGAGCCGGCGCCATACGACCTCTATATGGTCGGGCTGATGGTGGTATGGGCCTTGTTCGGCCTGCGCATATCGCGCGCGGCGGCGCCGCTGCTGGTGCTGCTGGTGATCATGAACATCGGCGGCATGATCTCGATGACGCAGATGTCGGACCTCGCCGGCACGCCGCTCTATCTCGGCGTTTCGCTGTTCCTTGCCTTCACCGCGGTGTTCTTCGCCTCGGTGACCGCGGTCGAGCCCAGCCTCTACCGGCTGATCTTCCTGGCCTATGTCGTCTCGGCGGTGCTGACCGCCTTGCTTGGTATCGCCGGCTATTTCCATGCCTTCCCCGGCGCGGAGATCTTCACCAAATACGACCGCGCAGCCGGCGCCTTCCAGGACCCGAATGTGTTCGGGCCGTTCCTGGTGCTGCCGGGCATCTACCTGCTCTATCTCCTGCTGACCGGGCCGGTCTCGCGCATGCCCCTGCTGGCGGTGCCGCTGCTGATCATCACGGCGGGCATCTTTTTCTCGTTCTCGCGCGGCGCCTGGGGCATGTTCGGCGTGTCGGCGATCCTGCTCACCGGCACCCTGTTCCTGCAGAGCGCCAGCGGCAAGTTCCGGCTGCGCGTCGTCGTCATGACCATCGCGGCCATTGCGCTGCTGGTCATCGCGATGCTCGTCATCCTGCAGCTTCCGGGCGTTTCGGAAATGTTTTCCAGCCGCGCCCAGTTGGAACAGAGCTATGACACGGCCCGCCTCGGCCGCTTTGCCCGCTACGCGATCGGCTTCCAGATGGCGCTGGAGCATCCGCTCGGCATCGGCCCGCTCGTCTTCGGCACCATTTATGGCGAGGATACGCACGATATCTGGCTGAAGATGCTGATGGACTATGGCTGGCTCGGCTTCGTGTCGTTCCTGACGCTGACCTTGTGGACCATATCAGCCGGCTTCCGCATTCTCCTGCGCGACAGGCCGTGGCAACCCTATCTTCTGTGCGCCTATGTCGCCTTCATCGGCAATATCGGGCTCGGCACCTTCATCGACATCGACCACTGGCGCCATGTCTATCTGCTGCTCGGACTGATCTGGGGAGCGATTGCGCTGGAATACCGCCATCAGCGGCAGTTGCGGGCGGCGGTGCGCTTGGTACCGGTGGCGGCCAGGGCATGATGGACTTTTGGGGGCAAGTCCAAGTCTTGAAAATGGTCGGAGTGGCCGGATTCGAACCGACGACCCCTTGACCCCCAGTCAAGTGCGCTACCGGGCTGCGCTACACTCCGGACCGGTCGCGATGTATCTTGATAACCTGCTTGGGGTCAACCAAATTCGGCGCCTGTCGCGCCAATGTCCAGCGCTGGATTTGAAGCCCCGCAAAGAACTTCAAATCCAAAAGCGCTGCAGGTAGCTTTTAGGCGGCCCCAGGCGTCGCAATTATCAGACGGATCGATTTTCCGGGGGTTGCGCCAGCACGGGCGGATTGATCAGCGCACTTTCCGGAAGCCGAAGTGCTGTGGCGATGCGCCGAAGCTTCGATGGGTCGGCATCCCTGCCGTTCTCGATGTCCGCGATCTCATTGATGGACAGGCCGCATGTCAGGGACAGCTCTTCCAGGCTGTATCCCCTGGTTTCCCGGATGGCTCGGAGGGCGCTGTGATCGGGCGCAATCTCGGTTGCCGCCAGTTCGGAGAAGGTATCGCGTTTTGCTATGTTGGACATTGGCAACTCCGTGGGCTGAAAGAGTTTTGGTCAAATCATGTTGTTGCCTGAGACGGCGGGAGAATGCCCTCTTATCGACAGTTTGCCAAGCACCAAAAAACCCGTCACGGCATCGTGATGCCAGCCCGAAAAATCGGCCGGCACCGACCTCATGGCGCCGATATGGAGTGCCATGCCGATCAAGTTGTTTTGAAGGGTCGAGAGCCGAATTGTTCAACGGTTTTGCGCCGCTCGCTCGTTAGGCGATTGTCGCTGGCTTGCCAACGATTTGGCCATTTCCGGCCAGCTTTTTGAAAGGATCGGATCCATGGACTTGAAGACAATTGTTGTGGTGCTCGGCACGATTTCCGGCTTTGCCGGGAGCACCATGGCCGCCGCTCGGGCGGCCGATACCGTACGGGTGCGCGGCACGGTGGTCAGTTTCGAACCGTCACTGCTCACCGTGAAGACACGGGAAGGCGGCACCGACGCCATCAAGCTGGCCACGAACTGGAATATCTCCGGCGTCGCCAAGGCGTCGGCCGAAGACATCAAGCAGGGCGACTTCGTCGGCATCGCTTCTGTCGCGAAGGCGGATGGCGGCAGCGGGGCGCTCGAAGTGGTGATCTTCCCCGCTGCCCTCAAAGGGACCGGCGAAGGCGATCGTCCTTGGGATCTTCAGCCCAACAGCCGGATGACCAACGGCACCATTGCCGACGTGACTGAAATCAACGGCCGGACGGTGACCCTGACCTACGACAATGGCCAGAAGAAAGAGATCGCCATACCGCAATCGACGCCGATCGTGACCTTCGCCGCGGCGACACCGGCGGATCTCAAACCCGGTGCGATGGTCTTCGTCACCGCCGGGCGCGGCAGCGACGGCACGCTGGTTGCCAGCCGGGTCGTGGTCGGAAACAACGGTGTCGTCCCGCCGATGTGAGGGGTCGTTCCCATAAGGTGGAGGGCCTTCAGACACAAGCCAGAAACAAAATTCTACACTCCGGAAAAACTGTCGAAAAATTCCGGGGCGATAGTCCTGCCGCGGCGCTCAGTCACCGACTTCAATCAGTGACGTTGAAACGCGGTCCGCGCAAAAAGGAAAATTAGTCATGAAGAAGTCCCTTCTGTCCGCTCTCGGACTCGCAGTCGCACTTGCCGTCTCGATGCCGATCATCGGCGCCAGCAGCGCCGATGCCGCGCCGCTGCATGCAAAGCATCACCGCCACTATCATCATCGCCACCACGTCCGCCATCATCACCGGCACCACCATCACCACAAGAAGATGGTGGAGAAGAAGGCTTAAGCCGACTTTCCCGACAGGAAGGCCGGCCTTGGGTTTTCGACAAAAGCCGGTCTTCCTGACGGGTTTTGCCGTATCAAACACGGCATGATGGCAGAGCCTCAATTCCACACCGAGAAACCGCCTCGATATCGATCGCGCGATTTTTTTGAACCGACGCGTGAACCTTTCCGCTCTGGGCCGCACTAAACCGGCATGGACGCCAAGAAGGCGATCCCCAACCAGAAGGACGCCAGCACGGCGATCCTCGATCCAGAGAAGGAAATGCTCAAATGACCAACATCTCGAACTTCAAGCGTCTCTCGTTCGCCGCGGCCATCGTCGTCTCGGCCTTTGGCTCGGTTTCCATGCCGAACGCGGCCTTCGCCAACGGCACCCATCCGAGCGGCGGCGGCGCCGTGTGCAAGGGCTCCGGCCCCTGTCTGGTGCTGCAGCTCGACTGCAAGGGAACCTATACCGACGCCACCGACAAGAACGGCACCGTCTACGGCAAGTGCAGCCAGCTGATGAAGGTCGACCCGAAGAGCAAGATCAAGCTCGCTCGCTGATCGACTGTCACTGACGGAAATGGCGGCCGTCGGCGCGACGGCCGCCATTTTCTTTTTGCCCTTTACCGGATTGAGCTAGCGTCGGCTGAGCAGCAAGCTGGCAACCAGCCCGACCACAACCAACCCGACGGCGGCTGCCGTGGCCGGATGATCGCGCGCCGTTTTCTCGATCGCCCTGCCTTGCTTCCTGATCGCGGGCAGAGCGTCGCCGAGATATCCGGCAAGGTGCGAATAGTAGTCCGACGCGGCGTCGCGCCCGTCCTCGTAATAGGCGCCGCCCCGTCTGGACAGGGCTTTCCTCAGCGCCGCCAGTTCCCTGGAGAGAGCTGCGACCTGCTTTTCAAGGTCGATGTCGGAGATGTTCGAAAGCGATGCCATGGCAGGGTTCCTTCATTTGCAGAAGGAATCGTAACGCATGACCTCCAAGACCGTTCCGGTTTGGGAGACGGCCGCCGGCCCTTAAAGCGCGGCGCGCTCAAACGGATTCATGCGACGCGCTTTAGCGCACCTGATCGAGTAGGCGCTTGCATTCCAGAAGATCGAACAGCGCCTCCTGCAGCAAAGCGCGATTGTCGCGCGAGAGCTTCGACGTATCCGGCTGGACCGGGCCTTCCTCGTCGCTCTTGCCCAGGCCGAAAAAGCGGCGGCTCGGTTTCACCTTGGGTTGGCCGACAAGCATCTCGTCGTCCGCGCCGCGCGGCTGGGCGCTTGGCGTCAGCGGCACCGCGTCGGCCTGCCTGCGCTGCGAGATCGCCTCGACGGCCGCCATGTCGCCATTGCCGATGGCGACCAGGAAATGGTTGCCGTTCTCGCGCAGCAACTTCTGCACGCCCTTGATAGTGTAGCCCTGGTCGTAGAGCATATGACGAATGCCCTTGATCAGTTCGACATCCTGCGGCCGGTAGTAGCGGCGGCCGCCGCCGCGCTTCATTGGCTTGATCTGGTTGAAACGCGTTTCCCAGAAACGCAGCACATGCTGCGGCAGATCGAGATCTTCCGCGACCTCGCTGATGGTGCGGAAAGCATCGGGGCTCTTGTCCATGGGCAAAATCCTCACGCTAGAGCATGATCCCCGAACCGAAGGTCAGCGTAGCAAAAAGTGGGGAACCGGCCTTCGGACACGATCATGCTCAACAAAGAACCATTCCGATCCGGCCGTCCTGCCGAATCGGGCCCCATTTCAGCGGTTTATGAAACAACATTCAAGCCCGGCGTCAAAGGGGCAGCGGTTTTCAACCGAAGCTTGAAGCGATCCGGGATCTGAAAGCCCGCGACGACGACGGACACCAGCCGCTTTCGGGCTATCTGCCGCCCTTGGCCTTGCTGCTCTGGTGGGAGCGCAGGATGCGGCTCTTCAGTACGTTGGACGATTTGAAGGTCATCACACGGCGCGGCAGGATCGGCACTTCTTCACCGGTCTTGGGATTGCGCCCGATGCGCTCGTTCTTGGAACGGACATGGAATGTCGCGAAAGACGACAGTTTCACCGTCTCGCCGCGGACGATCGCGTCGCAAATTTCGTCCAGAACCGCTTCGACGAGTTCAGCCGATTCAGTACGCGACAAGCCGACCTTGCGGTAAACGGCTTCAGCAAGGTCGGCGCGCGTAAGTGTCTTTCCCCCCATGCGAACCGTCCCATCAGCTCAAAAACATAAATCGATACAAGCAAAGGCAGAGCCTAAGTAATTGATCCGTCAAGGTCAAGGACCGAACCTGTCCGTTCGGCACTTACCAGCGGAGCAAAACCGCGCCCCAGGTGAAACCACCGCCCATCGCCTCGAGCAGCACCAGATCGCCCTTCTGGATGCGCCCATCGGCAACGGCCGCCGAGAGGGCCAGCGGCACGGAAGCCGCTGAGGTGTTACCGTGCAAATCGACCGTAACCACCACCTTTTGCTCAGCTATCCCGAGCTTTTTAGCGGAAGCGTCAATAATCCGTTTATTGGCCTGATGCGGCACGAACCAGTCGAGATCCTCAGCGGTGATGCCGGCCGCCGAGAACGTCGCCTCGATGACATCGGTGATCATGCCGACCGCATGCTTGAACACTTCGCGGCCTTCCATTCTGAGATGCCCAACAGTTCCGGTGGTCGACGGTCCGCCGTCGACGTAGAGCTTGTCCTTGTGGGTGCCGTCGGAGCGCAGGCTGGCCGCCAGCACGCCGCGATCGGCGATGCTGCCCGCTCCCTCTCCCGCTTCCAGGACCATGGCGCCGGCACCGTCGCCGAACAGGACGCAGGTCGAGCGGTCGCTCCAGTCGAGAATGCGCGAGAAGGTTTCCGAGCCGATCACCAGGACCCGTTTGGCCAGGCCGCCGCGGATATAAAGATCAGCGGTCGTCACCGCATAGACGAAGCCCGAGCACACCGCCTGCAGGTCGAAGGCAAAGCCATGATGCATGCCCAGCCGGTTCTGGATCTCGACGGCGGTCGCCGGAAAGGTGTTGTTGGGCGTCGAGGTCGCCAGCACGATCAGGTCGATGTCGTCAGGCGTCAGGCCGGCATCGTCGAGGGCGGCGCGCGCCGCCGCCTCGCCGAGCGAAGCCGTCGTCTCGTCGTCGGCCGCGATATGGCGCTGGCGGATGCCGGTGCGCTGAGCGATCCATTCGTCCGACGTCTCGACCATGCCTTCGAAATCGGCATTCTTCATGATGCGGCGGGGCAGCGCGGCACCCATGCCGCGCACGACTGATCTGATCAATGCTTTTTCCTATTCCTTTGCGTCGGCAACGACGTCGGATTTCCTGTTGGTCTGGGCATGCGGATTGCGCGCATGGAACAGGTCGAGATCGGCCTCGATGCGGTCGAGCAGATTGTTGCGCACCATATCGTAGCCGAGCTCGATCGCCGCCGCGAAGCCATCCGAATCAGCCCCGCCATGACTTTTCACCACAATGCCGTTCAGCCCCAGGAAGACGCCGCCGTTGGAGCGGCCAACATCCATCTTTTCACGCAGGCGATCGAAGGCACCCTTGGCAAAAATATAGCCGATCCTGGCCATCAGCGTCCTGTTCATCGCTGTGCGCAGGTAACCGGCGATCTGTCTTACCGTGCCTTCCGCCGTCTTCAGCGCGATGTTGCCGGCGAATCCTTCGGTGACGACCACGTCGACGGCGCCCTTGCCGATGTCGTCGCCTTCGACGAAGCCGTGGTAGTTCATCGAGGCCATGTTGGCCTCGCGCAGCATGCGACCCGCCTCCTTGACCTCTTCCTGGCCCTTGATCTCCTCGACACCGACATTGAGCAGGCCGACGCTCGGCCGTTCGATGCCGAAAACCGAGCGCGCCATGCCGGTGCCCAGAATCGCAAAATCAATCAGCTGATGCGCGTCGGCGCCGATGGTGGCGCCAACGTCCAGCACCACGCTTTCGCCGCGCAATGTCGGCCAAAGTGCGGCGATCGCCGGGCGATCTATCGTCGCCATGGTGCGCAGGCAGAATTTCGACATCGCCATCAAGGCGCCGGTGTTGCCGGCCGAGATACAGGCGTCAGCGGTGCCTGATTTGACCGCCTCGACCGCTTTCCACATCGACGACTTCCAGCGGCCATGGCGCAGCGCCTGGCTCGGCTTGTCGTCCATCCTGACCGATATCTCGCAGTGGATGAACTCGCTCACCTGCGCCAGCTTGGGGAATTTGGCGAGCTCGGGGCGCACCGCCTCCTCACGACCATAAATGACGAAGCGGATGTCGGGACGCCGGGTCGCGACCGTCATGAGCGCCGGGATAACCACGCTTGGTCCGTGATCGCCGCCCATGGCATCGATGGAAATCCTGATCACGCGGTATTCATCTCACGTTTTGCTTGAGCGAGCGCCTGGCGCTTGCGATGGTTCGGGGCTCGCGAAGGTTCGGCGAAAATAGCGTTTTTGGGCTGCCGCACAACCGGCTTTTCTCCGATTGGAGTGGCTTTTAGGATTTTCCCAGCAGGGAACGCAGCTTTTGCTGGAATTCGTTCTCCGTGGGCTCGGCATCGCCGGCGGCCTCCAGCGACACGCCTTGCTTGCGCGGATAGGGGTCGATCGCCAGTCCAAAGAACTGTTCGGCAAGCGCCCCGACATCGATCGTGTCGCCGGAAAAAGTTTCGGGACCGTCCGGCCCTTCGGCGTCGAGCAGGATTTCGCCGCCACCCTCGAAACCCTGCCGCCCGAGCTTGGACTCTTGCGGTAGAAACAGTGCCTCGACCGCCTCGTCGACATGGGCCTCGACGGGATCGAGGGTGACGATACAGGCCTGCGTGATGTCAGCCTCGACACGACCGCTGACCTTCACGCCGTTGCGCTTCCATGGCGTCACCAGAAGGTCGGCGCGGTAGTTTTCGACCGAAAGCAGATCGTGTTCGCTGGCAAGTGCCGCGCGCTGCCCGGCATCGGCGTCGATCACCACCGGCAGCCCCTTTTGCGGCAGGCGGGCGACATTCGCCACGAAGGACACGGGGCTATGGGTGTCAGCATCTTTCATCTTCCTCTCCTTTAGCCTGATTTGGCCACAGGAAAAGTCACCGTACCGGAAACGATCGATTCGGCCGGCCGTTCCGCGAGATGCCTGTCGGCCTCGACCACGTAGCTTGCCAGTTGCGCGGCTTGCGGCCAAACGCCGGCATCCGGCCTGACATTGCGGGCAAGAGCGGCGGCAAGCGCGTCGTCGTCGTTTCGTTCCAGGGCGTCGTCATAGGCTGCCGTGCGGCCATAGAACATCTTCGCCAGTTTCTTCATGCGTTTCGGCACGCCGACATCGCCGATGCCCAGTTCCCGCAGCGAATGCTCGACATCCAGGAAGAACTCGTCGATCAGCACCTGTGCGACCTCTCCGGCAGCACCTTGCTGACCGCGCAGCCGGTGCTGAAGCAGGAACATGTGCAGCGACAGCATCTCGAAACGGCCGAGCGGCGTGTCCGGTACATTCCAGTCGGAATAAAACACGGTTTGCCGCGCGGATGCCACGATTTGTGCGTAAAGCGCCTCGGTGATAGCGCGGTTGGCGTGACGTTCGCGACCAAAAAGGCGCTGGAACATTTGAGGGTGGTCTCCCGGGGACCGTTTGTTGAAATGGCCTTGTTGCATCGGCAAGCAAGCTGGTTTACCGGTTTTGCGGCCCAGCGCAAGTTGCGGCAGTTTGAAGGAGTTGTTGTTGCGCGCGCTGAAATTCAAGTCGATTTTTCTGCCCAGGTCCGCCAGCGTGATTTCGCTGCTGGTGGTCGCTTCCGCGCTTTCCGCCTGCAATTCGTCCAAGATGGTCGGCGATCTCAATCCGAGCGAGACGCTGACTCAGGGTTATGTGATCGACCAGCAGGCGATCGACTCGGTTCCGGTCGGCTCCAGCCGCGAACAGGTGCTGCTGGCGCTCGGCACGCCGTCGACGACAGCCACATTCGACAATGAGGCCTTCTATTACATTTCGCAGACGCGCAAGCGTTACGTCGCCTTCGACAAGCCGCGTCTGGTCGACCAGAAAGTGCTGGCGGTGTATTTCGGCGAGGACGGGCGCGTCACCCAGATCGCCAATTACGGCATGAAGGACGGCAAGGTGTTCGACTTCATCTCGCGCACCACGCCGACCGGCGGCAAGGACCAGAACTTCCTCAGCCAGATCATCAACGGCGCCAGCAAGCTGGCACCCGGCATCCCCGGCGGCGGATCGTCGCCCGGCATGTGATCCCTGCCCGGCGCTTCGCCGCGCGGCATCAGAATCAGGCAACAAAAAACCCGCCGGATCGCTCCGGCGGGTTTTTGTTTGGACCGATAGTCCTGTGTGGTCAGCCGTGCGCGAGCACGGCCAGAAGCAGCAGGGCGACAATGTTGGTGATCTTGATCGCGGGGTTGACCGCCGGGCCGGCGGTGTCCTTGTAGGGATCGCCAACCGTATCGCCGGTCACCGAGGCCTTGTGCGCCTCGGAACCCTTGAGATGCCTGACGCCGTCCTTGTCGACAAAGCCGTCCTCGAACGACTTCTTCGCGTTGTCCCAGGCGCCGCCGCCGGAGGTCATCGAGATGGCGACGAACAGGCCATTGACGATGACGCCGAGCAGCGAGGCGCCAAGTGCTGCAAAGGCCGAGGCCTTCGAGCCCGAGATCAGCAGCACGCCGAAATAAACGACGAGCGGCGCCAGCACCGGCAGCAGCGACGGGATGATCATCTCCCGGATCGCCGCCTTGGTCAGAAGGTCGACCGCACGCGCGTAGTTCGGCTTCGACGTGCCGGCCATGATGCCCGGATCCTCGCGGAACTGCTTGCGCACTTCCTCGACGATGGCGCCCGCCGCACGGCCGACGGCCGTCATGGCGATGCCGCCGAACAGATAGGGGATCATGCCGCCGAAGATCAGGCCGGCGACGACGTAAGGATTGGAGAGGTCGAAGGAGACCTCGCCCATGCCCTGGAAGTAGGGATATTTGTCGCCATTGGCGGCAAAGAACTTCAGGTCGTTCGAGTAGGCCGCGAACAGCACCAGCGCGCCGAGACCGGCCGAACCGATGGCGTAGCCCTTGGTCACCGCCTTGGTGGTGTTGCCGACCGCGTCGAGCGCGTCGGTCGAGTGGCGCACTTCCTTGGGCAGGCCGGCCATTTCGGCGATGCCGCCGGCATTGTCGGTGACCGGACCGAAGGCGTCGAGGGCGACGATCATGCCGGCGAGGCCGAGCATCGTGGTGACCGCGATCGCAGTGCCGTAGAGGCCGGCAAGCTGGTAGGTGGAGATGATGCCGCCGACGATGACGATCGCCGGAAGCGCCGTCGATTCCAGCGACACCGCAAGGCCCTGGATGACGTTGGTGCCGTGACCGGTCACCGACGCCTGGGCAATGGAGTTCACCGGGCGCTTGTTGGTGCCGGTGTAGTATTCGGTGATCACCACGATGAGGCCGGTCACCAACAGGCCGATCAGGCCGCAGAAGAACAGGTTCTTGCCGGTAATGGTCATGCCGGCGACGGTGCCGATCTCGCCCCAGCCGAGCGTTACCGAGGTGGCGACGCCGAGCCCGACGATGGACAGCAGGCCAGTGACGATCAGCCCCTTGTAGAGCGCGCCCATGATCGAGCCGTTGGAGCCGAGCTTGACGAAGAAAGTGCCGACGATCGAGGTCAGGATGCAGGCGCCGCAGATGGCCAGCGGATAGAGCATCGTGGCGCCGAGAACGGCCGTGCCGCCGAAGAAGATGGCGGCGAGAACCATGGTGGCGACCACGGTCACGGCATAGGTCTCGAACAGGTCGGCGGCCATGCCGGCGCAGTCGCCGACATTGTCACCGACATTGTCGGCGATGGTGGCCGGGTTGCGCGGATCGTCTTCGGGAATGCCGGCTTCGACCTTGCCGACGAGATCGCCGCCGACGTCGGCGCCCTTGGTGAAGATGCCGCCGCCGAGACGGGCGAAGATCGAGATCAGCGAGGCGCCGAAGCCGAGCGAAACCAGCGAGTCGATGACGATGCGGTCGTTGGGCTGAAGCCCCATGAAGTGGGTCAGGATCAAATAATAGATCGAAACGCCAAGCAGGGCCAGGCCAGCAACCAGCATGCCGGTAATGGCGCCCGACTTGAAGGCGATCTCGAGGCCGGCTGCGAGGCTGTTGGAAGCCGCCTGCGCCGTGCGCACATTGGCGCGCACCGAAACATGCATGCCGATGAAGCCGGCCGCACCCGACAGCACCGCGCCGATAAGGAAGCCGATGGCGGCGGTGATCGAAAGCAGCCACCAGGCGAGCAGCAGCACGACCACGCCGACGATGGCGATGGTGGTGTACTGGCGCGCCAGATAGGCCTGCGCGCCTTCGCGGATGGCCGCGGAGATTTCCTGCATGCGTGCATTGCCTTGGTCGGCCGCAAGGACCGAACGTGTCGCCCAGATGGCGTAAAGGACCGAAAGCAGGCCGCAGGCGATGACGGCGGAAATGATGGTCATTGCCGAATTTTCCTCGATTGATGGCCCAAAAGAACCCCTCCCTGGGCCGTTGAGACGGGAAGCGGATTCCGCCAAGCGGAATCCGCTTCCTTCGCATCGGCTTATGCGAAACAGGGCTGCGAACGTCAAGATATTGTTCGGTTTTTGCCCGGCTTTCGCCCAAAAGTGGTAGGGGACGGCATGCCCTTCGGCGATGCCGCTCGATTAGATCGATTGAAATCAGCTGGGACCTGCTCAGCTTTTGCGCAGGTCACTGTCAGGCTGGATAACGAAAATCAGCACCGCCAGCATGGTCATGTAGAACATGAACGCCTTCTGCTGGCCGTTCCAGATGCTGGACTGCCACATGGCGAACCACTCGCCGCCCACCACCATGAAACCGAAGTACCAGATCAGAAAGCCCAGGGTGGCGGCAAGGACCGCGAATTTCTTGGCGTCGTTGAAAGCCTGCCCGCTGGCATTGCGCGCTTGCCACAAATTCAAGGCGGCGATCAGATAGAGCAGGCAGGTCAGCGCCTCGCCGAGGATGATCAGCCAGTAGCCCGCCGTCCACAGCGACGGGTTGGTGATCGAGCGATACATCAGCGCGTTGCCGGGAAAGGTGGTGTCCATGCTCAGCACGTGCTGGACAAAAGCAAAGTTTGAACCGTAATCGGTGATGTTGCCGAAAGCGACGAGGAAGGCGAAAACCGCCAGACACAGACACATGACGATCTTGGAGAAACGCAAGGTCATGGCGAGAACTCCTGCAGAAAGATCGGGGCATCGGACAAATCAATCGCCGAGTCCCGAAGATTGCGCAACGGGGGGGCCGGCGATCATCGCACTCACAGCCGTCGCAAGACATTATGCCAGCAAGCAAGGCATCGCCGAGGCTGTCGAAGCGCTGGATCTCGGCAGCGATTGCGCCACGGGTGATCTTGTCTCGTTGGTGCAAGCCGGCACGCGACATGATTTCGCGATCATCCGCCGCCGCTGGACCGTCGGCGAAGGCGGCGTCCGGCTCGAGCTGACGCTAGACCACCCGGCCCGTTCGAGCGGACAATGAACCAATAGGATCGCGCCGAAAGGCTACGCCGTCTCCTGCCCCATGCGGCGCGCTGTATAGCGCTCGATCGCCGACAACCCGTCATAGATCAGCACGGCAAGGGCCGCGACGATCAGGCCCCCCTGCAGGACAAAGGCGAGATTGTTCGACAGCAGGCCGGCGATGATCACCTCACCCAAGGTCTTGGCCGCCACCGTCGAGCCGATCGTCGCGGTAGCCAAGCTGATAACCACCGACAGCCGGATGCCGCCGAGGATGATCGGCGCGCTGAGCGGCAGCTCGACCTTGATCAGCCTTTGCCAGCCGGTCATGCCGGCGCCACGCGCTGCTTCCACCACATTGCCGGGAAGCGTCGTCAGGCCGGTCAGCGCGTTTTCGAAGATCGGCAGCAGGCCATAGAGAAACAGCGCGATCAGCGTCGGCTTGTCGCCGAAGCCGACGGCCGGCACGGCCAGCGCCAGCACCGCCACCGGCGGAAAGGTCTGGCCGATATTGACCAGGCTGCGCGACAGCGGCAGGAATTCGACGCCGGCCGGCCTGGTGACCAGGATGGCCAGCGCCACCGCGACGATGGTCGCGGCGACCGTGGCGATCAGCACCGTCCTCAGATGCAGCAGCGTCAATGTCAAAAGGCTGCCCTGATTGTAGATCGCCGGCGCGTTGTTCTCGGTCAGCGGCTTCAGCAGCGGTTCGAACCAGCTTGGATTGGTCACGAAGGCGACCAGCAATACCACCAGCGCAAGCCTGAGCAGCGATGGGAGCCAGGCCTTCATGCCGGCCTCGCCGCGCGCTTTACCAGCCCGTCCACGGTGACGCGGCCGAGCGGCTTGCCGTCATCGCCTTTCACCGGCAGCGCCGGGCGGCCGGACCACAGCAACTCGGCCAATGCGTCGCGCTGGCTGGCGTCGCCGGGGATCGCCTCGCCTTCGGCGGTCCCCTTCTCCACCGCGTCGCGCACGCGGCCAAGCGACAGCAGGCGGAACGGTTTTTCGCTGGCGCCGACCAGCGTCTCGACGAAGGCGCTGGCCGGCTTCGCCAGGATCTCGGCCGGCTTGGCATATTGCACCAGCTTGCCGGCATCCATGACCGCGATCTTGCCGCCCATATGCACCGCCTCCTCCATGTCGTGGGTGACGAGGATGATGGTGGTGCCGAAGCGCTTCTGGATCGCCAGCAGATCCTCCTGCGCCTTGTTGCGGATGATCGGGTCCAGCGCACCAAATGGTTCGTCCATCAACAGCACGTTGGGCTCGGCGGCGAGCGCGCGGGCAACGCCGACGCGTTGCTGCTGACCGCCGGAAAGCTCGTGCGGATAGCGCGGCCCGAACGCCTCGGGGTCGAGCTGGTAGAGGGTCATCAACTCTTCGACGCGGGCCTTGATGCGAGCCTTGTCCCAGCCGAGCAGCACCGGGACTGTGGCGATGTTCTGCGCCACCGTGCGGTGCGGGAACAGGCCGTGGCCCTGGATGGCGTAGCCGATGCTGCGGCGCAGCTCGTAGCCGGGCAGCGAACGGTTGTCGGCGCCGTCGAGCTTGATGACGCCTGAGGTCGGCTCGACCAGGCGGTTGATCATGCGTAGCAGCGTCGTCTTGCCGGAGCCGGAAGTGCCGACAATCACGGCGATGGTGCGTGGTTCTATCACCATCGACACGTCGTCGACGACGGTCGTCGCGTCATAGCGCTTGGTAATGCCTTCGATCTCGATCATGCCGTTTCAACCCTGCGCTTGGTGGCGGTCATTTCGATCACTGCGTCGAGGATGATGGCCGCGGCAAAGGCCAGCGCCACCGTCGGTACGGCGCCGAGCAGCACCAGATCCATCGCCGTCTGGCCGACGCCCTGGAACACGAACACGCCGAAGCCGCCGCCGCCGATCAGCGCTGCAATGGTGGCGAGGCCGATGTTCTGCACCAAGACGATGCGGATGCCGGTGAGGATGACCGGAAAGGCCAGCGGAAATTCGACGCCGAACAGGCGTTGGCGATCGGTCATGCCCATGCCGCGGGCGGCGTCGTTGGCGGCGCGCGGCACGCCGGCAAGGCCGACCACGGTGTTGGCCACCACCGGCAACAGCGAATAGAGGAACAGCGCGACGAAGGCGGGCGCGGTGCCGATGCCGCGAATGCCGAGGGAAGCCGCCCCCGGCACATGCGTGGCGACCCAGCCGAGCGGCGCGATCAGCAGGCCAAACAGTGCGATGGAAGGGATGGTCTGGATGATGTTGAGCACATTCAGCACGCCGGCGCGCAATTTCTCGACGCGGTGGCAGAGGATGCCGAGCGGCAGACCAACGACCACCGCCGCCGCCAGCGAGCCCAGCGCCAGCGTCACATGCTTGGAGCCTTCCGCCCAGAAACTGTCGGCACGGTTGGCATATTCCTTGAGGATCGACAGGCTGTTCCAGCTTCCCGAGACCAGCAGAAGGCCGATCGCCGCTGCTGCGAGGACGAGGACGCCGACGCGCGCCTGAGGCGACAAGTTCAGCCTTGTCAGCACATCGGCGAGCAAAAGCGTGAAGGCGAAGATGAGCAGCCAGAACCCTGAGGCGGGCGAAATGCGCGCGAAGGTATTGCCCTCGGGCGTCAGGAAGCTGCCGGCAAAACCAATCAGGATCGCAAGGGCTGCGAGTGCGACCACGCTCGCCGCTAGGCGCAGAAGGAGCGACGTTTTGAGCAGCGCGATGATTGCCGCGATCACCACGATCGCCAGCAGCAAGGGGCCGACCGCCACCGGCAGAGATTCAAGGATCGAGCGCGCCTCGCCGGGCACGATGCGATTGGCGCGAAAAGTGGCGAAGGGGGCGAGGAACGCCGCATAGGCTACGATCAAGGCGATGACCACGCCGAGCTTGTCGAAGCGGAGGGTCATCGGAGCCTCCCGAACGGGGGGATCGATAGCTTCTTGGAGAACGCTTGTCTAGCAGCCTTGGAGATTGGCGAAAGCCAAAGTGCCATCCGATCTCCCCCCTTGCGGGGGAGATGCCCGGTAGGGCAGAGGGGGGTGGGAAGGATCGCCAACTTTCGAGCGTGGGCTTGCTTGAGAGGAACCCCGACAAAGGACATGGCTACGATTGGCTGATAGGCCGGCGGGACAGCACCCCCCTCTGTCCTGCCGGACATCTCCCCCGCAAGGGGGGAGATCGGCAGTTCCGCCAACCGCTCCCTCTCGATGACTTTGAGGGGGAGACGGTAGGCAGGCCAGAGAGGAATGCTACGCACGGGTGGCGGACTACTTCAAAAACCCGTTCTTCTTCAAAAAGTCCTCGGCGACGCCCTTGACCGGCTCACCGCCGACCTGCACGCGGCCATTCAGTTCCTGCAGCGTGACCAGGTCGAGCTTGGCGAAGACCGGTTTCAGCAGCGCCTCGATTTCCGGGTGCTCCTTCAGCACCGCCTCGCGGATGATCGGCGCCGGCTGGTAGACCGGCTGCACGCCCTTGTCGTCGTCGAGCACGACCAGGCCGGAGGGCGCGATGCCGCCGTCGGTGCCGTAGACCATGGCGGCGTTGGCGCCATTGGTCTGGTTCGCGGCCGCGGCAATGGTCGCGGCAGTGTCGCCGCCCGATAGCGTGATCAGCTGGTCGGGTTTCAGCGTGAAGCCGTAGGTGGTCTGGAATGCCGGAAGTGCTGCCGCCGAATTGACGAATTCGGCCGAGGCGGCCAGCACGACCTGGCCACCGCCAGAGACATATTTGCCGAAGTCGGTGAGCGTCGCCAGCTTGTTCTCGTCGGCGACCTCCTTGCGCAGCGCGATCGCCCAGGTGTTGTTGGCCGGCGACGGCGACAGCCAGACGATCTTGTTGGCGTCATAATCGAGTTTTTTCGCTGACTCATAGGCCTTGGCGGCATCCTTCCAGACCGGATCGTCGGCCTTCTCGAAGAAGAAGGCGGCATTGCCGGTATATTCCGGATAGATATCGATCTCGCCGGCCGTGATCGCCTTGCGCACCACCGGGGTGCCGCCGAGTTGGATGCGGTCGGTCGTCTGGATGTTGTTGGCGTTCAGCACCAGTTGGATGATGTTGCCGAGCACGCCGCCCTCAGTGTCGATCTTCGACGACACCACCACCTGGGCGCTGGCGGACGCTGCTGTGATGCCGAGCGCCAGTGCCGCGCCGGCCAGAAGCTTGATTGAAAACATGGTGAAATCCCTTGCTGTGAACCGGAATGCGGTTGCCGCATATGAGCATGGCTTCAACCCCCAGTCGGGGCACACGGTTTCATAACAAGGGGGATGGACGCAATAATTTTGTGCGGGCTGGCCCAATCCCACGCCAGCCATCCCGACAGCGTGATGTTAGTTTGCGAGGCGCAAGCCCGTCATCTTCAACGCGCCCAATGCCACGAAGCACAGCATCGTGACCGGGAAGATGATCCAGTTCAGCATCTCCCAGCCCCAGGCATTGTAGACCGCGCCCGACATCAGCGAGGCGAAAGCGACGGAGCCGAACAGGACAAAGTCATGAAAGCCCTGGACCTTGCCCTTTTCCGACGGGCGGTAGCTGTCGGCAACCATGGCCGTGGCGCCGATGAAGCTGAAATTCCAGCCAAGGCCGAGCAGGATCAGCGCCGTCCAGAACTGCCACAGTGCCAGCCCCGACAGCGCCACCACGGCACAACCGATGAGCAACACGAGACCGGCTGCCACGATCCATTCGGCACCGAAGCGATGGATCAGCGATCCGGTGAAGAAGCTCGGCGCGAACATCGCCATGACGTGCCAGGAAATGCCGAGCGTGGCGTCGTCCGTCGACAGGCCGCAGCCGACCATGGCGAGCGGCGCGCCGGTCATGACGAAACTCATCAGCGCGTAGCTGCCGACAGCGCAAAAAAGTGCTGCGACGAAACGCGGCCGGGTGACGATCTCGGAGAGCGGCCGGGCATCGCTGTCGGCGATTTCCGCATTGTCGACGGCTCTCGCCGGAATGCGCAGGAACGACAGGATGACGGCGCCAACCGCCGACAGCACCAGGATGGAAGCGAACGAGCCGGCGAACATCACTGGCGCAAAGGATTCACGGGTGAAGATGACGATCTGCGGCCCAAGGATGGCGGTGACGATGCCGCCGGCGAGCACGAAGGAAATGGCGCGCGCCTTGAATTCGGGCGGCGCGTTGTCGGCGGCGGCGAAGCGGAACTGCTGGACGAAGGCACCGCCAACCCCGATCACCAACAGGCCGAAAGCAAACAGCCAGAAGCTCGGATTAAACAGCGCCAGCGTTGCCACCAGCCCGCCCAGCGCGGTGACGATCGTGCCGGTCATGAAGCCGCCGCGCTGGCCGAGCTGGCGGATGATGGCGGCGGCGGGCAGAGCGCCGAGCGCAACGCCGATGTTGAATCCGGTGACCGGCGCGGTCGCCAGCGACTTGTCGGGGCCAAGCAGATATTGCCCGGCCAGCGCGCCGAGCGAAATGGCGATGGGTGCGGCCGAACCGATGATCGCCTGCGAGGCGGCCAGAATAAACGCCGTTCGGCGCGCCTCCTTGCCGGCCTCGGCGGCGATGGCCGTGGCGGTCATGAAACGTCCTTGCCGCGTCCCTCACCGCGCACCCGGCGCGACACGCGATCGAGCACGGCGTTGGTGAGCTTCGGCTCGTCGTCCTCGTAGAAGGCCTTGGCGATGTCGACATATTCCGAAACGATGACGGCGACCGGCACGTCCTCGCGCTTCATCAACTCATAGACGCCGGCGCGCAGAATGGCGCGCAGGGTCGAATCGAGCCTGGACAGCGGCCAGTCGTCGGTCAGCGCCTGGCGGATGACCGGATCGATGGTCTTCTGGTTCTCGACGACGCCGGTGAGGATGGCGCGGAACCATTGCGCGTCGGCCTCGCGATAGAGCGCGCCGTCGACTTCCTTGCCAAGCCTGAACAATTCATATTCGGCAGTGATCTCGAAGACGCCGCTGCCGGCCACATCCATCTGGTAGAGCGCCTGCACGGCGGCCAGACGGGCCGCGCCGCGCTTGTTGGCATGGCGCACCGCGGGCTGGCCGGGCGAAGCGGGTTCGCTCACGATGGCGCTCCCAATTGCTGCTTGAGCGCGATCAGGGTCAGCGCCGCGCGCGCCGCAAAGCCGCCTTTGTCGCCTTCCGAACGCCTGGCCCGCGTCCAGGCCTGGGCGTCGTTCTCGGTGGTCAGGATGCCGTTGCCGATGCAGACCGCTTCCTGCACCGACAGATCCATCAGCGCGCGGCTGGATTCATTGGCGACAATGTCGAAGTGATAGGTATCGCCACGGATGATGGTGCCGAGGGCAACGAAACCGTCATAGTCCGTTCCGCCATCAGAGGCGCCGTCGAGCGCGAAGGTTATCACCGCCGGGATTTCCAGCGAACCCGGAACCGTGACGACATCATAGGTCGCGCCCGCTTCGTCGAGCGCACTCGTCGCGCCTTCGAGCAGCGCGTCGGCAAGGTCGTCATGGAAACGCGCCTCGATGACGAGAAGGTGCGCCTTCTTCTTCGGGCGGATGAACGCTTTGCCGTGTTGGGATGTGCCAGCCATAAATGTCTCCGGGATCGCCGGTGACTTAGGCCGAAGCAGGGTTGATCGCAAGCGGAAGATTGCTGGAGTCCCGCGGGCCTATCTGATCTTTGGATAAGGTGCCGAGAGCGGGTGGCCAGTACCGAGGCTTTCACCCCAGGCAAGAACGGCTTCGTGATCCACCACGCGGCCTTCATCCACATCGGCCAATGCCTCGCGCGTCAGCCGCTGTCCTCTTGAAATTCCCTGCTGTCCATTAAAGCTCCTTCCTCATTTGAACAGCTCTGCGATATCGGCCATCGGCCGGAAGATTTTCATCGGCTGATCCGGGAACGGCAGAAAGCTCTCGCGTTGATAGAAGCGGCGTGCATCTTCGTCCTTGGCATCGACTACAACGGCGAACGAAGCGATCTCGCTTCTGACACAACGGGACAGAGCATCGGCCAGCAGATAGCGGCCATGGCCTGCCCCCCGATACCGCCGATCAATGGCGAGGCGGCCGAGCAGCGTCGCTGGAATGAGGGGGTAGCGAGGAAGTTTGCGGATGGTCTGCGTGGGCCACTCGCCAATATCCACGGCAGTCGCCGACAACGTATAGTAGCCGGCGATGGCTCCGTCCGGCAGGACAAGAACAAACGGCGCCGCGATGTTCTTGCGCGCGTCCTGCCCAGCCTGCATTCGGAAATATCGATCGAGCGGCTCTACGCCGCTCTCGAACGACGTCCTTTCGTGCTGTGGGCCAAGCACCTCAACCCGAAAAGGATCCTCGTTCGAAGCGCTCACTCGTCAGGTGCCGGTGGCCTGACGATACCGTCGCACTGTATCGCGCAGACGATCATTGACCGGTTGCGGGTTGATAAGCGCATCGACGAAGGCGCGGCTGTCGCGGACGGAAAGATCGAGACGCTGATGCTCCTCGATGGCCCGGCGGGCAGCTTCCTGCACACTGGTCAGTACGAAATCCGTCACCGTCCTGCCCTGCAGGGCCGCGGCATGTTCAATGAGGCTCTTCTGATCAGCCGTGACGCGCGTTTCCAGACGCTCGCCACGGACACGGCTGCGACGTGAGTGTGCATGTGCTGTCATCGTTGTTCTCCAGCCGATAGTGTACGGCCAATGGCCGGAAACTTCAAGCCACCTAAAGCCCCTCTTTGGCGGCCTCGGCCAAACGCGCCGCGTAGCGGGCCATGGTGTCGATCTCGAGGTTCACGCGGTCGCCGACCTGGCGCTCGCCCCAGGTGGTGACGGTCAGCGAGTGGTGGATCAGGAGCACGTCGAAGCGGGTGCCTTCGACCTTGTTGACGGTGAGCGAGGTGCCGTCGAGGGCGACGGAACCCTTGGGCGCGATGAACCTCGCCAGTTCGCGTGGCGCTTCGAGGGTGAAACGCACGGCATCCCCCTCCTCCTTGCGCGCCACGATCTCGGCCGTGCCGTCGACATGGCCTGATACGATGTGGCCGCCGAGCTCGTCGCCGATCTTCAGCGCCCGTTCGAGGTTGATCCTTGTGCCGGATTTCCAGCCCGCTGCCGTTGTCAGCCTGAGCGCCTCTTCCCAGGCCTCGACCTCGAACCAGCGTGCGTTCGAGCCGTGCTCGGGCAGCGCCGTCACCGTCAGGCAGACGCCGCCGCAGGAAATCGAAGCGCCGATGGCGACGGTCTCTGGATCGCAGGCGGTGTCGATGCGCAGGCCGACCCCTTCCCTCAGCGGCTTAACGGCGGCAACGGTGCCGACATCGGTAACAATCCCAGTAAACATCGCGACCCGATCCTAGATATCTCTTACCCACTCGGCGTAGCTGTCTTCGCCAAAACGCATGTCGCGCAATTTGCGAAATCCTGCCGGGATATGGTCGGCGTCGATGGGCGACGCAATGCCGCCCTCGCCGATCGCGTCCGGCCCCTGGAACAGCACGATGCGGTCGACCAGTCCTTCGGCGAGGAAGGTCTTGGCGACCTTGGCGCCGCCCTCGACCAGCACGCTCGCCATGCCGAGCGCCGCCAGGTCTTCCAGCAGTTCAGGCAGCGCGATGCCGCCCTCATGCGTTTCCGTGCCGATGAAGCGAACGCCGGCGCGTTCGAGTGCTGACCGCCGGTGCGGATCGGCCTCCAGGCAAGCGGCGACATAGAGCGGCACCCGGTCGATGCCGGAAACCAGCTTCGAGGTCTCCGGCAGGCGGATCTGGCGGTCGAGCACGATGCGTGCCGGCGAACGGTTCTCCAGCCCCGGCAAACGCACGGTCAGCGCCGGATCGTCCTCCAGCGCGGTGCCGATGCCGACCAGAATGGCGTCGGCTTCGGCCCGCATCAGGTAGACTTCGCGCCGCGCGACCTCACCGGTGATCGCGACCTGCCCCTCGCCTTCCCTGCCGATCTTGCCATCGCTGGAAAGTGCAAGCTTCAGAATCACTTCCGGGCTTTTTTTCAGGGATCGAATCAGATAGCCGGCCATCTGCTCGGCCGCCTCGGCGGCGAGCACCTTTTCGACCACCTCGACACCGGCGGCGCGCAGGATGGCATAGCCCTTGCCGGACACGCGTGGATCGGGGTCGCTGGCAGCCCCAACCACTCGCACGACACCGGCATTGACCAGAGCGTTGGCGCAAGGCGGCGTGCGGCCATGATGGGCGCAGGGCTCCAGGGTGACATAGGCCGTGGCGCCGCGCGCCAGTTCGCCTGCCTCGGCCAGCGCCTCGGTCTCGGCGTGCGGCCGGCCACCGACCGCAGTGACGCCGGTGCCGACAATCATGGGGCCAGCGCCGTCATCGCGCACGATCAGCGTACCAACCGAAGGGTTGGTCGAGGTCCGCCCAGCATTTTTCCGCGACAACCGGAGGGCCGCCGCCATGAAGCGACGATCAAGGCTCTCTTGTTCGGTTTTGCTGCGTTCGGGCCTTGCCATGCTCAGCCGGCGTCCTCGTCACCCTTGAGCTCGTCGCCCTTCAGTTCACCCAGCACATCATGGAAATCCTTGGCCTCGCGGAAATTGCGATAGACCGAGGCGAAGCGTACATAGGCGACGTCGTCGAGCGACTTCAGCGCCTCCATGACCAGCCGGCCGACCTCGCCGGAGGCGACTTCGGTCTCGCCCGAGCTTTCGAGCTGGCGCACGATGCCGGTCACCGCGCGGTCGATGCGCTCGGGATCGACATTGCGCTTGCGCACCGCGATCTCGACCGAGCGCAGCAGCTTGTCACGATCGAACGGAACCTTGCGGCCGGACTTCTTCACCACCACGAGATCGCGCAACTGCACGCGCTCGAAGGTGGTGAAGCGGCCGCCGCAGTCGGGGCAGACGCGCCGCCTGCGGATCGCCGCGCCATCCTCGGCGGGGCGCGAATCCTTCACCTGCGTATCTTCGGACTGGCAGTAGGGACAGCGCATGGAGAGCCTTCGGTTCGCGATTCTCGTGGAGCGAAAGGCTTAGAGCTTTTTGCAACGATGGCAAAGTGTCGGGAACGGCCTCTCGCGCGCCAGAGATAGCGAGGCGCGAGCAAAATTGCGAGGCCCGTCAATGCCGACCAGTCAGGGCGCGACGTCGGCGGTCGCGAAGCCGCATGATGTGCCGAGGCTGCGATAGGCCTTGGTGAAGCCGTCCATCGAGACGGTCGCGACCGGAATGTCGGCGAAGCTGACATCGAGCGCGCTGGCGCGGCGCATGGCGCGCAACAGCGCCAGGGTGGTCTCGGTCTTGTTGTTCATCATCCATTGTCCGCCGGCATCGGCGCTGAGATGAAAGCTTGCCTTGACCTTGCCTTTGTCGTCGCCGAACACTGCGGGAATGTTGTCGCCTTTCGGCAGGTCATTGTTCCTGATGGCAATAACGACGGTCGGATAGCCATCGGGCGGCAGCGCGTCGCCGTTCGATATGGCGAGCGTCAGCGTGCCGCTGGTGCCGTTCGGGTCGAGAAAGGCGGTCGAGGCGGCGCAGGTCTTGCGCAAATCCTCGCCGGTGTCGACCTCATCCACGAGGGTCGACCACTTGCCGAAGGTTTCCATCTTGGGTGTCGCGGGCGTGGTCTGCGCCCAGGTGACGCTGGACAACGGCAAGACAGCCACTATGGCCAGGGCACAAAGGACGCCAGCGCCGGCAAGACTTCGCATCGACATCATCAGGACTCCCGCACGAACCGCCCGGAATGGTGCTTCTCGACAACGAATGACGTTCAGGTCAACCGAGATACGGGTAGAGCGGAAAACGATCCGTTAATGCGGCCACTTTCGCCTTCACCACGGCTTCCACCGCCGCATTGCCCTCGTCGGAATTGGCGACCTTGAGCCCATCCAGCACCTCGGCGATCAGCTTGCCGATCTCGCGGAACTCGGCCCGGCCGAAGCCGCGCGTGGTGCCGGCCGGCGTGCCCAGACGTACGCCCGAGGTGACGAAGGGCTTTTCCGGATCGAAGGGGATGCCGTTCTTGTTGCAGGTGATGTTGGCGCGGCCAAGTGCGGCCTCGGCGCGTTTGCCGGTGGCGTTCTTGGGCCTGAGGTCGACCAGCATCAGATGATTGTCGGTGCCGCCGGAGACGATGTCGAGGCCGGTTTCCTGCAGACTGGAGGCCAGCGCCTTGGCATTGGCGGCGACGCTCTCGGCATAGAGTTTGAAGCTCGGCTTCAGCGCTTCGCCGAGCGCCACCGCCTTGGCGGCGATGACATGCATCAGCGGCCCGCCCTGCAAGCCCGGGAATACCGCCGAGTTCATCTTCTTGGCAATGTCCTCGTCGTTGCACAGGATCATGCCGCCGCGCGGGCCGCGCAGCGACTTGTGCGTCGTCGTCGTCACCACATGGGCATGGGGCAGCGGCGACGGGTGCACGCCGCCCGCGACCAGGCCGGCGATATGCGCCATGTCAACCATCAGATAGGCGCCGATCGAATCGGCGATCTCGCGGAACCGCCTCCAGTCCCAGACGCGCGAATAGGCGGTGCCGCCGGCCAGGATCAGCTTCGGCCTGGTCTCATGGGCAGTCTTCTCGATGGCGTCCATGTCAAGCAGATGGTCTTCCCTGCGCACGCCGTAGGAGACGACCTTGAACCATTTGCCGCTCATGTTGACCGGCGAACCGTGAGTCAGGTGGCCGCCCGAATTCAAATCGAGGCCCATGAAGGTGTCGCCGGGTTGCAAGAGCGCCAGGAACACCGCCTGGTTCATCTGGCTGCCGGAATTCGGCTGGACGTTGGCGAAGTTGCAGTCGAACAGTTTCTTGGCGCGCTCGATGGCCAGTTCCTCGGCCACGTCGACGAACTGGCAGCCGCCATAGTAGCGCTTGCCCGGATAGCCCTCGGCATATTTGTTGGTCATGATCGATCCCTGCGCTTCCAGCACGGCGCGGGAGACGATGTTTTCCGACGCAATCAGCTCGATCTCGTGGCGCTGACGGCCGAGTTCGTTGCGGATGGCGCCGAAGATCTCCGGATCGGCATCCTCAAGCGTGGTTTCGAAGAAGGATTCGAATTTGTTCGACACTGCCGCTGCTGTTGCCATGGCTTGAAATCCTTGATCCGGGGGGCCTGCCGCGCCATTAACACAGTTGCTTTGCCCCCGCCACGTTTGCAGCGCGAAATTTGCTGGCCGGATTGCGCCAGCGCCGGTCCGCAGGCCCTATTTTCTCGCCTGCCGGCCCTTCAGCAGGGCCTCGGTGAGCGTGATTTCGGCAAACAGCGCCTGCATCGTATGGTCGTTGATCTCGCGACTGCGAAACATGGCGCGCACGGCGGCGCGCTCGGCCTCGATGCCGGCGAGCCTGAGCTCAAGCTCCAGCCGGCCGGCTTCACGGGCCTCGGCGCGGGCTTCATCCGCCTCGTCGGAGGCGGCAATGCGGCGCCGATAACCGGCAACGATGCTGTCGGCCACCGCCAGGCGGGCGCCGGCCTCCTCCCCTTCGCTGCCGTCATTGGCGACGCTCTCGATGCGGGCGATTGCCGCATTGGCCGCGCCGACGCGCGCCCGGCGTTCCTCGGCGGCACCGGGATGCTCGCCCGGCTCGACCAGCCCGCGCGCGATCTTCGGCAAGGAAAGGCTGGCGATGACAAGCGAACAGATGATGACGCCCGCGGCGAGGAAGATCACCACATCGCGCGCCGGAAACGGCGAACCGTCCGGCATGGCCAGCGGCAGCGACAGGATGCCGGCCAGCGTGATCGCGCCGCGCACGCCGGCCACCGAGCCGGCGAGCCGCACGCGCAGGCCGAACGGTTCGGCCTTGCGCTTGCCAAACCGCGCGGCAAGGCGCGCCGCTATGTCGCCAACCCATATCCATAGGAAGCGTAGCGCGATCAGGCATAAAGTGAGGATCAGCACCGTGGCAACCGGCTCGATCAGCCAATGCCGGCTGGTGAGTTCGGGCGGCACGTTGCGGATGATGTCGGGGAGTTGCAGGCCGAGCAGAATGAAGAGCGCGCCGTTGAAGATGAAGGATAGCGTCGTCCACAGCGACATGGTCTGCATGCGCGCCGAGACGCCGAGATAGCGGAAGATGCCGGACCCGCTGGTGAGCACGCCGGCGGTGACGGCGGCCAGGATTCCGGACGCGCCGGCATGCTCGGCGCCGAGATAGGCAATGAAGGGGATCAGTATCATCACCAGAACCTGCGCCTCGGCCGGCACACCGCCGATGCGGTTGAGCAATTGCAGCGCCTTGGCGGCGGCGAACACCGCCACCACGCCGGCCAGGATGCCGGCCGCCACGGCGTAGAGGAAGCCCAGCGATGCGGCGGCGAAGGAAAAGCTGCCGGTCAGCACCGCTGCCACGGCGAAGCGGAACATGACCAGGCCCGAGGCGTCGTTGAGCAGCGACTCGCCTTCCAGAATATGCATCAGCCGCGCCGGAACAACGTTCCGGTCGACGATCGAGGAGACGGCCACAGCATCTGTCGGCGACAGCACCGCCGCAAGCGCGAAGGCGACGACCAGCGGGATGCTCGGCACCAGCCAATGCAAGGCATAGCCGAAGCCGACGATGGTGAAGAAGACGAGCCCGATGGCAAGGTCGAGGATCGGGCCGCGCAACGCCAGCAGTTCGCGCTTCGGCGCGGCAACGGCGTCGCCGAACAAAAGCGGCGGGATGAACACCAGCAGGAACAGCTCGGGATCGATCTCGACATGGATGCCGCGCACCGGCCAGGCAAGGGCTATACCTATGGCGATCTGCAGTACCGGCAGCGGCACGCGCACGAGCCGTACCAGCGCGCCGGAAAGGGCAACGAAGACGAGCACGACGAGGATGAAGACGGCGACTTGCATGATGCGATTCCGAACGAGGTTTCAGGACCATGCGCAAAACCGGGTGGAACGTCCAGCTAGGCACATAACAGACGCGTTGGCGGAAACTTGAAAGCAAAAAAGGCCGCCCAATGGCGGCCTTTTCAGCAAAAGAATCAGTTGGTTACAGCGCGGAGGTGATCTGCAGCTCGTTGGCCCCGTCAAGGCCATAAATGTCGTCGCGGAACTGCACGACGCCCGGCCCCGTCGACCAGGCCGACAGATAGAGGAAATAGACCGCCACCGGATTGGTGACTTGCACCGGGACGCTCTCGCCGCTCTTGATCGTCGCCTCGAAACGCTGGCGGTTCCAGCCCGGCGTGTCGCGCAGGATCCAGGTGACGAGATCGCGCACGTTCTGGACGCGCACGCAGCCCGAGGAATCGAAGCGCATCATCTTGCCGAACAGGCTCTGCTGCGGCGTATCGTGCATATAGACGCCATCGGGGCTCGGGAAATTGATCTTGACCGAGGCCATCGCATTGCCGGCGCCCGGATCCTGGCGGAAGCGGTATTTCGCGGCGTCGTCTGTCGACCAGTCCACGGTCAGCGGATCGACTTCGCTGCCATCCGGCGCGAACAGGCGGATGTTGCTGTCCTTGAGATAGTTCGGATCCTTGCGCATCAGCGGAATGATGTCCTTGCGCACTATCGACACCGGAGCATTCCAGTAGGGATTGACGACGATCTCGTTGATCTTGGAATTGACTATCGGCGTCTGGCGATCGACCTTGCCGACGATCGCCGTATGGCGCAGCACGACGCGGTCGTTCTCGACCGCCTCGATCTGGGCGCCCGGGATGTCAACCAGAACATAGCGGTTGCCCAGCGTGCCGGCGCGCTCGCGCAGGCGCTGCAGATTGGTCTGCAACTGGCCGAGCCGGATTGGTGCCGAAACATTCATCGCCGCAAAGGTGTATTGGCCGAGCGTTCCGTCGGACGGCAGGCCATGGCGCGCCTGGAAGCGCTTGACCGCGGCGTCGACGTAGGAATCGAAGGCCGTCGAAATGCCGGCGCTCTGCGCCAGATCGCCCGAAATCATCAGACGCTTGCGCAGCGGCACCACGTCGGGGTCATCGACGCCAAGCTGCAATTTCTTGGTATCGGGAACCGGCTCCCAGCCACCCTGGGCGACGATGTTCTGATATTGCGCCACCGCCTGCTCGGTAAACGAAACGGTCTGCAGGCTGAAGATCGGCAGCGTCGAGGCCACTTTGCCGCCCTGGCTGGGGCGGGCGTCGAACTGGTCGTCCCAATTACCGCGGCCCGAGGATTTCAGGATGTCCCCGATCACGTCCTGCGCGCTGGCACTGCCGGCGACAACTGCGGCTGCGAGCGCGGAGGCTCCGGAAAGAAAAAAACGGCGGCTGGTTCTCATGGACGTTCCAGACATTCTTGTAGCAATTTTTTCACCGGGCGATCTCGCCCACACTCTAAAGTTGGCATTGTTAACAATTAGCCAACCAGCGCTCCCATCACTTCGATGTGAAACAGGCAAAGTGTGACGCGCATTCGAGGTGAATTCATGGCTTTGACCTCAAGCGTCACCCGCACTCTCGCTTTCACTGGGGAATATGGCGGCAACGTGGCCTTATCAGCGATTTGGATCGGCTGGCCCATACGAAACGCAAGGACCGGTGCTTTTCGGCACCGGTCCCTGATTGGCTGCGCCCCCGGCCGCGCTTCTGTGGCGCGGCTTCGAACGCGGCGGATGAATTACATCCGATACGCGATGGTGTCGTTCCAGAAGCGGTCCAGCCGCTGCAGGGCGCGGTTCATCTGCTTGAACTCGTCGGTGTTGATGCCGCCGACCTGCTCGATCGAGCCGACATGGCGCTCGTAGAGACCGGCGACAACTTCCGCCACCTCGTTGCCCTTCGGCGTCAGCGAGACGCGGACCGAACGGCGGTCGATGCGCGAGCGCTGGTGGTTGATGAAGCCGAGATCGACCAGCTTCTTCAGATTGTAGGAAACGTTCGAGCCGAGATAGTAGCCGCGCGAGCGCAGTTCGCCGGCGGTCAGCTCCGCGTTGCCGATGTTGAAGAGGAGCAGTGCCTGGATGGCGTTGATGTCGGAACGGCCGTTGCGGTCGAATTCGTCCTTGATCACGTCAAGCAGACGGCGGTGCAGACGCTCCACGAGCTGCAGCGATTCCATGTAAAGCGAACGGATTGCCTCGCGGCGGTCGTCGGATACGTTGGCGGTCTTCGCCGCCGGACGCGAATTGATCATTGTCTTTGCCTCTCGTTTGTCGCCCTGGTGATTTTTTGTTTTTCACCTTGATCGCGACACTATCGAATACTCATAAAATTCGACTTAAACGCTAGGGCTAACAAGAGCTTACCGGTAAGAGGTTTCGAAAGAGGCTTAACGATCGGTCACCCGAGCAAGGATAATTAACCTAAAGATTTAGCCACTGATTTCGGGCGGAAATTGGCCGATTCAAAGTTTCAGCGCGTCCTATGGAACGCGCGGCGCCAGCGCTTGCCGCTTCTGCAGCCAGATCACCACGCGGAAGACGATATAGAGCAGCGCCACCGCCGCATGCGATGCGACGATCAGCAGCCGGTGGCCGAAGAGCTCGGGAAAGCCGGCATACATGACCGTCTCGGTCACCGCGCAGATGAACCAGATCACCGGCCCCCAGGAGGCCAGCATCCACAGGCCGGCGGCGGCGAAGGGGAAGAAAACGGCGAGCATCACCGCCGCCACCTGCCAGTGCACGGGCATCAGGTCGAAGCGCCACAGCGGGCCCTGGTAGAAGCCGATCAGCCGGATCCAGTACAATATGCCGAACAGAAGGCAGTAGCCGGCGATGATGCGCTGGAACCAGGCGAAGATGACCTCCACCGTCGTCGGCTGCAGCACGACGCGTCTCGACGTGACCTCGCTCACAGCTTGAGTTCCCGTTCATCGAGCGGCGCGAAATAGGCATCGACGTCGGCAGCGCCGACCGCATCGAGGCTTGCCGGCCGCCAGAGCGGCGTCGAGCCCTTGTCGATGATGGCGGCGCGAATGCCTTCGTAGAAATCATGGCCCGACAGCATACGGTTGAGGATGCGGAACTCCATCTTCATGCATTCGTCCATGGACAGCGTCAGCCCGGCGCTGATCTGGCGCCAGGCGACATGCAGGCTGGTCGGCGAACGGGTGCGGATCGTCGCCAGCGTCTTTGCCGCGAAGTCGTCCGCGACGGCTGCCCGCTCCAGGCTGCCGACAATGTCGGCCAGCGAGGGTTGCGCAAAATGGCGGGCGATCGCTTCCAGCACCGGCCTGTCCGTCTCGCGCCGGGCCGGGACAAAAAAACCGCGCAGCACCGATTCCGGATCGCCGGACGCCGCCAGCCGGTCGAGAAATGCGGCCTGGTCCAGCGCCTTGATCGTATGCGTCGCCAGGCCCGACCACAGCGCATCGCCATGGCGGATGCGGTTGCCGGTGAGCGCCAGATACATGCCGAAGCTGCCGCCAAGGTCCGGCAGGAGATGGCTGGCGCCGACATCGGGAAAGAAGCCGATGCCGACTTCCGGCATGGCGAACTGGGCATTCTCGGTCATGACCCGCTGCGAGCCGTGGAACGAGACGCCGACGCCGCCGCCCATGACGATGCCATCGATCAGCGCGACATAGGGTTTCTTGAACCGGGCGATACGGGCGTTGAGGCGGTATTCGTCGGCGAAGAATTCGACCGGCGGCTTTCCCGCGCGACCGGCCTCGTAGATGTCGAGGATGTCGCCGCCCGCGGAAAACGCCCTGCCCTCGGCCTTGACGACGACAACATCGACCTCGTGATCCCGCTCCCAGGCGTGCAAGGCCCTGTCGAGCGCCTTGACCATGCGATGCGTGACGGCATTGAGCGCCTGCGGCCGCGTCAGCGTGACGATGCCAGCCCGGCCCAAATGTTCGAAGCGAATTTCATCGCCTCCGTCAAAATCCATCGCCAGAGAATCCCTCCCCGCGCCTGCGGGACTGAAGTGCTAAAGGTTGGCGCATGGGTCCGTCAATGGCGGGCCAAACGCCGGCAGGCCGATCTGGATTTTCACGGGCGCAAAGAGGTCATGCTTTGCGCCCGAGCCAAACGGGCGCAGAATTGCAGGCGACAGCTATCTATGCAGCAATCAGGGACGAACGCATGATCGTTGAAACGTCGGGATACGCCTGGGAGATGCCGCGAAAGTTCGACCCGGACGATGTCCTCAGCCGCCCGCTGATGGCGAATCTGGCGACCGTTGGCACAGACGGCGCACCGCGCAACGCGCCGATGTGGTTCATCTGGGAGGACGGTGCGATCTGGCTGCTCGGATCGTCGGAAGCCAGCGCGGTAAAACACCTTGAACGGCACCCGCGCTGCGCGGTGGAAATCGTCCACTTCGACAACGAGGCCGGCATCCTGCTCCATCTCGGACTGCGCGGCGCCGCCACCATCGAACCGATGTCGCCAGACCGCTTCAAACGGCTGCTTCACAAATATCTTGGTCCAGAAGCAAGCTGGAACCGATGGTTCATCGACAATGTGGCGCAGATCGAACATCCGGACGGGCGCATGATCAGGCTTGCCCCGGCCAGCATTTTCACCAACAACGTCTCGTTCTTCAGAACCGGCCCCGACCTTGCGTGGCCGCCAAATCCGTAGCTGCCAGCGAGCCACGGCCTGGCACAAACGTGTCGCATTGGTCAGCCGCATGGGCACGTGATAAAAGCTGCTGATCCGGAGTTTAGGCGATGAACAAATTCACCCCCGCAAAGGCTGCCGGCGCGCGCAGCGTCGACGAGATCACCGGCAGCCGCCGTCTGCGGCGCATGCGCAAGGCCGACTGGTCGCGCCGCCTCGTCCAGGAGAACCGGCTCACGGTCGACGACCTGATCTGGCCGATCTTCGTCGTCGACGGCAGACAAGTGCGCGAGCCGATCGCGGCCATGCCTGGTGTGTTCCGCCTATCGCTCGACCTCGCGGTGAAGGAAGCCGAACGCGCCGCGAAGCTCGGCATCCCGGCGATCGCCACCTTCCCCAATGTGGAGCTTTCGCTACGCGACCAGACCGGCTCGCATATTCTCGACCCGGAAAACATCATCAACCGCGCCACCCGCGCCATCAAGGACGCGGTGCCGGAGATCGGCATCATCACCGATGCCGCGCTTGACCCCTTCACCTCGCATGGCCATGACGGCATTTTGCGCGACGGCATCATCGTCAATGACGAGACGGTGGAACAGGTAACGGCGGCGGCCGTCATCCAGGCGGCGGCGGGCGCCGACATCATCGCGCCTTCCGACATGATGGACGGCCGCATCGGCGCCATCCGCGACGCCCTCGACGCCAATGGCTTTTCCGACGTGGCGATCATGTCCTACGCAACGAAGTTCGCCTCCGCCTTTTACGGTCCCTACCGCGAGGCGGTCGGCACCGCCGGCCTGCTCAAGGGCGACAAGAAGACCTATTACATCGACCACGCCAATTCCGACGAAGCCGTGCGTGAGGCCGAGCAGGACCTCGCCGAGGGCGCCGACATGCTGATGGTCAAGCCCGGCCTACCCTATCTCGACATCATCCGGCGGCTGAAGGACGAGTTCCGGGTGCCGACCTTCGCCTACCAGGTGTCGGGCGAATATTCGATGATCAAGGCGGCAGCCGCCAATGGCTGGATCGACGGCGAAAAGGCGATGCTTGAATCGCTTCTCGCCTTCAAGCGCGCCGGCTGCGACGGCATTCTCACCTATTTCGCGCCTGAGGTGGCGGCGATGCTGAAGGAATAGCCCGCCAGCTACCTGCTCAGTTCCCGGTAAGCGGATGGTCTGCAGCCTCGGGCTGCTGACCACGCCTCCTCAAGAAATTCGGCCGCGCGCTGCCATCCAGCCCGCTGCGACCTGCGACGAGCAACAATTGTTGCCGGCCTCTGGCGTTTGGCCGAAAAAATACCGCTTGCAATTCACAATCGGTTTGCTAAAAGGAAACTGCTTGCAAATTACAACTGGTTTAGGAGGCGATCATGTCCAAGCTACGCGTCAACGCTTTCACGCTGTCGATCGACGGCTTCGGCGCCGGTCCCGACCAGGATCTGAAGAACCCGCTGGGTGTCGGCGGGGAAGCCCTGCACAAATGGATGGTCGGCACCCGCACCTTCCGCCAAATGGTCGGTGAGGAAGGCGGGACTACGGACACGGACGAGGCGTTTGCGGCGCGCAGCTTCGAAAATGTCGGCGCATGGATCCTGGGCCGCAACATGTTCGGGCCGATCCGCGGCGAATGGCCAGATGACAGCTGGAAAGGCTGGTGGGGTGACAACCCGCCCTATCACGTGCCGGTCTTCGTGCTCACCCACCATGCGCGCGATCCCGTCGTCATGGAGGGCGGCACGACCTTCCATTTCGTGACCGACGGCATCCACTCGGCACTGGAAAAGGCGAAAGCAGCGGCTGATGGCAAGGATGTACGGCTCGGCGGTGGTGTCGCCACCATCCGGCAATACCTCAGGGAAAAGCTTATCGACAACATGCATCTGGCGATCTCGCCGATGCTGCTCGGCTCCGGCGAGAGCCTTTTTGCCGGCATCGACATGCCCAGGCTCGGCTACCGCTGCAGCGAGCAGATCGCGACACCGAATGCCACGCATGTCATCATCGAGCGCGCGTAGTTCTCATTGCGGGCGCAGCCCTCCGCGCCGCGATCCTTCGCGCCCCCCTCTGTCCTGCCGGACATCTCCCCCGCACGGC
>NZ_CAAF010000050.1 GCF_000359125.1 Mesorhizobium sp. STM 4661 | reverse complement strand
TTGCGGGGGAGATGTCCGGCAGGACAGAGGGGGGTGCTGTCCCTCCGAGCCTTGCGATAAATTCTCCTATCCGATCAAGCCGCTTCCAGCGCCGCCCTCACCGCGGCGATCGCGTCGCCGGCCTTCGAGGCGTCGGGGCCGCCGGCCTGGGCCATATCAGGGCGACCGCCGCCGCCCTGCCCGCCCAAGGCCGCGGATGCCACGCGGACCAGATCGACGGCGCTGAAGCGGGCCGTCAGGTCGTCGGTGACGGCGACAACCACACTCGCCTTGTTGTCCTCAGCTGTGCCGACGAAGACGACGACACCGGAGCCGAGCGACTTCTTGCCGGCATCGGCCAGCGGCTTCAGATCCTTTGGCGAGACGCCGGAGACCGCCTTGCCGAGGAAACCGACACCGGCGACCGTCTCGTTTTCGGCCGGCGCACCCGCCGCCGCGCCGCCGCCCAGCGCCAGTTTCTTGCGCGCCTCGGTCAGCTCCTTCTCCAGCTTCTTGCGCTCATCGAGAAGCGCTTCGACGCGCGCCGGCACATCGGCCGGCGAGATCTTCAGCGCCGCCGCGGTCGCCTTCAGCCGTCTGTCCTGCTCGTCGAGATGCTTGCGCGCAGCCTCGCCGGTCAATGCCTCGATGCGGCGCACGCCGGCGGCGACGGCGCCGTCCGACACGATGCGCACCAGACCGATATCGCCGGTCGCCCTGACATGCGTGCCGCCGCAGAGCTCGACCGAATAGGGCCGGTTGGCCCTGGCGCCATGCAGGCCCGTTCCCATCGAGACGACGCGTACTTCATCGCCGTACTTCTCGCCGAACAGCGCCATGGCGCCCTCGGCAATGGCGTCGTCGACCGACATCAGGCGCGTGGTGACCGGGCTGTTCTGCACGACGATCTCGTTCGCCATGCGCTCGACCTCTTCGAGTTCGTCAGGCGAGATCGGCTTGTTGTGCGAAATGTCGAAGCGCAGCCGCTCGGGCGCGACCAGCGAGCCCTTCTGCGCGACATGGGTGCCCAGCACCTCGCGCAGCGCCTCATGGATCAGATGCGTCGCGGAATGGTTCGCGCGCAGCCTGGTGCGGCGTGCATGGTCGACCTTCAACTCGACGGTCGCGCCGGTCTTGACCGCGCCGCTGGCCACCTTGCCAAGATGCACGAACAGGCCATCGGCCTTCTTCTGCGTATCGGAGATCTCGATCGAGAAGCCCTCGCCTGAAATGACGCCGGTATCGCCCATCTGGCCGCCGGACTCGCCATAGAATGGCGTCTGGTTGACGACCACGGCAACCGTGTCGCCCTTGGCGGCGCTATCGACGGTCTTGCCATCCCTGACCAACGCCTGGATGAGGCCTTCGGCCTCCTCGGTCTCGTAACCGAGGAACTCGGTGGCGCCGTTCTTCTCGCGCACCGGGAACCACACCGTTTCGGTCGCGGCCTCGCCGGAACCAGCCCAGCTCTTGCGCGCCTCGGCCTTCTGCCGCTCCATCGCATCGGTGAAGCCGGCAAGATCGACCGAGATGCTGCGCTGGCGCAGCGCGTCCTGCGTCAGGTCGAGCGGAAAGCCATAGGTGTCGTAGAGCTTGAAGGCGGTCTCGCCATCCAGCATGTCGCCGGCACCCAGTCTTTCCGTCGCTTCCGAAAGCAGGCCCAGGCCGCGCACCAGCGTCTTGCGGAAACGGGTTTCCTCAAGCTTCAGCGTCTCGGTGATCATCTGTTCGCCGCGCAGCAGTTCCGGGTAGGCCTGGCCCATCTCGCGCACCAAAGCCGGCACCAAGCGCCACATCAGGGGATCGCGGGCGCCGAGCAACTGCGCATGGCGCATGGCGCGGCGCATGATGCGGCGAAGCACATAGCCGCGGCCTTCATTGGACGGCAGCACGCCGTCGGCCACCAGGAAGCAGGACGAACGCAGATGGTCGGCGATGACGCGGAACGATGCGACGGTCTCCGCATCGGGACCCCGGCCAAGCGCGGACGACGCGGCGTCGATCAAATGACGGAACAGGTCGGTTTCGAAAACGCTGTCCACCCCTTGCAGGATGGACGCCATGCGCTCCAGGCCCAAGCCGGTGTCGATCGACGGGCGCGGCAGGTCGATGCGCTCGTCCTTGGTCACCTGCTCATACTGCATGAACACCAGGTTCCAGAATTCAAGGAACCGATCGCCATCCTCCTTGGGGCTGCCGGGAGGGCCGCCCCAGATGTGCTCGCCACGGTCGATGAAGATCTCCGAGCACGGCCCGCAAGGTCCGGTGTCGCCCATCGCCCAGAAATTGTCCGAGGTCGGGATGCGGATGATGCGATCGTCGGAAAAGCCGGCGATCTTCTTCCAGAAGCCGGCGGCCTCGTCGTCGGTGTGGTAGACGGTGACCAGCAGCTTGTCCTGCTTCAGCCCGAACTCCCTGGTGATCAGGTTCCAGGCAAGCTCGATGGCACGCTCCTTGAAATAGTCGCCGAAGGAGAAATTGCCGAGCATCTCGAAGAAGGTCAGGTGGCGCGCGGTATAGCCGACATTGTCGAGGTCGTTGTGCTTGCCGCCGGCGCGAACGCTCTTCTGGGCGGTCGTGGCACGCGAATAGGGTCGCTTTTCCAGACCGGTGAAGACGTTCTTGAACTGCACCATGCCGGCATTGGTGAACATCAGCGTCGGATCGTTGCGCGGCACCAGCGGGCTCGACGCGACGATCTCGTGACCCTCCTTGCGGAAATAGTCGAGGAATGTCGACCGGATCTCGTTCACGCCACTCATGAATAATACTGCCTTTTCGAGAGAACCGCCGATTGCCGGCGGAAAATAGACATGGCCTTTTAGCCGCCGCGTTGCAGCCTGTCCAGAAACACGGAATTGGGCCAATTCGCGGGGCTTGCCGGTCGTCTTTGCACTACGGATGAAACGCAAACCGCCGGCGCTAGGCCGGCGGTTTGAAACGCAAAGATACAGAACTCAATTACATAAGCTGTAGATAATTAACCGAGATTATGGCCAGATTCCGGCCACCGCCGAAGCCTTACATGGCGCCGGCTTCGTCCTCGAAACCATCGTCTCCACCTTCGGAACCACCATTTTCGAGGAATTTCTCGGCGATCAATCCGGCATTCTGCCGCAACGCCAGTTCGATCTCGCGCGCCGTGTCGGGATTGTCGCGCAGGAACAATTTGGCGTTCTCGCGGCCCTGGCCGAGGCGCTGCGAATTGTAGGAGAACCAGGCGCCCGACTTCTCGACCACGCCGGCCTTGACGCCGAGGTCGACCAGTTCGCCGGTCTTGGACACGCCCTCGCCATACATGATGTCGAACTCCACCACCTTGAAGGGCGGCGCCAGCTTGTTCTTGACCACCTTGACGCGGGTCTGGTTGCCGACGACCTCGTCGCGATCCTTGACCGAGCCGATGCGGCGGATGTCGAGGCGCACCGAGGCATAGAATTTCAGCGCGTTGCCGCCGGTGGTGGTCTCGGGCGAACCGAACATGACGCCGATCTTCATGCGGATCTGGTTGATGAAGATGAGCATGGTGTTGGAGCGCGAGATCGAGGCTGTCAGCTTGCGCAGCGCCTGGCTCATCAGGCGGGCCTGCAGGCCAGGCAGCGAATCGCCCATCTCACCCTCGATTTCGGCGCGCGGCGTCAGCGCGGCGACCGAATCGACCACCAGCACGTCGATGGCACCGGAGCGCACCAGCGTGTCGCAGATCTCGAGTGCCTGCTCGCCGGTGTCGGGCTGCGAGATCAGCAGGTTTTCCAGATCGACGCCGAGCTTGCGGGCATAGACCGGATCGAGCGCGTGCTCGGCATCGACGAAGGCGCAGATGCCGCCCTTCTTCTGGGCTTCCGCCACAGTGTGCAGCGCCAGCGTCGTCTTGCCCGAGCTTTCCGGCCCGTAGATCTCGACAATGCGGCCGCGCGGCAGGCCGCCGACGCCAAGCGCGATGTCGAGGCCAAGCGAGCCGGTCGGCACGGTTTCGATCTCGACGACCTGCTCGTTCGCACCGAGCCGCATGATCGAGCCCTTGCCGAAAGCACGCTCGATCTGCGACAGCGCCGCGTCCAGAGCCTTTGATTTGTCCACCACTTTGTCCTCTACAAGCCGCAAAGAATTCTGAGCCATGATACATCACCCCTTGGTCGTCAATGAAGGCCGGACAATCCGTAATCCTTGTTAATTTGTACCTTTTTTGTTCTCGTTTGGCAAGGGGCACCAAACATTTGAAAAACAAGGAATATCCATATTTGTTCTTTTTTTGTTTCATCCGCTCGGTCTGGGATGTATCCCATATTGTCCCGGCTGTGTCGTCGCGCCGGTCTTCCGAATCGCTGCTTTGATTGCAGCCAGTTCCTGGTCAGCCTAGTGTCGGCGCCGAACAGGTAACAGGCGCATAACCACAGCATGACGAAATCTCCAAAAATTCTGGCCATAGGTGGCGCCCATATCGACCGGCGTGGCCGAGTTTCGGGGAACTATGTACCGGCCGCGTCGAATCTCGGCACGATGCGCGAGGATGTTGGCGGCAGTGTCCTCAACGCGCTTAGCTGCGCCGTGCGGCGCGGCGCCTCCGGCTCGCTGCTTTCGGTGCGGGGCGGCGATGCGCTGGCCGACAGGGTTTCACTGGCCATCGCCGCGGCCGGCATTGCCGATTTGTCGGCGGTGTTCCTCGACCGCGCGACGCCGAGCCACACGGTGCTGTTCGACCGCGACGGCGCGCCGATCGCCGGCCTTGCCGACATGGCGCTCTACGACCTGGCACTGCCCAAGCAGATCCGTCGCGCCAAGGTGCGCGAGGCGATCACTGCCGCCGATGCAATCCTGTGCGATGCGAACCTGCCGTCCGCGGCGCTTGAGCGGCTGGTTGTTCTCGCTTCCGGCAGGCCCATCTTCGCCATCGCCGTTTCGCCCGACAAGGCGGTGCGGCTGACGCCGGTGCTCGACAGCCTGGCGCTCGTCGTCATGGACCGGCCCGAGGCCATCGTGCTGGCTGGCGCCGACGCCACGGAGCAAGACCTCGTTGGCGGGCTGAGGCGCGCCGGCCTTAGAAGCGGCGTGGTGACGGCGGGCAACGGTCTGGTGCTGGGCTTCGACGAAACCAGCGCCTTCTCGGTCCTGCCCCCGGCGCGGAAAATCGTGGACGCCACCGGCGCCGGCGATGCGCTGGCGGGCGCAACGGTCGCTGCCCTGCTCAACGGCCTGACGTTGCGTGCGGCGCTGCGCGAAGGCGTCGCCGCGGCGATGCTCGCCACCGAAAGCGCGGAGCTTGCTCCGGCCTTCACGGCGGCGGCCTTTGCCGAGGCGCTGGCCCTTGTGCCCGAGTCGCGGGAAGTCGCATGAGCGCAACCGCCGGGGCAAGAGTGAGGGATTCAAATCCGAAGTCATTGCCTGTGGCGGTGCAGATCACTTCCCGGCCCGCCGCCCCGCCTCATAGGCCCGGCGCGCCCAGACCGCCATCTCGTCCGGGTCGTCGAAGGCGCTGTCGGGAATGCTCCAATAGGGCATGGACACGAGCTTGCCGTGCCGCGAGCCGGTATAGGTCCATTGCCGGCAGCCGGCGGCTTCAAAATCGGGAGCGCTTTCAGCGTCCGCCTTCAGCAACAGCTCGCCGCGCAGCACGATCGCGACGATGACGCCGTCGAAATAGATGCCCTTGCCGCCGAACAACTTTCGTATGCCGACCGGGCCGAGGCCTTCGAAAAGCTCGGCGATGCGTTCATTGTCCATATCGTGATCATGTCATCCGGATTTGGCCTTGTCATCGCCGCAACCAAAACCATGCTGACAGGTTGAGAGCCAATTCGTCGGAGTTCGCCATAATGCCGCTTCTGCTCAAAGGATCCTGCCGGTGCAATGCCGTCCGCTTCGAGGTGGAAAGCCACACGCCGGTGCCGTTCATGCTGTGCTACTGCTCGATCTGCCGCAAGCAGCAGGGCGGCGGCGGCTTCGCCATCAATCTCGGCGCCGACTACGAGACGCTGAAAATCAAGGGCAAGCGCAATCTCGGCGTCTACCGGGCCGAGATCGAGGATGACGAGCATCCACAATGCGAGATCTCGTCAGGCGAGCGCAATTTCTGCCGCAAATGCGGAGCCGCACTCTGGCTCTACGATCCGACCTGGCCGGAGCTGGTGCATCCCTTCGCCTCGGCGATCGACAGCGACCTGCCGAAACCGCCGGAGAAGGTGCATCTGATGCTGAAATACAAGGCGAACTGGGTCGAGCCTGAGATCGGCAAGGGCGACAAGGTGTTCGACGTCTATCCCGAGGAGTCGATCGCCGACTGGCACAAGCGAACGGGGATGTGGGTGGATTAGGTATCTTCACCCCGTTTACGGCGAGCAATCGCATATGGGCAAGAGCCCCCTCACCCGGATTGCCAACCGAATTGCGAAGGGCAATTCGGGGCAATCCGACCTCTCCCCGAGGGGCTA
>NZ_CAAF010000051.1 GCF_000359125.1 Mesorhizobium sp. STM 4661 | reverse complement strand
CCCACAGGGGGAGAAGGCAAGACCGCGCTACCGCCAAGGCTGCAAGCTCCCATCTCGTACATAAGCGATGATCGTATCGCAGACGGCGTTCAAATCCCGAAGCACGTCGTCATTCCAGAAGCGCAGTACGCGAAAGCCCCTCGCCTTCAATTCGGCGTCTCGCTCTCGGTCATAGTCAGAATCCGCATGCTGGCTGCCGTCAATCTCGACGATCAGCCTGGCCTCGGCACAAATGAAATCGGCGATGAATTTACCGACCGGAACCTGACGCCGGAACTTGATGCGATCGAGCCGGCGTCCGCGTAGTTCATGCCATAAGCGATCTTCCGCTTCCGTTGGTTCACGCCGAAGCGATCGGGCAAAACGACGTTTGGCGGGAGCGACGGGCTGATGCGGCATGGGGCGAGATTAACCAAACCAAGCCCTCCGTCCAGCACACCTCATCCGTCTCGGCGCTGCGCGCCGATCCACCTTCTCCCACAGGGGGAGAAGGGGAAATCGCGTCGGCCTTGCTGCTAATCGCCAACATTGCAGATTGGCAGAGGCGCAGGTGCCAAGCTCTCCCTTCTCCCCTTGTGGGAGAAGGTGGCCGAGCAAAGCTCGGTCGGATGAGGGGTGCTCCAGCTTGGCACCAGCCGAGCTCCGCCCAGCACCCCTCAACCGTCTCCGCGCTGCCGACGCACCAATCCGCTTCCGACGCACCAATCCGCTTCGCAGATCGACCTTCCCTCAAGGGAAACAGCCTCAGTTCACGGCGCTGATGTTGCCCAAGCGGAGAAACAGCGTTTCGCCTGAGGAATCGTCGACGCCGTCATTGTCGGTGGCGACGAAGATGTCGCCGTTCTTGTCGAGGGTGAAACCTTCGACCTTGTCGACGACATAGCCGTTGGTGGCTGATTTCAGGTCGCCGATGATGTCGCGCACCAGCGTCTTTTCGACAACCGGCAGGTCGCTACCGAGCTTGGCCGGCTTGAAGGCGTCGAGCGGCACCGAATAGATGCGCTTCACCTTGGCCTGGTCGCCGATCAGATTGTCGCGTTCGAGGATGTAGAGCTTGCCGTCATGCGCGGTGATCTCCGACAGGCCGACCCAGCCAGATTCGGTCGCTTCGAGCGGATAGCGCGCCGCCGACCATTCCTTGGCCTTGGGCTTGTAGGCCAAGAGCTTGACCTGACCCTTCGGATCGTCGGCCCATTCGCGCTGCACGGCCATCACCAGCGTCAGGTCGTCGCCCTCGCCGATGGTGGTGATGCCTTCGAGACCGAAGCGGGTCTGATGCGCGAGCAGTTCCATCGGGAAGCCGATTTCCTGCTTGATCTCGCCCTTGTCGTTGACGCGCAGGATGGCTTGCGGGACGAGCTTTGCCGGATCGCCTTCATTGGCCAGCCAGAAGCCGCCTTCACCGTCGGCGACAATACCTTCGATGTCGAGCTTCTGCGCGGGCTGGCCGTCACGCTTGACGATGGTCTTGCCGGTGATCAGCGCCGGGGTCTGCGTGGCATCGATCTCGAAGATCGAGGGCGCGTTGGCGTAGAATGAGTCCGAAGCCGCGAAGAGCTTGCCGGCTGTGTCGCCGGCCGTGAGCGCCGAAAGCGCACCCCAGCCGAGCGGCGTGCCTTCCGCCGTGAGCTTTGCCGTGATCATCGGGTATGTGGCGGGACCCTCGGAACGCTCGTAGACCATGACGTGCGAGCGGGCGAGCCCGTCCTCGACCAGATCGGTCTCGTTGGCGGTGATCAGGAGATTGCGCGACGGGATCGCGACCAGGCCTTCCGGGCCGATGCCGGATGGCAGGATCTGGACAAACTGAGGCTCCGCGCCCGTGTCCTTGTAGACGCCGACGGCGGAGCCACGCTCCGAAGCGACGAAAATCAGCTTGTCTTGCCCGAAGATGCCGGTCTCGATACCTTCAGCCTCGATGCCCTTCTTGTTGCGGGCTTCGGGATAGTGGCCGGCATTGGCGACCTGATACTCGAAGGACGGGCCGGATTCGTAGAGAACCTCGCCTTTCTTGCTGAAGATCGTGAAGCCGCGCGAGCCGCCCTTGTAGTCGCCTTCGTTGGCGACGACGAGACGGTCATTGTCGAGCCATTTCACGGAATCAGGTTCGCGCGCGACGTTTTCCATTTTGCCATCGAAGGAGAAGGCGCCGTTCTTCTTGGTGTCGATCTTGTCCAGCGTGACGGAGCCGGCGGAGAAGTGCGTGACGATCGCGCCGGTTTCGGCGTTGACGATGGCGATGTGATTGTTTTCCTGCAGCGTGACCGCGATCTCGCCGGCCTCGTTGAAGGCGACGAATTCCGGCTCCGGATCTTCCGCCGCGACTTCGGCGATGCCCGCCAGGTTCACGGTCTTCATCGTCGCGCAATCGGGCTGGCCTTTTGCAAGCGTGAAAATCTTGAGATCGCCCGCCGGCATCTGCGGCATTTCTCCGTCGTTCACCTCCTCGTCGCGCTCGTTCTCTATGGCGATGGCCAGGAACTTGCCGTCCTTGCTCAGCGCCAGCGAGTCCGGCTGGCCGCCGAGGTCGCAGGTGCTTTCGATCGCCTTGGAGGCGAGGTCGATGACGGTGAGCTTGCCCGAAGGCTTGGCCTTGCTCTCCGACGTGTTGACACCGGCCAGCACCTTGCCGCCGATGACCACGACCGAGGTCGGCTCGCCGTCGATCTTGACGATGCCGCCGGCCTTGGGCGCCTTGGGATCGGCGATGTCGATGAAGCCGATCGCACCGAGCGGGCTGTCGGAATAGACCAGCGTCATGCCGTCTTCGCTGGCCGCGATGATCTCGGACGAAGTCGGCGTGGTCTTCTCGATGTCCGCCGGCAGGTTTCCGGCGACCGCGAAGCTCGCGACCCGGTTGAACATCATGTCGGCATGGGCCGGCAGCGAAACGGAGGCAGCAAGCGCTGCCGTCAGGGCGAAAAGCGCGGAATGGCGGGGCACGGGTGGCGTCTCCTGTTCGAGTGGAAGCCACCTGCTTTGGAGGAACGACATTTCAGAGCGATGACAGATCCATGACAATCCCGCGACAGGGGGGGCGGGTCCGTCGATGTTCACGTCATGCCGGCCTGCAAATGGCGGCTTTTGCAGCCGCGACCAGCGCCGCCGCGAGCGCTCACTCCGCGTCGGCCACCATCTGCCGTCCGCCAACCCAGTTGCGCCAGGCGCGCTCGTCACCGCGGAACACGTTGAGGTCGATGCGCCCTCTCACACCCTGCGACAGGCCGGAGCCGGAATATTGCCAGAACAGCCATTTGCGGCCGGGATAGACTTTTGACGGGTGCTGCGCCACGGCGCGCAGCCAGAACGGGTAGTCCAGAAAGGCGCCGCGCAGATTGTCGCGGTAGAAGTCGGGACTGGTGTAGATGATGGGGCGCTGGCCGTAATGGCGCTCGAGCTTGTCCATGAAGACCTGCATCTTTTCCAGCACCGTTGCGCGCGACGGCCGCCGCTTGCAGGAGGAGTCGCCGTTCCACTCGACGTCGATCACCGGCGGCAAGGCACCCTCGACCCTCGGGACGTTGCGGATGAACCAGTCGGCCTGCTCGCCGGCGGTGCGGCACCAATAGAAGAAATGATAGGCGCCGCGCTTCAGGCCGGCGGCGTCGGCGTTGCGCCAGTTGGTCCTGAACATCGGATCGAGATGGTCGCCGCCATCGGTCGCCTTGATGTAGGCGAAGTTCGCGCCCTGGGCGCGGAGCTTGTCCCAGTTCACATTGCCCTGCCAGCGCGAAACGTCGACGCCGTGCACGGCAAGGCGCCTGGGCGATACCTTGCCGAAATTGATCGGCTTGGCATCGCGAAAGCCGTAGCGCGTGACCGGCTCGGCAAGCATCGCCGGCGCCGCGCGCGAAAGCCGCTTCGGCGGCGACATCAGGGCAGCCGGCTCTACCGGAGGTTCGGCACTGTCGGGCAATTCAGGCGTCGCAAACGCCACGGTTTCCTCCTCCGCCAGGCCAAAGGGCCGATCGCTCTCGGCAAGGGCTTCGGATTTCATGGGGGCTTCGGATTTCATGGGCGCGAGGCCGGCGGTCGGCGCCACAGCAGCCGGCACGGAGGCGACCGGCGCGCTCGGCCGCACCACTGAGCTCGTCGTCTCGTTCGACGGCATTTGCAGGGCATCGACGCCCGCCGTCGACGAACAGCCGGCGAGCCAAAGCGATGCGAGCGAGAAAATGACGACGCCTGGTAACCGCATCTGGACCTGTACGCAAAACACAACAGACCGAAGGCAAGCACACGCCGCCGGACAAACCAGTCCAGAGTACTAACGAGAAATTACCAACAAAGATTGAATCAAATTGTTAGGTCTCTTTATTGAAACGCCGGAGGGACAGCGCCCCCCTCTGTCCTGCCGGACAGCCCTGCCACTTGGGGAGATCGGCAGCTTCGCGCACGGCGCCCACGCAGCAACCTTGGAGATTGGCGAAAGCCGAGGTGACGGCCAATCTCCCTCCTTGTGGGGGAGATGTCCGGCAGGACAGAGGGGGGCGCGAAGGATCGCCGGCGCTCGGTCTGCTTCGCCGCGTTCTTCCTCCCTATCAATTTACGAAATTGCTGTCTCGGTGACGGCGCCGTGCGTCGCCGATATCGAGTCGCCGTGCCCGAATGCGATGGCTTGGCCTATCGCAACTATGCGCGCCTCGGCTTCAAACTTGCCTATCTCCGCAACCACGGCGAATTCCGGCTGACCGGCGCCCGCTCTACCGGCACAGCCAGAGCTTCTGGCAGGTCTTGGCCACCACATGCGCCGGCGGCACAAGCGGTTCCTCGGCGGCAGGACGACGAGCCCGTTCGAGCAGCGTGCGCACCTGTTCGGGTCGCACGCGGTCACGCTGCATCACGAGTTGGACCATCGGATCGCTCAAGAGCTCGTCCAGCGTGTTGATTCTGTCTTCCATCGATCGCCTCCTCGACTGCCGGCCCGCAAGCGATAGATAGGCAGGCAATGATGGCCCGCCAATGACGCTTTGCCGGCTATCTCGTGGCTCTGGATTAAATTTTTGTGCAGTGAAGGGAGAAGATCAAGCGGGTGGCGGCGCGCCTTCATATTGCGGCAGGCCGTCATCGAGCCGCACCGAGGGCTGGAAGCGGTCCACATATGCATCTCAGGCCTGAACAGGGAAGGGTCATCGAGCGAGCCTGTCGTGATGCCGATGATGCCGGCGGAATCGCGCCGGGAAAACATCGTCGTGCCGCAGGTCGCGCAGAAGCCGCGCTTGAGATCGGGCGAGGAATTCACCGTCGCCACCGGCCCGTCGACCGTCACGTCGACGATGCGGAACAGCACGCGTGCGTTGAACGCCGCGCCGATCGCCTTCTGGCAGAGCCCGCAGTGGCAGACGCGCTCGTTGATCGGCACGACTTCTGCGCGGTAGCGCACCGCGCCGCACAGGCACCCACCCTGATATCTTGCCATCGCCCTGATCCATTGCCTGGAAACTGGCGGCAAGGTAGCGGCGGGAATGGCCCGGTCAATTGAAAAGCCCTGATGGCTCCATCGATCGCGGTGATGCGACCGCGTTCCGCTTGGCCCAACAACACGGGATTGACAGGACGCCGGCCATTGCGCCTGCTCACATCGGCAGATTGGGAGAGAGGCCATGGACATCGAAACCATCGGGATTGCGGATCTGTTCGGACCGCCCTCGCCCGCCCGCGACCGCACCGACGCCAATATTCTGGCCGCCGCTTCGGGCATCGGCTTCATGGCGATCAAGGATTTTCCCGGCGATGCATGGCTGACGCCCGAAAGGCGGGCGGAGCTGCTGCGCATCTTCAGCCTGCCCGATGCCGAGAAGCAGAAATTGCTGCGCTGGAATTTCGACTGCACGAAAAAGAATGTCTATCGCGGCTGGTTCCCCCTGCAGCCCATCGCCGTGTCCTACAAGGAAGGCATCGACATGGGGCCGGACCTTGCGCATGGGCAGGCTGCCGGCGATTCTCAATCGGACGATCCCTTGCGCGAGCCTACGCCACTGCCCGCCGAGGAAACATTGCCCGGCTGGCGCGAGGCCGCCGCGAGCTATTACCGGGCGATGGAGGCGGTTGGCAATGCGCTGATGCGCTCGATCGCGCGCGGGCTCGGCCTGCCGGAAACGATCTTCGACGCGGATTTCCAAGGCGGCATCTCGACGTTGCGCCTGATCCGCTATCCCTTGCGCGACGCCAGTGCCGGCATCGATATCAGCGGGCCGGAGTTTTCGGTGATCCACAAGGGCGAGACGCGCAGCATCATCGGGCGCGAGCATGCCGATTCCGGTTTCGTCACGCTGCTGGCGCAGGACGGCGTCGAGGGACTGCAGGCGAAAAACCTGTCGGGCGAATGGATCGACGTTCCGCCGGCCAACGGCACTCTGGCGGTCAATTTCGGGCAGTTGCTGGAGCGCTGGACGGGCGACCGCGTCAGGGCGACACGGCACCGAGTGATTGCCCCGAAAACGGCGCGCTTCTCGATCCCGTTCTTCTATGAGCCGCGCGTCGACGCCGAGATCGCGCCGCTGCCGCTCGCAGGCGCACAACCCTTCGAACCGTTCCTCTACGGCGACTATCTCTGGGACTCGGCGACGAATTTCGTCGAGATGAGCGGCATCAAGCATCTCAGGCAGCCGCGCCGCGCCAAGGCGTCATAGGCTGCCGGCCGCCCCATCTGGAGACGGCCGGCGGGCAGTTTCAGACGAGGCGATTGCGGCGGCCGAGGGATCGCCTTAGTGGCGCTTGGCTTGGACGAGATACGCGTCGATCTCGGTCTCGCCGAGCCACTTGGCCGCTTCCAGCCGATGCAAGCCTTCGACCAGGATATGGCGCTTGCCGTCATGGCGGACCTGGATCGGCGTCTTCATGCCGTTTTCCAGAATGTCCTCGGCCAGATGCCGAACGGTCTCGGGATGCAGCGTCTTCTTGCGCGCGGTCGGCACATAGATGTCGTCCACCCTAACCTTCTGCACTCTCAGCATGTCAGCTCCCGTGGCGGAAAACACCGCCCATTGTGGAGATAGTCTGTTTGGCCAAGGGGGCCAAGGGCGCTGCGGTCGAATGCTGGGCGGACGAATGCTGGCCCGACCGTTTCCGATTGACGCCTGGCCGGCAGATGGCCGAAATGGCGGCCTTCGACGTTTTCCGGTGTTCATGACCCATCCGCCGACCGAATTTCCCGATTTCGGACTGACGCCCGACCAGCGCCGGCAAGCGGTGCGCAGCCACTATTACGAAAGGCCCGGGATGGATGGCGAGCGCGGCGAGATCTGGTGCTACAGCGACCGCTTTTCGTACCGCCCGGGCGAGACGGTGACGCTGCATGTCAGCTCGACCGCCTCACGCTTCAACATGGCGATCGTGCGGGATGGCGGCGCAGGGACGAAAATGTTCGAGAAGGAAGGCATCGCGGCCCGCTGGCAGGACACGCCGGACCAGTGCTCGGTCGAAGGGTGCGGCTGGGAAGCATCATTCGAATTCCGCATCGGCGACGGCTGGCCGTCCGGCGCCTATCGCGTCACGCTTGAAGCGGACGGCCGCGACGGCCAGCCGATCCGCTGCCATCACCTTTTCATCGTCGCTCCGCAGCCCGGCCAGAAATCCGGCCGCGTGCTGCAGGTCGCGGCGACAGGCACATGGCTTGCCTACAACACCTGGGGCGGCTCCAACCATTATGAAGGCATCACCGGCCCGAACCGCGACCAGTATGCGCGCATGGTATCGACGCAGCGGCCATGGTGCCGCGGCTTCGTCGTGCTGCCCAAGGGCGCGCCGCGTGTGCCGCTCGAAGTCGCGGTGCCGCCAAAGACCGTGCCACGTTATCCCCACATGGAGTGGGCTTTCGCCACCGGCCATTCGAAGAAATATGCCTCCTCCGGCTGGGCGAGCTATGACAGCCATTTCTTCCGCTTCGCCGAGCGCTCGGGCTATGCCGTCGATCTCGCCAGCCAGCACGAATTGCATTTCACTCCCGAAATCCTCGAGGGCTATGACTGCGTCGTCTTCGTCGGTCATGACGAATATTGGACCTGGGAAATGCGCGACGCGGTCGACACCTATGTCGAGCGCGGCGGCCATGCGGCGCGCTTCGCCGGCAATTTCATGTGGCAGACCAGGCTGGAGGACGAGGGCCGCCGGCAGGTCTGCTACAAATATCGCGCCCGCGCCGAAGACCCGGCCTATCGCGGCGGCGACGTCACCCGCGCTACCAATTCCTGGGAAGCGCCAGAGATCGGCCGGCCGGGCTCAGCCACCTTCGGGCTCAATGCGACCAGGGGCGTCTATGCCGGCTGGGGCGGCTGCGCGCCGCGCGGCGTGCGCGGCTTCCCGGTCTACCGGCCGGAGCACTGGGCCTTCGCCGGAACCGGCATCTATTATGGTGACCTGCTCGGCGCCGACAGCCATGTCTATGGCTACGAGGTCGACGGGCTCGATTTCGAAATCCGCGGCGGCCTGCCCTATCCGACAGCCACAAGCGGCGCGCCTGACGGGCTGCAAGTGCTTGCCGTCGGCATGGCGAGCCAGGTCGAGGAAAGCGCCGATATCCCGCTCAAGGACCAGTTCCTCGGCGACGAGGACGGCCACTTCACGGCAGAGACGCTGTTCGGTGAAGCGAGCGACGCCAATCTCGACAAGGTCAAGCGCGGTAATGGCATGATCGTCAATTTCCCGCGCGGCAAGGGCGAGGTTTTCCACGCCGGAAGCTGCGAATGGGTCGCCGGCCTGCTAAGGCAGGATGCGATGGTCGAACGCGTGACGAAAAATGTTCTCGACCGCTATCTCGGAAAGACCTGACATGCCGAAATCCCAGACCTCAGCTCCAGATATCGCGGCCCGGTCGCCATCGCACCTGTTCTATTTGTCCAGCCTGCGCCGGCCGCTGATCGACCGCGCCGAGGGCATCTACATCTGGACGCAGGATGGCCGCCGCTTCATCGACGGGTCGAGCGGACCGATGGTCGCCAATATCGGTCATTCCAACCGCAATGTGCTCGACGCCATGAAGCGGCAGATGGACCGCGCCACCTTTGCCTACCGCCTGCATTTCGAGAACGAGCCGGCCGAGGAGTTGGCGCGGCAATTGGCGGCCAAACTCCCGGAAGGCATGGACCGGATCTTCTTCGTCTCGGGCGGCTCGGAAGCGACGGAATCCTGCATCAAGCTGGCGCGTCAATGGGCTGTTACCACCGGCCAACCTAAGCGCTGGAAAGTGATCACGCGCTTTCCGTCCTATCATGGCGGAACGCTCGGTTCGCTCGCCATCACCGGCGACGATGCCTTGGCCGAAACTTTCACGCCGATGATGCGGGTGATGCCGACCGTGCCTGCGCCCACCGCGTGGCGCGACCGCGACAATCTTTCGATGGAACAGCGCGGCATCCGTTATGCCGAGATGCTGGAGGAAAAGATCCTCGCCGAGGGGCCGGAAAGCGTGCTCGCTTTCATCATGGAACCGGTCGGCGGTGCCGCGACCGCCGCCCTGGTGGCGCCCGACAGCTACTATCCGCGAATCCGCGAGATCTGCGACCGCCATGGCATCCTGCTCATCCACGACGAAGTGATGAGCGGCGCCGGCCGCACCGGCAAATTCCTCGGCGGCGACCACTGGAACTGCAAGCCCGATATCGTCGCGTTGTCGAAGGGGCTAGGTTCGGGCTATGCGCCGCTCGGCGCGCTGGCCGCGCCCATGCGGCTGGTCGAGCCGCTGCTTGCCTCTGGCGGCTTCCAGCACGGCCATACCTATGCCGGCAATCCGCTGGCCTGTGCCGCCGGCCTTGCCGTGCTCGGCGAGATGGACCGGCTCGACCTGATTGCCAATGCGGCCGACATGGGCGACCTGCTGATGGGCGAACTGAAAGCGCTGGCCAAGCGCTTCCCCTTCATCGCCGACGTGCGCGGCAAGGGTCTGCTTTTGGGCGCCGAGATGGTCGCCGATCCCGATACGCTGCGGCCGATCGCACCGGCGAAGAAGGCCACCCAGCGGCTGCTCGACCTCGCCTATGAGCGAGGGCTGATCATCTATGGCAGGCGGGTCAAGGGCGGCGTCGACGGCGACAATTTCATAGTCGCCCCGCCGATGATCGTCACCGCCGAGCAGATCGGCGAGATCGTCGCCATCCTCGGCGACTCGCTGCAGGCGCTGGCCGCCGAACTCGATCTGCCGGTCGAGGGTTGAGGCTGACAAGGTGATCGGGTGGCGTTCTGAGATGCCTGAGATGTTTGCGATCCTTCCCACCCCCCTCTGTCCTGCCGGACATCTCCCCCGCAAGGGGGGAGATCGGATGTCGCGCCGGCTTTCGCCAATCGTCTGCGTTGCAGAATGGGCGGTGAAATTGAAGCTGCCGATCTCCCCCCTTGCGGGGGAGATGTCCGGCAGGACAGAGGGGGGTGCCTTGGCGCTGCGCTTCCAGTGACGGCTCCCTCGCCCAAGGTTCTCATCCGCCCCGGCACCGTCGAGGACGTCGAGACGATCCATGCCGCCATCCTGCGGCTCGGCGCCCATATCGGCGCGCCCGAGGAAATCACTTCGACAGCCGAGGATTTGCGCATCTACGGCTTTGGCGAAAAGCCCGCCTTCTCCACGCTGATCGCGGAAGTCGGCGGCGAATTCGCCGGCCTCTGCCTGCATTTCCCGATCTTCTCGACCTGGATGGGGCGGCCCGGCGTCTATGTGCAGGACCTCTATGTCGAGGACCGGTTCCGCGGCCGCAGGATCGGCGAACGCCTGTTGCGCCAGGTCGCGCGAGAATGCCGGAAAGACGGCGGCGTCTATCTCAGGCTGTCCGTCGACACCGACAATGAAACCGCCAAGGCTTTTTATGAACGGCTTGGCATCGCCTGCTCGAGCTACGAGCAGGTGCAGAAGATCGTCGGAGACGCCTTCGTCGCCTTCGCCAATGCATCGGACGATGGAGAGCGAGAATGAAAACCTTCTATGCCGCGGAACAAAAACGCCATGATCCGAAGGCCTTTCTCTCCAGCGGCGCGAAGCAGCCCAATCCGGAAAAACCGGAACGTGTCGAGCGATTGTTGGCTGGAGCCAAGGCCGCCGGCTGCACGATCGAGCGACCAAGAGATCATGGGCTGGGCCCGGTTGCTGCGGTGCCTACGCCCGAGTATCTGTTTTTCCTCGAGCATATCTTCGCGCGCTGGCAGCGCATCGAGGGCGCCTCGGCCGAAGTCATCCCTAACATCCATCCGATTGCGCGCGGCGGTTCCTCAACCTACCGTTGGTGCGCAAATCCGGCGAAGCGGCGTTTCTCGAAGCGCTTGATATGGCGTTCCCGCGCTTTTGCGCCGGAAGCGCTGGTCGTGGCGCTCGGGCTCGGCGCCTTCGAAGGCGATCCGTTCGGCGGGCTGTCGGTGACGACGCCAGGCTTTTCGCGGATCGGCGAGGCCATTGCTCGGCTCGGCCTGCCAACTGTCATCGTCCAGGAGCGCGACTATCTCTGCGAGGAACTTGGCGACAATCTCACCGCGTTCCTGACCGGGTTCGGCGGCAAGAAGCGGTAGTTTTCATATCGCACAGGCTCGCTGTTGCCTGAGCATGGCGATAACCCGGTACACACTCTCCAGCGTCTCGTCGATCTCGGCTGGCGTGTTGTAGTGAGCGATGCCGATGCGCACGACACCCTGTTCGGCGGGAATGCCGAGCTGGTGGACGATCTCCCAGGCATAGTTGTGGCCGGACCACAGAAAGATGTTTTCGGCGTTCATCTGCCGCGCGATCGTCTCCGGGTCCATGCCGTCGACAGTGAAGGAAACCGTCGGCACGCGTTCGCTGAGGCGCGCCGGATCGGTGATGCCGTGGATGGTCAGGCCTGAAATGTCGGACAGACCGTCGATCAGCCTTTGCGCCAGCGGATTCTCGTAGGCAATGGCCAGTTCGAATGCCTTCGCAATCTTTTGCCGTCGCGACCCGCCCTCACCCGCAGCCGCGCCCAGTTCCGCAAAATAGTCGACTGCGGCCGTGAGACCAGTCATCAGTTCGACCTGCGGCGTGCCGAGTTCGAACCGTTCCGGCAGGCCGTTGGACGAGCAACGGCATTTGTACGGCTGCAGCGCATCGATGACCGCGCGGCGCCCCCATAGAATGCCCATATGCGGGCCGAAGAATTTGTAGGCCGAACAGATCAGGAAATCGCAGCCGAGATCCTGCACGTCGATCAGCCCATGCGGCGCGAACTGCACGGCATCGACATAGACCAGGGCGCCGGCTTGCTTTGCGATGCGCGTCAAAGCCTTCACGCGATTGACCGAACCGGTGAGGTTGCTGGCGTAGTTAAGCGCGACCAGCCGCGTCTTCTCGGAAATCAGGCCAGCCAGCGTAACTTCCTCGACCTGCCAGCTCTGCTCGTCGAATGGCAGCCAGCGCACGACGAGGCCGAGGTCTTCCGCCAGTTGCAGCCAGGGCGAGACATTGCCCTCATGGTCCATGCGGGTGAGGATGATCTCGTCACCCGGTTTCATCGTGCGGCCGAGCGTGCGCGACATGTGGTAGGTCAGCGTCGTCATGTTGGCGCCGATGATGATTTCCTCAGGGCTCGCGGCTCCGAGGAAATCGGCCATTGCCCGATGCGCCTCGTCCACGACAGCCTGCGCCGCCACAGTGGTCTCGAAGAAACCGCCGAGATTGGCGTTGGTGGTCAACAGGCAGCGCGCAACCGCATCGGCGACCGCTTGCGGCACCTGCGTGCCGGCGGGATTGTCGAGATAGATGCGACGGCGACCCTTGTCGGTCAGGGACAGAGCTGGAAATCTTTCCCGCACGGCCTCGATCGGGAAATTCATCACTGCCCCTTTCCCTTTGTTATTGTTTGACAATTCCACCTCAAAGCGCCTCATCTACGGGCACGGGTTGCCGACGCGCTGGTGGATGGCGTCGACCGCCTTCTGCATCTCCTCGGTCCAGGTCACGTCGACCGAAGACAACGCCATTTCGAGCTGCCAGATGGTCGTTGCGCCAACGATGCTCGAGGTGACGAACGGACGGCTGGCGACATAGGCATTGGCGAACAGTGCCGGCTCCATGCCGAAGGAGCGCGCCAACTCGTTGTATTCGAGCAGCACGGCCGCGGCATTCGGCGTCTCGTAGCGCTGGCCGCGGTTGAAGAGCTGCGAGCGCGAGCCCTGCGGCCGCGCCCCATGATCGTATTTGCCGGTCAAATAGCCTTGCGCCAGCGGCGAATACGGAAGCAGCGAGATCTGTTCGCGCTCGCAGACTTCGGCGAGGTTCACCTCGAAGCCGCGGTTGACGAGATTGTAGGCGTTTTGCAGCGAGACGACGCGCGGACCAACGCCTTTGTCAGCCTCGGCGACGAAGCGCATGACGCCCCAGGAACTCTCGTTCGACAGGCCGAAATGGCGGATTTTTCCCACCTTCACCAGCTCGTCGAAGACGGCCAACGTCTCGGCGATCGGCGTCTCGCCGGCCGGCGCGCCAACAGCGTCGGCCCGCCGCGGCACGGCGCCGATACGGTTCGGATTGGCGCCCCAAGGGACATCGCGTTCCGGCCAATGGATCTGGTAAAGGTCGATATAGTCGGTACCGAGCTTGGCCAGCGACTTTTCGACCGCGTCGAGGATATCGGCGCGCACCAGCTTCGACGGGCGGTCGCCGCGAAACCATGAGTTGGCGGTGCGGCCGACCACCTTCGAGGCCAGGATCACTTGATCGCGGTTACCCCTGGCCTTCATCCAGCCCCCGATGATCTTTTCGGTCCGGCCTTGCGTCTCGGCCTTGGGTGGGATCGGATAGAGTTCTGCCGTGTCGATGAAATTGACGCCACGCGAAAAAGCCAGGTCCATCTGGGCGTGGCCGTCAGCCTCGGTGTTCTGCTGGCCCCAGGTCATCGAACCCAGGCAGATCCGGGAAACAAGAAGATCGGTCCGACCGAGGCGGCGTTTGTGCATGGAATTTTTCTCCGGCGGGAAAGCGTTGCGCGGCTGCGCGGGGAGGAACTCGCAGCATACAGGAAGGCACCGCTTGTCTCCAAGCCCGCCTGCCGTTTGGTCTCGTTGTGTTGATACAAAAAGCCGGACTGCATTTCCATGCAGTCCGGAAGTCCGCCAGGAATGGCGAGGAAAAACCGGCCTAAGCCGGCATTAGTCCTACGGCCCGACCGCCCCAGAAGTTTCAGCGGACACGTCGATTGTGGTCAAAAAAATCGATGCGGCATGGCTGCCATGCAAATGCTGCACTGCACAATTGTCATGATTTGCCTATATTAGCGGCCGTGGAGGATCAACAAGGGGCCTGATTCATGGGGTTCTTCACTGAAATGTTCGCCCGTCCGCGTCCGCAGGAGCATCTGCGCTATCGCGCGGCACTTGCCCTGCTTCACTCGATGAGCAATGCCGACCGCGCCGACATCGGCGTCAAGCCGGCTGATTTCCCGCGCATTGCCCGCGAGATGTCCCTGCGCTGAATATGTCTTGGCGCGAGGTTTCCCGGTGATACCGGGAAACCTCAAAGTCTCAGCGTGATCCCAGGAAGATCGCCTTGCTCAGCGGCACGCCATTGTGGCGCAGAATGTCGTAGGCGGTGGTCACGTGGAAGTAGAAGTTGGGCATGGCCAGATGCAGCAGATATTGCATGCCGGCCATCGAGATTTCGCGCTGGCCAAGCTTCAGCTCGATCAACTTGTCGTCAGAGCCATCGAAATCGGCAGCCGAGAAGGTCGCCAAAAGGTCCAGGGTCTTGGCGATGCGTGCCTGGAGATCGGCAAAGCTCGCATCATTGTCCTCGTATTTCGGCACTTCACGGCCGGCAAGCCGTGACGGCGCACCCTTGGCGTGGTCGGTGGCAATCTGCACCTGCCTGGTCAATGCGAACATGTCGGGCGCAAGCCTCGAGGTCAAAAACACCTGCGGATCGATCTTGCGGCCAAGCGCATTCTGTTCGGCCGCCGACAGCACGTCGGACAATGCTTTCAACCTGGCCGTAAACACCGGCACGGATGCCTCGTACATCGATATGGTCACGTGAGTTTCTCCTGTCCGGCCGGAACGCCGGCGGCGGGACGTAGCGCCTTCCCCGGCGATTCTTCAAGCGTCACCTCGCCGCCGCATTCGGTATGATAGAATTTCCCCGTCAGGTGGAGATTCCCGATGAGACGCGCCTTCTTTGCAGCGACCGTTTTTTTCTCCCTTGCCCTAACGGGCCAGACACTGCTCGCCGCCGACGCGCCCTATGTCGATGACCGGTCCACCGCCGAAGCGGTCGTCCGCTCGCTCTACAGCGCCATCAGCCGGCACGAATTCGCACGCGCCTGGGGCTATTTCGGCGACACCAAGCCGGCCAAGGATTTCGACACATTCGTCAAGGGCTATGACGGCACCGACAAGGTCGAGGTCCAGACCGGCGCCGTGTCCGACGAAGGGGCGGCCGGCAGCATATTTTACAATGTTCCCGTCGCCATCCGCGCGACCGACAAGACCGGCAAGGGGACGGTCTTCGCCGGCTGCTACACGCTGCGCCAGGTCAATGCCTCGATCCAGGAACCGCCGTTCACCCCGATCTTCATCGACAAGGGTGCGCTGAAGCCGGCGACGGCCGATTTCGAGGATGCCGTGCCGGAAAGCTGTGGCGACGGCCCGCCGCCGCCAAAGAAGGACGCGGCGCTGGAGGAGGCCAAGAAGGCCTTCGCCGCCACCTATGGCGAGCAGTGCGACAAGGAAACGCCTGATAGCAAGCCAGTGGGCGAGCCGGCGACCCATACTCTCCGTTATAAGGATGCGAATGCTGCCGCCGACGAACCCGAACGCGAGATGCGGCTGTTCCGCTTCTTCTGCTCGATGGCGGCTTACAATGAGAGTGCCGTCTACTACATCTCTGACGACGTGTCGGGCGTGCGGCAGCTACAGTTTGCTTCGCCGGAACTCGATATCCGCTACGAGAACAACAACAGCGAAGGCAAGGTCGAGGCGATCAACATCATCGGCTTCCAGACCGACGACCAGTTGGTCAATTCCGACTATGACGACGCCACCAAGACGATTTCGTCCATGAACAAATGGCGCGGCGTCGGCGACGCCTCATCGGCGGGCACCTATCTGTTTCGCAACGGCAATTTCTCGCTGGTGCAATACGATGTCGACGCGTCCTATGACGGCGAGATCAACCCGCAGACTGTGCTCGACTACAACACCCCGCCTTGAGGCACGTCAATCCTAGGGGTTAGGGCGCTTTGGACAGCATCCAGTTGAGCGTGCCGCGCCAGTCGGCCATGCGGATCGGCGTGCCATGGGTGCCGGTCTCGAAGCGGACGAAGCGGGTCGGGTAGGTCTTCGATTTGGTCAGGATCGAACGGAAGAAGGCTTCCTGGTTGGCAATGGGAAAGACCGGATCCTTGCTGCCCTGGCCGAAGAAGACCGGCACGCGGCGCTTGTAGGCAGGGCTTGCGAAAAAGCTCTCGTCCCACAACGAGCCGAGCAGCAGCAGCCCGTCGATGCGACCGCCAGTGTCCTTGCGGGCAGCCAGCTTCCAGCACAGCTCACCGCCCATCGAACCGCAGGCGACGAAGATCTTCGCGCCTGGCGACTGTTCGGCATAGTGATCGATCAGCGCCGCGACCTGCGCCGCGCCGGTGTCGCCGAAATTGGAAAAATCCGGGCTGAGATAGAGGCCGCCATTGCCGGCCATCAGGTTCTTGATGCGGTTGAAATTGCCACCGAAGGTGAAGTCGTCGACGCCTTGCTTGCGGCTGCCGCCCTGCCCGTGCAAGTAGAGAACGATTATCGCAGCGCCTTCAGTCTTGCCGACGGCGACATGGCGGAGATTGCCGGCGTCGGTCTTCAGCAACAGATCCTGCTGCACCTTGCGCACGCCGGTATCGACATACTGCGCATGCACCCGACGCTCCGGCACTTCGTCGCGGGCGTTGATATCGCGCAGCTCACGATAGTCGATGACCGTGTAGGCGCCATTGTTCCCGGACGAGAGGGCGGCCGGATAGGCGAAGAGATCGTCCTTGAAGGGTTTTAGGGACAACGTGTCGGCGTTGGCGGCCGAAGAAAACAAGAACAGCATTGCGGTGAGGAAAGCGCGGCACGCCCCCCTCTGGCCTGCCGGCCATCTCCCCCTCAAGGGGGGAGATTGGATGACACTTCGGCTTTCGCCAATCTCCAAAACCGCAGGATGAATGCGGCCGTCGAAGCTGCCAATCTCCCCCCTTGAGGGGGAGATGGCCGGCAGGCCAGAGGGGGGTGCAACGGTACGATTAGCCATGCCCAACGCATGCGTTTTTCGGCTTTGGTTTGTCAATCCTGCAGCACGCCGCCGGCGCTCTCCAGCGCCTCGCGGGTGTCGACATCGACTGCCGCGCCCTCGCCGATCTCGATATCGACGACATCGAGCCCCTCGGCCTCGACCAGATGGCGCGCGCCGGTATCGCCTTCCAGGTGCGCGATCGCTGGAAACAGTGAGCGCGGCAGCAAAACGGGGTTGCCACGCCTTCCCTTGTGCGAGGCGCGCACCACCGCCCTGCTCCCGGATTTGCGGAACGCCTCGATTAGCCTGTCGAGGTCGGCCGACGAGATGCCCGGCATGTCGCCGAGGACGATCATGGCGCCTGCGGCATCGCTGGCAACCCGGGCGATGCCGGCCTTCAGCGACGAAGACAGGCCCTCGGCGAAATCCGGGTTGTCGGCGAAGGTCAAATCAAGCCCCGACAGTGCCGTCCGCACCCGCTCGCGCTGATGTCCGGTGACGACAATGGTGCGCGACGCTTTCGACGCCAGCGCGCGCTCGGCTGTGCGGCGCACCAGCGGCTCACCGTCGAACAGCGCCAGCAGCTTGTTCGGGCCGTCCATGCGACTGGAGCGACCGGCCGCCAGGAGCACGACATCGACCACCAGTTCCGCCTTGGCCGGCAGCGGTTCGCGCGGCTGCGGCCGTGTCGGGATTTCCATCAACAGCCCGCCGACGCCCATCCCGGCAATGTCGCTCGCCGTCACGTCGAGCCCAGCAATCAGCCTGTCGAGCACCCAGTCGAAGCCGTTCTCCTTGGGACTGCGGGCGCAGCCGGGCGCGCCGATGACGCGCTTGCCGGCAAGCGTGCCGAGCAAAAGCAGATTGCCGGGATCGACCGGCATGCCGGCACGGATGACGATGCCGCCGGCTTTCTCGATCGCGGCTGGAATAACGTCGCCGAAATCGCTCATCGCCGAAGCGCCGAAGATCACCACCATGTCGTTGTCGCGCGCCAACGAGATCGCGGCCTCCGCCACCGGGGCGACTTCGTGCGGCGTGCGCCGCTCCGCCGTCAGTCGCCCACCCGAGCGCGCCAGCCGCGCTTCGGTGACACGCAGCGTCTTGTCGAGCACGCTCGGCTTGATGCCGGGCAAGACCGTCTGGATGACGCCGACGCGCACCGGCTGGTAGGCGTTGACGGCAAAGAGCTCGCCGCCGGCGCAGATTTTTGTCACGGCATCGACCAAGACTGAGGCAACGGCAAAGGGAATGATCTTCACCGTCACGACCATCTGTCCCTTCTCGACCGGCGCGTGCTGCGCCAGCGTGGCGATGGTGATCGCCGGATCGACGGCGTTGATGGCGTCGATCACCGCCGCATCGACGGTGAAGATGCCGGCAGCCTCCGCATGAAGGTTGACCCGGCCGGTCGCGGCGGACTTCGCCTCGATATTGCGATGGATCATGCTTTGCGTGATTTTCTCGGCCGCCGCATCCTCGCCGAGATCATCGGGCGCAAGGACAGCGGCGACTATTTGGGTTATCCCAGCCGCCTTCAGCACCGACAGGTCATCGGCGCTCAGCCTGTGCGCCTTGCGGAAGCGCCGCTCGCCGGCTGTGGTGGCGTGTGCCAGCACCGCACCTTCGGCCTGATCGATCGGAACCTGGCCAAATTTCACGCCACCGCGCCTTTGCTTTCCAGGCCGCGCGAGCGGAAGGCGTGAACCGTCTGCGCGAGGATGGCGACGGCGATCTCAGCCGGGCTTGCGGCACCAATATCGAGGCCGATCGGCGCGTGGATGCAGGCGATCTGATCGGCGGTGGCGCCCAAGGCCAGCAAGCGCTCGACGCGCTTGGCGTGTGTCTTGCGGCTGCCGAGCGCACCGACATAGAAACAGTTGGCGTCGAGCGCCGCCTTCAGCGCGAAATCGTCGATCTTCGGATCATGGGTGACAGCGGCAAGCGCCGTGTAGCCATCCAGCGGCTGGCGCGAAAGCACATCCTCCGGCCATTCTGCATGCAACGCGACATCGGGAAAACGGTCCGGCGTGGCGAAGGCCGTGCGCGGATCGATGATCTCGACGGGGTAGCCGGCGATTTTCGCCATCGGCGCCAGTGCCTGACTGATGTGGACAGCGCCGATCACCACCAGGCGCGGCTGCGGCAGATGGGCGTTGAGGAAGAATGTTCGCCCTTCGGCTTCGACCGAGCCGGAATTGCCCGTGCGAAACGCCTTGGCGATCGCGGTTCCGAGATCGCCGGCGACCTGATCGCCCTCGCGCACGATACGGTCGCGGCCGTCGCCAAGATCGGTGACCAGGATCGCCGCGCGGCGGGCTCGGCGTTCGGCATTCAACGTTTTCAGGGCGTACGGATCCATCAAAAGATCTTTCGTTTGAGCATGATCTTGTCCGAAAACCGGTTCCCACTTTTCGGGATCATGCCTCTAGCCAAGCCGCTCGACATAGACCTTTATTCGGCCACCGCAGGACAGGCCGACCTGCCAGGCGGTTTCGTCGGCAACGCCGAATTCCAGCATCTTCGCCTTGCCTGAGTCGATCACGTCGACCGCCTCGGTGACCACCGCGCCCTCGACACAGCCGCCCGAGACGGAGCCGTGGAAATTGCCGTCCGCGTCGATGACCAGGTGGCTGCCGACCGGACGCGGCGCCGAACCCCAGGTATCGACCACGGTTGCGATGGCGACATCCTTGCCGTCCTTCATCCAGCCTTCCGCGATGATCAGCGGGTCGCGGGCCTCATCGAGATAGATGCTGTTGTCCATGATCGCTTCCCTTGCAGTCTGTTCTTCCAAGGGAAAACCATGTTTTCCCGAGGCAACATATGGCTATGCGGCGCGCCTGGTGCCAGCGTCCAGCCAGCGGCGCGGATCGACCGACCTGGCCGACTTCTTGTCCAGCGAGGCGCAGAGATCGGCGAGCGCATCGAGATTGTGCACCGAACGGAATTCGTCGACATGCGGCAGCATCGCCTTGACGCCGCGAGCGCGGGGCTCGAAACCGTCAAAGCGCAACAGCGGGTTCAGCCAGATCAGCCGCCGGCAGGATTTGTGCAGGCGCTCCATCTCCTCCGACAGGCCGGCGACATCGTCGCGCTCGAGCCCATCGGTGATCAGCAGCACCACCGCGCCCTGCCCCAGCACGCGTCGCGACCACAGGCGGTTGAATTCGGAGAGCGTGTCGCCGATGCGGGTGCCGCCCGACCAGTCCTTCACCGCCGCCGAGCAGTCGGCAAGTGCGGCGTCGGGGTCGCGATGGCGCATCTGGCGCGTCAAATTGGTGAGTCTGGTTCCAAAGACGAAGGCATGCACCCGCCGACGCTTTTCCGTCAGCGCATGCAGGAAATGCAGGAAGATGCGCGTATACTGGCTCATCGAGCCCGAAATGTCGGCAAGCACCACCAGCGGCGGGTGAACCTCGCGGGCCGAGCGGAATTTCGGCAGGATCAATTCGCCGCCGGTGCGCGCGGCCGACCGCATCATGGCGCGCGGATCGATGCGGCGGCCATGCGCATCGGCTTTGAAGCGCCGTGTCCTGACCATATCGAAGGGCAGCCGCAACTGGGCAATCGCCTTCTTGGCCTCGGCTATTTCGGCGGCGTTCATCTGGGCGAAGTCCTTGCCCCTCAGCACTTCGTTGCCGGAGAAGGTGAAGCGCGCATCGACCTCGATCTCGGGGATTTCCTGTTGCGGCTGGTTCTTGCCGTGGCCCTCGAACATCGCTTGGCTGACGCGGTTCTCGGCTGCGCGGGGTTTTTGCTTCTCTTTGTTGTAGGGCGCCACCGGCGAAAACATCGCCAGCATCTTTTCGATCAGCTCGTGCGACTTCCAGAACAGCCGGAAAGCCTCGTCGAAGGTGGGATGGTCCTCGTGTCGCGACACCAGCACGGCGTGCAGCGTCCAATAGAAATCGTCTCGGGAGCCGATGCCTGCGGCCAGCACCGCCTCGATCGCATCCTTCACCGAGGCCGGCCCGACCCGCATGCCCGCCTTGCGCAAGGTGCGGGCGAAATAGACGATGTTGTCGGCGATGCGGCCGGCCGCTGTCGCCTCTTTCGGTTCGGGACGCGGCGCCATGCCCTTACTCCGCCGCCGACAGCTCGGCTTTCACCTCGTTGAGGATGCGCCGGCTTTCGCCTTGTTCGATGCGGGCAATGTCGTCCTGGTATTTCAAGAGCACGCCGATCGTGTCGGAAACGGTTTCCGGATCGAGCGCCACCTTGTCGAGTTCGGTCAGCGCGCCGGCCCAGTCGATGGTCTCGGCGACGCCAGGCACCTTGAACAGCTCGATCTGGCGCAGCTTCTGGATGAACGAAACCACCTCCGCCGAGAGCCGGCGGTTGGCCTGCGGCACTTTCCTGCGCACGATCTCCAGTTCGCGCTCGGCATTGGGATAGTCGACCCAGTGATAGAGGCAGCGCCGCTTCAGCGCGTCGTGGATCTCGCGGGTGCGGTTGGTGGTGATGATGACGATCGGCGGTTCTTCCGCCCTGATCGTGCCGAGCTCGGGCACCGTCACCTGGAAGTCGGAAAGGATCTCGAGCAGGAACGCCTCGAAGGCCTCGTCGGTGCGGTCGAGCTCATCGATCAGGAACACCGGGGCGGCGCCCGCCTTGCCGGTCAGCGCATCAAGCACCGGGCGGCGGATCAGGTATTTTTCGGAGAAGACATTGCGCTCCATATCGGAGCGATCGACCTTGCCAGCCGCCTCCTCCATGCGGATTTCGATCATCTGGGCGGCGTAGTTCCACTCGTAGACGGCGGAAGAGACATCGAGGCCTTCATAGCATTGCAGGCGGATCAGCCGGCGGCCGAGCGCCTGCGCCAGCACCTTGGCGATCTCGGTCTTGCCGACGCCGGCCTCGCCTTCGAGGAAGAGCGGCCGCTGCATGCGCAGCGAGAGAAACAGCACGGTCGCCAGCGACCGGTCCGCCACATAGTCCGCACCGGTCAGCAGAGCGAGCGTCTCGTCGATCGTCCGCGGCGCCGGGCGCGGTTTCAACTCGGTCATTCTCTCTCCGTGGGTGCAACCATCGCGCTACAGGGCGTGGTAACCGCGGTCGTGATAGATCAGCGGCCGCAAATTATCGCCGATGCGCAGGCCTGTCACCTTGCCAAAAAGCACACGATGGGTGGCCAGATCCTTGGTGTCGATCAGCTCGCAGTCGAACACGGCGAGCGCACCCTTCAGCGTCGGCGCGCCGGTCGAGATGACGTCCCATTCGCCGAGCGCGAAACGCTCCGCAGCCGGCAGGCCGGTGAGACCGGAAAAGCCGACCGACAGCGCCTCCTGATGCGAAGCCAGCGTGTTCAAGGCGAATTTGCCGTTTTTCACGAACGGCTCGTTCTTGGGATTTTCGCGGTCGAGGCAGACCAGAATGGTCGGCGGCGTGTCCGACACCGAACAGGCCGCTATGACGGTCGCACCACGCTTGCCACCAGGGCCGTCGGTGGTGACCACATGGACGTGGCCGGCAAAATGGCTCATCGCGTCGCGATAGGCCTGCGGCCCGATGTCGTTCTTCTTCAGCACCGATGATTTTTCCTTAGAACCCAACCGTTATATATGGCCACATAGTGCCTGCCACAAGCGAAGTGCTTGACTCGCATCCTGAAATTCGCGTGTTGCGCCAGGGTTAGGCAGCCTTTAGGTCTTTGTGGGCATAGTGCCGGGAAACGCTTGGCCGGCACGGAGGAATTCTTCGCACGCATGCGATTCGGGACAACGACAATAGCGCTGCTGGCCTGGCTGTCGCTCTCCGCCAATGCAAGCGCCGAGACGCTGCTCGTCGGCGTCGCGGCACCACTGTCCGGACCGTCGGCGATCCTTGGCAAGCAGATCGAGGCGGGTGCCGGCCTGGCGGCAGAGGCGAACGGGGCCGAGATCAAGACGGTCGATGACGCCTGTACGGCCGATGGCGGCGCCGCCGCAGCCAGGGAATTCGCGGCGGCGAAGGTCAGCGTGGTTGTCGGCTTTCTCTGCACCGACGCGATCGAAGCGGCGCTGCCCATCCTGAAGGACGCCAACATACCGGTCATCACCGTCGGCGTGCGCACCGAAAGCCTGACCGACCGGCGCGCCAAGACCGGCTGGCCGGTCTTTCGTCTCGGGCCGCGCGGCGACGACGAACGCAACGCCGCCGCCACCATCCTCACCCGGCTCTGGCAGAACGAGCTGTTCGCCATCGTCGACGACGGCACGATCTACGGCCGCGAAATCGCCGAGACGTTTCGCGCTGCCGCCGAACAGGCGGCGCTGAAACCGGTGTTCGTGGACACCTTCCGGCCGCAGCTCGACAACCAGATCGGCTTGATCGGACGGCTGAAGAAAGCCGGCGCGACGCATATCTTTGCCGGCGGCGACGGCGGCGACATCGCCATTATGGGCCGCGACGCCGGCCAACTTGATGCCGGCATGACTTTTGCTGGCGGCGAAACGCTGCGCACGCCGCCCGGCGACGTGCCCTATGCCACCGGCACGCTGATGATCGCGGCGCCCGAATGGTTCGATGTCGCCGACCCCAGGGTGCTGGAGGCTTTTGCCGCACGAGAGATCGTGCCGGAAGGCTACGCGCTGCCGGCCTATGCGACGGTCGAGATTGCCAAGGCGGCCGTGGCTCTGGCGGCAGCCTCCGGCAAGCCGCTTGCCGAAGCGCTCACCGCGCATGATTTCACGACCGTGATCGGGCCGATCCGTTTCGACGAAAAGGGCGATCTCAGCCAGAACCCCTACCGCGCCTTCCGTTTCGACGGTGCGCGTTTCGTGCCTTTCGAGGTGAAGTGATGTTTCGCACCGGGCCGCGCAACCTGATCACCGATGTCGCCGGCCTGCGCGTCGGCAACGCCGCGGACGCCCGGCTGAAGTCAGGCGTGACTGCCCTGCTTTGCGATGAACCGGCTGTGGCTGGAGTCCAGGTGCTGGGCGGCGCGCCCGGTACGCGCGAAACGGACCTGCTGGAACCGCAGAATTCCATCGAGGCGATCCATGCCGTTGTGCTTTCTGGTGGTTCCGCCTTCGGCCTCGACGCCGCCTCCGGCGTGCAGGCGGCCTTGCGCGAGAGGAACATCGGCGTCGAGGTCGGCGGCTTTCGCGTGCCGATCGTGCCGGCAGCGATCCTGTTCGACCTGCGCAACGGCGGCGACAAGGATTGGGGCCGCTATCCGCCTTACCGCGATCTCGGCTATGAGGCCGCGCAGGCAGCCGGCATCGACTTTCCACTCGGCACGATCGGCGCGGGCGCCGGCGCGCTGAGTGCAGGCCTGAAGGGCGGCCTCGGCTCGGCCTCGACGGTGCTCGACAACGGCGTCACCATAGGCGCTCTGGCCGCCGTCAATCCAACCGGCTCGGTGACGATCGCCCGAAGCCGCTACTTCTGGGCGGCACCGTTCGAGATTGGCGACGAGTTTGGCGGGCACGGCTATCCCTCGCCGATGCCTGCCGACGCGAGAAGGATCCTGCTGAAATTCCGCGACAAGAAGATAGAGCCCGGCGGCAATACCACCATCGCCGTCATCGCCACCGATGCCGTTCTCACCAAGGCCGCCGCAAAACGCCTGGCCATATCGGCGCATGACGGATTCGTGCGCGCCATTTGGCCGACGCATACGCCGGCCGACGGCGATCTGGTCTTCGCGCTGGCGACGGGCAAGAGCGGCATCGAGCTCGCGCCCAATGATGCGATCGACCTCTATGCCGCGGCCGGCGCCACCATGGCGCGCGCCATCAGCCGCGGCGTCTTTGCCGCGACGCCGGCGGAAGGCGATCTCTTCCCGGTCTGGTCGTCGCGCTGAGTGCGCAGCCGTGCGATCGCTGAAAGCGACACTGGGATCGCTGAATGCGCGACACTGGGATCGCGGAACGCGCGACCCTGGGATCGCTGAATGCGCGACACTGGGATCGCTAAATGTGCGACTCCGGGATCAAGTGGGATCGGATTTTTCTTCCTCGAAGGTGACCGCAACATCCGAATTTGCCGACAGCCAGACTTTCTTGCCGTCGACTTCGGCAACGAGGCTGAGCGGGATATAGTGGTGATGGCCCTTGTGCGTGCCCATGCCACTGTCGGCCTTGGTCAGCTTGATCCGCTGCCCCTCGACTTTGTCGACGGTGCCGACATGAACGCCATCGGCGCCGATCACTTCCATATGCTCGCGAATTTTGCTGGCGTCGGTCATGGTGGTCCTCCAGTTAAAATCAACACATCGTGCAGTCCGAAATCGATTCCGATTTTCGGGCCGACGTGGTGAGACTGCGGACAATAATAATCGACGGCCGAATTGGATGCATCTGATAGCACGATGTTTTGACCATCTCGTGATACGGGGACCATTGAACCCGGCAGCCGGAGGAAACCGATGCGAAATCCTATGCTGATTGCAGTTTGCCTGCTCGCCCCACTCGCGGCAGTCATGCCCGCCCATGCCGGCGATGTCGCCGAGCTTGAAATACTCGGCTTCAGCCAGGACGGAGGCGTGTTCGCGTTCGAGGAATATGGCGTCCAGGACGGATCGGGGTTCCCCTATGCCAACCGCTATTACATCAACACCGGCGACGACAGCTTTCTCCAGGGCACGCCGATCAAGGTCCGGCTTGACGATGAGAACGCCACGCTCGAAGCGGCGCGCCTTCAGGCCCGGCAGAAAGGCGAAGCCGTTATCAAGCAGAACGAATTGACCACCAATCGCGGCATCACCGCCGGTTTCAACCCGGTGACCGAGCTTTCGGCCGATCCGTTCCGCATGGTGGTGAATCCGCGCCCGATCTTTTTTCCGGTCGACGATCCGCTCGAGTTCCGGCTCGACGAGATCGGCTTGAACAACACCGGAGGCTGCGAGAGCCAGGGCGAGATCAACGGCTTTCGCCTGCTGCGCATCGAAGCGAAAGCCGGCGGCAAGACCGAGCTTCTGCATGAAGACAAGGCGATCCCCAAAAGCCGGGGCTGTCCGAATGGCTACCGGATCGGTGCGGTGCAGACATTTTCGCTGCAGGGCCTCAGCGCCTATGCCGTGCTGATCGCTGTACGCCAATATGGCTTTGAAGGTCCGGACTTTCGCTGGATCGCGGTAACCGGCCGCCTGTGACGCCGCTCCCTATCATCCGCAACCGCGCCCTGGGTTTTGTCCGGCGTGCCTTGCCGTCGCCAGGCACCGCTGTCTGCGGCGCGCTGCTGTGGGCCCTGGCGATGGGCGCCAGCGCACTCGTCACTCTGTTGCTGTATGACTGGGAAACCCCGGGCAAGATCCGCTTTGTCTCGCTGCTCTATGCTGCCGGCGGAGCGCTCGCCTTTCCGGTTGGCCTGTTACTGGCGCGGTTGGTTTCACATGGCCGGCACTGGGAAGTTGCCTTTGCCGCCGCCTTTATCTGCCTTCTTACCGCGACGATCGCCTTCACCGGCGGCTTGTTTGGGCTGCAATACCGCTCCTACTATGTCCAATGGCATGCACCGGCAATGACCATCACGTGGGCTTTCCAGTTCGTGTTCACGATGGCGACGGCGCTCTACCAGTTCATTGTTCTGGGCATCCGGCTTTATTTTCCGCTCGGTTTCATCGCGCTGTTTGCCGCCAGCATCTGGTTTGCGCGGACGCAGCGTTGAGCATTTAGTCGGCCTCTGTTAGGACGCGGGCGAACGCTCTCGCACGTCAGGACTGACCGATGATCCCTCGCTACTCCCGGCCGGAAATGGTGGCCATCTGGTCGCCCGAGACCCGGTTCCGCATCTGGTTCGAGATCGAGGCCTATGCTTGCGACGCACTGGCCGAACTTGGCGTGATCCCGAAAGAGGCCGCCAAAACCATCTGGGAAAAGGGCGGGGCCGCGAAATTCGACGTCGACGCCATCGACGAGATCGAGCGCGTCACCAAGCATGACGTCATCGCCTTCCTCACCCATCTTGGCGAATTCGTCGGGCCCAATGCCCGCTTCATCCACCAGGGCATGACCTCCTCGGACGTTCTCGACACCTGCTTTGCCGTGCAGTTGACCCGCGCCAGCGACATTCTTCTCGCCGACATCGACGGCCTGCTTGCGGCGCTCAGGCGTCGTGCCTTCGAGCACAAGGACACCGTCACCATCGGCCGCAGCCACGGCATCCATGCCGAGCCGACCACTTTCGGCGTCAAGCTGGCGCAGGCCTATGCCGAATTCTCGCGCTGCCGCGAGCGGCTGGTGCATGCGCGTGAGGACATCGCCACATGCGCCATCTCAGGTGCGGTCGGCACTTTCGCCAATATCGACCCCTATGTCGAAGAGCATGTGGCGAAGAAACTCGGGCTGAAGCCGGAACCGGTGTCGACGCAGGTGATCCCGCGCGACCGCCATGCGATGTTCTTTGCCACGCTCGGCGTCATCGCCTCGTCGATCGAACGGCTGGCGACCGAGATCCGCCATCTGCAGCGCACCGAAGTGCTGGAAGCGGAAGAGTATTTTTCGCCCGGACAAAAAGGCTCGTCGGCAATGCCGCACAAGCGCAACCCGGTGCTGACCGAAAACCTCACCGGCCTTGCCCGCATGGTGCGTTCCTTCGCGCTGCCGGCGATGGAGAACGTGGCGCTCTGGCACGAGCGCGACATTTCGCATTCGTCGGTCGAGCGCATGATCGGACCGGACGCGACGGTGACGCTCGATTTCGCGCTGTCGCGGCTGACCAGCGTCGTCGACAAATTGCTCATCTATCCCGACAACATGCTGAAGAACATGAACAAGTTCCGCGGCCTCGTGCATTCGCAGCGCGTGCTGCTGGCGCTGACCCAGGCCGGCGTCAGCCGTGAAGACGCTTACCGGCTGGTGCAGCGCAACGCCATGAAGGTGTGGGAGCAAGGGGCTGATTTCCTTGAGGAACTTCTCGCCGACAAGGAGGTGACCGCCGCCTTGCCCGAGGCCGAGATCCGCGAGAAATTCGACCTTGGTTATCACACCAAGCATGTCGACACGATCTTCAAGCGGGTATTCGGAGAAGCGTGATGATTTCCGCGGCTGGAGACTTCGATTTTCTCGCCCTGCCAGGGCGCGGCAACTCCGGACCGGATCACTGGATGTCGCACTGGTGCCAGGCCTTTCCCAATTCGAGCCGTGTGCTGCAGGCCGAATGGGACAGGCCCAGCCCTGAGGACTGGATCGGCCGGGTGGACGCTGCGGTTGCCGCGGCACCTCGGCGTGTCGTGCTCTTGGCGCACTCGCTGGCGGTGGCAACGGCGGTCAAATGGGCGGCCGGCGCCAGCGAAAGCCAACTGCGCAAAGTTGCAGGCGCACTGCTGGTTGCTCCGACCAATGTCGAGGATCCCGATCCGTCCTTCGATCTGGTTCGTCCCTTCGCGCCGATGCCGCTGAAGCTCCTGCCGTTTCCGACGCTGGTGGTGGCCAGCCGCACCGATCCGCGCGTGACCTTCGACAAGGCGACGGCCTTTGCTGCCGCCTGGGGCGCGGAACTCGCCGATGCCGGCGAGCTCGGCCATATGGGAAACGAGGTCCGCCTCGGCCTGTGGCCGGCGGGCCTGCTCATGCTTGGCCGTTTACTGGGAAAAGCCAGCCTCTAAAGCCTGCCGAAAGTGATCAGGCCTTGCCGGGCACAGTGCGAATGACCGTTCCCCAAGGGTCCTCGCGGGCCGTCTCATCGGTCACATTGTCCGAACGCATCTCGACCCAGGCCAGGCCGGATCGGGCAGGATCGCGGCGACCGGCGCTGGAACTCTGCCAGGCATTGGCGCCGATATGGTGGTGATAGCCGCCGGACGACAGAAATACCGCCGCGCCGCCATATTTCGCCACAGTATCGAAGCTGAATTCCTGGTGCCACCAGGCTTCGGCCTCTTCCGGCCTGCCCACGCGCAGATGGACGTGGCCGATGATGCTGTTGTCCGGCGCGCCCTGCCAGCCGGCGTCGCCAGCCGGAACTTCGGCGACGACCGAGGGAATGTTCAGCCGCTCGGTCGCCATCGCGATCTTGTCGCCGTTCCACTTCCAATCCCGCGGCAGGCGATCGGCATAGATCTCGATGCCGTTGCCCTCGGGATCGGTCAGGTAGAGCGCCTCGCTGACCAGATGGTCGGATGCGCCTTCAATTGCGATCTTGCTGGCGATGGCGTGGTTGATCCAGCGGCCGAGATCGGCCCTGCTCGGCAGCAGGAAAGCGGTGTGGAACAAGCCGGCGCTGCGCGGATCGTCGAGCTTCGCCGCCGGATCCGCCTCGATGACGAGCAGCGGACGATTGGCGGCGCCTAACGTGATCGCGCCGTCGGCGCGGCTCAATTCCTGCAGCCCGACAACCCTGCGATAATAGGCAGCCAGGCTTTCGGCGTCGCGCGCCTTCAACCCGACGCGGGACACGCTCACCGGTGTCGTGGCGGCAAAAGGCAATTCGCTCATCGAACTCTCCGTTTGGGCGGCGCTTGAAGAAACTCCCAGGGCCAGGAGCCCGGCACCGCCGATCATTGTACGTCGTGTCAGCGCCAAAATCCCGGTCCTTCACGGCCGTTTCATTTCCCGACGACAGATCGTCGATCACGATCGTTCACACAAGACGGCAGGAAGCGAACAAGGTGTTCACTATTGTGATCAGTCGCGCCGAACAGCTTTGGCTTGGCGCATGATCTTACCCAAAAACCGGTTCCCACTTTTTGGGATCATGCGCGGTTGCATGCCGCGTTGCCGCTCGCTACATGCGCGCCATGAAAGTCAGGGATGCAGATATTCTCATCGTGCCGGGCTACACCAATTCCGGCCCGGACCATTGGCAAAGCCGCTGGCAAGCGAAATTGTCGACCGCACGCCGCGTCGAGCAGGCGGAATGGTCGAAGCCGGTGCGCGACGACTGGACGGCGAGCGTGGCGAAGGCGGTCAACGAGGCCGAGCGGCCGGTCGTCATCGTGGCGCATTCGCTCGGCGTCGCGACGGCTGTCCAGGCCATGCCGCGGTTCCAGCGTCCGGTGGCCGGGGCCTTCTTCGTGGCGCCGCCCGACGTCGCCAACCCCAGGATAAAGCCGAAGCACCTGATGACCTTCGGCCCCTACCCGCGTGAGCCGCTGGCCTTCCCTTCGGTGGTGATCGCCAGCCGCAACGACCCGTTCTGCGCCTTCGGCGTTGCCGAAGACATTGCCGGCGCCTGGGGCTCGCTGTTCATCGACGCCGGCGATGCCGGCCATCTCAACGCGGATTCCGGATTTGGCCCGTGGCCTGAAGGCTCGATGACATTCGCCAAGTTCCTGACGGACCTTTAGGACCCGATCGAATCCCTGACATTCTTCAGCAGGGTTTTTGCCCCGAGCGAAATGAGCGAATGCTCGGAGCCCATGGCCAGCAGCCGGTAGCCCATGGCCACCACACGGCCGGCAATGGCCGGTTCCATGACGTAGATGGCCGCATGCTTGCCGGCCTTGCGAGTGCGTTCGGCGATCGAGGCGACGGTTTCCATCATGCTTTCCAGCGTCGAATTGACGGTGGTGCCTTTCGACCAGGCAATCGAGAAATCCGACGGGCCGAGGAAGATGCCGTCGATGCCCGGCGTGTCGAGGATGCCGTCGAGCGCGTCGAGCGCGGCGCGTGTCTCGACCATGGCGAAGGCCATGGTGCGCTGGTTGCTGTCGCGCAGCCAGTCGGCATGATCGCCCTTGCCGTGGCGCGGAAAGGCGTAGGTCGGCCCCCAGGAGCGCTCGCCGAGCGGCGGGTATTTCATGGCGGCCGCGAACAGTCTGGCGTCCGCAACCGAATTCACCATCGGCGCAATCACCGCCTCGGCGCCGAAATCGAGCGCGCGGCTGGCCATGTCGAAACGGCCGACGGGAATGCGCACCAGCGCCGGCTTGCCGGCGGCCTGGACCGGCGCGATGCCGCGCAGCACGCTATCCTCATTATGCCCGCCATGCTGCATGTCGAGCGTGACGGCATCGAAGCCCTGTTTGGCCAGGATTTCGACCGTGAGGGCATCCGGCACGCCGGACCACGCGGTGCACAGCGTTTCATCCGCCGCCAGGCGTGACTTCAGGGACATTGGCGCTTTCCTTGTTGGATAAAGGCCTCCTTTGGATAAGGCCCCGGAACAGGCTCTGGCGCAGTTTCAGCCGGAAACGACGGCAAAGGCAAAGAAAAACCGCCCGGATGGGCCGGGCGGTCGATTGGTCCAGAAGACGCTGTTTTCTTTGAGCATGATCTTCTCCGAAAACCGGTCTCCACTTTTCGCTACGCGGTCCTTCGGTTCGGGATCATGCTCTAGGTGTTCTTGATCTGCTCGATGGCCTGCGCCATCAGTTCGTCCATGGTGCGGCGGATCTGATGGTCCGACTGCTCGACGCCCGCCTCATCGAAATCCTTGCGGATCTTGCGGAAAACGTCGTGATCGCCGGCTTCCTCGATGTCGGCGACGACCACCTGCTTGGCGTAGGCCTCGGCATCGGCGCCAGATTTGCCCAGTTTTTCCGCGGCCCACATGCCGAGCGCCCTGTTGCGGCGAGCCGAGGCCTTGAACCGAAGCTCCTCGTCGAATGCGAATTTGCGCTCGAAGCCCTCTTCGCGGTCTTTCATGCTGCTCATGGCATCCCTCCGATGAAATCCGATTCGTTGACGGTGAATATGTGTGCTGGGCGAGCACAAATCAAAAGGCCGCGGGTCGGTCAATATGCTAGATCGCTTGCTGCACTGCGGCATTTCAGTCCCGAAAGCGGTGATTGAAAGGATTTGCCGATTGAGCAAACACCGTGATTGAGATAGACACCGGCATTGAACCCTGCCCGTCGCCTCACTAATTTAGGTTGACGGACAGGAACTGGTCGCTTGCCGCCTGCCCGGAAATCCAGAGAAAAAATCAGATGAAAAATCGCCGCCGCATTTATGAAGGCAAGGCCAAGATCCTCTATGAAGGACCTGAGCCGGGTACACTGATCCAGTTCTTCAAGGACGACGCCACCGCCTTCAACAAGAAGAAACACGAAGTCGTCGATGGCAAGGGCGTGCTCAACAACCGCATTTCCGAGCATATCTTCAACCATCTCAACCGGATGGGCATTCCGACCCACTTCATCCGCCGGCTCAACATGCGCGAGCAGTTGATCAAGGAAGTCGAGATCATCCCGCTCGAAGTGGTCGTGCGCAATGTCGCCGCCGGCTCGCTGGCCAAGCGCCTCGGCATCGAGGAAGGCACGGTGCTGCCTCGTTCGATCATCGAATTCTATTACAAGGCCGACGCGCTCGACGATCCGATGGTGTCGGAAGAGCACATCACCGCTTTCGGCTGGGCAAGCCCGCAGGAGATCGACGACGTCATGGCGCTGGCCATCCGCGTCAACGATTTTCTGTCCGGCCTGTTCATGGGCGTCGGCATCCAGCTCGTCGACTTCAAGATCGAGTGCGGCCGCCTGTTCGAGGGCGACATGATGCGCATCGTCGTCGCCGACGAGATTTCGCCCGATTCCTGCCGGCTGTGGGATGTCGCGACGCAGGACAAGCTCGACAAGGACCGCTTCCGCCGCGACATGGGCGGGTTGGTCGAAGCTTATCAGGAAGTCGCCCGCCGGCTTGGCATCATGAACGAGAACGAGCCACCGCGCCCGGCCGGGCCGGTACTCGTCGCGTCCAGCGAGCCGCCGAAGGGCATGAAGCACTGATATTTCTTGCCGCTTATTTTAGAACAGGAGCATGTCCAGCGTGATCAAGGCCCGCGTTACCGTAACCCTCAAGAACGGCGTGCTCGACCCGCAAGGCAAGGCGATCGAACACGCGCTGTCCGGATTGGGTTTTGGCGGCGTCGGCCAGGTGCGCCAGGGCAAGGTCTTCGACGTCGAACTCGCCGAGACCGACAAGGCCAAGGCCGAGGCAGACTTGAAGGCGATGTGCGACAAGCTTCTGGCGAATACGGTGATTGAGAACTATAGTGTAGCCATAACCTGAGGTTGTACCGGAGGGGCAGATGGCGGAAGTCACGAATGAGCTGATGTTCGAGCTGTTGAAGCGCGTGCATCACGAAATCGGTGAACTTCGTCAGGATGTTTCCGAGACGAAACGGGAATTGAATGTGATGCGGGGTCACATGGTGGCAACGCAAAGCGATATTCATAACATCTATGGCATTCTTGCTCGGCAGGACGATCGCCTGGAGCGTATCGATCGCCGTTTAGACCTGCGCGAACTCGCCGAAGCCCAGAGGCCTTACGAACCGAAATGAAATCAGCAGTCGTCCTTCTCCCCGGCCTCAATCGCGACCGCGACATGATCGCGGCGCTGACCAAGATTTCCGGCAAGGCGCCGGCCACCGTCTGGCAGACCGATACCGAAATCCCCGATGTCGACCTGATCGCCATTCCGGGCGGCTTTTCCTTTGGCGACTATCTGCGCTGCGGGGCGATTGCCGCGCGCATGCCTGTCATGCGGGCGGTCGCCGAAAAGGCGGCCAAGGGCGTCATGGTGATCGGCGTCTGCAACGGGTTCCAGATCCTGGTCGAGGCCGGAATGCTGCCGGGGGCATTGATGCGCAACAGCTCGCTCAAATTCGTCTGCCGGGAAGTGAAACTGCAAATCGCCAACGCCAACACGATGTTCACCCGTCGTTACCAGCCCGGCCAGATCATCCGTTCGCCGGTGGCCCATCACGACGGCAATTATTTCGCCGACGCCGAGACGCTTGCCCGCCTCGAAGGTGAAGGCCAGGTGGTGTTCCGCTATGCCGAAGGCACCAACCCCAACGGCTCGATCAACGACATTGCCGGCATCATCAACAGCCAGGGCAACGTGCTGGGCCTGATGCCGCATCCCGAGAACCTGATCGAAGCGGCCCATGGCGGCAATGACGGCCGGGCCTTGTTCGAAGGCGCCCTCGGCATCGCCGCCTGATATCTTCCTTTCCAACCTGAGACGGAAGCCGCTTGACCATGAGACAGACGATCGCCTGCCTCGCTCTCATCGCAACCGGTTTTGTGCTTGCGTCCTGCCAGTCGAGCCCGGAGAGCGCACCGGTCCCCTCGGGCAAGAGCGCCTCGTTGCTGGCCATGGAGCAAGTCGCTATCGCCGCTCATAAATGCTGGATCGCCAGCAAGGATCCGGCCTTCAAGTCCTACCAGATGGCCAACGAACTGAATTCCTTCAGCGGCACGCCGCGCTTCCTGCTGGTGCCGGCCAAGCATTATGGCGGCAAGCCGCTGCTGGTGGTGCAGGCGCAAGGCAATTCCAGCCGCGTCGATGTATTCGGTCCGCTGATGGCCGAGCCGCTTGGCGCGCGCATCGGCTCGGACATTGCCCGCTGGCGGGCGGGCAACCCGTCCTGCGCCGCGGCCGTATAGGGCTATGGGCCGGTTCCTGCAGATATCAGGTCTGGTCATTGGCCTTGCCGGGCTTGTCCTGCAAATCTGCATCACCGTGCCGACCTCGATGGAGGCGGGCCGCAGTTTCCTCGGCTCGCTCATCTTCTATTTCAGCTTCTTCACCATCCTGACCAATATCGGCGCGGTGCTCGTCCACACCGCCCTGCTGTCATCCACTGGCTATGCCTGGTTCCCGGCTTTTGCCGGGCCACGGGTGCGGGCAGGCGTGGCGGTGGCGATCACGCTGGTCTTCATCATCTATGCAACTGTTCTGGCGCAGCTTTGGCAGCCGCAAGGGCTGTTTTTGGTCTGCGATGTGCTGCTGCATTATGTGACGCCGGTGCTGTTCGTGCTGTGGTGGCTTGTCGCCGGCGCCGACGGCACCACAAGGTGGCGCGACATCTCCTGGTGGATGGTCTATCCCATCGCCTATCTGATCTATGTACTCGCGCGGGCACCGGTCGCCGGCGAGGTGCCCTACCCTTTCCTCGATGTCGCCAAGAACGGCGCGGCCAGCGTCGCCATTTCGGCGCTGGCCGTAACCGGGCTTTTTCTCGTGCTGTGCGTCATCGCCGTGCTTGCGGATCGCGGGATTTCACGGATCAGGGGTTCGGGCGCTCGTCCGCAGTGATCCAAACCGTTCGCGAGGATTGCTCGAACAGATCGCAGCACGGCAATCTTTTCAGTCTACCTTTTCAGTCTACGTGTTCGCTATAAGCTAATTAACTTGCAAAAAAGTTCGCAATTTGCTATTGGCTGCACATGAGGCAGATCGCCTACAGAAAATCGGCCTTGAAGACTCTGCGCCGGATGCCTTCGAACGAAGCCACCCGGATCATCTCGAAGGTCGAGCAATATGCGAATGACCCAAACAGCCTCGCCAACAATGTCAAAGCGCTGGCTGGCTCGCCCTATATCCGCCTTCGGGTAGCCGATTGGCGCGTCATCATGGACGATCTCGGCAATGTCCTTGAAGTCCTCAAAATCGACCCACGCGGTGGCATCTACGATTAGGAGAACATCATGCAGAAGATCACTACTCCCAAGGGCGAGACCCTCGTTATCCTTCCTCTCGATGACTATGAGCGCCTTGTTGACGGCAATGATATCGCCGGAGCGCAGAGGGTGAAGAGCGACATAGCCGCCGGACGTGATGAACTGGTTCCCGCCAGCATCGTCAATCGCATCATCTCGGGCGAGAACGCAGTGAAGGTTTGGCGAATGCATCGGGGTCTGTCCGCGCGCGATCTCGCTGCAGCAACCGAACTAAGCGCGCCATATATTTCCGAGATCGAAAGCGGCAAGAAGGAGGGTAGCATTTCGGCGATGAAGAAAATCGCGACAGCTCTCAATGTCGATCTCGACGATCTCGTTTAGCCCGCCGCCGCCCCAATACACAGTCTCATAGCGTCCGTACCCAGAATATCAAAAGACACCCTGACGTCAGAGTGCCTTTTCGAGCGAGAGAGCGTGACCCATGAGTGCGCTTTCAATCCCAGAAGGGCCTGAGACCTTCGCGATGGGCGTCGCAACGGGAAATGCCGATATCCTTGAGCTGATCGTCGGTCATCTCCAGCAGGACCAGCCGGCTGCGCCGGCGCTCCAGCAGGCTACCGATCCAGATCGCGAGCGACCTGACCACGCGCACAAGGCGACCGACATAGGTTCGCTGGCTTGATGGAAGTGCCCGGAGCGATTCAGTCCTCGCGTAACGGATTGTCTCAATTGTACTCATTTTATTTCTGCCAATATTTGCAATTGCAGCCTTTTTGCCGCGCAATTCATATGTATTGACTCCTAATTCGGTGCAATATAGAAAATTGTCACCATGACAAATTGGCTCCCAGATTTGAATGCCGGTTCCGGCCCTCTCTATCAGCGTCTTGCTGACAGCATTGAGTCAGATATCGACAAGGGCGTCATCGGGGCCGGCGCGAAGCTGCCACCGCAGCGGGATCTGGCCTATGATATCGGCGCGACCGTCGGCACGGTCGGCCGGGCCTATCAATTGCTGCGCGAGCGCGGCCTGGTGAGCGGCGAGGTCGGGCGCGGCACCTATGTGCTCGGCCAGCGCGCCGATGGCGAAAACCCGGACTTCCTGGCTCCGGACGTCGGTGGCGAAGGCACACGCACTATCGATGCGCCGCGCGGCGAGCTGCGTTTCGATAGCATGGCGGCGCCCGACATCGGCCAGGGCGCTGATGTAGCCGATGTCCTGTCGCGCGTGGCGCAGGACCATCCACATGAGATTTCAAGCTACACGCGGGATTTTCCCGACCGCTGGTACGCGGCCGGCGCCCGCTGGCTGTCACGCAATTCCTTCCACCCAAATGCCGACGCCGTTGTCCCGACGCTCGGCACCCATGCCGCGGTGATGGCAGCGATCGCCGCCCTGACCACCCCTGGCGACTATGTCGCGTTCGAGCACCTCACCTATTCACAGATTTCGCGCAGCGCCGGCCTGATCGGCCGGCGGACGGCCTTGGTGGCATCGGACGATGAAGGCATCGATCCCCAGGATTTCGAGCGCGTCTGCGCGCAAAAGCATCCCAGGATGATCTTCCTGATGCCGACGGCGCAGAATCCGACGCTGGTAACCTTGTCGGCGGCGCGCCGCGAAGCGATCGCGCGCGTCGCACGCGAATACAATGTCGTTCTCATCGAGGACGATCTCTATGGCCACCTCACCGATGATCCGACGCAATTGCTGGCCGAGTATGCCCCTGAACGCACCATTGTCGCCGGCGGCCTGTCGAAGTCGGTCGCGGCTGGTGTGCGCGGCGGCTGGCTCTCCTGCCCGCCTGCCTATCGCCACCGCATCCGTGTCGCCCACAAGATGATGACCGGCGGCATGCCCTTCCTGCTGGCGGAGGTGAATGCCCGGCTGGTGCTTTCCGGTCAGGCCGGCGATATCCGCAAGCGCAGCATCGCCGAAATCAGCGCCCGCATCGCGATCGTGCGCGAGACTTTGGCCGGCTTCGCGTTCAAGTCGCACGACAAGGTGCCCTTTGTCTGGCTGACTTTGCCCGACCCGTGGCTTTCCGGCACCTTCAAGAATGCTTGCCTCGAGCACGGCGTGCTGATCAATGACGAGGACCAGTTCAAGGCCGGTCGCTCCGAGCAGGTGTTCCACGGGATCCGCTTCGGCGTTTCGCAGCCTGGGCAGCGCAGGAATATCGCGGATGGCGTCGAGGTGATCCGACGGCTTCTCGACGAAGGCCGCGCCGGCTACGACAGTTTTTCCTGAGTTCGACCCTGCGGTTCGGCAAGTCAGGCAAGCATAGGCGGCGCCCTGTGGTTTTCCGGCGTTTTTCGCCAATCGATGGGGTGTAACAGCGCCAAGCTTGCGATAAGAGGGGACTCAAAATCCCCGCTCCCACGGATACAAATCGCCGCCCATGACCATTTCCAATTCCGTGCCGATCACTCCAGAACTCATTGCCGCGCACGGGCTGAAGCCCGATGAATACCAGCGCATCCTCGACCTGGTCGGGCGCGAGCCAAGCTTCACCGAACTCGGCATCTTCTCGGCGATGTGGAATGAGCACTGCTCTTACAAATCCTCGAAAAAGTGGTTGCGCACGCTGCCCACCACCGGACCGCATGTCATCCAGGGGCCGGGCGAGAATGCCGGCGTGGTCGACATCGGCGACGGCGACTGCGTCGTCTTCAAGATGGAGAGCCACAACCACCCCTCCTTCATCGAACCCTATCAAGGAGCTGCGACCGGCGTCGGCGGCATATTGCGCGATGTCTTCACCATGGGCGCGCGGCCGATCGCGGCGATGAACGCGCTGCGCTTCGGCGCGCCCGACCATCCGAAGACCAGGCATCTCGTTGCCGGCGTCGTTTCCGGTGTTGGCGGCTACGGCAACTCGTTCGGCGTGCCGACGGTCGGCGGCGAGGTCAATTTCGATGCCCGCTACAATGGCAACATCCTGGTCAACGCCTTTGCGGCGGGTCTTGCCAAGACCGACGCGATCTTCCTGTCGGAGGCCAAGGGAGTCGGCCTGCCGGTCGTCTATCTCGGCGCCAAGACCGGCCGCGATGGTGTCGGCGGCGCCACCATGGCCTCGGCCGAATTCGACGACAAGATCGACGAGAAGCGCCCGACCGTGCAGGTCGGCGACCCCTTCACCGAGAAATGCCTGCTGGAAGCCTGCCTCGAACTGATGGCCTCCGGCGCCGTCATCGCCATCCAGGACATGGGTGCGGCCGGCCTCACCTGCTCGGCGGTCGAAATGGGCGCCAAGGGCGACCTCGGCATCGAGCTCGACCTCGACAAGGTGCCGGTGCGCGAGGAGCGCATGAGCGCCTATGAGATGATGCTGTCGGAGAGCCAGGAGCGCATGCTGATGGTGCTGCGCCCCGAAAAGGAAAAGGAAGCCGAGGCGATCTTCCACAAATGGGGCCTCGACTTCGCCATCGTCGGCAAGACCACCGACGATCTGCGCTTTCGCGTGCTGCACCAGGGCGACGAAGTCGCCGATCTGCCGATCAAGGATCTTGGCGACAAGGCGCCGGAATATGACCGCCCGTGGGTCGAGCCGAAGAAGCCGGCGCCGCTGGCTGCCAACGATGCGCCCCAGGCCGACGTTGCGGACGCCCTGCTGAAATTGCTTGGCGGGCCGGACCTGTCCTCGCGCCGCTGGGTGTGGGAGCAGTATGACACGCTGATCCAGGGTAATTCGCTGCAGCTTCCGGGCGGCGACGCCGGCGTTGTGCGCGTCGAGGGCCATCCGACCAAGGCGCTCGCCTTCTCCTCCGACGTGACGCCGCGCTATTGCGAGGCCGACCCTTATGAAGGTGGCAAGCAGGCGGTGGCCGAATGCTGGCGCAATCTTACCGCCACCGGCGCCTTGCCGCTGGCGGCCACCGACAACCTCAATTTCGGCAACCCCGAACGGCCGGAGATCATGGGCCAATTGGTCGGGGCCGTAAAAGGCATCGGCGACGCCTGCCGCGCGCTCGGCTTTCCGATCGTTTCGGGCAACGTCTCGCTCTACAACGAGACCAACGGGCGCGGCATCCTGCCGACGCCGACCATTGGCGGCGTCGGGCTGATCGCCGACTGGTCGAAGATGGTGCGGATCGGCTTTGCCGCCGAAGGCCAGATGATCCTGCTGGTCGGCGCGCCGCCGATGTGGGGAACGCATCTTGGCCAGTCCGTCTATTTCAGAGACATCCACAGCCGCAGCGACGGCCCGCCGCCGCCGGTCGACCTCGACCATGAAAAGCGCGTCGGCGACCATGTGCGCGCGCTGATCGACTCCGGCGTGGTGACCGCGGCGCACGACGTTTCCGATGGCGGCATCGCGGTGGCGCTGGCCGAGATGGCGATGGCATCCGGCATCGGCGCAACCATTCCCGGCCTGGTCGGAACCGATCCGATCCCGGTCTGGTTCGGCGAAGACCAGGGCCGCTATCTCCTGACGCTGTCGATCGATCCGCAGAGCGAGCAATGGGACGCCATTCGCGAACAGCAAGGCAAGCTCGGCATCTTTGCGCCGTGGATCGGCTCGACGGGAGGGAGCGAATTGAAACTTGGCGAGGCGCGTGCGATCCCGGTCAGCGAATTGACCGCCGCCCATGAATCCTGGTTTCCCCGCTTCATGGATCAAGCCATTTGACGAGGCTGGCCGCCAGGGCATTGCTTGCAGTCGTTTTCTGGCCGGCGCTGTTCTTCTTCTGGTTCCTCGGACCGTTCGTCTTTTTCCTGCTGTCGACGACCTCAAGCGAGGTTTGTCCCCGGCTTGAAACCCGTGCGGAGTTCCTGGCCGCAGCCAACGGCACGATCCCTATGTTGGCCCTCCAGAGCCTTATCTATGCGATTCCCATCCTGTGCCTGCTCCTCTGGGGCCGGCTTTCGCCGGAACCGGCGCGGGCACGCCAAATCGTCACCTGCGTCAAGCTGTTTGGCGCGGCCATCGTTACGGGAGCGTTGTGGGAATATGGCTCTTCGCTGGTCTGCGACGGCTACGGCCAGCCGTTCTTCTCGCCGCTCTGGCAGATGACGAACTACCTCCCGATCGTCAGCCTGGTGATCAACGTTCCGCTTTATGTGCTGGCTTTCAGCCTTGGCCGTGCCTTCTCGACACGCGAGGATGATCCCGCGGATGATGCGGCCCATCCGGACCAGGATGTCGTGTGAGCCGCCAATCGCCCTGGCACTACAGCGCCGCGCGTCCGTTTGGACGCGCAAAGGACGCTGTAGCATTTTGATTTGCGCATGATCCTTTCCGGAAATCGATTCCGATTTTCGGGGTCATGCGCTAGACGGAACCGCTTCAATACCGACCGGAAAGGCTTTAGGCTCATCCGAGTCACATCGCAGGGGGCGGCACCGCTGCCCCGCCCGAAACAGGAATTTGCCATGGCAATGGACGCTCACGATATCGAGAAACTCATCAGGGAAGGCATTCCGGACGCCAAGGTGACGATTCGCGACCTGGCCGGCGACGGCGACCACTATGCGGCCGAAGTGGTGGCTGAAAGCTTTCGCGGCAAGAGCCGCGTCCAGCAGCACCAGATGGTCTATGACGCGCTGAAGGGTAATATGGGCGGCGTGCTGCATGCGCTCGCCTTGCAGACCAGTGTGCCGGAATAGACCCTCGCAGCACCGGCAAGTGGGCGAAGGCCCCCCAAAAATTATCCACAGTTACTGAGTTGTAGGCTTCTTCGCCGACACGGCGATGATCGGCCCGGCGGGGTATTTGCCGCCGACGATCATCCTGTCGCCATTCGACAGCGCCGAGACCACACCGTCGAAGAAGAGCGCGTTGGGACAGTGCAACGCGTCGCGAAACAGCCGGGCGAAGCTGCCGAGGCTGACCTCGGAGCGTGAGATCGCCAGCACGACCGTGTCGCCATCGCGGACGCCGACGCCGTTGCGGATGTAGCGTGAGACGCCGTTCTCCTTGAAGCGGGGATGAAACCGGCCGTCGATCACCAACATCGGGCCCGACTGCGTGGCGAATGCCACCTCCGGCCTTGCGGCGATATAGGCGTTGGTCTCCACGACCGCCGCCTTGCCATCCTTGCGGACCAGGAACACGCCGTTCGGTTTCAGGAAGAAATTGCCTTCGCCGTCGGCAAGGTTGAGCGGCGCCTCTACATGCCCGTTTTCGACGAGAAGCCCGACCGGCGCCAAGTCCTCGTGATACATGCCGGCGTTCATGGCAAGCATGACCGGCCTGCCCTCGCCCGCCATCGCCTTGTCGAATTTTTCCAGCGAACCGAAGGCCTTGCCGTCCGCGCCGGCGTGGAAGACGCCGATGTCATAGCTGCGAAGATCGATCTCGCAGACGACATAGGGAACCGCCTCGAAGTTGAGGTCCCTGCATGGCGCGGGCAGTTCGCCGCCAGCGACGACCGGCGGAGGCGCCGACGGCCTGAACCACCAGATCAGGGCCAGCGCGAGCGCGAGAGCGCCAATCAGGATTGCCGCGATATGCCGCCTTTTCATCATTTCCCGGGAAAGCAGTGACTGCTTACTCTTGGCCCAACATCAGGTTTTGGCCCAACATCAGGCCATCCTTTGCGCCATTTGCAAGGCGATGCGGCAAACGTCTTGTTTCGAGCAACCTATGGGTTTATTTGAAGAGTATGCTTCGAGCCTGCCTCCCACAGGCGTGAAAGGATTCTCCATGAGCGGTATCAACGACTATATCGACAACGAAGTTAAGGGCAACGACGTCGTTCTCTTCATGAAGGGTACGCCCGGTTTCCCGCAATGCGGATTTTCCGGCCAGGTCGTCCAGATCCTCGACTATATCGGCGCCGACTACAAAGGCGTGAACGTGCTGGACTCGGCGGAACTGCGCCAAGGCATCAAGGAATATTCCAACTGGCCGACGATCCCCCAGCTCTATGTCAAGGGCGAGTTCGTCGGCGGCTGCGACATCATCCGAGAGATGTTCCAGGCGGGCGAGTTGCAGACGTTCCTCGTCGAAAAGGGTGTGAGCGTCAAAGGCGCCGCCTGATTCCGGTTTTGTGCATGGCGGAGTCATGCGTCAAGGCACCGGGGCAGCCCCCGCCTCGGAAATTTTAGGTCCCGGACATCGGGAACAGATGAGCCTGTGCGCCGGCCCCGCCGGCGCATTTTGCTTTGAAAGATCGGACTTGCCGTGGATCAGCATGCACAAGCGCCGCAACAGGCAAGCACCTTGCCTATTCCGCGCTGGGAATTCATCGCGCTGTGCGCAGCGCTGATGGCGTTGAACTCGCTGGCCATCGACATCATGCTGCCGGCGCTGCAGCAGATCGGCGCATCTCTCGGCGTGACCAATGAGAACCATCGCCAATATGTGATCGCCGCCTATATTCTCGGCTTCGGCGGCGGACAGCTTTTCTTCGGGCCGATCTCGGATCGGTTTGGGCGCCGCGCGCCGCTGGTCGTCGGGCTGGTGATCTATGTCGCGGCGGCGGCGGCGGCGGCCATCGCCCCGTCATTCGCTATTCTTCTTCTGTGCAGGCTGGTGCAAGGCATTGGCGCGGCCGCCACGCGCGTCATTGCCGTCTCGATCGTGCGCGACACGTTCGACGGCCGGCGCATGGCCGAGGTGATGTCGCTGATCTTCATGGTGTTCATGGCCATTCCAGTGGTGGCGCCGGGCATCGGCCAGTTCATCATGCTGTTTGCCTCCTGGCACTGGATCTTCATCACCATGGCGGCAGGGGCGCTGATCGTCTCGGCCTGGTCGCTGCTGCGGCTGCCGGAAACGCTGCGTCCCGAATATCGCCGGCCGCTGACGGTGTCATCCGTCCTGGGCGGTTTCCGCATCGTGCTGACCAATCGCATCGCGCTCTGCTACGCCTTTGCCAGCACCTTCATCTTCGCGGCCATGTTCGGCTTCATCGCCTCGGCACAGCAGATCTATGTCGACGTGTTCAAAGTCGGCGAGATGTTTCCCGTCATCTTTGCCGGGGTCGCGGCGGTGCTCGCCTTCTCCAATTATCTGAACTCGCGCCTCGTCGGCCGTATCGGCATGCGCCGCCTGTCGCAGAGCGCGCTGCTGCTGTTCCTGGTGATCAGCCTTGCCTGGCTGGTCGTGTCGCTGGAAATGAAGATGCCGCTCTGGCTCTTCATCACCTTCTTTGCCGGCGCCATGCTCCCTTTCGGCGCGCTGGGCGCCAATTTCAACGCGCTCGCCATGGAGCCGCTCGGGCAATTGGCCGGCACGGCGTCGTCCATCCTCGGCTTCATGCAGACGTTTCTCGGCGGCATTCTCGGTACGCTGATCGGCCAGGCCTTCAACGGCACGGTGACGCCGCTGGCCGCCGGTTTCTGCAGCGTCTCGGTCGCGGCGCTGCTGATGATCCTGATCGCCGAGCGCGGCAAGATGTTCCAGCCGCACAATCCGCCGGTTTGATGCATATGCCTGACGCGCTTTAGGATGCATCCCCACTCGCTGCTGTGAAGCGAGGGAACAGCGTACGCCCTGCGATTGCTCCACCCATGCTGTCCGAAACGGGCAGTGGCAGAGCCTTGTCGAGAGCGTCGAGGATGGAAGCCACGAAGGCCCGGTTGAGCGTGCCATCGTTCCCTAGATGGGAATAAGTGGCGCGAGGCTTGCCAATAAGTGTGCCGTTTCGGCGAATTGAGAACTGCAGCGTCAGGGTCATGCCCGCGCTTCCCCGCGGCGGCTCCCAACAGGCGAAGATCGCGGAGAACATCTCGTCTATGGTGTCGATGGGATCGGGACTGCGACATGCGCGTTCCTGCGATCTTGCCTCGCTGGGGCCGGCAACCAAGGCAAGGGCAAGGATCGTTGCAACAATTGTGGACCGAGGTTTCATTTCGGGATCTCCGGCCTTGAGCCTATTCCGCCCAGAGCTCGCGGCGCAGTTCGTGCCAGCTTTCCCTGTCAGGCGCGACAATGATGCCGCCGCCGAGATGTGACGGCAGATAGGCGCTGCCGTCGAAACGCGCCGTGTAGCCGCCAGCCTCGGCGTGGATCAGGACGCCAGCCAGATGGTCCCACGGCATCAGCTTGTTGTAGACGACGAAATGGCCGTGGCCGCTCGCGAGCAGACGGTATTCGTGGGCGGCGCAGCGGTAGTTGAACTGCGACAGGGTCTTGGTCTGGTTGCGCGCCAGCCGCGACCGTTCCGGTTCCGGCAGATATTGCCAGGACACTGCGCCGGTCATCTGCGACATCGCCACAGGCTCGGCGACCTGCACCTTCTCGATACTGCCATGCGCGTGACGGATATGGCTGCCAGCGCCTTTGGCGCCGATCAGCCAGTCCTGGCCGACGGGATCGTGGATGATGCCGGCGACGGTCTCGCCCTTGACCACGACGCCGAGCATGACGCCGAACAGCGGCACGCCCGAGGCGAAGTTGAAGGTGCCGTCGACCGGATCGATGACGAAGGCGAGATCGGCATCGCCCAAGCCCTCAAGCAGCTCCGGATTGTCGGAACACGCCTCCTCGCCGACGATCATCGCCTGGGGGTAACGCTCGCGTAGCCTGGCGGTGATAAGCCGCTCGGCGTTGACGTCGGCCTCCGTCACCAAATCGGCGGCCGAGGTCTTCTGGCGAATGTCGCCCTCGTTCAGCCGGCGAAAGCGCGGCATGATCTCGGCCTTGGCGGTGTCGGACAGAAGCTCGGCGAGCCAGTCGATCGCGGTATCGTCAAATGTCATCGGCTTGCCTTGTGGCGAGGGTGTCGTTGAGGGCGGTAAAATCAAAGAGTTTGCGGTCGAGCAGATGCGAGGGCCGCACATTGCTCATGGCGCGGATCATGATGTCCTTGCGGCCGGGCATGCGCTTTTCCAGATCGTCGAGCATCGCCTTCATGGCGTTGCGCTGCAGGCCTTCCTGGCTGCCGCAGAGATCGCAAGGGATGATCGGGAACTGCATGGCGCCGGCGAATTTCTCGAGGTCGGCCTCGGCGCAATAGGCGAGCGGCCTGAGCACCATGACGTCGCCCTCATCGTTGAGCAGCTTTGGCGGCATGGCGGCGAGCCGTCCGCCGTGGAACAGGTTCATGAAGAAGGTTTCGAGGATATCCTCGCGGTGGTGGCCGAGCACCAGGGCCGAACAGTCCTCCTCCCGCGCGATGCGGTAGAGATGGCCACGCCTCAGCCGCGAGCAGAGCGAACAATAGGTGCTGCCCTCGGGGAGCTTGTCGGTGACCACCGAATAGGTGTCCTGATATTCGATGCGGTGCGGGATGCCGTTTCTGTCGAGATAGTCGGGCAGGATGTGTTTGGGGAAATTCGGCTGGCCCTGGTCGAGATTGCAGGCCAGCAGTTCGACCGGCAGCAGGCCGCGCCATTTGAGATCGAGCAGCAAAGCAAGCAAGCCGTAGGAATCCTTGCCGCCGGACAGCGCCACCAGCCAGCGAGCGCCAGGTCTCGCCATCGCGAAATCGTCGATCGCCTGACGGGCGAGCCGCAGCAGCCGCTTGCGCAGCTTGTTGAATTCGACGGAAGACGGCACATCGGCGAACAGAGGATGAAAGCCGCCTTCGGCATCGGCAACCGGTTCAAGTGTTTCGGCGTCTGGCAGCATGTTCATGGCGCGGCGGCCTCTTTGTTGCCGCACGGATTAGCGGACGTGGCAGACAAAGAAAAGGCCGCCTCGATGGGCGGCCTTCGATGGTGTCGTAAAATGTGGTCGATCAGCGCGAATAGAATTCGACGACCAGGTTCGGTTCCATCTGCACTGCGAAGGGAACGTCCGCCAGGCCGGGGATGCGCGCGAAGGTGGCAACCATCTTGTTGTGATCGGCATCGATGTAATCAGGCACATCGCGTTCGGCAAGGCCCACCGATTCCAGAACGATGACCAGCTGCTTCGACTTCTCGCGCACTTCGACGACATCGCCCGGCTTGCAGCGGTACGAGCCGATGTTGACGCGCTTGCCGTTGACGTTGACGTGGCCGTGGTTGACGAACTGACGGGCGGCAAAGATGGTCGGCACGAACTTGGCGCGGTAGACGACCGCGTCGAGACGCGATTCGAGCAGGCCGATCAGGTTCTCCGAGGTGTCGCCCTTGCGGCGATCGGCCTCTTCATAGACCTTGCGGAACTGCTTTTCCGAAACGTCGCCATAGTGGCCCTTCAGCTTCTGCTTGGCGCGCAGCTGCAGGCCGAAATCGGAAAGCTTGCCCTTGCGGCGCTGGCCATGCTGGCCGGGGCCGTATTCACGCTTGTTGACCGGGGACTTCGGGCGGCCCCAGATGTTTTCGCCGAGACGGCGGTCGATCTTGTATTTCGCGGATTCGCGCTTGCTCATCGCATTCCCTTTCAAAACAACACACCCGGAACCTCATGGCCCGGGTGAAGGAAACGCGCCCTCCTCTGGCCTCCGTTTTCGAGACCTGACAGGGTTTTCCCACGCAACGCGGCGGAAAACCCACGGGACACGTCATTTCAACAAGATTTCGGGAAAGTATAGATCGGCTTCCCGAGAGTCTTGCGCATATAAAGAAACCACCGGGCATTGCGGCCCGGTGTTGGCGCGCTGATTAAACGGAGATTTAACCGGTGTCAAGCTTGTGACTGGCACTGCCAGGGCCAACCCGATAACGCTTTCGATGTTAGATGCGGTGCTGGTGGAGGTTATGCCAACGGCATCGCCGCATCGGCCCGAAAATTGGAATCGATTTTCGGAAAGCACGATGCGCAGATTCAAGGTGCTAGAGCGTACTTTGTGGTCCTGTGGCGCTGAGATCAACCTTTTTTCTTTTCCGGCAGCCCCTTGCGCTTGGTCTCGGCGAATTCCTCGAGCTGCTTTTCGCTCATGGATTCGTACATTCCCTTCGAGGCGCCCTTGAGTTCACTCTTCTTCGTCTCGCCACGCTTGGCGGACAGGGCCGCGCCGGCGGCCTTTTGCTGGGCTTTTGAGGTGGCTGGCATGATCGTTTCTCCCGTTTGCGATTGAGGGAAAACGCAACCGTCCGGGTGATGTTCCCAATGCATGTCGCCCAAAAGCATGCCCTCGGGCTAGACCCAGGGCTTGACCCGAGGGTGCGCAGCGGTTTTGGGACAACGACATGCATAAGAAAGGACTCAGGAAATCGCCAGCCCAAACCCCTGCATCAGGCGGCGCGTTGGGAAATCGGCCCGTTTCGAGGTGAAGACGGCTAGGTCGGCGCCTTCCGGCAGCATCTCGGCGCGACTGCTGGCTTCGGTACCGTCGAGAAGCGAGAGCGCGCGGCGCGCGATCGCCTCGGCGGGGTCGAGCCAGTCGACCGGCCAAGGTGCTGTCTTGCGCATGCGGTTGGCCAGGAAAGGATAATGGGTGCAGGCCAGCACGACGATGTCGGTCCTGAGCCCGTCACGTTCGACGAAGCACGGGGCGATCTCGGCGCGCACGGCCTCCTCGTCGACAAAGCCGTCGCGCATATAGATTTCGGCCAGCCCGGCCAGATTGTCGCTGCCGACCAGGCGGACATGACATTTCTGCGCCCATTTGCTGATCAGGTCGCGCGTGTACTGGCGCTTGACCGTGCCGGGCGTCGCCAACACCGAAACCAGTCTGGAGCGCGTGCGCTCGGCCGCCGGCTTGATCGCCGGCACCGTGCCGACAAAAGGATGGTCGGGAAATCTCTCGCGCAACGCATCGATGACCAGCGTCGAGGCGGTGTTGCAGGCGATGACCGAAATGGCCGGTGAAAACCGGTCGAGCAGTTTGGCGAACAGCTCCAATATATGCACCCTCAGCGCCGGTTCTTCCCATGCGCCGAAGGGGAAAGCCGCGTCGTCGGCGACATAGACGAAACGGCGATCGGGCATCAGCACGCGCGCCTCGCGCAGCACCGTCAGGCCGCCGATACCGGAATCGAACATCAGGATCGGGCGATCAGTCATTGTCGGTTCCCTTGCCACCTTGCGGTGGTATGTCGTCGTCCTTGCCGGCGGCCTTGTCGGCCGGACCGTCGATCCCGGCCTTACGAGCGCGCGCGGCCGCGGCCGGAATCCGCCTTGGGTCATCGCCCGGCGAGCCGTCGCCGCGCGGCATCGCCGGCGAGAACCTGTCGAGCGACGAGATGATGCCGCGCAGCACCTTGAGCTCCGGCTCGGCGAAGCCGGCGCGCGTCAGCGCCGCGCGCAGGTTGTCGACCATCTTCGGCTTCTTCGGCGCCGGACGGAAATAGCCGCGCGCCTCGAGCGCGCCCTCCAGATAGGCGAACAGGCCGTGCAACTGCTCCTTCGTCGCCGGCAGGATTTCGGGGCTGGAGAAATTGGTCTTGGTTTCGTCTTCCAGGCCGGACTTCATCCATTCATAAGACATCAGCAGGGCCGCCTGCGCGATGTTGAGCGAGGAGAAGGCCGGATCGACCGGAAAGGTGACGATCTCGTCGGCGAGACCGACCTCGTCATTATAGAGACCGAAGCGCTCGCGGCCGAACAGGATGCCGGTGAGCTGGCCGGCCATGTGACGTGCCCGCAGCGCCCTGCCCGCTTCGACCGGACCGCGCACCGGCTTGAAGCCGTCGCGCTCGCGCGCCGTGGTGGCGAAGACGAAGTTCAGATCGGCGACCGCCGAGGCCAGATCGTCGAAGACGGTGACGGCGTCGATGACATGGTCGGCGCGGCTTGCGGCAGCGCGCGCCTTTTCGCTCGGCCAGCCGTCGCGCGGATTGACGAGGCGCAGCTCGGCAAGGCCGAAATTCGCCATGGCGCGCGCGACCATGCCGATATTCTCGCCGAGCTGCGGCTCGACCAGGATGATCGCCGGGCCCTTGGCAAGAGGAATGTCGGGATCCTTGGTGGTGGGCATGGCTGTCAATGAACTGCTGTTTGCGGCATTTCAGCGTTCCCTGCCATATCCGGCCGCGAAAATGAAGCTTTCGCAAGGAGCGCCCAATGCCCGCTGGCGCGGATCGCCGTTTGCGCGGCCAAAAATGCTTTGATATACGGGCCGCATCCCCGGCCGAAAGCCATGCGGGCAAGGCCGTTCCGATCCCCAACAACGAGGCATTCTTTCCATGGCGAAGATCAAGGTGGCGAACCCGGTCGTCGAACTCGACGGCGACGAGATGACCCGCATCATCTGGCAGTTCATCAAGGACAAGCTGATCCACCCTTATCTCGACCTGAAGCTCGAATATTACGACCTCGGCGTCGAGCACCGCGACGCCACCGGCGACCAGGTGACCATCGATGCGGCCAACGCCATCAAGAAACACGGCGTCGGCGTGAAATGCGCGACGATAACGCCCGACGAACAGCGCGTCGAGGAATTCAAGCTGAAGAAGATGTGGAAGTCGCCGAACGGCACGATCCGCAACATCCTCGGCGGCACCATCTTCCGCGAACCGATCATCATGAAGAACGTGCCGCGGTTGGTGCCTGGCTGGACCAAGCCGATCATCGTCGGCCGCCACGCCTTCGGCGACCAGTATCGCGCCACCGATTTCCGCTTCCCCGGCAAGGGTAAGCTGACGATCAAGTTCGTCGGCGAGGACGGCAAGGTGATCGAGCATGACGTGTTCGACGCGCCGGCCGCCGGCGTTGCCATGGCCATGTACAATCTCGACGAGTCGATCCGCGAATTCGCCCGCGCCTCGCTGAACTATGGCCTGCTGCGCAACTATCCGGTCTATCTCTCGACCAAGAACACCATCCTCAAGGCCTATGACGGCCGCTTCAAGGACATCTTCCAGGAGGTCTACGAGCAAGAGTTCGAAGCCGAGTTCAAGGCGAAGAAAATCTGGTACGAGCACCGGCTGATCGACGACATGGTCGCCTCCAGCCTGAAATGGTCGGGCGGCTATGTCTGGGCCTGCAAGAACTATGACGGCGACGTGCAGTCCGACACGGTGGCGCAAGGCTTCGGCTCGCTCGGCCTGATGACGTCGGTGCTGATGACGCCGGACGGCAAGACGGTGGAGGCCGAGGCCGCGCACGGCACCGTCACCCGCCACTATCGCCAGCATCAGAAGGGCGAGGAAACCTCGACCAATTCGATTGCCTCGATCTTCGCCTGGACGCGCGGCCTCGCCCATCGCGCCAAGCTCGACGACAATGCCGAGCTGAAGCGCTTTGCCGAGACGCTGGAAAGGGTCTGCATCCAGACCGTCGAATCCGGCTTCATGACCAAGGATCTGTCGCTGCTGATCGGTCCCGACCAGCCATGGCTTTCGACCACCGGCTTCCTCGACAAGATCGACGAGAATCTGCAGAAGGCGATGGCCTGACGGCCAAACGAGATGAGCAAACCCGTCGTCTACGGGGCGGATTACAGCGTCTACGTGCGCATCGTCCGCCTCGTGCTCGAGGAAAAGGGCATCGACTATGAGCTTGTGCCGGTCGATGTTTTCGCGGCGGACGGCATTCCCGGCTGGTATTTCGACCATCACCCGTTCGGCCGCATCCCGGCCTTCGAGCATGACGGGTTTCGCCTTTTTGAGAGCAGCGCGATCGCGCGCTATGTCGACGAGGCGTTCGACGGACCGGCGCTGCTGCCGGCGGACGCTCGACCCCGCGCAACCATGAACCAGATCATCGGCATGCTCGACGCTTATGCGTATCGGGCGATGGTCTGGGACGTCGCCGTCGAGCGGCTGGAGAAAGAGCCGCCCGACGAGTCACTGATCGCTGGCGGCCTTGGCCAGGCGGCCACGGTGCTTCGCGTGCTCACCTCACTGAAAGCCGCCGGGCCGTGGCTGCTGGGCGATCAGCTGATGCTGGCCGACCTGCATGCCGCGCCGATCATCGGCTATTTCCTCAAGGTTGCCGAAGGGCGAAAGCTGCTGGCCGAATTTCCAGATATCCGGGATTGGTGGGACCGCATTGTCCAACGCCCGAGCTTTGCCCGTACCGAAAAGGCTGGTTGACAAATGTACGAAAGGCCGAGGGACAGCACCCCCCTCTGTCCTGCCGGACATCTCCCCCGCAAGGGGGGAGATCGGGTGTCACGATTGCTTTCGCCAATTTTCAACGTTGGAGGAAAGGCAGAGCAATGAAGCTGCC
>NZ_CAAF010000052.1 GCF_000359125.1 Mesorhizobium sp. STM 4661 | reverse complement strand
TAGTCTCTTTCCTTGGACGGCCTGGACCTTCAGTTCAGTCGAATGCGGGGCGATTAGCGACAACGGCCGAAAAACACAAGTGCCTTGTGGCTGAGCGCTTTCCCGCTCGGTCTGAACCCATGATCCGATTTTCGGGGGATATGGCGCGGATATAGGAACGCCAGCCGGGAAATGAAATAGGCAAGCGTCCAGCCCGCCGAAGGCCGCATTCCCCGTGCCCTTGCCGGATTTACAGCGCCGGCCTGGCCCATTGCCGGCGTAACATCAGTCTGATTTGTTCGACCGATGCAGTTCATTCCCAGCTCCATTCGCGGCCCGCTGTTCATGATCGTCTCGACCGGGTCGTATCTGGTCAACGACACGATGATGAAGCTTGCGACCGTCGGCCTGCCGCCCTACGAGGTGCTGTTCCTGCGCGGCATGGCGGCTACGTTGTGGGGCATGCCGTTGTTGTTCCTGCTCGGCTACAGCAGACAGATCCCGCTGATGTTCGACAGGAAGGTCTTGCACAGGAACCTGCTCGAGCTGGGGGCGATCCTTTGCTACGTGGTGGCGCTCGCCAACATGCAGATCGCCGATTCGACCGCGCTTGGGCAGATCACGCCCCTGTTCATGCTGGTCGGCTCCTCGATCCTGTTCGGCGAGCGGATCGGCGGCATGCGCATGGCGCTGATCGGGCTGGGCTTCATCGGCGCACTCATGGTGGCGCAACCGACGATGCAAGGCATTTCGATCTATGCGGCGCTGGCGCTCGGCAACGCGGCGCTCGCCGCCGCGCGCGATCTCGCCGGGCGCAAGGTCGCCGCGGAGGTGCCGGGCATGATCGTCGCCATTTCCGCCGTCGTGGTGGTGCTGGCCGGCTCGGGCATCGCGCATCTTGCGACGGAGCAGTGGGCGGCGCCCGCAGCCCACCATTTGCTGCTGATCGCCGGCGCCGGGCTGTTCCTGATCTTCGGCCATTTCTTCATCTTCATGGCCTATCGCGTCGGGCCAACGAGCGCGGTGGCGCCGTTCTATTACTGCTTCACCGTCTGGGCGGTCATTTCAGGCCTGGTGGTGTTCGGCCAGTTCCCGAACGCGCTGGCGGTTGGCGGCATCCTTCTGGTGGTGGCCAGCGGGCTGACCATCGTGTGGCTCGACGAGCGCAAGCGTCGGCTGACCGTCGTCGCATAGGCGAGATGGATGATTGCCTGGCGACCAAGGTCTCCTGCCGAGTAGCCGCAGCACATCAAGTGTTAGAAACGCTCAACCAAATTATCGTTTCGTTTTCGCATTCTCCCTCAAAGAAATTATAGTGATTCCATTCGCCAGATTTGTTGCGGGGATTTTCTGTGGCACTGCCGCCGGACTGGATACCCAACGTTCCGATGAAGCGGGTCGTTTGTCATTGGACGGCCGGCTCGCATTCGGCAGGCGATACCGACAAGGATGCCTATCATATACTGGTCGAGGGCAATGGCGACCTCGTCAGGGGCAGGCCTTCCATCGCGCTCAACTCCGGCAGGGTAAAATCGGGATACGCGGCCCATACCCTCAACTGCAACAGCGGCTCGATCGGGGTCTCGCTCTGCTGCATGGCCGAAGCGGAGGAGCGGCCATTCAGTGCCGGCCGTTACCCGATGACGAGGACACAGTGGGATGCGCTGGCCGTCGTCGTCGCCGAGCTCTGCAAATACTATCGCATCAAGGTCTCGCCAAGGACGGTGCTCTCCCACGCCGAGGTCGAGAGCACGCTGGGCATCAAGCAGCGCGGAAAATGGGATTTTACCCGCCTGCCCTTCGACCCGTCGGTCGTCGGACCGAGGGCCTGCGGCGACCGGTTGCGAAAGGACGTGATGTCGGCGATGGGGGCGATGCCCAATCTGCCGGTCAGACCCGGTCGCGACACGGCCCTCGAAACAGCCGTCAGGCGTCTGCTCGATGAATTGTGGCCAATCCTCGCCCGAGGGCTCGCCGCAGGCTTCAACACGCTGGTGCGGGAGCTCCTCAAACGGATGAGGTAGACGGGCGGCAGCCAGGTGAAAAGGCAGATCCGCCAGGCTGATAAATTGTTCCTAGACCGCTCGTCTGCCGGAGAACTGGTGATAGGCCCACAGAACGACCACCGCGCCGACCACGGCGACGATCAGGCTGTAGAGATTGAGACCGGTAACGCCTGATGCGCCAAAGGCGCTGAAGATCAGTCCACCGACGATGGCGCCGACGATGCCCAGCACGATATCGAGCACCAGGCCTTGCCCGCTCTTGTTGACGATCTTGCCGCCCAGGAAACCGGCTATGACGCCGAGGACGATCCAGCTTAGTATCGACATTTTCGTTCCTCTCATTCCCCGCGAACGATTCTTCCACATCATTAAGCAAAGCTCAAGCCAACTTGAAATTCATGCTTACGGAAAGCTCAAGCCAGCTTGAAATTCGGGCCGAATGCGCCATTGTTGAGGATGGGACGGGCGATGTTGACATGGAGATCCATAATGGGACTGTTCGACAATGCCGTTCCCGGCGGCAACATAGCCAAGCCGCTGCTAATTGCGCTCGGCGCGCTGCTGGTTGGAAAGATGCTGAGCGGCAAAAGTGCCGACCAGACGAACCAGGATCAAAGCCCTGCCCCCATTCCGACAGGGACGACGCCGTCCGCAGGCGAGACGACTTCCGCCGATGGCGGCCTGGCCGGTGGACTGGGCGGCCTTCTCGACAAACTGAAAAACGCCGGCCATGGCAATGTCGCCGACTCATGGGTCGGCACCGGGCAAAACCAGCCGATCAACGGCAATGATCTGGGCAATGCGTTGGGGCCGCAGGTCATTCGCGAGATCGCGCAAAGGGCGGGGATGAGCGAACAGGACGTGCTCAAGCAATTGTCCGCGGCTTTGCCTGGCATCGTCGATCAGTTGACGCCGAATGGACAGATGCCATCGCAAGGCCAGCTTGCATCTATCTTCAACAGGTAGAGCGCCTTCAAGGGAGTAGGGGAATAGGGCAGTAGGGCAATATGTAGAACGAGGCTCGCGACCACATACTGCCCTACTGCCCTATTCCCCGATTTTGCAATGGGAATTTGGAGCGGGTAGCGGGAATCGAACCCGCATATTCAGCTTGGAAGGCTGCTGCTCTACCACTGAGCTATACCCGCGCCTTGTACTGAAGTACCGGATTCACCCGAAAAGCGCCATGCACTTTCGGTCCGATGCTTTTCACGTTTCAGGGCTTCCGGGCCGGCAGTGGTGGAGAGGGTTGGATTCGAACCAACGTAAGCTAAGCTAACGGATTTACAGTCCGTCCCCTTTAACCACTCGGGCACCTCTCCAGTCTGCCGCCGGAGCCATGCAACGAGGCATTCGAGCCAATTCGGACCCGAGTTGTGTCTTCTCCGAAACCAGCGAAGCGCCTTATGGCGGCAAGCCCATTGGGTGTCAACCGCGCAGCCAGGGTTTTTCGATGTTGTTCGCCGGCTGCGGCGACAGGGCATATCCTTGGCCGGAGGAGACGGCTATAGAAGCCGGCCATGAGCAACAATTCCAACACCCCGAAAGACACTCACTACGCCAAGCTGCGCCGCGCCTTTCGCGACGAGAAAAGCGGCGGCGCGCCGGCATTCAAGCCTCGCCAGCCTGTACCGCCGGGCGAGAACGCGGCCGACGGGCTGGTGCGGCTTTACGGCCTGCATACGGTGCGGGCAGCGCTCGACAATCCGCGCCGTAAGATCAGGAAGATGCTGGTGACGCGCAACGCGGCCGAGCGGCTGGCGATCGCCGACCTTGCTGCCTTGCCCTTCAAGGCCGAGTTGGTCGAGCCCAGGGAGATCGACAGGATCACCGGCTCGGATGCAGTGCATCAGGGCGTGCTGGTCGAGGCCGAGCCGCTGAAGCCGAAGCGCCTCGATGCGCTCGGCGAGGCAACGCTGGTGCTGGTGCTCGACCAGGTCACCGATCCGCACAATGTCGGCGCGATCCTGCGCTCGGCGGTCGCCTTCGGCGCCGGCGCGCTGATCACCACGGCGCGCCACAGCCCGCAAGAATCCGGCGTGCTGGCAAAATCGGCCTCCGGCGCGCTGGAGCATATCGACCAGATCGAGGTGAAGAACCTCGCCGATGCGCTTGGCCAGCTTCACGAAGCCGGCTTCCAGACCATCGGCCTCGATTCGGACGGACCGGCGGAGCTCGAAAAGTGCTTTTCTGGCTACAAGATCGCGCTGGTGCTCGGCGCCGAAGGCAAGGGCCTGCGTCAGAAGACGCGCGAAACGGTGACGACGCTGGCCCGGCTCGACATGCCCGGCGCCATCCGCTCGCTCAACGTGTCGAATGCGGCGGCGGTGAGCCTTTATGCGGCGAGGAAATTCTTAGGGCAGTAAGGGAATAGGGCAATAAGGCAGTATGTTTCGCTCGGAGTGGATCCACCCTACTGCCCTACTGCCCTACTGCCCTACTGCCCTACTGCCCTAACCCATGCCCCGCCATCCGCTCCAGCGCTCGAACCAGCGCCGAGTGATCCTCCTTGGCGCCGCCATTGGCGGCGCAGGAATTGAACAATTGCTGCGTCGTCGAGGTGTTGGGTAGTGCTACGCCAAGCGCCCTTGCCCCTTCCAGCGCAAGGTTAAGATCCTTCTGGTGCAGTTCGATGCGGAAGCCCGGCGCGAAGGTGCGCTTGACCATGCGCTCGCCATGCACTTCGAGGATGCGCGAGGCTGCGAGGCCGCCCATCAGCGCCTGACGCACCTTGGCCGGGTCAGCACCGGCTTTTGACGCAAAGACAAGCGCTTCGGCGACGGCTTCAATGGTCAGCGCGACGACGATCTGATTGGCAACCTTGGTGGTCTGGCCGACGCCATTCGGCCCGACCAGGGTGATGTTCTTGCCCATCTTTTCGAAGACGGGCCTCGCGCGTTCGAAAGCCTTTTCCGCGCCGCCGACCATGATGGTCAGCGACGCCGCCTTGGCGCCGACCTCGCCGCCCGAGACCGGCGCATCGAGATAGTCGCAGCCGAGATCGTTGATCTTCTTGGCGAATTCCTTGGTCGCGATCGGCGAGATCGAACTCATGTCGATGACCAGTCTGCCCTTGGCCAACCCGGGCGCGACGCCCTTGTCGCCAAACAGCACTTCAGCCACCTGCGGCGTGTCGGGCACCATGGTGATGATGATGTCGGCAGCTTTGGCCACGGCATCGTGGCCGGCGACGGTCTTCAAGCCCTTGGCGATGAGATCGGCAGGCGGCTTCGAGCGATGGTCGCTGGCTACAACCTTGTAGCCAGCATCCAGCAAATGCCCCGCCATCGGCGCGCCCATGATGCCGAGGCCGATGAAGCCGATGGTTTCCATGTGGTTCTCCGTTCGTTGTTAGGCCGCGTTCCTTCGCGCCCCCCTCTGGCCTGCCGGCCATCTCCCCCACAAGGAGGGAGATCGGCAGTTTCGGCACCGGCTCGTAACTTTCCCGTCCTCGAAAATTGGCGAAAGCGGCGGTGACATCCAATCTCCCCACCCGTGGGGGAGATGGCCGGCAGGCCAGAGGGGGGCGCGAAGGAGCGCGACCTCAATAGTCCTTAGCAATTAGGCAGCTAAGCCGCCGCACTCCCCTGCCCGGCCAATTCCTTGAACCAGCCGAGCCCGGCTTCGGTCCCGGCCTTGGGCTTGTATTCGGCCCCCACCCAGCCGGAATAGCCGATGCGATCGATATGTTCGTGGAGGAAGGGATAGTTGATCTCGCCCGTCCCCGGCTCATGACGGCCGGGATTGTCCGCAAGCTGGATATGGGCGATGCGGCCGAGATTTGCCTCGATGGTACGGGCGAGATCCCCCTCCATGATCTGCATGTGGTAGATGTCGTATTGCAGGAACAGGTTCTTCGAGCCGATGCGGTCGATCAGCGCCAGCGCCTGGTCCGAGTAGTTGAGAAAAAAGCCCGGAATGTCGCGCGTGTTGATCGGCTCGATCAGAAGCCTGATGCCGGCCTGCTCCAGCTTCTCGGCCGCGAAGGCCAGGTTACCGGCCAGGACATTTTCCAGCACTGCAGGGTCAACCCCTTGCGGCGCGATGCCGGCGAGGCAGTTGACTTGCTCGCAGCCCAGCGCATGCGCGTAAGTGATCGCCTTGGCGACGCCTTGCCGGAATTCCGGCACGCGGTCCGGCAGCACGGCGATGCCGCGCTCGCCATTTGCCCAGTCGCCGGCCGGCAGGTTGAACAACACCTGCGTCAGGCCGTTCTTCTTCAGCCTGGCGGCAACGACCTCGGGCGCATGGTCATAGGGGCCGATATATTCGATGCCCTTGAAGCCGGCGCGGGCGGCGGCGTCGAAGCGATCGAGGAAGTCATGCTCGCCAAAGAGCATCGAAAGATTGGCTGAAAAACGCGGCATTCTTTTCTCCTTCTCTCCGCAGATCTTAATCCAACATCACGATCGCCGTCGGCGCATCCTCGTGGCTCTCGGCAAGCTCCTCGAACTCGGTGATCTTGTCGATTTCCGTGCCCATCGAAATGTTGGTGACGCGTTCGAGGATGAATTCGAGCACGACCGGAACCTGATGTTCCTTCATCAGCCGTTGCGCCTCCTTGAAAGCCGAGGCGAACTCATCCGGCTTCTTCACCCTGATGGCCTTGCAGCCCATCGCCTCGGCGACCGCGACATGATCGACGCCATAGCCGGCCTCGGGGTCGTCCTTCCGGTTGACGTTCTCGAAGGCAAGGCTGACCTCGAAATCCATCGAGAAACCGCGCTGCGCCTGGCGGATCAGGCCGAGATAGGCATTGTTCACGACGACGTGGATGTAAGGCAATTTGTGCTGCGCGCCGGCTGCCAGCTCCTCGATCATGAACTGGAAATCATAGTCGCCGGACAGCGCCACGATGGTGCGGTCCGGGTCGGCGGCGCGCACGCCGAGTGCGGCCGGCAGCGTCCAGCCGAGCGGGCCGGCCTGTCCGCAATTGATCCAGTTGCGCGGCTTGTAGACATGCAGGAACTGCGCGCCGGCGATCTGCGACAGGCCGATCGTGGTGACATAGGTGGTGTCGCGGCCGAACGCCTTGTTCATCTCCTCATAGACGCGCTGCGGCTTCAGCGGCACCTGGTCGAAATGCGTCTTGCGCTTCATCGTCTTCTTGCGCTGCTGGCATTCCCTGGCCCAAACTGACCAGTCGCGCAGCTTTCCTGCCGTCTTCCATTCGGTGGCGACGTCAAGCAGCATCTTCAGCGCAGCACCCGCATCCGAGACGACGCCGAGATCCGGCGCGAAAACGCGGCCTATTTGCGTAGGCTCGATGTCGACATGGATGAATTTTTTGCCCTTGGTGTAGACATCGACCGACCCGGTGTGGCGATTGGCCCAACGATTGCCGATGCCGAAGACGAAGTCGGCCTCGAGCATGGTCGCATTGCCGTAGCGGTGCGAGGTCTGCAACCCGCACATGCCGGCCATCAGCCGGTGGTCGTCGGGGATCGCGCCCCAGCCCATCAGCGTCGGAATAACCGGCAGGCCGGTGATCTCGGCGAATTCGATCAGGAGGTCGGACGCATCGGCGTTGATGATGCCGCCACCGGCGACGATCAGGGGCTTTTCGGACGCATTGAGCATCGCCAGCGCCTTCTCGGCCTGGGCGCGCGTCATCGCCGGCTTGAACGGCGCCAGCGGTTCATAGGCGTCGATATCGAACTCGATCTCGGCCAGTTGCACGTCGACGGGTAGGTCTATCAGCACCGGTCCCGGGCGCGACGAGCGCATCAGGTGAAACGCCTTCTGCAGCGCCATCGGCACCAGATAGGGCTCCATGACGGTAACAGCCCATTTGGCGACGGGTGCGGCGATCGCGGCGATATCGACGGCCTGGAAATCCTCCTTGTTCAGCCTGGCCCGCGGCGCCTGGCCGGTGATGCACAGGATTGGAATCGAATCCGCCGCCGCCGAATAGAGCCCGGTGATCATGTCGGTGCCGGCCGGGCCGGAGGTGCCGATGCAGAGGCCGATATTGCCTGATTTGGCGCGGGTATAGCCTTCGGCCATATGCGAAGCGGCCTCGACATGGCGCGCCAGGATATGGCGGATGGTGCCCCTCGCCTTCAGCGCGGAATAGAGCGGGTTTATCGCCGCGCCCGGCACACCAAAGGCACAGGAAATGCCTTCCTTTTCGAGAACGAGAACCGCAGCGTCGACAGCGCGCATCCTGGCCATAGCAAGCCTCCGCAAATGTGTTGATGGCCAAGGATGGCAGCGTTTTCATCATTTTTCAATTTTTTCAGAATATTTTTTCATTTTTAAAAAACGACACCTATGCACTGATTTTGTTGTATTTTCAGTTTTTCAGATATAGGCTGCTCTGGTTGGTGAAAAACTTTTTCATTGCTCCGTTTGGCGAAATTGGCGACAAATGGCGCCATGGAAACGACCGAAAAACGTCAGCGTGGCCGGCCGCGCTCCTTCAATGGCCCCGCCGAGGCCGCCTCGGTGCAGTCGCTCGACCGGGCGCTGCGCATCCTTGCCATTGTCGCCGAGGGCAGCGGCCTCTCGCTGAGCGAGATCGCCGCCAGTTCCGGTCTTGCCGCCTCCACCGCCTACCGCATGCTCACGACGCTGGAAAGCCACGGCATGGTCGAATTCGACAGCACCGACCAGCTCTGGTCGATCGGCGTCGAGACCTACCGCATGGGCGCGGCGTTCCTGCGCCGCCGCAAGCTGGTCGACCGCGCCCGTGCCGTCATGCAGGACCTGATGGAGAAGACCGGCGAGACTGCCAACCTTGGCGTCGCCGAGGACGATTGCGTCGTCTTCGTCAGCCAGGTCGAGACGCATCAGGCAATCCGCGCCTTCTTCCGCCCGGGCACGCGCAGTTCCTTCCATGCGTCCGGCATCGGCAAGGCGGTGCTGGCGCATCTCGACCCCGAACGTGTCGCCGCCATCCTGCGCAAGGCCGGGCTGGAGCGCTTCACCGAAAACACGCTTTCCGACATCTCGGCGCTCGCCCACGATTTGGTGAGGATCAAGCTGCGCGGCTGGTCGGTCGACGACGAGGAGCGGCATCCGGGCATGCGCTGCGTGGCCGCCGCCATCTTCAACGAGTTCGGCGAGCCGATCGGCGGCGTTTCGGTCTCGGGGCCGACGGTGCGCGTCACACCGGAGCGGCTGGCCGAGATCGGCCCCCTGGTGCGTGAAGCCGCGGCCGACATCACCAGGATGATCGGCGGCCTGTCGACCCCGCCTTCGCAAGGCCTTGGCAACGGACGGGGTCACTCTTCGACATAGGCGGCACGGACATAGACAGCACGCGTTCGCCTTGACAGCCGCCCGGCAACGGCCAAGTTTGCGTCCATCTTCCGCAAGCCGACGCCCGAAAGACGCATGAGCCTCCAATCCGTCAAAGCCTTCTTCGCCGAACATGCCCCCGACATCGAGGTGATCGAAACGCCGACAAGCTCGGCGACCGTGGCGCTCGCGGCCGAGGTGCATGGCGTCGAGCCGGGGCAGGTCGCCAAGACCATCTGCCTGCGCGTCGGCGACCGGGTCATGCTGGTCGTCGCCCGCGGCGACGCGCGCATCGACAACCGCAAATCGCGCGATGCATTGGGCGGCAAGCCGCGCATGCTCGATGCCGAGCAGGTCGCCGAAATCACTGGCCATCCGGTTGGCGGCGTCTGCCCCTTCGGCCTCGCCTCGCCGCTGCCGGTCTATTGCGACGTCTCGCTGCGCGCCTACGATCAGGTCGTGCCAGCGGCCGGCGCAACCAATGCGGCGGTCAAGATCGGCGTCGAGCGCATGGCCCGGCTGGTCGGCGCCGAATGGTGCGACATCTGCCAGGACGCCGTGCCGGAGCCCGCCACAGCCTGACAGCAGCGACGAACGGCCGGGCCGCGATGTTGGAGGCTAAGCCCCAGGCAGCGCGCTCCTGGCCGACACTTCGAAGACGTCGAGCAGGATCGCGAGCCCGACGCCGCAGGCGGTCAGGACGAGGCCGGTCATGAAGACACGGTTGGCGCGCTCGTAGACGCGCCGGCGCAGGGAACTTGTGCCGAGCAGCACGGACAGCGCCCGCATCTGCAGCGCGATGCCGACCAGGATCGGCGCCACGGCGAGCAGATGGTGGAGTTGCCACGGTATCGGGTTGGCGGCCCAATGCGTGATGAAGCCCAGCGAAAACGCCAGCAGGATGCCGACGGTGGTGACCGTGCCGTTGCGGAAAAGGGTCTCGATCAACTCTTCCTTGGGTTCTTGCTCGTCCACGCCTTCTCCCCCTCTGCCGGCTTCGCCGTCAGATTAAGCTGTCGGGAAATCCCTGTACACCGACAAAGGCCGATCGCCATAGGACACAGTCGCTTCAGCTTTGCGCCGCTTGCGCCTGCGTTCCAGCGTTGGTGGCTGGCGAAAGCCGACGTAGCGCCCGATGTCCCCAGTCCAAACACCCCCTTGCGGGGGAGATGTCCGGCAGGACAGAGGGGGGTGGGAAGGATCGCCAACTTCGACTTGCAGCCAAGCTGGGATTAGCCTGAGGGGCTTGGCTGCGATTGGTTGACAGGTCGGAGGGACAGCACCCCCCTCTGCCCTGCCGGGCATCTCCCCCGCAAGGGGGGAGATCGGCAGCTTCACCGACGGTGCCTCTCAAAGCCGGCAATAGCGGCGATTACCGTCGTAGCCGACATAGGTGTCGGTGTAGGGATCGTAGCTCTGGTAGCGATCGAGGCAGCGGCGGACATGCCAGGAGCCGCCCTCTTCCTCGATATAGACGGTACGCGGCTGGGCGAGCGCGGTGCCGAGCAGGAAGCCGCCGACGCCGGCGGCGATGCCGATGCCGAGGTGCCTCCTGTGATGACTGCCATGGGCAGCCGAGGGCTGAATGGTGCCGGCCAGCATGACGGCCGCGACGGAGGTGGCGATAAGGCTGGAAATGAAAGTGCGCATGATGATCTCCTTGCTTCGTTGTGAGAGGCGATCCATCCGCCCCTTGACCATCGGTCGTTTCGGCAAGGAAAAAGGTTCGAAGCTTCCTTGAAATTTTTCGAGCGGCAGCTTCGCCGGCACATCAAGCAAAAAGGGCGGCCGAAGCCGCCCTTTCACGAACCGGGTCACCGATCAAAGGAAGATGATCACCTTGCCATGCTTGTGGTGATGAGTAGTGAGTAGTGAGTAGTGAGTAGTGAGTAGTGAGATGCGTGCCATGACGCGTTGCGATTCACTACTGACTACTGACTACTGACTACTGACTACCCACTCTTTCGCCGGTTCAGCCCATGCCGGTGACGTGGCGCAGCCAGAAGGCAAGCGCGATGAAACCGACGATGGTGGTAACCCCGGTCCAGTCGACATTGGCGTTCTTCACGTCCCTGATAAGCTTCACCAGGAGAAGCCAGGCCACCACGACGATCGGCAGAATGATGACAAGTCTGATCATGCGACACCCTCGCGCAAGCGATTGCACCTCGATCAAATATAGGAAGCGAATGGGCCGTTTTCAGGATGCCTTCCCCGGGAGCCGATGCAGCAGGGCCGATAACCGAAAATGGAGTTTTGTCTTTACTGGCGCAGCAAATATGCTAACCGGAGCGCCGTGCCCTTGTAGCTCAGCTGGTAGAGCAGCGGTTTTGTAAACCGAAGGTCGGCGGTTCGATTCCGTCCGGGGGCACCACCCTTCGCTCTTCGAGCTTCGGGTGGCAGGCCACCCGGGGCTCGTTAGACGAAGGAGTGTCCTCCGAAGCCTTGGCGAAGGAGGACTGTCGACGGTTCGATTCGGAGCCGCTGAGGCGCACCGGTCTCCTCCACACAGACATCGCCCTACTTTTGCTCATGCGCCCATGCACTCGCGCCCGGCCGGCATCCAGTCCCGGTCATTCAATGCCATTCGATTAAACTTCTCCTGTGTATATTAGTAATCGCTCAATTTAGCGCGCTGACAATATCCGTGCGGCGGCCAAACCAATAGGTGTTGTCATGCGAAGCGACTTCGCTGCGGCGCGCGAGCTTTTGGAGTGCGCGCAAAACCGCCTCTGCGGTCTCGACGAAACGAGCCAACGCGTCAGCCTGGCACTGGACGCGCTGATCGAGGAAATAGCCATCGCCGAATTCCGGAAAGCGCCGGTGACGATCGTGCCGTTTCCCCGCTCGCGGCCGCCCAGGCATGCTCGCTAGAATCGCGATTGCGCCCATGTTGACGGGAAGCCATGGAGTGGCTCGCGCGTTCGCGCCTTACGTTTCTTGGGGTATAGGCGTATCGTGGTTCACGCGAAGAAAGCTGTGCGATCGGGGTGTTTTGACATCAGCGCGCCGGTATTCGTAAGAAACGAGCTGATCCATGTCACGCTGTGGGGATGTCTACGAGAACAAGGTGACCGGTGAATTTGCCGTGATCCTGCGTGGCACCGAAGACCGTGGCCAGGGACCAGGCATTGCTCATTTGACCGCCCGGCCGGGGGCTGCGGTGGTCGGCGAGCACTTCCACCCGAACATGATCGAACGGTTCACCGTCTTCAGCGGCCGGCTCGACGCCCGCATCGCTGGGAAGACTTTCTCCCTGGAGCCCGGCCAATCCGCAACGGCGGAGGCTGGCGTGGCGCATGATTGGTGGAACAGCAGCAAGACCGATGAAGCGCATGTCCTGATCGAATTCGAACGGGCGCACGGCGCCGACCACATCGACCCGAACCGTTTCGAACTGCTGATCGGCATGCTCTTCGGCCTGGCCAATGCCGGCAAGGTGGACAGCAAAGGCAGGCCTTCGCCGCTTCAGGCGGCAGTCATCGCCAGGGAATTTGCCGACGTGGTCGTCTTCACCCGGCCGTCACCCGCGATCCAGCGAGTGGCGCTCGGAATCCTGGCGCCGCTCGCCAATCTGCTTGGCTATCGGGCGATCGACCCCAGCTACTGCAGACCGCACGGACATATCACGCCGGCCCCCGAAATTCTCGCTCTGGCGGGTCTTCCGGCTGCCTGATTCCGATCGGATGCAGGTATTAGTCGCTTCGGAGTTGTTGAGCCGCTGATGATCGCCGCGCCTTTATGGCGCGTCGTTACCCGCGTCGAGCGGCGGTCGTCGCAATTGCACCCGGTTCATAGGCTTTCCAGGTGCCCCGGCCTCTTGCCTTGGCCTGATAGAGCGCCTTGTCGGCATTCTTGAGCAGCCCATCCGGGTCTGATTGATCCCCGGGAAAGACGGTATAACCGATGGTTCCGCCGGGAAGCAGGGTGACATCGTCCATCTTCAGCGGCTGCGACAAGTTCTTCATGATCCGTGTCGCCAGGCTGACGTCGCCGGTGCCGTCCGTGGGACCGTACATCAGCACGGCGAATTCATCGCCACCCAGTCTCGCCACCATGTCACCACGCCTGATCGCCTTCTCGAGACGCCGTGCAATCTCGACCAGAAGCATGTCTCCCACGGCATGCCCGAAATTGTCGTTGACCTCCTTGAAGCGGTCGAGGTCGAGAAGCATGACGACAAGCTCGCCGCCCTCCGATCGCGCCTTGTCGACCAGCCTGTCGAGTTCGCGGTTGAAGAAGGCGCGGTTTGGCAAGCCGGTGAGAGGATCATGAAGCGCCTGGCGTTCGAGACTCTTCTCGAAACTGCGCCGCTCCGTTACATCCGAGATCGTCTGCACCGTGCAGCCATTGGCCAAGACCTTGCTGCGCGAGGCAAATGTTCTGCCATCACCGAGTTCGATCAGCTTCTCGCCGTCCTCGCGGAGCGTCGCAAGCTTTTCAGCAAGATGATCGTCCAGGCTTTTGCGAGGAGCAAGCGGCTCCTCGCCAAGTTTGACCGACGCCCGGATGATATCGGCGAAGCTGGCACCCGGCATCCGCAGATGTGCGGTGAGAGGAAACAATTCCCGAAACCGATTGTTGCAGAACAGAATGGTGCCATCCGGATCGTACATCGCCAGCCCATCATTCATGTGCTCAAGCGCCTGATCCAGATGGGCCTGGGTCTCTTCGAGCCTTGTTTGCAACGTCCTGCGCAGCGTGACATCGCGATTGTGCGTGATCAGCCCGACAACATCGCCCAGATCGTTCGTCATCGGGGCCTTCAAAGTCGACAGCCAACCGGTCGAGCCATCGGCAAAAATGCCTGGCTGCTCGATGGTGGCATGCTTTCCTTCCCGAAGCACCGCCAGTTCGTCGTCACGAAACCGTTTCGCGAGTTCTGGCGGGAAGAAATCGAAATCGGTCTTGCCGAGGAGATCGTCCGCGCTCGCCGCTCCCATCAGTTTCGCAGTAGCCGGATTTGCCGCCAGAAACCGGCCATCGACACCTTTGATGTTCAGACAATCCGGCAAGGCGTCGACCATGGAGCGAAAAAGCTGGTTGGCGACGGACAGCTCGCGACGCCTCATTTCCTGCAGAAGCAGAGCGCCCAGAAGCAGGGTGGCGACAAACGCCAGCAAAACACGCTGCCAAAGCTGCGCTATCAGAACAGCCTGCTTTTCCACGGGCAGCGTCAGCACAACCAAGGAACCGAAAGACGCGACCGCGGCAGCCATGAGCATGAGGTCCAGGTATCGGATGCGCCGGGATCCGCGCAGAGCATAGCCAACCAGCCCAATGGTCGTCGCAAGCACAATGCTCAAAACGCCCGAGAAGACTGCTCCGCCGAGATAGAGGCGGTACAGCACAGCCGCCCCGGCTGCCATGACAGCGGCGGGCACGCCGCCGAAAAAGCCTGTCACGGCGATCAATGGCCCACGAAAATCATTGTAGACGCCGGGGGATGCCTCGAAGGCCATCATCATCGAGCCGATGGTGCCCGCGGTCATCACCGCGCCAAACAGCAGCTTTTGGCGTGTCTCGCTCAACCGGGCCACGAAATCGCCGACGGAACTCCAGGCAACCAGCATGACCGCGGAGGCGGCGAGATTCGCAAAAAGAGGTTGCCAGATAGCCACCAGGGGAACCTTTCGGCATAAGACCGGCAGGCATTGTCGACGGTGGCGAATTTCTGATTGGTTACTTCGACGTATTTATTTGATTGAATGGTGAATTTATCGCCTGTGGAGCATCAGCGACGACGGACAGAGCGAAGAACTGAGGTGCTAAATATCTCGCCAAGATATGCACTTCGGGCGCGCGACCAGAGTCAGGGCGCCCAAGCCTGCAGCTTCGCCGGGCGGCAATGCCGTCTCCCCAAAAAGCGTTCGTTGATCAGCTTATGATTTAGTCAGTTTCGCGTATTCCTTGGATACCTTGTCTCCGGCTTTCAGGCTCTTCAACTCGCCTTGGTAATAGTCATCCTTCTTGGGTTTGGAGCCATCATAGCGGGTCGACCATAACGTCCAGATCTTCTTTCCGTCCTTGTACCACTGCCAGCAATCGGACGCTTTACCGGTATCGGCCGACTTGATCGACTTCCAGGCAACCTTCATGCAATTTCGGTTTGAAGAAACACTCCAACTGCCTGAAAAAGTAACCTTCCCCTTTGTATTATAACCGATGACATTCCCGTCCGGAGCAAAGAAAGCGCGAGCGTCGTCCCAGACAGCGGACTTTCCTGAATAGACGGCACGCACTTCATCCGCCGACATAGGTTTAGCGGTCTTGGGCAAATTGTCGGCGGATGCGGCCGATACCTGCGCTGCCAGAATCGAGACCAAAATAGGGAATGCTGCTGAACGAATTCGTCTCATAACGCTACTCCCCCCTCGTTGATTGTCGCCTTCTATCGCGCAAGTACTTTATATTATTCTAAATAACGGTCAACTAATTAGGCGTTCTCAAACCGTGATCGCCGCCACCAGAATGCGGTTCTGCCGGCGTATTGCCGCGCGCAACTCCGCGATCCTGGCCTCGTCGCGTTTCACGAATTCGATGAACATCATGTTCATGTTGTTGAAGATCAATTCGCCGAGGGCCGGCCCGTCGATGTCGCGGCGCACCAGGCCGAGCGTCTGCAGCCTCGCGATCAGCGCGCGGATCTGCTCGGTCAGCGTCCGGTCGAGCCCGGTATAGGCCTGGCCGAACGGGCTATCGGGAAGCTGCGTCGAAATCGCCATCGCCTGGCGCCACATCTCCTTGCTGAGATAATGCAGCGAGTGCTCGATATAGATGCCGAGCAGCGTATCCAGCGCATCGCCGACATTGGCCGGCGGGTTGGCGACGACGCCGCGCCCGGCATTCAGCACCTCGTTGACCTCCATCGAGACGATGGCGCCGAGGATATCGCCCTTATTCTGGTAGTAATTATAGATGGTGCCGACCGAGACCTCGGCCTGCGCCGCGATCGTCTCGATCTTGGCGCCTTCATAGCCGGCCTCGCGGAAAAGATCCGCCGCCGCCTCGATGATGCGGCGGTGCCGGTCCGCCTTTTGCCTTGCCCGCAATCCACTCATATCGGCTGTTTGCCACAAAAACAGAATTGACTCAATTTTAGAATTGGTTCAATTTTTTGCAACAAGCCACAAAGGCAAGGGAGAACACTCGATGTCCAGCAATTTTACCTCCGTTCTGAAAACCCATCTGCGCGCGGCAACCGCGGCCGCAGCATTAATGATTGCGACGGGCTCTCAAGCCGCTGATCTCAACGCGCTGATCTGGTGCGATCACGCCGACCCGGCACTGCTGCAGCCCTTCGAGGAGGCCAACGGCGTCAAGGTCAATGTCAAGGAATTCGAAGGCACCGGCGCCGGGCTAGCGATCGTCGAACAGTCGCAGCCCGGCGACTGGGACGTGATGGTGATCGACAGCATCGACATCCCGCGCGGCGTCGAAAAAGGCCTGTTCGAACCGTTGCCGGAAGACAAACTGCCCCTGGCCGACCTCTTTGCGCAAGTGAAGATGGATGGATCCACTGTCGTCGACGGCAAGCGCTACGGTATCACCGAAAAGTTCGACTACAACACGACGGCTACAACAAGACCAAGGTCGATCCGGCCGACATGCAGTCGCTTGCCACACTCACCGGCGACAAATACAAGGGCAAGATCGCCATCTACGACTATTATCTGCCGGTCATCGGCATGGCGGCACTGGCGATCGGCAAGAAGACGGCAGCGCTGACCGAAGCCGACCTTCCCGCCATCAAGGCCGAGCTGCTGAAGATGAAGGCCAATGCCAAGCTGGTCGGCGAGGTGACCGCCAGCCAGACCGCGCTGGCGACCGGCGAGGTCGACATTCTGGTCGGCGGCGGCGAATGGGTGACGGCGGGGCTGGCCAAGGAAAACCCGGCGCTCGACTTCTCGATCCCGAAAGAAGGCGCGGTGCTGTGGTCGCAGTCGCTGGCCATGTTCAAGGATTCAGAGAACAAGGACATGGCGCTGAAGTTCATCCAGTACATTATGAGCCCGGAAGGCCAGGCGCGGCTTGCCACCTCCTCCTGCTATTGGGGCATGCCGGCGAACAGCAAGGCGGCGCTCACCGAAGACCAAAAGAAGATCCTGCGCTTCGACGAGCAGCCCGGCTTCCTCGCCCGCGCCCAGTCCTATCCGGCGCCGAATGCCGATCTCGACAAGAAGATGCAGGACGTGTGGACCGAAATGCTGCAGGCGCAATGAGCGCCTGCCGGTGATGAACTCTGCCGCAAACAGCGGGCGTGCCTTGCCCTGGGCGCTGGTCACGCCGGCGCTCGGCTGGACATTGCTGTTCTTTGTGCTGCCCTTCCTCGCCATGGGGTTTTCCAGCCTCACGGCGCATGAAGGCGGCAGCTTCACGCTCGCCAACTACAGCCAGTTCTTTGCCAATCCGGCCTATTGGCATGCGATGGTGAACTCGCTTGAGGTGACGGCCATCGTCACCCTCATCTCCGTGCTGCTCGCCTATCCCTTCGCCTGGATCCTTGCCGAACAGGTGCCGGAACGCTGGCAGCGGCTGGCGCTGATGCTGGCCGTGCTGCCGTTCTGGACCTCCTATGTCGTGCGCTCCTATTCCTGGCTCTTGGTGCTGGCGCAGAACGGCGTGATCAACCGCGCGCTGACCGGCTCCGGCCTGTTCAGCGAGCCGCTGCAGCTCGCCAACACACGGCTGGCCACCGTCACCGGCTTCGTGCATTTCTTCGTCATGCTTTTGACGCTCACGATCTTCGCCAATCTGAAGCAGCTCAGCCCCAGCTACCGCAAGGCCGCCGCCGATCTCGGCGCCGGGCCGGTGCGGACCTTCCTGCATGTTGTCCTGCCGCTGACACTGCCGGGGATCATGGTCGGCGCTTTCCTCACCTTCGTGCTCTGCATCGGCGACTACATCACGCCGCAGATCCTGGGCGGCAACAACGAGCTTTTGATGCCGCAGTTGGTGATGATGCAGATCGGCCGGCGCGGCGACTTTCCGCTCGCCTCGGCGCTGTCGATCATCCTGATGGCGGTCGTCACATCAGCCTATCTCGCCTGCGCCCGCTGGCTGAAGATCGAGCGGGCCTGAGATGCGCGCTCTTGTCCGTATCGCTTCCTGGCTCTACGCCCTTGTCGTCTACGGCATCATCTTCCTGCCGGTGATCGTGCTGGTGCTGTTTTCGCTGCAGGCGACGTCGTTTCCGATCCCGCCCTTCACCGGCCCGTCGCTGCGCTGGTACGATGCTGTGCTTTCCGACACGCGGTTGACCTCGGCGCTGGTCAACTCACTTCTTGTCGCCGTCCTCTCTTCGCTCGCCGCCGTCACGCTCGGTTTCCTCTCCGCCTGGGGCTTCGCCCGCTTCACCCTCCCAGGCTCGGCGCTGCTGCGCGGGCTCATCACGCTGCCGCTGACGGTCAGCTATCTCATCATCGGCATGGGGCTGCTGGTGCTGTTCAACTGGGCCGGCGTGCCGAAATCGCTGCTGGCGGCCGGCATCGGCCATGTCGTGATCAACCTGCCGCTCTGCTTCGCCATCATCTACAGCCAGATGGGCGACCACCAGATCAATATAGAGCGCGCCGCGCGCGACCTTGGCGCGCCCGAATGGAAGGTGCTGCTGCTGATTACCGTGCCGGTCATGGCGCCGGCGATCTTCGCCGGTTTCTTCCTGTCGATGACCTTCTCCTGGGACGAGTTCGTGATCTCCTTCCTCTTGACCCGCTTCGATACCACGCTGCCGGTCGAAATCTGGAACCTGCTGCGCTCCGGTCTCAATCCCAAGACCAACGCCATCGGTTCGCTGGTGTTTGCCGTCTCCATCGTGCTGGTGGTGCTGTTCGAACTGACGCTGTTGCGGAGGAAGCCGGCATGACCGCGCCCCTGGTCGATATCCGTGCAGTCTCGCACCGCTTCGGCCAGCAGACGGTTCTGAAGAACGTCTCGCTGCAGATCGAACCGGGCAGCTACACCATCCTGCTCGGCCCCTCGGGCTCCGGCAAGACGACGCTGCTTTCCATTCTCGGCGGCTTTGTCAGCCCGAGCCAAGGCATGGTGTTCATCCGTGGCGAGGACTGCACATCCGTGCCGCCGGCGAAGCGCCCGACGACCACGGTGTTCCAGGACTATGCGCTGTTCCCGCATATGAGCGTCGGCGCCAATGTCGGCTTCGGCCTGCGCATGCAAGGCGTCGATGCCGCGACACGCGCCGCCAAGGCGCGCGAGGCGCTGGCGCTGGTCGGCCTGGCGTCTGCTTTCGACAAGAAGCCGCATCAGCTCTCCGGCGGCCAGCGGCAGCGCGTGGCGCTGGCCCGCGCGCTGGTCATCGAGCCGGCCGTGCTCTTGCTCGATGAGCCACTCGGCGCGCTCGATCTTAAGCTGCGCCGCCAGATGCAGGACGAGTTGAAGGCGATCCAGAAGCGCGTCGGCACCGCCTTCATCCATGTCACCCACGACCAGGAAGAAGCGATGGCGCTGGCCGATCATTGCGTGGTGATGAATGACGGGCGCATCGAGGACGAAGGACCGCCCGAGCGCGTCTATGCGCGGCCGGCGACGCGCTTTTCCGCGACCTTCATGGGTGAAAGCACGATCCTGCAGGGAAACGTGACGGAGGCGAAAAACGGGACGATCTCGGTCGCGACGCCGGCCGGCGCGATCATGTTGCCCGGTACCTTGCAGCCCGGCGCGAAAGTCGCCCTCGCCATCCGGCCGGAGCATCTTGTCCTTGGCGCGGCTGGAGGCGTGGCGCTGGGCAGGGCTGAGGTGAGCGATGTCGTTTTCCAGGGCAGCTTCAAGCGCGTGCTGGCCATCTCAGCCAAAGATCCGGCGCTGCACTTCATCGCCAAGGCTCCGGCTTCGGCCACCGTCCAGACTGGCGACACGGTCGCGGTTTCATGCAACGCTGACGATATCATCCTGCTGACGGACTGAGCGATGGGCATGCTTCCGGTCATCGACGCCCCCAACTGGTACGAAACCATCCGCATGGGCGAAGGCGTGACGCTGATCCATGAGCCGTGGATAAAGCCGTTCTTCCGCTGCAACATCTGGCATGTGCGCGGCCGCGACCGCGATCTTCTGTTCGACTCCGGCCTCGGCCATTTCAGCCTCAGGCGCCACGTGCCGCTGGTGACGGAGCGAAAGCTCACCTGCGTGGCCAGCCACACGCATTTCGATCACATCGGCTGCCATCACGAATTCCCGGACCGCTGCGTGCACCGGGCCGAGGCGGAAATCCTCGCCGATCCGCGCAATGAATGGACGGTCGCCGACCGTTACGCCACCGACGAGATGTTCGATGGGCTGCCGCAAGGCTGGGACACGGCGCGCTACCATATCCTGCCGGCGCCGGCCGGGCGTCTGCTCGAACAGGGCGATGTCGTCGATCTCGGCGACCGTGCCTTTGAGGTGATCCATACGCCAGGCCACTCGCCTGGCGGCATCGCGCTTTACGAGAGGAAGACCGGCGTCCTGCTTTCCGGCGACATCATCTATGACGGCCCGCTGATCGACGATGTCTATCATTCTGATATCGACGACTATGTCGCAACACTGCTCTCCATGCGCGATCTCGATGTCTCGATCGTGCATGGCGGCCACTTCCCAAGCTTCGGCAAGGTGCGCTACCGCCAGCTTGTCGACGAGTATCTCGCGCAAAAGCGGCTGGTCGGCTGCCATCTGCCGCAGAGCTGATGAATCCGTTGGCATCCGCCACTTCGACGCATATGGCTGTCCAGCCCTATCCGTGGTCCGACGATGCCGCCGACGACCCTTCGCACTCGCCCAGATTATGGTGTAAAGGCCGGCCACGGACCCTAAAGCGCGGCGCGGCTGAACAGATCCATACGACGCGCTTTAAGTTTTTGTCTCTACGCATGTCGTTGTCCCAAAACTGCTGCGCACTTTTGGGCGACATGCATCAGGAGCAGGCATACGAATGGACAACAATTTGCTGAACGGTGCCACAATCCTTATTGTCGGCGCTGGATTTTATGGCGCTACGCTCGCCGAGCGCATCGCGACGAAACTCGGCCGGCGCGTACTGGTGATCGATCGGCGCCCGCATATCGGCGGCAATGCCTACACCGAACCGGATTCGTCCACAGGCGTCGAGATACACCGCTACGGGCCGCATCTCTTCCACACATCGAACGAAGAGGTCTGGCGTTACCTCCAGAACTTCACCGGCTTCAGCGCCTACCGTCACCGTGCCTTCTCGACCCATCGCGACCAGGTTTATCCGCTGCCGATCAACCTCGCCACGATCTGCCAGTTCTTCGGCCGGCGCTTCAGCCCCGACGAGGCCCGCGCCATGATTGCCGAGCAGTCGTCGGAACTTGGCGACCGTCTGCCGAGCAATCTCGAGGAGAAGGCGATATCCCTTGTCGGACGGCCGCTCTACGAGGCCTTCATCAAGGGCTACACCGCCAAGCAGTGGCAGACCGACCCGCGCGAGTTGCCGGCGCAGGTCATCACGCGCCTGCCCGTCCGCTACAATTTCGAGGACGGCTATTTCAACGACCGCTTCCAGGGACAGCCGCTGGACGGCTATACCGCGATCTTCGAGAAGATGCTCGCCCACGACCTCATCGAGACGAGGCTTGGCGTCGACTTCTTCGATATCAGGAACTTGCTGCCAGAGGGCCTGCCGGTCGTCTACACGGGTCCCATCGACCGCTATTTCGACTATGCCGAAGGAGAACTCGGCTGGCGAACCATCGACATCGAACTGGAGATCATGGATACGCCGGATTATCAGGGCACCTCGATCATGAACTATGCCGACGAAGCCGTGCCCTATACACGCGTGCTCGAGTTCCGGCATTTCAACCCGGAGCGTCAGCATACAATCGGGAAAACGCTGATCGGCCGCGAATATTCGCGTTTCGCGCGCCGCGCCGATGAACCCTATTATCCGATCGATACACGCAGGGACCAGGCGACCTATGGGCGCTATGTCGCACGCGTGAGCCTCGAAAAGAACATCCATTTCGGCGGCCGCCTGGGCACTTACCGCTATCTGGATATGCACCAGGCCATCGGCTCGGCTCTCAAGGCGTTCGAGACCGTCCTCGAACCCTATTTCGAAGGACGGCTGGACTCCGTGTCGCGAAAGGCCTGAGCAATCGGACCGGCGTCGACAGCCGCTATCTGTTTCCGAAACCATTGAAGGGTCCGCTCAATGCCGTCCTGATAACCGGTTTTCGCTTCCCAGCCAGGGAGAATGCGCCTCGCCAAAGTCAGGTCCGGACAGCGATTTGTCGGATCCTGGGGAGCTGGCGGATGATGCTCGATGGAGCTGCCCGGAATGAGCGAGCAAACAAATTTTGCGATCCGCAGCACCGACACCTCGCAATCGTTTCCGATATTCAGGGGGCCTCGATATGAGATGTTGTCGCGCCAGAAAAAGCGCTCCAGTCCGTCGACAATGTCGTCGACATAGCCCCAGCTTCGCGATTGAGAACCGTCGCCGTAAACGGTCAGGATTCCGGTTGTCAGGGCCTGACTTAAGAAGTTCGAAATCGCGCGGCCGTCGTCGACCCGCGTTCGCGGTCCATAGGTGTTGAAGAGCCTCACTACCCGAACGTCCAGTCCGTCAACCCGTTGCGTCTCGAACAGCAAAGCTTCCGTGCAGCGCTTGCTTTCGTCGTATGACGATCTGGGTCCGGTGCAATCCACGGAGCCTCTGTAGCTCTCGGGCTGTGGGGAAATGAGGGGATCGCCGTAAACTTCCGAGGTCGAGGTAAAGCAGAAACGGCCACCCGGCTTGAGCAATGTCAGAAGATTGAGGGCTCCGCCCACATTGGCCTTGATGGTGCGCGACGGCTCGCGCATGTACCAAGGTGGCGAAGCGGGCGACGCGAGATGGATGATTTCATCGAAGCGGCGATGGGATCGGAAGCTCTCGACGTCCTGTATTTCCAGGCTCAGGCGCGGGTCGGTGATATCAGCAATGTTTTGGCGCGATCCGGTCCACAGATTGTCGACGACAACCAGGCTTTCCAGATCGTCGCGCGACAACAGGCGGTCGATCAAATGCGAGCCGATGAAACCGCAGCCTCCGGAAACCAACACGCTGCGCGCCATGGAAAATTCAACCCCTCGACGTCAGGCCAGTCAACGAACCGCAGAACCCGATCCGAAGCCATGAGTCTTCTTCTGCCAGAGCGTTCATCTACATCGCGACCGGCTGGAATTGCAACGAGCGACCTTGAGCGCGTGCGCGGATGCGTACAGCCGAGGGCGGCGCCGCATACATTGTTTGCCCCACCCGGAGTTCACGCTGCGGTGCTTCGCGGACTCACAGCGCCCGTTGCGGACACGGCATGCCTGCGGCGTCGCCGCAGCGTGAAGCCGTGGGTTGAGGTCTGAAACTGGTTTCTTCGGACTGGCGCACCAGTTCGGCGAAGACAAGGGCAAAACTTCCCAGCATCAGGAAGACGATGATCAGGCGTGCCAGTGGCAATAAATCGGCCTCGACTGGTTAGCCCCCACGCCACCCATCCACTGCCGGCTAACATGATCGATCCGGCTTTACGAGAGCTTAAGCCGGGCCTTAACCATCACATTCTCTTGTCATGCGACACGATGCGCGAGCAATGGATCAGCGCTTGGCCGGAGAAGACAGCGCCTCCCTTTGCAGAAATGTCCGCCCATGCTACCCCGGCGCTGGCGCGGCCCAAGCAACCGGTCGCCGCCAATCGGTCGTCATCGGGGAGCCATGAGCAAAGCCGCCAGCCGTTTCGCCTTCGTCTCGTCCGACACCGCCGACGCCAGAGCAGCGCTGGAAAGCCTGTCGGCGCGCTATGGCCAGGCATCCGTCGAGGATGCCGGAATCGTCGTTGCGCTCGGTGGCGACGGCTTTCTGCTGCAAACCTTGCGCGACACGATGAGCACGGGAAAGAAGGTCTACGGCATGAACCGTGGCACCATCGGCTTCCTGATGAACGAATATCGCGCCGGCGACCTGGCAGAGCGCATCGACGCCGCGGTGGCCGAAACAATCCGTCCGCTGGAAATGCAGGCGGTGACGCCTGACGGCGAAACGATTTCGGCGCTGGCGATCAACGAGGTGGCGCTGTGGCGTCAATCCTACCAGACGGCCAAGATCCGCATCACCGTGGACGAGCAGGAGCGGCTGGAGGAATTGAGCTGCGACGGCGTGATGGTGGCGACGCCGGCCGGCTCGACCGCCTATAATCTTTCCGCGCACGGGCCGATCCTGCCGCTCGACGCGCCATTGCTGGCGCTGACCCCGGTCAGCCCGTTTCGGCCGCGCAACTGGCGCGGCGCGCTGCTCTCCAACAAGGCGACCGTGCGCTTCGACATTCTGGAGCCGGAAAAGCGGCCGGTGAACGCCGCCGCCGACCACACGGAGGTCAAGGCGGTGACCTCGGTCACGGTCCGGGAATCGCCGAATGCGACGGCGACGCTGCTGTTCGATCCCAACCATTCGTGGAACGAGCGCATTCTCGCCGAGCAGTTCCGCTACTGAGCCGACATAGCAACGCGCGGCCAGATTAAGCATTGCAATTAAGGTTACGACTTCACAATCGTTCCATTCCCGCCTGTTTCTGTTGACAAATCGCGGGCTTGCGCCTATCGCAATGCACAATATTGCAGGCGCGTGGCGCTTGCCGCGACGGATGCCGTTGCGCTCCCCCGAACCAGCCAAAGACAACAACACTTGTCCTCAGACACCACGATCGCTCAAGAAGCGTTGACTTTCGCAGACCTCGGCCTGTCGCCGAAGGTCCTTTCCGCAGTCACCGATGCCGGCTACACCGAGCCGACACCGATCCAGGCCGGCGCCATCCCGCATGCCTTGCTCGGCAAGGATATTTTGGGCATCGCCCAGACCGGCACCGGCAAGACGGCTTCCTTTGTGCTGCCGATGCTGACGCGCCTCGAAAAAGGCCGGGCACGCGCCCGCATGCCGCGCACGCTGATTTTGGAGCCGACGCGCGAACTCGCCGCGCAGGTCGAAGAGAATTTCATCAGATACGGCAAGAACCACAAGCTCAACATCGCGCTGCTGATCGGCGGCGTGTCCTTCGACGAGCAGGACAAGAAGCTGGAGCGCGGCGCCGACGTGCTGATCGCGACGCCCGGCCGCCTGCTCGACCATCGCGAGCGCGGAAAACTCCTGCTCAACGGCGTCGAGATCCTCGTCATCGACGAGGCCGACCGCATGCTCGACATGGGTTTCATCCCCGACATCGAGCGCATCTGCGAGATGATCCCGTTCACCAGGCAGACGCTGTTCTTCTCGGCGACGATGCCGCCGGAGATCACCAAGCTGACCGAGAAATTCCTGCACGCGCCGGTGCGCGTCGAGGTCTCGAAAGCCGCGTCCGCCGCCACCAACATCATCCAGCGGCTGGTGAAGTCCGGCTCCAAGCCCTGGGACAAGCGCGAGACGCTGCGCAACCTGATCAAGGCCGAGGATGCGGAGTTGAAGAACGCCATCATCTTCTGCAACCGCAAGGTGGAGGTTTCGGAGCTATTCCGGTCGCTCTTGAAATACGACTTCGATGCCGGCGCGCTGCATGGCGACATGGACCAGCGCGCGCGCATGCAGATGCTGGCCAATTTCCGGGACGGCAAGTTGCGATATCTCGTCGCCTCGGACGTTGCGGCGCGCGGCCTCGACATTCCCGATGTCAGTCATGTCTTCAACTATGACGTACCGATCCATGCCGAAGATTATGTCCATCGCATCGGCCGCACCGGCCGTGCCGGACGCTCGGGGAAATCCTTCACCATCGCCACCAAGTCGGACACCAAATACATCGACGCCATCGAGCGGCTGATCGGCACCAAGATCGAGTGGCACGACGGCGATTTGTCGACAGTGGTCGCCAGCGAGGGCGAGGACGAAGCACCGCGTCGTGGTCGCGGCGCGCCACGCCGTGCCGGCCGCAAGGACGACGACCGCAAGGACAGGGGCGAGCGCAAGCCACGCGAGCGCCACGCCAAGCCCGGCGCAGAAGCGGTATCGGAAACCGCGCTTGAGGAATTGCCAGCCGTGGCCGATGCCGTGGTCAACGACATTGACCAGCGGCGTACGCGCAAGGAAGCGATCCGTTCGGAAAACACCGAACGCCAAGCTTCATCCGAACGCAGCGCACCGCGGACGCCGGAACGTGGCGACACCAAGCCGCAGCGTGACCGCCCTGCCCGCCACCGCCAGGAAGACAATGACGCGACCGTCGGCTTCGGCGATGACATGCCGGCCTTCATGCGCATCGTCGCCAAGGTCTGACACCGGCGCCGCGCTTTCTTTGAACGTCCAACAACGGCCCCTTGCGGGGCCGTTGTTGATTCTATCGGCTTCGCTCAGGTGAGCGGCGAAAGCTGGATCTCGACGCGGCGGTTCTGCGCGCGGCCCTCGGCTGTGGCATTTGAGGCGATCGGGCGCGTCTTGCCGAAGCCGGTGACGGCGAAGCGGCGGGAATCGACGCCTTGCCCTGACAGATAGTTGGCTACCGCCAAAGCGCGGCGCTGCGACAGGTCGAAATTGTACTCGGCGCTGCCAGTCGAGTCGGTGTGGCCGAATACGTCGACCGTGGTCTGCTTGAACTTCTTCAGCACAAGCGCCACCGAATTCAGGACGTCATAAAAGCCAGGCTTCACCGCATCCTGGTCGACGTTGAAGGTGATGTCGGACGGCATGTTCAGGATGATCTGGTCGCCGGTGCGGGTGACGCTGACGCCGGTCCCCTCAAGCTGCCGGCGCAGTTCCGCCTCGTTCTGGTCCATGGTGGCGCCGATGGCGCCGCCGGCAAGCGCGCCGATGCCGGCGCCGATCAGTGCGTTGCGGCGATCATTGCCGCCGGCAAGCAGGCCGACGCCCGCGCCCGCCAGCGCGCCGAGACCGGCGCCGGCCGCGGTGTTGGAGATCTTCTGATCTCCAGTATATGGATCGGTGGTGGTGCAGGCGCTCACGAGTACAGCCGTCGCCACAACGACGAGCACAGTCTTTTTCATTGGGTCGTCCCTCTCCAAACCGCGGTCGCGCCGACGGCGCGCCATATCAGCCCTTCCTCAAGCTTTGTAACATGAAATGCGGCGAAAAGCGGAACAGGGAAAGCGCCGGCTACTGCTTTTCCCAGCTCAATTCCACGGTCGCCATATTGGGCAATTTTGATCGGCTACCAGAGATTCTTGCCGTCGATAACCACCACTTCGACCCTGTCGAGATCGAAATCGTCAAACAGGCGCGCGTTCACGCTGATCTTCGGATTGTCGAAATCCGGCTTGCCGGTCGACCAGTCCGGCGTTTCGGTGAAAGTGCCGCAGCCGCAGGTGGCGCAGAACCCATGCTTTACGGTCTTCGATCCCCACCGATAGAAGGAAACATTCTCGATCGGGCTGGTGAGCTTGAACTGCGACGGGGTGTAGTAGGCCCACAACGAACCGCGCTTCGAGCAGAAGGAACAGGTGCATTGCGTGACGGTCCGCGGCGCTTGCGAAACCTCGAATGTCGTCGCCCTGCAGTGGCAACTTGCCTTGATGGTCATGAACGAATTCCTCTCCCGTTGCCCACCGCCTGAGCAGCAAGGCAACATAAAGAAACGGTCCTGACAACCATCTGTCAGCAGGCTTGCGCGCCCGCCATGCGCAGAGTCAAAATGTCAGAGCGTCCTTTGCGCGTCCAAATTGGGCGCGCGGCGCCCTAATCCTTTTTTATGCATGCCGTTATCCCAAAACCGCCGGGCACTTTTGGGCGACATGCACTAGTAGGACGGTGGCGGCACGAACAGGCAGATCGTCCTTCCGTCATTGGCTCCGGCAACCGAACACCAGTGATATTCGCCATCGGGCGAATTCTTGATGCGGGCGTCGCTGTAAGCCACGACTTCGCCCGTCCCCTTGATGACATACCCCTCGGGGCGCTCGCTGATCGATGTTTGCGAGACCTCGCGGCAATCATAGCCCGAGCAACAGGAGAACGGGTAACTCCAGCCTTGCGGCATCGCCGCGGTCGGCTTGGCGTCATGTGCCAAGGCGGATGAGGCGAATGTGATGGTGGCGGCCGTCAGGGCCACCACCGCAATGAAAGAATTCAGGAGGCGGCGCGCCGTCTGGACGGCTGAGGCCGATCGGATCTTGAAAGCAGACATGGGCACAATTCCTATCAAACGAGTTATCAAGCGTTTCGCTTGCCCGCCCGGAACGTGTCTTCCCAATAGCCGGATCGTCAGGTCGCAGATATGCCGCGTCCGGCCATAAATGCTTTTTCTCCAGCCCTGGATGCTGGGCTGATTCCTTGGTTGGCGCAAGAAATTGCTGCGCCCACGATGCCGCAGCCTCAGCATCTGCATCCAACTCAAAATCGTGCGCCGACTTGGTTAACGAAAGATTGCACCCTCGTTGGCGGTCGCGGGCAGCAGACGGCTTGGGTGGTGGCCGCTAAGACAGCGTCAGTCGATGTCAGCCACCACTTCGCCGGCGCCACCCTCGATGCGCTGCGACAGCGAGGCTTCCATGAAATCGTCGAGGTCGCCATCGAGCACGCTCGACGGGCTTGTGCTCTCGACGCCGGTGCGCAGATCCTTGACCAACTGATAGGGCTGCAGCACGTAGGAGCGGATCTGGTGGCCCCAGCCGATATCGCTCTTCGATGCTTCAGTGGCATTGGCCACCGCCTCGCGCTTCTTCAACTCTTCCTCGTAGAGTCGCGAGCGCAGCATCTCCCAGGCCTTCGCCTTGTTCTTGTGCTGGGAGCGTTCGGCCTGGCAGGCGACCGCGATGCCAGTGGCGAGATGGGTGATGCGGACCGCCGAATCGGTGGTGTTGACGTGCTGACCACCCGATCCGGACGAGCGATAGGTGTCGATGCGGACATCGGATTCGGAAACGTCGATCTCGATCGTGTCGTCGATGACGGGATAGACCCAGACGCTGGCGAAAGACGTGTGACGGCGCGCATTGCTGTCATAGGGCGAAATGCGCACAAGACGATGAACGCCGGATTCCGTCTTCATCCAGCCATAGGCGTTGTGGCCCTTGATCAGCAGCGTGGCGGACTTGATGCCGGCTTCTTCGCCGTCATGCACTTCCAGCACCTCTACCTTGAAGCGGCGCCGCTCGGCCCAGCGCGTGTACATGCGCAGAAGCATCGAGGCCCAGTCCTGGCTCTCGGTGCCGCCCGCGCCGGCATGGATTTCGAGATAGCTGTCGTTGGCGTCCGCCTCGCCCGAAAGCAGCGTTTCGATCTGGCGGGCCTTTGCTTCGCCGCGCATCGAACGGATCGAAGCTTCAGCCTCGGCGACGACGCTCTCGTCGCCCTCTTCCTCGCCAAGCTGGATCAGGCCGACATTGTCGTCCAGCGCCTGGGTGAGGCCTTTGACCGCCGCGATGCCTTCCTCGAGGCCCTGGCGCTCGCGCATCAGCTTCTGCGCTTCCAGAGGTTCGTTCCAAAGGCTCGAATCCTCGGCACGCACATTCAGGTATTCAAGCCGCTTTATGGCCTGATCCCAGTCAAAGATGCCTCCTCAGCAGGGTTATCGCCTGCCTGATTTCGTCGACGATGTTTTGCGTTTCCGCGCGCATGGCTGCTCGTTCTGTCCTGTGCTGAAATGGTGCCCTGTTGCTTAAATAGGGCTTGGGTCGGCGCGATACATAGGGACGGCGCCGCTGCCTGTAAAGCAGAATGGGCCGGCTCGAAGGCCGGCCCGGCGCCATTAGTAGAGGCCGCCGCCGCCTGACTGGATGGCCTGGTTGGCCTGTGGCGACAGCGACCCGCCAGAAGCGTTGGATCCGTCCGCACCCATGCCGATCACCCAATAGCTGTCGGCAGGACCGGTGCCCGGCTTGAAGGCTTCGATAATGGTGCCCGCGGCGCCCTCGCTGGCACGCATGCCAGTCTTGCGATTGATGGCGATCAGCTTCATGCCTTCCGGAACCTGAAAATCGACATTGGGCGTGCCGTCCAGCGCCACGCGCATGAAGTCCTTGAAAATCGGCGCGGCGAGGCCGCCGCCGGTCGCGCCTTTGCCAAGGCCTTTCGGCTGATCGTAGCCCATATAGAGGCCGACAACGAGGTTCGGCGTATAACCGATGAACCAGGCATCCTTCTCGTCGTTCGTCGTTCCGGTCTTGCCGGCGATGTGGCGGCCGAGCTCGGCGATGGTGGCGCCGGTACCGCGCTCGACGACGCCCTCCATCATCGAGGTGATCTGATAGGCGGTCATCGGATCGAGCACCTGCTCGGAATTGTCGACCAGCTCCGGCTCGGGCTGGTTCTGCCATTCGGCAGCATTGCAATTTTCGCAGCCGCGTTCGTCCTGCTTGAACACCGTCTTGCCGTAACGGTCCTGGATGCGGTCGATCAGCGACGGCTTGATCGACTTGCCGCCATTGGCCATGATCGAATAGGCCGACACCATGCGCATCACGGTCGTCTCGCCCGAACCCAGCGCCATCGGCAGATACGGCGCCAGCTGATCATAGACGCCGAAGCGCTCGGCATATTCAACGACCAACTTCATGCCCATGTCGTTGGCAAGGCGTACCGTCATCAGATTGCGCGACTTCTCGATGCCGGACCGCAAGGTCGCCGGCCCCGCCACCGTCCCGTCGTAGTTCTTCGGCGTCCAGGTCGTGTTGCCGCTCTGGATGGTGATCGGGCCGTCCATGATCACCGAAGCCGGCGTATAGCCATTGTCGAGGGCGGCCGAGTAGACGATCGGCTTGAACGACGAACCCGGCTGCCGCATGGCCTGCGTCGCACGGTTGAATTCGGATTGCGCGTAGGAGAACCCGCCGACCATGGCCAGAACGCGACCAGTATGCGGATCCATGGCGATCATGCCGCCTTCCACTTCGGGAACCTGGCGCAGGCTGTAGGCGCTGTCCGAACCGTCGTTCTTCTGCACGAAGATGACGTCGCCCGGCTTCAGCACGTCCGCCGGCGACTTGGCCTTGACGGTCTTGCCATCGACGACATGACGCATGGCGAAGCTCATGTCCTCGCGGCTCACGGTGCCCTCGATGCGCTCCTTGACGAGGTCGCCCGAGATCTGCCGCGTCGGCTGAAGGCCGATGGACAGGCCGCTTGCCGAACTGTCGAGAACGACGGCGAGCGACCATTCGGGCACGTCCTCCAGCCCCTTGACGTCGCCCAGCGCCCCCCCCCAGTCGCCGGATACGTCAATAGTCGTCACCGGTCCGCGATAGCCGCGCAGCGTGTCGAACTTCATCAGGCCGTTCTGCATGGCCTTGCGGGCGATGAGCTGCATCTTCGGATCGAGCGTCGTGCGCACGGACAGGCCGCCCTCGTAGAGCGCGTTCTCGCCATAGCGCGCGATGATCTGGCGGCGCACTTCCTCGGTGAAATATTCGCCGGCGAACAGATAGGTGCCGGTGCGGCGCGGCGTGACGCCGAGCGGCTCGGCCTTGGCCTTCTCGCCCTCTTCACGCGTGACGTAGCCATTGTCGACCATCTGGTCGATGACCCAGTTGCGGCGCTCGATGGCGCGGGCGGTATACTTGAAGGGATGGTAGTTGTTAGGCCCTTTCGGCAAGGACGCCAGATAGGCCGCTTCCGCCACGGTGAGTTCGTTCACCGACTTGTCGTAATAGGTGAGCGCGGCGCCGGCGACGCCATAGGCTCCGAAGCCGAAGAATATCTCGTTGAGATAGAGTTCGAGGATCCGGTCCTTCGAATAGGCCTGCTCGATGCGGAAGGCGAGGATCATCTCCTTGATCTTGCGCTCGTAAGTCTGATCCGAGGTCAACAGGAAGTTCTTCGCCACCTGCTGGGTGATGGTCGAGGCGCCGACCTGGCGCCTGCCCGATCCGAAATTCTGCAGATTGACCAGGATCGCCCGGCCAAGGCCGGTCATATCGATGCCGGGATGGTAGTAGAAATTCTTGTCCTCGGCCGACAGGAAGGCCGCCTTGACACGGTCAGGTACCGCCTGGATCGGCAGATACAGGCGCCGCTCGCGCGCATATTCGGCCATCAGCGCACCGTCGGACGCATGGATGCGGGTCGTCACCGGCGGCTCATACTTGGCCAGAACCTCGTAGTCGGGCAGACCTTTCGACAAATGGCTGATATAGATCGCGGCGCCCGCCGCGACCAAAAGGGCCAGCGCCGTGCCGATGCCGAAGAAATAGCCAATGAGACGAATCATGCCCGCTCCAGTCCTTGGTTCGGGGTTCTCCTAAACGAAGCCGCCTTTCGCGCAAGCTTTCGAGACGATCCCGATCCGCATTCGAAAACCCATGTCGCCACCATGTGGGTAAAATACGGCAAGCCAGGATTTCGGTTTCGAATGCCTGATATAAAAGCACGGGGTGTTGTCACCGTGCAACGCTGCCCCTGGTTGCGGGCGACGGCCGGCATATCAGCCTCCGGCTCCTGTTCCCGTCTTGGCCGAGGCAAACAGCGCGACGGCGTTGGTTATGCTCTGGGCCGCCTTGCCGCGCCAGTCGGCGCTGAGCAGTTGCGCCTCGTCCTTGGCATTGGAGAGATAGCCGAGTTCGACCAGCACGGACGGGACATCCGGCGCCTTCAGCACCTTGAAGCCGGCCGAACGCCGCGGATTGTTGATGAGGCCGACGCTGCTGGACAACTGGCCGACCAGAGTATGGGCAAAACTCATCGAGAAACTGTGCGTCTCGCGGCGGATCAGGTCGATCAGGATGTCGGTCACTTCCTTGTTGTCGTCCTTGATCTCCATGCCGGCGAACTGATCGGAGAGGTTTTCACGGTCGGCAAGCGCCTGGGCTTCGGGGTCGGAAGCCTTGTCGGAGACGGTGTAGACGGTCGCGCCGCGGATGCCCTTGACGCTGATCGTGTCGGCGTGGATCGAGATGAGCAGGTCGGCCTCGTGCTGGCGGGCAATGCGCACGCGGTCGTCCAGCCGCAGGAACTGGTCGCTCTCGCGCGTCATGAACACGTCGTATTTGCCGACCGCGGCAAGTTTGTCCCGCAATTCGTTGGCGAAAGCGAGCGTGACGTTCTTTTCGATCGTGCCGTTCAGGCCTTCGGCGCCGCCGTCGATGCCGCCATGGCCGGGATCTATGATGACGGTGAAGCGATGGCCTGGATTGGAGATCGGCCCGGTGCCGACCCGGCCGCCCTTGTCGGCGGAAACCGTCGAACCGGTGGTCAGTGCCTGATTGGCAAGCGCTGCGTCGAATTCGCGCGCCGACGCCGCCGACATGTCGATGGCGATGCGGTAGCCGTTGCCATCCTCGTTCTTGAGCACGTCGAGCCTGTCTATGGCGAACGGGCCCTTGCCGGTGAGGATCAGTCGCGAGACGCCCTCGCCCAGATCGCCGTAGCGCACGTTCCTGACCAGGCCACGCGCCTTCACATCCTTGGCATTGACGGCGAATCGCGTGCTTGGCAGGTCGATGACCAGGCGGTTGGGACCGCGCAGGAGGAACCATTTGATGTCGGGTTCGCGATCGAAACTGACGACGATGCGCATCTTGGTGGCATCGCCGGCCATCTTGTAGCTCGTTACGCGAAGCGGCGTCTCCACGGCAAAGGAAACCGGCGGGAAAGCCAGACAAGCGGCAAACAGCAGCAGCAGGCCGGCAACTCGGGAGAAAATGTCTCCGACACGCCTGCCCTTGTCCGTGAAGCCTGCCAGTCCCATTTTCTTCCAGTCGCTCCGGTTTGGCGCCAGACGCCCAATCTCTTCATTACTGAGAGTCGGCGTCTTGTCGAAGTGCCGGTTAAGCCGCGAACTCGATTAACGATTGGTATCCAGAGAAGGTTAACCAAGCCTTTTCATGCAAGGCCGAAACCCAGTACTTGCCGTAACGGAACTGCTTTTTGCCGGCATCGGAAATCGGGGTTGCCTTCCAACCCGCCAAATCATAAAAGCGATGGTGGATCACTGCAATCCTGGAACCGTCCTCTTCCGCAGCTTCCTGCTATCAGGTCAGACGAAAGGCGGCTCCTTCGCTTCAGGCGAAAAGGCATCAGGTGATCGCGACGAATTTCGCAGGTGTGAGCCCGTGGCGGGGGAAGCGCCTGCGTGAGGAAAACGGCCGGGATTGTTCCGCGCCGGCTCTGTACGAGCAAACAAGCTGGTCCGGATTTTCCGGGCTTTGGTTCAAAAAGGATCCGCTGGTTACGATGGCTTCAAGCGCAATCATGGAAAGGTCCGCAGCAAACCGCGCCATTGTGGCAGCGGGCGGCACCGCCATGGCGCTCAAGCGGCGGCCGGCGGACGTTCAAATGTCCGGCACCCATGCTCACCCGCAGCGAAGGGCTTCGCCCCGCAAGCTGCAAGCGATGACGGCTGCCGGCGGGAAACGAAATAATGCCCAACAAAATGCTGATAGACGCCTCCCACCCGGAGGAAACACGTGTTGTCGTCGTTCGCGGTAACCGCATCGAAGAATTCGACTTTGAATCCCAGGACAAGAAGCAGCTCAAAGGAAACATCTACCTCGCCCGCGTAACCCGCGTCGAACCCTCCCTTCAGGCAGCCTTTGTCGAATATGGCGGCAACCGTCACGGTTTTCTCGCCTTTAGTGAAATTCACCCCGACTACTACCAGATTCCTGTCGCCGACCGTCAGGCGCTGCTGCGCGCGGAAGCGCAGGAGGCTGAAGACGAGGACGAAGAGGACGGCGAAGGCGAAGACCGCCAGAACCGCGAGCGCGGCCGACGCGGCCGCCGGCGTGGCGGCAAGAGCCGTGACCGCGGCGAGCACAAGCGCGACGCAAGCAATGCAGATTCTGGCGATTCCAATGAAAGCGGCGATCACAACGAGAGCGGCGAAGATGCGGTCGCGGAAAACATCGATGCCGCAGCTGAACAGGATACCGCCGCGGCCGATAGCACGGATCATGTCGAGGACGTCGCCGACCGTGGCGAGGATGTCGTAGCTCGCGGCGAGGACGTCGCCGACGACGAGACCTCTACCGAAGGCGGGCCTAGTTCCATTGCCGCCAGTATCGAAGCGGATGTGATCTCCGAAGCCGTGCCGCAGGCAGAGCCTGCAGGCGAAGCCACCTCCACCGACAATGATCGCGGCATGCTGGAAGAGGTGCAGTCCTCGCATCCGGACGACCATGAGGTCGAATCGGTCGGCGCCGAGGATGCGCTGGAGGAAGTGCGCAACCGCCGCAAGCCGGTGCGCCGCCAGTACAAGATCCAGGAAGTGATCAAGCGCCGGCAGATCCTGCTGGTGCAGGTCGTCAAGGAAGAGCGCGGCAACAAGGGCGCCGCACTCACCACCTATCTGTCGCTTGCCGGCCGCTATTCGGTGCTGATGCCGAACACGGCGCGCGGCGGCGGCATTTCGCGCAAGATCACCAGCGCCGTGGATCGCAAGCGGCTGAAGGAAGTCGTCGCCGATCTCGAAGTGCCGCAAGGCATGGGCGTCATCCTGCGCACCGCCGGCGAAAGCCGCACCAAGGCCGAGATCAAGCGCGACTACGAATATCTGATGCGGCTTTGGGAAAACGTCCGCAATCTGACGCTGCAGTCCACGGCCCCTGCCCTGGTCTATGAGGAAGGCAGCCTGATCAAGCGCTCGGTGCGCGACCTCTACAACAAGGACATCGACGAGATCCTGGTCTCCGGCGACGAAGGCTACCGCGAGGCCAAGGACTTCATGCGCATGCTGATGCCGAGCCATGCCAAGGTGGTGCAGCCGTTCCGCGACACGACGCCGATCTTCGTGCGCAATGGCATCGAGGCACAACTCGACCGCATGCTGCAGCCGCAGGTGACGCTGAAGAGCGGCGGCTACATCATCATCAACCAGACCGAAGCGCTGGTCGCCATCGACGTCAATTCGGGCCGCTCCACCAAGGAGCACTCGATCGAGGACACCGCGCTTCACACCAATCTGGAAGCGGCCGAGGAAGTCGCTCGGCAGCTCCGGCTGCGCGATCTTGCCGGCCTGATCGTCATCGACTTCATCGACATGGAGGAGAACCGCAACAACCGCTCCGTCGAGAAGCGGCTGAAGGATCACCTCAAGAACGATCGCGCCCGCATCCAGGTCGGCCGCATCTCGCATTTCGGCCTGATGGAGATGTCGCGCCAGCGCATCCGCGCCAGCGTGCTGGAATCGACGATGAAGCCTTGTCCGCATTGCGGCGGCACCGGTCATGTGCGCTCCGATTCATCCGTCGCGCTGATGGTGGTGCGGGCGATCGAGGAATTTCTGCTCAAGGATTCGCGCAGCCACATCACGGTGCGGACGCCGGCGGCGACCGCGCTCTACGTGCTCAACCACAAGCGCGGCACGCTGGTCGAACTCGAAGGCCGCTTCGGCCTGACCATCACGATCGAGGCCGACGACACGGTCGGCGCCCAGCATTATGCAATCTTCCGCGGCGCGCTGGCCGAAAAGCCGGAGGGCTTCGTAGAGGCGCGCAGCCTGCCGACCTATGTCGAGCCGGAAGAGCCCGAGGACGAAATCATCGTCGAGGAGGAGGATGAGGCTCCCGTGCAAGCGGAGCAGCCGCGCCATGGTCAGCAGCCGCAGCAGCCAAGGCCCAGCGAGGATGGCGAAGGCCGCGATCGCAAACGCCGCAAGCGCCGCAGACGGCGTGGCGGCAAGGACCGCGACCGCGAGCATGGCGCGCCGGCGGAAGGTGCTTCCGTCTCGATGCCGGCTGTTGGCGGCGCCGAAGCGACAAGTGATGAACATGCCGGCGATGAAAATGCCGAAGCGGATCAGGAAGCGCCGGTCGGCGTGATCGATGCGGCGGAAGCTTCGGATGACGGTCAAGGCAAGAAGCGCCGGCGTGGCAAGCGCGGCGGCAAGCGCAATCGCCGTGAGGACGGCGAAGACGCGACCGATGCGAGTGCCGGCGAGTCAGCTGATGTTTCCGAAAGCGCGGCTTCGGAAAGCGAGCCTGTCGCAATCGAACCGGTAGCCGCAACACCGGTAGAGGAGCTGGCCATCCTTGCTCCGGCCAACGACGACGCGCCGAGCGCGGAGAAGCCTAAGAAGCCGCGCCGCGCCGCCAGGCCGAAGAAGGCTGCCGCGGAAATCGTCGCTGAGTCGCCGGTTGCCGAGCCGGAAATCCCTGCGGCGCCGGAAACCGCTGGCGAGCCTCCTGCACCTGTTTCGAAGGAAACTGTGGCCGCTGACGACGAAGAACCAAAGGCCCGTCCGTCACGGCGCAAGCCTGTACCGGTGGACGCTCCGGTTGTGCCGGTCGTCTCCTCAACCGTTGCCGACGAAGCCAAGGCCGAAGAAAAGCCGAAGCGTGCCGGTTGGTGGCAGAAGAAAGGCTTTTTCTAAGCTTTTCAGTTGTTTGGAATGATTTTCTGACTAAAGAATCCCGCGTCGTCCAAGAGACGGCGCGGGATTTTCCTGTCTGGCGGTATCGTTTCTACGCGCCCAAAACGCGTCGCGTTTAAAAGGATTCATGAGACGCGCTTTGGGTCTTTGTCTTCATGCATGTCGTTGTCCCAAAACCGCTGCGCACTTTTGGGCGACATGCATTATGGCGCGAAGATCGACCAGTTCATCATCCTGGCCAGCCGTTCCAGCGCCATCGAGCCCAGCTTGGAATTGCCATTGGCGTTGAGGCCGGGCGACCACACGGCAAGCGAGGCGACGCCCGGCACGATCCCCAATATGCCGCCGCCGACGCCGCTCTTGCCCGGGATGCCGACCCGGAAGGCGAAGTCGCCCGAGCCGTCATAGTGACCGCAGGTCAGCATCATCGCGCCAATGCGGCGGGCGCGTTCGGCAGACACGACGGAATGGCCGGTTGCCGGGTTCTTGCCGCCATTGGCAAGGAAACGGCCGGCCAGCGCCAGCTGCCGGCAGCTCATGGCGATGGCGCAGTGATGGAAATAGACGCCCAGCGCCAGCTCGGGCGCATGATGGAGATTGCCGAAGGATTTCATGTAGTTGGCAAGCGCGAAATTGCGGTATCCAGTGGCGCGTTCGGAGGCAGCGACCTCCCGGTCGATGATAACAGTGTCGTCATCGGCCAGGAACTGGATGAAACGCAGGATCTCGCCGATCGCCTCGCGCGGCTGGTGGCCGGCGAGCAGAATGTCGGAAATGACGATGGCGCCGGCATTGATGAACGGATTGCGCGGAATGCCGTTCTCATGCTCGAGCTGGACGATCGAGTTGAACGGGTTGCCCGACGGTTCGCGCCCGACACGCTGCCAGAGCGCATCGCCGACATTGCCGAGCGCCAGCGTCAGCGTGAACACCTTGGAAATGCTCTGGATGGAAAACGGTTCATCGGCATCGCCCGCCATCAGCACGCGACCATCATTGGTCACGGCGGCGATGCCGAACTTCTTCGGATCGACCTTGCCGAGTTGCGGAATGTAAGTTGCGACCTCGCCGCGATCCGTCCGTTCCGCCATTTCGGCGGCGACGTCGGCCAAGGCCTGTTCGAGTTCCGGCATTGACGTCCTCGCTACTTCAGCCAACGCTCGATGCGCACCAGCGCCTCGAGCATGTCGTCGTGGCTGCCGGCGTAGGAGAAGCGCATGGTTCGATGACCCTGAAGCGGATCGAAATCACGGCCGGGCGTCGCCGCGACATGCGCCTCGGCCAGCATCCTGCGCGCGAAAACCATGCTGTCGTTGGTATGCCTGGTGACATCGCAAAAGGCGTAGAAGGCGCCGTCCATCGGCGCCGCCAGCGCAAAGCCGAGTTCGGGCAGACGCTTCATCAGAAGCTCGCGATTGCCCGCATAGCGCGCCTTCACCACCTCCAATTCCCCAGTCGCCTTGAACGCTTCTATCGCCGCGATCTGGGAAAGCGCGGGTGGCGAGATGTAAAGGCTCTGGGCGATACGCTCGACCGGCCGCACCAATTCTTCCGGCAGCACCATCCAGCCGATGCGCCAACCGGTCATGCAATAGTATTTCGAAAAGGAATTGATCACCGTCACATCCGGGCCATGGGCAAGTGCCGTAGTGTCGGACGCGGTATAGACCAGCCGGTGATAGATTTCGTCCGAGATCACGGCGATGCCCAGCTCCTGCGCCGTCTTGACCAGTGCCGACAGCTCATTGGCAGGGATGACCGCGCCAGTCGGGTTGGCCGGGCTGGCGAACAGGACGCCCTTCAGCGGTTTTTGGCGGTGCGCGGCTTTCAGGTGCCCGGCATGGAGATAGGCGGCGCCGTCAAGCTCGATCTCGACGATCTCGATGCCGAGCGCCGCCATGATGTTGCGATAGGCCGGGTAGCCAGGTGCTGCGATGGCGACGCGGTCGCCCGGATCGAACATTGCCAGGAAGGCGAGGTTGAAGGCTGCCGACGATCCGGTGGTGACGGCGATCCGGCCAGCGGGAACATCAAGCCCGTAGTGGTCCGCATAGTGCTCGGCGATTGCCTTGCGCAGGCTAGGCAGACCCAGTGCATCGGTATAGCCGATGAGCCCCATCCTCAAGGCGTGAGCTGCTGCTTGCCTCACTCCAGCCGGCGCCGGATCGGACGGCTGACCTACGGCCATGGAGACGATGGGAATGCCGGAGGCCTTCAGCCGATTCGCCTCCGCCAGAATGTCCATGGCGTGGAACGGCTCGACCTCGCCGCGGCGTGAAAGCGAAACAACCATTTGACCTCACATCCTGCCGCCCGAAGCCGCCGGCCCGGCGGCCGCGCCGCACAAATGCCCGATTGATGTGAGGATCACAAGTTCAGTAAGTTTTCGGTGCCGACTTTTCATCCTTCGCCCGCTCGTCTACCAGTGGACCTGTCATGTTGAGCCGACCCAGATCGATGATTGCCAGGGCAGCGCGCGTCTTCGCAACGCTTTGGCTTGCCGCGATGGTCGCCGTGGCCGGCTCGGTCAATGCCTTCGCGCAAAACGTGCCGGTGGTGCGCGATGCCGAGATCGAAGCGCTGGTGCGCGATTACGCGCGGCCGATCTTCAAGGCGGCGGGCCTGTCGAACGATGCCATCGACATCGTCCTGGTCAACGATCAAAGTTTCAACGCCTTCGTCGCCGGGCGCCGTCTGTTCATCAACACAGGCGCCTTGATGGAAGCGGAAACGCCCAACGAGATCATTGGCGTCATCGCCCATGAAGCCGGCCACATCGCCGGCGGTCACCAGCAAAAATTGCGCGAGCAGCTCGAACGCGCCAAGACGATGGCCATCATCGCGACGTTGCTTGGCGCCGGTGCCATCGTCGCCGGCGCCACCACCAACAGCCGCGGCCTCGCCGGCGCCGGCATGGGTGTCGCGGCGGGCGGCGGCGAGATGGCGCAACGCAGCATCCTTGCCTATCAGCGCACCGAAGAGATGACCGCCGACCGCTCGGCAATCACCTATCTCAACGCCACCGGCCAGTCCGGCATGGGCATGCTGAAGACGTTCGGCCGCTTCCAGAGCGCGCTCTCGCTGTCGGGCGCGCAGGTCGACCCGTACCGGATCAGCCATCCGATGCCGCAGGAGCGTATCGCCAATCTCGAAGTCCTGGTGAAGCAGAGCCCCTATGTCGACAAGGTCGACCCGCCGGCGCTGCAGCAGCGGCACGACATGATGCGCATCAAGATCGCCGCCTATATGGGGGGCCAGGCCGCCGCATCGCGGCTGATGCGCAAGAATCCCGGCAGCCTCGCCTCGCAATATGGCCTTGCGCAGACCACGTATCTCTATGGCAATCTGGCTGCCGCGCTCAGCAAGACCAACGCGCTGATCAAGGCGCAGCCGAAAAACGCCTATTTCCAGGAATTGCGCGGCGACATCCTGATGAAGGCGAACAAGCCGAAGGATGCTTCGGAAGCCTATGCCAAGGCGGTCAGCCTCGATCCGGCCCGATCGGGACTGCTGCCGGTCTCCTACGGCCAGGCGCTGATGGCCATCGGCACGCCGGATTCGCTGGAGAAGGCGGTGGTGCAAATCAACAAGGGGCTCGCGCGCGACCGGGAAAACGTCGCGGGCTACCGCTATCTGGCGCAGGCCAATGGCGAGCTCGGCAAAATCCCGGCCGCCGATCTTGCCACCGCGGAAGGCCATTTCTATTCCGGCGACTACAGGAATGCGAAGATCTTCGCCATGCGCGCGCAACAAAAGCTGAAGCGCGGCGAGCCGGGCTGGCTTCGCGCGCAGGACATCATAAACTACGCGCCACCAGGCAAGAAAAAGTGAACCTTCCGGCAACCGTGGCGACATATAGTCAGGCCAGTCGGTAGTCAGACCAATCGAGTTGAACCAATCCGACCGGAAAACCAGGCAAGAGGATTACGGATGATGAAAAAGGCAATTCTGCTCGGCACAACAGGAGTGGCGGTCGCTCTCGCCATGCTGGCTTTCGGGTTCGTGGCCGGAAATCCGCAGACGGCAAAGGCCGATACGGCTCAACTGGCCCAAGCGGTGTCTGGCGATACCAAGATCGACCGCGCGGAGGTCGAGGGCATCATCCGCGACTACCTCCTGAAGAACCCGGAAGTGCTGCTGGAGGTCCAGGACGCGCTTGAGGCCAAGCAGAAGGAAGAGCAGCGCATCGCCAGTCTCGGCGTCATCAACAATGCCAAGGAGCAGATCTTCAACTCGGCCTTCGACGGCGTCGTCGGCAACCCGAACGGCAAGGTCACCATCGTCGAGTTCTACGATTACAATTGCGGCTTCTGCAAACGCGCCATCGAGGACATGCGGGCGCTGACGAAAGCCGATCCGGACCTGCGTTTCGTGCTCAAGGAATTCCCGATACTCGGCCCGGATTCGCAAAAGGCAAGCGTCGTCTCGATGGCCTTCCACATGATGATGCCGGAGAAATATGGCGAGTTCCACAACGCGCTGCTCGGCGGCCAGGGACGCGCCACCGAGGCCACGGCCATCAAGGTGGCGCTTTCGCTCGGCGCCGACGAGGCGAAATTGCGCGAGAAGATGAAGGATCCGTCGATCGCTGAAGCCATCTCCAAGACCTATGACTTGGCCAACAAGCTGGCCATCACCGGAACGCCGTCCTATGTGGTCGGCAACGAGGTGGTGTTCGGAGCGCTCGGCCAGGAAGTGCTGGCTGAGAAGATCGAAGCGGCCAAGTCCGCACTCTGATCGGCGCACTGGTTTTCGCCGCAGGCCATTTCCCGCCAGTTGTGGACAGCGAAAGAACGCACTTGCGCTCTTTTCGCAGGCGTCTAAGCCCATTATAGAGGCCCAGTGCGCTGGCTTGAGGCCGGTGCCGGGAAAGGTCGGCATTCTTGAAAACGGTTTTCGTCCTGAACGGTCCCAACCTCAACGCGCTCGGCAAGCGCGAGCCGGGCATATATGGCGGCAAGACGCTTGCCGCGATCGGCGAAGACTGCAAGCAGGCGGGTGCGGCATTGGGACTTGAGATCGATTTCCGCCAGTCGAACCATGAGGGCGATCTCGTCGACTGGATCCAGGAGGCCGCCGACAAGGCAGCCGGCATCGTTATCAATCCGGGCGCCTACAGCCACACCTCGATCGCCATTCACGACGCCATCCGCGCCGTAGCACCATTGCCCGTCGCCGAAGTTCATCTTTCCAACATCCATGCGCGGGAACCATTCCGCCACGTCTCCATGGTCTCGCCGGTCGCCGTCGGCATGATCTGCGGGTTCGGGCCGCTCGGCTACACGCTGGCGCTGCAGGCGCTGGCCGCACGCCTATGACCGGCCAACAAACAGAAGGCTCGAAAATGTCGATAAAGAAGACCGGTGTTGACCAGCAGCTGATCCGCGATCTGGCGGGCATACTGAACGACACCAACCTCACCGAGATCGAGGTCGAGCTGGGCGACTTGAAGGTGCGCGTGTCGCGACAGGCGCCGGCCGTACATGCGGTTGCCGCGCCGCAGCCCGCCTATGCGCCGGCGGCGCAGCCCGCAGCGGCCGCAGCCGGGCCGGCAGCAGCCGAAATATCAAAGAACGCGGTGGCTTCGCCCATGGTCGGCAGCGCCTATCTGGCGCCGTCGCCCGACGCCAAACCGTTCATCGAGGTCGGCCAGAAGGTCAAGGAAGGCCAGACGCTGCTGATCATCGAGGCGATGAAGACGATGAACCAGATCCCGTCGCCTCGCGGCGGCACGGTGACGGCGATCCTGTTCGAGGACGCGCAGCCGGTCGAATATGGCATGCCGCTCGTCGTGATCGAGTAGAGCCGGGAACAGGCGAGACATGTTCCAGAAAATCCTCATCGCCAATCGCGGCGAAATTGCCCTGAGGGTGCTGCGCGCCTGCAAGGAGCTCGGTATCCAGACTGTGGTGGTGCATTCGACCGCCGATGCCGACGCCATGCATGTCAGGCTCGCCGACGAGAGCGTCTGCATCGGCCCGCCGCCGTCGCGCGACAGCTATCTCAACATCCACCAGATCGTCGCGGCCTGCGAGATCACCGGCGCCGACGCCGTGCATCCGGGCTACGGCTTCCTGTCGGAAAACGCCAAGTTCGCCGACATCCTCGCCGCGCACAACATCACCTTCATCGGCCCGTCCGGCGATCATATCCGCATCATGGGCGACAAGATCGAGGCCAAGCGCACGGCAAAACGTCTTGGCATTCCGGTCGTGCCCGGCTCCGACGGCGCGGTCACCGAGGAAAAGGAAGCCAGGCGCATCGCCGCCGAGATCGGCTATCCCGTGATCATCAAGGCTTCGGCCGGCGGCGGTGGACGCGGCATGAAGGTGGCGCTTAGCGAAGCCGACCTTGAAATCGCGTTGCAGACGGCCCGCTCGGAAGCCGGCGCCGCCTTCGGCGACGACGCCGTCTACATTGAGAAATATCTGGAAAAGCCGCGCCACATCGAGGTCCAGGTGTTCGGCGACGGGGCTGGCCGCGGCGTGCATTTCGGCGAGCGCGACTGCTCGCTGCAACGCCGCCACCAGAAGGTTTGGGAAGAGGCGCCCTCGCCGGCGCTCAATGCCGAGGAGCGCGCGCATATCGGCGGCGTCTGCGCCAAGGCCATCGCCGATCTTGGCTATTCCGGCGCCGGCACCATCGAATTCCTCTACGAGAACGGCGAGTTCTATTTCATCGAGATGAACACCCGCCTGCAGGTCGAGCATCCGGTAACGGAGGCGATCACCGGCATCGACCTCGTGCACGAGCAGATCCGCGTCGCCTCGGGCGGCGGGCTTTCGGTGAGGCAGGAGGACATCAAATTCAACGGCCATGCCATCGAATGCCGCATCAATGCCGAGGATCCGCGCACCTTTACCCCCTCGCCCGGCACGATCACGCATTTCCATACGCCGGGCGGCCTTGGCATTCGCGTCGATTCCGGCGTCTATTCCGGCTACAAGATCCCGCCTTACTATGACAGCCTGATCGGCAAGCTGATCGTGCACGGCCGCAACCGCGTCGAATGCATGATGCGGCTGCGCCGCGCGCTCGACGAGTTCGTCGTCGACGGCATCAAGACGACGCTGCCGCTGTTCCGTGACCTTGTCGGCAACGCCGACATCGCCAATGGCGACTACGACATCCACTGGCTGGAAAAATACCTGGCCAAAGAGGAATAGCCATTAATTTCTAGTATGATGACGCGATGACCCGTCCCTATGCGCCAGGCTATCGCATCCCGACAGATCTTCTGCTCAAGGCCTATGCCTCGGGCGTCTTCCCGATGGCCGAAAGCGCCAGCGACCCGGAAGTTTTCTGGGTGCGGCCGGAAACGCGCGGCATCATCCCGCTCGACGGTTTCCATACGCCGAAGAGCCTGACGAAGACACTGCGGAGAAACCTGTTCGACATCCGTTTCGATTTCGATTTCGAGGCGACGATCGACGGCTGCGCCGAGAAGCGCGACGAACGCCGTTCGACCTGGATCAATGCGCCGATCCGCGAAGCCTATGTCGAGCTCCATCGGATGGGTCATTGCCATTCGGTCGAGGCCTGGCGCGAGGACCGGCTGGTCGGCGGTCTTTACGGCGTCTCGCTCGGCCGGGTGTTCTTTGGCGAAAGCATGTTCGCCAGGGAAACGGACGCCTCGAAGGCCTGCCTCGTGCGCCTGGTCGAGCGGTTGAAAGCGCGCGGCTTCGCGCTGCTTGATACGCAGTTCACCACCGAACACCTCAAGCGCTTTGGCGCCGTCGACGTGCCGCGCGGCAAGTACGAAAAAATGCTGGCGGATGCGCTGAAAGGCGAAGCGGTGTTTTTTTCCTGACGATCCGCTCAGTCAAGCTTTCGCAGCAGGCTCCATTGGCGTTTGCGAATGGAACATCATCTTCCAGCCGTTGACGCGATGGACATAGCCCGTGCTGACCAGCGCCGCATAAGGCTCGCCATTCTCCCGCGTTGCATGTGCCTCGTAGGTCAGCATGACGATGTCGCTGCCCGGCTCGATTATTCCCTTGAGCTCGATGTCGAGGTCGCGCCAACGATTTGGGTTGGTCGCGGTCTTGGCGAGATCGGCATTGTCCATCGCCTGCGCCATCTCTGGAAATGCCACCAGGCATTCGGTGTCGGCATTGGCCGCATAATAGGCCGCGTCGCCCGTCCAGAACCCCTTCTCGAGTTCCAGCAGCTCTTTCTTGCTGGCCGTGATCCGCTTGCTGTCTGACATCGGAGATCCTCCCTGCGCATCGATGCGCGGTCGTCCGTGGCTTAACGCAGGGCGCGTATAGCGGTTCCGGAGGGATCAGTTGGTCTTGGTGGTGTCCGGCTCGGCGGTATCGGGGTTGGCCTTGGGTTTTCCGGTATCGGCCTTGGCCGAATCGGGGGCCGGCACGTCCGACTTCTGCTTGCAGCCCTTCAGCCAGACGTCGTAGACGGCGTGCTCGACGGCATTGAGGCCGGGGCTTTCGGCAAACATCCAGCCGGTGAAGATACGGCGGATCTTACGGTCGAGCGTGATCTCGTCGACCTCGACGAAGGAATCGGTCTTCGGCTGGTCGTCCTGCGGTCGCGAATAGCAGACGCGCGGCGTCACCTGCAAAGCGCCGAACTGCACCGTCTCGTCGATATAGACATCGAAGGTGATGATGCGGCCGGTGATCTTGTCGATGCCGGCGAACTCGGCGACGGGATTGGTGACGCGATCCGATGCCGCGGGCGCGGCCGGCGCCTCCGGCGCCGCGGGGGTCTGCGCCGCGGCCACGCCAAAAGCGCCAAAAGCGACAGTGGTCGCCGCCAGTGCGCCCATCGAGATTCGGCCGAAAATGCTCATGCGGGGATACCGGTTGTTTGCGCCCGGGTGATTCTGTCGATCGCCAAGGCTAGTCGCTGCTGCGGGATCAGCAAGCAGCTAAACGCCAATTGTGGCGACAAAGGATCGATCCGCGTTGACGAGGGTTATGACCCCGGCGTCCAGGCGTCGTAGTCGCCCGTCACCTGCGGCCGGTGCTGATTGGTCAGGACGGAACCCTTGGGGCGATAGGCGGCGGGGCTGCCGGTGAGGTTCGGCTGATGCGGTTTCTGCCATTCGCGTGGCTTGTAGCTTTCGCTCGGCGGCGCGACATCGACGCGATGATGGATCCAGCCATGCCAGCCCGGCGGGATCTCCGAGGCTTCCGAATAGTTGCGATAGATGACCCAGCGGCGCGTGCGGCCTTCCGAATCGACACCGCCCTCGTAGTAGACGTTGCCGGCCTCGTCCTGCCCGACTTCCTTGCCATGCCGCCAGGTGTGGAAGCGCGTTCCCAGCGTCTGGCCGTTCCACCAGGTGAAAAACTGCAGAAGGAAAGTTTTCATCAAATCCTCGCGGCGGGCGCCCGTCGCCTGCTTATGGCGTCAGGTCATCGCGAAGGCAAGACTTTTGCCCGAGGTGCCGTACAAATGGTCGTCAGGAGACCGGTGTCCGTTCGCATGGCCGAGTTTTGAGGCTGGACTACCTGGTCTCGGTCATGCGGTTGTTCGGCATAATCGGCCAAACGATGCGGACGCATACGGGACAGTCTATGTTTATGGGCTTGCCTTCAATGCTCGACTGAAGGCAGTAGTGACCATATTGATCAGTTCCATATGGATCTCGCGCCGTGTGCGGCCTCCGCCATCCATACAAATCGGATCACCAACCTTTTCAGCTTCGGCAAGCTCAGGCGCACCAGGTTTGCATTCGCCAAACATGCTGTAATGGCTCGCATCTTCGATTGTGGAATAAGTGGCATTTGGGATGGCTTTTGCAATTTTTGCGGCCTGCGCGGTCAGAGGGATTTTCCCTGGTTGACCTAAATTTACGAGTTGAACAGGAATTGAGATCTGGGAAAAGCTGTTGAATTCGAAGACATCGACGGGTGCAGGATCAATCGCCATGGCAAATCTGATACGCGCATCTTCATTGTCGCGGCCGGCCGATGTCAAATCCATGGCGTGAAGATCAACGCCGCTTTGCCTGACCCATCCACAAAGAGAAGGGTTGAGCGCGTCCGTATCGCAATAGCCAGCCAAGCGTTTTGCGTCGATGCGGGCACCAGCTATCGCCAAAGCCGTGGTTCCGCCCATGGAAAGCCCGAGAGCACCTACCTTGTCATGTTCGAGGTGCTCTTCGAAAAAAGAGTCTTTGTCCATCGCATTCAAGGTCTCGGTGATATCCGCAGGTCTCAGCCAAAGCTTCATCGTTTCCGCCGCGGATCGGTTTGCGCCTGTATTTCCGGGATGGGTGGGGGCCGCCACAACGAACCCCTGCTTCGCCAATGGCATCGCAATCCAGCTCAAGGCTTGCGCGTTTCCTGCCAGGCCAGCGCCATGGGACAGCAATATAAGAGGAAATTTTCCATCTGAGATCGGGGCATCGAGCATGGCGGGCGTTCCCACAAAAAACATGCTCTCCCCAAGCACAACCGGTTTGCCACCCGAAGATGCCGGATACCAAACGGTCACGTCGAGATCGATCCCGCGCTCCTTGGAGAGAGCCGCAATCTGACGCACACCGACATTGTCGCTGGCGACGGCTGGCTGTTGCACCACCAACGTCGAAGAAACGACGGTCCAAAGCATAGCCAAGACTTTCATCAAGAACTTCATTGTTTTCCTCTTGCGCTCGTCATCATCGTCACGCTGTCAATCCCCTCGTACCGGAGTTCGGAGTACCGGAGTTCGGATAGTTGCCGATAAGTATGAGCTTGAGCGTTCAGGCCCCAAGATTGACCGGAATCCAGGCTGGCTCGCCCTCGAACGCGATCTCGGACGTCCGAGATCGTGATCAAGGTCGTTTCGCGCGATGAATTCAGCCCCTGGGTGCAGGATTACGAGGCGACAGGTGCCGCGTTTTGCGCTTCGGGCGGCGCAGACGTTTCGCCGCCGACCCGGCGATAGGCGCTGGGTGTCATGCCCGTGACGCGCTGGAACTCGCGATTGAAGTTCGACTTCGTGCCAAAACCCGATTCCAGCATGACGACTGTCACCGGATCGCGTGTCGAGACCAGCCGCCGCTGCGCATCGCCGACCCGGTATTCATTTACGACTTGGGAAACGTTGCGGCCATGAACCCGGTTAATTGCCCCAGAAATCTGTCGCGCATGTATTCCGGCGCGCCGTGCAAGACGGTCCAGCGTCAGGTCCGGATCGCGATAAAGATGCTGCTCGGCCATCAGTGCATCGATCCGGCGTATAACGACCTCGTCCGTCTCGGAAAGATCCTCGCTGACCGGCGAAGCGTAAGAGCGTGAAGGCGATGGCTCGGAGGTGGCGAATGCGAGACCCTCCTCCGTCGCTTTGAGTTCCGCGTCAGGGCGAGTGTCGTCCGCGACCGTTGCGGCGTAACCGGCGACCGCCAGCCACAGAACGCTCGCAGCGGTCAGGAGCATTTGGGCCTGCTGCCCATCACCAAAAGAGAGATCAAGCGATACCATTGCATCGACAAAGGCGGTGATAATGAGAAGAAGCGCGACCGCGACGAGCGCCTTGTGCGCGGTCCACTCGTCACTGAGACGCACAGCCGCAAGCGCGCTCGGGCCTTGCCGCGCAACTCGCAAGAGCGCCAGACCGTATCCGAGATCGATCGCGAAAAGAACAATGTCGATTGGCGCACGCCAGAAGGCGACGAGAACCGCGACGAGGCTCGCCGGCATTAAATGCGGCCACAGGTCTGAGGGTTTCGCCAGGTTCTTGCGGCGAAGCTGATCGAAGGCGGCGAAGGAAAGCGCGGGCAGGACAGCGGCGAGGATCGGCTGGATGAAGCGTGCCGGATACCAACCGACGTTCCAGTTCAACCCCGACACAGTCGCCTGAATTGCGAAGGCGGCCACGAGCAGCGGAAACAGCCCGAGCTTTCCTTGTCCCTGCCGGATCATCCGCACGAGGATGAGCAGCAGGACAAGCGAAATGACGAACGGGAGCGGTAGCGACGGCATATATAACCATTATCACGGAAGAGGCTTCTTCATCGCGCCGAGGGTGATGGTGGACCCCCTGAATTTTAGATGAAATTTTGTCGCGTGAATCCGCCGCGGAAGCCGAAGGTTCGCGACCAACCAGGCAATTCGTTGCGCATCTCATCGAGAACGCCGCTTACGGCGCTTTCGCGACCGCCGGACGCCTGCTTGCCAAGCTTGTTTCGTCTCCCTAAAGCTCTGCGCGCGCCCCGTGCGGGTACATGGTTGACTGGTCTTGAGGGAGATGAAGCTTGGCCCCAGACGCATCCGACGCGGATCAGCGGATCAGCGCCAGTTCCATTCGCCTTCGCAAGGGCGGTGTACCGATCGTCTGCCTCACCGCCTACACCTATCCCGTCGCCCGCCTGCTCGACGACCATGTCGACCTGCTTCTGGTCGGCGACAGCGTCGCCATGGTCCTGCATGGCCACGAGACCACGCTCGGCGCCTCGTTGGAAATGATGATTGCCCATGGCCAAGCGGTGATGCGGGGCTCGGCCAGGGCCTGCGTGGTGGTCGACATGCCGGCCGGCAGCTATGAGGGCTCGGCGGCACAGGCCGTCGCTTCGGCGCGGCGGATCGTCGAGGAGACCGGTTGCCAGGCCGTCAAGCTGGAGGGCGGCGTCACCATGGCCCGGCAGATCGCGGCGATCGTCGAGGCCGGCATTCCGGTCATGGGGCATATCGGCTTGCTGCCGCAATCGGTGGAAAGCGACGGCGGCTACAGGATCAAGGGCCGCAGCGAGGAGAATGTGGCGGCCTTGTTTCGTGATGCGGACGCTGTCGAAATGGCCGGCGCGTTCTCGGTGGTCATCGAAGGCACCGTCGAGACCGTCGCCGCCGACCTCACCCGGCACATCTCCATCCCTACCATCGGCATCGGCGCCAGCGGCGATTGCGACGGCCAGATCCTGGTCATCGACGACATGGTGGGCTTGACCGTCGACCGCGTGCCGAAATTCGTCAAGCAATATGCCGATCTGCGCAGCGTCATCTCGCATGCGGCAGCCAGCTACGCGGCAGAGGTGCGAAACCGGACGTTTCCCGGTCCGGGCCATGTCTTTCCCGCCGTAGCCGACAAGAACGACGCAGGCGACAAAGCGTGAGCCGGCCGCTCGTCGTCGACAGCGTAGCCGCTCTTCGCGCGCAAATCCGCGACTGGCGTCGCGATGGCCTGAGCGTTGCAATGGTGCCGACCATGGGAGCGCTGCATGACGGCCATATCTCGCTGGTCGAGATCGCGCTTGAAAAGGCCGATCGCTGCGTTGTCTCGATCTTCGTCAATCCGGCGCAGTTCGCGCCGAGCGAAGACCTCGACAAATACCCGCGCCAGCTCGCCCGCGACCTCGACCGGCTACGGCAGGCCGGCGCGCAGCTCGCCTTCACGCCCGATGTGACGCAGATGTACCCAGCCGGTTTCGCCACGAAAATCTCGGTCGGCGGGCCTGCCGCCGGGCTGGAGTCGGATTTCCGGCCGACCTTCTTCGACGGCGTCGCGACTGTCGTGGCAAAGCTCTTCCTGCAGGCGTCGCCCGACTGCGCGGTCTTCGGCGAAAAGGATTACCAGCAGCTTTGCGTGGTCCGGCAGCTCTGCCGCGATCTCGACCTGGCGGTGGAAATCATCGGCGCGCCGACGGTGCGCGATGCGCATGGCCTCGCCATGTCGTCGCGCAACGCCTATCTCGGCGAAGCCGAGCTCGAGGTGGCGCGCCAGTTCAACGCCATATTGCGCCGGGCGGCGGCGGCGCTTTCGGCGGGCACGGATGAAGGCAGCGCAACTGCCGAGGCCGGCCGCGCGCTGGTCAAGGCCGGCTTCGCCAAGGTCGACTATGTCGCGGCGCGCGAGAGCCTGACGCTTGCCCGCTGGCGGCACGGCCGCGACGGCCGGCTGCTCGCCGCGGCCTGGCTTGGCAAGACCAGGCTGATCGACAATGTGGAAGTTCCCTCCGTCTGATTCGGCGAGTTTCAACCCGCCTTTCATCGCTGCGGCAGGATCCGCGACGGTCACGTCGCCGCCGGCCTGACGCGCAAGGAAATCGCCGCCGCTGGCGGCGTCTCGACGGCACCATCAAGTCGCAACTGGCGACGATCTTCGACAAGACCGGCACCGGCGATCAGCGCGGGCTCGAACTCCTGATACGCGAACTTTCGCCACCGCTGCGCTCGAACTGATTTTGCGCCGGCACTGTTGAACCGGGTCAGACCGCATGTTTCGCGACCTTTGCGAGCTGGGCCATGTGGCTGAACAGCCAATTGTTGTCGGCGGCATACTCACCGAAGGCGGCAAGCGCGTCATTCGGGTTCTCATGTATCGGATGCATAAGGGTGCCGACGAACAGCAGTACGGCACCGGCTATCAGCAGCGCCGACGAGACAACTGCCTGATTGCGCGGCCGTGGTCTTGCGTTCATTGCCCTACTCGATGCCGAGCTTGGCCTTGACCAGGTCGTTGACCGCCTGCGGATTGGCCTTGCCGCCTGTCGCCTTCATCACCTGACCGACGAACCAGCCGGCCATGGTCGGCTTGGCGCGTGCCTGCTCGACCTTGTCCGGGTTGGCGGCGATCACCTCGTCCACCGCCTTCTCGATGGCGCCGGTGTCGGTGACCTGCTTCATGCCGCGGCTCTCGACGAGCTGGCGCGGGTCACCGCCCTCGTTCCAGACGATCTCGAACATATCCTTGGCGATCTTGCCGGAGATGGTGCCTTCCTTGATCAGGTCGATGACCGCGCCGAGCTGGTCAGGCGAAACCGGTGCGTTTTCAATGTCTTTTCCAGCCTTGTTGAGAGCGCCTAGAAAATCGTTGATAACCCAGTTGGCGGCGAGTTTGCCGTCACGCCCGGCGGCCACCTTCTCGAAATAGTCGGCGATTGCCTTTTCCGACACCAGGATCGAGGCGTCGTAGGTCGAGAGCCCCAGCGAGGCGATCAGCCGTGCCTTCTTGTCGTCAGGCAATTCCGGCAGGTCCTTTGCCAGCGCATCGACATAAGCCTGGTCGAATTCCAGCGGCAGGAGGTCCGGATCCGGGAAATAGCGGTAGTCATGCGCCTCTTCCTTGGTCCGCATGGAGCGCGTCTCGCCCTTGACGGCGTCGAACAGCCGCGTTTCCTGATCGATCTTGCCGCCATCCTCGAGAATGGCGATCTGGCGGCGCGCCTCATAGTCGATGGCCTGGCCGATGAAGCGGATCGAGTTGACGTTCTTGATCTCGCAGCGCGTTCCGAATTCGCCGCCGGGCTTGCGCACCGACACGTTGACGTCGGCGCGCAGCGAGCCTTCGTCCATGTTGCCATCGCAAGTGCCGAGATAGCGCACGATGGTGCGCAGCTTGGTGACATAGGCCTTGGCCTCGTCGGCGGAGCGCATGTCGGGCTTGGAGACGATCTCCATCAGCGCCACGCCGGAGCGGTTGAGATCGACATAGGACATGGTCGGATGCTGGTCGTGCATCGACTTGCCGGCATCCTGCTCCAGATGCAGCCGCTCGATGCCGACCTCGATGTCCTCGAATTCGCCCTGCCGGTCGGGGCCGACCGAGACGATCACCTTGCCCTCGCCGACGATCGGCTGCTTGAACTGCGAGATCTGATAGCCCTGCGGCAGGTCGGGATAGAAGTAGTTCTTCCGGTCGAAGACCGACTTGTGGTTGATCTCGGCCTTGAGACCGAGACCGGTGCGGATCGCCTGCTTGACGCACTCCTCGTTGATCACCGGCAGCATGCCCGGCATGGCGGCGTCGACCAGGCTGACATTGGCGTTGGGCGCCGCACCGAAAGTCGTAGAAGCGCCGGAGAAGAGCTTTGCCTCCGAGGTCACCTGCGCGTGGACCTCGAGGCCGATGATGATTTCCCAGTCGCCGGTGGCGCCAGAAATCAGGCGCTTGGCGTCGGGCGTGCGGGTATCGATGAGGGTCATAAGGGCCTACAATTGGAACTACGGAATATGCAGAACGCATATTTTGATGTGCAATCTCGCTAGTGCAAACCATTCCGCGAAACAAGCGTCCTTTGCGCATCCAAGAGGACGCGCGACGCTGCAGGACGGCGCATCCTGCGCCTGCCTGCACAGGGCGGACGCACTGAAATCGAAAAAACGAGAAGACGCTGATCGCCTCCGTCAAATGCCTGACCTGGCCGAACTCGACAACAGGTAGAAGCCAAATCCGCCGGCCGGCATGCGGTCGGCGGGTTTCTCTCGCCGTCTTATGCCGTGGCGATATAGGCCCTGATCTCCTCGGCCTCGCGCTCGACATCCTCGATGCGCCGCTTCACCACGTCGCCGATCGAGACGATACCGTCGAGCAGGCCGTCCTTTTCCACCGGCAGATGGCGGAAACGGCCCCTGGTCATGATCTCCATGACCTCGTTGACGGTGTGGTTCTCATTGCAGATCTTCACCTTGGGCGTCATCGCCGAACGCACCGCGATATCCAATGCGGCAGCCCCTTCCTTGGCAAGGACCCGCACGACGTCGCGCTCGGAAAGAATGCCGACGATCTTGTGATCGCCATTGGTGATGACCAGCGCGCCGATCCTGTGTTCGGTCAGGATGCGAATGGCCTCGCTCAGCTTTTCGTTCGGCCCGCACGTCAACACGTCATGGCCTTTTTTCTCGAGAATTGCCTTAACAGTCATGGCGTCCTCCTCAGCTTGCCGGCTCCTGCCCTGACCGGCTTTCACATAAGAGTGAACATCCGGCTTTCACATAAGAGTGAACATGGTGCGCCGCGATCGGTTGCATTTCAAGTGCGCGCGGTCTCAGACCGTGAACCCGCCCGCCTGTTGGCGCCGATCAAAAAACCGCAGGCCGAAGAAGCCGGCGACAAAACCGCCAATATGGGCCTCCCAGGCGATCTGGCCGTCGACGCCGGGGGCTCCGATAAGGCCGGTGACGAGGTTGATCACCATCCACACCGCGAGGAAGGTCACAACGCCGCGCGAGCGCAACACCTCGGCCATCGGCAACGGCGCGCCGGCAAAGGCTGCCTTGCCGGACGAACGGTCGATGCGGAAACCAAAGCGGGCGGCGGCTCCCATCATGCCCGATATCGCGCCCGAGGCGCCAACCAGCGGCGCCTGGCCGAGCGGATACACGGCCCAGAACAGCACCACCGCCGCCAGTCCCGTCGCGGCGAAGAACAGGCTGAAGCGAAGCGCGCCGAAGCGGTTCGCCAGCGGCGAGCCGAAAGCCGCCAGCCACACCATGTTGATGGCGAGATGGGCAAAGCCGCCATGCAGGAAGGCATAGGTGAAGGGGCTTGAAAATGCATAGAAATCAAGGTCGAAGCGACCGGAATAGCGGACCGGAATGAAGGCGGCCCGGATCAGCAGGGACAGGTCCTGTTCGTCGGTCAGCACATAGACGCGGATCAGGTGAACGGCGACGCAAATGCCGATCACCGCCAGCACGACAGGCGGCAGATTGAACACCGGCTCGCGGCGCTGCTCCTCCGGCTCGCGCGGTTCGCCCTGTTCGATGTCCGACGGGCTTAATGGTTCACTCATTTGCACTCAGTCCCAGGATTCGACTCTGGAGCATCTAGGCCACGGCCGGCCAAATCACAAACGGCGAATCGTCCCGGCGAATCAAAGCGGGGCACGATCAAGTTGGCCGCGAATCAAAAAGAAGCCGTCCAAGGTTTCCCCTGAACGGCTGGTCGAGTCCCCGACCCCCAAAACTCATGACTGAAGTTGCTGCCGATCGTCGCGAAACGACCGCTTCTGGAGTGGTTTTGGTGTGCCACAGGTCCCGGCCCGCCGCAACGTAAACCACTTGTTAACCTTAACGGCCCCGACCCGTGAACAAGTGTTAACGACGCTGGCACGCATCCTGCTCCGCAACGCATGTAGGTCATCGGAGGGCGCCCTTCTGTTCACCGATGGGACATCAGACGACAGAATGCGCGGAGCAGCATAGCATGAACCAGAACGGATCGATCACGCTGTTCCATTATTGGAACCGGCTGCGTGACGGACGCCCTGCCCCGAAGCGCTCGGAAGTCGAGCCCGCCGACATCAAGTCGCTGCTGGCCGACACTTTCATCCTGGAAAAGGATACGCGTGGCGAAGCGGTATTCCGGCTCGCCGGCACCAGGCTTTGCGCGGTCTATGGCCGTGAGATGAAAGGGTTTTCCTTTCCCTCGCTATGGCGCGGGAAGGACCAGCGGCTCGTCGCAAGGCTGATCGATGGCGTCTTCGATCAGAAATCCGTGGTGCTCATCACCTATGAGGGGTTCAGCCGCAGCGGCCGCTCCAACAAGTTCGAACTGCTCGCCCTGCCGCTCGATGGCGGCATCGAAAATCCGCGCTGCCTCGGCGTGATAAGTGCCGCGGAAAAACCGTTCTGGCTGGGCGCGGATCCGATCGCCGACGCCTTGATCGATTCGATCCGCGTTGTCGATCCGGAGAAGGAACCGGTGTTCCTGAACAACAGGCCGGCCATCGACGTCCCCTCGCTCGCTCCCCTGGAACTCGATCCGCCAGAGACGATTTCGGCGCTGGGTCAGGCGCGCCGCATCCGTCATCTCGTCGTATTCGACGGCGGCCGCGAGGAATAGTACCAAATCTTAAAGTAACGGCGGCAGGCTTTCCCCTTTGTTAACTTGCTTTGCTGTAGTTTTCCGTGAAATTCCCCGCATCACGCGCGGAATGCCAAACGGGGTGTAGGCGGTGATGAGGTCAACGGCGGTCGACTATGCGCCGTCCCAAGCCGAGAGGCGTAACTTTCAGCGCGTCCGCGTGAAGATCTATGGACGCTTCATGCTGGAGGATCGCACCGAACATCCGTGCCAGGTGGTCGACATGTCGCCTGGCAATGTATCGTTGCGCTGCGAGCGCATCGGCATGCCGGGTGAGAAAGTCATCGCCTATATCGACCATATCGGCCGCATCGAAGGCGTCATCACCCGCACTCTGCAGGATGGCTTCGCGATGACGGTCATCGCGTCGGAGCGCAAGAAGGACAAGCTCGCCGCGCAATTGACCTGGCTTGCCAACAAGCACGAGCTCGACCTGCCGGAAGACCGTCGTCATGAACGCGTGGCGCCGCGCAACCCGACAAGCGTGCTTCAGCTTACCGACGGGCGCCAGTACCAGTGCCGCATCATCGACCTGTCGCTTTCAGGTGCTGCGATCGAGATCGATGTCAAACCGGCGATCGGCGTCCAGGTGACGCTGGGCACGATGCGCGGCCAGGTGGTGCGGCATTTCGAGGACGGCGTCGCCGTCGAGTTCGCGGTCATCCAGCGGCCGGAAACACTCGATTCCGAATTCAACGCACCCAGCCCCTGACGGACAGCAACACTTGCGCAAACCGAACCGGCGCAAACCGAACCGGCCTGTTTCGGCCGGTTTTTTGTTGGCCCGCGCCGGCCGGCGCGGTCCGCTTGCCAGCGCTCTGTCCTCCTGTTCGCCTAGGGGACTTCCCAAAACCGGGCCCGGTTTGGGTCGAGGGGCAGCGAGAATACGGCCCCGCCAGGAATGCCTCAATAATCCTATACTCAAAAGATTCAAATTTTATGTTTATTCTATTGGCGTTTTACTCAATATCTACTTCGCACTTTTGCGCCGAATAAATCCACCCGTGTCATTGTCTCCTCAAACGGGGAGACTGAACAATGAAGAAGACAAGGGGCAAGCTGTTGCTCTTGGCAATGGCGATGCAGCTTTCCGCCTGGGGAACGGCATCGGCGGCGGGACCTGCCTTCATGCATACCGGCGGCCGCACCACACAGCCGGTTGGCCATTACGAACTCTGCCAGAAGCTGCCGCGGGAATGCAGCCAGAGGACGCAGACGCAGGCGCCGATCGAGCTGACCCGCAAACTGTGGGCGAGGATCGTCAGCATCAACAATTCGGTCAACACCAGGGTTGAGCCGCGCACCGACATGGAGCAGTGGGGCAAGGAAGAAGTCTGGTCCTACGCCGACAGCGGGTTCGGCGATTGCGAGGACTATGTGCTGGAGAAGCGCCGCGAGTTGATGGCTATCGGCGTTCCGGCCGGCGACCTGTTGATGACGGTGGCGCGCCAGTCGAATGGCGACGGCCACGCGGTGCTGACGGTACGCACCAGCCTCGGCGAATTCATCCTCGACAATCTCAAGTCCAAGGTGCTGCCCTGGACCGCCACCGACTACACCTACCTCAAGCGCCAATCGAGCCAGAATTCGGGCGTTTGGGTAACGATCAACGACGGCCGCTCCGACGCGGTCGCCAGCGTCCGCTAAAGGACGCGACGCAAAAACCCGGTCGAGTCCCCACCCTCCCCGTCCCCAACGACCGGGTTTTAGGAGCCGGCCCCGTCCCCGGGCCGGCTCCGCTGTTTCTAGGTCGGCATTGGGTCTGGCCCTACGCCTTCTTCAGCCCCGCCTTGAAGCGCTTGGCGTTGGCGACGTAGTGCGCGGCCGAGCCGCGCAGCCTGGCGACCGCGGCATCGTCCAGGTCCCGCACCAGGCGCGCGGGTGAGCCGACGATCAGCGAATTGTCTGGGAATTCCTTGCCTTCGGTGACCAGCGCACCGGCGCCGACCAGCGAATTCCTGCCGATCCTGGCGCCGTTCAGCACGATGGCGCCCATGCCGATCAGGCTGTTGTCGCCGATCGTGCAGCCATGCAGCAGCGCGCGGTGGCCGATCGTGCAGCCTTGGCCGATGGTCAGGGGAAAGCCGGGATCGGTGTGCATGACCGTGTGTTCCTGCACATTGGTGTCGGGGCCGATGACGATCGGCTCATTGTCGCCGCGAATGACGACGCCGAACCAGAAGCCGGCATTGCGGCCGACCCTGACATCGCCGATCAGCGTGGCGTCGGGTGCGATCCAGTTGCTGTCCGTGTCCTCGAAACCGGGCGCCTTTCCGTCGATGGCATAGAGCGGCATTTTTCGCCTCCGAATCGTCTCTCGCTAAGCCTTATGCATGTCGTTATCGCAAAACCGCTGCACACCTTCGGGTCAAGCCCAAGGGCAAGCTTTTGCGCGACATGCACTAAAGGTTCGCAGACCCTAGAAGCGTGCCGGCCCGGGATGCAATGTCGATCAGCGCGATGCCCAAAGCCAACGCCCAGATCGTCGCGGTGCAGCCGCAGGAGATCAGCGCCAGTTTCGAAATATGGCCCTCCCGCCAGGCGTCCAGGGCGTCGTTGATAAACATCAGGGGACCGGCGCATGCCGTCGCGACCAGCGAGCGCAGCATATGCTTCGGCGACACATAGGGTTCGGCAAAGGCAAGCCGGCGGCCCGACATCAACTCCATTGCCGATCCGACCAGGCCGCACGCCGTCAGCCCAAACATAAAAGCGAAGAGTGTGTGCTCGACCGGACCCATCTTTACCATCCATTTACCATGAAATCGCACAGTCGCGTTCGACAGGCGCGTTGCAAGAGCCATGCCGCGCCTGATGTGCCGTCCTAGGACACCCAAAGGGGGGACACCCAAAGGGGACACCCAAGGGCACCTTGGGACAGATGGTCGATGTCGGGGATCGCGATGAAGCAAGCAACCGCCACTGAAGGCCCGCAACTCACTGTTGTCGATTCCATGCTGATGAAGCGGGTGTTCCACGCGTTCGCGACGCTGGCATTGCTTTCGGTGGCGATCAGCCTTGGCGGCAAATGGTTTGGCCGCTCGATCGCCATGGCCGGTTACACGGACGACACCACGATCCACGAGGTCGTCATCGGCAACAATGTCATCGCCGTGCCAGCCAATTTCATCCGCTTCGACCAGGCAAGGCGCGACGGCATCGCCTCGCGCCTCGACCTCTATCTGCGCTATCCCGAGATGGACGGCTACAGCGAGGCCGCCCGCGACGATTTCAACCACACCGTATCGAGCAGGGACATCGTCTTCCTGTCGTTCGAGCCGCGGATGATGTCGCGCGACATGAGCGGCCGCTTCGCACCGATTTACAGCGCGCTGATCGCCCAGCCCGGTACGCCCGGCCCGGGCGGCACGACGCTCTACGGCTTCACCGAAAAATCAGGCTACCTCAACGAGGTGCTGGCGGTCGCCAGCCGCCCCGGCAAGGACCCGTTCGTGGCGCGCTGCCTGAGCGGGCCGAGTGCGGCGGAATCGCTGGCGCCCTGCGAACGCGACATCCAGGTCGGCGACAATCTCAGCCTGACCTACCGCTTTCCCAAGGAATTTCTGGGCGACTGGCGGGCGCTCGACACAGCCATCGCCGCCGAGGCCGCGCGTATCCTGAAGACAGGACATTAGGATAAAGGGCGAGGCGAACCGCGAGAGGATTCCGTGATTTTTGAGCGCCGTGGCAGCGTGGAACTTTACGCGACGTCGGCGGGACAGCGCCCCCCTCTGCCCTGCCGGGCATCTCCCCCTCAAGGGGGGAGATTAGCAGCTTTGTTGTCCCGCACCTCTTTCAACGTTGGAGATTTGCGAAAGCCAAGATGACGGCCAATCTCCCCCCTTGAGGGGGAGATGTCCGGCAGGACAGAGGGGGGCGCGAAGGAACGCCGGCGCTTGCTCTTTATCGCTCCGCCGCGCTCCGGGATGACGAAGGCACGATGGCCTGCGGCCAATCGCAAACGTCGGGAATTGGCGGTTTAAGGCCGATCGGTGCCGACCGCCCAGGGGCTCAGGCCAGATCGATGTCGAGGATCGCCATCGAGAAATTGTAGTCGCCGTCGTCCTCGTCCTTGAAGACGATGCCGAGGAATTCGTCGCCGACATAGACCTCGGCCGAATCGTCCTTGCGCGGCCGCGCCTTCACCTGGAGCTTGGGATTCTGGAAGACGCGCTTGAAATAGGCGTCCAGCTTTCTGATTTCGTCCGGCTTCAACAGTTCTCTCCGATCGTCGGGCTTGCTAAAGCGCGTCGCGTCCGAGGGATCATACGACGCGCTTTTGTTTTTTGTCTCTATGCATGTCGTTGTCCCAGAACCGCTGCGCACCCTCGGGTCAAGCCCAAGAGCATGCTTTTTGGGCGACATGCATTAGCGACGCGCTTCTGGCACGCCGACAATGGCGATGTAAAGGCAAGCCGGCGAGAGAAGCTGACGCCCCTAACGCGGACAACCGGATTTAACTGTGCGCCTGACGTCAGATGTCGAAGCTGACGACATGCTCCATCGTCTGCGACGGCAAAAGCTGGTCCATCTGCCGCGAAGGCTGGTCGCAGCCGGTCTCGCCGACGACGCGGGCCGGCACGCCGGCCACCGTCTTGTTGTGCGGCACGGGCGACAGCACGACCGAACCCGCCGCGACTTTCGAGCAATGGCCGATCTCGATGTTGCCGAGGATCTTGGCGCCGGCGCCGATCAGCACGCCGCGGCGGATCTTGGGGTGACGGTCGCCGCCGGCCTTTCCGGTGCCGCCCAGCGTCACGCCGTGCAGGATCGACACGTCGTCCTCGATGACAGCGGTTTCGCCGACGACGAAGCCGGTGGCGTGGTCGAGGAAGATGCCCTTGCCGATGCGGGCGGCCGGATTGATGTCGGTCTGGAAGACCGAGGACGACCGGCTCTGCAGATAGAGCGCGAAATCCTTGCGGCCCTGGTTCCACAGCCAATGCGCCAGCCGGTGGGTCTGGATGGCATGAAAGCCCTTGAAGTAGAGCACCGGCATGATGAAGCGGTCGCAGGCCGGATCGCGGTCGTAATAGGCCTGGATGTCGACGCGCACGGTCGTCGACCAGTCCTTGTCGTCGGCCAGCATCGCCTTGAATGTCTGGCGGATGAGATCCGAACCGATGTCCTGATGGTCGAGCCGTTCGGCCAGCCGATGGATGACCGCTTCCTCCAGGCTTTCCTGGTTGAGGATGGTCGAATAGAGGAACGCCGCCAGCAGCGGATCGCGGTTGACCGCTTCCATCGCTTCATCGCGGATCGAGCGCCAGATCGGATCGATCGGCTGCACCATGCTGGGGCGGGCAATGGTAATGCTGTTCATCTGATGTCTCCGGGCTGCCGGCTTGCCTATTCTCCGGCGGCATAATGCGCATCGCGATTAAAGTGATTCAAGCGATGCGCATTAAGTCGCTGTTTTTGAGCATGTCGTTGTCCCAAAACCGCTGCGCGCTTTTGGGCGACATGCTCTATAAGCCAGATCATAGCACGGGTGAACTCAATTTTCCTTAGTGCTTTGTCAAATGGATTTGGTCACGGAAAATCAAGCGGCCATGGAAAACGAACCCTTGATCGATGAACCGCTGAAACGCGAGCTCTCCGTGCTCTATCGGGCAAAGGACCGCCACTATCACAACCTCGCCCATATCGAGGCGATGCTGGCGCTGGCCGGCGACTATCGGGCATCGCTGAACGACGCTGAAGCCGTCGAAGCGGCGATCTGGTTCCACGATGCCGTCTATGACAGCCGGGCCAAGGACAACGAGGCCAGGAGTGCGGCACTTGCCGAGGCAAAACTCGCCGGCCGCACCGATGCGGAGCGTATGGAGCGCATCGCGACGATGATATCAGCCACCGCCACGCATGAGTTGCCCAGCCTTCAAGGCCCTGGCGATGGGGATTTTATCCGCGATGCAGCACTTTTCCTCGATATGGACCTGGCGATCCTGGGGGCGGCGCCAGATGCCTTCGACGCTTATGAACAAGCGGTGCGCGAGGAGTATGGCTGGGTCGAGGAACCGATGTGGCGCGCCGGCCGCGGCGCGGTGCTGAAGACTTTCCTCGCCCGCCCGCATATTTTTCATACAGAGGAATTCCGGCGGCGGTTCGAACCGCAGGCCAGGCAAAATATGGCGCGCTCGATCGAAGCGCTTGAGGCATGACCTGCGACTGCTACGGTGCAGAACCTTTGATGCCGGCAGGACAGAGGGGGGCGCGAAGGATCGCTACAGAGCGGCCTTTATCCTGAGCGCTGCATTCTCCGGGCGATACAACAGGCATTGAGCCAATCCAACTCAAGCACAGATGCGTTCAGCGCGGATTTTCGGCATAAAACTCGAGCACCCGCTGCTTGAAGCTCTTGTCGCCGACAGCCAGCATATGGTCGCGACCCTCGATATGAAATGCCTTGGCGTTCGGCATCAAGGCGGCCAGCTCGTCCGGCGAGCCGCCGATATCGTCCTTGGTGCCGACGGCGATCAAGGTCGGCTGGGCGATGCGCGCAATTTCGGCCTCGGTCAGCAATTCCCGCGACGTGGCGATGCAGGCCGCCAGCGCCCGGCGGTCGCTGCGGGTCTGGTCGGCGAAAGCTCGAAACGAGCGGCCGCGCGGATGGCTTATGGCCTCTGGTTCAACTGCCAAAAGCGCGGCGGCGATCGGGTCCCAGTCGCCGACGCCGTCGACCATGCCGATGCCGAGACCGCCGAAGACCAGCGTCGCCACCTTGTCCGGGTCGGAAAGCGCCAGGAACGCCGATATCCGCGCGCCCATCGAATAGCCCACGACATGGGCGCGTTCGATGCCGAGATGGTTCAACAAGGCCGCCGCGTCGGAAGCCATCTTCGCGGGCGTATAGTCGGCCTCTTCGTAGCTCTTCGACGAAGAGCCATGGCCGCGATTGTCGAAGGCGATGGCGCGGTAGCCTGCGTCGTTCAACGTCTTGAACCAGCCAGGCGATACCCAGTTGACGTAATGGCTCGAAGCAAAGCCGTGGATCATCAGCACCGGATCACCCCTGCCCGATGCCGGCTGGCGATCGAGGAAGGCAAGGTCGAACCCGTCATGGGAGAAAAACTGCATCGGCCAAATGTCTCTTTGCATGCATGTCGTTATCCCAAAACCGCTGCACACCTCCGGGTCAAGCCCGGGGGCAGGCTTTTTGGGCGACATGCATTTTCAGTCGCTGCCGACGTTCGGCGCATCGCCATTGTTGGCTGGCGGCATGCCGTCACCCGGCGCCCCGCCGATTGCCGGATGGCGCAGCAGGTCGCCATCCTCGATACCGTCCCTGGCGGCGGTGCCCGCCTTGAGCTCAAGCACGAAGCGCACCGGCACGCCGGACGAGATGATCGCCTCGGATTGCGGCTCACCTTGCTTGATCGCCCGGATCTTGCCGTCCTTGCCGACGAAGATCAGGTCGAGCGGCAGCGGCGTGTTCTTCATCCAGAAATTCACGTCCCTGGGCTCCTCGAACACGAACAGCATGCCGTGATCGTCGGCCATCTGCTCGCGAAACATCAGGCCGGCCTCGCGCTCGGCGGAGGTGTCGGCGACCTCGATGGAGAAAGAACGTTCGCCGCCCTTCGTCACCGCGATCAGCGGCTGCGGGTCGACGGGAAGGATCATCGCCCGGCCGTCCGCCGAAGTCGGCTGCTGCGAATAGAAGAAAGCGCCGGTGGCGACGATGACTGCAATCGCGGCGCAGAGCGCGCTCGCCGTCAACCAGTTCCTGTGAGCCATTCAAAGTCCTCGGCCGGAATCGTCCTAATGCGAGACCGGCAAGGTCCCCATATCCGGGTGAATTTCGGCAGCCATAAGGCCTTTGTCGCCACGTCCGAAGCGAACCAGCACGACCTGACCAGGCCTGAGCTCGGTGATGCCGTAGCGGCGCAGCGTCTCCATATGGACGAAAATATCCTCGGTGCCCTCGCCCCGGGTCAGGAAGCCAAACCCCTTGGTTCGGTTGAACCATTTCACGAGCGCCCGTTCGAGACCGCTTTCCGGCGTGACCGAGACAGGCGTGCGCTGATCCTGCATTTCCGCGGGATGGATTGCCGTGCTGACATCCATGGAGAGCACACGGAACGCCTGCAGGCCGCGTTCGCCATGCTTGACGAGGCAGACGACGCGCGCGCCTTCCAGCGCCGTCTGGAAGCCGTCCTTGCGAAGACAGGTCACGTGAAGGAGGATATCGCCTGAAGAGCCGTCATCCGGGAGAATGAAACCGTAGCCCTTGGCCACGTCGAACCATTTGATGGCGCCCGCAACTTCGACGAGATCGGCCGCGTCGCCCCTCTCGTCCCGATTCAAGGCGTCGCTACCAATCTCGTCCCGCCCCATGAAAGAGGCCTTTTCCCCCATAAGAACGCCCCCTTTTGCCAAGAACACCACAACTGATTCTTGACATGAGATTAACACCGCGGCTTCGCAGGTGTGCAAGACCTGACGTGCCTTTTTTCACGGTTCAATACAGGAATACCCGATTTGTTGCGGCGATTGCCCTTTGGCCGGGCGGCCCCTATGTTCCGCCGCAACGCAACAATTCGAGGAAATCACATGCGCTACCTCCACACCATGGTCCGCGTCGCCGACATCGATGCCTCACTCGATTTCTACTGCAACAAGCTCGGCCTCAAGGAAGTGCGCCGCCATGAAAACGAACAGGGGCGCTACACGCTGATCTTCCTCGCGGCGTCCGAAGACGAACAAAGCGGCATTGCCGACAAGGCGCCCCTGATCGAACTGACCTACAATTGGGATCCGGAAGACTACAAGGGCGGCCGCAATTTCGGCCACCTCGCCTATGAGGTCGACGACATCTATGCCACCTGCCAGCGGCTGATGGACAAGGGCGTCACCATCAACCGGCCGCCGCGCGACGGCAACATGGCCTTCGTCAGGTCGCCGGACGGCATTTCGATCGAGCTTTTGCAGAAAGGCCTGGCCAAGGACAAGGCCGAGCCCTGGGCCTCGATGGCGAACACTGGAGCCTGGTAAGCGATCACCTCATCGGGAGCGGCTATGGCGTTTGCCGGAGCGATGCCTATCTCTCCGGCACGGCGCCTGCTTCCCAGGACTGGCGCCATACCGTGTAACGGGCCCGCCGCGCCCCAGGAGAATCCATCATGCCGACCAGCCACGTCGATGTCGCAACCGAACATGCCAGCCGCTACCTGCAGCAGCTCTGCAAGCATTGGGCGCACAAATTTCCCGTCGAGTTCGACCCGAACCATGGGGCTATCGAGCTATCGCTCGGCCGCACGGTTCTGGATGCCAATGCAACCGCCCTTCACATCGCGGTGACATCGGATGAAGCCGGTTCGCTTGAGCGCCTGGAAACCGTCGTCGCCGACCACATCAAACGCTTCGCTTTCCGCGAAGAACTGACTTTTGACTGGAAACGCGCTCAGGCAGCGTAGGTGGCCCGAGTTCAGTTGCGCTGACCTGGCCGGCCATTTCCAGCAGCGTCAGGACCGTGCGCCAGTTGCGGGCGGTGCCGGGCACTTTGAGGGTGCGCGGGATGAGATTGGCGAAAACTGATTTGCCGAGCCCGTCCGGCGCGTGCAGGTAAAGCACGTCGCCCCTGATTTCGAAACTCTCGGGGCCGATGCATTTCTCGGCGAGCCGCGTGATCTCTTCGGCGGTCGGCTCGCACTCGAGCACATAGGCATGGAGCTTTTTCGGCTCTCCCGCGACATCCGGGTAGGGATTTTCCTTCACCAGCCGCTCGAACCAGTCGAGGTCGCGCACCATGATGCGGGAATGGAACCCCCACTTCTTCTCGAAGGCGGCTTCCAGCTGTTTGGTCAGACTGGCGGCGTCGCCCTTTCGTGACCAGAAAACCGCATTGCCGCTCTGCACATAGGTGGCGACACCGGGAAAGCCGAGTTCTCCAAAGAACGCCCTGAGTTCCGCCATTTTGACGATGCGATTGCCGCCGACATTGATGCCGGAAAACAGCGCGACAAAGACCTTTCCCCGATCACTCATTTGACTTGGCCGCTCATATGATGAATCCCGCCAGCGTCTCGTTGTCGGTAATGTCCTGATACTGAACGCCTTCGGCGTCGAAATTCGCCTTGAGCAGATCGAAATTGCGGCGGTCCTTGGTCTCGATGCCGATCAGTACCGAGCCGAAATTGCGCGCCGATTTCTTCAGATATTCGAAGCGGGCGATATCGTCGTCGGGTCCCAGCATTTCGAGGAAGTCGCGCAATGCGCCCGGCCGTTGCGGAAAACGGATGATGAAGTATTTCTTCAACCCTTCGAAGCGCAGCGCCCTTTCCTTGACGTCCGGCAGCCGCTCGAAATCGAAATTGCCGCCCGAAACCACCGCGACGATGGTCTTGCCTCTGATTTCCTTCTTCGAAAAATCCTTCAGCGCGTCGATCGCCAGCGCGCCGGCCGGCTCGAGCACCACGCCTTCGACGTTGAGCATCTCGATCATGGTCGCGCAGAGCCGGTTTTCCGGGATGAGCCGCACCGCCTCGGCAGGAAAATCCTTGAGATGCCGCAGCGGCTCGCGGCCGATCTCGGCCACCGCCGCGCCGTCGACGAAATTGTCGACCTTGGCGAGCCTGACACGCTTTCCGGTGGCGAGGCTCTCGTTCAGGCTTGGGGCGCCGGCCGGCTCGCAGAAGACGAAGCGCGTGTCGCGGCGCTGGTCGGCGAAATAATGCGTCACGCCCGCGGCGAGACCGCCGCCGCCGACCGGCAGCATGATGATATCGGGCATCCGCGCCCCGGGCATCTGGTCTGATATCTCGTAGGCGACGGTCGCCTGTCCCTCGATGATATCCTTGTGGTCGAAGGGCGGGACCATATGGGCGCCGGCGCTTTCGGTGAATTCCAGGGCAGCGCGGTAGCAGTCGTCGAAGAAATCGCCGATCAGTCTGATCTCGACGAATTCGCCGCCGAACAGCCGCGTCTTGTCGATCTTTTGCTGCGGCGTCGTCACCGGCATGAAGACCACACCCTTCTTGCCGAAATGACGGCAGACGAAGGCAAAGCCCTGCGCATGGTTGCCGGCTGAAGCGCAGACGAACAGCTCGGCATCGTTGCCGGCGGCGAGCGTCTTGCGGAAGAAATTGAAAGCACCCCTGATCTTGTAGGAGCGAACCGGCGACAGGTCTTCGCGCTTCAACAGCACGCGCGCGCCGGTCTTCTTCGACAGATAGTCGTTTTCCTGCAGCGGCGTCTCCGGGAAAATCTGCCGGATCGCGGCAGCGGCGGCAGCGACGCGAGAAGAAAAACTGTTCATGGCAGGATCATCCGGGATCGCCTGTGCGCGAGTTTCATCTCCGCCTATTGCATATCCGACCTTGCAAAGCCATTGTCCGGCCGATCCACGCGTGCCCGCCAAGGGCATTCCCAGAATCCTTGCAAGCACTTGGAGGCGTTTGTTCATGCCTGTCGCATCGGTTGCCCTGAAAACCGTGTCGCTGCCGGAATTCGGCGAGCCGACGGTGATGCCGCTGGTGCCGCGCACCACCTACGAGGCGCGCATCGAGGCACTGACGGCGCGCGGCACGGAGGCAGGCTTCGATGCTTTCGTCATCTACGGCGACCGCGAGCACGCGGCCAATGTCGCCTATCTCACGGGCTACGATCCGCGTTTCGAGGAAACGCTGCTGATCATCGTTCCCGGCAGGGAGCCGAAACTCCTCGTCGGCAATGAGGGCTGGGGCTATGCCGAGATCTGCGATGGGCCTTACGAGCGCATCCTCTACCAGACATTCTCGCTGCCGGCGCAGCCGCGCGACCGTTCGCCGGCGCTCGCCGACATCCTTGCTGATTGCGGCCTGAAAGCCGGCCGGCGGATCGGCGCCATCGGCTGGAAGCCGTTCGGCGCCGGCGATGCCGGCTTCGGGGAGATGGCGCTCGACCTGCCGTCCTTCGTCGCGGACACGCTGCGCACACTTGCCGGCGACAAGAGTGCTGGGGGCGCGGTCATGAATGCGGCGAACCTGCTGATGAACCCCGCGGACGGCCTGCGGGCGATCAACGAGGCCGACCAGCTTGCATCCTTCGAATTCGCCGCGACCTTTTCGTCGCAAGGCCTGCGCAACGTCCTTGGAGGTATCGAACCCGGCATGAGCGAGTTGCAGGCGGCGCGGCTAATGGGCATCAATGGCCTGCCCCAATGCTGCCACCTGATGCTGTCGGCCGGCAAGCGCGCGCCCTACGGTTTGCCGAGCCCTCGCCTCGACATCATCAAGCGCGGCGACCCGGTCACCATGGCCTATGGCCTCCACGGCTCGCTCAACGCCCGCGCCGGTTTCCTGGTCGAGGACGCAGCCGAGCTTCCGCGAGGGATAAACGACTATGTCGAGAAGCTGGTCGCACCTTATTTTTCCGCAGTCGTCGACTGGTACGAGACGGTCGGCATCGGTGTCACCGGCGCCGCCTTGTGGAACGCGGTGCACGAGCGCATCGGCGATCCGTTCTTCGGTATCTCGCTCAATCCCGGCCACCTCGTCCATATCGACGAATGGATGCATTCGCCGATATTCGCCGGCTCGGACATCAGGCTGAAGTCGGGCATGGCGCTGCAGGTCGACATCATTCCGGCGACCGGGACCGACTATTTCACCACCAATATCGAGGACGGCATCGCGCTCGCCAACCAGCCGCTGCGCGAGGAGATCGCCTCGCGTTACCCCGAAGCGTGGCGCCGCATCGAGGCGCGCCGCGCCTTCATGACCGACGTGCTGGGCATCCGGCTGAAGCCCGAGGTACTGCCCTTTTCCAACATACCGGCCTTCCTGCCGCCGTTCTGGCTTTCGCGCAACAGTGCGATGGCCGTCGCCAGACGCTGATCACAATTCGGCTGGACACGACTTACTTCCGCCGCACTCTGCCTGTCCGGGAGGTGTCGCGGGGGGTGGATGGGCCTTTGGCCGGAGTTGGAATTTTAAGTGCCGTTGAAGACGATTTGCATCATTGTCCTTGCCGTGCTGGTTGCCGGCTGTGCCGGCCGGCAAACCGAGGAAATTCTCGGCAGCACCGTCGTCTCAGCGCCGGTGACCGAAATCGCCGGTAACCACAGCATCTTCATCGCCACGACGCGCAAGCGCTCCGACGACCCCAACAAGGTTTTCGACGGCGAGCGCTCGGCCACACTGAACTACGCCCGAGTCAACGTCACCGTGCCGGGAATCCACCAGACCGGGCAGATCGAACGGCGTTCGCGCGGCAAGTCGAATGACCCGGCCAAATATTTCATGGCCTCCGAGGTCGTTGGCTACGATACCCAGCCGCAATTCTCCAACGCGCTCAGCGCCGACATAGCCGCGCGCGGCGGCCGCGTCATGGTCTTCGTGCATGGCTACAACACCGGTTTCGACAGCGCCGTCTACCGCGTCACCCAGATCGTCCAGGATTCCGGCTATCCCGGCACGCCGGTGCTGTTTTCCTGGGCGTCGGGCGCCAAGACCACCGACTATGTCTACGACAAGGAAAGCGCCAGTGCCGCCCGCGACCAGCTGGAAGTGACGCTGAGGATGCTTGCCCAGACCGGGGCGCGGCGCATCGACATCGTCGCCCATTCACTGGGCACCTGGGTGACCATGGAAGCGCTGCGCCAACTCGCCATCACCGGCGACCGCGACCTCGGCGGCAAGCTCGGCGACGTGGTGCTGGCCTCGCCGGATATCGATGTCGACGTGTTCAAGAGCCAGATGCGCCGCTATGGCAAGCCGGACAAGCCGTTCATCCTGTTGTTGTCCGACGACGACCGGGCGCTCAGGCTCTCCGGCCTGATCGCCGGCTCGCGGCCGCGCGTCGGCGACTACAAGGACGCAGCCGATCTTGCCTCCTACGGCGTGACCGTCGTCGATCTTTCCAGCGTCAAGGGATCGGATCGCTTCAACCACAACAAGTTCGCCGACAATCCGGAGCTAGTGAAGATGATCGGCCAGCGGCTGCGCCAGGATGATGGCTTTGCCAGCGACCGGGAAGTGACCGACCGCATCAACCTGCTCACACAGTAAGGACTTGGTCGTTCACGATTGCGGCACCATCGGATCACTTTCAACTGGACCCGGCTGGCCGCTGCCTTTATCGACATAGCCAAAGACGTCACGCCGTTGACGTCCTTTTCGCGGAGCCAGCGTGACCGTGCGTTCGAAGATTTTCATCGTCGTTGCGTTCGCGCTCGCTGTCACCGGCTGCGCCGGCCGGAATACACACGACCTTCTCAATAAGACGACAGTCGCGGCGCCGGCCTCCGACATCGCGGCCACACATGAGATTTTCGTCGCCACCACCCGCCAGAAGGCGACCAAAGAACCGCGACAGGTGTTCGACGGCGATCGCTCGCTGACCACCAGCTATGCCAGCGTCGATGTGACCGTTCCCAAGGTTCATCAGGTCGGCGCCATCGAGCGCGCCAAGGGCTCCGCCAACAGCAACCCGGCGAAGGATTTCACCGCCACCGGCGTCACCTACTACGAGGGCGCCCCGCAATTCGCCAAGGCGGTCGGCGCCAACATCGCCATGCGTGGCGACCGCGCGCTGGTTTTCGTGCATGGCTTCAACAACGGCTTCGACGACGGCATCTACCGGCTGACGCAGATCGCGCACGACACGAAATATCCCGGCACGCCGGTTCTGTTCTCCTGGGCGTCGAGCGCCAAGACCACCGGCTATATCTACGACAAGGAAAGCGCCAACGCCGCGCGCGACGATCTCGAAGCGACGCTGCGGATGCTGGCCAAGACGCGGGTCAAGAGCATCGACATCATCGCCCATTCGATGGGAACCTGGGTGACGATGGAGGCGCTGCGCCAGCTTGCCATCACTGGCGACCGCGATCTCGGCGGCAAGCTCGGCTATGTCATCCTGGCCTCGCCCGACATCGATGTCGATGTGTTCAAGAAGCAGATGATCCGCTACGGCAAGCCCGACAGGCCTTTCGCCATCCTGCTCTCGGGTGACGACCGGGCCCTGAAGCTGTCTTCCCTGATCTCGGGTGACAAGCCACGCGTCGGCGACTATGGCGATGCCGCCGACCTCGCCAGCTATGGCGTGTCGGTGGTCGACCTGACCAAGACCAAGGGCGGCGACCGGCTGAACCATGCCAAATTCGCCGACAACCCGTTCCTGGTGCAGTTGCTCGGCGACCGGCTGCGCGCCCCGGCCGGCCTGGCATCGGACGAATCCAATCCGGCGCAGCCGATCGACAATCTCGGCCAAGGCATCGGCAAGGCCGTCGGCTCCGTCGCCGAAATCGTCATCACCACGCCGTTCAGGGTGTTGACCATCGCCACCGGCGGATGACCAGCGGACGAATATTGTCCTAGGGTTGTTGAGATTCAGGTCAGGCCGAGCCGGAGTCGAAGACGGGCGCGAAGCGACCAAACTGGTGGTTTTCGAGAACCGGAGCGGAGCGTACTTAAAGTGCGTGAGCACCGGCCTACGCCGGCCGTAGCCTTAACTACCACACCACGACCGCTCATAAGTACTTCGGCCGGTGAAGGTCGGAAGCGCAGAAAATCGCCACTTGCAGGCCGGCATGCCATGAATATCGGCAACCCTAATTTAGACGAACAGGTCGACTTTCTGGAACGTCGTCACGTCGATCAGGCCGACATCGGAAATCCTCAGTTCCGGGATGACGACCAGCGCCAGCAGCGAATGCTGCATGTAGGCGTTGTTGAGGGAACAGCCCATCTTGCGCATCGCTTCGGTGAGCTTCTCCGCCTTGACTGCCACGATTTCAGCGCGTTCGTCCGACATCAGCCCGGCGATCGGCATTTCGACCAGCGCCAGTTCCTTACCGTTGGAGAACAGCACCACGCCGCCGCCGACCTCACCCAGCCGGTTGACCGCCAGTGCCATGTCCTGCTTGTTGGTGCCGACGACGATGATGTGATGCGCATCATGCGCCACGCTGGAGGCCATGGCGCAATCGCCCATGTAGCCGAAGCCGGAGACGAAAGCGTTGGTGACGCCGCCCGTGCCCCTGTGGCGCTCGACCAGCGCGATCTGGCAGACATCGTTGCGGCGGTCCATGGCGACCAGCCCATCCTCCACCGGAAGATCGGCCTCCAGCGCCCGCGTCGGCGCCTGGTTCTCGATGACGCCGATGACGCGCACCCGCACCTCGTTGGCACCCTTGGGGGCGGCGATGTCGAAATCCTCGACCTTGAGCTTCTTGCCGAGCTTGACGGTGTTCTTCGCCGTTCTGGGGTAATCATAGGCCGGAATGTCGATTTCGAGCCTGCCGCCCTTGGCCAGCCTGACGCCGCGAGCATAGACCTCGTCGATGGCCATTGCGGCGAGATCCGAGACGATCAACAGGTCGGCGAGCCGGCCCGGCGCGATCGAACCGATCTCGCGCTCCAGCCTGAAATGCTGGGCGGTGTTGAGCGTCGCCATCTGGATCGCCGTCACCGGCTTCAAGCCTTGTTGAATGGCGTGGCGGACCACCCGGTCCATATGGCCTTCGTGGACAAGCGTGCCGGAATGGCTGTCGTCGGTGCAGAGGATGAAATTGCGCGGATCGAGCCTGCTCTCCGTTACTGCCTTGATCTGCGAGGCGACATCATACCAGGCCGAGCCCAGCCGCAGCATCGCCTTCATGCCCTGGCGAACGCGGGCGATGGCGTCCTCGGCGCGTGTGCCTTCATGATCGTCCTCGGGTCCGCCGGCGACATAGCCGTGGAACGGCAGGCCGAGATCGCGCGAGGCGTAATGCCCGCCGACCGTCTTGCCCGCTTTCACCGTCGCGGCGATCTCTCCGGACATGACCGGGTCGTTGGCGGCGACGCCGGGGAAATTCATCACTTCGCCGAGCCCGATGATGTTCTCCCAGGTCATCGCTTCGGCGACGTCGGCGACCGTCAGCTCGGCGCCGGCATGCTCCAGCCCCGGCGCCGAGGGCACGCAGGACGGCATCTGCACATGCACGTTGACGGGCATGGCGACGGCCTCGTCATGCATCAGCCGCACACCCGCCAAGCCCAGCACATTGGCGATCTCATGCGGATCGATGAACATCGAGGTGGTGCCGTGCGGGATGACGGCGCGGCAGAACTCCGTCACCGTCACCATGCCGCTTTCGACATGCATGTGCGCGTCGCAAAGGCCCGGCACCAGATAGCGCCCGCCGGCATCGACCACTTTGGTGCCCTGGCCGATGGCATGGCCGGCATTCGGGCCGCAATAGGCGAAGCGGCCGCCGGCAATGGCGATGTCGGTGCCGGCGATGATCTCGCCGGAATGGACGTTCACCCAGCGCCCGTTGCGGATGACGAGATCGGCAGGCTTCCTGCCCATCGCGACATCGACCAGATGCGTCGCCATCTCGGCCCAAGGTTTGGGTTTCGTCGCGGTTGCGGACGGCTTCTTTGCCATGAAAGGACTCCTGTTTGCCCGACTGTGCCAAGCCAGCAAGGTTTTGACCAGTTGGCAATGCTCTCCCACCCTTTTCAGGTGCGAACAAGGCGCCGGTATCCGCTCCCGCGGAAATCCGATTCCGTTTTGCGGCAAATCACGTTACCTTCAATCGAAGGATTGTTCTGGATCGACGTTCGGGGAGCTCGATGCGTCGCCTACTGCTCGCAAGTGCCGGGTTTCTGATCGCTCTGGCCGGGCCGGCTTTCGCCGCCGACCCGATGACTGACCTGCCGATGACCGCACCCGGCTTCGACTGGACGGGCTATTATGCGGGTCTGCAGGCCGGATATGGATGGGGCAGTTCCGACATAGGGGGAACGGAAGGCGAGCCGTTTTCAGCCGCGCCGGACCTCGATGGCGGCTTCATCGGCGGCCATGTCGCCGGCCTCTGGCAATTCGATCAGGCGGTGATCGGCGCTGTGGCCGAACTCAACTATTCCGCGATTGACGGCAGCGCCGAGGCAGAGCCGGGAAATTCAGTCGGCACCGACATCAAGTGGTTCGGGTCCGTCAACGCCAAGGCCGGCTATGCCATGGACCGCCTGCTGGTCTACGGCATCGGCGGCATCGCTTTTGCCGGTATCGAAACGTCACAAAACGCCGGCACGACTTTTGCCAAAACGGAAACGACTGCCGGCTGGACGATCGGCGCCGGCGTCGACTTTGCCCTGACCGACAAGTTCATCGTCGGCGCCCAGTACCGCTACTACGATTTCGGCAAGGAGCATTACGATGCGCCGGACGATTTTCTCGACCGCGACCAGGACGTCAAGCTGCATACGGTGGGTGTGAACCTGAACTACAAGTTCTGATCGTCCCTCGCGATGCTTGTTGATCGCTGGAAAGCTAGTGCAGCGTTGGCGAATGGCCGGGACGGAAACCCTTCAACGCGGCGACTATGCCACGCATCAAAACACGATCAGGAAGGACAAGCATGGGATCCTCGTCCGCGACGCCGCAGATCGGCAGGACCTTATAGTCGCCTTCGAAGGCCAAACCGTCGCCATTGGCGTAGAAATCGAGCCTCGGGAAGCATCCCTTCAGAAACGTCTCGACCGCGCGCAAGGCGGCGTGGGAGCGGAACTCCTTACCAGACGGCGCCAGGACGACGAAGCTGTTGACTTCGGCGCTGGCGAACGACGTGGATAGATCGAAGGTGGAATGCATGAGAGCTGTCCGATTACAGCCCTCATTCTTTTCGGCACGGGGCGAGAGTCAATCGTCATGCAACAAGATATCCACAACACAAAAAGCCCGCGCCTCCAGAAGAGGCGCGGGCAGATTTAGCCCCCTGCCCGATTTACAGCACTTAAAAAGCGCACCAGCGGGGGACAGCCAGCGAGCTAGGTCTGTTAGGATCGGTAGGGACCGGCCTCAAACATACGCCTCTTCCAGGCCCCGACACATCAGCCGAACAGATGACGGAAAACCTTGAATAGAGGCCTTCTCTTGAACCAATTCCTGGTAGCGCGCACGGAAGGGCAAGGGACAGCCGAGAGGCCACGGGCCCATGAAAGACGGGGCTTTTTTTGCACAACACTTTTCCGGCTTGCACGACAGCAATTGACGAAATCGCCTAAGTAGTTGAAACGAAAGGCCTGCGGACGTGGCGGAATTGGTAGACGCAAGGGACTTAAAATCCCTCAGCTACGGCTATCCGGGTTCGATTCCCGGCGTCCGCACCATTTTGAATTTGCTTGATTTTCCTCACTTCTGAGCTGGTTGGAGCGCCCTTCATCGAAGATGCGGGTATCCGATGTGCCAATTGATCTGGCCCGAAACGGCAGTTCGGCTCTCTTCCGCCCGGTAAGGGCTGAGCATTGCTTCCTCAATGACAGCGGGTAAGTTCGTACGTAGGGAGGCATTAACGACATGAGAAACGATGAAGGGAAGAAGCTCTCTCTTTCTGCTTCAGCTGAAATTAAGGATTTGCTAGGGTTAGGTGATATTGGCAAAACCCTTCTTGCTGCAATTGAACGAGGCGTGGGCAAATTGCTTGGGCCAATGCAGCGGAGGCGGGAAAACCAAGTCGAGATAGCCGCTGCGTATCAATGGCAGAAATTCGCAGAAGATGCCGGCCTATCCCTTAAGACCGCAGCGGTGGACCTGGGCGAACGCACCAGCGTACGGTTGATTGCCGAACAGACTGGGATTCAGGCCAATAGAGAAGCAATTGCCGCAGAAGCGCTACAAGACGTAAAACTGCTAGTCCACGAAGGTCGCGCAACGGACACTTCGGCACGTCAACCCGACACCGAATGGCTCGACCGCTACTGGCGACTGGCAGGCGAGATTTCCCGATCAGACTTCCAGGCACTGTGGGGCCGAGTTCTTGCCCGGAAAATTACGGGAACAGCCGACATAGGAGCGCGGACCCTGGACTTTGTAAGCACGTTGAGCCGTTCGGAAGCAAGGCTGATAGAGCGGTTGGCCGCTTGTGTCTGTTATGTCCAAGATCCAGAGGATTGGGCATTCATTCATAGCCTGCCCAACGGTTTCCCCAAGAACACTCCGAACGAGGTAATCAACAACAAATTAGCGATGATGACAGTTGATCTTCGTGACCCAAATCTCGGTTCGTTAGGTATTTATCATGAAGAGGGGTTCGCTCACTCGACGTACATCAAAATAGTCGATGGCAAAGCCAGGATCAGCATCGCAGGCAAACAATTTGAAATATCGTCGAGTTCGGGCAAGTGGCCAGGGGACTACGAGGGGTACTGCCACCTCGGAAGCGGGCACGGTGTCTCCCAACTCGGGCGCGAGCTACTCGCTCTCATCGATGTACAGCCGAACAACGAGTATCTCGAAGTTCTGGTCGCGGGACTTGTGAACTTAGGTCTACGACTGGATCCTGCCACGCAAACTATCTGATCCGACGCACTAATCCGATTTCGGACAACTCATGTGAACAGGCTGATAGGTATTTAATATCCCTCGATCTCTGATCGTACGGGTTCGATTCCCGTCGTCCGCACCACTCCAAGCTGCAGCACTTCCAAGCAAATGGAGGATCTCCAGGGAACGCCCCTGTTGCGGCGGCCGGCGTGCCATGTCTCGCGAACACCGGCTGCTGTAAAGCTTCTCCCCGGAGGCCTGCGCGCTTACTTGATGTAAACGAGCACGTAGCGGTTGTTGTAGGGCTGGTAATATTTCGTCCCGCATTTCCAAACGACGATACCGCCGCTGTAGGTGGTCTTTACGCATCCTTTGGGCAGAGTGTTGATGTAGATGGTTGTCCTCTGGATGACGATTGTCTTTGCCTCCGCCGCGCCGACGAAGCGGAATCCCGAGACGCCGTCCAAGCCGTTGCCGGCCACTGACGAGAGCGCCAGCATGCCGCAAACGGCGACTGCGCGGGTGGACGAACTGCGATTGATCATGGAATTTCCCCTTCTTTTCCCCTTTTCCTTTCCTGTGCTGCCGCAACGTCAGCCTATCAGCAATGCGCAAGGGCCTCAACGGACCTGAAATCAGCCTCTCTGATCCTACGGGTTCGATTTCCGTCCGCACCAGCAAACAATGGCGGCCGTTCCTGGTCAGATGTGGCCGGCAGCGGCAAGTGCTGCCCTGTGCCAGCGCGCAAACCAGCCCGGCGGGCACTTCAGATAGCGGGACGCGGCAATGTCCCAGCGCGCGCCGAGCTCACGATCGAAGGCTGGCGGATCGAACTGCTGCAGGCCGCTGCGGGGATAGATCGTGAATTCTCCGAAGACCGGTTCGCCTGCGTCCTCGTAGAAATCGACCCGTATCATGTCGAATTCGCTGCCCAGAGTTTCGGCCGCCTCGACCATGCGTGAGAAGCTTTCCGGCCGGGCAATTTCCAGCGTCGCGTCGATGCCGCCCTGGGCGACTGCCAGCCGCCGCCAGTCGCGATCGAAAAGTGCCGTTTTGCGGACGCTCGAGCGGAAGGCGGTGACCACGACAAGAGCGACACGACCGGCGACTACATTGAACTTGTAGTCGATGGGCTGATAGGCCTGATCCTTGCCGATCAGCGCCTCGACGAAGACCTTGCGCTCGATATGGGCGTAGCTGCGTTCCAGCTTGCGGTCGCCATAGGTCTCGGCGAGGTGCCGGGTCATGTCGGCAATGATTGCGTTGCCGTCGACCTGAGCGGGATCCGCAACGACGGCATTCATGGCGCAGCCGTGATTGCATTTGACGATATAGGGGACCTTCAATCCGCCGAAGGGAATGTCGCGCGGGTTGTCGCCTTGCCACAGCGCAGCCGGAACATGCAGCCAGGGAAGCCGATCCCTGACGAACTGCTTGGCTTTCAGCTTGTCGAGCACGACCGCAAATCGCGGGTCGTCATCGAAAATCTTGCGCCAATGTATCTTTTCCGTGAAGGTCGCCGGGGCAGCGAAGTTCGGCAGATGCCGCATCCTTTCGAAGAAGCGCTGGGTCAGGCGCCGGTAACGGACCAGCAGCGCAACATTCAAGACCAGAAGAAACGCCTTCGCGCCAACGCGTTTCAGCCGGCCCGGCTGCTGGCGTGCGCCCCTGCGATGTCCAGGCCCATGCATGGATCAAGCCCGGATCGGGTTCAGCTTCAGGTGCTGGATCAGGATGATCGTCTTGGCATCGACGATGCGGCCGTCGGCAATGCCGGCCAGGGCTTCGTCGAGCGGCATCTCCAGCACTTCGATGTCCTCGCCTTCTTCCGGCGCACCGCCACCGGCCGAGATGCGGTCGGCGGGCGAATAGCGCGCGATGAAGAACCAAAGCCGCTCGGTCACGCTGCCGGGGCTCATGTAAGGCGCAAACAGCCGTTCCACGTCCTGCAGCCGGTAGCCGAGCTCCTCCTCGGCCTCCTTGCGGATGCAGGTTTCCGGATCGTTTTCATCGAGCAGTCCGGCGCAGGCCTCGATCAACGGCTCGCGGTGGCCGGTGACATAGGCCGGGTAGCGGAACTGCCGCACCAGGAGCACCGTCGAGCGCTCCGGATCATAAGGTAGGATCACCGCGCCGTCGCCACGATCATAGGTCTGGCGGATCTGCGTCTCCCACTGCCCGTCGCGCCGGCGATAATCGAGGATGGTCTTTTTCAGGACCGCCCAGTCGTCGGAGAGAATTTCCTCCGAACGGATGCGAACGCGATCTTCCATGACGGACTCCGTGCTGCCGGTGCGAAGGCTACAGCGCCGCACGTCGCTCTGGACGCGCGAAGGATGCTGCGGCACTGCCGATTTCGGTCATGCGTTAGCCTCGAACCGGTTTTTGCGCAATCCTGACAGCGATTGGTCCAGAGCACGTTTCACCGCCTCGTGTCTGGCGCAGCCGCGATCCATTGCCTAAATAGCGACGACCCTCCCGGAGCTCATTTTGATGACCACATCTCTTTTCCAGCCGATCACGCTTGATGGCCTTACTTTCCCGAACCGCATAGCGGTCGCGCCGATGTGCCAGTATTCCGCCGATGACGGCTCCGCCAGCGACTGGCACCTGTATCACTGGATGAATCTCGCCATGTCCGGCGCCGGCATGGTCACGGTCGAGATGACCGACGTCGAGCGGCGCGGCCGCATCTCGCATGGCTGCCTTGGTCTTTATTCCGACGACAACGAGGCTGCCGCCCGGCGCACCCTGGACGCCGCCAAGCGCGTCGCCGCCCCCGGCACGAAATTCGGTACCCAGCTTGCCCATGCCGGCCGCAAGGCCTCCAACCAGAAACCGTGGGAAGGCGGCGGACCGCTGAAGCCGGATCAGGACCCGTGGCCGATCGTGTCTGCCTCGGCAATTGCCTACGACACGGGCTGGCAAGTGCCGCGGGCGCTGGAGGACGACGAGATCGTGCAAATCATCGAACGCTTCGCCGATGCGGCCAGGCGCGCCGAACGCGCGGGCTTCGACTTCATCGAACTGCACGCCGCGCATGGCTATCTGATCTTCCAGTTCCTGTCGCCGCTTTCCAACCAGCGCACCGACCGCTGGGGCGGCTCGCTGGAAAACCGCATGCGGTTTGTCGTCGAGATTGCCAAGGCGGTGAGAAAGGCCGTCCCGAAGCTGATGCTTGGAGCCCGCCTGTCGGTCAAGGAATGGGTCGATGGCGGCTTCGATGTCGAGGACGCGATCGAGGTGGCCAAGGCATTGAAGGCGGCCGGTGTGGCCTATCTCTGCTGCTCGAGCGGCGGCAATTCACCCCTGCAGAAGCTGCCGACGGGTCCGGGCTACCAGGTGCATCTGGCGGAAGCGGTGCGCAAGGGCGCCGGCATCCCGACGCGGGCCGTCGGCCTGATAGACGATCCCAAGCAGGCCGAGGCGATCGTCGCCGACGGCCGCGCCGACATGGTGGCGCTGGCCCGCGCCTTCCTTGCCGATCCGCGCTGGGCGTGGCGCGCGGCGGCGACTTTCGGCGAGAAAATCCACCCGGCGCCGCAGCTTGCCCGCTCGGTTACGACCATGCAGCACTGGATGAAGGCGGCGGGCTGACCGCCCCGCTGATTGTGACCGACCATGCGGTGCGCGTCGCTGGACAGCGTGCCACAGCTTCGCTTTAATCGGCCCGAATATTGGTCCTTGGGGTTGGGATCCTGGGGTAGGCTGCGGATTGACGCGGCCAGGGTTGGGAGCAAAGTCATGTCGTTCAGGGCAATCCATCCGGTGGCCGCAATGGTTGCGGCCGGACTGTTATTTGGTGTGTCTGCGCCGGCCGGCGCGCAATATTGCGAACGCAGGGTGCACGGCCTTTCCAGGCACTACAATCTCGCAACGGGAAGCGGTTTCTCGCCGTGCGGGCGCGGCCGAATTCGTCGTCGCGCATGATCGGCCAATTGTTCAATGGCGATCATACCGAGATCTTCGACCGGCGCGGCAACTGGTACAAGGTCGGAATCGGTGGCGCGACGGGCTGGGCGAACGCACGCTGTATGCGCAACGACTGCGGCTATTGAGGCTTTTACTGACACTTTTACGCGCAGTCTGAACCATGATCCCGAAAAGTGGAATCCGGTTTTCGGAAAGATCATGGTCAAACGAGAAGATAAACTTGCAACCAAATCGGCCGCTCCGCGTTGGCGGCGATGGTGGACAACAAGCCGTTTGAAAAGCCTGTCGTGGTCGAACTTGGCCATGTCGGCAAATATCGCGAGATCCGCAGCACCCAGGAGGCGGCCGAGTGTCTGATGACGACCTGGCCGCTCAATCGCGGCCCTCGGCATCGCGATGCCCTCGACACTTGCCTCAAAGTGCTGGAAGGTTATCGTTCGACCGCGGACGCGCGCCGGGCACTGATCGAGGCGGCGAAGGAATCGGAGGTGCTGGTTCCCGACGAGAGATTGCCCGACGGCAGGCTGCATTGAGCAGATGAGGCTTTTCAACCGGAGGACTTCATGGCCAAGCTGACTTACAAGATCGTCGAGCATGATGGGGGCTGGGCCTACAAGGTCGGCTCGACATTCTCCGAGACGTTCCCCAATCACCAGGACGCACTGCGCGCCGCCGAGATCGCCTCGGCCGAGCAGCAGGTCGCCGGCACCACGGACGGCATCCAGTATGAGGACGCCGACGGCAAATGGCACGACGAACTGGCAGACGGCCGTGACCGGCCGCAAACCGAAGTTTCCGACTAGGCTGGCGTCGCCCTCGATCGGTGGCGACGAAGAAAACGCTTGCCGCGCGGCCGCTTTACAGGCCAGTTTGGTAACGCCACCGTTTTTGCCGCGTGACCAAGGAGGAGCTTGGATATCGCGAGCCAGACGGGAAGCGGTTTCCTTCGACGATGTCGTGAGGACCGATCGGGAGGAGATCGATGGCGTCTGTCGCGATTGGCGATGTCTATAAATCGTTTGGAACCGTCGAGGTTCTCCACGGTGTCAGCGTGAGCATTGACGATGGCGAATTCGTCACGCTGGTCGGGCCGTCGGGTTGCGGAAAATCAACCCTTCTCAGGATGATCGCCGGCCTGGAAAAGATCTCGCGGGGCGAGATCGCCATTGGCGAGCGCGTCGTCAACAACGTTGCGCCAAAGGAACGCGACGTCGCCATGGTCTTCCAGAACTACGCGCTCTACCCGCACATGACCGTCGCCGAGAACATGGCGTTCTCGCTCATGCTCAAGGGTGTTTCTAAAGCCGAGAGCGGCGCCAGCGTCCAGCGCGCGGCCGAAATCCTGGGGCTGGTGCCATTGCTGGCGCGCTATCCTCGCCAGTTGTCCGGTGGCCAGCGCCAGCGCGTCGCCATGGGCCGGGCGATCGTGCGCGATCCGCAGGTCTTCCTGTTTGACGAGCCACTCAGCAATCTCGACGCCAAGCTCAGGGTCCAAATGCGCGCCGAGATCAAGGAACTGCACCAACGTCTAAAAACCACGACGGTCTATGTCACGCATGACCAGATCGAGGCGATGACCATGGCCGACAAGATCGTCGTCATGCATGACGGCCTCGTCGAGCAGATCGGGCCGCCATTGGAACTCTACGACCGGCCGAACAATCTCTTTGTCGCCAGCTTTATCGGCTCGCCCGCCATGAACATGCTGAGAGGCGAAATCGCAACTGACGGCGGCTCACCGTCTTTTCGCGGCTCCGGGGGGATTTCCCTACCGCTGGCCGCGGTACCTTCGATCGGCAACGGCGAGCAGGTGGTGCTGGGGATACGACCCGAGCATCTGCGGCTATCCGAAGGAGAAGGCATTCCAGTCACTGTAGTGGTGGTCGAGCCGACCGGGTCGGAAGTGCAGCTCATCGGCCGGACGGCCGGCGGTGACGAGATCGTCGCGAATTTCCGGGAACGCCATTCCTTCACTCCGGGCGAAACCGTACGGCTCTCGGCCGACCCGGGTCTCATCCATCTCTTTCATGGCGAAACCGGGCAGCGCTTCGAAATGCGAACCCGGCAGTAAGAACCGCAGCGAGGAAATAAACAGGAGGAGACGAGCATGAAATTCACCAGACGTGACGTGATCCGCACCACCGCCGGCGTGGCGGCGGGAGCCTTGGGAAGCCGGTTCGTCGGTTCTTCCGCCTTTGCCCAGGAGGGGTTGACATACAAGCCCGAAGACGGCGCAAAGCTGCGGATGCTGCGCTGGTCGCCGTTCGTACAGGGCGATGAGGATCAATGGCTGGCCAACACCAAGCGGTTCACCGAGGCGACAGGCGTCGAGGTCCGCGTCGACAAGGAAAGCTGGGAAGACATTCGCCCCAAGGCGGCGGTTGCCGCCAATGTCGGCTCCGGCCCGGATCTCATGTTGGTCTGGTTCGACGACCCGCACCAGTACCCCGACAAGCTGCACGACGTGACGGAACTGGGCGAGTATCTGGGTTCGAAATACGGCGGCTGGCACGACGGACCAAAGCAATATGCGACGCGGCAGGGAAAATTCCTCGGTCTGCCTTTGGCCACCATCGGCAATGCCATCGTCTATCGGGAAAGCTGGGTGAAAGAGGCTGGCTTCTCGGAGTTTCCGAAGGACACGGCAGGCTTGCTCGAACTTTGCAAGGCCTTGCAGGCAAAAGGACATCCGGCCGGCTTCACGCACGGCCATGGCGTCGGCGACGGCAACAACTACGCTCACTGGCTGCTTTGGAGCCACGGCGGCCAGATGGTCGACGAGAGCGGAAAGGTAACGATCAACAGCCCTGAGACCCTCAAGGCGATCGAATACGCGCAGGAACTCTACAAGACCTTCATTCCCGGCACCGAAAGCTGGCTCGACGTGAACAACAACCGCGCCTTCCTGGCCGGCGAGCTCAGCGTCATCGCCAACGGCATTTCCGCGTACAACACGGCCAAGATCAACAAGGACAATGATCCGAAACTGGCTGAAATTGCCAAGGATATCCGCACGACCAACCTGCCGATCGGTCCTGTCGGGAAATCGGTCGAGCTGTTCCAGGTGACCACGGCCGTCATCTTCGACTACACGCCCTACCCCAATGCGGCCAAAGCGTATCTGCAGTTCATGTTCGAGGAACAGCAAATGGCCGAGTGGATCACCTCCTCGGCCGGCTACTGCTGCCAGACACTCAAAGCCTTCGACAACAATCCGGTGTGGACGGCCGACCCGAACAATGCCGCTTACGCCAAGGCCTCGGCGACGCTCCGTCCCAATGGATATGCCGGGCCGCTCGGTTATGCCTCGGCGGCGACCATGGCCGACTATGTGCTGGTCGACATGTTCGCCAAGGCCGTGACGGGCCAGGCGACACCGCAGGAGGCGATGGAAGAGGCGGAGAAACGCGCCAACCGGTACTATCGCGTTTGATCACAGCCGAGCCGGGCAGCCGCGACCGCGCTGCCCGGTCTGGTTCATGCCATCAGAGACCTTATGAGGAGCCGTCCCATGGCCGTGTCGTCCGCTGCCGTTCAGCCGCGTCCGTCGATCCTGTCGCGGAGCCTGTCGCTCTTGGCCGACAGCCGGAACGCGCTTGGCTTCGGCTTCATGCTGCCGGCGGCAGCGCTGCTGCTGGTTTTCCTGACCTATCCGCTCGGGCTCGGCGTCTGGCTCGGCTTCACGGATGCCCGCATCGGCCGCCCCGGCATCTTCATCGGCACCGAAAACTATCAATATCTGTGGGATGACGCCGTCTTCTGGCTCTCTGTCTTCAACACCTTGCTCTACACGATAAGTGCCTCGATCCTGAAGTTCGCGCTCGGCCTCTGGCTGGCGCTTATCCTCAATCAGAACCTTCCCTTCAAATCGTTCTTCCGCGCGATCGTCCTGCTGCCTTGGGTGGTCCCGACGGTGCTGTCGGCCATCGCCTTCTGGTGGATCTATGATTCGCAGTTCTCCATTCTGTCCTGGGCGCTTATGGAAATGGGCCTGATCGACCATCGCATCAATTTCCTCGGCGATCCGGAGAACGCGCGCGCTTCGGTCATCGCGGCCAATGTCTGGCGCGGCATTCCGTTCGTGGCCATCACGCTGCTTGCCGGCCTGCAGACGATTCCTCAGTCTCTCTACGAGGCCGCCACGCTCGACGGCGCCAGCCGCTGGCAATTGTTCCGCTATGTGACGCTGCCGCTGCTGACGCCGATCATCGCCATCACCATGACGTTTTCGGTGCTGTTCACCTTCACCGATTTCCAGCTGATCTATGTGCTGACCCGCGGCGGACCGGTGAATGCCACCCATTTGATGGCGACATTGTCTTTTCAGCGCGGCATTTCCGGAGGCCAGCTTGGCGAGGGCGCAGCAATCGCGGTCGCCATGATCCCGTTCCTGCTTGCGGCGATCCTGTTCAGCTATTTTGGCCTGCAACGCCGCAAATGGCAGCAGGGTGGCGGAGACTGACATGGCTGTGATCAAGAAGGCCGCGATCACAAAAACGAAACGCCCGGAACTCGACGAAGGCGGCATGGGCTACCTTCAGAGCCTGCCGCGGCGCGTGGTGACGGTCTATCTGCCGTTGCTGGTGTTCGTGATCGTGCTGTTGTTCCCGTTCTACTGGATGACGATCACGGCGGTTAAGCCCAATCTCGAAATGACCGACTATGCAAATTTCAATCCGTTCTGGGTCGTGCACCCGACCTTGGAGCACATCCGCTATCTCCTCTTCGACACGTCCTATCCGGGCTGGCTGCTCAACACGATCATCATTTCCACCGCCGCCACTTTCCTATCGCTGCTGGCTGCGGTGTTCGCGGCCTATGCGATCGAACGGCTGCGGTTTTCCGGGGCGCGGCAGGTCGGCCTCGCGGTCTTCCTCGCCTATCTCGTGCCGCCCTCGATCCTATTCATCCCGCTGTCGGTGATGGTGTTCAACCTTGGGCTTTACGACACGCCCTTTGCGCTCATTCTCACCTACCCGACCTTCCTGGTGCCCTTCTGCACGTGGCTGCTGATGGGTTACTTCCGTTCGATCCCGTTCGAACTGGAAGAATGCGCGCTCATTGACGGGGCGAGCCGATGGCAGATCCTCACCAAGATCGTGCTGCCGCTGTCGGTGCCCGGCCTGATTTCCGCCGGCATATTCGCATTCACCCTGTCATGGAACGAATTCATCTATGCCCTGACTTTCATCCAGTCGTCCGAAAACAAGACTGTACCGGTCGGAGTACTCACGGAGCTTGTCCGCTCCGACGTCTATGAGTGGGGAGCGCTGATGGCTGGAGCACTGATCGGTTCACTGCCGGTCGTTGTGCTTTATTCGTTCTTTGTCGAGCACTACGTTTCCTCGATGACCGGCGCGGTCAAGGAATAGCCGACTTTCCGGTCGAGCTTTTGCCAACCGTGAGGTATTTCCCGGCCGCCCCGGATGCCCGGTACGGGCACCCTGCCGGCCGGCTCATAACGCTGCCTGATTACTTGCCGCAATACTGATCGTTGACGTTCAGGCCGGCATTGGCATCAGGCCCCGCCGTGTTCGAGGCGCAAGGCCCTGCCGGCCCGGGATTGCCGAGGCTGTTGAGGCCTGACGCATCGCCGTTGATGATGCCGGTGGTGTTCGGATCAACAGTCATCATCTGTTCACTGCTGGAGACCGGGCGGTGGCGGATGTGATGGGCGCCCGACGATTGCGCCATTGCCGATGTGGCAAGGCCAATCGTGAGGACCGAGGCTGCGAGAATTTTCGTAAGCATAGGAGTTTACTCCATTCCATGGCATTCAGATATCGGGGATTCCAGATATCGTCGACTTTGGTTCGACGAGATAAAACCCACTGGCAGGTTTCGGGTTCGATGAAAAAATCGTGAAGGCGCGCTGGTTTCGACACCTTTTTGTGACCGATGCGTGAAGGCGCCGCGGATGCCTTGGCAGCAGACTATGCGTACTAGCTCGGTGCGTACTCGTTCGCTCGTTTGGTGGCATTGCCGCCGGCCGCCCGTCGCGCTATCTCAGGCGACCCTGTCTGCCCCAGGCTACCCTGCCCAAGATAACCCGCCTGCCGGAGCTTCTCATGCCTGAAATCGTCACCGCCGCCATGCTCGTCATCGGCGACGAGATTCTGTCCGGCCGCACCAAGGACAGGAATATCGGCCACCTCGCCGACATCATGACGGCGATCGGCATCGACCTGAAGGAAGTGCGCATCGTGCCCGACGAGGAAGACGAGATCGTCGCCGCGGTGAACGCCGTGCGTGTCCGCCACACCTATGTCTTCACGACCGGCGGCATCGGCCCGACGCATGACGACATCACCGCGGATTCGATTGCCAAGGCCTTCGGCGTGCCATGCGAATACGACACCAAGGCCTATGCCATGCTGGAAGCGAGCTATGCCGGGCGCGGCATCGAATACACCGAGGCGCGCAAGCGCATGGCGCGAATGCCGCGCGGCGCCGACCATATCGATAATCCTGTCTCCATCGCGCCGGGTTTTCGCATCGGCAACGTCCATGTTATGGCCGGCGTGCCGGCGATTTTCCAGGCAATGCTCGACAATGTCGTGCCGACGCTGAAGGCCGGCACGAAAATGCTGTCCGCCACCGTGCATTGTCCGTTCGGCGAAGGCCTGATCGGCGGACCGCTGGCCGATATCCAGAAGGCCCATCCGGATACGATTATCGGCTCCTATCCGAAATATGGCGACGGCAAGTTCTGGACGGAGCTGGTCGTTCGCGCCCGCAGCCAGGAGGCATTGGACGCCGCCCGCGCCGATGTCGAGGCGATGGTCGCCGGCTTTGCCAGCGCGGCCGTTTGATCTAGACCAGCTCGGAACCAAGCATGGTGCTATAACGTTTCCCGCAAGCGAGTTTCAATCGCGAAAAATGAGGGATTACCATGCGATTCAAGACCATCGTCGCGATATTGCAGAACGAGCAGGACGCGGAACGCGTGCTCGACTGCGCCATTCCGCTCGCCAGCAAGTTCCAGAGCCATCTCATCGGCATTCATGCCGAAGCGCTTCCCGTCCCCTACACGTCGGCCACCGGCTTTCCCGACACCGAGTTCCTGCAGGTTTCAGCCGACATGAGCCGGGAGCGCGCCGACAAGTTGCAGGCGCTGTTCCTCAGACGCATCGAGGATTCCGGCCTGTCGTTCGAGTGGCGCAGTCTCGAAAGTTTTTCAGGCGACAGCGCGCTGACCGGGATTTCCAGCGTGCGCACCGCCGATCTGGTCGTTGCCGCGCAGCGCGAGTCGGACGGCGATGCAAGCGCCGACGTGGATACGCTGGTCTACGACGCAGGCCGGCCGGTGTTGGTCGTGCCGCATTCGGGCCCTCTTGTCACCAGCTTCAAGCATGTGCTTCTGGCCTGGAACGGCAGCAAGGAAGCCGCACGCGCCGCCTTCGACGCCTTGCCCTTCATCATCGAAGCCGAGAAGACGGACATTGTCGTCATCGATCCGCCGGACACGCTTGACGAAAACCCGGAAGCCGCCGGCGCCGAAATCGCCGCCGCCCTGTCCAGGCACGGCGCCACCGTCAGCGTCTCGGTGCTGCAGTCGGGCGGCAACTCAATCGACGACGTCATCCAGACCAGGGTTGCCGAAACCGGCGCCGACCTGCTCGTGCTCGGCGCCTACAGCCACTCGTGGCTGCGCCAGCTTCTGTTTGGCGGCGTCACGCGTACGGTGCTGCGCACAGTGCCGGTGGCGGCTTTCCTGTCGCGGTAAGCCCACAAGCAGGCTTGCCGCCGCCCTTGCCAAGGCCAAGGCTTTCCAGTTAATTCCGCGCGCATTCCATCGTGTCTTGCGCGCGGCCCGCGCGCCTTGCGGAGTGCGCGAAAAATGTCCCTTCCCGAAAAGGCCTTTCCTGTCTCCTGGGATCAGTTCCACCGCGACGCCCGCGCGCTCGCCTGGCGGCTCGCCGGCGCCAACAAAGGCCAATGGAAAGCGATCGTCTGCATTACGCGGGGCGGGCTGGTTCCGGCCGCCATCATCTCGCGCGAACTCGGCATACGGGTCATCGAGACGGTCTGCGTCGCCTCCTATCACGACTACACCAGCCAAGGGCAGTTGCAGGTGCTGAAGGAGGTCACGCCGGCGCTGCTCACCGATGACGGCGCCGGGGTGCTGATCGTCGACGACCTCACCGACACCGGCAAGACGGCGGGCATCGTGCGCGCCATGATGCCCAAGGCGCATTTCGCCACCGTCTACGCCAAGCCGAAAGGCAGGCCGCTGGTCGACACCTTTGTCACGGAAGTCAGCCAGGATACCTGGATCTATTTTCCCTGGGACATGGGCTTCACCTACCAGAAGCCGATCGCCGACGACCACGCCGGCTGATACGCGCAACACTTCTCACTCCAATCGGCCCTCAAAAGGCCCGTTTGCTTCGCGAGATGACGCAACGCGGGCATATCGCATCGGCCCGAAAATCGGAATCGATTTTCGGAAAGCACGATGCGAAGACTCAAAGTCTTTAGAGCGTACTTTGTGCGTCCAAGTGGACGCACGTCGCTCTAACGTATGAAACTTGTGCTTATTGTCGCATTTTAGCCAATTCATGTGAAGTTTTTTACTCTTGCTACCTATATTGATTGTAGAATTCGTAAGGCGACAAATGATTCTGGAGGCTGGGGCAAGCTTCTCTGATGTTGACGAGACCAACGACGCATAACCACCTGACCACACGGGTCCGGCGGCTTTTTGGCACGGCGCCATGCCGCCTGCAGGTTGCGGCGCTGCCTTGGCGCAATACTGGACACGGCATCGAGATCATGCTGATCACCAGCCGCGACACCGGCCGCTGGGTGCTGCCCAAGGGCTGGCCCGAGGCCAAGGAGCCCCTTTGCGAGGCCGCGGCGCGCGAGGCCGGCGAGGAAGCCGGGTTGCGCGGCACAATCTCCCACATCGAGGCCGGCCGCTATTTCTATGCCAAGGCATTGGCCTCCGGCGAGGAAGTGCCTTGCGAAGTCCTGGTGTTTCCGCTGCAGGTCGACAAGATCGCCGACCGGTGGAAGGAAAAACGCGCGCGCACCCGCAAATGGGTCACCTCCACCGAGGCCGTGCGCATGGTCAACGAGCCGGACCTTTGCGAGATCATTGCCCGTTTCTGCGCCGACCCGCGCAGATTCTCCTGAGCAGGACAGGGGCTCGCAGGCCAAGGCGCGACGCCTTTGCGTGGGCCAAATAGAAATCCTCGGTGACCCTTCCTATCCCCGTTATCCACATATGTGACACACAAGATGTTGGGGTCACAAAAGCTACGCAAACGAATCCTTGACGGCGCAAAACGAGTCGCCTTTTATAGGCCATGCGCCCCTGTTGAGAGCGCGACCGGAAAGTTCTGAGCCCGGTCTTTTTCCCGGATTTTGTGCGTTTTGCCCGCATTTCCGCCTGTTTACGAGGCTGGCGGAAGCGTTGGGGTTGGTGGGGCTTGGGGAGACGAAAGGGAGAATTGTCGGACTGGAATAAATTGTCTGTTAACACTATATTTAGTGTTTGCAGGTAGGTTCGACGCTAGATAGTGTGGACTTCCCCTCGATTGAGGGAGTCGAAAAAAGTTTCAGTTTTGAGGGACCCGCAGGGTTCGCCGGCGCGTTGGATCAGGTACTTCGCAAGGAGTCTGACCAGCAGGGCGGCGGAGGTTGTGAAAGGAAGAGCCGGTCGTTTTCGAACGCCGGCGGACGGCGGACATGCGCGTTTCGCATTGGGGGCAGAAATCCCCGGGGAAAAGCGCTATATATAGACAAAAGGAATAGGGCCAATGCGCATCGAGCGTCGCTTCACCAAGCCAGGACAAGCAGGTCAAGAGGGGGCTGCCTACGCGGAGATCGAATTCCGCAAGGCGCTTTCGGAGATCAAGAATCCGGATGGCTCGGTGGTGTTTCGTCTCGACAATATCGACGTGCCGGCGCAGTTCTCGCAGGTTGCCGCCGACATCCTGGCGCAGAAATATTTCCGCAAGGCCGGCGTTCCCGCGCGCCTGAAGAAGGTCGAGGAGAACGACGTCCCCTCCTTCCTGTGGCGCTCCGTCGCCGACGAGGCGGAAATGGCCAAGCTGCCGGAAGCCGAGCGCTATGGTTCCGAGATCGACGCCCGCCAGGTCTTCGACCGGCTTGCCGGCACCTGGACCTATTGGGGCTGGAAGGGAGGCTACTTCAAGTCGGAGGAAGACGCGCGCGCCTTCCGCGACGAGCTTGCCTATATGCTGGCCACCCAGCGCGTGGCGCCGAACTCGCCGCAATGGTTCAACACCGGCCTGCATTGGGCCTATGGCATCGACGGACCGAGCCAGGGCCACTTCTATGTCGACCCGTTCACCGGCAAGCTGACCAAGTCGAAGTCGTCCTACGAGCATCCGCAGCCGCATGCCTGCTTCATCCAGGGCGTGCAGGACGATCTCGTCAATGAAGGCGGCATCATGGATCTGTGGGTGCGCGAGGCGCGCCTGTTCAAATACGGCTCCGGCACCGGCTCCAACTTCTCGTTCCTGCGCGGCGAAGGCGAAAAACTGTCCGGCGGCGGCCGTTCGTCCGGCCTGATGAGCTTCCTGAAGATCGGCGACCGCGCGGCGGGCGCCATCAAGTCGGGCGGCACGACGCGCCGCGCGGCGAAAATGGTCATTGTCGACGCCGACCACCCCGATATCGAGGAATTCATCGACTGGAAGGTCAATGAGGAGCAGAAGGTCGCCTCGCTGGTCACCGGCTCCAAGATCGTCAAGAAGCATCTCGAAGCGATCATGAAGGCCTGCATCAACTGCGAAGGCCATGACGACGATTGCTTCGACCCGGCGATCAACACCGCGCTGAAGCGCGAGATCAAGCTGGCCAAGAAGGACGCGGTGCCGGAGAACTACATCTATCGGGTCATCCAGTTCGCCAAGCAGGGCTACACCTCGATGTCGTTCAAGACCTACGACACCGACTGGGATTCCGATGCCTATCTCACCGTCTCCGGCCAGAATTCCAACAATTCGGTGTCGCTGAAGGACAATTTCCTGCGCGCCGTCGAACAGGACGCCGACTGGCACCTCACCGCCCGCAAGGACGGCAAGGTGCTGAAGACGCTGAAGGCCAGGGAGCTCTGGGAGAAGATCGGCTATGCCGCCTGGGCGTCGGCCGACCCGGGCCTGCATTTCAACACGACGATGAACGACTGGCACACCTGCGCCTCGGCCGGTGCGATCCGGGCGTCCAACCCGTGCTCGGAATACATGTTCCTCGACGACACGGCCTGCAACCTCGCCTCGATCAACCTGCTCCCCTACCGCAATGCCGACGGCACGATCGATATCGCCGCCTACGAGCATACGGTGCGGTTGTGGACCATGGTGCTCGAAATCTCTGTCATGATGGCGCAGTTCCCGTCGAAGGAGATCGCCAAGCTTTCCTACGAATACCGCACGCTCGGCCTCGGCTACGCCAATATTGGCGGTCTGCTGATGACTTCGGGCATTCCTTATGACTCGGACGAGGGCCGCGCCATCTGCGCCTCGCTCACCGCAATCATGACCGGCACGGCCTATGCCACCTCGGCCGAGATGGCTGCCGAGCTCGGCGCCTTCCCCGACTATGACCGCAACGCGCAGAACATGCTGCGTGTCATGCGCAACCATCGCCGCGCCGCCTATGGCGACAAGGACGGCTACGAGAAGCTGGCGGTCAACCCGGTGCCGCTGGTCGCTTCCGACCTCAAGCAGCAGGCGCTTGCCGACCATGCCAAGGCTGCCTGGGACCGCGCCATCGAGCTCGGCGAGGAACACGGCTACCGCAATGCGCAGGCAACCGTGATCGCGCCGACCGGCACGATCGGCCTGGTCATGGATTGCGACACCACCGGCATCGAGCCCGATTTCGCGCTGGTGAAGTTCAAGAAGCTGGCCGGCGGCGGCTATTTCAAGATCATCAACCGCGCCGTGCCGGAAGCGCTGCGCACGCTGGGCTATTCTGAGAGCCAGATCGCCGAGATCGAAGCCTATGCGGTCGGCCACGGCAATCTTAACCAGGCGCCAGCCGTCAACCCCGGCTCGCTTAGGGCAAAAGGCTTCACCGACGACAAGATCGCGGCGCTCAACGCAGCATTGAAGTCGGCCTTCGACATCAAGTTCGTCTTCAACCAGTGGACGCTGGGCGCCGACTGGGTGAAGGAGACCTTTGGCTTCGCCGACGAGCAGCTCAACGATTTCTCGTTCGAGATCCTGCCGGCGCTGGGCTTCTCCAGGAAGGACATCGAGGCCGCCAACATCCATGTCTGCGGTGCGATGACGCTGGAAGGCGCGCCGTTCCTCAGGGCGGAGCATCTCGCGGTGTTCGACTGCGCCAGCCCGTGCGGCAAGATCGGCAAGCGCTCACTGTCGATCAACAGCCACATCATGATGATGGCGGCGGCGCAGCCCTTCATCTCCGGCGCCATCTCCAAGACCATCAACATGCCGAACGACGCGACGGTGGAAGACGCCAAGGGCGCCTACATGCTGTCGTGGAAGCTGGCGCTGAAGGCCAACGCGCTCTATCGCGACGGCTCCAAGCTCTCGCAGCCGCTCAACGCCTCGCTGCTCGCCGATGGCGAGGAGGACGAGGACGACGCGGTCGAACAGCTGATCGCGGCACCTGCCGCGGCGCGCGCGGCGCAGATTACCGAGCGGATCGTCGAGCGCATCATCGAGCGCGTGTCGCGCGAACAGGAAAAGCTGCCCGGCCGCCGCAAGGGCTACACGCAGAAGGCCAAGATCGGCGGCAACACCATCTTCCTGCGCACCGGCGAATATGACGATGGCCGTCTCGGCGAGATCTTCATCGACATGAACAAGGAGGGCGCGACCTTGCGCGGCCTTCTCAACAACTTCGCCATCGCCATCTCGCTCGGCCTGCAATATGGCGTGCCGCTCGACGAATATGTGCACGCCTTCACCTTCACCAAGTTCGAGCCGGCCGGCATGGTGCAGGGCAACGACGCCATCAAGAGCGCGACGTCGATCCTCGACTACGTGTTCCGCGAGCTCGCCATCTCCTATCTCGGCCGCAACGACCTCGCCCATGTCGACCAGTCGGACTTCTCCAACACGGCACTGGGACGCGGCATCAGCGAAGGCAAGACCGACGCCGTCTCCAAGGGCCTGACCCGCGGCTCGCCGGTGAAGCTGGTGTCACGGGCCAACGACCCGAAAGGCTTCGCCGGCGGCTCGGCCGGCACCCCTGCCCGTTCGGCGCCGACGGCGTTCTCCGGCTCCAACGTGCTGGCGCTGAAGCCGGCCAGCGACGAAGCCGTCGCTTTCAAGCGCGACTATGAGGAGCGGGCAAGGGAGCTGATCGAGGACATCGCCTTCGAGGAGGCTGTGGATGCGGCTTCCGACGCCGCGGATGCCACTTCGGCGCTGTTCACCGATGCGGCGGCGAATGAAGCAGCCGAAGCGAAAAAACTAGCCGCAGACCGCCGCGCCAAATCCCTGCTCCAGGGCTACACCGGCAATTCCTGCTCCGAATGCCAGAATTTCACGATGGTGCGGAACGGGACTTGTGAGAAGTGCGATACGTGTGGGGCGACGAGCGGGTGTAGCTGAGGACTGATGCCGCCTCGGCTTACGGTTAGTTGCAACCAAGGGCAGCCATCGCCAATATAAGCATGAAATCAAAGCCGGCCCGCGTTACCGTGGCCGGCAAGCCGTTTGAAGAGGTTGCACCGGGAACACTAAATAGCATCCTCAAGCAGTCCGGTTTGAAAGAGTGATGACATGCGCTACGCGGTGGTGATTGAAAAAGCCGGAAACAATTTTTCCGCCTATGTGCCGGACCTGCCCGGCTGCATCGCGACCGGTGCGACTGTGCCTGAAGTGGAAACCGAAATTCGCGACGCAATACGCTTTCATATCGAAGGCCTGCGCGCCGATGGGCTGGATGTGCCCAAAGGTGTCAATCTCGTAGAGTAGAGGCATAGAGCCTGCGGGCTCTCCCTTCTCCCCTTGTGGGAGAAGGTGGCCGAGCGCAGCTCGGTCGGATGAGGGGTGTTCCAGAGGACACCAACGTCTCACTCCGTCCAACACCCCTCTTCCGTCTCGGCGCTGCGCGCC
>NZ_CAAF010000053.1 GCF_000359125.1 Mesorhizobium sp. STM 4661 | reverse complement strand
CTGTGGTTCTCCGTCTTACTCGTCCCGCTCGGGGAAATTGATATTCGCTCTATCCGTCCCGGAAACGCGCAAGAATTGCGTCTCCGGTGGCTCAAGGCATTCTTACGCGTACTTCTTCTGGACTTCCTGGGCCACCGCCGTAGGGACCGGCTCGTAATGGTCGAACTGCATCGTGTAGGCAGCGCGGCCCTGGCTCATCGAGCGCAGATTGTCGACGTACTTGAACATGTTGGCGAGCGGCACCATGGCGTTGATGACCACGGCCACACCACGGGCTTCCTGACCCTGGATCTGGCCACGACGGCCGTTCAGATCGCCGATGACGCTGCCGACATAATCTTCCGGCGTCACCACCTCGACCTTCATGATCGGCTCGAGCAGCTGCACGCCAAGCTTGGGCGCAGCTTCACGGAAGCAGGCGCGGCCGGCGATTTCGAAGGCGAGCACCGAGGAGTCGACATCGTGGTAGGCGCCGTCGATGAGCGTCGCCTTGACGCCGATCATCGGGAAGCCCGCGAACGGGCCGGAGGTCATGACGCTGTTGATGCCCTTTTCGACACCGGGGATGTATTCCTTCGGCACTGCGCCGCCGACGATCTTGGTTTCGAACTGGAATTCGCTGCTTTCCGGATTCGGCTCGAAGAGGATCTTGACGCGAGCGAACTGACCGGTACCGCCGGTCTGCTTCTTGTGCGTGTAGTCCTGCTCGTGCTTGCGGGTGATCGTCTCGCGATAGGCCACCTGCGGCGCGCCGACATTGGCCTCGACCTTGAACTCGCGACGCATGCGGTCGACGATGATGTCGAGGTGAAGTTCGCCCATGCCCGAAATGATCGTCTGGCCGCTTTCCTCGTCGGTCTTGACGCGGAAGGACGGATCCTCAGCGGCTAGGCGGTGAAGGGCGAGGCCCATCTTTTCCTGGTCGTTCTTGGTCTTCGGCTCAATGGCGATCTGGATGACCGGATCGGGGAATTCCATGCGCTCGAGGATGACCGGATGCAGCGGATCGCTGAGCGTGTCGCCAGTGGTCGTGTCCTTGAGGCCGGCAAGGGCGACGATGTCGCCGGCAAAAGCCTCTTCGACGTCGGCGCGCGAGTTCGCATGCATCTGCAGCATGCGGCCGATGCGCTCTTTCTTGCCCTTGACGGTGTTGTCGACCGAGATGCCCTTGGTGAGCTTGCCCGAATAGATGCGGGCAAAGGTGAGCGAACCAACGAACGGGTCGTTCATGATCTTGAAGGCGAGCATCGACAGCGGCTCGTTGTCGTCGGCATGACGCTCGATCTCGGCGTCGGTCTTGGCGTCGACGCCCTTGATGGCCGGAACATCGGCCGGCGACGGCAGATATTCGACGACGGCGTCGAGCAGCGGCTGCACGCCCTTGTTCTTGAAGGCCGAGCCACAGAACATCGGATAGAACTTCACCGCGATGGTGCCCTTGCGGATCAGCGCGCGGATCTCGTCATTCGACGGCATCTTGCCTTCGAGGTAATTCTCGAGCGCCGTCTCGTCCATTTCGACGGCGGCCTCGATCATCTTCTCGCGGTATTCTTCCGCACGTGCCCTAAGGTCGGCCGGGATCTCGACGACGTCCCAGGCAGCGCCCAGCGTTTCGTCGCGCCAGACCAGCGCGTTCATCTCGACGAGGTCGACAACACCCTTGAACTCGGTCTCGGCGCCGATCGGCAGCTGCATGACGACGGCATGCGCACCGAGGCGCGAGCCGATCATCTCGACCGAGCGGTAAAAGTCGGCGCCGATCTTATCCATCTTGTTGCAGAAGATCATGCGCGGAACGCGGTACTTGTCGGCCTGGCGCCAGACGGTTTCCGTCTGTGGCTCGACACCGGCGTTGGCATCGAGCAGCGCAATGGCGCCGTCGAGCACGCGCAGCGACCGCTCGACCTCAATGGTGAAGTCGACGTGGCCGGGGGTGTCGATGATGTTGAAGCGGTACATCTTGCCGTCACGACCCTTCCAGAAGGTCGTGGTCGCGGCGGACGTGATGGTGATGCCGCGCTCCTGCTCCTGCTCCATCCAGTCCATGGTGGCAGCGCCGTCATGGACTTCGCCGATCTTGTGCGACTTGCCCGTGTAATAGAGGACGCGCTCGGTGGTCGTCGTCTTGCCGGCGTCGATATGCGCCATGATACCGAAATTGCGGTAGTCTTCGATTTTATATTCGCGGGCCATCGTAGCTGCCTCTCAGTCTCGTTCGCGCTTTACCAGCGGTAGTGCGCGAAGGCGCGGTTGGCTTCTGCCATCTTGTGGGTGTCTTCACGCTTCTTGACGGCGGTGCCGCGGTTGTTGGCCGCGTCCATCAGCTCGCCGGAGAGGCGGTCGACCATGGTGGTCTCATTGCGGTTGCGGGCGGCGGCGATCAGCCAGCGGATGGCCAATGCCTGACGGCGCTCGGGGCGCACATCGACCGGAACCTGGTAGGTGGCGCCGCCGACGCGGCGCGAACGCACTTCCACATGCGGCGCGACATTATCGAGCGCCTGGTGGAAGACGGTGACCGGCTCCTGCTTGGTCTTGGTCTGGACCTGGTCGAGCGCGCCATAGACGATGGTCTCGGCAACCGACTTCTTGCCATCATACATGACGGCGTTCATGAACTTGGTGACGATCAGATCGCCGAACTTCGGGTCCGGATTGATCTCACGCTTTTCTGCACTGTGACGACGGGACATGGCTTTTGTCTCTCAATCTCTCATAGCCCGGCGCAGTCAAAAAAAGCGCCGAAGCCGGAAAACCTTACTTCGGACGCTTTGCACCGTATTTCGAACGGCGCTGCTTGCGGTTCTTCACACCTTGCGTGTCGAGCACGCCGCGAATGATATGGTAGCGCACGCCCGGAAGATCCTTGACGCGGCCGCCGCGGATCATGACCACGGAGTGTTCCTGAAGGTTGTGGCCTTCGCCGGGGATGTAACCGATCACTTCAAAACCATTGGTCAGGCGGATCTTGGCCACCTTGCGCAGCGCCGAGTTCGGCTTCTTCGGCGTCGTGGTGTAGACGCGCGTGCAGACGCCCCGCTTCTGCGGGTTCTGCTGCATGGCCGGGACCTTGTTGCGCTTCACCGGCGCAATGCGCGGCTTGCGGATCAGCTGGTTGACGGTAGGCATTAAACCCTCTTGTCTCTCAATTCCGTGTCTCGCCCGGTCAGGGCCGCTCAAAGCGTCATTTCCATACGCGAATTCGGGCCACAAACCGCGCCTCGCGGTCTTGCCCGAACAAATGGCAGAGGAAGCGGAAGCCGCTTCATGCACGCCGGAAATGTCTTTTCGCTCGTAAAACGAACCCTGTTTGAGGCAAACTCCAAAGCGTGTCGCTTCGGAAGCGAGAGCCTCACATCGGTTCTGACTGGCCGGCTTCTACTCGCAAGCCCGTTGGCCGTCAACCCCGCGGCGCCAAATATTGCGCGCAAACGAAGGCTTGGCAGCCATGCGAAAAACGCATGTAATTTTCTTTCGCCATTTTGCAAGGGCAGGGAAGAAAGTGACCTGCTTCTGGCTGTTGCGTGGCGATGCTTCATGCGAAAAGGCGGCATGAACAGTGCAAATCCCCTCGCCCGCCAAACCCTGCACCGGAGGAATCGGCCCGTGAACGACAATGAGGAGCGCCCGGTCACCATCATCACCGGCCGGGTGTGGAAGAGGAAGGGCGGCAAGCCGGAAGGCGTCCACGTCATGCTGGTCGCGCCCGACGACGATTCGGCGGTGCGCCGGGCGCTCGAATCGCTTGCGGCCGAAGGCTATGCCGAAGCCGAACTCGACCAGATCGGCGACATGGACGGCGTGCCCGACGAAGAGCCGCATCTGTCTGCCTTCCAGGGCGCGCTCGAAGGCGAAGTGTCGATCGTCACCTTCGACGTCGCAGTCTGAAGCAGGGCGCCTATCTGACCGGGAGGCAATGTGGCCGCGGAGGCTGTCGCCACGGCCGCCGTGCCGGTCTCCCGCAGCTTGCCCGGGATCGGTTCTCTGCTAAGAAGCATCCCTGCCAAGAAACCACGCGCGTTTTCGAAATCCTCGGAGTTCCCATGTCCTCGAACAGCGGTCCCATCAGACTCGGCATCGTCGGGGTGGGAAAGATCGTCCGCGACCAGCATCTTCCCGCCGTGGCGAAGGATCCGACCTATCGCCTCGTCGCTGCCGCCAGCCGGCACGGCAAGGTCGACGACATCCCGAACTTTCCAACCATCGAGGCGATGCTCGAGGCGGTGCCGGAGCTTGAGGCCGTCTCGCTCTGCATGCCGCCGCAGTTCCGCTACGACGCCGCGCGAACGGCGCTCGCAGCGAAAAAACACGTGTTCCTGGAAAAGCCGCCCGGCGCCACGGTCAGCGAGGTCGAAGACCTGAAAGCACTGGCGGAGCGACAAGGTGTTTCGCTGTTCGCCAGCTGGCATTCGCGCTATGCGCCCGCGGTCGAGGCCGCGCGCGCGTTCCTTGGTTCGGTCAAAATCAAATCGGCCGCCATCAACTGGAAGGAAGACGTGCGCCGCTGGCACCCGAACCAGGAATGGATCTGGGCTCCGGGCGGCTTCGGCGTCTTCGATCCCGGCATCAACGCGCTGTCGATCGCCACGCACATCCTGCCGGCGATGTTCATCACCTCGGCGGTCCTGGATTTTCCCGAAAACCGCGCGTCCCCGGTCGCGGCACACGTTACCTTCCGCACCTCGAACGGATTGCCGGTGACGATGGAACTCGACTGGCTTCAGACCGGCCCGCAAAGCTGGGACATCCTGGCCGAGACCGACAAGGGCGCGATGGTGCTTTCCGGCGGCGGCTCGAAACTCGCCATCGACGGCAAAGTCGTTCATGACGAGCCGGAAGCGGAATATCCGATGCTCTACACGCGCTTCGCCGAGATCGTGCGGGCCGGCGTCTCCGACGTCGATCTCGCGCCCCTCCAGCATGTCGCCGACGCCTTCATGCTCGGCAAGCGCAATATGGTTGAGGCGTTTTTCGACTGAACCGGCGGGTGGTCGAGCGCCGCATTCTTGCGGCGCTCGCAATGATGTTCACCAAGAACTGTTTTTCGCTCGATGGCCCAAGGCCTGTGAGGATCCGGCGGATTGCCCTCTCAATTCTTGATTCGGCAACCGGCGCGCTTGACCATATCGGCAACGATCAGTGGCGTAGCCGGCGTTTCAGACCATGTGCTTTGGCGTGGAGCACCTGTTTTCAGGGCGGCGCGCACAGACCCCGTGTCGAGCCTGAACGCGTTCTTGCAAGAAACGATGCGTGAGCCACCGTTGCCGATTGTATCGACCATTACGCCGGCCGCTTCGCCAACCCCCGCGACATAGGCCACCAGCGTCTGCCTTGCAGTCGGACTCGAGTCGGCCTTTTCGATCATTTCCATCACCTGCCCGACAGAGATCTGGCCTTTCGCGGTCGACGGGAGGGCGGTGGCCGCAAAAGGCTGCATGAGCGTGGCCGCGGCACCGACAATGGCGAGTGCAGTCTTGCGATGAAAGAAAGGCATTGGGCTCTCCTGTTTCAGTGTCGTCTTGACAGGAGGCATCATTGCGCATAAATTTATTATTGTAAAACGATAATTTTTATCCACGAGTGGGGCTATCCATGGTTGAATCTGTCGTCGAGACCGCAGATCTGGCTCGCTGGGCAAGGCTGAGCCGCATCCGGTTTTTCAGCCTGATGCTGGGGAGATGCTGTGTCGTGCTGGCCGCCCTGCTGACCCTCGGCTTGCTGTTCTATTGGCTCACCGCATCCACAGCCTCGATCGCGACGGGCGCACAGATTCCGCTGGAGTGGCTGACCCGTCTAGGCGCCGGCCGAAGAGCGGCGGGTTTCGCGATCTCGTTCGCGCCGCTCTCTTGCCTGATCCTCGCGCTCATGGCGGCCAGACGCTGCTTTGGCGCCTTTGCCGTCGGGAATTTCTTCGGCCCGGACGCCATCAAAGGCCTGCGGAACTTTGCCTTGGGTTTGCTTGCATCAGCGTTGCTGAAGCCATTCTCGGCGGCTGCGTTGTCTGTTCTTCTGAGCTGGGATGCGCCTGCCGGCCAGCATCGGCTGACGTTTGGTTTTGGCAGCGACACGATGCTGACGCTGCTGGCGGCGGGCATCATCGCGGTGATCGCCTGGGTCATGACCGAGGCGTCCGTACTGGCGGAAGAAAACGCACAGTTCATCTGAGGATCCGCTCATGCCCATACGGGTCAGCCTCAACGTCGTCCTCGCCGAGCGAAATGTGAAGTCGAAGGATTTGGCCGAATATGTCGGTATCACCGAAGCCAATCTTTCCCTCCTGAAACAGGGGAAGGTCAAAGGCATCCGGTTCGAGACGCTGGAACGCATCTGCGACTACCTCGAATGCGAACCGGGTGATCTGCTTCGATTCGAGAAATCAATCCGCTAGCGCCATAACGAAAAAGCCGCCGGGTTGCCCCGACGGCTTCGTTGCCTGAGATCTGTACCGTCGCGCTTACTGCGCGGCGGTGACCATGTCGGTCAGCATCGGCTCGGCGACCTCGACGCCCGAGGCCTTGCGGCGCTCGTCGATGATCAGTTCGTCGCGCGAAGTCGCGATGCGCCGGATCTGGCTCATCGTGCCGCCGGTGCCGGCCGGGATCAGCCGGCCGACGATGACGTTTTCCTTCAAGCCCTGCAGCATGTCGGTCTTGCCGGCAACCGCAGCTTCCGTCAGCACCCTTGTCGTCTCCTGGAAGGAGGCGGCCGAGATGAAGGACGGCGTCTGCAGCGAGGCCTTGGTGATGCCAAGCAGCACCGGCTGGCCTTCGGCCGGCTTCTTGCCGTCCTCGACCAGGCGCTCGTTGACCTCTTCCAGCTCGATCACGTCGACGTGGTCGCCCGGAATGTAGGTCGAGTCGCCCTGCACGGTGATCTCGACCTTCTGCAGCATTTGGCGAACGATCACCTCGATGTGCTTGTCGTTGATCTGCACGCCCTGCAGGCGGTAGACTTCCTGGATCTCGTTGACGAGGTAGGAGGCAAGCGCCTCCACGCCCTTGATCGCCAGGATGTCGTGCGGCGCCGGATTGCCGTCGAGGATGTAGTCGCCCTTCTCGATGACGTCGCCGTCCTGGAGATGGAACGGCTTGCCCTTCGGGATCAGGTATTCGACCGGCTCAAGCGTCGAGTCATGCGGCTCGATGATGATGCGGCGCTTGTTCTTGTAGTCGCGGCCGAAGCGGATCGTGCCATCGATCTCGGCGATGATGGCGTGATCCTTCGGGCGGCGTGCCTCGAACAGTTCGGCAACACGCGGCAGACCGCCGGTGATGTCCTTGGTCTTGGCGCTTTCCATCGGGATACGCGCCAGCACGTCGCCGGGTTTCACATGCGCGCCCGGCTCGACCGAAAGAATGGCCTCGACCGAGAGCAGGAAGCGGGCGTCGCCGCCCTTCGACAGCTTGCCGACCTTGCCCTTGGCGTCCTGGACGACGATCGCCGGCTTGAGGTCGTTGCCGCGTGGCGTCGAACGCCAGTCGATGACCTCGCGCTTGGTGATGCCGGTCGATTCGTCGGCCGTTTCCTGAACGGAAATGCCGTCGACCAGATCCTCGAACGCCACCTTGCCCTCGATTTCGGTGAGGATCGGGCGGGTATAGGGATCCCACTCGGCGATGCGCTGGCCGCGCTTCACCTTGTCGCCATCGTCCACGAAGATGCGCGAACCATAGGTGACGCGGTGCGTGGCGCGCTCCTTGCCGGCCTCGTCGAGGATCAGCACCGCCATGTTGCGGCCCATGACCATCTGCTGGCCGTCGGAGTTGCGCACCACGTTGCGGTTGCGGATCTCGACCTTGCCCTCATACGAGGCTTCAAGGAACGAGCTGTCCACCACCTGCGCCGTGCCGCCCATGTGGAAGGTACGCATGGTGAGCTGGGTGCCCGGCTCGCCGATCGACTGCGCCGCGATGACGCCGACGGCTTCGCCCTGGTTGACCGGGGTGCCGCGGGCCAGATCGCGTCCGTAGCAGACCGCGCAGACGCCGATCCTGACCTCGCAGGTCAGCGCCGAACGGATGCGGACCGACTGGACGCCGGCCTTTTCGATCTGTTCCACGTCACGCTCGTCCATCAGCGTTCCGGCCTTGACCAGAACCTCGCCCGACACCGGATGGGTGATGTCGTCGAGCGACGTACGGCCGAGCACGCGCTGGCCGACGGAAGCGACGACCTGGCCTGCATCGACGATCGGCTGCATGGTGAGGCCCTTGTCGGTGCCGCAGTCGAGCGAGTTGACGATGCAGTCCTGCGCCACGTCGACCAGACGACGGGTGAGGTAACCCGAATTCGCCGTCTTCAAGGCGGTGTCTGCCAGACCCTTGCGGGCGCCGTGGGTCGAGTTGAAGTACTCGAGCACGGTCAGGCCTTCCTTGAAGTTCGAGATGATCGGCGTCTCGATGATTTCACCCGAAGGCTTGGCCATCAGGCCGCGCATGCCGGCGAGCTGGCGCATCTGGGTGGGCGAGCCGCGCGCACCGGAGTGCGACATCATGTAGATCGAGTTCATCGGCTTTTGACGGCCATTGTCCTCGAACTCGACCGCCTTGATGCGGGCCATCATCTCGTCGGCGACCTTTTCCGAGCACTTGGCCCAGGCGTCGACGACCTTGTTGTACTTCTCGCCCTGCGTGATCAGGCCGTCATTGTACTGCTGCTCGTATTCCTTGGCCAAAGCCTCGGTGTCGGAGACCAACTTGATCTTGGCGTCCGGGATCAGCATGTCGTCCTTGCCGAACGAAATGCCGGCGCGGCAGGCGTGGCTGAAGCCGAGCGCCATGATGCGGTCGCAGAAAATGACCGTCTCCTTCTGACCGCAATGGCGGTAGACGGTGTCGATCATCTTGGAGATGTTCTTCTTGGTCATCTCCTGGTTGGCCGTCTCGTAAGGCACGTTGACGTTCTTCGGCAGCAGTTCGCCGATGATCATGCGGCCAGGCGTGGTGTCATGGATCTTCGATACGACATTGCCTTCGGCGTCGACCGTGCGGAAGCGGCCCTTGATCTTGGAATGCAGCGTCACCGCCTTGGTCTCCAGCGCGTGCTGGAGCTCGCCCATGTCGGCAAACACCATGCCCTCGCCCGGCTCGTTCTGATTGACGATCGAGAGATAGTAGAGACCGAGAACCATGTCCTGCGACGGCACGATGATCGGCGCGCCGGAAGCCGGGTGCAGGATGTTGTTGGTCGACATCATCAGCACGCGGGCTTCAAGCTGCGCTTCCAGCGACAGCGGCACGTGCACGGCCATCTGGTCGCCGTCGAAGTCGGCGTTGAAGGCCGTGCAGACCAGCGGGTGCAGCTGGATCGCCTTGCCCTCGATCAGGATCGGCTCGAACGCTTGGATGCCGAGGCGGTGCAGCGTCGGAGCGCGGTTCAACAGCACCGGATGCTCGCGGATGACCTCGTCGAGGATATCCCAAACCTCCGGACGCTCCTTCTCGACCAGCTTCTTGGCCTGCTTGACGGTCGAGGAATAACCCTTGGCGTCGAGGCGGGCGTAGATGAAGGGCTTGAACAGTTCGAGCGCCATCTTCTTCGGCAGGCCGCACTGGTGCAGCTTGAGCTCCGGACCGGTGACGATGACCGAGCGGCCGGAATAGTCGACGCGCTTGCCGAGCAGGTTCTGGCGGAACCGGCCCTGCTTGCCCTTGAGCATGTCGGACAGCGACTTCAGCGGACGCTTGTTGGCGCCGGTGATGACGCGGCCGCGGCGGCCGTTGTCGAACAGCGCATCGACGGCTTCCTGCAGCATGCGCTTTTCATTGCGCACGATGATGCCGGGCGCGCGCAGCTCGATCAGCCGCTTCAGGCGGTTGTTGCGGTTGATGACGCGGCGATAGAGATCGTTGAGGTCGGACGTGGCGAAACGGCCGCCGTCCAGCGGGACAAGCGGACGCAGGTCCGGCGGGATCACCGGAACCACCTTCATGATCATCCATTCCGGGCGGTTGCCGGACTCCATGAAGTTTTCGACGACCTTGAGCCGCTTCAGATACTTCTTCTGCTTCAGCTCGGACGTGGTCGAAGCCAGCTCCGAACGCAGGTCGCCGGCGATCTTCTCCAGATCCATGCCGGCCAGAAGGTCGTGAATGGCCTCGGCGCCGATCATGGCGGTGAAACTATCCTCGCCATACTCGTCGACGGCAAGCATGTACTCTTCCTCGCCGAGGAGCTGGTGCTCCTTCAGCGCGGTCAAGCCGGGCTCGGTGACGATGTAGTTCTCGAAGTAGAGGACGCGCTCGATGTCCTTCAGCGTCATGTCGAGCAGCGTGCCGATGCGCGAGGGCAGCGACTTCAGGAACCAGATATGGGCGACGGGCGCGGCGAGCTCGATATGGCCCATGCGCTCGCGGCGGACGCGCGACAGCGTGACTTCCACGCCGCACTTCTCGCAGATGACGCCCTTGTACTTCATGCGCTTGTACTTGCCGCACAGGCACTCATAGTCCTTGATCGGGCCGAAAATGCGCGCGCAGAACAGGCCGTCGCGCTCCGGCTTGAAGGTGCGGTAGTTGATGGTCTCCGGCTTCTTGATCTCGCCGAACGACCAGGACAGAATCTTCTCAGGGCTGGCGAGCGAAATCCGGATGGAATCGAACACCTGCGCCGGCGCCTGTGGATTGAAGAGATTCATGACCTCTTGGTTCATGCCGTTCTCCTTTTCGGGGTCCTCGAAAACCCCTTGCATCTAGCGCGGGCAAAACGCCCGCCGACTTGGTCGGCCACTGGCCGAAGAATTGGTGCAGCCTGTCGCGGGAAGGCTCCCGCGACAGGATGTCTTGCTTACTCGGCCGCGTCGGGCAGCCGGATCGGGTTGTCGTCGAGCTTGGTGTTCTCCAGTTCGACATTGAGGCCGAGAGACCGCATTTCCTTGACCAGAACGTTGAAGCTCTCCGGAATGCCGGCCTCGAACGTGTCGTCGCCTCTGACGATCGCCTCGTAGACCTTGGTGCGGCCGGCGACGTCGTCCGACTTCACCGTCAGCATTTCCTGCAGCGTATAGGCGGCACCGTACGCTTCGAGCGCCCAGACCTCCATTTCGCCGAAGCGCTGGCCGCCGAACTGCGCCTTGCCGCCCAGCGGCTGCTGGGTAACGAGCGAGTACGGTCCGATCGAACGCGCGTGGATCTTGTCGTCCACAAGGTGGTGAAGCTTGAGCATATATATGTAGCCCATCGTCACCTTGCGATCGAACGGCTCGCCGGTGCGACCGTCATAAAGCTGCGACTGACCGCTGGTGTGCAGGCCCGCCTGCTCCAGCATGATGTTGATGTCGGCCTCATGCGCGCCGTCGAACACCGGGGTCGCGATGGAGACGCCGCGGCGCATCTGCTCGCTAAGGCGAACGATGCTCTCGTCGTCATAGTCGCGGACCGGCTCGTTGCGGTCGTTGGCCGGGATGAAGCTTTCGAGCGTCTTGCGCAGCGGCTTGATATCGCCGGCTGTCTTGTAAGCGTCGATCAGATCGCCGATCTTCCTGCCCATGCCGGCGCAAGCCCAGCCCAGATGCGTTTCCAGGATCTGGCCGACATTCATGCGGCTCGGCACACCCAGCGGGTTGAGCACGATATCGGCATGCGTGCCGTCCTCGAGGAAAGGCATGTCCTCGACCGGAACGATGCGCGACACGACACCCTTGTTGCCGTGCCGGCCGGCCATCTTGTCGCCGGGCTGCATCTTGCGCTTCACGGCCACGAAGACCTTGACCATCTTCATGACGCCGGGAGGCATCTCGTCGCCGCGCTGCACCTTCTCGACCTTGTCCATGAAGCGCTGTTCAAGCGCCTTCTTGGAATCGTCGTACTGGCCACGGAGCGCCTCCAGTTCGCTCTGGAGCTTTTCGTTCTCCACGGCAAACTGCCACCATTGCGAACGCGGATACTCGTCGAGCGTGTCCTTCGACAGCTTCGAGCCCTTCTTGAACCCCTTCGGCCCGGCAATCGCTTCCTTGCCGACGAGAACGTCGGAAAGGCGCGAATAGACGTTGCGGTCTAGGATCGCCTGCTCGTCGTCGCGGTCCTTGGCGAGGCGTTCGATCTCCTCGCGCTCGATCGCCATGGCGCGCTCGTCCTTCTCGACGCCGTGACGATTGAAGACACGCACTTCGACGACGGTGCCGAAGGTTCCCGGAGGCATGCGCATGGAAGTGTCGCGCACGTCAGAGGCCTTTTCGCCGAAGATGGCGCGCAGCAGCTTTTCCTCCGGCGTCATCGGGCTTTCGCCCTTCGGCGTGATCTTGCCGACCAGGATGTCGCCCGGCTGCACTTCCGCGCCGATATAGACGATGCCGGCTTCGTCGAGGTTCTTCAGCGCTTCTTCCGAGACGTTGGGAATATCGCGCGTGATTTCCTCCGGACCGAGCTTGGTGTCGCGCGCCATGACCTCGAACTCCTCGATGTGGATCGAGGTGAAGACGTCGTCGGCGACGATGCGCTCGGACAAGAGGATGGAGTCCTCGTAGTTGTAGCCGTTCCACGGCATGAACGCGACCAGCACGTTGCGGCCGAGCGCCAGATCGCCGAGCTCCGTCGACGGACCGTCGGCAATGATGTCGCCCTTGTTGACCAGGTCGCCCATGCGCACCAGCGGACGCTGGTTGATGCAGGTGTTCTGGTTCGAACGCTGGAACTTCATCAGCCGGTAGATGTCGACGCCGGACTTGCCGGGATCGAGATCCTCGGTGGCGCGAATGACGATACGCGTCGCGTCCACCTGGTCGACGACGCCGCCGCGACGAGCGCCGATGGCGGCGCCCGAGTCGCGGGCGACGATCGGCTCCATGCCGGTGCCGACGAACGGCGCCTCGGCGCGCACCAACGGCACGGCCTGGCGCTGCATGTTCGAGCCCATCAGAGCGCGGTTGGCGTCGTCGTTCTCGAGGAACGGGATCAGGGCAGCTGCCACCGACACCATCTGCTTCGGCGAAACGTCCATCAGATCGACGTTTTCGCGCGGCGCCATCATCACTTCGCCGGCATTGCGGCAAATGACGAATTCGTCGACGAAACCGCCATTCTTGTCGAGCTCGGCATTGGCCTGCGCGACATGGTGCTTGGCCTCTTCCATCGCCGAGAGATAGACGACTTCATTGGTCAGCTTGCCGCTGACGATCTTGCGGTACGGGCTCTCGATGAAGCCGTACTTGTTGACGCGCGCAAACGTGGCCAGCGAGTTGATCAGACCGATATTCGGGCCTTCCGGCGTCTCGATCGGGCAGATGCGGCCGTAATGCGTCGGGTGCACGTCGCGCACCTCGAAGCCGGCGCGCTCACGGGTCAGACCGCCCGGTCCAAGCGCCGAAAGCCTGCGCTTGTGGGTGATCTCCGACAGCGGGTTGGTCTGGTCCATGAACTGCGACAGCTGCGAGGAGCCGAAGAACTCGCGCACTGCGGCGGCCGCCGGCTTGGCGTTGATCAGGTCCTGCGGCATGACCGTGTCGATCTCGATCGAGGACATACGCTCCTTGATCGCGCGCTCCATGCGCAGCAGGCCGACGCGGTACTGATTTTCCATCAGCTCGCCGACCGAACGCACGCGGCGGTTGCCGAGATTGTCGATGTCGTCGATCTCGCCCTTGCCGTCGCGCAGTTCGACCAGCGTCTTGACCACGGCCAGGATGTCGTCCTTGCGCAGCACGCGCACGGTATCCTCGGCCTTGAGCTCGAGGCGCATGTTCATCTTGACGCGGCCGACGGCCGACAAATCATAGCGCTCGCTGTCGAAGAACAGCGAGTTGAACATGGCTTCGGCGGTCTCGAGCGTCGGCGGTTCGCCGGGGCGCATGACGCGGTAGATGTCGAACAGCGCGTCCTGGCGGCTCTCGTTCTTGTCGACGTTGAGCGTGTTGCGGATATAGGCGCCGACATTGACATGGTCGATGTCGAGAACCTTGATCTCGTCCTCGCCGGTGCCGAGCAGCACCTTCAGCGTCTTGTCGTCGATCTCGTCGCCGGCTTCGAGGAAGATCTCGCCGGTGGCGTAGTTGACGATGTCCTCGGCAAGATAGTTGCCGAGCAGATCCTCGTCGGTCGCCTTGATCGCCTTGAGACCCTTTTCGCCAAGCGCCCTGGCCTGGCGGGCGGTGATCTTCTTGCCGGCCTCGACGACGATCTCGCCGGTGTCGGCATCGACAAGGTCGCCGACGGCCTTGAGGCCGCGGAAACGCTCGACGTTGAACGGGATGCGCCAGTGGTCGCCTGCGCGCTTGTAGGTGATCTTGTTGTAAAAGGTCGACAGGATCTCCTCGCCATCCATGCCGAGCGCCATCAGCAGCGACGTCACCGGAATCTTGCGGCGGCGGTCGATGCGGGCGTGCACGACGTCCTTGCTATCGAACTCGATGTCGAGCCACGAGCCGCGATAGGGGATGACGCGCGCGGCAAACAGAAGCTTGCCGGACGAGTGCGACTTGCCCTTGTCGTGGTCGAAGAAGACGCCCGGCGAACGGTGCATCTGCGAGACGATAACGCGCTCGGTGCCGTTGACGATGAAGGTGCCGTTCAAGGTCATGAGCGGCATGTCGCCCATGTAGACATCCTGCTCCTTGATGTCCTTGATCGACTTGGCGCCGGTATCCTCGTCGATATCGAACACGATGAGGCGCAGCGTCACCTTCAGTGGCGCCGCATAAGTCAGGTCGCGCTGACGGCATTCGTCAACGTCGAATTTCGGTCCTTCGAACTCGTACTTCACAAACTCCAGCATCGAGGAGCCGGAAAAGTCCTGAATCGGGAAGACCGACCTGAAAACGGCCTGCAGTCCCTCGTCAGGACGCCCGCCCTTGGGCTCCGCCACCATCAGGAACTGGTCATAGGATGCCTTCTGAACCTCGATCAGGTTCGGCATCTCCGCAACTTCCGGGATCTTTCCGAAGAACTTGCGTACGCGTCTGCGGCCATTGAAAGTCTGGGTCTGGGCCATCGTCGCTCCTTAGCTCTAAACTCGGGACGAGCCTCGCCGCGGCCCGCCTTGCATTCTCGGCCACCTCGGCGGCGGCCCTTCAATCAGCTCTCCGGCCGCCTGTCGGCGGTCGGCTAAAACGGGAGAAAACCCGTTTCCTGAAGGCCGGTTTCAAGGCCCTCAGGAAAGAGGTTTTCGTACGTCTCGCGTTACGGCCTCCCTTCACGCGAAGGGAGTGGCGGACGGCGCGAGGCCGCCCGCCAATACCCAACGCTTACTTCAGTTCGACCTTGGCGCCGGCTGCTTCGAGCTGGGCCTTGAACTTCTCCGCGTCGGCCTTGGAAACAGCTTCCTTGACCGGCTTCGGAGCCGCCTCGACCAGATCCTTGGCTTCCTTGAGGCCAAGACCGGTGATGGCGCGAACTTCCTTGATGACGTTGATCTTCTGAGCGCCTACCTCGGTCAGGACGACGTCGAATTCCGTCTTTTCCTCGGCCGGAGCAGCAGCGGCCGCAGCACCGCCAGCGGCGGCAACCGCCACCGGAGCAGCGGCGGAAACGCCCCACTTTTCTTCCAGAAGCTTCGACAGCTCGGCCGCCTCGAGGACGGTCAGCTTCGAAAGGTCGTCTACGATCTTTGCGAGATCAGCCATTTGAATATTCCTTCATAAGGTTCGAACGTGTGTTTGTGATAGCGAGGAACGGCCTCATGCCGCCTCGTCCTTCCGGGCGTAGGCGCCGATGACGCGCGCGACCGAAGCCGCAGGCGCATTGACGATCTGGGCGATCCGGGTTGCCGGCGTGGCGATCATGCCAACCAGCCTGGCGCGCAGCTCATCGAGCGACGGAAGTGTGGCGAGTGCCTTCACACCGTCGGCGTTGAGCGAGGTGGTGCCCATTGCGCCGCCGAGAATGACGAGCTTGTCATTTCCCTTGGCGAAATCGGACGCGACCTTCGGCGCCGCAATCGGATCCTCCGAATAAGCGATCAGCGTCTGTCCCTTGAACAGATCGATGATCGATGCGGAGTCCGTGCCCTGAAGAGCGATTTTGGCGAGACGGTTCTTCGCGACTTTGACGGTGCCACCGGCGGCGCGCATTTTCGACCGAAGGTCGTTCATTTGCGCGACGGTGATACCGGCGTAGTGGGCCACGACGACTGAACCCGCGCTTGCAAACGCATCATTCAGGCCCGTGACGAGTTCGCGTTTTTCCGCTCTGTCCACTGCCTATCTCCAGTTGACCCCTGCCCTTTTCACGAGGACAGGCGTCGGGTTGCCTTTTGCCGGCCGGGCCATCCAGTAACGGATCTCCCGAACGACGCTCGAGGATCCTGCCCCCTTTCGCCACACCCGACGGACTGACCGGCAAGTGCGCAGACAAAAGGCAAACACGGTTCGAACCTTTCATTGGAGCGTGTGGCTCCGTTGTCCGGTCTTCACCCGTCTCATGCAGGCCCACATGAATTAAGGCCCCCCCTTTTCAAACCAAGGCTCGGGCCGCCTGCAATCTCGGACAGGATGTCCGGAAGCCTTTCGACTTCCGGGCACCGGGCCGCCAAAATAGATCGGAGGCCCGGAATTCTTTTTCGGATCAGCCCGTTAGCGGCCGATCCGGGTAATTCGTATCAGGACCCCGCCAGCGTCGAGACGTCGAGCTTGAGGCCCGGGCCCATCGTCGAGGTGACCGACACCTTCTTGACGTAGTTGCCCTTGGCGCCAGCCGGCTTTGCCTTGGTCACCGCGTCAGTGAAGGCACGGACGTTTTCTTCCAGCGCCTTGACGTCGAACGAGACCTTGCCGACGCCGGCCTGGACGATGCCAGCCTTCTCGACGCGGAACTCGACGGCGCCGCCCTTCGATGCCTTGACGGCGGCGGCAACGTCGGTGGTGACGGTGCCGACCTTCGGGTTCGGCATCATGCCGCGCGGGCCGAGCACCTTGCCCAGACGACCGACCAGCGGCATCATGTCCGGCGTGGCGATGCAGCGATCGAAGTCGATCGTGCCCTTCTGGACGATCTCGACCAGATCCTCGGCGCCAACGATATCGGCGCCGGCCGCCTTGGCTTCCTCGGCCTTGTCGCCACGCGCGAACACGGCGACGCGGACGCTACGGCCGGTGCCGTTCGGCAGGTTGACCACGCCGCGGACCATCTGGTCGGCATGGCGCGGGTCGACGCCGAGGTTCATCGCGACTTCGATGGTCTCGTCGAACTTCACCGTGGACCGGTCCTTGAGCAGCTTCAGCGCCTCACCGAGGGCGTAAGCCTTGTTGGGGTCGATGCCTTCGCGGGTCTTCGATACGCGTTTTGCAATCTTTGCCATGATCTCAGCCCACCACTTCCAGGCCCATCGAACGGGCGGAGCCCTCGACCATGCGCATGGCCGCCTCGACGTCGTTCGCGTTCAGGTCCTTCATCTTCTGCTCGGCGATGGCACGCACCTTGTCGCGGCCGATCGTGCCGGCCTTGATCTTGCCCGGCTCCTTGGAACCAGAAGTCAGGTTCGCGGCCTTCTTCAGGAAATAGCTCACCGGCGGCGTCTTCATGACGAAGGTGAACGACTTGTCCTGGTAGTAGGTGATGACGACCGGGATCGGCGACCCCTTCTCCATTTCCTGGGTCTGCGCGTTGAACGCCTTGCAGAACTCCATGATGTTGATGCCACGCTGACCAAGCGCCGGGCCGATCGGGGGAGACGGCGTGGCCGATCCCGCTTTCACCTGGAGCTTGAGCTGGCCTGCAATTTTCTTAGCCATCTCTCTTCCTGCCTTTTCTCATGCCGGCCCCACTATCGGGGAAACACCGGCGGTTGCAGTCTGGTGGTGCGGTTCCCGCGGCCGGCTAAAGCCACATTCGCCTCCCACCCGTTTTTGGCCGCGCGATTTCCACGCCGCCATCCCTGCCGCCGAACTGGCAGCAAGGATTTCGGATCAGCCCTTTTCGACCTGTCCGAATTCCAGATCGACGGGCACGGCGCGCCCGAAGATCGAAACTTCCACCTTGAGCCGCGCCCGCTCCTCGTCCACTTCCTGGACGAAACCGTTGAACGAGGCGAACGGACCATCCGAAACGCGGATCGCCTCGCCGATCTCGAACGTAACCGAGGGCTTGGGCCGCTCGACGCCTTCCTGCACCTGGTTCAGGATGCGCTGGGCCTCGGCTTCGGTGATCGGCACCGGCTTGGAGTCACCCAGGAAGCCGGTGACCTTCGGTGTGTTCTTCACCAGCGAGAACACCGCGTCGGTCAGATTGGCCTTCAAGAGCACATAGCCCGGGAAGAACTTGCGCTCGGCGTCGACCTTGCGGCCGCGGCGGATCTCGACGACCTTCTCGGTCGGCACTACGATCTGCTCGATGTCGGCGGACAGGCCTTTCTGCTTGGCCTTGTTCTCGATGTCCTCGGCGACCTTCTTTTCAAAGTTCGAATAGGCGTGGACGATGTACCACCGCGCAGTCATTTCAAGACTTCTCCGTAATCGCCGAACTTAGCGTCCAAGGCTCAGAATCCATTCGATGGCATAGCCCATGGCCACGTCGGCGCTGAAGAAAAAGATCATCGCGATGAGAGCGAATACGAGGACCATCACCGTCGAGATCATGGTTTCGCGACGCGACGGCCAGGTCACCTTGGCGGTCTCCGAGCGAACCTGCTGGAGAAAGACGAAAGGATTTGTGGTTTTCGAAGCCATGTGCCGCTCTGTCTTCAAGACCCGTTGGCCGGGTCTCCTGGATGATCCCGCTGGCCGGGACGTGCCGCGTGGGCCTCATGTCCGCGCCGAATCAGCGCAATCATTTCGCCCATGCAAATCGGACGCGTAAAGCCGGCTTCCCAGCTCCACGCGTCGCGTGTCTGTTTCGTCTACATAAAACCGATTCTTGATCCACGCAAGTGGCAAGTGTCCGCTTTATGACCAAACGCCGCCTCGGAACCATCCAGTCGTCCCGTCCCGGCTATGGCGCCCTTATGCCCCAATTGCCTCCATATGGCAAGTCACCCGCCGGTTTTCAAACGCTCGACGCGGAAAACCAGGCATTTTCGGGAATTGGCCATTTCGAAGAATGGCACGGGCAGCAGGGCTCGAACCTACGACCTGCGGTTTTGGAGACCGCCGCTCTACCAACTGAGCTATGCCCGTATCGTGCGCGTATCGGCGCAGGCGCTTCCTAAAAGCTTCCGCGCGCTCTGTAAAGAGCGTCGTACGGGGATAGGCGGTGGAAAGCAGGGGGTTCCGCAGCCGGCCCGTTAATCGCCACTCGGCTTGTAAGGCCCGCCCGGCACGCCCCAACCCCAGGCCGGCATCGGTTCGGTCTCGGGATCGCAGGTCTCGCCAAGGTTGGAATTCATCTTGGCCAGCCGCGATCCCCATTCGACATAGGCCATGAAAGCCGAGCGGAATTCCGGATCGCCCGGCAGACCGACCTCATCGGCGGCATCAGCGAGAAGGTTGATCCAGCGGCGGCGCTGTTCCTCGGTCAGATGCTTGCCGAGATGATGCATCACCATCTCACGGTGGCCGCCATGGCTTTCGCTGTAGGTTTTCGGCCCGCCAAAGACCTCGCCGATGAAGGCGGCGACATGGGCAGGATGATCGGGCGACATGGTCTTGAACACCGGACCGACGACCGGGTCCAACGCCACTTTGTCGTAGAAAGTCTGCGTCAGCCGGTTCAGCGCCTCGATGCCGCCAGCCCATTCGAACAATGTCGGGACGTCCTGGGTCATCGCCGATCCTCGATTGTGATCGACAGGGACGATAGCGGAAGGACCGTGCGGAGCTCAACCTGCCTCGATGGCCAGTCTGGCCGGCGCGATGCTAAAGCTTCGGGGGCGTCGCGGCCTCGGCATCGGCCGACGGCGTGACCCTGCAATTGTCGGGCTTCGGCACCAATCTGCAGATGGTTGCGCCCGTCAGTTCGTCCACCGATTGAGTATCCGTCGTCAGCCCAAATTTCAGCATCGTGTCAGGTTCGAGCTGGCGCAGGACTGAATGGCGCTGAATTGCGGTGAATAGATCCCGGTCAATCGCCATCTCTTCGAGATAGGCCTCAACCTTCTGCGCTTGCCCCATTGATTGAACGCTGAGACGCGCACTGGGGCCGACAAGGCGCCTGACACCGCCGGCGACCATGATCACACAGGCCGAATCGCATTCGCCACCTGAATCGATGGTCAGCCCGGCATGGATGCCATCCAGCCCGGCGTGGACGCCATCCTTGGCGACGCAGCCCATCGCTCCAGGGTCACAGTCGACAAAATCCGTTCGGGCCACGGCGACGTCGAGCTTGTGCTCCCGGATCAACCGGCCGGCCGCCAGAGCGCCGAGCACGTCGCCTCCCGACGAGCTGATCACCACGGGCAGCCGTCGCCCGCTGAGGGTGTCGAGCAACTGGCGCAGCCTGTCGGGGGTCCCGGCGGTGATCGTGCCTTCCGCCGAAATCCACTCCGGGCAATCGGGATTGCAGAGCGGGTTGCTGCCGCGAACGAGGGCGAAGCGCATCTCCGCCTCTTCCTTTGACTGCACGGCCTCGGCCGACTGAGGAACATCGGACCTGGCTTCGGCCGTCGGAACGTCGGCCGGCTCCGCGCCCTTGTTTGCCGGTATCTCCCGGCAATTCGCCGGCACCGGACTTGCCTTGCATATGATCGGCGCGGACAGCAGGTCGAGGGAATCGAGGCTGGTGACGAGCTTCGTCTGCAGCATGTCGTACGGCACCAGCTGCTGGATGCCGCTGGCCGGCGTGTTCTTCATTGCTTCGAGCACGCCCTGGCCGACATTCATCTCCTTCAGATAGGCCGCCAGCTTCTTCTCCAACGCCTTGCTCATCTCGTAGGTCTTGTAGCTGCCCGCGTTCTTGCGGCTGATGACCTTCTTGTCGATGATCTTCTTCTTGCCTCTCACCACGCGATAGGTGGTCCGGTACTGCAATTTCGTCCGGATATAGGTCGTGGTGATCTGATGGACGCCGAGATAGGCCCATTGCCCGACAACGCGCCTGATGCCGCCGGCAAACATCAACGGACAGGCCGAATTGCAGATGGCGCCGTTGGCATAGGGATTGCCGAAATAGCGGGCGTTCTTGCCGTCGTTTTCCTTGCAGTCCTTGGCATCCGGCTGGCAGCCGGTGAACCGGGTTTTGCCAACCGCCATATCGAGCTTGTTCTTGCGGATCAGCCGGCCAAGCGCCAGCGCCGCCTCGACGTTGCCGCCGGGAGAATCCACGACGACAGGCAATTTTCGGCCGCGGAGCGTCTTGAGCGTGCGTCTGAGCAGCGCCGGCGTGCCGGCCTCTATCGAGCCTTCAGCCGATACCCATTCCGGGCAGGTCGGCTCGCAACCCGGCGCATTGCTGCGGACGACGACGAACCGCATCGTCGGACCAAGATCGGGCGTTGATTTCTTTGTATTCGCCGCGAAGGCGGCGTCGCCGATGAAACAGAACGACAACAGGCAGATCAGCCCCAGCGACCACCATGTCTGGCCATTCAAACGGTGCCACGGACCCATTTGGGCAGCCCCCTCGATGCAACCTATACTAGTTGCGATGGCGGTGCTTGCAACAGCTTTTGAAATGACGGCCTGCCCGCTTCGCCGAGGCTGCAATGCAAAAGGGCGGCCCGAAGACCGCCCTTTCTGTTTTTGGATTTCGGCGAATGCCTGCG
>NZ_CAAF010000054.1 GCF_000359125.1 Mesorhizobium sp. STM 4661 | reverse complement strand
TTCATATTGCCGCAAAATAGAAATGTCTTGATTCCGCAAAGTTGGAATGTCGCCCTGCCCGACAATGGTCGCCGAGATGCCGTTACCGTGAAGCGTCAGACTATCCTGTTGCATATGTCCTCACCGATGGCTGGTGTGGCCGGCAGGCTAGCAAAAGGCCCCGCGTGAACTCAAGAAGCGGCCAGGCTACGCCCCACCTCACACAGCCGCGACGAACGCATTCACGCTACAGGCGAGATAGCGTATTCGCGCGCCGCCTCAAATGAAAACCGTGGCCGGAGGTTTCCCTTCGGCCACGGCAAGGTTCGAAGTGTTGCCTGCTACGGTCGGTCCGATTATTCGCGCTCGCCGGTGAAATTCAGCAGCAGCTGGAAGATGTTGATGAAGTTCAGATACAGCGAGAAGGCGCCGAAGACGGCGAGCTTCTGCTGTGATTCCGCGCCGACATTCTCGGCATACCGTTCCTTGATCGTCTGCGTGTCCCAGGCGGTAAGGCCGATGAACACGGCGATGCCGATCACCGAAATCGCGAACTGCAGCGCCGTCGAGCCGAGGAAGATGTTGACGACGCTGGCGATCACCACGCCGATCAGGCCCATGATCAGGAAGGACGAGAACTGGGTCAGGTCGCGTTTGGTCGTGTAGCCGTAAAGGCTGGTGGCGCCGAACATGGTGGCGGCGATGAAGAAGGTGCGCGCGATGCTGGTGCCGGTGAAGACCAGGAACACGGAAGCGAGCGACAAGCCCATGACCGCGCAGAATGCCCAGAACATAGCCTGGGCGCCGGCAGCGGACATCGTCTGCATACGGAACGAGAACAAGAGCACGAAGGCAAGCGGCGCCAACATCACCACCCACTTCAGCGGACTGGAAAAGATCGGCACGTAGAGTGCGGGCGTCGAAGCCACCGCATAGGCGATGATACCGGTGACGACGAGGCCGACCCCCATGTAGTTGTAGACGCGCAGCATGTGCTGGCGCAGGCCCTCGTCATACACGGCTCCGGTTTGGGCGCCGGCACCCGCGCTATATCTTAGGTTAGGAATGTTCATGCGAATTCTCCTGGTGAGGCGGGATCAGTAAAGCGTACTGGCAAGCGTTTCGGCGGCGCGATCGAGGTCGCGTACACCGCTTCGGGCAACGACTGCGTAGGCGACTTCGCCGACCTGGAAATAAGCCGAGGAGATGTCACCCGAAGGGGCGACGGTCGGCTTGACCACGTCGAACGTTCCGGGTCTGATCGCGAAGAGCGAGACCAATCCCATATCCTTTGTTTCGACAGCCATTTCGACGCTCGGGCCGAACTGCGATGGATAGATCTGGACGTCGCGGACCCTCCAGTCCTTCGGCAGCGACGGCATGACGATCGCCGTGGCGGCGCGGATTTCGTCCGCGTTGTAATTCGGCGCTTCCAGCTGGGACGACATGGTCTCGCGCACGATCGTCGTCTTGTGCGCCCGGATTGCGTCCTGCAGATAGACAGGCGGCTGGGTCGAGGCGACGACTTTGGTGACCGATATCGGCCCGAGCATGCTGTTCGCCAGCCAGCCCGCGGCGACAAAGACAGCAACCGCCGCCGCCCGCTGCAACGCCACGAAGACGCGGCCCCGGGCCAGACCCCGCTCCAGCCGGCGTGCCGCATCGGCCGTTGTCGGCCGCGCCATGCTCTCGGATCCGGCAAGCGCCATGCGCAGTTCGTCGCGCGTCCTGAGGTCTGACATCACCCGCGCCGCCGCCTCCGGACGGGTCGAAAGAAACGCGCCAACTTCAATGCGGCGTGCAATGTCCAACTGGTCGTCTACATAGGCATCAAGGTCGGCATCGATTACCGGATCGCGCAGTTCGTTCATCACTGATCTCCCACGATCCTGAGGTGGCTTTTTGCCCGCGCCGGCGACGTGTCCTCCATCTCGCGCAGCGCCGCCCTGGCGCGACCGATGCGTGACATCAACGTTCCGACCGGCACGCCGCTGACCTCGGCCGCCTGGCTGTAGGTAAGTCCCTCGATAGCGACGAGATGCAGCGCCGAACGCTGCTCTTCGGGCAATTTGAAAAAGGCTTCACGCACCTGCGCCAAGCGGACCGAATGCTCCTGGGGAGCGTCCATATTGGCGTCGGCAAGGTATCTGGCCTGTTCGAGGCGCACCGCTTCCGATTTGCGGGACCGCAAGCCGTCAATGAAGGCATTGTGAACGATCGACAGGAGCCATGCGCGCAGGTTTCCGCCGGAGCGGAAGGTGCCGCGCCGCTCATAGGCCCGCACCAACGCATCATGCACCAGATCCTCGGCATCGGCGCTGTCGCGCGTCAACGAGCGCGCGTAGCGGCGCAGCGAACCGAGCTGTCCCATGATATCGAAGCGTGGCATCGATCGTTTCATGCCCTGTTTACGGAGCACATAAGGATTTTAATCCCTTCGCTGCTAAATTTTTTGCGCGATGCGGGAGGACATCGTGCCATATCAATCTCACTTTCACGTGCCGCAAAGCTTTCTGAACGCGCTTGATGCAGCGATCGCTCTGGAATGGACATCCGTGTCTGAAGGAATGGGCAGAGTGCGAATGACCCGCCTGATCTGCAGATCACCAATCAACAGGTTCAAAAACCAGTTGGCCGCCACATCAGCGGATGGCGCGGCCAGAGCGCCGGTCTCCAGGCCGCGCTCAATCAATCTCTCAATCAACGGAAGCACCGAATCGCGCCCCCCTGTGGCGATAGCCGCACCCAATTCGCCGCTTTCGTCAGAAGCAGCCGCGCGGTTGAGGGAGACTGCTTTCTCGCCAAGCAACATCGAAAGGAGGATCGGGGCGACTTTTTCGAGGCTCACCAGCGGATCTGCCTCATCCCTGATTGCCGCGTCCAGCACCGCTTTCGTCGCCCTTGCATTGCTTTCGACCATCGCCTTGAACAGGCCTGTCTTGTCGGTATACCAGCGATAGAGCGTTTCGTTGGATGCCTTCGCCTCTTTGGCGATACTGAGCATTGAAGTGCCGCCGTAGCCTCTTGCTTTCAGAAGCTTGTAGGCCGCCTCCTCGATCTGCGAGTGGGACTGTCGGTCACATCGATCGTGTTTTGTGGGGCGATTTTCGGATTTTTCTATGCCTGGGTCTGCTCGACGATGTGGGGCCTCGACCATGCTGATCCCCGAACGGCAATCAAGGCCATGCAGGCGATGAATGCGTCGGTTCGCAATGCCGTTTTCTTTCCCGCATTCTTTCTGACGCCGGTCGTTCTGGGTGTGACGGCTGCCGCAATGCGTTTCAACGGCTACAAGCTACCGGCGTTCTGGTTCGCTGCCGCGGGGGCCGTCTATCTAGCCTTTGGCCTTGTTCTCACGCTGACAGTGAACGTGCCGATGGACGAGGCGCTGGCCGCCACTGTCATTCCCGATGATGCCGAGACCGCGCGAGAGATCTGGCGGGACTATTCAGGCCGATGGCAGTTCTGGAACCAGATGCGAACCATTGCCTCAGGCATCGCCTTGGCTCTCGCCGGCTACGGTCTGGCAAGGCTGCAGCCGGATAGAGTGTTTTAAACCCGCATAATCGCAAATGGCTCGCGCCGGCCGTTCCCCGCCCAGTCGCCTTCAGGCGCTCAAGGCCTCTCGCCGCGCTGAAGCCTTCCTTCGATCGCCGCGATGACCGGCATCAGGTCGGCGACGCCGCTGACGACGTAGTGGGCGCCGGCGGCGGTGAGCCTTGCGGAGGCTTCGGCGCGCTTCTTCCTGAAGATATCAGGCGCGAGCGCCTGCGTCTCCGCCAGCGTCAGGCCGAAGACGTTGCCGGTCACCGACACACCGATCGTCCAGGCGCCGGCATTGGTGCCTTCGGCAATGCCGACCTCGGTGTCGTCGACCTTTACACTCAGCCATGGCGGGTAGACGCCAAGCTCGGTCAGTGCCTTCCACAGCATGAAAGGCGTCGGCCGCCCGTCGGGAGTGTCTCCGGTGCATACCAGGCAATCCGGCGAGAACCCCTGCCCGGCGGCCACCGGCAGGATTTCTGCCATGATGTCGCGCGTGTAGCCGGTCGTCGAGCCGATCTTGAGGCCGCGGGCGCGCAGCGCCGTGACGACCTCGGCAACGCCCGGAATGACATCCGAGTATTGCGCCGCCACCGCACGGTTCTTCGGCACGAAGACGTTATAGACGGCATCGATGTCGGCGTCGGTCGGCGCATGACCATGCTGCTTTGTCCAGGACGCCGCGACCCTCGGCAGCGCAAGCAGCGCGGCGATATGCGGGCGCTTGGCCATTCCCATCGGGCCTCTGGCCTCGTCCACCCTGATCGCCACGCCGAAATCGGCGAAAGCCTCGACGAATACGCCCATCGGCGCCAGCGAGCCGTGATCGACGACAGTACCGGCCCAATCGAACACGACGGCGCGGAGCAAACCCTGGGTGGCCATCATGCGATCTTCCTGGCGTCTGCGATGGTGGAACCGAAAAGCTCTGCGATCACCTCTTCGGCGATCGCGAAGGATGTGCTGGCGCCGGTGCCGCTGGTGATCATGACGAGGCGCACATTTTCCCGCGGCGCGTCGGCGAACATGGTGCGGTCGGACGCCGAGGCGTAGATCCCGGTCCAGCGTTCCAGGACGCGTGGCGTCGGTCCGCCAAAGACGGCGCTGAATTCATCGAGAATGATTTCGTCGACGCGCTCCGAAGCGAACGGGTCGGGCGTCGTTGCGTAATGATGCGAATCGCCGACCACCAGCGTGCCGTCGGCGCTCTGTACGACGATCAGATGCACGCCATTGTCGAGCGCGTCGCGCTGATCGACTTCGAGCTTGCGCCGCAGGGCCGCGGCTTCCGGCAAGGCGGCGTAGCCGGCATAGCGGGCGAGCCCGAGGTCGGACATCACCGATACCGGCAGCCGGTAGCCGGGCTCGGCAAGCCGCATCATCTGCAATTTGCAGCGGGTGACGGCATATTGCGCGATGCGCTCGGGATAAAGCGTCGCCAGATCGTCGCCCGGACAGACGATCACCTTGCCGGCATGGACAACGCCGCGGCTGGTCTCGATATCAGGCGGCTCGATCGAGCGCACCGCCGTTTCACGGCGGAACGCGACGCCGTGGCGTTCGGCGAGCCAGGCCGCCAGCCGTGGGATCGCTTCGCGCGATTCGACACGCACCTCGTGCGGGCTCCACAAGCCGCCGGCGAAATCCCGTCCGGCAAGCTGGGGGTACTGGCCCCGAAGCTCATCGGGTTCGAGCAGCAGACAGCCCTCGCCCATTTCGGTCCGCAAGAACGCTTCGGCTACCGCGCGCGCCTCCGGGCGGCGGGCGACGACGACCGCGCCGCGCTGGATGACATCGATGCCGGCTGGCTCGGCCACCTCCAGCCAGATGTCGCGGGAGCGCATCGCTCGGCGCCACACCTGGCCGCGTTCCTGGCCGCTGACCGTGATGAAGCCGAAATTGCGCACCGAAGCGCCATTGGCCTGCGCGTCGCGATCGATGACGACCACGGAAAGGCCACGCCTGACGGCGGCGAGCGCATGTGCCAGACCGACAATGCCGGCGCCGACAATCGCAAGGTCGAACTGTTCTTGCCGGCTCATCATTGTCTCACGCCGTCATTCTCGCGCTTGTCCCGGAAATGCCTATTCAAACTACGCCGATGTGACAGGAACGTGTAGAGCTCGCTTCCGTCTTGCCGATCACACGGCATTCGGTCCGGCGCATATGAAACCGCTGGCGCAAGGCGGCCGATTTGCGTATCACTCCGCCGCCAACGGGACCATATTGATGTTCGAAAACCTGCAGCCCGCCCCCGCCGACAAGATCATTGCCCTGATCGGCCTCTATCGCGCCGATCCGCGCACCGACAAGGTCGACCTCGGCGTCGGCGTCTACAAGGATCGCGACGGCAAGACGCCGGTTATGCGCGCGGTGCGCGAAGCCGAAAAGCGCCTGCTGCAGAGCCAGGATACCAAGACCTATCTCGGTCTTGCCGGCGACACCGGCTTCAATTCCGCGATGGCGAAGCTCACCTTCGGCCTTGCGGCCGACATGACGCGCATCCGGGCCGCGCAGGCGCCTGGCGGCTCCGGCGCTCTCCGGCTGGTGGCCGAGCTGCTCAAGCGGACGCGCTCCGACGCGACGATCTGGCTGTCCGACCCGACATGGCCGAACCACATGCCGGTGATGCGAGCGGCCGGCCTGCAGATCCGCGAATATCCCTATTTCGACGCTGCTTCCGGTGCGGTGCGCTTCGCTGACATGCTGGCTGCGCTACGCACTGCAAAGAGCGGCGATGTGGTGCTGCTGCATGGCTGCTGCCATAACCCCACCGGCGCCAACCTCGATACCGCGCAATGGGCCGAAATCACCGATCTTGTCGTCGAACGCGGCCTGCTGCCTTTTGTCGACATCGCCTATCAGGGCTTTGGCGAAGGCCTCGACGCCGACGCCGCGGGCTTGCGCATCATGGCCGCAAAAGTCCCGGAAATGGTCGTCGCCTCGAGCTGCTCGAAGAACTTTGCCGTCTATCGCGACCGCGTCGGGGCGGCGATGATCCTGGCCAAGGACGGCGCCCAGGCGGATGTGGCGATGGGCCAGATGCTGTCGGCGGCGCGCGCCATGTATTCGATGCCGCCGGACCATGGCGCGGCCGCCGTGCGCATCGTGCTGGAAGATGCCGCGCTGCGCGCCGACTGGGAAGCGGAGCTCGAGGAGATGCGGCTGCGCATGCTCAGGCTTCGCGTCCAGTTCGCCGAGGCACTGCGGCGGCAGTCCAATTCCGACCGCTTCGATTTCGTCGCCAGCCACCGCGGCATGTTTTCCCGCCTTGGCCTGTCCGAGGCGCAGGTCGAGCGGTTGCGCGCCGAGCATGGCGTCTACATGGTTGGTGACAGCCGCATCAATGTGGCAGGCCTGCCCGAGGACGGGATGGGCGCACTCGCCAAGGCGATCGTCTCGGTGCTCGACTGACGCCTTTTGCTTGACCATGATCTTTTCCGAAAACCGGCTTCCACTTTTCGGGATCATGGTCTGGTCCGCGCAGCTGTGGACAAGGCGCCCTCGCCGGCTGACAGCGTTGGCCGCGCGGCCGGGCGCACGGTAGCATTCGCCCGATGAAACCTTCGAAAGACATTTCCCGGCTGATCGAGATCATGGCGGCGCTGCGGGCGCCGAAGACCGGCTGCCCGTGGGACATCGAGCAGGATTTTTCGACCATCGCGCCCTATACGATCGAGGAAGCCTATGAGGTGGCGGACGCGATCGCGCGCGGCGATCTCGACGATTTGCGCGACGAGCTCGGCGATCTCCTGCTGCAGGTCGTCTATCATGCGCGGATGGCCGAGGAAGCGGGCGAATTCGCCTTCGGCGACGTGGTCCAGGCCATCACCACGAAAATGATCCGCCGTCATCCGCATGTCTTCAGCGACGAGACGGCACGCAGCGCCGGCATGGCCAAGGGCATGTGGGAAAAGATCAAGGCGCAGGAAAAGGCTGAGAAACGCAGCGCCCGCCTCGCCCGTGGCCACGACCCGGAGGACCACGGGAAAGGCTTTCTCGATAGCGTGCCGGTCGCCCTGCCCGCGCTGACCCGGGCGCTGAAGCTACAGGAAAAAGCGGCCCGCGTCGGCTTCGACTGGAGCGAGGCCACGCCGATCCTCGACAAGATCGAAGAGGAGATCGGTGAATTGCGCGAGGCACTTTCCAAGGGCGATACGGCGCCAATCAAGGATGAGTTCGGCGACATGCTGTTTGCCGTCGTCAATCTCGGCCGTCATCTCAAACTTGACTCCGAAGCGGCGCTCAGCGGAACCAACGAGAAATTCCGGTCGCGCTTCCACTATGTCGAGCGGGCGCTGGAAGCGTCCGGGAACACGCTTGAAAAAGCGACTCTCGACGACATGGAGGCACTTTGGCAACAAGCCAAAAGCGCAAAGTAGAGGCCCTTACCCGTTGTTTTTACGGTGCAATCTGGTTTCGATCTCTTCGCGCGCGCTTTGCGTCGCCTTGAGCGAAACGGTCACGCTGCCATCCTCATTGTCGGCCCGCGAAACGATGTCGCCATTGCGATAGAGCCAGTCGACAAGGCCAAATTGAGCCGGCGTGAGCGTGATTGTCAGCGTTGCCAGCTCGCCCGACACCCTTGTCTCGATGATCGCCTTCAGCGCATCGATGCCTTCGCCGGTGGCGGCCGATATGGCGATCGGCGGCGTCTTGTTGCCGTCCGTACCGTCGGCGAGCAACCGCGCCCGGTTGCCCTCGTCGAGCCGGTCGATCTTGTTCCACACTTCGATGACGCGCTTGGCGTCGCCGGCATCGACGCCGAGATCGGCGAGGATGCGCTCGACATCCTCGGCCTGTGCGGCGGTATCGGGGTCCGAAATATCGCGCAAATGGATGACGAGGTCGGCTTCGACCACCTCTTCCAGCGTCGCCCGGAAGGCCGCGATCAGATGCGTCGGCAGGTCCGAAATGAAGCCGACCGTATCCGAAAGGATGACCGGCGTGCCGTGCGGCAGGCGCACGCGACGCAGCGTCGGATCGAGCGTGGCGAACAGCATGTCTTCCGCCAGCACGCCCGCGCCGGTCAGCTTGTTGAACAGCGTCGACTTGCCGGCATTGGTGTAGCCGACGATCGCCACCACCGGAAACGGCACCTTCTTGCGCTTGGCGCGGTGCAGGTCGCGGGTGCGGCGCACGGTTTCCAGCTCGTGCTTCAGCTTGATGATCTTGTCCTGCAGGACACGCCGATCCGATTCGATCTGCGTTTCGCCGGGACCGCCGAGGAAGCCGGCGCCGCCGCGCTGGCGTTCAAGGTGGGTCCAACTGCGGACGAGCCGGCCCTTCTGGTAGTTGAGATGGGCAAGTTCGACTTGCAGCGTGCCTTCCTTGGTGCGCGCGCGCTCGCCGAAGATCTCCAGGATCAGCCCGGTGCGATCCAGCACCTTGGCGTTCAATTCCTTCTCGAGATTGCGCTGCTGCACCGGCGTCAGCGGGTGATCGACAATGACCAGCTCCGCATGGCCCTCTTTGACGATCTCCGCGAACTCCGCCACCTTGCCGCTGCCGAGCAAGGTCGCCGGGCGCGGATCGTTGACGGTCACGACTGCCGTGTGGATCGGGTCAAGATCGATGGCGCGGGCAAGCCCGACCGCCTCGTCGTGACGAGCCTCGGCCGAACGCGTCAGGCGCGGGCGATTCGTCTCATCGTCGCCGCGCTGCTGGCGGGTGAGCACGGGCACGATGACGACGGCCCGTGTCGGCCCCTTGGCCTCCGTCCCGGGCTGATGTAATGATTTTTTTCCACGAACGCTGCGGTCCGCGTCTTTCTCACGTGCCAATCAGGCGCCCTGGCTTTCCTCGCCATCGAACATCTGAACCGGCTGGCTCGGCATGATCGTGGAAATGGCGTGCTTGTAGACGAGCTGGGAATGGCCGTCACGACGCAGCAAAACACAGAAATTATCGAATGAAGTGACCACGCCGGTCAGCTTCACGCCGTTGATGAGGAAGATGGTGAGCGGGTTCTTGCTCTTGCGAACTGAGTTCAGGAACAGGTCCTGAAGGTTTTGCGATCGTTCCGCCATTGTTCTTGTCTTTCGCCGATCCCCTTCGGTTTGCAGGCCAATGCGCCAAATTAACCGGCGCATGTCAAGCGTACAAACACCCTCTTGCCGTCAGTAACGACAAGCAGAACGAGATATATTGATGTTCATTCCACCTGTGCGGTTATCAGGCCGGACTTTTTTCCGCAACGTCAAAAAAGGCCTGCCGCAAGGAAAGTGTTATTGAGCCGGGATGGCCGTTGGCCACGGGAACTCCATCGATCGACACGATCGGCATGGCAATCGTCGTCGCGGAACTGATAAAAGCCTCGCGCGCGGCCTTGGCTTCGGCGACCGAAAAGCCCCGCTCCTCAACCGTCAGCCCGAGCTTGGCGGCCACTTCGAACAGCGTGGTGCGGGTGATGCCGCGCAGGATGCCGTGCTCGGCCGGCCGCGTCACCAGCACGCCATCCCTGGTGATGATCCAGGCGTTCGACGACCCGCCTTCCTTGACGGTGCCGTCGGCATCGACGAACCAGGCTTCGTGGGCGCCCGCTTCCCTGGCCTTCTGCTTGGCAAGCACGTTGGGCAGCAGGCCGACGGTCTTGATATCGACCCGGTCCCAGCGATTCTCCGGCACTGTGATGACCTTGATCCCGCTCTCGGCCCGCTTGGCGGCAACGGCGGGATCGGCTTTCCTGGCCGTCACCACCAGCGATGGCTTCGTGCCGGCCGCCGGGAAGACAAAGTCGCGGCTGGCAACGCCGCGCGTCACCTGGAGATAGACCAGGCCGTTGGCGACATGGTTGCGGCGCACCACTTCGCGCAGGATGAGCGGCAACACGCCTGGGGTGACCGGCCAGCCGATCGAGAGCTCGCGCAGCGATCGGTCCAGCCGGGCGAGATGGCGCGGCATGTCGACGATGAAGCCGCGCGCCACCTCGCAGACCTCGTAGACGCCGTCGGCAAACTGGTAGCCACGATCCTCGATGTGCACAAAAGCGTCGGCGTGAGCGACATAGCGCCCGTTCACATAGGCAATGCGCGGCATCTGCAATCCTCAGGATATTCCCGGCTTTCTTAGCGATTCCGCCACCGGCGTAACCGACAAATGCGTGGGCCAGAAGCGGCAAAGCCCGCGGCAGGCCGCCGGTCAGACGCCCAGCGACTTCAGCTTGCGATGCAGCGCCGAGCGCTCCATGCCGATGAATTCGGCGGTCTTCGAGATGTTGCCGCCAAAACGGTTGATCTGGGCGATCAGGTAGTCCTTCTCGAACTGTTCGCGCGCTTCACGCAACGGCAGCGCCATGATGTGCTGGTCGGACTGGTTTGGCGTGCGCGGCATGACGTCGCCGATCTCGGCGGGCAAAAGGTCGGCGGTGATCGGCGCATCGACATCGTCGCCGCGCGCCAGGATCATCAACCGCTCGACATTGTTGCGCAACTGGCGGACATTGCCCGGCCAGTTGTGAGCCTGCAGCACGGCCAGTGCGTCGTCGCCGATGCGCCGCGGCCGGATACCGGCCTGACGAGCGATCTGCTTCATGAAATTGTCGACCAGATAGGGAATGTCTTCCCGCCGCTCGGCCAGCCCAGGCACCATGACCGGAACCACTGCCAGGCGGTGATAGAGATCCTCGCGGAAACGCCCGTCGGCGATCATCGCCTCCAGGTTCTGCGAGGTCGACGAGATGATGCGGACATCGACCTTGACCCGCTTGGTGCCGCCTACCCGTTCGAACTGCTGTTCAACCAGCACGCGCAGGATCTTGTTCTGCGTCTCGCGCGGCATGTCGGCCACTTCATCGATGTAGAGGATGCCGCGATGGGCTTCCTCCAATGCGCCGACCTTGCGTTCGACGCCGTTCGATTCGGTGCCGAACAGCTCGATCTCCATGCGCTCGGGCGTGATGTTGGCGGCGCTCAAGGTGACGAACGGTGCGCTCTTGCGCATCGACAGTGTATGGATGGCGCGGGCCGCAAGCTCCTTGCCCGAGCCTGACGGGCCAATGATCATGACGCGGCTGTTGGTCGGCGCGACGCGCTCGATGGTCTGGCGCAGCTGGCTCATCGCCGACGACATGCCGATCAGGTCGAAGGTCTCGCCGCTGCGCTGCTTGAGGTCCGAAACCTCCCGCCTCAGCTTCGATGTCTCCAGCGCACGCTCGGCGATCAGGATCAGCCTGTCGGCCTTGAACGGCTTTTCGATGAAGTCGTAGGCGCCGCGGCGGATCGCGGAGACCGCCGTTTCGATATTGCCATGGCCGGAGATCATCACCACCGGCAGGTTGGGATGCATCGTCTTGATCTCGTCCAGCAACGCCAGCCCGTCCAGCCGCGAGCCCTGCAGCCAGATGTCGAGGAAAATCAGCCTCGGCGCCCGGTCGGCGATCGCCGCCAGCGCGCTGTCGGCATCGAATGCCGTGCGGGTTTCGTGACCTTCGTCGCTCAAAATACCGGCGACGAGCTCGCGGATGTCTTCCTCGTCATCGACGATGAGAATGTCAGACGCCATTACCGACCTTTTCAGTTTCTCTCTCGTTTTCCGTCCTGCCCTCGCCGCGCGATGGCGCGGTAACGGCCGCAGGCGGCAGGATGATGCTGATCATCGCGCCCCGCCCACCGTGGAAGTCCGCCGGCGCGTCATGCAGTTCGAGCCGGCCGCCATGGTCCTCCACGATCTTCTTGACGATAGCGAGGCCGAGCCCGGTACCTTTTTCGCGCGTCGTCATATAGGGCTCCAGCAGCCGCTGGCGATTCTCGCGCGGCAAGCCTTTGCCATTGTCGATGACGTCGATGCGAATCGCGCCATTCTGGCGCCCGGCCTGAATCCGGATTATGCCGTCCGAACGATCCTTCTGATCAAGTCCGTCAATGGCCTCGGCCGCGTTCTTGATGACATTGCCGAAAGCCTGCGCCATCAGCCGGCTGTCGAAGGTGCCTTTCAGCGGTTCGTTGCCGAACACACGCTCGAAAGTGATGTCGGCGCGGCTCACTTCGACGAGGAACGAGGCCTCGCGCAATGATTCGCGCAAGTCGAGGGACTTCATTTCAGGCTTGGGCATGCGCGCGAAGGCGGAGAACTCGTCGACCATGCGGCCGATATCCTCGACCTGCCGGATGATGGTGTCGGTGCACTGGTCGAAAACCTCGCGATCCTCGGTGATGACCTTGCCGTAGCGGCGCTTGATGCGCTCGGCGGAAAGCTGGATCGGCGTCAGCGGATTCTTGATCTCGTGGGCGATGCGCCGCGCCACATCGGCCCAGGCCGACGAGCGCTGCGCCTGGACCAGATCGGTGATGTCGTCGACCGTCACGACGTAGGATTTTTCCTCCGAACCGTCATCGCCAGCCTCGATCGTGATCTGCACATTGAAGGTCCGCTCGGTGCCGGCGCGGTAGAAGGTCACCTGCTCACGATAGACCGGCTTGCCCGACTTGCGGCCGATCTCGAAGACGCGGCCGACATGCGGCAAAACGGCCGACAGGTTCTGCCCGAGTGCGGCGGTGGCCGATATGGCCAGCATCGTCTCGGCCGACCGGTTGACGATGGTGACGATGCCATAGGGATCGACGCCGATGACGCCGGCGGTGACGCCGGCAAGCACCGCTTCCGAAAACCGCCGCCGCTCGTCGATCAGATCCTTGGCGGACAGGATCTCGTTGCGCTGCGATTTCAGCTCCAGCAGCATCTTGTTGAAGGTGTCGCCGAGCGAGGCGACGTCGCCATCGGAGGGTCGAACGGGCACGGCAACGTCGAGATTGCCGGTCGCGACCTCGTCGGCCGCGCCGATAAGTTGACGGATCGGCCGCACCAGGCGGTCGGCGACCGCAATGCCGGTCCAGATGGCGGACAGGATGATGATCAGCGTCAGCGACAAATAGGGAAGCGCGAAGGCCACTTGCGAGGTGCGGCGATTGTCTTCGAGGCCGCGGTATTCGTCGGTGTTGGACCGGACGATCTGCCGCGCCTTGATCACTTCGGGGTCGACGAGGCGAATGGTGTAGAGGTAGAGCCCTTCGATCTCGCGCAGCTTGACGATGGCGCCCATGATGTTGCGTGTTTTCGGCTCGATCAGCACCGGCTTGCCATCGGCGGCACTGGCGACGGCGCCTTCCGGCGGTTCCGGCATGGCAAAATCCGCATCGGTCTTGGCGCTCATGACGAAAGACCCGTCGGGCTTGATGAGTGCTGCATGGGCCAGCGAACGGCCAACGGCTTCCTTGTTCATGAGATCGAGAAAACCGGTTCGGTCGAGGCCGTAGAGCGTGCGTGACGCATCGAGGTCGTAGGCCATCGACAGCGTCGTGCCCTGGAGATTGCGCGCGTTTTCCTGCACATAGGCGTCCGCAATCGACAGCGACGAGTTGACGATGGTCTTGGTGCGGATTTCGAACCAGCGGTCGAGGCCGATGTCGAGGGTGATCGAGGCGATGATCGCCACCATGATCGCGGGAATTGCGGCGACCAGCGCAAACATCGCCACGATACGCACATGCAGCCGCGACGCCGCCTTGCCGTGCCGGCGCGCCATCAAGATGCGATGCACTTCGCGGCCGACCAGCGCGATCAGGAACAGGACGAACGCGGCGTTGAGGGCGATAAGCGCCAGCGTCGTCTTCTCGTTCGGGACGATTGGCGTGGCGCCGACGAGAATGGCGAAGGAGATCGCCGCCGTGACCAGCGCCCCGGCAATCGCAACCACGCCGGGCAGCGCAAGCAGCCGCCGCCCGTCCCTTGGGCCGGGTTTGCTGAAAAGCGGTTCGCTCAGTGTCGGTGCCTGTGAAGCCATGTTGCCGTCTGGAGCCAATGATTGCGTCGGATCTATGCAACGCATTGTGGCGATTATGCAACAAGTGTGACCTGGACGGAAATCTTTCGGCGATCTGTCCCCGGAAAAGGGTGCGGGATCCATCGCATCGGCCCGAAAATCGGGAATCGCTTTCGACGTCTCTCTGAGGTTGCCTGACTAAGGTTGCCTGGACGATTTGTAGACGTTGACGCCGAGTTCGCGGATCTTCTTGCGCAGCGTATTGCGGTTCAGCCCCAGCAGTTCCGCGGCCTTGATCTGGTTACCGCGGGTCGCCGTCATCGAGGCCAGGACCAGCGGGTATTCGACCTCGGAGAGAATGCGCTGATAGAGGCCGGCGGGCGGCAATTCGCCGGCAAAGGAAGCAAAATAGCGCTGCAGGAAATGTTCCACCGCCTGGCCGATGGACAGATCGTCGGGAATGAGGTTGCCGCCGCCGGGAACGACCGGCCGCTCGCCGGTCTTCAGTTCCGCCTCGATGATCTCGGCGGAAATCTCGTCCTGCGAATAGAGCGCGGCCAGCCTGCGGACAAGATTTTCGAGCTCGCGCACATTGCCAGGCCACGGATAGCGCTTCATCAACTCGATGCCGCCGGTGGAAATACGTTTTGTCTGCAGGCCTTCGCTGGCACCGATCTTGAAGAAGTGCCGGACGAGATCGGGAATGTCCTCGGATCGCTCACGCAACGCCGGCAGCCTCAGCGGCACGACATTCAGGCGATAGAACAGATCCTCGCGAAAAAGCCCCTGGTTGATCAGCGTGCGCAGATCCTTGTTGGTGGCGGCGACGATGCGCACGTCGGTCTTGATCGGCGTGCGGCCGCCGACGGTGGTATATTCGCCCTGCTGCAGGACGCGCAGCAGGCGCGTCTGCGCTTCCATCGGCATGTCGCCGATCTCGTCGAGGAAGAGCGTGCCGCCTTCGGCCTGCTCGAAACGGCCGGTGGAGCGGTTCTGCGCGCCGGTGAAGGCGCCCTTCTCGTGCCCGAACAGTTCCGATTCGATCAGGTCGCGCGGGATCGCCGCCATGTTGATGGCGACGAATGGGCCGCCACGACGGCGGCCATATTCGTGCAGCGCGCGTGCCACCAGTTCCTTGCCGGTGCCCGATTCGCCTGAAATCATCACCGTCAGGTCGGTCTGCATCATGCGTGCCAGCATGCGGTAGATATCCTGCATGGCCGCCGAGCGGCCGACCAGCGGCATCGATTCCGGCGGCTCGTCCGCCCGCGTGTCGATTTTCGGCCGCCTCGGCTCGGAAAGCGCCCGGTTGACGATGTTGAGCAGCTCGGTCAGGTCGAACGGCTTCGGCAGATATTCGTAGGCGCCGGTCTCGGAGGCGCGGATCGCGGTCATGAAGGTGTTCTGGGCGCTCATGACGATGACGGGCAGTTCCGGCCGCGCCTTCTTGATGCGCGGCAGCATGTCGAAAGCGTTCTCGTCCGGCATCACCACATCGGTGATGACGAGATCGCCCTCACCGGCCGCCACCCAGCGCCACAGCGTGGACGCGTTGGAGGTCACACGCACCTCATGGCCGACGCGCGAAAGCGCCTGATTGAGGACCGTGCGGATGGCCGCATCGTCGTCGGCGACCAGAATATTGCCGCGAACCGTCATTTGCGGTCTCCTTCGCCGTCATCGTCGGTGCCAAGCGACGTTTCCTTCCAGGCCGGCATCAGAATGCGGAACGTCGTGCTGCGCGGCGTCGAATCGCATTCGATGATGCCACCGTGCTCGCCGACGATTTTCGCAACCAGCGCCAGACCAAGTCCCGAGCCGTTCGGCTTGGTGGTGATGAAAGGATCGAACAGGATCGGCAGGATGTCCTCGGAAACACCCGAGCCATTGTCGCGCACGCAGAATTCCAGCGGCAGCGAAACGCGATCCTGCGTTCCCGGCACGGAAACACGAATGCCGGGCCGGAAAGCCGTCGACAGGCTGATCTCGCCTTGCGGATCGCTGCCAATGGCCTCGGCGGCATTCTTGACCAGGTTGAGGAACACCTGGATGAGCTGGTCGCGGTTGGCGAAAACCGGAGGCAAGGATGGATCATAATCCTCCAATATCTTGATCCGCTTGGCAAAACCGTTCTTGGCGATGGCCTTCACATGGTCGAGCACGACATGGATGTTGACGGGATAACGGTCGATCGGCCGCTCGTCGGAAAACACCTCCATGCGATCGACCAGCGACACGATCCGATCGGTTTCGTCGGTGATCAGCCGGGTCAGCGCGCGATCCTCGTCGGAAGCCGACAGTTCGAGCAGTTGGGCAGCGCCCCTGATGCCGGAGAGCGGGTTCTTGATCTCGTGGGCGAGCATGGCGGCAAGCCCGGTCACCGAACGCGCGGCTCCCCGATGCGTCATTTGCCGGTCGATCTTGTCGGCCATCGACCGTTCCTGGAACATGACAACGACGGAGCCCGGAAATTCCGGCACCGGCGCGACATAGAGGTCGACGACCTTCTCGATGCCGAGGCGCGGCGACGACACGTCGACCCGGTATTCGTTGACCGGCGCCCGGCGCTCGCGCACCTGGTCGACCAGCGTCAGCAGCGGACTGCCGAAGGGAATGAGTTTCGACAAGGTGTTGCGGGCGAGCATGGTCGCGCTCGAGCGGAAGAAATCCTCGGCATCGGCATTGGCGAAGATGATGAAGCCTTGCGCATCGACCATGATCACCGGCCGGCGGATGGTGTTCAGCACGATGTGGGCGGCGTCCGCCATTTCAATTTTCTTTGCGATCGTGGCGTTCATGCTGCACTCCGCAGGTTCGCCGCTTCCACAGTGCTGGAAAACGTCTCGCGCAACAGGTCGATGACGCGCGCGGGCTCAAAAGATGTGAGTATGGCCTTGCGCCGATCGTCAGCGACACCGGCGGCATGACGGTCGAGATACCAGCCAAGATGCTTGCGCGCCTGGCGCAGCCCGCTTTCGCTGCCATAGAGCGCCAGCATGTCCTCATAGTGGGAAACGATGTAGTCGGCGAGCGCTTGCCTGTTTTCGGGCACGCCGGGCGCTGCCTCCCTTGCCGCGGCAGCCGCGATGCCGCCTGCCGTCCAGGGCGCGCCGTAATGCGCACGGCCGATCATCACGGCATCCGCGCCGGACTGGTCGAGGATCATGGCTGCCTCCGCCGCCGAGCCGACATCGCCATTGGCGACGACCGGGATCGACACGGCCTGCTTGACGCGGGCGATGGCGCGCCAGTCGGCCTTGCCCTGGTAGAACTGACAGCGTGTGCGGCCATGCACCGTCACCATGCTGACGCCGGCCTGCTCGGCGCGCCGTGCCAGAACAGGGGCGTTGAGCGCGCTTTCGTCCCAGCCGAGCCGCATCTTGACCGTGACCGGCACCTCGACGGCGCCGACCACAGCCTCGATCAGCGACAGCGCGTGGTCGAGATCGCGCATCAGCGCCGAACCGGCATAGCCGCCTGTTACCTTCTTGGCCGGGCAGCCCATGTTGATGTCGATGATGTCGGCGCCCTCGCCCGCGGCGATTCGCGCGCCCTCGGCCATATGCGCCGCCTCGCGGCCGGCAAGCTGGACCATGTGGACGGGCAGCCCGGAATGACGGATGCGCAGATCGCAGCCTGCCCTGCCCTTGGCCAATTCGCCGCTCGCCACCATCTCCGACACGACCAGCCCGGCACCATGCGCGTGGGCGCGTTGCCGGAACGGCTCATCTGATATACCAGACATGGGTGCGAGAAAGACGCGGTTGCGGATTCTCACGCCCCCGACGTCGAGCGGCAAAGCCAATTTGGTCAAGTCAAGTTCGGTCAAGTCAGGCATGCACAAAAACCAAGCATTTTCGATTGCTGCACATTCTCTAGCCAGAATGGCAGCAATGTGCAACGCGGAATGACGCCACATCAAGGCGCATTTGGGAAAATGCTGGCCTTCGCTACAAGCCGCTTTGGAACTAATATCTGGCGCACGATCTTTTCCGAACCGAAGGTCAGCGCAGCAAAAACCGATTACACTTTTCGGGATCGTGCGCTAAGCCTCTCGCCATGACGGACGCAAGCAAAAAACCAGCCGACGCAGCAAACGACAAGGTGGGTGTGGTCATCGTCGCCGCAGGGCGCGGCGCGCGCGCTGGACAGGCCGACGGACCGAAGCAGTATCAGCGCATCGGCGGCCGTGCCATCATCGCGCGCACATTGGACATGTTTCTGGCGCATCCGGGAATCGGTCCTGTCGTCGTCGCCATCCATGCCGACGACGGTGCGCTTTTTCGCGGCGCAGCCGGCGCCAACGCCGACCGGGTCATCGCCGTGACCGGTGGCGCGTCCAGGCAAGACTCCGTCCGGCTCGGGCTGCTCGCACTGAGAAGCCATGCGCCGGGCCGGGTTCTCGTCCATGATGCCGTGCGCCCGTTCGTCGACGCGGAATTGATAGACCGCACGATCGAAGCCATCGGCGAGCGCCAGGGAGCGCTGCCCGCTTTGCCAGTCGCCGATACGCTGAAACGCGAGTCGGCCGCTGGCATGATTGGCGAGACTGTGTCCAGGATCGGGCTTCATGCCGCCCAGACGCCGCAAGGCTTTCCGTTCTGGCCGCTCCTGGCCGCCCACGAAAAAGCCCATCGTCTGGGCAAAGCGGACTTCACCGACGATGCCGCGATTGCCGAATGGGCGCATATTCCGGTGAAAATCGTTCAGGGCTCCCCGGACAATGTCAAACTCACCTGGGCAAGGGATATTGCGATGGCCGATCAGCGGCTTTCCGGCGAGCGGCCGCGTTTTCCGGACATCCGCACCGGCAATGGCTACGACGTCCACGCCTTCGAGCCCGGCGACCATGTCACGCTGTGCGGCGTCCCTGTCCCGCACGACAGGAAACTGTCCGGCCATTCGGATGCCGATGTCGGCCTGCACGCCTTGACCGACGCGCTGCTCGCCACGTGCGGCGCCGGCGACATCGGCACGCATTTCCCGCCGTCGGATCCGCAATGGAAGGGTGCTGCCTCGCGGATCTTCGTCGAACATGCGGCCAAGCTGGTGCGCGAACGCGGCGGGCGCATCGCCAATGCCGACATCACGCTGATCTGCGAGGCGCCGCGCATCGGCCCGCATCGCCTAGCGATGACCGAAGCCCTTTCGGCAATGCTGGGAATTTCCCCGGACCGCATCTCGATCAAGGCGACAACCAACGAAAAGCTCGGCTTTGTCGGCCGCGAGGAAGGCATAGCTGCCATCGCGACCGCCAGCGTCGTGTTTCCCGGCGACGTGCCCGAATGAGCAGCAGCGACCTCGCAAACGCCCTGCTCCAGGCCTGCCAGCGGCGCGGCATCATGCTGGCGACGGCCGAAAGCTGCACCGGCGGCATGATCGTTGCCGCCCTGACCGACATCGCCGGCTCGTCCGCCGTCGTCGACCGCGGTTTCATCACCTATTCCAACCAAGCCAAGATGGAGATGCTCGGCGTTTCCGCCGCCACGCTTGACGCGTATGGCGCCGTCTCGCGCGAAACGGCGATCGAGATGGCGGCCGGCGCCTTGGCACGCTCGCGCGCCGGGCTCACCCTTGCCGTCACCGGCATTGCCGGCCCGGGCGGCGGCTCGGCGGAAAAACCCGTCGGCATCGTCTGGTTCGGCGTCGCCGTGACCGGCCGGCCGGTGGTCGCCGAACGCCAGCTGTTTGCCGACAAGGGCCGCGATTTCATTCGCCATGAAACGGTCAAGCACGCGCTTGAATTGGGGCTGCACGCGCTCGGATGAGGATCAGGCTGTCGGCGTTGGGCCGTAAATGATATCGGCGCGCTTCTCGAAGGCCTCGGCGAACATGCGGAAGGCGCGGTCGAACATGGTTCCCATCACCGCGCCGAGAATGCGGCTCCTGAACTCATAGTCGATGAAGAAGTGGACCTCGCAGCCACTACCGGCCGGATCGAAGCGCCAGACATTACTCAGATATTTGAAGGGGCCATCGATGTATTTGACGTCGATGGTGTTCTCGTCGGGCTTGAGCAACACCTGCGTGGTGAAGGTTTCGCGGATCGCCTTGTAGCCGATGCTCATGTCGGCGACGAGAATCGTCCGGCCATCACGCTCCTTGCGCGAACGCACCGTCAACGCCTCGCACAGCGGCAGGAATTGCGGATAGGTTTCGACGTCGGCGACCAATGCGAACATCTGTTCCGGCGTATGGGCGACGCTGCGTATGGCTTCGAATTTCGGCATGAAACCAGCGCGTTAGGCTGATTTTCTGAGCTGCGCTTCGCGCGCTGCGCGCAGCCTGGCGAAATCGTCGCCGGCGTGGTGCGACGAGCGCGTCAGCGGGCTCGACGCCACCAGCAGGAAGCCCTTGGTCTTGCCGATCGTCTCGAAGGACTTGAATTCCTCCGGCGTGACGAAGCGGATGACCGGGTGGTGCTTCTTCGAAGGCTGCAGATATTGGCCAATGGTCATGAAGTCGACATTGGCCGAACGCAGATCGTCCATTAGTTGCAGGATCTCGTTCCGCTCCTCGCCCAGCCCAACCATGATGCCGGATTTGGTGAAGATCGACGGATCGAGCTCCTTGACCCGCTGCAGGAGCCTGATCGAATGGAAATAGCGGGCGCCCGGCCGCACCGTCAGATAGTTCGACGGCACCGTCTCGAGATTGTGGTTGAACACGTCGGGCTTGGCCGTCACCACGATCTCCAGCGCGCCTTCCTTGCGCAGGAAGTCGGGCGTCAGGATTTCGATCGTCGTCGACGGCGTCGCCGCCCGGATTGCACGGATGACCTCGGCGAAATGCCGCGCACCGCCATCGGCGAGATCGTCGCGGTCGACGGACGTGATGACCACATGGCTCAGGCCCATCTGCTTGACCGCATGCGCGACACGCGCCGGCTCGTCGGCATCGAGCGCGGTCGGTATACCGGTAGCCACGTTGCAGAAGGCGCAGGCACGCGTGCAGATCTCGCCCATGATCATGAAGGTGGCGTGCTTCTTTTCCCAGCACTCGCCGATATTGGGACAGCCGGCCTCTTCGCACACCGTCACCAATTTGTGCGATTTCACGATTTCGCGCGTTTCGGCGTAGCCCTTCGACACCGGCGCCTTGACGCGGATCCAGTCGGGCTTGCGCAGCACCTCCTGGTCAGGCTTGTGTGCCTTTTCGGGGTGCCGCAGGCGCGGCGCGTTGGCGATCGTGTCGAGGACGGTGACCATCTGAAACCCGGTTTAATCGCGAGCGCCTTCCCGGCGTTCGCTTTCCACAAGTCATCTAGGACTTTTCAGCACAAAGAAAAAGGCCACAGCGGCGCATGCCGCCACAGCCGTTTTCGCATGGCACGAGCTGAATCAACTAACGGCGCACCAGGCGTCCCACCCAGATCAGCAGGCAGGCGCCGATGAAGCCGGTGATCAGATAGGCGATCCAACCCGCGCCGAAGGAACCAATATTGAGCGCCTGCAGAATGGCATTCAGCACGACGGCGCCGACGATGCCGAGAATGATGTTCATCAAGATTCCGGTGTTGCTCTTCATGAACATCTCGGCGAACCAGCCTGCCAGCCCTCCGATGATGATGGCTGCGATCCAGCCCACGCCATTCACGTCCATATGCCCACTCCTCTTGGTGACAGGTGAAAATGCATTCGGAAACGAACTACCTTGCGTTGAGTTCCCCCAGGCGCTTGCGTGTGAATCTCACCCGGCCAATTTATCACGCGTTCAGCGCGCGGCCATAGGCGTCGAGCACGCTTTCCTTCATCATTTCCGACAGCGTCGGATGCGGGAAGATGGTGTGCATCAGCTCTTCCTCGGTGGTTTCGAGGTTCATCGCCACGACAAACCCCTGGATCAGCTCGGTCACCTCGGCGCCGACCATATGCGCGCCGAGCAACTGGCCGGTCTTCTTGTCGAAGATGGTCTTGATAAAACCCTGGTCCTCGCCGAGCGCGATGGCCTTGCCGTTGGCTGCGAACTGGAAGCGGCCGACGCGGATGTCCTTGCCCTCCGCCTTTGCCTTGGCTTCGGTCAGACCGACGGAGGCGACCTGCGGATTGCAGTAGGTGCAGCCCGGGATCTTCAGCTTCTCTGTGGCATGCACGCCGGGGAAATTGGCGATCTTTTCCACGCAGACCACGCCCTCGTGCTCGGCCTTGTGCGCGAGCATCGGCGGGCCGGCGACATCGCCGATGGCATAGATGCCAGGGACATTGGTCTTGCCGTAGCCGTCGACGACGATACAGCCGCGCTCGGTCTTCACGCCGAGCGCTTCGAGGCCGAGATTTTCGATATTGCCCTGCACGCCGACGGCCGAAATCATGCGGTCGGCGGTAATCTTCTCGACCTTGCCGTCCTTCATCTCGACATGAGCGGTGACCGAGTTGGCGCCCTTCTCGACCTTGGTCACCTTGGCCTCGAGAATGATCTTCATGCCTTGCTTCTCGAACTGCTTCTGCGCGAATTTCGAGACCTCGGCATCCTCGACCGGCATCACCGCCGGCAACAGCTCGACCACGGTCACCTCCGCGCCCATGGTGCGGTAGAAGGAGGCGAATTCGATGCCGATGGCGCCCGAGCCCATCACCAGCAGGGATTTCGGCATTTCCTTCGGCACCATCGCCTCGAAATAGGTCCAGATCAGTTTGCCGTCCGGCTCGATACCGGGCAGCGTGCGCGGCCTGGCGCCAGTCGCCAGGATGATATGCTTGGCCGTGTAGGTGCCCTCGCCCTTGACGCCCTTCGGCGCCGGCGGCTGCGGCTCCATCGGCTTCTTGGCTGTCTTGGAAACCACGATTTCACCGGGCTTTGACAGCTTGGCCTCGCCCCAGATGACGTCCACTTTGTTCTTTTTCATCAGGAAGGCGACGCCGCCGTTGAGCCTGAGCGAAACCTTGCGCGAGCGGTCGACCACCGCCGCTGTGTCGACGCTGACCTTGCCGTCGATCTTCAAGCCATAGTCCTTCAGATGATCCGAATGGTGCATGATCTCGGCCGAGCGCAGCAGCGCCTTGGTTGGGATGCAGCCCCAGTTGAGGCAGATGCCGCCGAGATGCTCGCGCTCGACGATCGCCGTCTTGAAGCCGAGCTGTGCGGAACGCACCGCCGTGACATAGCCGCCGGGGCCGGAGCCGATGATGATGACGTCGTAGTTCTCAGCCACGGATTTTCTCCTCGATTCCCTAGAGTTCCAGCATGACGCGCACGAGCGGCGCCAGCGCCGCGCCTATTTTTCGCGTGTTTTCGGCGTCGAGATGAACACCGTCGAGCGGCGTGGTTGTCGCCACCGAACCGGCGTCGAAGAAACCGCAGCCGGCTTCATCGGCAAGGGCGGAAAATTGCGCCGCCAATCGCTGCGAGGCTTCATCGCCGCCGGCGAACATCTCCTTGAATTCGGCATTGTCCGTGCGGCTGACCGCGGGCGGCGCAACGATCAGGATCTGCGGCGCCGGCCAATCGAAGGGATAATCGTGGCCACGCACGATATCGATCAGGCGCTGGATACCTTGCTTGGCGGCGACAGGATTGCCGTGGATCCACGGCTTCATGTCGTTGGCGCCGAGCATGATGACAATGAGGTCGATCGGCGCATGCGTCATCAGGATCGTCGGCAGCAGCCGCGCACCGTTGCGGTCGGCCCCGGCCAGATGGTCGTCGAAGGCCGTGGTGCGGCCGTTGAGGCCCTCGGCGATGACCTCGACGCCGCCGCCCAACGCTTTCCCCAGCACGCTCGGCCAGCGGTCTTCGAGCGGGTGGCGGTCGAGACTTGCCGCGTCATAGCCCCAGGTCAGCGAATCGCCATAGCAGAGGACCGTTTTCATGCGTTTGCCCCGCTCCTGCCAAAACCTGCCTGCGAGCGCCTGACACGCCAGCCCACGAACAGCCACTGCACCAGCGCAGTGGCGATGCCGGGTAGAACGAGACCGGCGACAACCGGAAGATCGCCCGACCACTGGCTCTTGCCCGGCGGCTGAGAGAAGGTCCAGGCGATCAGGCCAACCCCGACCAGCACAAAAAACGCAACCGCGATCAGCGTCATCCGGTTTATCGCCCTTTGCGGATTCGACATAAACTGCGCGATGAAAAACACGACCGTCAGGATGACGGTGACCAGCACCGAAGCCATGAAGACGAGGATATATTCTTCCTGAGCACCTGTAGCCACGGCTAGTTGCTGCGCCACCAGCCCGCCGGCCAAACCGGAAAGGATGAAGGCAAAAAGGCTGGTGAAGAATTTCCGCACCGCCTTTTTCCTTTCTAGACCAGCATGCCCATCGGATTTTCGATCATGCGCTTGAAGGCGACGAGCAGTTCGGCGCCCAGCGCCCCGTCGACGGCGCGATGATCGGTCGACAATGTCACCGACATGACGGTGGCAACCTTGATCTCGCCGTCCTTGACCACGGCACGCTGCTCGCCCGCACCCACCGCCAGGATCGTCGCATGCGGCGGGTTGATGACGGCGGCAAAGTCCTTGATGCCGAACATGCCGAGATTGGACACCGCCGTGGTGCCGCCCTGATATTCCTCCGGCTTCAGCTTGCGGCCGCGCGCCCGGCTGGCGAGATCCTTCATCTCGTTGGAGATCACGGAAAGCGTCTTTTCGTCGGCGCGCCGGATGATCGGCGTGATCAGTCCGCCAGGGATCGACACCGCAACCCCGACATCGGCATGCTTGTGCTTGACCATGGCGCTGTCGGTCCACGACGCATTGGCGTCCGGCACCGCCATCAGCGCCATCGCCATCGCCTTGATGACCATGTCGTTCACCGACAGCTTGTAGGCCGGCGCCTCGCCCTTGTCGGTCTTCTTCACCGGCGCTGCGGCGTTGATCTGGGTGCGCAATGCCAGAAGCGCATCGAGCTCGCAGTCGAGCGTCAGGTAGAAATGCGGGATGGTGCTCTTGGCCTCGACCAGGCGGCGCGCAATCGTCTTGCGCATATTGTCGTGCGGGACAAGGTCGTAGGAGCCTTCGGCGAACAGCTTCAACACCTGCTCATCCGACATGGTTTTTGGCGCGGCAGCAGGAGCTGGAGCGCCAGCGGGCGCGGCTTTCGCGGCTGGCGCCGCCTTGGCGCCACCGGAAGAAATCGCCGCGTCGACATCGGCCTTGACGACGCGGCCATGCGGGCCGGAGCCCGTCACATCAGAGACATCGACGCCGGCTTCCCTGGCGATGCGGCGGGCGAGTGGCGAAGCGAAGGTGCGACCTTCACCCTCCCCCTTGTGGGGAGGGTCGGCCGGCCTTCCGGCCGGGGTGGGGGTCGCGGCGGTGGGGCCAGAGGGGGGCGAGACAGGCTGAGACGCAGGCGGGACAGCGCCCCCTCTGTCGACTTCGTCGACATCTCCCCCACGGGTGGGGGGATTGGCGCCTTATCCTGCTTGGGCGCCTCGGCCTTTGCCGGCGCGGCATTGCCGCCACTCTTCGCGGCGGCACTTGCATCCTCGCCCTCGGCCGCGAGCACGGCGATCAGCGCATTGACCTTGATGCCTTCGGTGCCGGCCGGAACGACCAGCCTCGCGACCGTGCCCTCATCGACCGCTTCGACTTCCATCGTCGCCTTGTCGGTCTCGATCTCGGCGATCACGTCGCCCGGCGAAACCTTATCGCCTTCTTTCACAAGCCACTTGGAAAGGTTGCCCTCTTCCATCGTGGGCGACAGGGCCGGCATGGTGATGTTGATCGGCATGTTTTCCTCCCGCCTCGCTCAGCGATACGTGACGGCTTTGACCGCCTCGACGACCTCGCCGACATTGGGCAGTGCCAGTTTTTCGAGGTTCGCCGCATAGGGCATCGGCACGTCCTTGCCGGCAATGGTGATGACCGGCGCGTCGAGAAAGTCGAAGGCACGCTGCGAGACCTGGTTGGCGATATGGTCGCCAACCGAGCTCTGCGGGTAGCCTTCCTCCACCACCACCAGACGGTTGGTCTTCCTGACCGAGGCGATGATGGTGTCGAAGTCGAGCGGGCGGATGGTCCTGAGGTCGATGATCTCGACATCGATGCCCAGGCCGCGCAATTCGGCCTCCGCCTTGACCGCATAGGTCATGCCGATGCCGAAGGAGACGATCGTGACGTCCTTGCCGGTCTTGTGGATGCGCGCCTTGCCGATCGGCAGCACGAAATCGTCCAGCTTAGGCACGTCGAAGGAATGGCCATAGAGGATTTCGTTTTCGAGGAAGATGATCGGGTTCGGGTCGCGGATCGCGGCCTTCAGCAAGCCTTTGGCGTCGGCGGCCGTGTAAGGCATCACCACCTTCAGGCCGGGAATGTGGCTGTACCAGGCGGCGTAGCATTGCGAATGCTGGGCAGCAACGCGGGCGGCAGCACCATTCGGCCCGCGAAAGACAATCGGCGCGCCCATCTGGCCGCCGGACATATAGAGCGTCTTGGCGGCGGAGTTGATGATCTGGTCGATTGCCTGCATGGCGAAGTTGAAGGTCATGAACTCGACGATCGGCTTCAGGCCGGCCATCGCCGCGCCGACGCCGACGCCGGTGAAGCCATGCTCGGTGATCGGCGTGTCGACGACGCGCCGCGGTCCGAATTCCTGCAGCAGCCCTTGCGTGATCTTGTAGGCGCCCTGGTATTCGGCAACCTCCTCGCCCATGACGAAGACGTCGCCGTCGCGGCGCATTTCCTCGGCCATTGCGTCGCGCAACGCCTCGCGTACCGTGGTCGAGACCATTTCGGTGCCGGCCGGGATATCCGGATCGGCGGCGATTTCGGTCTTTGGAGCGGCGGCAACGGGTGCCGCAGCCTCGCTCTTGGCCGCAACAGGCGCCGGCGCTGCTGTTTCAGCTTCGGGAGGCTCTTCGCCGATGCCTTCGCCAGCCTTGTCGATGTCTTCGCCGTCAACCGCAAGCACGGCGATCACAGCGTTGACCTTGACGCCTTCGGTGCCGGCGGGAACCACGATCTTGGCCAGCGTGCCTTCTTCGACCGCCTCGACTTCCATCGTTGCCTTGTCGGTCTCGATCTCGGCGAGAACGTCACCGGCGACAACCTTGTCGCCCTCGTTCTTCAACCATTTGGAAACATTGCCCTCTTCCATCGTCGGCGAGAGGGCGGGCATGAGAATTTCGATCGGCATGTCCTTGCCCTCTCGTTACAATACGATGTCGGTCCAGAGCTCGGACGGATCCGGCTCCGCGTCGTTCTGGGCAAATTCGGCGGCGTCGGCGACGATGTCGCGGACCTCCTTGTCGACGGTCTTGAGCTCGTCCTCGGTGGCCCATTTCTTGTCGAGCAGCCGCGCCTTGACCTGCTCGATCGGGTCATGTTCGGAGCGCATCTTCTGCACTTCTTCCTTGGACCGGTACTTTGCCGGATCCGACATCGAATGGCCGCGATAGCGGTAGGTCTGCATTTCGAGGATCAGCGGCCCGTTGCCGGCGCGGCACCATTCGGTGGCGAGATCGCCGGCGGCTTTGACCGCACGCACGTCCATGCCGTCGACCTGGATGCCGGGGATCTTGAAGGAGGCGCCGCGGTGGGAAAAATCCGTCTCGGCCGACGACCGCGAGACCGAAGTGCCCATGGCGTAGCGGTTGTTCTCGATGATGTAGATCACCGGCAGCTTCCACAGCGAGGCCATGTTGAAGCTTTCATAGACCTGGCCCTGATTGGCGGCGCCGTCGCCGAAATAGGTCAGCGACACATTGTTGTTGCCGCGATAGCGGTTGGCGAAGGCCAAGCCCGTGCCGAGCGACACCTGCGCGCCGACAATGCCGTGGCCGCCGTAAAAATGCTTCTCCTTGGAGAACATGTGCATGGAGCCGCCCTTGCCCCGGGACAGACCGCCGCGGCGTCCGGTCAGTTCTGCCATGACGCCACGCGGCGACAGTTCCATCGCCAGCATATGGCCGTGGTCGCGGTAGGCGGTGATCATCTGGTCGCCGTCGACCAGCGCCATCTTCATGCCGGTGACGACGGCTTCCTGGCCGATATAGAGATGACAGAAGCCGCCGATGAAGCCCATGCCGTAGAGCTGGCCGGCCTTTTCCTCGAAGCGGCGGATGAGCAGCATATGCCGGTAGGCGGCAAGTTCCTCGTCCTTGGTAAAGTCGGCTGGCTTGGGTGCTGAAAGTCCCGACGATTTGCTATCGGATCTCGATTTGGCAGGCGCTTTTCTGGCGGCGGTGGCCATGCATCACTCCCTGTTGCGTCTCTTTGTGGACATTAGAGCAAGATGAAATCCGCTCTGAGGGAGATCAGTCCTCCCCACCGATTTGGAGCAGGCTAACATGCGAGAATAGGTTTCGCCATGCTGAAAAATGCATGGCTGGCATGCATCTAAGCGATTAAAATCGTTGAAAATATCGGTGATTAACTTGAATCCAGTTATCTGGCCGGCGACGGCAGCATGATGGTGATTTCGTCGGCATGGGACAGGTTGAGCGCCTTGCGCGCCTGCTCGTCGAGCATGTCCTTTTCCAGCGTGCCTTCATGCATCAGCTGGACGCGGCGTTCCAGATCGACCCGGCGTGCCTTGACGGCGTCGAGCTTGCCCTGCAGGTCGACGGTTTGCGCTTCGAGCCGGTACTTGGAATAGATGCCGAATTCGCCGTGATAGGCATGAAAACCGAAATAGGCCAGGAACGCCACGCAGAGCGAGGGAATGATCAGCCGACCGGTGTTTCTCTGCTTGTGCTGACGTGTCCACATCGTCCCAATCCTCGCGGCCGCCTATTCAAACGGCAGCGTCCATTTTCGCCCGATTGTGCTTAATGGACGGTTACGGATGCCCGGATTTGGGGTGTTGAAAACAAAAAGGGCGGGAATGGCCCGCCCTTTCGTTTCCGGCCATATCTTTCGGATCAGCCTTTGACGATCGACTTGCCGGCGTAATGCGCCTGCTTTCCGAGCTCTTCCTCGATGCGGATGAGCTGGTTGTACTTGGCCATGCGATCCGAGCGCGACAGCGAGCCCGTCTTGATCTGCCCGCAATTGGTGGCGACGGCGAGATCGGCGATGGTCGAATCCTCGGTTTCACCCGAACGGTGCGACATGACGGCGGTGTAGCCGGCCTTGTGCGCGGTCTCGACGGCGTCGAGCGTTTCGGTCAGCGAGCCGATCTGGTTGACCTTGACCAGGATCGAATTGGCGACGCCCATGCGGATGCCGTCGCGCAGCCGCGCCGTGTTGGTGACGAACAGATCGTCGCCAACGAGCTGGGTCTTCTTGCCGATGAGATCGGTCAGCATTTTCCAGCCGTCCCAGTCGTCCTCGGCCAGCCCGTCCTCGATCGAGATAATCGGATAGTCGGCGGCGAGCTTGGCCAGATATTTGGCCTGGGCCTTCGGATCGCGGGTCTTCTTCTCGCCTTCATAGACGTAATTGCCGTCCTTGAAGAATTCGGTCGCGGCGCAATCGAGGCCGAGCGCGACCTCCTCGCCAGGCTTGAAGCCGGCCTCTTCGATCGATTCCATGATGAAATCGAGCGCGGCGGGCGCGCTTTTCAGATTGGGAGCGAAGCCGCCTTCGTCGCCGACATTGGTGTTGTGACCGGCGTCCTTCAGCTTCTTCCTCAGCGTGTGGAAGATCTCCGAACCCCAGCGCACGCCGTCGCGCAGCGTCGGCGCGCCGATCGGCAGGATCATGAATTCCTGGAAATCGATCGGGTTGTCGGCGTGCGCCCCACCATTGATGATGTTCATCATTGGCACTGGAAGCAGATGCGCCTTGGTGCCACCGACATAGCGGTAGAGCGGCAGGCCGGCCGCATCCGCCGCGGCCTTGGCCACCGCCAGCGACACGCCGAGAATGGCATTGGCGCCAAGCCGGCTCTTGTTGGGCGTGCCGTCGAGCTCGATCATGGTCCGGTCGATGTGGATCTGGTTCTCGGCTTCCATGCCGCCGACCGCTTCGAACAGCTCGCCGTTCACGGCCTCGACGGCCCTGAGCACGCCCTTGCCGAGATAGCGTGCGCCGCCGTCGCGCAGCTCGACCGCCTCATGCGCCCCGGTCGAGGCGCCGGACGGCACCGCGGCGCGGCCCATCGAACCGTCTTCGAGCACGACGTCGACCTCGACGGTCGGGTTTCCGCGGCTGTCCAGGATTTCACGCCCGACAATGTCGATGATGGCGGTCATTGCAATGTCCCCGATTGATCTGACGAAGCGTCGCGCACGTCTTAGCCAAAGTGCCGCAAAAGGCAATCGGGGCGTTCGCAAATATTGCCGCGCCGCTTTCCCAGCCGATTCACGAAGCGCAAATCGCTGTCATCATAAGTCATGCGCGGCTGGCTTGGTTCTCGTTTATGGTCGCGTTTGCGCGGGGCGAAACAGGAGGAGTTTCGCCATGTCCCAGTTGAGCGGTATCGTGAGTTTGTTCCTGATTGCAGCTGCGTTCCTGACGTCATGCGACAATCAGCAGCCCCAGCAGGGATCGTCACCGTTGCCGGCCCTGCAAATTGCGGAATAGTTTCCGCCGCATATGGAAAGGCCCCCGGTTGACGGGGGCCTTTCCGATTCCAGCATACTTGCGTCGGGTCAGTGCCAGTAAGGCTCGACCTTGTAGTAATTGTATGACGCGTCGCGCGCGGCCTCGCCGTCTGAGCCTGCCAGTTCGTTGATCGAATAGGCGGGAGCGGCTGTTAGCTGCTCCTTGGTGAAGGGCACGACGTAACCGCCCTTGTCCTCATCATAGTCGAGGCTCGCCCACGGAATGGCGTGGTATTTCTCGCCGATGCCAAGAAATCCGCCAAAGCCGATCACCGCGAACATGATGCCGTTCGACGTCTTGTCAAGCATGACGTCCTCGATGCTGCCGATATGCTTGCCTTCGGTATTGTAGACCGACGTGCCGATGACTCGCGAAGCGGCAATGGCTTCGGTGTGTCCAGTCTGGGTCGTCATGGTGTGCTCCTCTCTGTTGTTGACGCCATGCGTTGACAATGAGGGGGGCGGACGAAGGTTCCAGACTTTCTTTGATCTCCGACCGGCTACTCCGCGAGGATGAAGGTGACCTTCATGTTGACGCGGTAGGCCGCGATGTTGCCGTCCTCAACGACGATCTTCTGGTCCTGAATCCAGGCGCCTTCGACATTCTTCAGGGTCTTCGAGGCGCGCGCAATTCCCTTTTCGATGGCGTCCTGAAAGCTCTTCTTCGACGATGATGTGATCTCGGTGACGCGGGCGACGGACATGGCTTCCTCCTGCCAAGGTGCTCATTTGCCGGGCAAGCGTACAGCCGGCTCTTGCGGACCACAAGCGCGTGCGTTTCAACCCTTGGCGATTCGATCGAACGCCATCAGCCTTTCGAGCAGTGCCGGCATGTCCTTCAGAGGCACCATGTTCGGGCCATCGGAAGAGGTTGAATTGTCGGGATCCTGGTGGGTCTCGATGAAGACGCCGGCAACGCCGACCGCGACCGCGGCGCGCGCCAGCGTCTCGACAAAGCGACGCTCACCACCAGAGGAACCGCCCTGCCCGCCCGGCTGCTGCACCGAATGCGTGGCGTCGAAAATCACCGGCGCGCCGATCTCGGCCATAACAGGCAAGGCACGCATGTCGGACACCAGCGTGTTGTAGCCGAAGGACGAGCCGCGCTCGGTCGTCAACACGTTGGCATTGCCCGAACCAGTGATCTTGGCCACGACGTTCTTCATGTCCCATGGAGCAAGGAACTGTCCCTTCTTGACATTGATCACCTTGCCCGTCCTGGCGGCGGCGACCAGCATGTCGGTCTGGCGCGACAGGAAAGCCGGTATCTGCAGAACGTCGACATGCGGCGCGACGATCGAGCACTGTTCTTCTGTGTGGACATCGGTCAGAACGGGGAGCGAGAACGTTTTGCGCAGTTCGTCGAAGACGGGAAGTGCTGCCTCCATGCCTGCACCGCGCGTCGCCGACAGCGAGGTGCGGTTGGCCTTGTCGTAGCTGGTCTTGTAGACGAGCCCGATGCCGAGCTTGCCGGTAAGCTCCTTCAGCGCGCCGGCCATGTCGAAAGCATGCTGGCGCGATTCAAATTGGCACGGGCCGGCGATCAGCGCCAAGGCCGCGTTGTTGTCGAAGACGACATTGCCGACGGTTACCGACGAATTGGGGGCCAAGGGCTTGCTCATGGGATCTCCCGGAAAATGAAAACCGCACCCTGTCCGGGCGCCGGCCGTACGACAATATCATTATCATTGCCGTCTATGTCGTGTGCGACGCAATTGGCTGCAAGGAGCTTTGCGACGGTGTCGGCGCGGTGAACCGAAAAAACTAACCCTGCGAAGCGGAGTTCTGACGGCGCACCGGCAGGCAGGCCGAAACGCGTTTCGAACGCAGCGGGCTGAAGCAAGGTCAAACTCGCGTTCGGCAAGCGAAACGCAGCGCCCTCCTCCGTATCCGCCGCGACCGCAAACAATCGGCGCTGACTGGATGGCCTGTCGCTGACCGCCACGACTTCGATGATGCCGGTTGCGCCATTGGCATGGGTTTGCAGCGCGGTGCGGTCCACTTTCGGCGCGTTGATCCGCTCACAGGCAAACAGCAACGCGTCCGTCGCCCCGGTTCCAGAGGCGAAGGCCAGTTTGAACGATGCCATGTCGCTCTTTCCCGCGGTGTCGGCAAAGGCACGCGAAAAGCTCAGCACGTCGCCCGCCGACAGGCCTGCTTCGACATAGCGCGCGTGATCGGCATCGGCATTGCCGGTGCTGAGCACCATTGCCGAAAATCCCTCCTCGCCGCATCGGTTGCGATAGGCGCGATCGCGCGCGACGAAGACATTTCCCTCCGCGATCGCCCGCGCCGCCGCTTGCGCGTCGCCTACCGCGAGCGGCTCGAGATAGGTGCCGTCTCCAAGGAAGACGCAGCAGTTTTCCGTTCCGAAAGGATGGATGCCGGTCGGCGCCACGACAAAGCCAAGCGAGACCAGCCGCGCCCGCGCCGTGTCGAGGTTCGCGGTCGGCAGCACAAGATGGTCAAGCGGATGAGCGGGCGTCGTCTCGGTCATGCCGGCGCGGTGTGCATCATTCCGGGAGACGGTTCAAGCGTTTCAGCCGCTTGCCGCCGCCACCACGTCGGCCGAATAACGCAATTCGCGCAACGGCCTGACCTGGCTGGTCGTCTCGGCATAGAGAGGATGCGCCTTATAGGCGGCAAGTGCGGCTTCATCCTCGAACTCGGCATAGACGACCACATCGATTTCGTCCGAGAGCGGGTCGACCTTGGTGTTGAGCGTCACCTCGAAAAAGCGGGAATGGGGTATCTTGCCCAGTGCCAGCAAGCCAGTGCGTACGGCCTCCACATCCTCTTTGTCGCGCGCGCTGAAGAAAACGATATGCCGGATCAAACCAGCCTCCTCGATCGATATGCAGGCGTGTTTTGTGCGGGCAAAACGATCGCGTCAACCGGCAACGATGTCGCGCCGGCACCATGTCGCGCGGGGAAAGAAACCCTAGACCAAGCTGGTGGCGTAGTTCACGACGCGCGTTATCTCCCTGACGGTGTAGTCGAGATAGCGGCCCTGATTGTAGATCCCGTCCCAGATGAGGAAGAAGGTAACGGCGGCGATGACGATGACATAACGCATGGCTAAAACTATCGCATGAGAGCGGCTGCCGCAGCCAGAGTGATTCCGATGCTGGCCGGCGCCCTTCCCCAACATCTTTCCGCTAATATGCGTCCGCTTTGCTCTTGAAGTTCCCTTTGATGACGTGAAAGATTGCGGCGGGATTCATCAGGGGGCGACGTTCGAACCTGGCGAATGAACTGCGAGAGTGTTGAAACCGGCATTTTTACGCTGGTTGCGCAGAAGTCCGGGGGCATGACATGGCTTATAAGGAACACAAGGGCGCTGTATTGGGCGGCGTTGCATTGGGCGACGCGGTCAGGTTGGACGAAGTCAATTTCGCCGAAATCGTCAAAGGCCTGCCGGCCAAGGCGCGCATGGTGCTGTCGGCGGCGATGAACCTGCCGCGCGGTTCGCTCAAGGTGAGGATGCCGGACGGCCGCGCCGTCCTCGTCGGCGGCAAGGGGCCTGGTCCGGACGCCGAGCTGGTGCTGAAGAACTGGCGCTTGCCTTCCCGTGCCTTCACCGGCGGCACAATCGGCGTTGCCGAATCCTACATGGACGGCGATTGGGAAAGCCCCGACGTCACCAGTTTCCTCGAACTGTTCGTCGTCAACTCGGCCATCGGCGAGCGTGTCGCGGGCGGCGCCAGCTGGCTGATCAACACCGTCCAGCGCATCCGCCACTGGTTCAACGAGAACACCCGCTCGGGTTCGAAGCGCAACATCTCGGCGCATTACGACCTCGGCAATGCGTTCTACAGGGAATGGCTGGATCCGAGCATGACCTATTCGTCGGCGCTCTATGCGACCGGCGCCAACGATCTGGAAAGCGCGCAGGCCGCCAAATACCGTGCGCTGGCCAAGGATACCGGAATTGGCAAGAAGGACCATGTGCTGGAGATCGGCTGCGGCTGGGGCGGTTTTGCCGAATTCGCCGCGCGCGAGATCGGCTGCCGCGTCACCGGCTTGACGATCAGCCGCGAGCAGCACGATTTCGCCAAAGCGCGCATCCAGAAGGCGGGACTGGCCGACAAGGTCGACATCAAGCTGCAGGATTATCGCGACGAGACCGGCACCTATGATCGTATCGCCTCGATCGAGATGTTCGAGGCGGTCGGCGAAAAATATTGGCCGGTGTTTTTCGGCAAGATGAAGACTTGCCTGAAGCCCGGCGGAACGGCCGGTCTGCAGATCATCACCATCAACGAGGCTGCTTACGACACCTATCGCGCCCGTCCGGATTTCATCCAGCGCTACGTCTTCCCGGGCGGCATGCTGCCGACGCCGTCGATCCTGAAAGCGCTCGGCAAGGACCATGGCCTTGCTCATCTGCGCGAGCGCGTCTTCCCGGACGACTATGCCCGCACGCTCGCCGAATGGCGCCACCGCTTCCGGGCGTCATGGGAAAAGATCGTTCCGCTCGGTTTCGACGATCGCTTCAAGAAGCTCTGGGAATTTTACCTGCACTATTGCGAAGCCGGCTTCCGCGCCAGCTACATCGATGTCCGCCAGGTGGTCTACAAGGCATAGTGCGAGCGGACGTTTGCCCGCTCGGTCCGCCTAGAGGAGGATGCGGTATTTCGCAAACCCCGCTTCGCCCTCGCCCGCGGGTTCGATCTTCAGCGACTTCACCTCGCCGATAAAATCCTTCGCCCTGGCGCCGGTCTCGAACACGACGCTGGTTCCAGGCAGCGGCGCAAACGACCAGTTGCCGTCCGCCGACGGATTGATCGTTCCCTCGCTGACGATGTAGCGCACGATCACGTCGCGGTTGGTGTCCGGCGCCTCATAGATGATCCTAGAGGCATTGATATCGGGGAAATTGCCGCCGCCGCCGGCGCGGTAATTGTTGGTGGCGACGACGAATTTCCCTGCTGGATCAATCGGTTTTCCGTCAAACATCAGGTCGACGATGCGGTTCGAGCCGGCATTGGCCAACCCACCCTTGGCGTCGTATTTCGGCGGCTGCGACAGGTCGATCCTGTAGGTAACGCCATCGATGACGTCGAAATTGTAGGACGGAAAATCGGTGTTGATCAGCGCCTGGTCGGTTTTGCCCGGCTCGATCCTGTTGAAGATGCCGGCCGACATTTCCAGCCATTCCTTGACTTGCGCCCCGGTGATTTCGACGGCGCGGACGGTGTTCGGGTAGAGATAGAGGTCGGCGACGTTCTTGATGGCGATATCGCCCACCGGCACGTCGGTATAGTAGTCGGCGCCGTTGCGACCGCCGGCCTTGAAGGGTGCGGCCGCCGACAGCAGCGGCACGTCCTTCCACTGCGTGTTCTTGAGGATGTCCTTCAGATACCAGGTCTGCGCCTGGCTGACGACCTGTACCGACGGATCGTCGGCGACCAGCGCAAAATAGGAATAGAGCGGCGCAGAGGTCTTGCCGACGGGGCGGCGCACATAGGCCAGCGTCGCCTGATGATCCTGCTCGAGCGCGGCGATGACGCGCTTGTCATCTTCGACCGTCGGCTTGTTCTTGTTGTCGACCCGCTGTCAGCAACGGCGAGGTCAGCCTTTGTCGTCATCGCCCTGGGTGATCAGCCGCGCGCTGCGTTGACCCGTCGCATATATCCATAGCCAGCTAAGCGAAACCGCTAGCCGGTTACGGAAGCCGATCAGGAAATAGATGTGCGCGAAGCCCCACAGCCACCAGGCAAGCCGGCCGGTGAGCTTCATCCAGCCGAAATCGATGGCGGCGGCGCGCTTGCCGATCGTCGCCAGGTCGCCGTCATGCCTGTAGCAGAAAGGACGTGGAGCGGTGTCGCCGGCAAGCCGGGCCTTGACTGTCGCCGCGACATGCTTGCCCTGCTGCTTGGCGGCGGGTGCCACACCGGGCACCATGCGGCCATCCGGCCGCAGGACGTGCGCGGCGTCGCCGATGACGAAAATCTCAGGACTTCCCGGCACGGTGAGGTCGGGTTCGACCAGTACCCTGCCCGCGCGGTCCGCCGCCGCGCCCAGCCATTCGGCGGCCGGCGAAGCGGCGACGCCTGCCGCCCACAGGATTGTCCTGGCCGGCAGTTGCGTTTCACCGAAGACAACGCCCTCGGCATCGCAGCGCGTGACGGGCCGGCCGAGTTCGACCGTGACGCCGAGCCGCTCGAGCGCCTTCCTGGCGTAGTCGGAAAGTTCTGGCGCGAAATTGGGAAGGATGCGCTCGCCGGCCTCGATCAGCACCACACGTGTCTGCCGTGTATCGATGTTGCGGAATTCGCCGCGCAGCGTGTCGTGCGCCAGTTCGACAATCGTGCCGGCCAGTTCCACGCCGGTCGGTCCGCCGCCGACAATCGCCAGCGTCAGCAGCGCCTGGCGCTTGACCGGATCGGTTTCACGCTCGGCCTGCTCGAAGGCCAGAAGCATGCGCCGTCGAATTGTCGTGGCGTCCTCCAGCGTCTTCAGCCCGGGTGCGAACGGCTCCCATTCGTCATGGCCGAAATAGGCGTGCCTGGCGCCGGTGGCCAGCACCAGCGTGTCGTAGTCGACCGTGCCGCCATCATCGAGCAGCACGCGTTTGCCGGCGCGGTCGACGCCGCTGACATTGGCGAGCAGCGTCGTCACGTCCTTGCGCTTGCGCAGGAGATGGCGGATCGGCCAGGCGACCTCCGAGGTCGCCAGTGCCGTGGTCGCCACCTGGTAGAGCAGCGGCTGGAAGAGATGGTGGTTGCGCTTGTCGATCATGGTGACGCGCACCGGCGCGCCGGCAAGCGCGCGGGTGAATTCGAGGCCGCCGAAACCCGCGCCGACAACGACGACATGATGGTTGGCCTGGTTCATCCCGTTTCACCCATGATGAGCACTTCACCCTGCGTGATATAGGCATTTTTGTGCAGTGCAACAACGCCAGACCACGGATGATTGCCCAGGACTCGCCGCTTGATGTCGTCGATGCGCATGCCGCAACTCGCACTCCTGAGATAGCCTAATCGAAACAGCACGCAGAGGGTGAAGCATGGTCAATGATCGCGACGATGAAGGTCCGGCGCAATACGCCTCCCCGCCTTGCTTCATGCATGAGCTCGATCCGGAATTCCGCGCGCCCCTGTCCGACTGGACCGACGTAAGACGCTGGCGCAAGGCCGAGCGCGAGCGCCTCATCGCGGTCCGCCTTGCTGTCCCGGCTGACGCGCGAACGGCAATGTCAAAGCGCATCGCCGAAGGCATCGACGCCGTGATCGGCGACATTGCCGGCCGTATGGTCAGCCTTTACTGGCCGTTCCGCGGCGAGCCGGACCTGCGCCCGTGGATGGCGTCCATCAACGCGCGTGGCGGCCGCACGGCGCTGCCCGTCGTCATCGAGAAAGGCCAGCCGCTTATTTTTCGCGCCTACGCTGCGGGCGACCGGCTGGAAAAAGGCGTCTGGAACATCCCAATTCCGGCAGAAGGCGATCCGGTGCTGCCCGATATCGTCATCTCGCCGATCGTCGGCATCGATCCCAGTTGCTATCGCCTCGGCTATGGCGGCGGCTTCTTCGACCGCACACTGGCGGCGATGCCGTTCAAGCCATTGGTCATCGGCGTCGGCTACGAGATGCAACGCATCGCCACCATCTACCCGCAGCCGCACGACATTCCGATGGACCGGGTGGTGACAGAGGCATTCTTCACAACCTAGGCCATCTCCGGCTTCAGCCCCATGGCCGTCCGGTCGACGATCTCGCGCAAGGCGAAGGACGAATTGATCTTCGTCACATGCGGCATGGCCGACAGCCATTCCTTGTGGATGCGCTCGTAGTCGACAAGGTCCTTGGCGGCGATGCGCAGGATGTAGTCGTATTCGCCCGACATAAGGTGGCAGGACAGCACGTTCGGGCAGCGCTTTATCGCCGCCTCGAAATCCGACAGCGTCTTCTCGAACTGTCCCGACAGCGATATATGCACGATCGCGGTCATCTGATGGCCAAGGGCGGCATTGGAGAGCCGGGCGTGGTAGCCGCGAATGGTTCCGGATTTCTCCAGATTGTCCAGCCGCCGCGAGCAGGCCGACTGCGACAGCCCGACCTTCTCGGCAAGTGCCGCATTGGGTATCCGGCCATCCTTCTGCAATGTCTCGAGAATGGCGATATCGATCCTGTCCAGCGGCATTTCTTCGGGATTCCTGCGAAAATCCTTAGATTTCGCGCAAGGATTATCGAAGTGCACCCTCCGGTGCAAGCGCATTCGCAAACACTCACGGAACGATTCGTGGTTCACTACATCGATACAGGGAACATGCCCAAGAAGGGCCGGATCAGGAGAAAGAAAATGCGCGTCGGCTGCCCCCGGGAAATCAAGAACCATGAATACCGCGTCGGCCTGACGCCGGGCTCGGTCCGCGAATATGTCGCGCATGGCCATGAGGTGCTGGTCGAGACCGGCGCCGGCGCCGGCATCGGCGCCGACGACAACGCCTACCGCGCCGCCGGCGCCACCATCGCCAAGACGGCCGCGGACGTGTTCGCCAAGTCCGACATGATCGTCAAGGTCAAGGAACCGCAGCCCAACGAGTGGGTCCAGCTCCGCGACGGCCAGATCCTCTACACCTATCTGCATCTCGCTCCGGATCCGGAGCAGACCAAGGGCCTGCTGGCCTCCGGCGTCACCGCAATCGCCTACGAGACCGTCACCGACGATCGCGGCGGGCTGCCGCTGCTCGCGCCGATGTCGGAAGTCGCCGGCCGCCTGTCGATCCAGGCTGGCGCGACGGCGCTGCAGAAGGCCAATGGCGGCCGCGGCGTGCTGCTCGGCGGCGTGCCCGGCGTGCTGCCCGGCAAGGTCACCGTGCTCGGCGGCGGCGTCGTCGGCCTGCATGCGGCCAGGATGGCGGCCGGGCTTGGCGCCGATGTCACCATCATCGACCGCTCGATCCCGCGCCTGCGCCAGCTCGACGATCTCTTTGCCGGCCGCGTCCATACCCGCTATTCCACTGTCGAGGCGCTGGAAGAGGAATGTTTCTCCGCCGACATCGTCATCGGCGCCGTGCTGATCCCCGGCGCCGCCGCGCCGAAGCTGGTGTCGCGCGAAATGCTGTCTGGCATGAAGAAGGGTTCGGTGCTCGTGGACGTCGCCATCGACCAGGGCGGCTGCTTCGAGACCTCGCATGCCACAACCCATGCCGAACCGACCTATGAGGTGGACGGCGTCATCCATTACTGCGTCGCCAACATGCCGGGCGCGGTGCCGGTCACCTCGGCCCACGCGCTCAACAACGCTACGCTGCATTACGGCCTGCAACTCGCCGACAAGGGCCTGAAGGCTCTGGTCGACGATCATCATTTGCGCAACGGCCTCAATGTCCACAAGGGCAAGATCACCAACCGCGCGGTCGCCGAAGCGCTCGGCTACGAGCTGGTCGAGCCGAAGGCCGTTCTCGCCGCCTGAACCCGCCCCGGATTCCTCCCCGATAGAGCCGCCGACACCCCTCGGCGGCTCATTTTTCCACAAGCAAATTTCACGGTTTACGGTCGATTGAGCCGGCTTACCCGTTTTGCGTGCAATTCGGCTTTTCTGTGGCATTTTTGTTACAGCTACCGTAGCGGACGGGTGCTAGGGAGATTTCGGGTTCTTCTAGGGGGTAATGATGATCAGCTTAAAATCCGCGAAATTTTTGCTTCTTGGCGCAGCGTCCATTCTGGCGCTCGGTTCGGCCGCTCATGCCGCCGACGTGGTCGCGCCGGTAGAGGCGTCCGGCTTCAACTGGAGCGGCATCTATGTCGGCTTTGGCGTTGGCGCCGGCGCCAACGTCCACGAGCTCAGCAGCGACTTCATTCCCGGCCTGTCGTTGAACGGCATCGGCGGCGAAGGCGTGTACGGCGAACTCACCGCTGGCTATGACTACATGGTATCGCCGCGCTTCCTGCTCGGTGGACTTGTCGACGCCCATGTCGGCAACATTGAAACCTCGCTCGACGTCGCTGGGTTCGATGCTTCGGTCAAGGAGACCTACGGCTTCGACGCTGGTTTGCGCGCAGGCTATCTCTTCACGCCAAACACTTTGGGCTATGTGCTCGGCGGTTATTCCTGGCAGAAATACAAGCTCGACACGAACGCCGGTTTTGATTTCGATTGGGATCAGAGCGGATATTTCGTTGGAGCCGGCGTCGAGACCGCCATCAACAGCAATTGGACGATCAAAACCGAATATCGCTATACGCGCTTCGGCACCAAGGATGATCTTCTTGCCGATCTCGGTGCGCCGGACGGTGCTCTCAATCTCGACACGTCGCGGCATACGTTCCAGGTTGCGGCCAATTATCGCTTTGGCGCCCAGAACGGTGGCGTCGCGTCTTTTGAGGCCCCTGCCTACAACTGGACCGGCTTCTACATCGGTGGCGCGGCCGGCGCGGGCGCATCGGTGCATCAGATCAACGTTCCACCGCTCGGCGACCTGGAGTTCAACGGGCTCGGCGGCGAAGGCGTCTTCGGCGAATTGAACGCCGGCTACGACCACGATTTCGGCAGCTGGGTGGCAGGCGTCATGGTCGATGCCCGCTATTCCGGCATGACTTCAGAGCTGAATATCCCGGGCGGATCGATCAACCTCGATACCGACTACGGGTTCGACGTGCTGGGCCGTGTCGGTATGAAAGTCAACGAATCGACGCTCGCCTATGTGCTCGGCGGTTATTCCTGGCAGCATTTCGATCTGAATGCGTCTTCGCCGATCGGCGACATACTCGACTGGGGTTCCAGCGGCTTCTCGGTGGGCGGCGGTGTGGAAACAGCGTTGTCCAGCAACATGACCGTCGGGCTCGAATATCGCTATTCGCAGTTCTCCGAGAAGGATTTCTCATCCGATATCGGGCTGCCGGACGACACCCTCACCACCAAGCCTTCCTTCCACACCGTTCGCATCGGTGCGAAGTACAAGTTCAATTAAAACCGCCCAGGCAGCGGTCAAAGCCCGTCGGTCGTTCCGGCGGGCTTTTCTTTGGGCGGAAGTGGGGCAACAAAAAAGCGGAGCCAAAGCCCCGCTTCCTCGATGTCGAGACGTGCCGCCGGTCCATCCGCGGTCGGCAATCTATCGACAGCCACCTCCTAGCGCACTTGTGCGACGGCTGTGCGACAGCCGTCACCGGCCTTTTCGCGCGCCGCCATGACCAAGCATGCGCTGTGTGAAGCATTTCACATTCGGCGTCCGAAAACTGTGCCTATACAGGTGTCGTTCCCTGATGGCTCAAGCCGCTTTCCAAACGCCGGCGAATACCGGGCTTTGCCGGCGGCTTCGACCGCAGCTTCTGTCGCGACTATTTTTTCCCAACTGCCCGCCAGACCATCGGCGGGCATCTTTTTGCAAGCCGTCACGCCCGCTCGATGCGGCATTGATAGCAATTGTTGCGGGCCGAGCGGACATGGACATAGGCGATGTCGTCGCGCTCGAACAGGGCCTCCGCCCGGGCCGCGATGGCGCCGGTCGGGATAACGCCGCCGCTGCCATAGACGATGCGGTCATCCGTGCCGTAACCGCGCACGATGTAGTCGGTGCTTTCGAGCATTTCGGGAAGCGCATCGGCCGCGGCGGCGCGCTCGCATTCCTCGGCGTGCAGGAAGATCGGTCCGGTCTCGGCATAGGGCTGGAGCTCCGGAAACGGCCGGAAGGCGAGGATGAGATAGGGATCGCCGGCCGCCACGTTCTTCAGGCAGTGGCGGCAAGGCACGCCGTCGCCATCGGAAATCTTGCGCTCAGGCGTCCTGCCATAGGCATCCGGTCCGCCGCGCTGCAAGGCCCTTACATCTTCAGTAGGCAAGGCTTTGAACTGGATGGTCATGATGAAATCTCCGGTGTCGTTGACCGAAAATTATGCTTTCACGCCGGCACTTCCCACCCGATTCATGCCAAATGCTTGAGGACCATTCGAAATGCAGTTGCGCTGGTCAATTGCTGCCCTCAATCGCGACCTTCAGCCATTCCGTGATCGCATCAAAGTCGATCGGCTTCGTCGTATCGACGTCGAAAAGCGGTCCACGCCGCAGCGGCTCGGCACGCCTGGCCAATTCGATCAGCTCGGGGATATAGGCCGCACCCGGATGACCGGCTGGACGCTGGTCGAGCCGGGCGCGATAGCGCTCGGCAAGAACCTCGCCGGGCGCGTGGCACCAGATTTCGGCGGTCTGTTCAACACCTGCCTTTCGCAAATGGTCCTCGAGAAGCTGGCGCGGCTGGAAGCCGAACCAGGCGTCGACGACCACGGTTGTGCCAGCGGGCGCCTCGCCGACGACCGACCAGATCGCCTGGTAGCTGGCGCGGCCGAGCGTGCGGTTGAACTCGCGGTCGCCGCCGCCGAGCACTTCGAGGAATGGATTCTTGACCGTATCGAGCGCAAGCAATGGCCATCCCATGCGGTCGGCGATGCCGCGCGAAACGGTGCTCTTGCCGCTGGCCGGAATACCATTGACGAGCACGGCCCGCCTGGCACGGCCGGGTTGGGCAGACGGCGATGCCGGCGCCTGTGTCGTGCCCGCCTCCGCCGCCAATGCCTGCAGGCCGGCGCCGATCACGCCGGCGTCGTCGCCGAGCTGTGCCGGTTCCACCTTGCATTGATACCAGGGCGCCAGCGCCGGCGCGCAGGCAAGCGCCTTGTGCGCCGCCCGGCCAAGGCCGCCGCCAAGCAGAACCAGATCGGGGTCGAGCACGGCAACGGTCGTATCGATTGCGGCACGCAGCGGCCTGGCCCAGGCTTCCAGTATGCCGCGCGCCTGGATGTCGCCGGCCAAGTCGCGGGCAAAAAGCCGGTCGACCGAAACGTCAGGACCTAAGCCTGCCCGCGCGATGTGACGGCCAAGCGCCGTGCCCGAGCTGGTGGTTTCAACGCAACCGCGCCGGCCGCAGGCGCAGGTTTCGCCGTTAACGTCGACGGTGATATGGCCGAGCTGGCCTGCCGTTGCCCGGCCACGCATGATCTGCCGGTTCTGGGCGACGGCGCCGCCAATGCCGGTCCCGATCGTGAACATGACGATGCTGTCATGGCCTCGGCCGGCGCCGAGAGCCATTTCGGCGACCAGCGCCATGTTGCAGTCATTGTCGACGACGACGGGCTTGCCGGCCGTGTCTTCCAGCCGCTGCGCCAATGCGACCGAGGCGAGGTTGACATAGCCGCCGGACAGGACCGTGCGGCGCCGCGCATCGACGCGGCCGGGAACGCCGATGCCGATGGCTGCAACCCCGGGGGTATCGAGCCGGCGCACCATATCGGCGATCCGGGAGAGAACCAGCTCCGGGTCCGGCGCGCTCTTCTCGGAAATGCGGTCGAGGATTTCGCCCGTGCCGGAAATGCGGGCGGCACGCAAATTGGTGCCGCCGATGTCGATTCCTATGCTGAGAGGCATGACGTCCTGCACGTGCCAGTGATCAAACGCGGATATCAGGCGGCCTTCTGCCGGTAGTGCCCGATCACAGCCTGGATTTCGCGCAATCGCGGCACTGCGATGGTCTTAAGCCTTTCGCGCTGAATGTCACGGTCGAGCGAGATGCAGTCCTTCCACAGGGAACGGCCGGCGATGACGCCCGACGCACCGTTCTGCATGGCGATCTCGACCTGGCCGAGGAAGGTCGCGTGGTTGACGCCGGCGGAAAGCACCGCCCATGGCACGTCGCCGGCCATTCTGGTGATATTGGCGCAAGCTTCGGGCGTTCCAGGGTAAGGAAGCTTCAGCACCTTTGCTCCGCACTCCAACGAAATCCGGGTGCCCTCTTCGACAAGCCAGGGCGTTTTGGCCGCATAGTCTTCGGGGCTTTCCCCTTCGATCTGGTAGGTCAGGAACTCGACGACGAGCAGCAGGTCCTCTTGCCCGAAGTCGGCGATGCACTGGCGCAGGATGGCGATGTTGTGCTCGTTGGCTTCAGGCTTGTCGGCCCTGAGATAGACCATGATCTTGCCGCCCGTGCCGCCCAATTCACGGACGCGGCGCGCGTCGATGCCGGGAACCAGGCGCGACAGGCGGTAGCCATCGGGCGAGACGTCGAAGCCGGAGGCGTCGAGGCCGATGAGCAGCGCCGTATCACGATTCAGCACGCCCTCGTCGACCACCCGCGGCACCGCGCAGAGCGGGTCGAGCAAGACACAGGACGCGGCACTGGCGAGGTAGCGCGTGATGTCCGACTTGGTGTCGCCGAGCATGTCATTGGTGATCCTGGCCTGTTCGGCCGGATCCGACGCCAGCAAGGTCCGCATGCCGCCGCGCTGGTCGCAGGCGATGGCCACCATGGCCCCGTCCTTGCCGCATATCTGCTGGTAGCCGCGCAACTCCGCGGTGGTCATCTTTGCCATGGTCTTCTGTCCGATGTTGGCGCCCGCTTTTCGAGGCGCGGATCCCGTGGAAACAAGAATGTTCAGTTTTGCCCGCCTGCCGGCGGGAAGATCTTTGCCGCTTTGATGCGCTATCGATCGCAAGAAAAGCGGCCTCGCCGACACCCGTGGTCCGCAATGACCTCAAGTTGCGAGTTTGCCGAATTTGCGCGATAACTCCCGTCGGTCTATGCTCGTGTAACACGTTGCTGAAAGGAATTGCAAGCTGTCTGTCCCTCCGATCCAGGACGCGACCGCATCGCGCACGATGCTGCATACGGTCGCCAAGCTGCACTATGAGGCTGAGATGTCGCAGGTCGACATCGCACGGCAGCTCGGCGTCTCCACGGCGACGATTTCGCGTCTGCTGCAGCGGGCACGGGCCGAGGGGATCGTGCGGATCGAGGTTCTCGATCTGGCGACGCCCGAGGACATCACCAGGCAGCTGATCGATGGGCTGGGGCTTGCCGATGCGGCGGTGATCGAAACGCCGGCGGCGGGCGCACTGACGGCGCTTGCCGCGCCGCTTGGCGCATTGCTCAAGCAAGCACAGCTGGTGGCCGGCTCCGTGGTCGCCATCGGCTGGGGACGCGCCGTCCGCGAGGTGATCCGGACAGGCCTGCCGCGTATTCCCGGCGTCCACACCGTGGCTGCCACCGGCGGTATGCAGCAGCATGCACCGCATTTTCAGATCAACGAGTTCGTGCGGCTTGCCGCCGAGGAATTGGGCGGAACGCCGCATTTCATCCATGCGCCCTATCTGCCATCCACCGAGTTGCGCGAGGTCTTCCTTGGCGACGCGGCCATCCGCGATGCCGTTGCGCTGTGGGACCGGACCGACGTCGCGATCGTCGGCATCGGCCTGCCGCACGCCATCAATCCGCCCGAGGCGAGCGCGGCCACATTGAGCGAGCAGGCCTTGGTCCATGCGGCGGGAGACGTCATCCGGCATTACTTCGATGCCGGAGGAGCGCTGATCCCCTGGGAAGGTGAGAGCCGGATGATCGCGATGTCGCCGGCACAACTTCGCGCGGTGCCGCTGGTGATCGGGGTTGCCGCGTCGCCGGAGAAAGCGACGGCAATCATCGGCGCCGCTCGCGCCAGGCTCATCAATGCCCTGATAACGGATACAATGACGGCGCAGGCCATCCTCGAGGCTCTCGCGCCTCGATAGAGGCAGATGCCGTTGGCCGGCCCGAGCCACTGCCAGAAAATCGGTTGTGTCGCCGAGAGGTCGGGGCAATAGTTCGCCTTGGAGGCCCTGCGGAGCGCATCATATGCTGTCCGGTTTGAAAAGTCCGACGCCGCAACCTCGGAAAAACCGGGTTGCAATTTATTTCTGCAAAGTGTTACAACCTGAACGATCCGGCATGCAAGAACGCCGGGCGACGCACTTCCCAGAGGCTCGCGGAGGCGAGCAAAGGGGGCTGCGGCTCTTGTGCCGGTTTGGTTCGACCGGCTGACATATCGACCGGAGGGCGCTTGGGAGGAAAGCCGCCCGCGACAGCAAACAGGCGTTTCACGGCCGTCGGGCACCTTATGCCTGAACGATTGACGGCCATTCCAATGTCACTTGCAAACGGCAAATCTGCCAACAATGAGGAGGATGTCATGAAGAAGATTGTTGCCGCGCTCGCGGCTCTCGCCATCAGCGCAACGGCGCTGGTCACACCCGCTCTGGCGCAGGACAAGAAGTTCACCATTGCGCTCATCCCCGGTCTCACGACCGATGGTTTCTACATCACCATGCGCAAAGGCGCCCAGGCGGCAGCCGACGCGCTTGGCGTGGACCTGGTTTTCCAAGGCGCCCCGGACTTCAACCCGGTCACCCAAGTGCCGGTGCTTGACGCGGTCATCGCCAAGAAGCCGGACGCGATCCTGATCGCGCCGACCGACAAGGTTCAGTTGGTCGAGCCGCTGCGCAAGGCCAATGATGCCGGCATCCCTGTCATCACCGTCGACACGTTCATCGGCAGCGGCGTCTATCAGACCGGCGCCGGCGACGCGGATTTCCCGCTGTCCTATATTGCGTCGGACAACATTCTGGGCGGCGAGATCGCCGCGCGGGCACTGGCCACTGCCATAGGCGACAAGGGCAAGGTCTACGTTTCGAACGTCAAGCCCGGCATTTCGACCACCGATCAGCGTGAAGAGGGCTTCAAGAAGGAGATGGCGGCCAACCATCCCGGCATCACCGTTCTCGAAACTCAGTTCAACGACAACGACGCCAACAAGGCCGCCTCGCAGCTGCAGGCTGTCTTCGCGCGCAATCCCGATCTCGTTGGTGTGTTCGGCGCAAATCTGTTCTCCGCGCTTGGTGCTGCCAATGGCGTCCAGCAAGCTGGGCAGACCGGCACCATCAAGGTCGTGGCGTTCGACGCGCCGACCAGCATCGTCGACAACATCAACACCGGCCTGGTCGACGTTGCGATTGCCCAACATCCCGCCGAAATCGGCTATTTCGGCGTCGTGTCGGCCTATGCCCATCTGACCGGAAATTCGATCCCGGTTGCGATCGGCACCGGCTTCACGATCATGGACAAGTCCAACATCGCGGATCCGAACATCTCGAAGTACCTTTATTCCGAATGAGCCCAGGCGAGCTCTCCTTCCGGCTTGCCGGGAGGAGACCTGTGCCGGGTGTCTCTGGGACCCCTGTTTGACGGAGGCCGCGCCGCGGATCGGATGTATCAATGACTTCAACATCACCAACCGAGCAAGGCGAAGCGCATGTCGCTCCTCAGGCAGATCACGGTGATCCGGCCAGGACCTGGATCGGGCGCATCGCCGAAGGGCGCGCCTGGCTGTTCCTCGCCGGTCTGATCATCTGTTTCGAGGTTTGGTCGAGGCTATCCTTCGGCGCGACATTCGTGCTCAATCCGTTCAACGTGCAGTCCATAGCGATATTTGCGGTGGCACCGTTGCTGCTTGCGACCGGACAGACCTTCGTCATCATTTCGGGAGGCATCGACCTGTCGCTCGGCTTCATCATGGGTCTTGCGGCCGTCGTTGCCGCCCACGCCACGAACATGGCGGGAGCCGCAATCCCGCTGCCACTGGCAATGCTGGCAGGTATTCTGGCCGCCGTGCTTGTTGCCGGCGTGCCGGGCATCATCAACGGCCTGCTGATCTCGCGGCTGAGAATTCCGCCCTTCATCGGCACGCTCGGCATGTTCGGCGTGGCGCGCGGCGCTGCCTATCTCCTTGCCGGCGGCACGACGGTGCCGGTGCAGAATTCATGGTTCGCGCTGCTCGGCAACGGCAAGTTCCACGGCGTGCCCTATCTTGTCATGATCACCGCAATCTTCGTCGTCGTGATGCATTACATCCTGAGCCAGACCCGGTTCGGCCAGCACAACTACGCCATCGGCGCCAATGTGCAGGCCGCGCGCCGCGCCGGCATCGACATCAGGGGGCACATCTTGCGCCTCTATATGCTTTCGGCGATGTGCGCCGGCCTCGGCGGCGCGCTCTACGCGGCGCGCTTCACCGCGGGCGCCGCCCAGGCCGGCGAACCCTTGCTGCTCGACAGCGTCGCGGCCGTGGTGATCGGCGGCGCCAGCCTGTTCGGCGGATCCGGCACGATCTTCGGCACGGTCGCCGGCGCATTGGTGATCGCCGTGATCCAGTACGGGCTGGTCTTCGTCAATGTCGAGCCGTTCTGGCAGTTCATCGCCGTCGGCCTCGTCATCATCATCTCCGTCCTTATCGACCAGGCGCAGCGCCGGTTCAGTGGAGCTCGCCAGGATGAATAGTTCCGAACAAACCACACCGCTTCTCGAAGTCCGACACCTTTCCAAGCATTTTGGCGCCGTCCAGGCGCTCAACGATTTTTCCATGGCTGTACGGCCGGGTGAAGTGGTGGCGCTGGCCGGCGACAACGGCGCCGGCAAGACCACTCTGATCAAGGCGATATCGGGGGTCTTTCAGCCGACGGCCGGCGAGATCCTGCTCAGGGGGCAGCCGGTGACCTTCGCAACGCCGCAGGAGGCGCGCGAAAAAGGCATCGAGACGATCTACCAGGACCTGGCGCTCGCCGACAATCTGTCGATCGGCGCCAACATCTTCCTGGGCCGCGAACCGATGCGCAAGGCTTTCGGCTTCCTGCCGGTGCTCGATCGCAAGGCCATGGCCGTCGCCGCCAAGCAGACCATGGGAAGACTGGACTTCCATGTCAGCCGGCTCGAGGCCCCGGTCAGCAATTTCTCCGGCGGGCAGCGCCAAGCTGTCGCCATCGGCCGCGCCGTCTATTGGGACGCGCAAATCCTGATCATGGACGAGCCGACCGCCGCCCTCGGCGTACCCGAGCAGCGCAAGGTCATTTCGCTCATCCACCAGCTCAAGGCGCAAGGACGAGGCGTGATCTTCATCTCGCACAATCTGCAGGATATCTTCGCCGTATCCGACCGCATCGTCGTGCTGCGGCGCGGCGTCCAGGCCGGTGAGCGCAAAATCTCCGAGACCAACCATGACGAAGTCGTCAAGCTGATGGTTGGCGGATAGCGGAGGCTATTGCTCGCGGCCGTGGTGAAGCTTATTCTTCCTTGTCAACACGCTGCAGGATCGCGCGGTAACGGCTGCACACGGCCGGATCCTCATAGTAATCCACTTCCGCATCAACGATCTCGTCAAGGCGTAGTCCGGGATAATGTGCCTTGACTTTTGCCAGGACGTCTTGCGCTTGCTTGATTTCGCCGAGTTCGGAATGGCAGACGATAAGACGAACGAGCGACCACCGCGGTACGGTCGCCATTTTCGCGTAGCAGGCCGTTGCCTCGCGATATCGTCCAGCCGTGGTCAGTATGATGCCGCGAAAGTCTTCATACCATCCCACAGCGTATGGGTCGCGGCGCTGGGCTTCGGTTATTTCAACAAGCGCCTCATCCGGCCTGTCCGTGTAATTGAGGAAAAGCGCACGGATACTAAGAATGAACGGATCGTTCGGATTGAGGGCAACCGCACGGTCAAGACTGATTTCAGCCTGCCTGAATTCGCGCAAGTACAAGAGAGCAAAGCCGGTCGCGAGATGGCCGTACGCCTCGTCGGGGTCGAGCTGTAACGCGGTTTTTGCCATCTCCAGTGCGGAATGCAGATAATCTGAATTGTAGTAGACCCAGAAGAACTTGAGGGTCTCGACAACGCCGAGCATGGCGTGGGCAGCAGCAAACCGCGGATCGAGCTTTACCGCCTGGCGCAGAAAGGGTTCAGCTTCGCGCACCGTGTCATAGTCATAGGTGGCTGCCAGTTGCAGCGCCCGCAGGTAAAAGTCATAGGCCGACATGTTGTCGGTCGGCCTGGCCCTGGCACGCGACGCAATCGCGGTTCTGGCCTGCCGGGCCAGGCGGGCCGCAATCATCTGGGTGATTTCGTCCTGGATCGCGAAAATGTCGTCGAGTTCCCGGTCGTAGTGTTCGCCCCAGATATGAGCCATTGAGGACGCATCGGTTAGCTGCACCGCGATCCGCACCCGGTTGCCGATCTTCCGCACGCTGCCTTCGACGACGTACTGGACGCCAAGTCTCTTTGCCACCTCGGCTAGGTCATTCGCCCTGCCGCGGAACTGGAAGGAGGAGTTTCGCGCAATGACCAGAAACTCCTTGAACTTGCCAAGCTCAGCGATGATGTCTTCGGTAATCCCGTCGCTAAAATAGTCTTGCTCCGGGTCGCCGCTCATGTTGTCGAAGGGTAGAACGGCGATGGACGGTCTGGACGGCGCCGTAGCCTCGGCCGTAGCCGCGAAGGGCTTGGGACCAGCATATTTATAGCCGCGACCATGCACGGTCACGATCATCTCGGCGGGCAGCAGCTTTCGCAGCGCCGAAATGTGGACCTGCAGCGTGTTCTCCTCCACCACCAGGCCGGGCCAGACCGCATCGAAGAGTTCGGTCTTGCCGATCACCTCGTCCGGCCTCTCCAGCAACATGGCGAGGATGTCGAAGGATCGCGCCGAAAGCTCCATCGGCCCCTTAGGCCCCAGCAGCCGCCGTTCGGCACGTTTCAGGCGATAGTTCCCAAACTCCAAGTCCATTTGCCAAGAACCCGTCCCTCGGGGGCTAGGATAACCCAAGACGGTCCTGAAGGCGAACTTCAGGGCTGTTCAGGACTCTTCAGGTCCGGGCCAAGGACCTGAGTGGGAAGCGGTGTCACTCTCACCGTCACAGGAGGACACCATGGCCGACATCTCCACTAAAGCCCCGACCACCATCCGCGGCTTCAGCCTGCCACCGCCAAGCTTTCCTAGGCTCGAATTTGGCGCATCGCTAAGGGGAATATTCAGGTTGTGGAACGATGCGCTCAAACTAGCCTATATGGACCCCTACACCACTCTTCGTCGCCAACCGCGGATCGTCCCGGACGATGATCTCGAAGGCCGGGATCCCACTTGGTGAGCTGCTCAAGACGCTTGCCGAGTGGCTCTGAGCAAGCGTTCCGATCACTGCGGGATATCTGCTCTGGGTCATTCGCGTCGGTTCTGGCAAGGACGCGCAATGTCCGGTCAATGGACCATTCCGGACATGGCCGTTGCTTTGATGGAGTAGGCCCGGACGCATCGCCACGCGCTACGATAAACTCGCCGCAAACTACCTCGCCTTCATCAAACTGGCGTCAATCCGAATTTGGCTCCAGGTTTATGAGTCCACACCTAATCCATCAGCGCATCGAGACCGCGCACCAGCCCCGTGACTTCCCGCACGCGCCGAATGGCAAGCAGCGTTCCGGCCACGTAGGGTGCCGCGGACGAGCCGGCATCATGGCGAATGGTCAGCCGCTCGTCGGGCAGGCCGAACAGCGCCTCACAGGACAGGATGTAGGACGGCAGGCGAAGCGCGTGCACCTGCACCCCTTCGCCCGCACCGACCGCGGCGCCGCGTGTTCCAGGCACGCCCGTCACTTCCGAGACCGGCCTTGCCGTCGAAGCCTTGCGCACATCCGCCAGCGCCTCGGCAAGCTCGCGCGCGGTGCCGGATGGGGCATCGGGCTTCTTGGCGCTGGCATAGTCGATGACCTCGACATCCGGCACGTATTTCGCCGCCATCAGGGCAAAACGCTTCATCAGCGTGGCGGTGATCGAAAAATTGCCGGCGGCAATCACGCCGACCCGGTTGGCGCGCGCCGCGGCATCGATCTCGGCATAGTCGGCGGCCCCAAGTCCCGATGTGCCGATCACCACATGCCGCCCCTTGGAGATCGCCAGCAGCGCATGATCCTTCACCACATGCGGCTTGGTGTAGTCGACCAGCACGTCGGACGGCACCTCCAGAGCCTCCGCGAGCGAAGCGGAAACGGTGACGCCATTGGCCGGCAGACCAACCAGCAGGCCGCAATCCTGCCCTGCACCGCTGCGCGAAACCGCGCCGGCCAAATTCATGTCGCCTTGCGCCTCGATCGCCGGCACCAGCGCCTTGCCGACCCAGCCGGTCGCCCCGGCCATCACCACTCGTATCGTCATCGCCTGGTCCTCCAATCGTGCCTTGAAACGACCAGCGATATGGAAAGAGCCCGGCTCATTCAAGCCGGGCTCTCTTTTGAGTGTTGATCCAGATCGCAGGTTAGGCGCCGAAATCGTCAAAGCTCCGAACAGCTTACCTTATGAAATCGTCGAAGCGGCGTAGCGTCACCCGGCGATTGCGCCAGTTCTCGTTCTGCGTCTGCACGAGCAGGAACTCCTCGCCGTAGCCGACGGTTTCGAGCGCATAGCCCGGCACGCCGAATTCGCGCACCAGCGTGCGTTTCAGCGAGGCGGCGCGCTGCTCGGACAGGATCTGGTTCGACTGGAACGAACCGACCGCGTCCGTATGGCCCTCGATCAAAATGCGGGCGCCGGGATCACGCCGCAGGATGCGCTGAAGCGCGTCGGCGATATTTTCGATCTTGCCGTACTGCGACTCGGAAATGGCCGCCGAACCGAAGGCGAAATTGATCGACTGGATGTCGATCGAGCGGGCCATGCGCCTGAGATCCGGCCGCCGCTTGAATTCGCGGATGGTGACGCGCTGGTTCGGGCGCAGCTTCACCTTGGGTGGCGCTTCGAGCTGCCGCTCGATCGTCGCGGCCGAAGGCGTTGTCGCCTGGGCGGCGGCAAGGGTCGGCATGGCAAGCGCCGCGATCAGCACGGCTGCAAAGGTGCGTCTGGTCAGCATGTCTTTCTCCTTCGACCCTGCTCTGATGGCCGCATTGATGGTGCCGACAAGATGGCAGAGACAGTCTGAAGCCTGGATGAACGAAAGGTTCAGTTGCAGGAATCAAGGCCGCATGACGCTGGCCGAGCGCTCGGCGAAAGCCATCGGATGCACGATCTCCTTCTTTTGCGCCACTGGTGCGAAACCGAGCTTCTGGTAGAGCGGCAATGCCGCCGGATGGTCGAGCGTGCAGGTCTGCACCGTCACCCGCTTAGGCCCATGCGACCAGGCGGCGGCGATCGCCGCACCCAGGAACCAGCGGCCGATGCCTTGCCCGGTCGCGTGTTCCATCATGCCGAAATAGGCAAGCTCCACTTCTTCCGGCAGATGCGGCTTGAGGTCGAAGAAGCCGGCCGGCGCGCCGTCGAGATAGAGCACCCTGATGTCACGGTCCTCGCGGTGGATGCCCGCCGAAAGCTCCTCGTCGTTCAGCCTGAGAACATTGACCCAGTGCCATTTGCGCCCCACCCGATCCATTAGATAGCGGTAGAAGTGCAGCGGAATGTCCTTGGTCTTCAGCAACGCGATCTGGCGGTTGTACGGCACCGGCGGCGAATAGGCCGGCGGTACATGCATTTCGAGAAATGTCACCGTGACGTCGATGTCTTCCAGCACTCCGTTTTCCATGGCCATCATTCCTTGCCCATCAACGCGGGGCCCATCAAGGCGGGGCCTGTCACGACAGGAGTGTCGGAAAGCCCGCCCCACTCCGTCCATGAGCCGTCGTAAAGCCTGTTGTCGGTGTGGCCAAGCGTCTCCAAAGCCAGTGTGATCGCAGCCGCGGTGATGCCTGAACCGCAAGAGGTGACGACCGGCTTCGACAGATCGATGCCGGCATCCTCGATGACCTTGCGCAAGCGGTCCTTCGACAACAGTTCGCCGTCTTCCGACAGCGCCGAGTAAGGCACGTTGCGCGCACCGGGCATATGGCCGGAGCGGATGCCGGCGCGGGGTTCAGGTTCCATGCCGGTAAAGCGGCCTGCTCCACGGGCATCGGCGATCTGGCTCTCGTTCGTCTCGACGACGCGGCGCATATCGGCAAGGCTGGCGACACGCGTGGCGTCGAAGTCGACATGAAACACGCAGGGCGCGATCTTCGTCGGCTCCGCCGTCGCCGGCCGTCCCGCCGCTTTCCAGCCGTCGAAGCCGCCATCCAGGATGTAGACCTGGAATACGCCCATGATGCGGAACATCCACCAGGCACGCGGCGCCGAGAAGAAACCCGGACCGTCATAAACGACAATGGTGTCGTCCGCCGAAATGCCCATCGAGCCGACATATTGGGCAAAATGCTGCGGCGACGGCAGCGTATGCGGCAAGGCTGAATCGGGGTCCGATACCGCATCCTGATCGAGAAAGCGGGCGCCCGGAATATGCGCGGCCTCATATTCGGCGCGCGCATCCCTGCCCTGCGCCGGCAGATACCAGGACGCATCGACGATGGTCAGGCCCGGTTCGCCGAGGCGCGCCTGCAACCAGTCCGCATCGACGGTGAAAGGGCTGTCTTGGGCCATTCTCGTTCTCCTGCTTCGCCTCGGGCGGAGCCTCTGTATTGTCAAGCTGCCGGCATCGGCCCAAAGCGTATGCGGAAGCGCCGGTTCTCGCGGCCCTTCTTCTCGATCTTGCCGATATGGATTTCGCCGACTTCACCAGTGCTCTTCACATGGGTGCCGCCGCAAGGCTGGCTATCGATCGAGGCGTTCTCGCCGATGCAGACCAGGCGGATATTGCCGGTGCCAACGGGCGGCCGCACATTCTTGGATTTGACCAACCCAGGATTGGCCGCCAATTCCTCGTCCGATATCAGCCTGACAAAGATCGGGTGATCGGCCCGCACAAGGTCCATCACCTTTGCCGTCACGTCTTCCCTGATGAAGCCGGCATCCGGGATGTCGAAGTCGACGCGGCTGTCGTCCTCGGAAACGGCGGCACCCGTGATCGGGAACGGGCAGACGACGGTGAGCAGGTGGCAGGCTGCGTGCATGCGCATCAGAAGATGCCGCCGCTGCCAGTCGATGGCGAGCTTGACCCGTTCGCCGACGGCCGGAGCCGGCTGTTCGGGCGCCAGCACATGGATGATCTCGTCCTTGGTCTCGCCGGTGATGGTGGCGGCAATCGCGATCACACTGCCGTCGGCGCGCTCGATCGCGCCCGTGTCCCCCGGCTGCCCGCCCGACGTGGCATAGAAGATGGTGCGGTCGAGAATGATGCCGCCGCGATCGTTGATGGCGACTATGGCGGCGTCGGCCGTGCGGAGATAGGCGTCGTCGCGAAACAGCGCTTGCGTCTTATAGCCCATCACGCGACCTTTTCGAACGGCACCGAAATGTCGGCTTTCTCATCCATCCAGCCCGGTACCGGCAGTTTCTTTTCCCGCAGGAACTCCGGATTGAACAGCTTCGACTGATAGCGCGTGCCGTAGTCGCAGAGGATGGTCACGATGGTGTGGCCGGGACCCAGTTCACGCGCCAGCCGGATCGCGCCGGCAATGTTGATGCCGGTCGAGCCGCCGACGCACAGGCCTTCCTCCTGGATCAGGTCGAATACGATGGGCAGCGCTTCCTCGTCCGGAATCTGGAAGGAAAAATCCGGCGTGAAGCCTTCGAGGTTGGCGGTGATCCGCCCCTGCCCAATGCCTTCGGTGATCGAGCTGCCCTCGGATTTCAATTTGCCGCTGGTGTAGAAGCTGTAGAGTGCCGCTCCCAGCGGATCGGCGAGCGCGACCTTGACGTCCTTGCTTTTGGCCTTCAGCCCGAAGGCGACGCCGGCCAGCGTTCCGCCAGACCCGACGGCGGACACGAAACCATCGACCTTGCCGCCGGTCTGGGCCCAGATTTCCTGCGCGGTGGTACGGATATGGCCGTCGCGGTTGGCGACATTGTCGAACTGGTTGGCCCAGATCGCACCGTTCGGCTCGGACCGCGCCATCTGCTCGGCCAGGCGCCCCGACAGTTTCACATAATTGTTGGGGTTCTTGTAGGGAACCGCGGGCACCTCGATCAGCTCGGCGCCGAGCAATTTGATCGTGTCCTTCTTCTCCTGGCTCTGCGTATCGGGAATGACGATCACGGTGCGGTAGCCGAGCGCCTTGGCGACCAGCGTCAAACCGATGCCGGTGTTGCCGGCCGTCCCCTCGACGATGACGCCGCCCGGCCGCAAAAGCCCACGCTGCTCGGCGTCGCGGATGATGAACAGGCCGGCGCGGTCCTTGACCGACTGGCCCGGATTCATGAATTCGGCCTTGCCCAGAATCTCGCAGCCGGTTGCTTCCGAGGCCTTGTTAAGGCGGATCAGGGGCGTGTTGCCGATCGCTTCGATCACAGAACGGGGCATACAGGTTCCTTTATGCGTGCGGCGAGACCCTAGAAACCCGCAGCTTCGGTTTCAAGGCAAGAATTCGTCTGGTCCAGCCGCATTTCGGGCACTGCAATTTCCCTCAAGCCGTATGCCGCGCGCGCCGTCCATTTAAACCGTGTCTGGAAAAGCGCTCTTTCCATTCGATTTCTTCATCGCTAGAGCACAGGCTAAGAAAAAGTCGCAGGACACAGAATGACACTCTACCGGGCCAACCCGAAGCACGGCGTCGCCTGGATCACGGGCGGCAGCAGCGGCATCGGCCGCTCACTGGCCAAGGATCTTGCAGCCCAGGGCTATGCCGTCGCGGTGTCGGCGCTCGACGACGACCCGATCGACACGCTTGTTGTCGAGACGGCGCAGATGCCGGGCCGCGTCACGGCCTATCCCTGCGACGTCACCGACGAGAAGCGCATGGCAAGGACGGTCGCGGCGATCGAGAAGGATCTCGGCCCGATCGTGCTCGCTATCTTCAATGCCGGAAACTACATCGCGACGCCGGGCGAGGATCTGACCGTGCGTGGGTTTCGCCAGTCCTTCGAAGTCAACTATTTCGGCATCATCAACGGCCTGGTGCCGGTTGTCGAACGCATGCGCGTGCGTGGGCGCGGCCACATCGTGCTGGTCGGTTCGGTCACCGCCTATTTCGGCTGGCCGACCACGGCCGCCTATGGCGGCACCAAGGCGGCGATCAACATACTGGGGGAGTCGCTCAAATATGACTTCGACAAGATGAACGTCCGCGTCCAGGTGATAAATCCGGGCTTTGTCGATACGCCGCTGACCGAGAAGAACCTGCTGCCGATGCCCGGGCTTATGCCCGTCAACCGCGCCTCGCGGCGCATGGCGCGCGGCATCAAGTCCGGCGGCTTCGAAGTCACCTTCCCGCGCCGCCTGAGCTGGGGGCTGAAGCTACTCAGCGTCCTGCCGAGACCGGTCTGCCGGTGGGTCATCAGCACCGCGACGCGCTGGAAGTCACGGCCGCTGAATTTCGACCGCAAGCCGCCAAACGAATAAACTGTCCACAGGGCACGAGTTGCCTGGCTGCAATCGCGGCCATAGGTTGAGAATTGTTGCGTGGAGTCTGCGATGGGGCGACGGATCGTGCTCGCGGTACTGGGTCTTGTCGTCATCCTTATCCTGGCCCTCGTGCTTGGCCCGCGCGTGCCCGTCGACACCACGATCCGTTTCGATCCTTCCGTGATCGGCGACGATCCGCAGGCCTATCTGGCGCGCGAGGAAGCCGCGGTGCCCGGCATCCGCGACGGACTGGAGAAGGAAATCATCTGGGCAAACCCGATGGTTCACGCCAGGACGAAGCTTTCGATCGTCTACATCCACGGCTTTTCGGCATCGAAAGGCGAGATCCGGCCGCTGCCCGACGAAGTGGCCGACCAGCTCGATGCCAATCTCTTCTACACCCGCCTCACCGGCCACGGGCAGGACGGCGCCGCGATGGCTGAAGGCAGCGTCAACGCCTGGATCAACGACTATGAGGAAGCGCTCGCCATCGGCCGGGCGATCGGCGACAAGGTGATCGTCATCGGCACCTCGACCGGCGGCTCGCTGGCCGCCTGGGCGGCGACGCAACCCGGCGCGTCGGACGGCGTCGCGGCGATCGCGTTCATCTCGCCGAATTTCGGGGTGAAGGCTTCCGGCGCCGAGCTGCTCACCATGCCATGGGGCAAACAGATCGCCGAACTGGTCATCGGCAAGCAACGCAGCTTCTTGCCACGCAACGCCTTGCACGAGAAATTCTGGACCTGCCGGTATCCGACGGCGGCGACGCTGCCGATGGCGGCGCTGACCGAGCTTGCCTACGTCGCGCCGGTGGAGAAGGCGACCATCCCTGCCCTGTTCATATTTTCGGATTCGGACCGGGTGGTGCGGCCCGACCGCACCCGCGAAATCGCCGGGCGCTGGGGCGGCTCGCACGAACTGGTGCCGGTCGACGACAACGGCGATCCCGACAACCATGTCATTGCCGGCGATGCGCTGTCGCCGTCGACCACGGCTTTCCTCGCGCAGCGGATCGTCGTTTGGGTCAAGGCGATCACCGAGTAGTACGCGCTCGCGTGTTCCGCCAAACAAAAGGGCGACCGAAGTATTCGCTCCGGCCGCCCTTCTTCAGTTTGGCGAGTCAGCCAAGCCCTGCGGCTCGGCCAACTGCAACTCAGTCTACTTACGCAGCCCGCGCCGCGGGCCGCTTGCCACCGAAGCGGCGCTTGTTGTTGCCCTTGAAGGGCTTGGCGCCTTCCGGCTTGCGCTCACCGGCAAAAGCCGGCTTGTCGCCGAAGCGCTTCTTGCCGAAGCCGTTGTTCTGGCCTCCAGGCCGCCTGCCGTCGCGACGGCCATTGTGGTCGTTGCGGTCATTGGCCGGCTCGAAACGCTCGTTCTTTTCGGCCGGATTGCGCTGCGGATCCGGGCTGCCGAGATGGTCGGCGACGATCGGCAGCTTGGTGCGGATGATGCGCTCGACCTGGCGCAGCTTGCTGTTTTCGGAAGGATCGCAAAGCGTAATCGCAATGCCATCCATACCGTTACGGCCGGTGCGGCCGATGCGGTGGACATAGCTCTCCGCCTCGTCCGGCAGGTCGAAATTCACCACATGGCTGATGCCCGGCACGTCGATGCCGCGCGCCGCGATGTCGGTCGCGACAAGGATGCGCACCGAGCCCTCGCGGAAATCGTTCAGCGCCTTCTGGCGGGCGTTCTGCGACTTGTTGCCGTGGATGACGGCAGCCTTGAAACCGTCGCGCTCGAGGTCCTTGGTCACCCTGTCGGCGCCATGCTTGGTGCGCGAAAAAATGATGACGGACTTCATTGCCTCGTCGGCGAGCATCTTGGCCAGCACCTGGCGCTTCTGCTTGGTGCGGGCAAGGACGACGCCTTGCACGATCTCGGCCGCCGCGGTGCTGTGGGGTGCGACTTCGACGCGGATAGGGTTCTTCAACAGGCCTTTAGCCAGCTCGGCGATTTCAGCCGGCATGGTTGCCGAGAACAGCACCGTTTGGCGGTCCGGCGCGGTAGCCCTGGCGATACGCTTGACGTCGTTGATGAAACCCATGTCGAGCATACGGTCGCCTTCATCGAGCACCAGCCATTTGGTGTCGGCAAGCACGAGGTCGCCCTCACGCACCAGATCGGTCAAGCGGCCGGGCGTGGCGATCAAAATGTCGACGCCGGGCGCAACCTTTTTCACCTGGCTGAAGCGCGAGACGCCACCAAGCACGAGCGCGGTCGAGACATGCGCGCCCTTGGCGAGCAGCTTGATCATGTCTTCGATCTGCACGGCGAGTTCGCGCGTCGGCGCCAGAATCAGTGCGCGGGCCGTCTTCGGCCGGCGCTTGGTGCCGAGCGCGATGATCTTCGACAGGATCGGCAGCGCGAAGGCCGCGGTCTTGCCGGAGCCGGTCTGAGCGATGCCGAAAATGTCACGGCCTTCCAGCTGCGGGGGGATCGCCTGGGTCTGGATCGGCTTCGGATCGGTGAAGCCGGCGCCATGAGTCGCCTTGAGCAGCGCGCCGGTAATTCCAAGTGCTGCGAAACCGGTGAGTTCCCCAGTGTTGGTACCGGTTAAAGTGTTTTCGTTGGTCAAAATAGTCTTCTTTCACGCGGCTCCCGGCCGCAAACATCGATGGCGGCAGGGCGCAACCTGCCGTCGAAAAAAATGATATGAAACGACAAGGCGGGCGGACGGTATCGTCCACTCGGCTGCGCTGTCGTGCCCGCAGGCATCATGCCACGGGGCTTTTTCGCCACCTTGCCGATTGCCGGAAAGAGGGAAAACAGACGCAACCAGTCTCATTCATCGAGAAGGCCGGACTATCCCGGCCCAAGCGCCTATGTGGCTGCATATGGCTGAGTTCGCCCCGGAATGCAAGGGGCGTCATGTTGCAGCGCAACAAAAACAATCAGGACGAGCTGCCTTGCTCAAACGTCGTCCGGCCACTCTCTCGCCCCATGCTGGACGAACAGAACTTCAATTTGAGTGTCCTTCACCCGATACGCGACGATGAAGGGTGTGCCGGAAATCACCAGTTCACGAGTGCCTTCGATTTCACCGATGCGTCCGATGAACGGATTGGCGGACAACAGCCGGGCAGTCTTTGAATGAATGTCCTTGACGATTCGGGCGGCGGCCCCCCGGGTTATGCTGGCCGATATAGTCGCCGATTGATGCAAGCTCGATCAGGTAGTGGCGGGTCCAGACAATTCGCACAGACCTTTATGCCTGACTGAATTTGTTGAGAACCGCCGCAATCTCTTCTTCGTTTGCGAAGTCCTCACGGTCGGCGGCCTCGATTCCCGCCTGAACACCGGCGATCCACCTTTCCTGCCACGCCAGGGAACGGCCATGGGACAGGGCGTCCTCAATGATCTGATCGCGAGTCAGGGTTGAGCGCGAGGCCAAGATGTCGATCCGGCGGCTCAAATCCTCTGATATTTCAATGTTGTTCTTCATAAGTTCAGTCTGCCATATCAGGCGAATGCCTGCCAAGAAGTTTCGCCGCGGGAGAGCCGGCTATGGGATACCCGCCGGCGTATCGAGACCGGAGGCAAAAGCGCGGCCAATATTGCGCAACAAAAGCCGTGACGAAAGCGGCGCTTGCGCTCCCCTGCCGGCATGATTACCACGAAACGCAGCTCTCCGTTTTGAGGATCGACCGATGAAGGACGTGCTGAAGGAACTCGAGCGCCGCCGCGACATGGCGCGCATGGGCGGTGGCCAGGCCCGTATCGACGCCCAGCACAAGAAGGGCAAGCTGACCGCCCGTGAGCGCATCGACGTCTTTCTCGACGAGGGCTCGTTCGAGGAGTTCGACATGTATGTCGAGCACCGCTCGACCGACTTCGGCATGGAAAAAACCAAGATCGCCGGCGACGGCGTCGTCACCGGCTGGGGCACCGTCAACGGCCGCCCGGTCTATCTCTTCGCCAAGGATTTTACCGTATTCGGCGGCTCGCTGTCGGAAGCGCACGCCGAAAAGGTGGTCAAGGTGCAGGAGATGGCGTTGCGCAACCGCGCGCCGATCATCGGCCTTTACGACGCCGGTGGCGCCCGCATCCAGGAAGGCGTGGCGGCGCTCGGCGGCTATGCCGAGATTTTTCAGCGCAATGTGCTGGCCTCGGGCGTCATCCCGCAGATCTCGGTGATCATGGGCCCCTGCGCCGGCGGTGACGTCTATTCGCCTGCCATGACCGACTTCATCTTCATGGTGCGCGACACCTCCTACATGTTCGTCACCGGGCCGGATGTGGTGAAGACCGTCACCAACGAAACGGTGACCGCCGAGAGCCTCGGCGGCGCCTCCGTCCACACGACGAAGTCCTCGATCGCCGATGGCGCCTATGACAACGACGTCGAGGCGCTGTTGCAGATGCGCCGGCTGGTCGACCTGCTGCCCGCCTCCAACACGGCCGAGATTCCCGAGATCGAATGCTACCAGTCGGTCACCGATCACGATCTGTCGCTCGACCGGCTGATCCCCGACAACGCCAACAAGCCCTACGATATCAAGGAATTGATCCTCAAGATTGCCGACGAGGGCGACTTCTTCGAGATCCAGCAGAGTTTCGCCAAGAACATCGTCACCGGTTTCGGCCGCGTCGAGGGCCGCACGGTCGGTTTCGTCGCCAACCAGCCGATGGTGCTGGCCGGCGTGCTCGATTCGGATGCCAGCCGCAAGGCGGCGCGATTCGTGCGCTTCTGCGACTGCTTTTCCATACCGATCGTCACCTTCGTCGACGTTCCGGGATTCCTGCCCGGCACCGCGCAGGAATATGGCGGGCTGATCAAGCACGGCGCCAAGCTCTTGTTCGCCTATGCCGAGGCGACCGTGCCGAAGATCACCGTCATCACCAGAAAGGCCTATGGCGGCGCCTATGATGTGATGGCGTCGAAGCATCTGCGCGGCGACATGAACTATGCCTGGCCGACGGCGCAGATCGCGGTAATGGGCGCCAGGGGGGCGGTAGAGATCATCTACCGCAAGGATATCGGCGACGCGGAAAAGATCGCAGCACACACAAAGGCTTACGAGGATCGCTTTCTGTCACCCTTCGTCGCCGCAGAGCGCGGCTATGTCGACGAGGTGATCATGCCGCATTCGACCCGCCGCCGCATTGCGCGCGCGCTCAGGATGCTGCGCAACAAGGACATGCAGAACCCCTGGAAGAAGCACGACAACATTCCGCTTTGAGAAACTACGCCCATCGGCCGATGAGCAAGCCATGCGGGCTAATCGAAGAATGGAGAAGAGATGCGGATAACGCTTGCAGCCCAGGGCCTCATTCCATGCAAGGGCTACGGCGGAATCCAGCGTCAGGTCGAATGGCTGACGACTGAACTGGTCAAACTGGGACATCGTGTGACCTTAATCGCTGCCCCAGGGTCTTCGCATCCTATGTGCGAGGTCCGGCATGCGGTGACCAACGACGAATGCCGTGCGGCAGTCCCTCAGGACACCGACATCGTCCATTTGCATGCGTGGAAGGTCGAAGTCCCCCTCCCGACGCTCAACACGGAGCGCGGCCATCTGCCGGACTATCCGCGGCCGCAGCCGAATTGGAGCTTCATCAGCGCCCGCCATGCCGAGCTGCACGGCCGCAAGACCTTCGTCTATAACGGCTTTCCGGTGGACGCCTATCGGCTGTCGCCGTCGAAGAACGACCATCTCTTTTTCATGGCGGCCATCGCGCGTGCCGGGAAGGGCCTGAACCGGGCGGTGGATCTCGCGAAGAAGTTCGATTTCAAGCTCGACATTGCCGGCGGTTCCCGCTGGAAGTTGCTCGGCCGCAGCAAGACCCGCCGCGAAGGCGTCTTTTTCAAGAGCTTGTCTCCCCGTTACCGCTACCACGGCATGGTCGATGGCGAAGAAAAGGTGCGGCTGTTGGGCGAATCGAGAGCTTTCCTCAATCCGATCGCCTGGGAAGAGCCATTCGGCAACGCGCCGGTCGAGTCCATGTTGTGCGGGACGCCCGTGTTGACTACGCAGCGCGGCGCGCTGCCCGAAACCGTGGACGCCGACACCGGCCGTTTCTTCGAAAAAGATGAGGAGTTCGCGCGCGGCCTTGGCGAGATCGGGGACCTGTCCGCACAACGATGCCGTGATTCTGCCGCCGACCGATTTCCGATCCAGAAAGCCGCCAAAGCCTATCTGGAACTCTACGCCCGCATCCTTGATGGCGAAGCGCTTCCGTGACAAATCACGGGCGTGCCAGCTATGGGTAGCGGCTGTTCCAGATTGAAAAGGCGTCGCGTATTGGACCCCATCCTCGTAGTCACCTTCCCGGCGATCGGAGATTTCGTACGCTGCCATTCGGCCATCCGGATCATCGCCCGGAGATTTCCCGACCGTCCGATCGACGTCATCACATCGTCCGCGGCCTTGCCTCTGGCAAGCCTCATGCCGCATGTCAGGAGAGGCTGGGCGCTCGACAAGAAGTCACGAAGCTTTGGCCTTGCGGAGCGCTACCGCCTGGCCCGCGAGCTGCGCGGACAGAACTACCGGACGGCCTATCTTCTGAGCGGCGCCACCAAGGCGGCGCTGGCGCCATGGCTGGCCGGCATACCGGAACGCATCGGCTATCCCAGAGAATTGCAGTTCGGCCTGGTCAACCGCTTTCCGGCCGACTGGCTGCGCCAGTTGCTGAGCCTGGGCACACGGCACCGGCGCTTCTATGAAGAGGTTTGTGACATCGCCACGCTTGCGGCGGAACCAGTTCCGGCCGAGGGATGGCCCGCACCTCAGCTTCTCATTCCGCCCGAACAAGTCGATGACTGGCGCCGACGAGCCGGTATCGATTCAACCAAGCCGGCTCTTGCACTTTACACGTCCGGTCTCGACGACCAGCGAAGATGGCCAATCGAACGCTTCATATCGATCGCCAGGGACTATTCCAGGCGCGGCTGGGCCGTACGGGTCATCGGCGCCGCGCGCGAGCGATCCGCCGCCGCCGCAATCCGCGCCGCCGTCCCGGAAGTTGTCGATTTCACCTCGACCCCATTGATCACCGACGCCATGTGCCAGATCGTGGCTTCGACGCTGTTTCTCGGTGTCGACGGCGGCCCGTCCCACGCCGCCGCCGCACTGAATGTTCCGTGTGTCCTGATCTTCAGGGCCAATCGCGCTTATGACGGTGGCCCGGTCAACGCTGGCGTCCGGTTTGTCGAGCCACCGATTTCAACACCGAGCCAGATCGAAGGCACAATCGGTGTCAGCAAGGACCAGGTGCTGAAAGCCCTGGAGCATCTTTCGACGGAAACCCGTCACTCGCAAGACGGCTGAACCAGAAGGCTCACTCGTCTTCGGCCGCGCCAAACCCGGCGTCCATGGTCGCACGGGTGGCGCTCGCCCAAGGCGTCGCATGATTGTCGATGCGCATCTGGAAGATGATAGGTCGGCGAGCAGAAGCCGATACCTCTGACCTTGGCGGCGCCCGGCGTGTCCGGCGGCAGCGACTGGCACATATAGTCCTCGCGGCAGAAATGATCGGCCGAGCAGGCCGGCCGGTTGCCGCGATTGACCGCGCCGCCAAGGCACTTGTCGAAATTGTTGGTGGCCACGCAGGTGTCGAACTTTTTCCGCCGACCAGCCCGCAGATCTCGTTCGGCATCGGCTTGCCGGTCTTGAAGGCGGCGAAAACGCGGTCCTTGTCGTCGCAGCCGCGATAGGCGATGCCGGCAGGCACGCCGATCTTCGGCGGCCGGCAGGTGTAGGCGGTGCGCGAAATGCCGGGCGCGAAGGCGGCGAACTGGCCAGATATGCGGTAGCGGTCGTTGAAGGGCTGCGCCGGATTGCTGGCGATCGAGCCGGTCAGGCATGTATGGCCTGAGAACATCCTTTCGCTGTCCTTGGGCAACAGGCATTGCGCCAGCGTCGTGCGCACACCCGACGCCGTGGCGAGCGGCGTGCAAACGGTGCCGCCGCCGCATTGCCAGGTCGGGCCGAAGCGCTTCGCGTCCTCCGGCATGAGGCACGGCATCGCCATTTCTGCCGGCGCATAATCGACCTCGCCGGCATCCTTCCATATGGCGGGCGGCGCGAAGGACAGCGGGCGGAACCGATTCGGCTCCTTGCCTTCAACCGTCGCGCGTAGCCAGGCATCGCGCCGCGGCAGCTCGGCGTGGAGATGCGGCGAGATGCCGACCTCGATGCGGTTCAGCGGCGAGGTCGTCTTGTCGTCGAGGCCGATGAAATGGAACCCGGCGGTCGAACCCGCCTGATGGCAACCCTGGCAGGCGCCATTGTCCAGCCGCTCGACCAGCGCTTCAGGCGTGCGCACCAGCTTCAAGGCCGAATAATCGAGCCCGGCAAAATCCGCGGGCTGGAACAGCGGCGTGAATGGATGATTGGCCTGCCTTGCTGCCGAAGGTCGACCATGAGACGACCTTTTTCGCCAGGAACTCATCGGGGATTTCGTAGACGCCGAGATCGACCGCGGCGACGTTGGCGCCGATATAATCGGCAAGTCTTGTCTTCAGGGCGACGTCTTCCGCGAGCCGCGCCGTATCGGGCGTATTTTCCAGCGGCTTCTCGTTGACCGCAGCGCCGTCAATGGCGAAAATCCGCATGAGATAGGCTGCCTGCCCGCCGAATTCGGTTTCCTGGCCGGAGGGAAAGCGCACCACCTGGGCGTTGAGCTCGAGCTGCTTGAAGGTGAGTCCGGCTCTTTCGAGCGGCCCGCCGATTAGCCAGCCGGCATCGACGCTCTCGTCGAGCTGCGGCGTCCAGCATCCGGCAACGCCGACGCAGCCGCCATCGGCATCGGTCGCTGCACTGTAGACGGCATTGAAATTGAACGGCAGGCGCGAGGCCAGAGCCTTGCCGTTCTTCCTGAAGCTATAGGCAAGGCGATAGATGAAGCGCACCTCGCCGCAACTCCTGTCACCCTTCATCTCGACAAAATCGCGACGGTCGAGCCGGTTGGCGACCCCGACCAGCCGGAAGCGCGCGGCGTCGGTCTTCAGCCAGCGCATGTCCATGATGCGGCCGACATTGCCGTCGGTGACCTCGTAGAGCGGCCGCCCGCCTGCCTTCATTTCGGCCCGCAGCGTGGCAACGTCGCTTGCAACGGTTTCGACGATCTGGCGATAGGCCGGCGCCTTGTCATGGAGCGTCTTCAGGTCGCCCTTGCCGTCAACGCCGAAAATACCGGCGAAGCCGAAACCCTTGGCGTCGAGCGCGGCGAGAATTGCCGGATCGTCGACAAGCAATATCGGCCCTTCGGCATGAGCGGCGTGCGTTACGAAGAGGGAAAAAATTGCCGCGAACAGAGCAAACCGGAGGCTCATCGCGCGACCCCGTTGCGGCGGCCGACAAGCTCGCGCAGCACAGGAACAAGGGCCAGCGGCAGGTCCTCGGCGATCAGCCCAGGTCCGAAACGGCTGCCGGCCTCGGCGTGGATCCAGACCGCCGCGCAGGCGGCTTCGAAAGCCGGCATGCCCTGCGCCAGCAGTCCTGCGATGATTCCTGCCAGCACGTCGCCGGAGCCGGCAGTGGCGAGCCACGGCGCGCCGTTGCCGTTGATCGCCGCCCTGCCGTCGGGTGCAGCCATCACCGTGTCGGCGCCCTTGTAGACAATGACGGCGTTGGCGCGCTCGGCAGCGGCGCGCGCCCTGGCCAGCTTGGACAGCGTCTTGTCCCCGGCGATGTCCGGAAACAGCCTGGCGAATTCGCCCTCATGCGGTGTCAGCACCAGGGCGGGGGCGTTCGGCCGACGAGCGGCTTCGAACAGCAGGTTCGGGGCGTCGCGAAACGCGGTTATGCCGTCGGCATCAAGCACCAGTCCGTCGATCCCGCCGGCGGCACCTTGCCGTCCGGCGCCCAGCACGGCAAGGGCAAATTCCCGGACCTTTTCACCAACGCCAAAGCCGGGGCCGAGGACGAAAGCAGACGGCCGGCGCTCGCCCACGAAGCCGTGGATATCGGCGACGGTGTCGGCCTTACGCAGCATGATCGAAGTCAGATGCGCGGCATTCACCTGCATGGCATTCGCGGGCGAAAGCACGGTCACCGCCCCTGCCCCGCTTCTGGCCGCGGCCAGCGCCGACAGTCTCGCGGCACCCGTTGCCGAAGGCGCGCCCGAAAAAACGCCGACATGGCCGCGTTTGTATTTGTGCGCGTCGAGGGCGGGAACCGGGACGTGCCCGAGCCAAAGCGCAGGCAGGTTCTCGAAGGTCCGCGGTTCGAGCTGCGCGATGGTTTCGTCACCGATGCCGATGTCGGCAAGCACGATTTCGCCGCACATCTCGCGCCCCGGCAGGAGCAAATGCCCCGGTTTTTTTCGCGCGAACGTCACCGTGACCTCGGCGCGGAATGCCCGGCCGAGGATTTCGCCACTTGCGCCGCAAACGCCCGATGGCAGATCGACCGCGACGACGGGCAGGTTCAGCTCCGTCGCCCTGTCGACTGCGCTCGCGGCATCGCCGGCGAGCTGCTTGGACAGCCCTGCCCCATAGAGCGCGTCGACCACGATCGAGCCCGTCTCGGCAACAAACCCAGCCAACGGCCGGGACTTGACCGGGCACTGCGAAACCGCGAGCGCCGCATCGCTGCCGGCCCTGGGCGGGCCGGATGCCCAAACCAGCACGTCGACAGCGCTGTCCCTCAGAATGCCGGCGACGACGTAGCCATCACCGCCATTGTTGCCGGGGCCGCACAGCACATGGACGCGCCTTGCCTGGGGATAGCGCGACAGCACCACGGCTGCGACCGCCTCGCCGGCGCGCCGCATCAGGCCGATGCCGTCGAACGGTCCGGCCGCAATCGTCAGCCGGTCGGCCTCGGCCATCTCGGCCGGAGACAAAAGTTCATTGCTCATGGATTGCCGACCCGCATTTGCGCAAGCATCGTCCAGTTTTCGGCTCGAAGCAAACATCGAAGAGACGACACGATCCGCCAACGCATCGTTCAAGAGATGGTGCCGTGCGTGAGTGCCTGCGAAATGTGCTTCCTGCCCTATTATTGTGCGGACGGAGCGATTGGCAATGTGTAGGTTCTGGGCGCCCATGACGCATCCAATGCAGCGGATGACGCGAATTTGCATCCCGGCGCGGCATGGCATTGAAATCGCGTGATGCCGCTTCGAACCCTCTCAATTGGCACAGTTCGTGCTTGAAGGAGGCGCAAGCGGGGCTCACAACCCGTCTTTTTTGGCAGTGGAGGCCACTTTTTACATGAAAAAGATCGAAGCGATCATCAAGCCGTTCAAACTAGACGAAGTGAAGGAAGCGCTTCAGGAGGCCGGCCTGCAAGGCATCACCGTTACGGAAGCCAAGGGCTTTGGCCGGCAGAAGGGCCATACCGAACTTTATCGCGGCGCCGAATATGTCGTCGATTTTCTGCCCAAGGTGAAGATCGAGGTCGTGCTCGGCGACGACGCGGTCGAAGGCGCGATCGAGGCCATCCGCAAGGCGGCCCAGACCGGCCGTATCGGCGACGGAAAGATCTTCGTCTCCAACATCGAGGAGGTGGTGCGCATCCGCACTGGCGAAACAGGGATGGACGCCGTCTGAGGTTTCTGATTTCAGATTATCGTCTCCTCGAAACGTCATCAGACAGGGAAGAAACGACATGACGACAGCCAAAGACATCATGAAGCAGATCAAGGACAACGACGTGAAATTCGTCGATCTGCGCTTCACCGATCCGAAGGGCAAGCTGCAGCACGTGACGATGGATGTCGTCGAGGTCGAGGAAGACATGTTTGCCGATGGCGTCATGTTCGACGGCTCCTCCATCGCCGGCTGGAAGGCGATCAACGAGTCCGACATGGTGCTGATGCCCGATGCCGATACGGTGCATATGGACCCGTTCTTCGCGCAGTCGACGATGGTCATCCTGTGCGACATCCTCGACCCGGTCTCGGGCGAGTCCTACAATCGCGACCCGCGCGGCACCGCCAAGAAGGCCGAGGCCTATATGAAGGCGGAAGGCATCGGCGATCAGATCTTCGTCGGCCCGGAAGCCGAGTTCTTCGTGTTCGACGACGTCAAGTACAAGGCCGACCCCTACAATACGGGCTTCAAGCTCGACTCCACCGAACTGCCGTCCAATGACGACACCGACTACGAGACCGGCAATCTCGGCCACCGCCCGCGCATCAAGGGCGGCTATTTCCCGGTGCCGCCGATCGATTCCGCGCAGGACATGCGCTCGGAAATGCTGACCGTGCTCGCCGAAATGGGCGTGCGCGTCGAAAAGCATCACCATGAAGTCGCGGCCGCCCAGCACGAGCTCGGCATCAAGTTCGACACGCTGGTCCGCAACGCCGACAAGATGCTGATCTACAAATATGTCGTCCATCAGGTCGCCAACGCCTATGGCAAGACGGCCACCTTCATGCCGAAGCCGATCTTCGGCGACAATGGTTCGGGCATGCATGTCCATCAGTCGATCTGGAAGGGCGGCAAGCCGACCTTCGCTGGCAACGAGTATGCCGGCCTGTCCGAGAGCTGCCTGTTCTATATCGGCGGCATCATCAAGCATGCCAAGGCGATCAACGCCTTCACCAATCCGCTGACCAACTCGTACAAGCGTCTGGTGCCAGGCTATGAAGCGCCGGTGCTGCTCGCCTATTCGGCGCGCAACCGCTCGGCCTCCTGCCGCATTCCGTTCGGCTCGTCGCCGAAGGCCAAGCGTGTCGAGGTCCGCTTCCCCGATCCGGGCGCGAACCCCTACCTCGCCTTCGCCGCCATGCTGATGGCCGGCCTCGACGGCATCAAGAACAAGATCCATCCGGGACAGCCGATGGACAAGGATCTCTACGATCTGCCGCCGAAGGAATTGAAGAAGATCCCGACCGTCTGCGGCTCGCTGCGTGAAGCTCTGCAGAGCCTCGACAAGGATCGCGGCTTCCTGAAGGCCGGCGGCGTCTTCGACGACGACCAGATCGACAGCTATATCGAGCTCAAGATGGCCGAGGTGATGCGCTTCGAAATGACCCCGCATCCGGTCGAATACGACATGTATTATTCGATCTGACCGGGATCGGTTCAGCAACAAAAAACCCCGGCGGAGACGCCGGGGTTTTTTCATGTCACTTCGTAGGAGCCAGGCCACCGGCACCGCCGACATGACAGAACCACATCACGGCGCGGACGCGGCCGTCCGCGCCGTGAGGAATGCTCAGGCCGCGGCCTTCTTCTCCGCCGTGTCCACGCTGGCGATCGTCTTCAGGATCTGGGAAGCGATCTGGTAGGGGTCGCCTTGCGAGTTCGGACGACGATCCTCGAGATAGCCCTTGTAGCCATTGTTGATGAAGGAATGCGGCACGCGGATCGAGGCGCCGCGGTCGGCGATGCCGTAGCTGAACCTGTTCCACGGCGCGGTCTCATGCTTGCCGGTCAAGCGCTTGTCGTTGTCCGGGCCGTAGACGGCGATATGGTCCATCAGGTTCTTATCGAAGGCCGCCATCAGCGCCTCGAAATAGTCCTTGCCGCCGACTTCGCGCATATAGGCGGTCGAGAAATTGGCGTGCATGCCGGAGCCATTCCAGTCGGTGTCGCCGAGCGGCTTGCAGTGGTATTCGATGTCGATGCCGTATTTCTCGGTGAGGCGCTGCATCAGGTAGCGGGCCATCCACATCTGGTCGGCGGCCTTCTTGGAGCCCTTGCCGAAAATCTGGAATTCCCACTGGCCCTTGGCCACTTCGGCGTTGATGCCCTCGTGGTTGATGCCGGCCGCGAGGCACTGGTCGAGATGCTCCTCGACGATCTGACGGGCGACGGAGCCGACGTTGGAGTAGCCGACGCCGGTGTAGTACGGGCCTTGCGGCGCGGGATAGCCGCTCTCGGGGAAGCCCAGCGGGCGGCCGTCCTTGTAGAAGAAGTATTCCTGCTCGAAGCCGAACCAGGCCCCCTCGTCATCGAGGATGGTGGCGCGCTTGTTAGTTGCATGCGGCGTAACACCATCCGGCATCATCACCTCGCACATGACGAGCACGCCGTTGGTGCGCGCCGGATCCGGATAGACGGCGACCGGCTTCAGCACGCAGTCGGAGCTGTGGCCCTCGGCCTGCATGGTCGAAGAGCCGTCGAAGCCCCACAACGGCAGCCGCTCCAGCGTCGGGAACTCGGCGAATTCCTTGATCTGGGTCTTGCCCCGAAGGTTGGGAACCGGGGTGTATCCATCGAGCCAAATATACTCGAGCTTGTACTTCGTCATTCTGACCTCTCGTTGCTTGATAAACCGAACTTCTGGATGACGCCGGCGCGCGCCGACCCCCCCAGCAGCCGACCTGCCGTTTCATCAAAATGCAAATCGTGTGCCATTCTCGGCTTGAGAGGCGCGGCAAAAATGACCCAACACCCCGGGCAAACCCGCCAAGCCGTCTAAGCAATGCGGCAAGATCAATCAAAAGCAAAATCTGCATAAATCTTGGGCAAATACTGATCTTTTCGTAGGCATATTGCTTAAATGGATTGCAATACCTATGTTGAGGAAAGCTTGAATCGATATCGTTCGGCAGAAGAAAGGAGGCCGGCAATGGAAATCACTCCGACCCGTCCCTCGGCCAAGATCCTGATGTTCCCGATGGCAGCGCGAGTTGCTGCCTCAAATTTAAGCGGAAAGGCTAAGTTCGCGGCAGAGCTTGCCTCTTTGCGTAATCGCACGGATTTCGGCAGCGGCTGGTACCACGAGGCAGCCATCGAGGAAGAGGCGGGCCAGGCTCGAAAAAGCTGAGCCATTCTTTTGCTTCTGATGAATTGAAAAGCCCGGCGCGAATGATCGCGCCGGGCTTTTTCTTTGTATGCAGGAGCCGTGGGCTACTGCTTGTCGTGCAGGTTTGTTCCCAGCGTATCCCTGACGAAGATCATGCCGATGATCAGCGACATCGCGGCGATCACCACCGGATACCAGAGGCCGTAATAGATATCGCCCCTGGAGGCGCTGAGCGCGAACACGATCGCCGGGAGCAGGCCGCCGAACCAGCCATTGCCGATGTGATAGGGCAGCGACATGCCGGTATAGCGGATGCGGGTCGGGAACATCTCGACCAGGATCGCCGCGATCGGCCCGTAGACCATGGTCACGTAGAGGACCAGGATGAACAGGATGCCGATGACCTTTGCCCAGTTGACCCCTGCCGGGTCGGCAAACATCGCGAACGCACCGGCCGCCGGAACACTGTAGACGGTCACGTCCGTGGCGCCGGCGGCTTCATCGGCCGTCAGCAGCTTGTCCTTGACCGCTTGGGCGAGCGGAACAGTGGCCTTTTCGCCGGCGCGGATGGCTGCCGCATCCAGCTTCAGTTCGGGATTGGCCGCGACAAAGGCGTCGAGCTTCTGGTCGGAGACCTTGGCTGCGGCACGCTTGAGCGGATAGCCACCGTCCTGAAGCGAGAGGTTGACCGCCTTCTTGAAAGCAGCGTCGCTCGAAGCCGCCTTGTCCGCGGCCGCCACGGCATCGTAGGACGTCACTGTTTCGGTGCCGATCTTGACAGTGGCCGCCGTCCCCGGTGCCGCCGTCGTGACAGTGTCATAAGGCACGGAGCTCTTGGCAAGGAAGTCGGTTGCAATATCGCACGAGGTGAGAGGCTTGCGTGTTCCGGTCGGGTTGAACTGGAAATTGCAGTCCCCCGGCGCGGCAGTCACCGTGGCGCGCGTGTTCTGCTGCGCGGTGGCGAGCGCCGGATTGGCGGCCCAGGTCAGCGCCTTGAACAGCGGGAAGGTGGTGACGATCGCCAAAGCAAGGCCGGCCATGATGACCGGTTTGCGGCCGATCTTGTCGGAAAGCCAACCGAACACGACGAAGAAGATCGCGCCGAGCGCCAGCGCGATGGCAACCATGATGTTGACCGACTGCGCGTCCACCTTGAGCACATTCGTGAGGAAGAACAGCGCGTAGAACTGGCCGTTGTACCAGACCACGGCTTGGCCGGCGGTCAGGCCGAAAAGCGCCAGAAGGGCGATCTTGGCATTCTTCCATTGGCCGAAGGCTTCCGTCAGCGGCGCCTTGGAGCCCTTGCCTTCCTCTTTCATGCGCTTGAAGGCCGGCGATTCGGCAAGCGACAGTCGAATCCAGACCGATATGCCGAGCAGGATGGCTGAGAGCAGGAATGGAATACGCCAGCCCCAGGCCGCGAAATCTTCCTTGCTCAACGAATTCTGCACGATCAGGATGACGACCAGCGACAGGAACAGGCCGAGCGTCGCCGTCGTCTGGATCCACGACGTGTAGAAGCCACGGCGGTCGTCGGGAGCGTGCTCGGCGACATAGGTCGCCGCACCGCCATACTCACCACCGAGCGCCAGGCCCTGCAGCATGCGCAGCCCAACCAGGATAATGGGCGCCGCGATGCCCCAGCTCGCCGAACCGGGAAGCAGGCCGACCAGGAAGGTCGACAGGCCCATGATCGTGATGGTGACGAGAAATGTGTATTTGCGGCCGACGAGATCGCCGATGCGGCCGAACACCAGCGCGCCGAACGGGCGCACCAGGAAGCCGGCGGCGAAAACCAGCAGCGTGAAAATGTTGCGCGTCGACTCTGGATAGGAGGCGAAGAATGTGGCGCCGATCGCGGCCGCCAATGCGCCGTAGAGATAGAAATCGTACCATTCGAAAACGGTGCCGAGCGAGGAAGCGAAGATGACTTTCTTCTCTTCCCGCGTCATGCCGCGGCTTGCGCTGCCGGCGGTCGATGCCATTGCCATGGATGTGTCCTCCCTTGAGATTCCGTTGTGCTGATGCTGCACGTCCTTGTCCGCGTTCTCCTCCAAACACGGACTCAGTGCAGCCACCGGTGCAAAAAATGACAGAAAGCATCGCCCAGAGGCAGACCAACCTTGGGATTATGACTTTGGTCTAATGTGCAGGGCAAAAAGAAGCCGGAGACGACTGTCAGCCTTTGAGCGCGTCGAGAAGACCGACCGCGGCCATCATGTCGCGCTTGCGGGCTGAGTGACGGGCGACAGCCTCCGCATCCTGGCCCCATTGCTCGGCCTGCCAGTCCTCGTCGACATGGCCAGCGACCCAGGCCGCGTCGCCATCGAGTTCGCCGAAATCGACGGCCAGGGCCAGCAGTGCCGATCCCGTCAGCGAGGTCATGACATGGATGGCTGCCAGCCGCAGCGGATCAGTGCGCTGGGCAAGATGGACACCGAGCACGGCGATGCTCTCGCGCGGCTGCTCGACATGGATGATGCCCTCGGCAAGGTTGAAGCGCGCGCCAAGCGTGCCGCGCGCCCAGTCGATGACGGGATCCCAATGCTGGTTCTGCCGGTCGACCAGCCCTTGTGGCGCGTCGGCACGGTAGCAGGTGAGATCGGATGAGGCGAAGCGCAGAATGTCCTCCAGCACCGCCTGCGGGTCGCTGGCGACGCCGTCGATGGCCGTGTTGACCAGGCGCAGCACAGGCATCGTCACCGGATTGATGGTTTCGCCTTGCGCGGCAAACTCGTCGGCGACCAGGGCGGCAGCTTTTTCGGTCGGCAGCGCCAGCAGCGCCTTGCCCGGCGTGCGGACCGGCTTGCCATCGAGATGAACGGCAAAACCATCCTCGACCACGGCCACCGAGACGGCTTTGTAGAAGCGTTTCGGCAGATGCGTCTTCATCTGGATCTGGGCGCGGCGCACCGGATCCGGGTCGGAAAGCTGCTTTCCCGCTTCGAGGTCGTTGAGGATATCGCGCATAAAGGTCTCTCTTAAACCGGCGTCAGCTTGCGCGCGGGCCGGTTGACAATGATCAGACCGGCGGCGATGAGGCTGAGCGCCAGGAAAATGCGGACAGTCAGCGGCTCGTTCAAGATGACGGCGCCGCACAGCACACCGAACACCGGCGACAGGAAGGTGAAGCTCGACAGGCCCGATGCCGGATAGCGCCTGAGCAGCCAGAACCACAGCACATAGGTAAAGGCGACGACATAGACGGCCTGGAAAAGCAGGGCCAATGTCGGCAAGGCAGCAAAGTCGCGGACCGGCGGGCCGGCGAAAGGCAGGACCAGGACGCCGACCAGGATGACGCCGGCCAACTGGTAAAGCAGCAACTTCTCGGCGCTGGTCTCGGCCAGTTTCGACCGCTTGATGACAATGCTGGTCAGAGCCCAGAGGATGCCGGCGCCAAGACTGAGCAGGTCGCCGGTCAACGTCGCACCGTTGCCGGCGCTCACCTTGTCGGAGAACACGGCGACCAGGCCGGCGAAAGCCAAGAGAAGGCCGAGGAGCTTGCGCGCGGTTATGCGCTCGTCCAGCAAGAAATGACCCCCGACCAGCACCCAGAACGGCATGGTGTTGACCAGAAGCGTGTTGCGGGCGACCGTCGTGTGCTCTAGCCCGACATAGAGAAACAGAAACTCGATGCCGAAGAGCACGCCCACCACGATGCCGGCGACAAGGGTCTTGTCGGGCGTGAGCAGCTTAATGCCGCGCCAGCGGCACCAGCCGAGGACGCACAGGCCGCCGATCACCGACCGCGCGACCGACAGGAAAACGGGATCGTAGCCGGCATAGGAGATCTTGGCGGCGACGTAGTTCAGCCCCCAGGACAGCGTCAGCCCGACCATGATGCCGGCCGCCGCCATGTCGACTGCGTCACGCCGGTCGAGCGTGTGGGCTGCGCCGCTCAAGATCAATCCTCCGCGCTGGCGTCGTCGAAGCCAATCAAATTCCAGCTCTGGCGCATATGCGGCGGCATCGGCGCGGTCACATCGATGACGCCCTTGTCCGGGTGCGGAATGACGATGCGGCGCGCGTGCAGGTGCAAGCGGTTTTGAATGCCGCCTGGAAAATCCCAGTTGGTATCGGCCTCGAAATATTTGGGGTCGCCGATAATCGGGCAGCCGATATGGGCGGCATGAACACGAAGCTGGTGGGTGCGGCCGGTATAGGGCTCCATCTCCAGCCAGGTCATCGTCTGTGCCGCCTGCTCGATGACGCGATAATAAGAGACCGCGTGGTCGGCGCCCTTCTCACCATGCGCGGCCACGCGAACCCGGTCGCCGTCCGATGTCGGCTCCTTGATCAGCCAGGTCGAGATCTTGTCCTCGCGCTTCGGCGGCACACCCTTGACCAGCGCCCAGTAGGTCTTCTTGGTCTCACGCGCCCGAAACGCCTCGGAAAGCTTCATCGCCGCAAGCCTTGTGCGGGCGACGACCAGCACGCCCGAGGTGTCGCGGTCGAGCCGGTGCACCAGGCGCGGCTTTTCGCCCTTCTGGTTGCGCCAGGCTTCCAGCATGTCGTCGACATTGCGGGTGACGCCGGAGCCGCCCTGCACGGCCAGGCCCGCCGGCTTGTTGAAGACGAAGACCTTCGGGTCCTCATGGATCAGCATCTTGGCGAGCACGTCGGCATCGCCCTGGTTGCGGATCGAGTGGCCGGTGAGCGGGCTCTCGCCCTTCTTGTCGACTTCGAGCGGCGGCACGCGGACCATCTGGCCCGGTTCGACACGGGTGTCGGCCTTCACCCGGCCGCCGTCGACACGGATCTGGCCGGAGCGCAAGAGCTTTTGCAGATGGCCGAAGCCGAGACCCGGGAAATGGGTCTTGAACCAGCGATCGAGCCGCATGCCCGCCTCGCCGGCCTCCACTGTGATCTGTTCAACGCCTGCCATTTTTCTCGCTTTACCTCTTCGGAAGCGGGGGCAATAGCATTAAGGCAGGCCTCTTGCGAGCCAAAGACCCAGAAACAGGGCGATGATCGCGCCAATGACGCTGGCAAGGGCGTAGCCGAACGCTGGCAGCGTTGCGCCGCGCTCCCACAGCGTCGCGAAATCCAGTGAAAAGGCGGAGAAAGTGGTGAAGCCGCCCAGAATGCCGGTGGCCACGAACAGCCTGAGCTCATTCGAACCACCACGCCGCATCAATATCGCAATGAACAGGCCCATGGCGAAGGAGCCGACGATGTTGATCGCCATCGTGCCCCAGGGAAAATTGGGACCGACGAGGCGCAGCGCGCCGATGTTGGTGAGGTGGCGGATGCCGGCACCAATGCCGCCGCCGACGACAACGAGAAGCAAATTGAACATCGCCGTTTACTGCCCCTGCCCGCTCGCCGGGTCAATCCCCGCTGCTGGCGGCGGGAAGCGTTCCGCCGATCACCCTTCTCAGGTGGTTTCGACCTTTTTCGGTTTGGTCGAGCCGATCATCTTCCAGTTCTTGTAGAACATCGAGTTGATGCGTTCCACACTGACCGAGACGACGACGAGAAGCGCCGAGATCAGGCCGGGAAACGGCGACGGCCGGATGATGTCCATGAACACGCAGTAGCGGCGCCCGTCATACTCGTTGACCGAGCGATGCAGCAGCGTGTCGTCGAAGATGAACAGCGGATTGTCGTGCCAGTAGTTCTTGACGTTACCACACTGGACAAAAACTTCCGCCTTCACCGGGACCAAATTGTAGAGGATCCGCAGGCTGAGCCGGAGCGGCCCGAAATGCCAGGAAGTCGATTCACGGCCGCTGAAAACCGACACGGCGATGGTCTTGATGTATTTGAAATCCTTGTTGAATTCGGCAACATTATCGATCCTGTGCTTGCCGTACCACTGGTAGACATACATACCGCGCCGGCCGGTGCCAAAATTGGCGTCGATGTCGGCGATGATCTCATCCTTGCGCGCCTTGAAGATGTCGAGAACCTCGTTGACCTCGCGCTGATAGTCCGGCGGAAACTGTTCCAGCTTCCAGACGCCCGGGTTTCTGTAGCACAGCAGATCGACCAACAGATTGAAGGGCGAAAGCAACCAGGTGAAGATGCCATTGCCGAGGAAATAGCCGCGGAACAGCGGCCATTCCTTGTTGTCGTTGCGAAGGACATCGATCAGGCCAAGGACGATGAAAATCGTCGTCAGGATCGGGATGAAATAAAAGCCGAGCGCAAGAAGCGGAATTGCTATGGCAGCCTGGCGAAGGATCTTGCGAAGTTTCTTGCTCATCTTTTTCACGCGCCGAGCGCGATTCCGATCTGAAATCTGGTTGGTAATCTCTGTCGCTTTTCACCCGCGGTGGTGCGCCTTGATAAGGTCTTTTATGCTTCCCGACAACGCCCTTCACGCCAGTTTGAGTGGCCCGGCTTTGTCGGGATCATCGTCATCCCATCAGGATCGGGCGCACCACGTCCAGCTTTTCGATGATGAAGTCGAAGAAGGCGCGGATGCGCGGCGTTTGCCGAAGCTCCGGATGCGTCAGCAGATACCAGCCCCTGGCCAGTTCCGGCACGGGCGGCAGGATTCGCACAAGGTCCTCTTCCATGTCGGCGATCGTCGTAGGCAGCGGGGCAATACCTATGCCCGATTTGACGGCGTGCAGCACACCGAGCACGCTGTTGTTGCGCGCGACGATATTGGCGCCCGGCGCCACGGCTGCCAGCCACTTTGCCGCCCGATGGTTGGTCAGCATGCCATCGAAGCCGACGACCGCGTGACGGCCGATATCCTCGACGCGTTGCGGCGCCCCGTGTCGCTGGACATAGGCGCGGGTGCAATAGACGGCCCAGATGGAGTCGGCGATCTTGCGGCCGACCAGGTTTTCGTCGTCAGGCTCGCCGGATCTCAGCGCGACGTCGGCTTCGCCCTTGGCGAGATCGAGATAGCGGTCGCTCATCACGAATTCGATCCGCAATTCCGGATAGCGCTGATGGAACATGTCGAGCAGCGGCGAAGCGATAAGGCGCGAGACGAGCGGCTCCGGGACCGTCAGCCGGATGGTTCCCGCCAGGTCGCTGCGATAGGAGAGGATGGTGCGTTCAAGCGCCGTAACAGTCGTCTCGACGGCCTCCGCCGCCGGCAGCAGCGCCTCGCCGAACTCGGTCAGGCGGTAGCCGGACGGATGCCGCAGCATCAGCGGGCCGCCGACGCGCCGCTCGAGCTCGGCAATGCGCCGGTGCACCGTCGACTGATTGACGCCAAGCACCCTCGAAGCGGCAAGCGTGCTGCCGTGGCGCGCGACGGCCAGAAAATAGCGAAGGTCGCTCCAGTCGAACATGACACCAGTTATGCATCCGTGCATGAGCGTTCCGCAACCTTGCTGCTGCCGCGCGTTGGGTTCCTCGCCTAGATTCGCCCGGCAGAAAGGAGAACGGCAATGCACAAGACCATGGATGTTGGTTCGGCGATCTCCGGCCTCACGGTCGGCCTTACGACTTCAGTGCGGGAAACCGGCGCTGCCAAGCTGAAAGTGCTGCACCGGGAGCCAACACAAGCACTGCCCACGGCGCGCCAGCAGGAAATACGGGTGCTGCATGCGACGCTCGATCCAGGCGACCGAACGCCCTATCATTCGCACCGCTTTCCGGTGACGGTCTATATGCTCGAAGGGACATTCACGCTTGAATTGGACGGCCGCGAACCGGTGACGGTGAAGGCCGGCGAGGTCTTTGTGGAGCCGCCGCTGGTCAAGATGACCGGTCGCAACCTCGATGCGAAGCAGCCGGCTCGCATGGTCCTGTTCTATGTCAGCGACCCCGACACGCCGTTCGCCGACCCGGCTGAATAAGGCCGGTGCGCAATCTCGCTTCAAGGCAATTCAGCGCGACGCCGGCGGGCCGAGCTCGTCCCATTTCTCCTTGGGCACGGGATCGCCGACCAGGAAGGCGAAGCCGGTGACGCTTTCGCCATACTACGCCAGCTCGCAGGTGAATTTCAGCGCATACCAGTTCCTGCGGCTGCGGAAGGCCACTCCGTTGGCGGTGATGGAGGTTCCGGAGATCTTCTCCTCGGACGTCCCGTAAGGCACCACCCGTTCCGGCTGGAAATCGGCCCGCCATTTGCGGATCTGGTCCATCGCTTCGAGATTGCAGAGCTGCACCATGCGCTCGTCGGAGGCGAATGTCGCAAGTTCGGCGCGCGCCTGCCTGCTGCGTGGATCGGCGAGCGTCCTTGCCGACAGCATTTCCGTCGGACGGATCATGGCAGGAGGCGCTACCGCTGATGATGGCGCCTCGTGCGCAGGCGCCGCGGCCACAGGAGAAGGAACCGGCGCGACAGGAGCTGCCGGCGCGGGCTTCGCACCTCCTGGCGCCTGGAGTTGTTCCGGCGTCAGTATTTCGACCGAAACCGGTTCCTCCCGCAGCCGTTTCGGGCGCTTCGGGACCGGCATCAGCGCCAGCATGGCAGCGAGCATCATGTGCAGGACGACGGAAGCCGAAATGCCCCAAGGCAAGTCTTCGCCCCAGGGCGCAAGGACGGGCGCAAGGACGGCCGCGCGCGCCAAGCCTACTTTTCCCGCTCGCTTCTCAGCTTCGCCCAATAGTCGAGGCGCTTCCGGATATCGCGCTCGAAGCCGCGCTCGGGCGGATCGTAGAAGGTGTGCCGGCCCATCTTTTCCGGGAAATAATCCTGGCCGGAAAAAGCATCGGGCTCGTCATGGTCATAGCGATACCCCGCGCCGTAGTCCTCCTCCTTCATCAGCTTGGTCGGCGCGTTGAGGATGTGCTTGGGTGGCAGCAGCGAGCCGAATTCCTTGGCGGCGCCGGTGGCGGCCTTGAAGGCCGTGTAGACGGCGTTGGATTTGGGAGCGGTGGCAAGGTAGACGGTGGCTTCGGCGAAGGCAAGCTCGCCCTCCGGCGAGCCCAGATAGTCATAGGCATCCTTGGCGGCGTTGGCGATGACCAGGGCCTGCGGGTCGGCAAGCCCGATATCCTCCATCGCCATGCGCACCAGCCGGCGGCCGAGATAGAGCGGATCCTCGCCGGCATCGAACATGCGGGCGAGATAATAGAGCGCGGCGTCCGGGTCGGAACCGCGCACCGATTTGTGCAGCGCCGAGATCAGATTGTAGTGGCCGTCCTGGCCCTTGTCGTAGATCGGCGCGCGGCGCTGGACGATGCGCTGCAGGCCATCGGCGCCGAACACCTCCCCTGACTTGGCCGCCCGCCAGACTTCCTCCGCCAGCGTCAGCGATGCACGGCCGTCGCCATCGCTCATGCGGATGAGCATCGCCCGCGCCTCGTCGTCGAGCGGCAGCACCCTGCCCTCGGTCTCCTCCGCCCGCGTCAAGAGTTTCGCGATGCTGTCCTCACCGAGCGAATGAAAGACCAGCACGCGGGCGCGCGACAACAGCGCGGCATTCAACTCGAAGGACGGGTTCTCGGTGGTGGCCCCGACCAGCACGACGGTGCCGTCTTCCATGACGGGCAGGAAACTGTCCTGCTGGGCGCGGTTGAAACGATGGATCTCGTCGACGAAGAGCAATGTCTGACGGCCATTGGAGCGGCGCAGCTTCGCCGCCTCGAACACTTTCTTCAGGTCGGCGACGCCGGAAAACACCGCCGATATCTGCTCGAAGGCAAGGCTGGTCTCGCCGGCAAGCAGCCGCGCGACCGTCGTCTTGCCCGTGCCGGGCGGCCCCCAGAAGATCATCGAGCCAAGCGAACCGGAACCGATCAGCCGCGTCAGCGCACCGTCAGGGCCGGTCAGATGCTCCTGGCCGACAACCTCTCCGAGGTTCTTCGGACGCAAGCGGTCGGCCAGCGGCCGGCCGGGCGGCGCCTTCTCGGGTTCATCGACGCGGAACAGATCGGCCATGCACTTCTTTTGGTTTTGGTTGGAGCGCGATCCTCTTTTACAGCGCCACGCGTCCCTTTGGGACAAGCAAAGGACGCTGCAGCACTTCTGATCATGCGCCGAGGATCGAGCTCAGTAACGCAACACCTGGCGCATTATCTGCCCGCCGCGCTCCACGGTAAAGCGCCACCAACGCGTATCCTGCTGGGCTACTTGCGCCAGCGTCGCGGCGGTATCGATGGTCGTGCCATTGACCTCGCGAACGATATCGCCCGGCTGGAAGCCGAAATCGGCCGCGGGTGAATCGCGGTTGATGTCGACCACGGTGACGCCCTTGACGTCCGTGCGAACGCCGAGCCGCTGGGCAAGCCGAGGGGACAGTTCCGCAACCTTGGCGCCGGAAAACGGGCTGCGGCCGCGCAGTGTCATTTCCGAGGATTTTGCACCTTCCGGCGCGCGCGCCAGCGCGATGTCCATCGTCGACTGCTGCCCCTTGCTCAGGACGGCGAAACTGGCATTGGTGCCAATCGACAGCGTCGCCATCCGATAGTCCAAAGCCTCAATGCTCTCGACCGGCTTGCCATTCAGCGACAGCACAACGTCGCCTGGCTTGAGCCCGGCCTTGGCGGCAGGCCCGGCCTCTTCAACCGTCGAAACAAGCGCGCCGGTCGGCTTTTCCATGCCGAGCGATTCGGCGATCTGCGGCGTCACACGCTCGAATTCGGCGCCGACATAGGGCCGCTCGAAGAAGCTGAGCCCGGCCTTGGCGGCGTCGGCGAAAGCGCGAACCATGTTGGAGGGGATGGCAAAGCCAATGCCGATCGAGCCGCCGCTGCGGCTGTAGATCGCCGTGTTGATGCCGACCAGTTGACCACCCATGTTGATCAGCGCGCCGCCGGAATTGCCGGGGTTGATCGCGGCGTCGGTCTGGATGAAGAAGCCGGAATCGGAAACGCCGATATGGCTGCGGGCGAGTGCGGAAACGATGCCGCTGGTGGTGGTCTGACCAACACCGAAGGGATTGCCGATGGCCAGCAACAGGTCGCCGACCTCAAGCGCGTCGGAATCGCCGATGGCGATCACCGGAAACGGCTTGTCGGAGGAAATCTTGAGCACGGCGAGATCGAGCGTCTCGTCCTTGAGCAGCACCTTTGAATCGAATTCACGCCCGTCCGCGGTCGCGACCTTGACCTGGTCGGCGTCCTTGACGACGTGGAAATTGGTGACCACCACGCCCGCCGGATCGACCAGCACGCCGGAGCCGAGCGAGGACTGCGCGCGCGGCTGCGAACGGCCGAAGAATTCCTCGAAGAACGGATCGCCGTCGAAGGGCGAGGTCACCTTGGCGGTCTGCGAGGCATAGACATTGACCACGGCCGGCGCCGTCTGCTTGACCAGGGGCGCGAAGGACAGTTGCACCTCCTCGCGGCCGAACGGCACCCGCTTGTCGGGACCGGAGGTGGCGTTTTCACCTTCGACGCCGCGCAGCAGGTCGGTCAGCACATCGGACAGGCCGGGGTCGGTCTTGGTCTCCTCGGCCAACGCCTGCCTGACCGCCGGCACGGCTGCGAATGCCAGCATGGCGCAGAACAGAACAAGGGACAGCCGTTTGATGCGCATTCCGAATCCTCCAAGGCGAGTTCGGGCGCATTGTCCCGACGATTGTGCAGAATGAAAGGCTAAGGCGCTGAAATCTGATTATTTTGGGCAATCGGTGACAAAACCGACCGCGGAAGGCAAGCAATTGCTCGTCGGGAGCTTTCGCGACAGAAAAAGGGGCCCGCAGGCCCCTTGAACTCACTCAGGAAAACCGAGGCTTATGCGGCTGCGGCTTCCTCGTCGGTGCCTTCCGCCTCGATACGGGCGCGGTCGCCGGCGCCCTTGGCCGAGGTGTCGCGGTCGACGAACTCGATGACCGCCATCGCGGCGTTGTCGCCGTGGCGGAAGCCCGCCTTCATGATGCGCAGATAGCCGCCGTTGCGGGTGGCGTAGCGCGGCGCGATGGTGTCGAACAGACGCTTGACGACGCCTTCATTGCCGATCTGGGCGATCACCTGGCGGCGCGCGTGCAGGTCGCCGCGCTTGCCGAGCGTCACCAGCTTCTCGACGATCGGACGCAGGTCCTTCGCCTTCGGCAGAGTGGTGACGATCTGCTCGTGCTCGATGAGCGACACGGCAAGATTGGCAAACATCGACTTGCGGTGGCTTATGCTGCGGGCGAACCGGCGGCCTTTAAATCCGTGGCGCATGGCTCTTCTCCTTCATTAAGGGTTCGAGAGGCCTCAGCCTCGGTTTGTAAGCCGCATGATCTTGTCCGAAAAGTCTGCAACTTTTCGGGATCATGCTCAGTACTGATCTTCGTAACGCTTGGCGAGGTCTTCGATGTTTTCCGGCGGCCAGTCCGGCACTTCCATGCCGAGGTGCAGGCCCATCGCCGCCAGCACTTCCTTGATCTCGTTCAGCGACTTGCGGCCGAAATTCGGGGTGCGCAGCATCTCGGCTTCGGTCTTCTGGATCAGGTCGCCGATATAGACGATGTTGTCGTTCTTCAGGCAGTTGGCCGAACGCACCGAAAGCTCGAGCTCGTCGACCTTCTTGAGCAGCGCCGGGTTGAAGGCGAGCTCGGTGACCTGTTCGGCGGCGACTTCCTTCTGCGGCTCGTCGAAATTGACGAACAGGCCGAGCTGGTCCTGCAGGATGCGGGCAGCGAAAGCCACCGCGTCCTCGCCCGAGATCGAACCGTCGGTGTCGATCGTCATGGTCAGCTTGTCATAGTCGAGAACCTGGCCCTCGCGGGTGTTCTCGACCTTGTAGGAGACCTTCTTGACCGGCGAATACAGGCTGTCGACCGGAATCAGGCCGATCGGCGCGTCCTCGGCGCGGTTGCGCTCGGCCGGCACGTAACCCTTGCCGGTGTCGACGGTGAATTCCATGCGGATCTCAGCGCCTTCGTCCAGCGTGCAGATGACGTGGTCGGGATTGAGGATCTCGACATCGCCAACCGTCTGGATGTCGCCAGCGAGAACCGCACCTGGTCCCTGCTTGCGCACGACCATGCGCTTGGGGCCGTCGCCTTCCATGCGGATGGCGATTTCCTTGATGTTCAAGACGATGTCGGTCACGTCCTCGCGCACGCCGGCGATGGACGAGAATTCATGCAGAACACCGTCGATCTGCACGGCGGTCACAGCCGCACCGCGCAGCGAAGACAGAAGCACGCGACGCAGCGCATTGCCGAGCGTGAGGCCAAAGCCCCGCTCCAGCGGCTCGGCGACCAGCGTGGTCAGCGTCTTCTTCTTCGACGAGAACTCGATCTTGTTCGGCTTGATCAGTTCCTGCCAATTTTTCTGGATCATGATGCTTTCCTTCCGTTGCCCCGCCACCATCCAATCGTGGCGGGCGACCTGGAATACCGCGGAGGAACGCTTTTGGCGTTCACGCGGCGTTCGGTAATTTTAGACGCGGCGCTTCTTGCGCGGGCGGCAGCCATTGTGCGGGATCGGCGTCACATCACGGATCGAGGTGATAGTGAAGCCGGCCGCCTGCAGGGCGCGCAGCGCCGATTCACGACCGGAGCCGGGTCCGCAGACCTCGACCTCGAGCATGCGCATGCCGTGTTCCTGGGCCTTCTTGGCGACGTCCTCGGCGGCCATCTGGGCGGCGAACGGGGTCGACTTGCGCGAACCCTTGAAACCCTGGGCACCGGCCGACGACCAGGCAATCGAATTGCCCTGCGCGTCGGTGATGGTGATCATCGTGTTGTTGAAGGTCGAATTGACGTGGGCAACGCCCGACGAGATGTTCTTGCGTTCGCGACGGCGAACACGAGCGGCTTCCTTGGCCATGATGGTCCTTTCAGTTGATCTCTACACCGCCGTAATGCCAGCGGCTCCACCTGGTGAATGGTAAAATGGTGAATGGTAACAACGTCGGCTCTTGGCCTCGTCACCATTCACTATTCACCATTGACCATTCACAAATTACTTCTTCTTGCCGGCGATCGACTTGGCCGGACCCTTGCGGGTGCGTGCATTGGTATGCGTGCGCTGGCCGCGAACCGGCAGCGAGCGACGGTGGCGCAGGCCGCGGTAGCAGCCGAGATCCATCAGCCGCTTGATGTTCATCGACACTTCGCGGCGCAGGTCGCCTTCGACCTGGTAGTCGCGGTCGATCGTCTCGCGGATCTGCAGGACTTCGGCGTCGGTCAGCTGGTTGACGCGGCGCTCGGCCGGGATGCCGACCTTGTCGACGATCTCCTGGGCGAACTTCTTGCCAATGCCGTGAATGTACTGAAGCGCGATGACGACGCGCTTGTTGGTCGGAATGTTGACGCCGGCTATGCGAGCCATGTTCTTCTCTTCTCCATATGGGCCGGGCAATCCGGCGCTATCAAAGTTGCCCCGCGTCCGGTGGAGGCCGGCCCTTGCGGGAGTTTCCAGTTCAAAGCGGGCTGCCTTGCCCTTGCGGACAAGCAAAGCTCATGCCTGATAGGAAGACGGGCCGCCATACCCCAGCGGACCGCTCCAGTCAAGCGCAATCGTCCACTTTCTCTATGCAGCCTCTTGGATGGCCGATTTGAGCACAGTCTCTATCTGTTCGGTGACGGCATCGATGCCGGCCATCCCGTCGACGCCTCTGAGCTTGCCCTTGGCGTAATAGTAGCCGATCAGCGGCGACGTTTTCTTGTAGTATTCCCGCAGGCGTTCTTCGAATACCGCTGGATTGTCGTCCTTGCGCACCGGCAGACCGGCGGCCTTGGTCTCTTCGGCGCGCTTGACGATACGACCAACCAGCGCCTTGTCGTCGACGACAAGTTCGATGACGACGTCGAGAGTGAGGCCGCGATCCCTAAGCATCGATTCAACCGCGTCCGCCTGCACCAGGGTGCGCGGGTAGCCGTCGAGGATGAAGCCCTTGGCGCAATCGGCCTGATCGATGCGCTCGGCCACGATGGCGTTGACGATCGCGTCGGAGACCAGCTCGCCGGCATCCATCACAGCCTTGGCGCGCTTGCCGACTTCGGTGCCGGCCTGGACGGCAGCCCGCAGCATATCGCCCGTCGAGAGTTGGGGTATGCCGTGCTTTTCCACCAGTCTTTGTGCTTGTGTCCCCTTGCCCGCCCCTGGCGGCCCAAGCAATATCAACCTCATCTGGCCTTCTTCCCCCCGCGCAGCTTCGACTTCTTGATCAGGCCCTCATACTGGTGCGCGATCAGGTGACCCTGAATTTGCGCCACCGTATCGAGCGTTACACTGACCACGATCAGGAGCGAAGTGCCACCAAGGTTGAATGGTACGCCAGTCGCTGAAATCAGGAACTCGGGCAGCAGACACACCAGCACCAGATAGACGGCGCCGACGACGGTGATGCGGGTGAGAACGTAGTCGATGTAGTCGGCGGTGCGCTCGCCCGGACGGTAGCCCGGAATGAAGCCCGAATGCTTCTTGAGCTGGTCGGCGGTGTCCTTCGGGTTGAAGACGATCGCCGTGTAGAAGAAGGCGAAGAACACGATCATCGCGGCATAGAAGGCCATATAGAGCGGCTGGCCATTGCCGAGCGCCGCAAGGATGGTGTTGGCCCAGGCGGGCATGTTGGTCGTCTGCGAGAAGCCCGCAACCGTCGCCGGCAGCAACAGCAGCGAGGAGGCGAAGATCGGCGGAATGACGCCGGCCGTGTTGAGCTTGAGCGGCAGGTGCGAGGTGTCGCCCTGGAACATGCGATTGCCGACCTGACGCTTCGGATACTGGATCAGCAGGCGGCGCTGGGCGCGCTCGAAAAACACGATCAGGGCGATGACGACGATGGCGAGAACCATGATCGCCAGGATCAGGCCGGTCGACAGCGCACCGGTGCGGCCAAGCTCCAGCGTGCCGGAGATGGCATGCGGAAGGCCGGCGACAATGCCGGCGAAGATGATCAGCGAAATGCCGTTGCCGATGCCGCGAGCGGTGATCTGCTCGCCGAGCCACATCAGGAACATGGTGCCACCGACCAGTGTGACGACGGTCGAGATGCGGAAGAACATGCCGGGATCGCTGACGATGCCGTTGCCGCCTTCCAGCCCGACGGAAATGCCATAGGCCTGCACCAGCGCCAGCAGCACGGTGCCGTAGCGCGTGTATTGGTTGATGATCTTGCGGCCCTGCTCGCCTTCCTTCTTCAGCGCTTCCAGCGACGGGATGACCGAGGTCATCAGCTGCATGATGATGGAGGCGGAGATGTAGGGCATGATGCCGAGGGCAAAGATCGCCATGCGCTGAACGGCGCCGCCGGCGAACATGTTGAACATGCCAAGCACGCCCTTGCTCTGCGACTGGAAGGCCTGGGCGAAAGCCTCGGGATTGATGCCGGGAAGCGGGATATAGGTGCCGAGGCGGTAGACGAGCAACGCGCCGATGGTGAACCAGATGCGTTTCTTCAGATCCTCCGCCTTGGCGAAGGCCGAAAAATTCAGATTCGAGGCTAGTTGTTCAGCAGCCGAAGCCATGCCTGATTCTCCGCTTGGTCACGCTCAATGGCCCGCAGGACAGGCGGTGTGCGTGTCACCGAAGCTCACGAGATAAGCTCCGGACTGTGAACATGCAAGCGGCCGCGTTGACGCGGCCGCCATATTGGTCAGATCAAAGCGCAATCGAAAGCAAAAACGGAACCCATCTTTGCCGATCGCGCTTCAAATCGCCGTTACTCGGCGGCTGCCTTTTCCGGCAGCTTCACCGAACCGCCGGCCTTTTCGATCTTCTCGACCGCAGCCTTGGAGGCGCCGGCCACGTCGAAGGCGAGCTTGGCCTTGATGTCACCGTCGGAGAGGATGCGCACGCCGTCCTTGACGCGGCGGATGACGCCGGCCGCGACCAGCGCTTCGGCCGTCACGGTGGCCTTGGCGTCGAGCTTCTTGGCGTCGAGCGCGGCCTGGATGCGGGCCAGCGACACGACGGTGAAGCTCTTGGCGAAGATATTGTTGAAGCCGCGCTTCGGCAGGCGCCGGTAGAGCGGCATCTGGCCGCCCTCGAAGCCGTTGATGGCAACGCCGGAGCGCGCCTTCTGGCCCTTGACGCCGCGACCGGCGGTCTTGCCCGAGCCGGAACCGATGCCGCGGCCGAGACGCTTCTTGGAATGCGTGGCGCCGTCCTTGTCACGCAGATCGTTGAGTTTCATCTTCGTTCTCCTGCGCTTTTGCTCAGCCCTCGTCCACGACGCGGACGAGGTGCTGGACGGCAGCGATCATGCCGCGCACGGAGGGCGTATCCTCCAGCGTGCGCTGCTTGTGCATCTTGTTGAGGCCGAGGCCGACCAGCGTCGCGCGCTGCTCCTTCGGCCGGCGGATCGGCGAACCGATCTGCTCGACGGTGATGGTCTTTACTGCTTTCTTGGCCATGGTCAAAATCCCTGGTCAGATCAGACTATTCTTCAGCCGCAACGGCGGTGCCGCGGCGGGCCTGAAGCGTCGAATACTTGATGCCGCGCGCGGCAGCCACATCCTTGGGATGCATCTGGCTCTTCAGCGCGTCGAAGGTGGCGCGAACCATGTTGTACGGGTTCGACGAGCCCATCGACTTGGCGACCACGTCATGCATGCCGAGCGTCTCGAAAACGGCGCGCATCGGGCCGCCGGCGATGATGCCGGTACCTTGTTTTGCAGCGCGCAGCAGCACGCGTCCGGCACCCCAGCGTCCCTCGACGTCGTGGTGCAGCGTGCGACCCGAGCGCAGCGGCACGAAGATCATGTCGCGCTTGGCCGATTCGGTTGCCTTGCGGATCGCCTCAGGCACTTCGCGCGCCTTGCCGTGACCAAAGCCGACGCGGCCCTTCTGGTCGCCGACGACGACGAGTGCTGCAAAGCCGAAGCGACGGCCGCCCTTGACGACCTTGGCAACGCGGTTGATGTGGACGAGCTTGTCCACCATGCCGTCGTCGCGCTCTTCGCGATCACGGCCGCGGCCGCCATCCCTACGTTCCTGTGCCATATCCTGTTCCTTGTTTTTTTCCGGAAGCACGGTTGATGATGATATCCGGCGCCTCTGTGGGTCACCGGGGGCGAAATTTTAGAAAGTCAGACCGCCCTCGCGAGCGGCCTCGGCCAGCGCCTTGACGCGGCCGTGATAGATGTACGGCCCGCGATCGAAGACGACTTCCGTGACGCCGGCCTTCGAGGCCCGCTCGGCGATCAGCTTGCCGATCGCGGCCGCGGCCGCGGTATCGGCGCCGGTCTTGAGCGAACCCTTGAGGTCCTTTTCCAGCGTCGAGGCGGCAGCGATGGTGTGGCCCTTGGCGTCGTCGATGACTTGCACATAGATGTTCTTCGACGTGCGATGGACGGACAGACGCGGACGCTCGCCCGCGACTTTCTTGATCTGGCGGCGGACGCGCTGAGCGCGGCGCTGGGTGGATTCTTTCGAGCCCATGATGTCAGTTCCTTGCCTTCAAAAAACGGGGGCCGCCATATGCGGTAGGACGAGCCTCCCGCGACCGCTCCCCGCGGCGTTGATTTGCAGTGAATGGTGAATGGAAAAATGGTGAATGGTAGAAACGAAGTGCCACCCGGCCCCTGCTCTAGCCTACTGCCATTTTACCATTCACCATTCACCATTGACGAAACTACTTCTTCTTGCCTTCCTTGCGGACGATCTTCTCGCCCGCATAGCGGACGCCCTTGCCCTTGTAGGGCTCGGGACCACGATACTCGCGGATCTCGGCGGCGACCTGGCCGACCATCTGCTTGTCGATGCCGGTCACGGTGATTTCCGTCGGCTTCGGCACGGTGATCGTGATGCCTTGCGGCGTCTCGTAGACGACGTCATGGCTGAAGCCAAGCGCGAGCTGCAGGTTCTTGCCCTGCATGGCGGCGCGATAGCCGACGCCGGTGATTTCGAGCTTCTTTTCGAAACCGTCCTTGACGCCCAGCAGGATGTTGACGATCTGCGTGCGCGACATCCCCCATTTGGCGCGGGCGGTCTTGGTCTGGTCGCGCGGCTGGACAGCGATCTCGCTGCCTTCCATCTTGACCAGCACTTCGTCGTTCACCACGAACTTCAGCTCGCCCTTGGGGCCCTTCGCCGTCACGGTCTGGCCGTTGACGGTCGCGGTCACGCCCAGCGGCAGCGAAACGGGTTTCTTTCCAATACGAGACATTTGTTGTCCTCGTCACTTCTCTTGTTTCAGGTCTCTGTTTTCGGGCATGACCCCGAAAACCGGATTCCATTTTTCGGGATCACGCTCCAGATCAGAAGATCTGGCAGAGAATTTCGCCGCCGACGTTCTGTTCGCGCGCTTCGTGGTCGGCCATCACGCCCTTCGGTGTCGAAAGGATGGCGATGCCGAGGCCGTTGGCGACGTGCGGGATCGACTTGGCCGAAACGTAAACGCGACGGCCGGGCTTCGAGACACGGGCGATTTCGCGCACAACCGGCGCGCCGTCGAAATACTTCAGCTCGATCTCGATTTCGGACTTGCCGTTGTCGAAGTCAGTCTGGCTGTAGTCGCGGATATAACCTTCAGCCTTCAGCACGTCGAGGACGCGGGTACGCAGGCGCGAGGCCGGCGTCGAAACGCTCGACTTCTTGCGGCCATAGGCGTTGCGGATGCGGGTCAGCATATCGCCGAGAGGATCGCTCAATGACATGTTATGTCCTCCTTACCAGCTCGACTTGACCAGGCCCGGGATCTGGCCGTTATTGCCGAGATCACGAAGCGCGATGCGCGATACTTTGAGCTTGCGATAATAGGCACGCGGACGTCCGGTGACTTCGCAGCGGTTGCGGATGCGGATCTTGGCCGAGTTGCGCGGCATGGCAGCAAGCTTGAGCTGGGCGCGGAAGCGCTCTTCCATCGGCTTGGACTGATCCATGATGATCGCCTTGAGCGCCTTGCGCTTGGGACCGTACTGGTCCGCAAGCTTGCGGCGCCTGTTGTTCTTCTCGACTGAGCTGGTCTTTGCCATTTCAGATTTTTCCTTTTCTCGCTGCCGTTACTGGCGGAAGGGGAAGTTGAAGGCCTTGAGCAATGCCCTGGCTTCGTCGTCCGTCTTCGCAGTCGTACAAACGATGACGTCCATGCCCCAGATCTGATCAACCTTGTCGTAGTTGATCTCCGGGAACACGATGTGTTCCTTGATGCCCATGGCGTAGTTGCCACGGCCATCGAAGCTCTTCGGATTGAGCCCGCGGAAGTCGCGGACGCGCGGCAGCGCGATGTTCACGAGGCGGTCGAGGAACTCGTACATGCGTTCCTTGCGCAGCGTGACCTTGGCGCCGATCGGCATCTTTTCGCGGACCTTGAAGCCGGCGATCGAATTGCGGGCGCGGGTGACGACGGCCTTCTGGCCGGCGATCATCGCCAGGTCTTCGGCCGCGATCGAAGGCTTCTTCGAATCGCCGGTCGCTTCGCCGACGCCCATGTTCAGCACGATCTTGTCGATGCGCGGAACCTGCATCTCGTTCTCGTAGCCGAACTGCTCCTGCAGCGCCTTGCGGATGGTCTCGTTATAGACCTTCTTCAGACGCGGCGTGTTCTGGGCAGTCGCCTGCTTGGTTTGAGCCTTAGCCATTGATGACTTCTCCCGAGCGCTTGGCGACGCGCACCTTCTTGCCGTCCTTCTGGAAGATGAAGCCGACGCGGGTCGGCTTGCCATCCTTGGGGTCGGCCAGCGCGATGTTCGACAGCTGGATCGGCGCTTCCTTGGTGATGATCCCGCCCTCCTGGGACTGGGACTGCTTCTGGTGACGACGAATCATATTGACGCCGCGCACCAGCGCGGTGTCGTCCTTCGGCTGCACCGAGAGGACTTCGCCCGAACGGCCCTTGTCCTTGCCGGCCAGCACGACGACCTTGTCGCCTTTTCTAATCTTTTGCATTGGTCCGGCTCCTTACAGCACTTCAGGCGCGAGCGAGATGATCTTCATGTGGTTCTTGGCGCGCAGCTCGCGCGGAACCGGTCCGAAGATACGGGTGCCGATCGGCTCTTTCTTGTTGTCGACGAGAACGGCCGCGTTCTTGTCGAAACGGATCACGCTGCCGTCCGGGCGGCGGATGTCCTTGGCCGTGCGAACCACGACCGCCTTCATCACATCGCCCTTCTTCACGCGGCCGCGCGGGATGGCTTCCTTGATCGACACCACGATGATGTCGCCCACGGAAGCGTATTTCCGCTTCGAGCCGCCCAGCACCTTGATGCACATGACACGACGGGCGCCGGAATTATCCGCGACGTCGAGGTTTGTTTGCATCTGAATCATGACTGGCCGCCTTCTTCTTTTCTAACGGGACGGGTTCTTCACCCTTCCCCGGTCTGTCCAAAATTCGTTGTTTTACGCCTGGTCCGAGACCACGACGATCCAGCGCTTGTCCTTGGAAATCGGCTTCGATTCCTGGATGAACACCTGATCGCCGACCTTGTGGGCGTTGTTCTCGTCGTGCGCCTTGTACTTCTTGGTCATGCGCACGGTCTTCTTCATCACGGGATGCGTGAAGCGCCGTTCGACCTTGACGACAACCGTCTTCTCGTTCTTGTCGCTGACGACGGTGCCCTGCAGAATGCGCTTTGGCATGGTTTTCGTCCTTAAGCCTTCTTGGCCGCGGATTTTTCCGCGGCGATGGTCTTGATGCGCGCAATGTCCTTGCGGACCTGCCTCACGCGCGCGGTCTTCTCGAGCTGACCGGTGGCCTTCTGGAAGCGCAGGTTGAACTGCTCCTTCTTCAGGCTGGCCAGGTCGTCGGTCAGCTGGTCCTGGGTCTTGGTCCGGATATCTTCGGCTTTCATGATCAGCCCGTCCTTATTCTGCGATGCGCTGTACGAAGCGCGTCCTGACCGAGAGCTTCGCCGCGCCGAGACGCAGCGCCTCACGGGCGGTTTCCTCGTTGACGCCGTCGATCTCGAACATGATGCGGCCGGGCTTGACGCGCGCCGCCCAGTAATCGACCGCGCCCTTGCCCTTGCCCATGCGGACTTCGGTCGGCTTCGACGTCACCGGCACGTCCGGGAAGATACGGATCCACACACGGCCGGCGCGCTTCATCTCGCGGGTGATCGCGCGGCGGGCCGCCTCGATCTCACGCGCGGTGACGCGGTTCGGATCAAGCGCCTTCAGCCCGAAACCGCCGAAATCCAGGTTGGTGCCGCCCTTGGCGGTACCATGGATGCGGCCCTTGAACTGCTTGCGGAACTTTGTGCGCTTTGGCTGCAGCATCGTTCTAACTCCAAATTCTCAAATGTCTTACGCGTTTTCGCGACGGCGACCGCGTTCGCGCTCACCACCACCGCCATGCGCATCGCCTTCGCTCGCGCGGCGCTCCGAAGCCATCGGATCGTGCTCGAGGATCTCGCCCTTGAATACCCAGACCTTGACGCCGCAGATGCCGTAAGCCGTATGCGCCTCGGCCGTGCCGTAGTCGACGTCGGCGCGCAGCGTATGCAGCGGCACCCGGCCTTCGCGGTACCATTCCATGCGCGCGATCTCGGCGCCGCCGAGACGGCCGGCGCAGTTGATGCGGATGCCTTCGGCACCGAGGCGCATCGCCGACTGCACGGCGCGCTTCATGGCGCGACGGAACGCGATACGGCGCTCGAGCTGCTGGGCGATCGACTGAGCGACCAGGGTCGCGTCGATCTCGGGCTTGCGCACTTCGACGATGTTGAGGTGCGTCTCGGACTTCGTCATCTCCATCAGCTTCTTGCGAAGCTTCTCGATGTCGGCGCCCTTCTTGCCGATGATCAGGCCCGGACGCGCCGCATGGATGGTGACGCGGCACTTCTTGTGCGGACGCTCGATCACGACTTTCGAGATCGCAGCCTGCTTGAGTTCCTTCTCAAGATATTTGCGGATCTTGATGTCCTCGTGCAGCAGCTTGCCATACTCGCCGGTGTTGGCGAACCAGCGCGAATCCCAGGTGCGGTTGATGCCGAGACGCAGACCGATCGGATTGACTTTCTGGCCCATTATGCGGCCTCCCCTTTTTCTTCGACTTCACGAACGACGATCGTGAGGTGCGAGAACGGCTTCTCGATACGGCTGGCGCGACCACGGCCACGGGCATGGAACCGCTTCATGACGATCGACTTGCCGACATAGGCTTCCGCCACGATCAGCGCATCGACGTCGAGGTCGTGGTTGTTTTCCGCGTTGGCGATCGCCGATTCCAGCGTCTTCTTGACCGTGCCGGAAATCCGCTTGGCCGAGAATTCGAGGTCGGAAAGCGCTGTCGCGACCTTCTTGCCGCGGATCAGCGCGGCAACCAGATTCAGCTTCTGCGGGCTGATACGGATCGTGCGCAACACGGCGCGCGCTTCGTTGTCAGCAAGCCTGCGCGGAGCTTTGGCCTTGCCCATGATTATTTCCTCTTCGCCTTCTTATCCGCGCCATGACCGTAGTAGGTCCGGGTCGGAGCGAATTCACCGAACTTGTGGCCGACCATGTCCTCGTTCACCGAAACGGGAACATGCTTCTGGCCGTTGTAGACACCGAAGGTGAAGCCGACGAACTGCGGCAGGATGGTGGAGCGACGGCTCCACATCTTGATCACCTCATTGCGACCGCCTTCACGAACCTTGTCCACCTTCTTGAGAAGGTAGCCGTCGATGAAGGGGCCTTTCCAAATAGAACGAGTCACTTGGCGTTACCTCTTCTTAGCTCTTGCGCTGATGGCGCGAGCGCAGGATGAACTTGTCGGTCGCCTTGTTGGACCGCGTCTTCTTGCCCTTGGTCGGCTTGCCCCAGGGCGAAACCGGATGGCGGCCACCCGAGGTGCGGCCTTCGCCGCCGCCATGCGGATGGTCGACCGGGTTCATGGTCACGCCGCGATTGTGCGGGCGTTTGCCGCGCCACACCGTGCGGCCTGCCTTGCCGTCATTGATGTTGCCGTGGTCCGGGTTGGACACGGCACCAACGGTAGCCATGCAGGAGCCGTGCACGACACGCTGCTCGCCCGAGTTCAGGCGCAGGATCGCCATGCCCTGGTCGCGACCGACCAGCTGGCCATAGCCACCGGCCGAACGGGCGACCTGAGCGCCCTTGCCCGGCTTCAGCTCGATGTTGTGGACGATGGTGCCGACCGGCATCGAGGCCAGCGGCATCGCATTGCCCGGCTTCACGTCGACCGCTTCACCGGCCACGATCTTGTCGCCGGGAGCCAGACGCTGCGGGGCGATGATGTAGGACAGCTCGCCATCGTCATACTTGATCAGCGCGATGAAGGCGGTGCGGTTCGGATCGTATTCAATGCGCTCGACCGTGCCGACGACGTCGAACTTGCGGCGCTTGAAGTCGATGATGCGGTAAGAACGCTTGTGACCGCCACCGATGAAGCGGGCCGTGATGCGGCCGTAATTGTTGCGGCCGCCCGACTTGGTCAGGCCTTCGGTCAGGCCCTTGACGGGCTTGCCCTTGTAGAGGCCCGAGCGGTCGACGATGACCAGCTGGCGGGTGCTCGGCGTTACCGGGTTGAATTTTTTAAGTGCCATTGTCCTGTCCTCGCGGCCTTGCTCAGAGACCCGTCGCGACGTCGATCGACTGGCCGTCGGCCAGCGTCACAACCGCCTTCTTGACGTCGCTCTGGCGGCCGATCGTGCCGCGGAAGCGCTTGATCTTGCCCTTGCGGACAAGCGTGTTCACGGCCACCACCTTGACGCCGAACAGCGCTTCGACGGCGGCCTTGATTTCCGGCTTCGACGCCTTCTTGGCGACGTTGAAGACGACCTGGTTCTGCTCGGAAGCCATGGTCGACTTTTCAGTGATCGCCGGCGAGACGATCACGTCGTAGTGACGAAGGTCGGTCATTTGAAGCGCTCCTCGAGAGCCTCGACGGCGGCCTTCGAAAGGACCAGCGTGCCGCGGCGCAGAATGTCGTAGACGTTGATGCCCTGGATGGGCAGCACGTCGATGTTCGGGATGTTCGTCGCCGCCAGCTTGAAATTCTTGTCAAGCTCCGCGCCACCGATCACCAGGGCGTTGGTCAGGCCCAGCGTCGCGAAATTCGCGATCAGCGCCTTGGTCTTGGCCTCGGTCAGCTTCAGCTCGTCGATGATGATGATCGACGCGCTCTTGGCCTTGGCCGAGAGAGCATGCTTGAGGCCGAGCGCGCGAACCTTCTTCGGCAGTTCGTGCTCGTGACTCCGGACGACCGGGCCGTGCGCCTTGCCACCGCCGCGGAACTGCGGAGCGCGTGCCGAATGGTGACGGGCGCGGCCGGTACCCTTCTGCTTGTACATCTTGGCGCCGGTGCGCGCGATCTCGGCGCGGCCCTTGGCCTTGTGCGTGCCCTGCTGCTTCTTGGCGAGTTGCCAGCGCACGACGCGCTGCAGGATGTCCTCGCGCGGATCAAGGCCGAAAATCTCCTCGGAGAGTTCCACCTTGCCGGCGTCCTTGCCGCCCAGCGTTGTGATCTTGAGATCCATTATTCCGCTCCCTCTGTGGCCGGAGCCTCGTTCTTAGCTACGGCGCGGATCGCGGCAGGCTTCGGCGCATTGGCCGGCAGCGCCACCTTGGCCGCGTCGCGGACCAGGATCCAGGCGCCCTTCGATCCAGGAACCGCGCCGCGGATCAGGATCAGGCCGCGATCGGCATCGGTCGACACAATCTCGACATTCTGCGTGGTGACGCGGGTGTCGCCCATGTGGCCGGCCATATGCTTGCCCTTGAACACCTTGCCCGGGTCCTGGCGCTGGCCGGTTGAACCGTGCGTGCGGTGCGAGACCGAGTTGCCGTGCGTGGCGCGGCCGCCACCCATGTGGTGCCGCTTGATGACGCCCTGGAAACCCTTGCCGATCGTCGTGCCCGTCACATCGACCTTCTGGCCGACGACGAAATGCTCGACGGTGATCTCGGCGCCGACATCGATCATGTTGTCGGCGGAGACGCGGAACTCGGCAACCTTGGCCTTCGGCTCGACGGAAGCGGTCGCGAAATGGCCGCGCATCGCCTTCGACGTGTTCTTCACCTTGGCAAGGCCAACGCCGAGCTGAACGGCGGTATAGCCATTCTTCTCCTGCGTGCGCTGCGCCACGACCTGGCAGTTCTCCATCTGGAGAACGGTGACGGGAACATGTTCCCCGGCATCGTTGTAGATGCGGGTCATTCCCACCTTCTTTGCAATCACACCTGAACGCATCGGTTCAATTCCTTTAGAGTTCCCTGTCGGGGCTGTCGCCCCTCCACGCCTCTTGTTCCTTTAGAGTTCCGGGCCGGGGCACCGCCCCTACCGCGCTCTCAATCCCTTAGAGCTTGATCTCGACGTCGACGCCGGCGGCCAGATCGAGTTTCATCAAAGCATCGACCGTCTGCGGGGTCGGGTCGACGATGTCGAGCAGCCGCTTGTGCGTGCGCATCTCGAACTGCTCACGGCTCTTCTTGTCGACGTGCGGCGACCGGTTGACCGTGAATTTTTCGATCCGCGTCGGCAGCGGAATGGGGCCGCGGACGTTGGCGCCGGTGCGCTTGGCCGTCGACACGATTTCCCGCGTCGAGGCGTCAAGCACCCGGTGATCAAACGCCTTCAGGCGGATGCGGATATTCTGACCGTTCATGCGTCAATTCCTTGTTCTGGCGCGGCGCGGGCATCCCGCGCCCGCGACAGATCGGTTTAAGT
>NZ_CAAF010000055.1 GCF_000359125.1 Mesorhizobium sp. STM 4661 | reverse complement strand
AAAAAAGCTCGGCGTCCAGCATGTCGTCGATGCGTCCAAGGAAAAGCTGCGCGAAATCATGCCGGCGCTCGGCATGACCGAGGGTTTTGACGTCGGCCTGGAAATGTCGGGTGCGGCACCTGCCTTCCGCGACATGATCGACACCATGAACAATGGCGGCAAGATCGCCATCCTCGGCATTGCGCCGACCGGCTTCGAGATCGACTGGAACAAGGTCATCTTCAAGATGCTGCATCTGAAGGGCATCTACGGCCGCGAGATGTTCGAGACCTGGTACAAGATGATTGCGCTGGTGCAAGGCCCACTGGATGTCAGCGGCCTGATCACCCACCGTATCGGCATCGACGATTTCCAGGCCGGGTTTGATGCCATGCGCAGCGGCAGTTCCGGCAAGGTGGTGATGGATTGGTAGGCGGCGCTCGGGGCTCGCCTCCAAGGCTCGCCATCTGCGGGCATGAACCTCCAGGGCAGAATTCTGATAGCGACGATGACGCTGGTTTCTCACTCAGGGCTATCGAATTTGGGACTTGGTTGCGATGTGGTCGTTGGCGGTGGGCTGGAGTCTTGAGCTCATGCGGCGCCTTGAAGCACGGCTCGGCTGTATAGGTTTTTTTCCAGTGCAGCGGAAAAAAACCGTCGGGGCTGGGACCTGTCGGTGCCAAGCCGATCAGTGGTGGGACGCTTTCGCGCGGATCAGCGCCTCGGCCACGTAGAGGTCCTGCAGGGAAATTCCAGAACTGTCGAAGACCGTGATGTCATTGTCGAAGCGGCGTCCGGGGGCACGCCTTTCAATGACGTCGCCGATTGGCGTTATCGCAAGCAGGCCGGCGTCGATCTCGTCGCGCACATGTTGGAACTCGCCGATCTGGACGGACTGGGAAAGCAGATCACAAAAGAGACGTGCCCTGGAAAATAGTTCTCTCGGCAATTCGCACTTGCCCGGAGCATCCGACCCCATGCTGACGACATGGGTTCCGGGTCCCACCCAATCGGCATCGAACAGCGGTTCGCGGGCGGGTGTCGCCGTCACCACGATGTCGGCCGCGCGCACGGCTTCTTCTGGCAAGGTTGCGCGCGCCTCCAGGCCCCTTTTCCCGATCTGATCGAGAAAAGCGTCGCGCCGTGGTGAAGGCCGGGCGACGACCAGCACGGTTTCGATTGGGCGGATGCGTGCCAGCGCCATCACTTCGAAGCCCGCCTGGTTGCCGGCGCCGAATATCACCAGAACCTTGGCTTGCTTGCGCGCAAGAAAATCGGCAGCAACCGCGTCGGCTGCGGCCGTCCTGTAGGCGTTGACCTTCCCGGCCTCGATAACGGCGCGGAGCCGACCTGAATGCTGATCGAGCAGAACGATTGTGGAGTTGTGGCGGGGAAGGCCGCGTGCCGGGTTGCCAGACCAGAAGGAGCCGATTTTCACTCCGGTCAGGTCGTCCGACGACCCGGATTTGATAGAGAAGGTATTGCTCGCCTCCCGTGTGCGCCCGATCACAGCAGGGAAGACCCAGCTCTGCCCCGATGCTGCTGCCACGAGAGCCTCCCGCGCCGCCTCGAAGGCAAGTTCATGGGTGACAAGGGCGGCTGACTCTTCTTCGCTGATGTAGATCATCCAAAATTCCTCCTGAGCACTAAGCAGCTCATCGCTAGGGGAGTGCGGCTATGCTTTGCAGAGGATGAGATGCATCCGTTGTGAATGGTGCGGACGTCACGCTGTTCGCGGGACGACCACGTGGGGCGCTTCAAGCTGCCACACATTCCTCGCCCGATTTAAGCAGTTTGGCATGCCGAGGAACTGCTTAAAACGAATAATCCCGCTGAATTGAAGGGGCAAAACAGCAGCGAAATCTGTCAGTTGGAGGCGACTCTGAGCGAGTTCAATCTGACTTGGGACCAAATGACAGCGCTGCACTCATGACCATAGAGCATGACAGAGACAACGTCAGCACTCCGATCGAGCTGATGAAACTGGAAACCCGCCATTTGCCGGGCGCGCTGATGCTGTCACAGGAAATGGGCTGGCCCTATCGCCTGGAGGATTGGGAATTTGCGGCGATGGTGGGCAATGGTCTGGTCCTCGAGCGGGCAGGACAGCTGATTGGGACTGCTATGTCCTGGAACTACGGACAGGCCTATGCCACGGCCGGGATGATCATAGTCACTGGCTCGGCGCAAGGCGGCGGCAACGGCGCCCGCCTATTTGATGGATTGCTTCAGGCGACACGCGGTCGCAACGTGCTGCTCAATTCGACTGATGAGGGGCTCGCGCTCTATAAGCGGCGCGGCTTCACTGCCTGGGGCACTGTACTTCAGCATCAGGGCCAACTGACTGTTGCCGTGACCCAGACTACCACTGGCATCCGTCAAGCGACGGTCTCTGACCTCGCGGCGATCCAGGCTTTCGACGAACGGGCCATGGGCATGCCCCGGTCGTTGTTGGTGGCGGCGCTTGCCAATGCGGGCAAGGTCGTCGTTATCGAGCGCGCGGGGCGGGTTGCAGGCTACGCCATCGCCAGGAAGTTCGGCCGCGGCTATGTCGTCGGCCCCTGTGCGGCCGAAAGCGTGGAGGACGCGCGGCTTTTGATCTTGGCGCAGCTTTCTAAGCTTCACGGTCAATTTGTTCGCATCGACGTCTATGCCGAAGATGGATTGGGCGACTGGCTTGAGAGTCTTGGCCTGCAGCGATCCGGTGCTGCGACCGCCATGGTCAAAGGACAACGACCCGTCGCCGAGGGACTAGCCCATATGTATGCGTTGGCAAACCAATCGTTCACTTAGGAAACGAGATTATGAACAAGATGGCGGCAAACCTTGCAGTGCGTGAGACGGCTAGGACGATCGACGCCCTGGTGACCCCGACGCTGCTCCTGGACGGCGGTCGGCTCGAACGCAACATTCAACGGCTGGCTGAGCGTGCCAAGAAGCTTGGCGTGGTGCTGCGCCCGCATATGAAGACGGCCAAAAGCATCGACGTCGCCCGATATGCGTTCCCTCGCGAGCCCGGTCCGATCACGGTCTCGACCATCGCCGAGGCGGAGTATTTCGCGGACCACGGCTTTCGCGACATCACTTATGCGGTCGGCATCTCGCCGGCTTCGGCCAGGCGCGCCATGGAGCTTTGTCGCCGTACCGGCGCTGATGTGAAGCTGTTGCTCGATACTGTGGAGCAGGCCGATGTCTTGGCCGACGCGCGCCAAGCCACCGGCATGACGCCATCGGTCTTCATCGAACTGGACTGCGATGACCATCGCGGCGGATTGAAGCCGGACGACCCGAGATTGCCCGACGTGGCCAGCAGGGTCGTCGCTGCCGGTGCCAAGCTCGTCGGGGTTCTCGCTCATGCGGGCGAATCCTACGGCTTGAACACGCCCGATGCACTGGTCAGGGCAGCGGAGAACGAGCGTTCAGCCACCGTGCGCGCAGCTGAGATCTTGCGCGCCCACGGCCATGCCTGCCCGATCGTCAGCGTCGGCTCGACGCCGACAGCGCATTTCGCCCAGAATCTCAAGGGTGTCACGGAGTTGCGCGCCGGGGTCTACATGTTCTTCGATCTCGTCCAGCACGGGGTTGGGGTCTGCGACCGCGACGATATCGCGATTTCCGTACTGGCCACGGTGATCGGCCCGAAGCCGGAAAAGGGATGGGTGCTGGTCGACGCCGGGTGGATGGCGCTTTCGCGCGACCGGGGAACCGCAAACCAGCAGATCGATCAGGGTTACGGCGTGGTCTGCGACGAAAAGGGGCGGGTGCTTGACGATGTGATCGTGGCCCAGGCCAGCCAGGAACACGGTATCCTCGCCATTCGTGCTGGCTCTGGAAAGTCCATGCCTGAGTTGCCGCTCGGGTCTCGAGTGCGGATTCTCCCCAACCATGCGTGTGCGATGGCGGCCCAGCATGATTTCTATAGCGTCGTTAACGGCGAGAGCCCAAAGATTGAAGCGCGTTGGGAGCGGATGCGCGGCTGGTAGGCGCGCAACTATGCCTTGGATGCCGCCCCACTCAAATCAGCACTGGTGGTCAAGAAAATGAAGTTTACCTCTTACGGGCTGGATATGTCGACGCCGATAGGCAGCACCATGACTGATGTCATGGATGGGCGCCCCGACTTGAATCCCTGGAAGGATTTCAACTGGCCGGCGATCCCCGGCTATTTCGGGCGTCCCTGGTTCCTGCCGGTTCTCGGCGCCTATTACCGCATGAAGGACCTTGTCGGCTGATGACGCCCCTCGAACACCTGTCGCGCAACGGCCACCTGGACAAGTTCTTCATCGATGGTCAGTGGGTCGAGCCGAGCGGCACCGCCAAGGGCGTCGTCATCAATCCCGCCACAGAAGAGGTTGTGAGCCAGTTTCCGTTTGGCAATAGCGGGGACGTGGACGCAGCCGTTTCAGCGGCCCGCCGGGCGTTCCCCAGCTGGAGCCGTACCAAGCCGGAATACCGCGCGGGTCTGCTCGATCGCCTGCAAGTGCTGCTCGAGGCGCGCGGCGAACTGCTGGCTCAATGCCTGAGCCTCGAAATGGGCGCGGCGATCGGCTATGCGCGCAGCGCCCAGGTGCCGCTGGCGATCGCGCATGTTAAGGTTGCGCGTGATGTGCTGACAGCCTTTACCTTCGTCAAGCAGCGGGGGCAAACGGCCGTCACCTACGAACCGATCGGTGTCTGCGCACTGATTACTCCGTGGAACTGGCCGCTTTACCAGATCACCGCCAAGGTTTCGCCGGCGCTCGCGGCAGGCTGCACGATCGTGCTGAAGCCAAGCGAGCTTTCTCCCCTGGACGCCCTGCTGTTCGCCGAGGCGATCGAGGAAGCCGGTTTCCCGACTGGGGTGTTCAACCTCGTGCAAGGTTACGGTCCGGGCGTGGGTGCTGGTCTCGCCTCCCATCCCGATGTCGACATGATTTCCATTACCGGCTCCACCCGCGCTGGCATTGCGGTGGCCCAGGCGGCAGCGCCGACTGTGAAACGTGTCGCGCAGGAGCTGGGTGGCAAGTCACCAAATGTGATCCTGCCGGACGCCGATCTCGATCGCGGGGTTTCTCTGGGCATAGCCGCCGCCTTCCGCAATCTCGGCCAGTCATGCAGCGCCCCGACGCGCATGATCGTACCACGCGTGCTGCTGTCCGAGATCGAGGCAATCGCCAAGAGGGTCGCAGCCGAGATCGTCGTTGGCGATCCTCTTTGCGAAGCCTCAACGCATGGTGCAATCGCCAACCGTGCCCAATTCGACCGCATTCAAACCATGATCGGCGTCGGCATCTCGGAAGGCGCGAAGCTTCTGACCGGCGGAGCGGGTCGGCCGGGCGGTTTGGATGTCGGGCTCTATGTAAAGCCGACCATCTTTTCCGACGTGCACACGCATATGCGTATTGCGCAGGAAGAGGTCTTCGGGCCGGTTCTCTGCATCATCCCCTACGATACAGTCGACGAGGCCGTCACCATCGCCAACGATACGGTCTACGGGTTAGGAGCCCATGTGCAGGGCAAGGACTTGGACGTCATCAGGGACGTCGCGTCGCAGATCCGTTCCGGTCAGGTGCATCTCAACTACCCGGCCTGGGATCCGCACGCGCCGTTTGGCGGATTCAAGCAGTCCGGAAACGGACGCGAATATGGGGTCGAGGGCATGCTGGAATATCTCGAGGTCAAATCCATCCTCGGCTATTTCTAGGCCGCATCTTCGCCAGGCGCAGAGGCGCGCCGGCGGCGCCATCCATGCCAGTAGGCCGCCTTCAATGGGCACCTCCGCATTCAGGCACTATCTTCGCATTATTCCGTCTCGCGTGGCGCCACCTCGCGGCGCGCCTTGGACGCGGTCGGGTGCCGCCGGGATGCCCAGCGGGTCAATCCGTCCGAGACCGGCGAACCGCTCGGCCGGTCCTTGTCGGGAGGCCGTCCGTGGCATCGTTCCTTTTGTTCACGTCAGTGCCGTGAGGCGCAGAGGGTGGGTTTGACAACATCAAGTTCGGGCGCGATCGCGATTTCGCGCTTTTGGAATTTCCGTTTTCAACATTGATGGTGCGCACTACCGTTGTCCGGCGCGGCCTGCTTCTCCCAAAGGACGGGGAACAGCGGATGGACCATCGGCGACCCGGCGGGAAGCTCTTCCTCGAGACCGGGAAAGTGCGGGGATGTTCTCCAACGCCGGGGCGCGTGGGTGATGTCGTCACCCATGAAGCGGATCGAGAGAACCCGTCGGCGGCCCGTGCTGACACCGGCCGCCGCGTGGAGCGCAAGCATGTGGAAGAAGACGGCATCGCCGGGCTCGAGTTCCCAGCCTATGATGTTGAATGCCGAGCGGTCGGCTTCGATGTCCGGCAGGTCCGCAAGGCTGCCTTCCGGGAACCACATTGCCTCGCTCGACATGAACGATCGCGGCATCAGCCAGGGGCCCGCATGCGTGCCGGCGATGAACTCGAGGGTCGCGGCACGGGCAACCTTGTCCATCGGTGCCCAGACGCTGCAATTCTGCTTTCCTTCGATGTTGTAGTAGGGCTGATCCTGATGCCATGGGGTTTTGGCACGGGTGTTCGGCTCCTTGACCAGCAGATGGTCATGGAAAAGGCGTACCGCATCGCAGTCCATCAGCAGACCCGCGGCTGCGGCGGCGGCCGAGTTGAAGATAAAGTCATGATAGCTGCGGTTCGTCTGCCAGTTGCAAAAATCCTCGATGAAGTAGCCGGGGTCGTCGGGGCGGCTTGCGACATTCGCGCGCTCGCTGGGCGCAGCCATGTTGGCAGCGATGCCGGCGCGGCAAAGCTCCACCTCGTCCGGCAAAAAGATTCCCCGCAAGCACACTGCGCCGTCGCAGCGATAGGCCTCGATTTCGGCCGGTCCCACGACTTGCCGCGCGCGTTCGGTGGCGCGTTGCTTCAACAATTCGACCGTCTCCATGTCCCGCTCTCCGCTGTTTCACTGGTTGTCAGGCTATGTTAGACGGGAAAGGGAAATAGCAGGAAGTAAATTCCCCGAAAGCATGATTAGGCAATGCCTATACCATTCACCCTGCGCCAGCTGGAATACTTCGTGGCAGTCGCCGAACGGGGCAGCGTCACGGCCGCCGCCGCCGCCCGCAACGTCTCGCAACCGTCGGTCTCGGTAGCGATTTCAGAGTTGGAAGCGATACTCGGCCGCGCGTTGTTCATGCGCCAGGCTGGGCAGAGACTGGCGATTACACCGGCCGGGCGCCGGCTGCTGGTCGAGGCCCGAACCACCCTGGCCTCAGCGTCACGCATCGCCAGCTTCGACCACGACTCCTTGGAGAATGCCGAGGTTTCGATCACATCCTTTCGTGATCTTGGATCGATTTATCTGCCCAAGCTGCTCACTGGACTTGCGAGGCATCACCCGACGCTGACGTATCGACTGGCAGAAGGCGACCTGGCAGAGGTCGTGGCCCAAATTCGCGATGGCCGCAGCGAGGTGGCAATCACCTACGACATCGACTTGCAGCGCCACGGAATCGCGCGGCATGTGATTGACCGGTTGTCGCCACATGTCCTGCTGTCAGTGCATCATCCTCTCGCCATGGCCGAGCGGGTCAACCTCGAAAGTCTTGTGGCAGAGCGCGTCATCATCGAAAATTTTCCGGTAACGCTTGACTATTTCGTCCAGATGTTTCGCAAGCGCCGGCTGGACATTAAGTCAATCCAGCTTGTGCCGAGCTTCGAAATGCAGCGCGGACTTGTCGCGAATGGCTGGGGTGTGGGCCTGTCCTGCGTCAGACCAGAGCCCGACATCAGCTATGATGGCGAATTGCTCATCTGCCGTCCCATCGCCAGCCAGGAGCCGATGCAAGCGGTGGTCGTGGCCCATCTCGGCGAGGAGACGCTGTCGATGCCGGCGCGGCGTTTCATCGATCTCGCACGCACCGCGATGAGCAGATCCTTTTAAGAACATTGGCGCCACGGGCCGTTTTCGTCCAGCTGGATCAAACTCTCCCGTTCGCGGCAAAGGGCTTCGACCATCTGCTCCACCACCCATGACCGCTTCTTGGGTGGAAACAGCATCAATGTCCTGAAGTGGATGGCCGGTCTGAACGGTTTGAGAATGAGACCGCGTTCGACATAGCCCGCCGCGTTGATGGGGTCGACGATGCCGCAGCCGTTGCCAGCGAGGACCAGCGCACAGATCGTCGAGGAATAGGCCGTTTCCACCACAACGCGTGGGGAGACACCGTGTTTCGCAAAGATGGCTTCCGCTTCCCGGCGCGTCGTGTCTTCGGGCGCGAGGGCAACAAAGGGCAACTGATCGAGGTCCGAAGGCTCGATCACGTCCTTGTGCCGCAGGGGATGGCCAGGCTGGAGGGCCAGCATCGCGCGAACATCGGCAAAAGGCAAAGCCTCCACGCCGCTCTTGTTGATCTCGTCCGCAGTGATGGCCAGGTCAAGGTGGTTGGACGCCACGAGGTCGCGGATGGCCGAGGATTCTCGAACGACGAATGAGATTACAATCTCGGGGTTTTTTCTGCGGAATCGACCGATGGCCCTGGGAACCAGATTCGTGCTGAAGGCGGAAAGGCAGGCGATGCGAAGATCGCCTGACCCGAAGTCGCGGATCCGCGCCGCCGCACTACGCAGCTTCGCAATGCCGGCCAGCGATATCTCGACCTCGCGAAAGAAGAGTTGCCCTTCGGCACTCGGGATCAGGCGCCCCTTTTCCCGGTCGAACAGCTTGAAGCCGATCGACCTCTCCAGCGATATGATGGCCTTGCTGATCGCGGGCTGCGAAACGCCGAGAAGTTCGGCGGCGCGCGAGGTCGTGCCGTAGGTCATGACGGCCTGATATGCCTCGATCTGCTGAACATCCATGTGCCTAACCCATAACTAATTGGCATAGAAGCCGGTGACCTTAGTATTAGACAGCGAAGGATGTGCGATGTCAAAGTATGAAGATCAACTGGGGAAGGCTGCTGACGGTATCGTCCGAACGGAATCGCATGCGGTTCGTCTCGGCAGAGCCCACCAATCTGCGGGTCACGAACGTCTCCGATTGCCGTCGGCGGTGGCAGGCCTGCCTGTCCAAGGAAAAATGATCAACAAGAAACAAGGAGTAAGGCCAATGACACTGACACGCCGCCATTTGATGACGACGCTCCTGACCACCCCTGTGGCGTTGGGGCTGCAAGGTGTGTTTACGGCCGCGCTGGCCGAGGGTCTGACGGGCAGGCTGCGTGTTGCAGCAGGCAAGGCCTCGGCCAATCTTGATGCCCGCGACTATGTGGCGCTGTTTCACCTGCAGGATCTGATCTACGAACCGCTGGTGCGCTACGGCGTCGGCGGCACGCCCGTGCCATGCCTTGCCGAGTCGTGGAGCTCTTCGGGAGACGAAAAGAAGGTCACGTTCAAGCTGCGCCAGAACGTCAGCTTCTCCGACGGAACACCCTTCAACGCCGATTCGGCCATCTGGAATCTGAAACTCTGGCTGGGGATCGAGGACAACTCCTGGATCAACGCCTCCAAGTATTTCGCGGGCATCCGGAAGATCGACGACGCCACGATCGAGATCGCGTTTTCGCAACCGGTGCCCGGCCTGATGTACGAGCTGAGCTATGTCCGGCCGGTGCGCTTCCTGTCGCCCGATTCCGTCGATGCCGAGGGCAAGATGATCGCCCCGGTCGGCACCGGGCAATGGATCGCGAAGGAAAATTCCGACTCCGGCAGCCTGTTCGTGCGCAATGACGCCTACTGGGGCGAAAAGTCGACGCTTGCCGAGATCGAGATCATCGTGATGCCCGATGCGCGATCCCGTGTCGATGCGATGCGCGCGGGCGACCTCGACGTCGTGGGTGGCGACTATCTGGCCGGGCTTACATCGCGGGAAGCGGACACCTTGCGCCGGGCGGGGCTGAACGTCTTCACCAACCAAAGCTCCATCACCATGGTTCTTTCCTACAATCCCGAAAGAAATGCGGCACTTGCCGATCAGGCCGTCCGGCAGGCGATCGATATCGGCTTTGACCGGGTTGCCATCGCGGATGTCATGTTCAACGGTGACGCCGAGCCGGCGGGAAACCTGTTCGGACCCACCGTGCCGATGTCGGGCACGCCGCGCGATGCTTCGGTTCGCGACGTGGAGGCGGCCAGGCAAATCCTGGAGGCGGCCGGCTGGACGGGCGCGCCGTTCCGGTCGAAGGGCGGCCAGAAACTGGCGGTGGACCTGCTGGTGTCCGACGAGCACATCCCCGGGTCGAAGGCGATTGCCGAAATCCTGCAACAGCAGCTTGGGGAAATCGGGGTCGAGGTCACGGTCCGCCTGGTCGACTATGCCTCCCGGCATTCCGAAATCCCCAAGCGGGCCTTCGACATGGCGATCTTCCAGACCTACGGGGCGCCTTACGATCCGTTCGGGACCGTGACGCTGATGTTCCTGACGACGATCGAAAGCGGCTCGGACGGCAAGATCGCGCTTGATCCCGGCCTGGACGCGCTGATCATGGCGGCGACCGAAGCGGTCGGCGCCGACGCGCAGATGGCGGCGCTGCAGGCCTTTTATGACGTTCTGCGGGAAAAGACCTACTTTGCGCCGATCCTGTACCGCCCGACCTATTGGGCGACATCCCAGAGGGTCAAGGGTTTCACGGTTCCGCCCTCGGACTATGACTTCCCGTATCGGGGCATCACCCTGTCGCAGTAGCTCTTGCCGGAAAGACCGTCATGTCCGCATATCTCGCGCGCCGTCTGCGCAACTCTCTCCTGCTGCTGGTGATCGCGTCGGTCCTGTGTTTCGGACTGGTTGTCGCCGCCCCCGGCAACGTCGCGCAGATGGTCGCCGAACTGCGGTTCCCCGGCGCTCCCAAGGAAATGGTGGACCGGATCGCCGAAGAACTCGGCATCAATGATCCGGTCCCGCTCCGCTACTGGAACTGGCTGCGCGGCGTCACCCGGGGAGATTTCGGCATCGGCTATATCACCGGCGAAGATGTTGGAAAGTCGATCCGGGACAGGCTTCCTACCACGATCAAGCTGGTGCTCGGCGGCAGCATCGTGACGATCATCCTGTCGTCGGTCATGGGGCTGATCGGCGCGGCACGGCCGGCGCGGATGCCGGATCAGGCTGTCCGGTTTCTGGCGCTCCTGGGCGCCTCGACACCGGTGTTCTTCGGTGGTGCCATTCTGATCCTGGTGTTCGGCGTCCTGCTGCAATGGTTGCCCACCTACGGCGACCGGTCGTTGCAGAGCTGGATCCTGCCGTCGGTCACCATTGCCCTGTCCTCGGCTGCCGTGCTGTCGCGCGTGCTGCGGATCGGCATATCCGAAGCCATGACGCGCCCCTATGTGCTGACGGCCCGCGCCAAGGGCGCCCCGATGCTGCGCATCATGCTGCTGGATGCGCTGCCGAACGCGGTGCCCGCCTATGTCAGCGCGCTGGGCAACATGATCGGCGCCATGACCATCGGGGCCATCATCGTGGAACCGCTTTTTGCCTTGCACGGCATCGGGGAGTTGTTCGTCGCGGGAATCCGGTCAAGGGATTTCATGGTGATGCAGGCCTGCCTTCTGGTCTTTGTCCTTTACGTCACCCTGGTCAATCTGGCGGCAGACCTGGTGATGATCGCGGTCGATCCCAAACTGCGGAGGCAGTTCGCATGAAACGCATCCTCTTTTCCATCGGCGAAGCGATCGGCAGGTTTCCGAAATCGGCATTGATCGGGGTGGGTCTGGTCTTTCTTCTGGGCATCGTCGGACCGTGGATCGTGCCCTATGACCCCAGCGCCCAGGATCTGACCGCGCGACTGACCGGCCCGTCGGCCGAACATTGGCTTGGAACCGACCATATCGGCCGTGACCTGCTGTCGCGGCTGGTGGCGGCGGCGCGGACCACGGTGATCGCGATGACCATCGTGGTCACCTGCAAGCTGGTGATCGGCGTGACCCTTGGCACCTTTGCCGGTTTCGCCGGCGGCCGGGTCGACGAGGTCATCATGCGGTTTGTCGAGGTTTTCATGGCGCTGCCCTCGCTGATCATCGCGCTAGCGGTCATCGGCATCCTGGGAACCGGCTACTGGAACATGGTGCTGGCGCTGGTGCTGGCCTTCTGGTCGGGGTCAACCCGGGTGGCCCGCGGCGTCGCCATCGGCGTGCTGAACCGTCCGCACATGGAGGCGCTGCGCGTGCTGGGGGCCAGCCCGCTGCGCATCTATTTCCGCCATCTGCTGCCGGCAACGCTGGGCATGGTGCTGGTCTATGTGTCGGCCGATGCAGGCGCGGTGGCGTTGGCGATTGCCACGCTGTCCTTCCTCGGCCTCGGCATCCAGCCGCCCACGCCGGAATGGGGCCAGATGTTGGTCGATGCCCTGCCCTATCTGGACAGCAACCCCTGGCTGGTCATCCTTCCCGGGCTGGCCCTAACCGGGGTGGTCATCAGTTTCAACCTGATGGGCGAGGCCATCGCCCTGAACCGCATCCCGGTTGAGCTGCGCGGCAAGCCGCTGAAACGCAGCCATCTGATCGCCGCAACCTGGCAGACGCAGACCGCCGATGATGCAGAAAAGAATGTGAAAGCATGACCACGCAGAATGTTGTCGAGGTCAGCGACCTGAGCGTCGATCTGTTGACCAAGGGCGGAGCCCTGCGGCCGGTCGACAGGGTCAGCTTTGCGGTCGGGCGCGGCGAAACGCTGGCGGTTGTCGGCGAAAGCGGGTCGGGCAAGACGGTGATGAACTTTGCACCGCTTGGCCTGATGCCGGTCGGGGTGGCCGTCCAGATCAGCGGGTCTTTCAGGATCGGCGGCGTGGAAATCGCCGGAATGGCCGAAAACCGGCTGCGCCATATCCGGGGCAGGTCGGTCGGTGTCATCTTTCAGGATCCGATGAGCGCCCTCAACCCCCTGCGCCGCATTGGCCGGCAGATTGCGGAAGTCGCCGAGAGGCAACGCGGCCTGACCACCATGCAGGCCGAAAGACAGGCCGAGGACCTGCTGGCGCTGGTCGGGATGTCGGACCCGGCGCAGCGGATGAAACAATATCCGCATGAACTGTCCGGCGGGCTGCGGCAGCGGGCGATGATTGCCAGCGCGATTGCCGGCGAGCCGCCCCTGCTGATCGCCGACGAGCCGACCACCGCGCTGGACGTGACGATCCAAGCGCAGATCCTCGCGTTGTTGCAGAGCCTGCAGAAGAAGCTGAACATGGGCATCGTGCTGATCACCCACGACATGGGCGTCGTCGCGTCGATGGCGCACCGGGTCGCCGTCATGTATGCCGGGCGGATCGTCGAATTCGGCGACGTGGCCGATGTGCTGGTCACCCCCCGGCACCCCTATACGCTGGGCCTCGTCAATGCCATTCCGCGCGAAGAAGACCTGTCCGGGTCACCCTTTCGTGGCATCCCCGGCCTGCCGCCGACCATGGGCGCGCCGGTTGAGGCCTGCGCCTTTGCGCCGCGATGCGATGTCGTGATGCCGGTCTGCCGCACCCGACGACCGCCGCTTCAGGCGCTGCCGCAATCGTCGGTTCTGGTGGCCTGCCCGGTCGGGATCGCGCAGGCGGGGCAACGGCCATGACCCCCGTTCTGAACGTCAGCAATCTGACCACCCGCTTCAAAAGCCGCGAGCGGAACAAGTGGATCACCGCCGTCGATGATGTCTCGATCCAGATCGGCGCGGGCGAGATCGTCGGTCTGGTGGGCGAGTCCGGCTGCGGCAAATCCTCGCTCGGGCGAACGATTGTCGGGCTGGAGCGGCAGCAGCAGGGCCATGTGGTGCTGGACGGCACCGATCTGGCCAGCCTTTCCGGGCGGGCACTGCGCGAGCGCCGCCGCGCGATCCAGTATATCTTCCAAGACCCCTATGCCAGCCTGTCCGAATGGCAGACCGTCGGCGAGACCCTGACCGAATCCTTCGTGATCGCGCAAAAGGTGTCGCCGGACCAGTATGATGCGCGGGCGACGCGGCTGCTGGATCAGGTCGGCCTTCCCACCCAGATGAAAGACCGCTTTCCGCGCGAACTGTCCGGCGGCCAGCGCCAGCGCGTGGCGATTGCGCGGGCGCTGGCGGTCGAGCCGTCGGTGCTGATCTGTGACGAACCCGTCTCGGCGCTGGATCTGTCGATTCGCGCGCAGGTCATGAACCTGTTTTTGGACCTGCGGCGCGACCTTGGCCTGGGCATCCTGTTCATCGCGCATGATCTGGCCTTGGTGCGACAGGCAGCGACCCGCGTCAATGTGATGTATCTGGGGCGTATCGTCGAGGAAGGGACCAGCGAACAGGTCCATCGCCATGCGCGACACCCCTACACAAGGGCCCTGCTGGCCTCGGTTCCGCAGGCCGATCCGCGCATCGCGGCCCGGAAGGGCTTTGTCACCCTGGCGGGCGAAATTCCTAGCCCGGTCAACCCGCCATCCGGCTGCCGCTTTCACACCCGCTGCCCGCTGGTGCAGGACATCTGCACCAGGGTGCCGCCTCCGGTGCAGGGCGAGGGCGGCCACCGCTTTGCCTGCCATTTCCGCTTCGCCGACGAGGTTCTGGATCAAATTCATCAAGGTTATGTCCATGCGGGATGAGACGCGCTGTGTGTCGCGTGTGGAGGTGAGCCTGAAGGGCTTTGACACCCTTGCTGTGCCCGTGTTCCGCGCGTCGACCATCCGCTATGCCGATGCGCAAAGCTTTGCGACGCGTTTCGAACGCGGCCCTGACGACTATGTGTATGGCCTCTATGGTACTCCCACGCACCGCTACCTCGAACAGAAGATCACGCAGATGGAAGCGGGCACACGCACGGTTCTGACGCCTTCCGGTCAAGCTGCGATCACATGCGCCATGTTGTGCGTTCTGGGAACCGGCGACCGCGTGCTGATCCCGGACAGTGCCTATGGCCCGGTGCGTGACTTTGCGGATCGAGAACTGTCCAAACTGGGCATCGCGGTCATCTATTACGACCCCTGCGACATGGCGGCGTTGACGCGCGAACTCGAAACGCCGACCCGATTGGTCTGGGTCGAAACGCCGGGTTCGGTGACGATGGAAGTGCAGGATGTTCCTGCAATCGTCGCCATCGCACGGGCCTGCGGCGCGTTGGTCGGGTGCGACAACACCTGGGCGTCACCCCTGAATTTCAAGCCGCTGGTCCATGGCGTCGATATTGTGGTCGAAGCGCTGAGCAAGCACTTTTCCGGTCACTCGGATGTGCTCATGGGATCGATCACGGTTTGCGACGAAAAGCTGGGGCTGGAACTGAAATCGTTCATCGGGCGCATGGGGATCAATGCCTCGCCAGACGATTGCGCCCTGGTCATGCGCGGAATCGAGACGATGGCGGTGCGTCTGAAACACGCGTCGGCGAATGGCATAAAGATTGCGCAGTGGCTGACCGAGCAGCCAGCGGTCGCCAGGGTTCTTCATCCGGCCTTGCCGGGTGATCCGGGGCATCACATTTGGCAGCGCGATTTTTCCGGCGCTGCCGGGGTGTTCAGCTTTGAACTGGACTCGTGCAGCAGCGCGAATGTTCTCGCGGCCCTCGACGCCTTGGAACTGATCTCGATCGGTGCATCCTGGGGAGGGACGAAAAGCCTTCTCGCGCCCGTCTCTGTCAAGGCGTTGCGGAGTGCCAGGCCATGGACAGGCACTGAATTCCTGCTGCGGCTCAGCGTCGGCATGGAAGCTTTCGATGACCTGTCCGACGATCTGGCGCGTTTTTTCGCGGCCTTGAAGCTGCGTGCGGTCACCGGGGCAGTTAGCGCAGCCTGACAGCGCGAACATCTTCAAAAGGACATCGGCCATGCCGGACATTGAACGCGTGTTGACCGAAATCGAGGATAATCAGGACCGTGCCATCGGCAAGCTGCTCAAACTGATCTCGATCCCCTCGGTTTCCAACGAGCCGTCCGGCAGAGAGGGTATCCTGCGTACGGCGGAATGGCTGGTTCGGGAACTTGGCGCAATCGGCCTTTCCGCCCGCGTCGTGCCGACCGAGGGCCATCCCGTCGTGCTGGCCCGTTCGCCCGGCGGTTCAGGCGCGTCCCGCCCCCGGCTTTTGTTCTACGGCCATTACGATGTACAGCCCGTGGGCGATCCTGCCAGCTGGACGCACCCGCCGTTCGCGCCAAAACTGATACCACAGGATGGTATGACGCGCTTTTACGGGCGCGGTGCGTCCGACAGCAAAAGCCAGCTCTGGACATTCATCGAGGCGCTGCGGGCCTGGAATGCGGTCGAAGGCGAATTCCCGGGCGAGATCGTCGTCATGCTGGAAGGCGAGGAAGAATCCGGCTCGCCAAGCCTTGCAGCCTTCGTTGCGGCGCATAAGGATGAACTGGCGTGCGATGCGGCCTTCATCTGCGATGCCGAGATGTGGACGGCTGGACAGCCCGCCATCACCACACAACTCAAGGGGCTATTGCACGAGAGGGTGACAATCTCGGCACCTAATCCTGATCTTCATTCCGGCCATTTCGGCGCCGTCGCTGCCAATCCGATCCGAATCCTGAGCGGGATTCTTGCCGGTCTGCACGACGAACAAGGCCGCGTCGCCATCGACGGATTTTACGATGACGTGAAGGCACTTCCTGCGCATGTCCGTGCGCTGTGGCGTGATCTGGTGCGCGAAACCGATCCTGCAGACGCGATTGATCTGTCCGGCGGCATGACCGAGGCCGGGTACTCGCCGATCGAGGCGATGTGGGGGCGACCGACGGTCGATATCAATGGCATCACCGGCGGCAATCAAGGGCCGAACGAACGCTCGGTGCTGCCGGGCACGGCGACGGCGCGCATTTCTTTCCGCCTCGTCGCCGGTCAATCGCCCGACAAAGTGCGCAACACCTTTCGAAAGCATGTGGGCGCGCGCGTACCGCCCGGTTGCACGGTGGAGTTCACCGGAACCGGCGGCAGCACGGCGGTGACCCTGAGCCAGGACAGCCCGTTCCTGAAGGCCACCGCGCGGGGGCTGACGGCAGAATGGGGGACACCGACCGTGCTCAAGGGAACCGGGGGAGCGATCCCGGCGGTGCAGCAGATCGACGAACTGCTCGGCGTGGCCTGCATCCTGGTCGGCTTCATCCTGCCCGGCGACGCGATCCATGCGCCCGACGAGAACTACGACACCGAACGGCTGCGCCGGGGCGCGCGCAGTTGGGTGCGTATCTTCGCCGAACTCGGACGATTGCAGTGATCACCGAACCCAGCCGCAGGGAAACGATCGAAGACTCGGTCAACCCCATCCGGGCCGCACGTTCACTGGCGACTGCCCAGAGGTCACTTGGGCCGGGGAACCCGGTACATGACCTGTTCCCGACATTGCTCGCCGGTTGCCCCGACACGTCCAACGACACGATGCAATACCCGCTGGAGGTTGCCTACGACTACGCGTCCGCCCGGCACCTGTCGTTTCGACGCGGCGCGTGTTGGCGAGATTGGGAAGAAATCCTGCCTCCAGTGCATGTGCGGGCGTCAATGCCAGTCGGTGGGACGCCGCTGGTCAATGTCTCCGAGGTGGCGCCGCGGCAACATCAGGGGCGCGGGGTCTACATCAAGGACGAAAGTCGGAACCCTACCTGGAGCCACAAGGACCGCTTGAACAAGCTCACAATTTCGGCGGCCCTTCATGAAGGGGCCTCTACCATCATCGTTGCGTCGTCGGGAAATCATGGCGTTTCGGCAGCTGCCATGGCCAGCAGGGGAGGACTCAACTGCATCGTTCTTACCATGCCGGATGTCAGCGCTGCCTTCCGTGCGATGATCCGCAGCTATGGGGCTTATCCGGTTTTCCTTCCCAGCGAAGCGAGGTGGTCCGCGATGCGGGCGCTTCAATCGCTGCCGGGAACCTATCCGGTCTCAAACCTGACTCCGATTCATACCGGCCACCCCTGGGGCCCGGAAGGCTACAAGACCATAGCCTATGAAATTCTGGCAGAGATGGATGGCCGGGTGCCGGCAGCGGTCGTCGTTCCGACGGGATACGGCGAGCTGCTCTATGGAATTTACAAAGGTTTTTCCGAGGCGCGGCTCCTTGGCCATATCAACCGGATACCGCAACTCGTCTCGGTCGAACCAGCGGCGCGTGGACCGCTCCATCATGCAATAAAGCGCGGTGATCCCGCCAACGCCGTCGTCGCGCGGCCGACAGTCCAGTCGGGAACGGCCACGATCGTGACCGGGTACCGCGCCATCAGAGCAATCCAGGACAGTAATGGGATCGCCTTGCTGGTCGAAGACGAAGCCGCCCGTGCCGCCAACCGCATGCTTGGTCGGCAGGGTCTGTGGCAGGAAATTTCGTCAAGTGCCGCGTTTGCGGCTCTTGGCGATCTGACCGGTTTGAACAACGACGGGCCGATCGTTGTCATCGGCTGTTCGACCGGGCTGAAAGAACATGGGTCCGTGGACAGGGTAAAGATGGCCGAGCCTGACATAGCTTCGCTGCGCCTTTATCTGAAACGCGAGTTTAATTTTGAACTCTGATGGGAACCATCGGAATTGATCTGGCGAAAAACGTGTTCAACTTCACGCAATCGGCGCCGATGGATCTGTGTCGGTGACGTCCCTGGACGTGGTGTAGCTTGATAGCGCGGTGGTCATCGGCGCTTTCCGTAAGGGTTGCGACACCAACTCCTGCTTGGAAGGATCACCGATGACCGACGACATGATGAACCTGCGCGCGCTTGTGGAGAAGAGCGCGGATGCCGATCCGCTGCGCGAGATGATCGGCTTTGCCGCCGAGCGGCTGATGGAGATGGAGGTGGGCGCCGCGACCGGCGCCGCTTATGGCGAGAAGAGCACGCTCCGGACGGCCCAGCGCAATGGCTAGCGCGAAAGGGACTGGGAGACACGTGCCGGCACCGTCGAACTGCGTATTCCCAAGCTCAGGAACGGCTCCTACTTCCCGGGCTTCCTCGATCCGCGCCGGATGGCCGAGAAGGCGCTGACGGCCGTCATCCAGGAAGCCTATGTCCAGTGCGTCTCGACGCGGTCGGTCGACGACCTCGTCAAGGCCATGGGCATGTCGGGGATCTCGAAGAGCCAGGTGTCGCGGCTCTGCGAGGAGATCGATGGCAAGGTGAAGGCCTTCCTTGAACGGCCGATCGAGGGCGATTGGCCCTACCTGTGGATCGACGCCACCTAACTTAAGGTCCGTCGCGGCGGGCGCATCGTCTCCGTGGCCGTCATCATCGCGGTCGGCGTCAACAGCGACGGCCGGCGCGAGGTTCTGGGCATGGAGATCGGCACGTCCGAGGCCGAGCCGATCTGGACCGAGTTCCTGCGCAAGCTCACCCGCAGAGGCCTGCACGGCGTGAAGCTGGTCGTCTCCGACGCCCATGAGGGCCTGAAGGCCGCCGTCATCAAGGTTCTCTCAGCGACATGGCAACGCTGCCGCGTTCACTTCATGAGGAACGTGCTGGCGCATGCCGGCAAGAGCGGCCGCCGCGTTGTCTCCGCCTTCATCGCCACCGCGTTCGCCCAGGAGACACCCGAGGCCGCCAGCATCCAGTGGCGGGCCGTCGCCGACCAGATCCGGCCGAAGGTGCCGAAGCTCGCGTCCAGCGCGCCCCGCTACATGACGCTGGAAAGCGTCGGCCAGTTGAGCGATGATCCCCTCATCGGCCTGCCAGCAGTGGCGCGCTGATCAGCCCGGCAATGCCGGACAGCGCGGCGACCAATGCCGCCAGCTACACCACATCGTGGGACACCATCTGGAAAACTCCCTCTGGGCCACCTGTCTGCGCCTATCAATGTAGTCTGCCAAATCCTGCAAATGGACACCCGTGGCACATTTCTGACTTGTTTCTATTCGCATGAGCGGCAGGGCAATGTCGCCTGAACTGAGCTTGCGAAGAAATTTCGGGAGCGTCAGGTGCGAAAAGAAATCGCGACGGACCTCATCGAGCGGAATGATGGCCTTACCATTGTATTGTGCCATGAGCAGAAAAGCGGTGTTGAGTGACATTGATGGTTACGCTTTGAAAAATAGAATGAAATGAGTCACATATCATAGAGGCCGGCAATGTCAGTCTGTCCAATCTCGGTGCGGTTTAAAAACTCTATATAAATGATTGAAAAATATAGGAAATTCTCCGTGGCGCCCATGATGGACTGGACTGACCGGCATTGCCGGTTCTTCCATCGTCAGTTGACGCGCCAGGCGCTGCTCTACACCGAGATGGTGGTGGCCGACGCGATCATCCATGGCGCGCGCGCGCGGCTGCTCGGCTTCGACGACGCGGAACATCCGGTCGCATTGCAGCTTGGCGGCTCCGATCCGCGCAAGCTTGCCGAGGCGGCACGCATAGGCGAAGCCTTCGGCTATGACGAGATCAATCTCAATGTCGGCTGCCCGTCGGACCGCGTCCAGTCGGGCACGTTCGGCGCCTGCCTGATGAAGACACCGGTTCTCGTCGCCGACTGCGTCGCGGCGATGAAGGCCGCCGTGAAAATCCCCGTCACCGTCAAATGCCGCATCGGCGTCGACGAACAGGATCCGGAGCCCGCGCTCGACACACTGGCGGACGGCGTTTTTTCGGCCGGCGCCAACGCATTGTGGGTGCATGCCCGCAAGGCCTGGCTGGAGGGGCTCAGCCCAAGGGAAAACCGTGACATCCCGCCGCTCGACTATGACAGGGTCTATCGCCTCAAGACCAGAAGGCCGAATGAATTCATCGGCATCAATGGCGGCATTCAATCGCTCGAAGAGGCCCTCAAGCACATTGATCATGTCGACGGCGCCATGCTCGGCCGCGCCGCCTATCACACGCCGGGCATCCTGGCGGATGTCGATGCCGCATTCCATGGCGGCGAATCCGACGCGTTCAACTTTGCCGCGCTGATCGATGCCATGGCGGCCTACGCGGCGCGCCACATCGAGCGGGGCGGCCGGCTTGGCCATGTCACCCGTCACATGGTCGGCCTGTTCCACGGCCTGCCTGGCGCACGCCGCTACCGACAGATCCTTTCAACCGACGGGACAAGACCTGGAGCCGGACCTGACGTGCTGAGAACCGCCTTCGCCGCGATCGATTTTCGTGGGGCAGGCGCGGAGGCCGCCTGAGGGGGTTAGTCGCGCAAAATCATGCGGTCGCCGCGCACGTCGAAACCCGACAGCGAACCGATGAAGTTCATGCCGAGCAGGCTCTGGCTGAGCATGCCGGGTGCGGCGATCATGACCGGCATGTCCTTGCGAACGATGCCGCCGATCGCCAATTCGTCGGTTCTCACGCCCGCCGCGCGCGCCATGCCATTGGCGGTCGAGACCGGTATCGTAAAGTTGAGAGTGGCCGGATTGAAGCCAGCCGCCTGCGCGTCCTCGGCGGTCAGCACGGTGCTGGTCGCGCCGGTATCGACCACGGCCCGGACCGGCGTGCCGTTGATCATGATGCGCGCTTCGAAATGGCCGTTGTCGGCCTTGTCCAGGGTCACCGTGGCGTGGCCGTCTTCCACACCTAGCAACAGCGGACTGCCCGGAACGAGCCCGGCGGTTACCCGGCTGGCGAAATCCTGCAATTCGTAGCGGTACTGGTAGCCGGCAATCAGCGCCAGCACGATGACGCCCCAGGTGCCGAGGCTGCGGGCCATGGTGCCCAAGGGTCTGTCAGATCTGAGCAGGCCGGCGCCGATGAGCGCGACCAATGCGCCAAGCCAGATCAGCCGGCCGAAATCATTGTTCTCGACGCCGAACGTGCTGCCGGCGGAATCGTTGAACATGAGCAGGGCCACGCCTACCCCGATCACGATCATCAAGGTCCAGAAAAGTCGGTTCATAGGCGGTTCACGATAGGGCGTCGCGTTCGCGAGTGAGACGGGTGCGGCGCGTTTCCCGACGCGGCCTGCGCTCGACCGTTTCCAGTCGGGCCGGCAGCTCGGCCATCACACTTCGGCGTGTTTGCGGCGTCATGTCGATCCAGGCGCCGATTTCTTCGCGCGTGCGACCGCACCCGAAGCAGAAGCCGGTTTTCATATCGATCGAACAGACCAGGATGCACGGGGATTCGATGGCCGTCATGATATTCTCTTGTCCTGCTTCCAGATGGTGCAACGGCAAGGCCAATGCAAGCCCTCCGGAATGCGCCGCCGGCAACCGTTTTCGCGGCTCCGGCGAAAGGTTGTGCCGGCCGCGCAAGGCAGCTATGCCGCTCATTAACTCCAGGAACGATCCTCAACGATATGACCAGCGCGCTGCCCTTCGACGATTTTCGCAACCTTCTGGCGGCCTTGCCGCCGGCCGACACGGCAGCCGAGACTAAAGTCCGCGCGCTGTTTGCCAAGGCCGACAAGCCCAAAGGTTCGCTCGGCCGCATCGAGGACATCGCTGCCTGGCTCGCCGCCTGGAGCGGGCGCGCGCCGCCGGCGGTGACACGGCCATTGGTGGCGATCTTCGCCGGCAATCACGGCGTCACCCGCCACGGCATTTCGCCACGTCCCGTCGCCGCCACGGCGAACGCCGTCGAGCTTTGCGCGGCGGGCGGTGCGGCAGTCAATCAGATCTGCATCGCCAATGACCTTGGGCTGAAAGTGTTCGATCTTGCGCTGCACATTCCGACCGCCGACCTCACCGAGGAGGCAGCGCTTGATGAGCGCGGCTGCGCCGCCACCATGGCATTCGGCATGGAAGCGATCGCCGGCGGCACCGATCTGCTGTGCCTTGGTGATCTAGGCGTCGGCAATTCGACCGTTGCCGCGGCTCTGTTTGCGGTGCTGTTTGGCGGCAGGGGCGCCGACTGGGTCGGGCCCGGATCGGGCGCGGATACGGCGATGCAGGCGCGTAAGGCGGAAGTGGTCGACGCCGCGATCGCCTTCCACGGCACCAGCCTCAGGGATCCGCTCGAAGCATTGCGCCGGGTTGGCGGTCGCGAGTTCGCGGCGATCACTGGGGCCATCCTCGCCGCCCGGATGCAGAAGATCCCGGTGCTGCTCGACGGCGTTGCGGCGACAGCGGCGGCCGCCGTGCTGCACGCCGCCAACCCGGCCGCGCTGGAGCATTGCCTTCTTGCCGGCCTGTCGCCGGAACCTGCGCATATAAGGGCTGCCGAGCGGCTCGGCCTGCGCTCGCTTCTCGATCTGGGCATGAGCCACGGCGAGGGGGCAGGGGCCGCACTTGCGGCGGGCCTGGTCAAGGCGGCGGCACTCACCAGTTCAGGCATGGCGGCAGCGGTTCGCGGTTAGCCCTCAACGCCTACGCGCGGCAACCGCCTTGGTCGGCAGGGCCGGCAATTCCTCCATCACCCGGCTCAACGGGAAGATGGCGATCGCCTCGGTGCCTTCGCGCAATTTGGAATGGAGTTCGAATTCGCCGCCATGCATGGCGAGCAGGCCCTGCACGATCGGCAGGCCAAGCCCGGTGCCTTGTTCGGCGCTCTTGATGGCGATCGAGCCCTGGCCGAAAGCGGACAACACGACCGGGATCTCGTCCTCCGGTATGCCAGGCCCATTGTCCTTGACGGAGAGGTATTGCCCACCGCCGGCCGTCCAGCCGACGCGCACGCGGATCTCGCCGCCGGTCGCGGTGAACTTGATGGCGTTGGACAGAAGGTTGAGTGCGATTTGCCGCACCGCACGCTCGTCGGCGAGCAGGCGCGGCAAAGCGCTTTCGAAATCCTGGACGATGCGGATATCCTTGTTGCGCGCTTTCAGCTCCATCATGTGACAGCAATCCTCGACGACGGAGAGCAGCAGCATCGGCTCTTCGTTGAGCTGGTAGCGGCCCGCCTCGATGCGCGACAGGTCGAGGATTTCATTGATCAGGTCGAGCAGATGCTGGCCGGACTCATGGACGTCGCGAGCGTAGTCGCGGTAGGTGGGGTTGCTCATCGGTCCGAGCACCTCGTTCGACATCACCTCGGAAAAACCGAGAATGGCATTGAGCGGCGTCCTGAGCTCATGGCTCATCGATGCCAGAAACCGCGACTTTGCCAGATTGGCGTCTTCCGCCCGCCGGCGAGCTTCGTCCGACATCGACTTCGCCGTCTCCACCTCGGCGACAAGCGCATCCTTTTCGGAGCGAAACGACAGGAGCATCAGGGACGCGCGATTAAGATGGCGCGCCACATAGGCAAAGAAGGGCAGCGAGACGATCAGCAAGCCGGCCATGATCAGTTCGACCGGCGTCCACAGCCTTGCGCCGGCATAGGCGTAAACCGCCACCGGAATGGCGAAGATCGCCAGCAGCGCACCGTGCAGCGACGAGGCCGTGATCGCCGTTGCCGCCATGGCAAGCAGCAGCACAACCGCCTTGATCAGATGGAACTGGTCGATCTGGCAGACGTCGCAACCGAGCCAGGCGAACCAGGTCCATCCCAGACCGCAAAGGAAATGGCCGATCAGGAAATCCCTGCGCGTTTGCAGCGGATTGGTTTCGGCGGCTTCCGTGCGGTCGACGCGCCCGGCCATGAATGCAACGATGGCGTAGCAGATGAGCATGAAGAGTGCCCAGACGCCGATCTCCTTGCCCATCCCGGTAAACAGGCCTGCCGCGGCGACCGCCAAGACGAGAAGCGGAACGACGATCGCGCTGCCGATCATCGAACGGGCGTGGAGTTTCAGAAGCTCGCGATCGAAATCAGGATTGCCCGCCTGCTGTGAAAGACGGTCGCGCGTCTTGCGCACCGCGCGCGCGACATCGCTGTTGCGATGGCGTTTCCTGCGGTCCACAATAAACTTGTCCGCTGTGGTCGAGCGTTGCAAGGGCATGGAGACTTCAATTTATGCGGGCAGCGGTTTCAAATTGTTAAGCTACGTTCGAATGATTAACCAACGGTTTGCCATATGAGCCATTCGTGGTCGCGGCGACCGCGCCAGCGGTACGCTCCGCCGCGGCCGCGAAGCCTGTGGCGCAGGCTGGTGGACTACGGGCTGACCGTCATTGCGCTGGGTCTGCTGATCCTTCTGGCCGCGCGCCTCGACCGGATCGAGACGCGCAAGACGGAAGGGGCGGCGATCGTCAATGACGGCGATACGATTACGCTCGGTACGGAGCGCATCCGCATGCGCGGCATCGACGCGCCGGAATATTCGCAGATCTGCCGCAGGGACGGCGCCGACTATCCCTGCGGCAAGCTGGCGCGGCAGTCGCTGGTGCGGCTGATATCAGGCAAACCCGTCTCCTGCACCGGCTGGCAGCGCGACCGCTATGGAAGGCGCTCGGCGATTGCAAGGCCGGCGGCAAGGATCTCAATCGCGCCCAGGTCGAGGCCGGTTGGGCGATCGCCTATGGCGATTTCGACATCGAGGAAGCCGCCGCCCGGAACGGCAAGGCCGGCATCTGGGCCGGCACGTTCGACGAGCCGCATGATTGGCGCGAAAGCCACGATCTCGAGGCGGTCGAAAGAAAGCACGGCACCCTGGCTTCGATCGGCGATGCATTGCGAGAAATTTTTCGCTTCCGGTGATGACGACCCTATAGTTGTTGCAACGAGCGAGAAGATCGGGAGGATGGAATGAAGCTCTTCGACGGCGGCCGCGCCCCCAACCCACGGCGGGTTCGCGTCTTCCTCGCCGAAAAAGGGCTGGAGGTTCCGCTGGTACCCGTCGATATGAGTGCGCTGGAACATAGGACGCAGCCGGTCAGTTCGCGCAACCCGCTGCAACGCCTGCCGGTGCTCGAACTCGACGACGGCACGATCATCACCGAATCCGTCGCCATCTGCCGCTATTTTGAGGAACTGCATCCGGAGCCGGCGCTGTTCGGACGCGGCGCGCTTGGCAAGGCCAAGGTCGAGATGTGGCAAAGGCGCATGGAGCTCAATCTGCTCGGTTGCGTCGCCGCCGCCTTCCGGCACATTCACCCGGCGATGAAGGAATGGGAAATTCCGCAAATCCCCGAATGGGGCGAGGCCAACAAGCCGAAAGCCGTCGAGTTTCTGAGACTACTCGACGGCGAACTGGCGAACCGGGAATTCGTCGCCGGCGATACCTATTCGATCGCCGACATCACCGGCATGATCGCCATCGACTTCATGAAACCGGCGCGTATCAGGGTGCCGGAAGACTGTGCCAACGTGCAGCGCTGGCATGAGGCGATCTCCAGCCGGCCGAGCGCCGCTGCCTGAGAATGAGCCTCGGAATGCGCGAAGAACTCGACAGCTTCACCGCGACGGTACGCGCCTGCCGCATCTGCGTCGAAAACCCGATTGGCCGGCCGTTGCCGCACGAGCCGCGCCCGGTGCTGAGACCCTCGTCGAGCGCCCGCATCCTGATCGCCAGCCAGGCGCCGGGCACCAAGGTGCATATATCAGGCATGCCGTTCACCGACGCCTCCGGCGATCGGCTGCGGAACTGGCTGGGTGTCGGCAGCGAAGAGTTCTATGACATTTCAAAATTCGCCATCGTGCCGATGGGCTTCTGCTTTCCCGGCCAGGATGCCAAGGGCGGCGACCTGCCGCCGCGGAGCGAATGCGCACTAAGCTGGCGCGCGCCACTGATGGCACTGATGCCGCGGATAGACCTCGTGCTGCCTGTCGGCATCTATGCGCAATCCTGGCATATGGGCGCGCCGCGCCGCCCTTCGCTGACGGCGACGGTAATGGACTGGCGGGCGATCTGGAATGCATCCGGCAACCCGAAAGTGCTGCCGCTGCCACATCCGTCGTGGCGCAACACCGGCTGGCTGAAGCGCAATCCGTGGTTTGAAATGGATTTGCTGCCATTTCTGCGGTCGGAAATCCGCTATCGTCTCGGCTGATGTGTTAGCAAGAAATCACTCGCTTTTATGCCATTTGGCAGAATTTCTTTCTTGTGAAAGGCCAAAATAAGAGGGAGTATAGCCAATCTATTCCCCAAAGCGTGTCGTGCTGAAGGGAACCACGTAATGCGCTTTGAATTCTTGTTTGTGCATGTCGTTATCCCAATCACTTTGGGCGACAGGCATCAGGGGAGCACCCAATGGACCGCCTTGACAGAAAAATTCTCCGCCTCCTGCAGGAGGACGCGACGCTCGCGGTCGCCGATGTCGCCAAGAAAGTCGGCCTCTCGACGACGCCGTGCTGGCGGCGCATCCAGAAGCTCGAGGAGGAGGGTGTCATCAAGCGGCGCGTCGCCATCCTCGACCACGAGAAGGTCAATGTGCGCGTCACCGTCTTCGTGTCGATCCGCACCAATTCGCACAGCCATGAATGGCTGCGCCGCTTTTCGGAGGTCATCCAGGAATTTCCCGAAGTGGTCGAGTTCTACCGGATGAGCGGCGACGTCGACTACCTCTTGCGCGTGGTGGTGCCCGACATCGCCGCCTATGACGCCTTCTACAAGCGGTTGATCGCCAAGATCGAGATCCGCGACGTGTCGTCCTCCTTCGCCATGGAGCAGATCAAGTACACGACCGAAATGCCGCTCGACTACATGGTGCTGGACAAGGAATCAGGCGCCAACGCCGCCTGAGGCCCGGTCGCTTAGTTCTTCTTTTTGTTGAGGAAAGTCCAGGGCGCAACATCCTCGGAACATAGAAGCAGACGATCGACCAGACATTGCTCTCGCTGTCGTCCTGCTGCCGTGAAAGCCTGCGGTACATTTCGCGCGGTGCGACCGAACACCAGCCGACGGTCTTGCCTCCGACATGGGCGAGAATGCCGACTGGCGTGCCGGCACTGATGAGCGCCATCATGGCTCGTTTCCTCTCATCATTACCAGCATGTTCGCGGTTATCGAGATTACGCCAGGCCATGCACCAGCAATATTTCGGCCCGCCCGGCTGTTCGAACAGGCTTTCGAAATCCGTGCGAGTCGCCCGCGTCACCTCGGTGAAGCGGATTTTGGTTACGTCAGCCTTTTCTGGCGGCGAGCCGTTCGAGCGTCTTGGCATCGGAAAGTTCCTTCACCGCATCCTTGCCGATCCAGCGCGCCGTCTTGTCAGTCGATTGCGCCAACCTTTCGGCGACAGCAAGGGCAGCTCCGTGCATGTCCATCGATCGTTTGCCGATCGAACGAAGGGCCCAGTTTACGCCCTTCTTCACGAAGTTGCGGCCGTCGGTGGCATGCGCTTCGATGATCGGCAGGAAGGCGAGGAAGGTCGCCTCCGGCTCTTTCTTCCGATGGACGACAGACCAGGCCATCATCGCAAAGGCCGTGCGTCGAACGAATTCCCGTTCGTCGGCCGCGAACTCGTCGATCAGTTCCTTCCAGGACTCGGTGTCTACAAAGAGATCGGAGACGCCGTCGACGATATCCCAGGAGTCGAAACTCGCCACCCATTGTCTTGCATCGGCGGCAGAAAACCGCTTCGGATCGGCCGTGACGGAAGCGATGAACTGCGCCTCCATGATCCCTGTCCGCCATAGCTCGAAGGCGCGTTCATGGTTGCGTTTGATTTTCTTGGCAATCTGCCGCTGCACGCCGTGCGAGATGCCGAGCGCGCGTTCGATCTTGATGCCATAGCGCAGCATGCCAAGGCGATTTTCCTCCGAGCCGATCGAGCGCAGATGTGCGACGATTTCGTCGGCACTGGATTGGGGCAAAAGCTCGGCCATCGCGAAAAGCCTATTTTTCCAGGCGCGCCAGCAGCGAGGACGTATCCCAGCGCTTGCCGCCCATCGCCTGCACATCCTTGTAGAACTGGTCGACAAGTGCCGTCACCGGCAGCTTGGCGCCGTTGCGATCGGCCTCCGCCAGGCAGATGCCGAGATCCTTGCGCATCCAGTCGACGGCGAAGCCGAAATCGTACTTGCCGGCATTCATCGTTTTATGCCGGTTCTCCATCTGCCACGAGCCGGCGGCGCCCTTGGAGATCACCTCGATGACTTTTTCGATGTCGAGCCCGGCCTTCTTGCCAAAATGGATGCCCTCGGCCAATCCCTGGACCAGACCGGCGATGCAGATCTGGTTGATCATCTTGGTGAGCTGGCCGGCACCGGCCGGTCCCATCAGCCCGACCATGCGGGCATAGGCGTCGATGACAGGCTTCGCTTTGTCGAAGGCTTTTTGTTCGCCGCCGACCATTACCGTCAGCACGCCGTTCTCTGCGCCTGCCTGGCCACCGGAAACCGGCGCGTCGAGAAACGAAAACCCGCGCATTTGCGCCTTTTCCGCCAGCTCGCGCGCGACTTCGGCCGACGCCGTGGTGTTGTCGATGAAGATGGCTGCCTTTTTCATCGACTGGAAGGCGCCGCCGGTCCCGATCGTCACTGAGCGCAGATCATCATCGTTACCGACGCAGGAGAAGACAAAATCCTTGCCGTCGGCCGCCTCGGCTGGCGTCGCGGCAAGGCTGCCGCCATGCTGGCCGACCCATTGCTCGGCCTTTGTCCTGGTGCGGTTGTAGACGGTGACGTCGTGGCCGCCCTTGTTCTTGAGATGCCCGGCCATCGGATAGCCCATGACGCCAAGACCGAGAAATGCCACCGATGCCATGTTTTCGAATCCCTTAAGAAGCCTGCTTTGCGGCCTTCTTACCGGATCGGGCAAAGCTATGGGAGTCAGCGGTGCAGATGGATGGTGATGCGCCGTTCGATCCACTCGACCGCGTGGCGCAGGATCTCGACAATGACCAGATACACAACCGCGACCCAGATGTAGGCCTGGATGTCAAAGGAGTTGGCAAAGGCAAGCTTGGCCTGGCCCATCAAGTCGTAGACCGTGATGATGGCGACGATTGCCGAGGCCTTGATCATCAGGATGAGTTCGTTGCCATAGGGCCGCAAGGCGACGATCAGTGCCTGCGGCAGGATGATCTTGCGCAGCGTCTGCAATTTGTGCAGGCCGAGCGAGGCAGCGCCTTCCCACTGGCCCCTGGGCACGCTCTCGATGGCGCCGCGCAGGATTTCCGCCTGGTAAGCGGCCGTGTTGAGCGCAAAGGCGAAGACGCCACAGTAGAACGCTTCGCGGAAGAACCACCACAGCCCGACTGTTTGGAGCTCTGGCCTGAACGACCCCAACCCGTAGTAGACGAGAAAGGTCTGGACCAGCAGTGGCGTGCCGCGGAAGAAATAGACGTAACAATAGGCCAGGCCAGAAAGAAAATGGTTCTTCGACATGCGGCCGTAAGCAACCGGTATGGACAGTACCGCACCAAGCACCATCGATATGGCGACCAAGGATAGTGTGACTCCCAGCCCCTTCAGATAGGCCGGTGCATATTTGGCGAAGAATTCGGCGTTCCAGGCAAAGACCAAATAGGCAACGATGCCCAGGCCGAAAGCGAACCACACACCAACTAGCGCGTAGCCGATGAGGCGGCTGCGCGGCCAGCCTCGCGCCTGCGGCGGCGGCCGTTCGACGATTGTGGCGGTGACGCTCATCGTTGCGCCTCCCGCTTTCCCAGCGAGCGCAAGATGGCACTGGTGGCGAAAGACGACAGGACGGCCAGGACAAGAAAGACCAGCGCCGCGACGCTGTAGAACAGAAACGAATGTTTGGTGACGCGGGCAGCCACACCGGCGTTGCGCAGCGTTTCGGCAAGGCCGACGATCGACACGAGCGACGTGTCCTTGAGCAGGCTGAGCCAGCAGTTTTCGAGGCCGGGAAAGGCGATGCGAAGCAACTGCGGCAGGATTACCTTGCGCATCGTTTGCCAGTTCGAAAGGCCAAGCGCATAGCTGCCCTCATACTGGCCCTTTGGTATCGCGCGGAAAGCAGAAAGAAAAACCTCGCTGGCATAGGACGAGAAGATCAGGGCAAGCACGATCATGCCGGCGACGAAGCCATTGACGTCGATGGTCGCTTCGGGCCGGAAATATCTGATGAGATGCTGCAGCAGAATCGGCATGCCGAAGAAGAACAGGAAAAGCGTCACCAGTTCCGGCAAGCCGCGGAAGATTGTCGTGTAGACGTTGGCGGCGAGGCGCAACGAAGGTTCCTCGGATTGCTTGCCCAGCGCTATGAAGAAACCGATCGCCAAGCCGATGGGAAGCGTGGCGAGTGCGAGGGTAACCGTAACCACTGCCCCATAAGCGATATCGTCAAGCCAGCCATCCGGTCCCCAACTGAGAAGCGTCCATATGCTCTGGCTTGGCATTGATCGGTCTTAATCTCCGTGTCGGCCCAAGACGAGGAAGGACGACGGCGGGGCATCCCCGCCGTCGTGACCGTATTTGTCAGGATTCGCCGCCGTAGACGTCAAACTTGAAGTACTTGTCGTTGATTTCCTTGTATTTTCCGTTGGCGCGGATGGCGCCGATGGCGGCATTGAACTGGTTGACCAGGTCGGTCTCGCCCTTGCGGATGGCGATGCCGGCGCCGGGTCCAAAGATTTCGACCGGCTGCGGCGACGGCGTACCAAGAATCTTGCAGCAGGCGCCGTCCGGAGTATCGAGCCATTGGCTCAGCACGACGATATCGTCCTGAATGGCGTCAAGACGGCCATTGGCGAGATCGGCCTGCTCCTCGGGGCTGCTCGGATAGCCCTTGATGGTGCTGTCGGTGTAGGTCTTCGACGCATAGTTGAAGTGCGTTGTCGTGGTGGCAACGCCGACGGTCTTGCCCGCCAGATCTTCCTTGGTCACGCCCTTCAGCGTCGTGTCTTTTGGTGCCGCGAGCGCCGACGGGGTGTTGTAGTATTTATGGGTGAAGTCGACCTTCTCGGCTCGTTCCGGCGTGATCGACATCGAGGCGACGATGGCGTCGAACTTGCCGGCCTGGAGCGCCGGGATGATGCCGTCCCAATCCTGGGCGACGAAGGTGCACTTCACCTTCATCTCGTCGCAGAGTGCCTTGGCGATGTCGATGTCGAAGCCCACGAGCTGGCCGTCGGCGGTGAGGTTGTTGAACGGGGGGTAGGCGCCTTCCGTGCCGATCCTCAAGGTTTTTTCCTGAGCCTGGGCAACGCCAAGTGTCAGCAGCGCCGCCGATGCGGCGAGCGCTATACGCAATGCAATACGCATGATAGTCCTCTCTTTATGGTTCCCGGCCGTCGTCCCTAACGGCTCTGTGGGCGGTGCTTTTGACCGCCCGCTGGCGCAATACTCCCAATATTTTCCAAGAAAAAGCAACTGCAAAACCGCTGGTTCCGGGATTTGTATTCCCGGAAAATGCTGACGCTGGGACAGGCGCGGGAGAGGGAAAGCGGCGATCGAGTGCTCTTCCGGCAGTGCCGTCAGCGCGTCAAACCTGTCGCGCGCTCGATGAAGTCGGCAATCGATTTCGTGTCGTCCAGATCAAAGACCGGCAGGCTTTCGCCGGAGACTGTAAAGTCGGCCGCGACGGCGACGATATGCGGATCGCCGGCCGAAAGCGGTGTCCTGTCCCTGGCCTCCAGACGCCGCGTCTCGATCTTATTGTGCGTCTCGCGCTTGTAGCCCTCGACCAGCACGATGTCGGAGGTGCCGAGCCGCGACAGGATCTCGTCCAGCGTCGGTTCGTCCTCACCGCGCAATTCGTGCATCAGCGCCCAGCGCCTGCCCGAAACGATGGCGACTTCCGCGGCGCCGGCGTGCCTGTGGCGAAAGCTGTCCGTTCCCGGCTTGTCTATATCGAAGTCATGATGGGCGTGTTTGACCGTCGAGACTTTCCAGCCGCGCCGGGCAAGTTCGGCGACCAGTTTTTCAGTCAGTGTGGTCTTGCCGGAATTCTTCCAGCCGGTGATGCCGAAGACGCGTCTCATCATGGCTGCATGCTCTGCAACAGACGCTCGGCCACCGCAAGATCGTCTGGTGTATTGATGTTGAAGAACGGGTCGATCTCGTGTTCGCCGGATTTCAACAGCGAAAACTCCACCTCGATAAAGCCATGCCGGTCGATGAAGGCGGAGACCCGCCTGATGTCGTCATCGACCAGAAAATGCCGCAGAGCCTTGCGCGCCGCTATAGGCCAGAGCGCGAAGGTCGGATGCCGTTTGCCGCTTGAACTGGCAACGGCGATCACGCCCGCACGTTCCCCGGCTGCCGCCACCAGCCGTTCGACCAGATCCCGCGGCAAAAAGGGCGTGTCGCCGGCAACCGTGGCAAGTGTTTCGCAGGCCGTGTCGGCGGCAGCCCATTCGAGCCCGGTCAGGATGCCGGCAAGCGGCCCGGCAAAGCCTTCCACCACATCGGCAAGCACCGGAACTCCAATCCGGGCGAACCGTGCAGGATCGCCATTGGCGCTGAGCGCCAGTGGGCTGACCTGCGGGGCAAAGCGCGAAACGACATGGTCCAACAGGCTGTTGCCGCAAAGCGCAAGCAGGCTCTTGTCGCCGCCGCCCATTCGCCGCGACCGGCCGCCGGCCAGAATGATCCCTGCAATGTCTCGGCCCATCGTCTGCTGCCTGTGCGCCAGCCGCCTATATGCCGTCCGGCGCCATATCAGGTCCAGCGCTTTCGGCGGCTGTTTTCCGCCGACCGACGACCCGTTCGCGGTAGAGCGCGTAGAGGCCGGAGCCGACAATGATGGTGGCGCCCACGGTCATGGGCAGGTCTGGAACATCGCCGAAGATGACGAGGCCCAGCAGGATCGACCAGAGCAGGGCGGTGTAGCGGAACGGTGCGATGAAAGAGATGTCGCCCACCCGCATCGCCATGATGATGAACTGGTAGCCGATGATTACGAGCACCGCGGCAAGCGCCAGCAGTGCCGTGCTGTTCGCCGTCATCGGCGTCCAGCCGCCCATTGGCGAAAGCAGCGCCGCACCCAGGACCATCATGGCAAACGCAGTGGCGGTCGACACCAGCAAGGACGGGATGGCCTGGGGAATGCGCTTGGTGGCGAGGTCGCGCACCGCACAGCAGCCGACGCAAACCAGCGCCAGCAGCGAATAGACGCTGAACCCTTCAAAGCCTGGCCTTACGATGATCAGCACGCCGGCAAACCCGATGGTAATGGCCAGCCAGCGCCGCCAGCCGACGCCCTCGTTGAACACCAGGGCTGCGCCCATCGTCACCGCCAGCGGCAGCGCCTGCAGCACCGCCGAGACATTGGCGATCGGCAAATGGGCGAGGGCAACGAGGAACGACACGGTGGCGCCGGCTTCGCTGATCACACGTATCGCCACCAATGGCTGCAGCATCGAGCCCGGCCGGGCAAGCGCGCCGCTGTGCCAGGCAAGCAAGCCGACGAGGAGCGAAGCGAAGGCGCCCCGGATCAGCATGACCTGCGCCATGTTCATCGTTTCCGACGAAACCTTGGTGATCGCGTCGTTGAGGGTGAAGCCGACGATCGCCACCATCATGAACAGCGCGCCGCGCAGATTTGGGGAAAGAAGCAAAGGGCGTTACCGGTTGCGCTTTGCATCAAGCCTGTAGCAGCCGGTCACAGACAGCAACGTCAAAGGGCTGGGCCACAGCGACTTCGCCGTGGCCCGCAATATCTGCCAATGGCTGCAGAACCTATTGCGGCGTCAGCACCTCAGTGCCGCTGCCATCCTTGCCGGCAATCGTCCACAGGCCGTGCAAGGAACCGTCATCCATCACCTTGTAGACGACAAGACCGACCGCCTTGCCCATGACATAGCCCGCCGAAAAGGCGTCGTCGTTTCGCATGCAGATGCCGTCCGAGGACGAGCCGCCGGTTTCCCAGTGGATCGTGCAGGTCGTCTCACTGGTCAGCGTGACTGTTGCCTCGCCGCCATAGGTGGACCCGTCGAAATTGGTGCCGGCGACGGTGTAGGTGCCGCCGATCGATTGGGCCGCCGCGGGCACGGACGCGAGGCCAAGCAATGCCAAAGAAAGAATGAGTTTGCGCATAGTGTATTCCCCCATGGAGCGAAGAGCCGCCCCGGAGGGGAAGCTAGGCCGGAACGCCTGAGCGGTAAATCAGCAACTGCTTGCAGATAGGACTTTTTCTGGGTGTGACCGGAAAGGATCAGCCGCCGGTGACGCTCATATGGCGCGACACCGACGGGCGGTTGGTGCGGCGGTCGATGATGAAATCATGGCCCTTCGGTTTGCGGCCGATGGCTTCATCGATGGCGTCGGCGACCAATTCGTTGCCTTCCGACGCGCGCAACGGGGCACGCAGGCCGGCCGCATCCTCCTGGCCCAGGCACATATAGAGCGTGCCGGTGCAGGTCAGCCGGACGCGGTTGCAGCTCTCGCAGAAATTATGCGTCATCGGCGTGATGAAGCCGAGCCGTCCGCCGGTCTCTGCGACGTGGACGTAACGGGCCGGACCGCCGGTCTTGAAGGGAATGTCGGTCAACGTGAACTGCCGCTCCAGTGCGGCGCGCAGCAACGACAGCGGCAGATACTGGTCGGTGCGATCGGCGTCGATCTCGCCCATCGGCATGGTTTCGATGACCGTCAATTCCATGCCGCGGCCATGCGCCCAGCGCAGCATGTCAGGCAGCTCGGCGTCATTGAAATCCTTCAGCGCCACCGCGTTGAGCTTTACCTTCAAGCCGGCCGCCTGCGCCGCGTCGATGCCGTCCATGACCTTGCCCAGATTGCCCCAGCGGGTGATCTGGCGGAACTTATCGGCGTCGAGCGTATCCAGCGAGACGTTGATGCGCTTGACCCCGCAATCGGCGAGCTCGGCGGCAAAGCGCGAAAGCTGCGAACCGTTGGTGGTGAGCGTCAATTCTTCCAGCGCACCGCTTTCGAGATGACGCGAAAGCTGGCGCACCAGATGCATGATGTTCTTGCGCACCAACGGCTCACCGCCGGTCAGGCGCAGCTTCCTGACACCCTTTTCGATGAACACCGTGCACAGCCGATCGAGCTCCTCCAGCGACAGAAGATCCTTCTTGGGGAGGAACGTCATGTCCTCGGCCATGCAATAGGTGCAGCGGAAGTCGCAGCGGTCGGTGACCGACACCCTGAGATAGCTGATCGTGCGACCGAAAGGATCGATCATGTCCATGCTATGCGTTTCCCGTGGCCGCGAACGGCGTCGTTATATCTAGCTATGTGATACGATCCAGCCTGCCATTCAAGACTAAGAGGTTTCGATCTTTAGTAACATCCCGCCACCGACAGATCGTGTCGGAAGTTTCGAAGCGACCTTTTCCCGTTGCGCAAAGCGGCGTAGGGAAGGCCCATTGATGCGGGACTTATCACCATGACGGCGCCGAAGGAACTCAGGGTCTCGAAAGACCGCAGGCTGCTGACCGTGACCTTCCCCGACCATCAGCCGTTCGAACTGCCGGCGGAGCTTCTGCGTGTCGCCTCGCCGTCGGCCGAAGTGCAGGGCCATTCGCCCGAACAGCGCGTGACCGTTCCCGGTAAGCGCAACGTCGCGATCCTCAAGATCGAGCCGGTCGGCAACTATGCCGTCCGCATCACTTTCGACGATTTCCACGACACCGGCATCTTCACCTGGAGCTACCTGCATACGCTGGGCCACGAGAAGGAGGCGCGCTGGGCCGCCTATCTCGCCGAACTGCAGGAGAAGGGACTGAGCCGCGACCGCTAGCTCAACTGGTGCTGTCGTCAAAACGTCACGGATATGAGGTAGCGCCGGCAAAGGTTCGGAGACGAAAAATTGTCCGTCATCAACACGGTCGAACAACTCGAAGCCCTTTATGGTCTGCCCGGCGAAGCGTCGGTGGTCAAGGAACTCGACCATGTCATTCCCGAATACGCCGCCTTCATCGAGGCCTCGCCGTTCGTTGCGCTGGCGACCAGCGGGCCGGAAGGGCTGGACTGCTCGCCGCGCGGCGATCTTGCCGGCTTCGTGCGCATCCATGACCCGAAAACCCTGATGATGCCGGACCGGCGCGGCAATAACCGTGCCGATTCGCTGAAAAACATCATTCGCGATCCGCGCGTCGGGCTGCTGTTCCTGGTGCCGGCCTCCGGCACGACGCTGCGCGTCAACGGCCAAGCCTACATCACCACCGACACCGCGCTTTGCGCCTCCTTCACCGTCGAAGGCAAGCCGGCGCGCTCGGTCACGGTTGTCGATGTCGATTCGGTGTATTTCCAGTGCGCCCGGGCCATTGTCCGATCGGAACTGTGGAACCCGGCAAGACACGTCGATCCGAAATCGCTGCCGACACCCGGACAGATCCTGGAAATCACCAGCCGCAGAAACATCGACGGCGAGACTTACGACAAGGAATGGCCGGAGCGGGCGAAGAAGACGATGTGGTAAGCCGGCCGCAAGGCCGATCGAACCAATCACGCCTCCTTCAGCACCTCATAGATCTTGCGCATCTGCTCGCCGATCATGTCGCATTGCTCCGGCGTCGACTGGCTCATCGCCTTCTCGATCAGCGCCATGTGAACCTTCAGCGCCTGCATCAGCAGGGCCTCGCCGGCCTGGGTGAGGGTCAGCCGCAGCACCCGCTTGTCCTTCTCGTCGCCTTCGCGGCGCAGCAGGCCTCGGGTCTCGAGTTGCGGCAAGAGCATGGTGACGTTGGAGCGGCCGACCAGCAGCCGCCTGGCGAGATCGTGCTGCGACATGCCAGGGTGGCGGTAAAGGTTCATCAGCACATCGAGCTGCGCCGGCTTCAGGTCCAGCGGCGCGAGCTTCACCGCCAGCGTGCGTTCCAGCACATGACAGGCGCGCGCCACCGCCACCCAGTTGCGAAAACGTGGGTTGTCCCAGGGCAGCTCTTGCTTAATGTTCATGTTTGAACTATTATGTTCATGCTTGAACGAATGGATGGATCGCCACTATGGCATCATTTGGACTGAAGGTCATCCGGGGCGTATTTGGCGCCGCCGAACATGTGGCTCCCCGCCTTACCGGGCGCGCGGCGTTTGAATTGTTCTGCCGCACGCCGAACGCCAGGGCTTTGAGCGATGGGGAGCGCCGCGCCGTTGATCGCGCCGCCGCGTTCATGGCCGAGGCCCGCCACCATCGGCTGAAGACCGCAAAGGGCTGCGTCATGGTGCATGAATTCCGGCCCGAGCCGGGCAGGGCGGTTCAAGGCACCGTGCTTGTCATCCACGGCTGGCGCTCACGCACCGAATATATGCGCGCGCTGATCGAGGGCTATCGCGATGCCGGTTATAGGGTTGTCTCGCTCGACCTGCCGGGCCACGGCCAGTCGCAGGGCCGCCGGCTGACACTGGTCAGCGCGGTCGATGCCGCGCGGCTCGCCGGTGAATGGTTCGGCCCGTTCGCAGCGGTTGTCGGTCATTCCTTCGGCGGCGCCGTCGCCGCCAACGCCATCGCCGGATCGGTCAAGAACATCCAGCCGCTGGCGGCCGAGCGGCTGGTGCTCATCGCGGCGCCGAGTTCCTTGCCGGCGATCTTCACCGATTTCAGCCGCATGCTCAATGTCGGCCCGCGTTCGCAGGCCGCCATGGCCGACAGGGTCGAACACATCGCCGGCCGGCCGCTGCATGAATTCACCGGCGACCGCCAGCTTGCCAGCAGGCCGGTGCCGACGCTGGTCATCCATGCGCCGGACGATCGCGAAGTATCGGCCGACCATGCAAGGCTTTACGCGGACGCGGGCGACCATGTCCGGCTCCATTGGGCAGACGGGCTCGGCCACCGCCGCATCCTCGCCGACAAGGCCGTGGTCGAACGCGCCATCGGCTTCGTCGACGGCCACCGGGAGCCGGTTTCGCTGCATTGACGCTAAATATCTAGTTGCTTTTTCTGGCCGGCTTCGACCGGCAGTCCGGCCGCCTTCCACGCGGTATAGCCGCCAAGGATATGCTTCACCGGTGACGGACCCATATCCTGCGCCGTCTTGGTGGCGAGCGCCGAACGCCAGCCGCCGGCGCAGAAGAAGACAAAGCTCTTTCCCGAGGCAAAGAACGGCTTGTGATAGGGGCTCTCGGGGTCGATCCAGAATTCCAGCATGCCGCGGGTGACATGCCTGGCGCCGGGAATCCTGCCGTCCCGCTCAACCTCGCGCGGGTCGCGCGGATCGACGAAGATCGTGCCTTCGTCGTCGAGCAGCCCCGCCGCTTCCTCCGGCGAAACCACCTCGATCTCGGCATTGGCCTCGTCGAGCAGTTCGCGATATCCCTTTTTCACCGGCTCACCCTCCCGACCGCATTTTGCTGGTCGCCTGGATTTGCAGCATAACGTCAGGCCTTTGTCACGCCACGTCGGCCATCGCCAACGCCTGATGCTCGCCATGGCGGCGCCATCCTCCAACCGGAGCGCGATGAACACGCTCCTGGCGTCACGATGTTGTGAAACTGTTCTGCAACAGGATCGCCGAAATTTATGGAAGCTTAACGAAATCGGTATGAATCGGTATAGTCGCGCCTTACATCCGTCATACGATGGGCGGGACCGTCAAGCGGTGCGAAACGGGCAGAACGGGAACCGGTTGCAGCCGGAGCGGGTGATCCATGAAATTCCTCGGAAACAAAGCAACCGTGATGCCGCTCGTGGCGGCCGCGGCAATGCTGGCTTTCGGCGCACCGCAGGCAAACGCGCAAGGGCTTTTCGAGATGCTTTTCGGCGGCGGCATCAAGCGCGCGCCGCAAGGTGACTTCCCCCCGCCACCGTCCAAGAACAGGCCGAAATACAAGGCGAAGCCAAAGGCGCCAGTGGTTTCTCGCAGTGTCGGCAACAATCGCGGCGGCGGGGCCGTCCAGATCAGCAGCCCGTCCTACTATACCTATAAAAGCGATCCGCTCGTGCGTGTCGACTTCGCGGCACTGGTGGCAACACCTGAGCCGGCAATGCCCGAGCCGGCAAAGCCGCAGGATGCCGCGTTCCAGCCATCCTCCGCCACCAACGCTGCCTTCCACGAGGCGATTGCCGGGCTCGACGGCTATGAACTCTTTGCCGAGAAAGACATCGCCAAGGCGCTCGTTGCCTATTATTCAGCCAACCCGGACTTTATCTGGGTGACGGGAACCAGCGCCAACAGCCGCGCCCAGGATGCGGTGCGGGTGCTGGGCGAGGCGGCGAGCTACGGACTCACGCCCGCCGACTATACGGTTGAAGTGCCTGCCGCCAGCCCATCGGCGGGCGACGCCGATGCGTTGCTGAAGGAGCTTGTCCGCTTCGAGATGGCGCTGTCGGCGCGCGTCCTGCGCTACGTTCGTGACGCGCAAAGCGGCCGTGTCGATCCCAATCGCATGACTGGCTACTATGATTTCCCGGCCAAGCCGCTCGACATGGAGAGTGTGCTGAAAACGTTGGCGCACACCCAGCAGGTGCGCACCTATCTCGAATCGCGCCATCCGCAGAACGCCGAGTACCAGGCGCTGCGCGTCGAACTGGAATCGCTGCAGGCCAGCGCCGAAGACGAAATCGTCGTCGATCCCAAATTGCTGCTGAACCCGGGGCAGAGCAGCCCCGAACTGCCGAAGCTGCTGACCAAGATCGCGCGCAATCTCGATGATGAGATGGGCGGCGCCTATGGCGAGACCCTGGCCAGGCTAGCCACCAGCGAGGACTATGTTCCGGAGCTGGTGCCGGTCATCAAGGCGGTGCAGAAGAAAGCCGGAATGAAGGGCGACGGCGTCATCGGGCCGCGTACCGTCGCGGCATTGGTGGGAGCCTCGAAGGCCGACAAGATCCAGAAAGTGCAGGTCGCGCTGGAAGAGTTGCGCTGGCTGCCCTCCGATCTCGGCAGTCCGCGCGTCTTCATCAATCAGCCGGCCTTCACGGCGAGCTATATCGACAATGGCGAAGAGAAGCTGAAGACCCGCGCCGTCATCGGCAGGACGACGAACCAGACTGCTTTCTTCTACGACCGCATCAAGCAGGTCGACTTCCACCCCTATTGGGGCGTGCCGCAATCGATTCTCGTCAACGAAATGCTGCCCCGGCTGCGCCGGGATCCGGGCTATCTCGACCGTGCCGGCTATGAAGTGTTCAATGCGCGCGGCAAGCGCATTCCCTCATCCTCGGTCAATTGGGGTGGTTATGGCGCAAACATACCTTACAGCGTGCGTCAGCTGCCGAGCGAGGCCAATGCGCTGGGCGAACTGAAGATCCTGTTCCCCAACAAGCACGCGATCTACATGCACGACACGCCGCAGAAATCGTTCTTCCAGCGAGACATGCGCGCGCTCAGCCATGGCTGTGTCCGCCTGCAGGATCCGCGCGGCATGGCGGCGGCGGTGCTCGGCACTTCGGTCGACTACATAGCTGAGAAGCTGAAGCGCGGACGTTCGACCGAGGACGTGACACGCACCATTCCGGTCTATGTCGCCTATTTCACCGCCTGGCCGGACATGGCCGGCAATGTCGAATATTTCAACGACGTCTACGACCGCGACACGCGGCTGCGGCAGGCGATCGACAGCACGGAAGCGGTGCGCTCGCCGGCAAGCTGAAAGTAGCGCGTCGCGTTTGAACGGATTCATGCGACGCGCTTCAAGTTCTTGTTTTTATGCATGTCGTTATCGCAAAACCGCTGCGCACTTTTGCGCGACATGCATTAAAGCTGATAGAGCGGGCGGCGGAAGCCGGCTTCGGGACCGGCGATCAGCCAGTAGATCAGGCCAGCGACGAGACCGGCGGCGGCGATGATGCCGATATCGGCCCAGCGCTCGGGGCTCATGTCCTCCGGCGCGCTCGGCCAGACGAGGGCGAAGCCGCCGACCGCGGCCGCGGCGCCAAAGAACATATGCAGCCAGAAATTGCGCAGCGAAAAGAATTCGGCGATCAGCGCGAAGATCAATGTTTGCAGGCCGGTCAGTATGATCGTCAGGAAATAGATGAACATGCCGAGCGGCGGCACGACCAGCGCCACGATGGGCGTGACCCCCATGAAACCGAAATAGTCCGGCGCGTTGGGCAGCGAACTCAATGCGGCGTAGATGGCCACCACTGCAATCAGCGCGACCAGCACCGCAACAAAATAGCCGGCAAGCATCATCAAGACGCGTTTCAATACGTGCTTCGCCATGCCCACCCCCGTGCAGCGCAGTGCCAACGCCGCAGTCAGCCATCAAAGACGGATGGACGCAAGGGGAGGCGGAAGGGCCGGTGGCTTGAGGTGTGCTTCTATTTCGGTTCGGCCGTGACCGGATCGTAGGTGATTTCGACTTTCGCCTTGTCGGTCGTGTAGTAGGTGACGGTGTAGGCGCCGCTGTCCCAATCGACCTCTTCCACATAGCGAAAATCGTTGCGCTGCTCGACCTTGGCGATGATTTCCGACAGCTTCTTGGCATTCGGCGGCGGCAACGGTCCGTCGGCGGCAAAGGCGGATCCTCCGATGAAGAGAACGGCGACACCTGTCGCCAAAACAAGTCTGGACATGGCTATCCCTCACAATTCGATGAGCAGAAACTCGTTTCCAGGCAGGTTTGTTCCACCTCCTAAAAGTGCAGCTGTTCCGTTGTGCCAGCATTGTTTGCATCGTCCATCGGAGGCCGTCGCAAGCTCCGTGAACGACTGCGCCTGGAATCGATGAAAGTCGTTTTATTTCAATGCGTAAGGGCGAAGACTCCACCGGCAATTCTTGAACAACCGGCAGTTAGGCATGGACGATGCCGCAGCATGCGGTCTATTAGCTGATCGTGGTAGAGATTTTGCGAAGACCCTGTTAGGGTTCGTGACAAGACAGGGCGACATCGGCGCGTTGCACCTGCCAGGGATCTTCTTCCAGCAAAGCGGCGAAATATTCAGAGGCAGGTAGTCGCCTGCGCTGGCGCAGACCAGAAAAGACCGGGGCTCAGACATGGCTGAACGGAACTACACCCGTCAGCTTGCGACAATCATTTCTATCGATGCCGTCGGATTCTCGCGGCTGATGGGTCTTGACGATGAATCGGCTGTCGCCGCGTTCGAGGAACGGCGCGACATCATCGCCGACAGTTGCAGCACCTTTGGCGGCCGCACCTTCGGCGATGCCGGCGACAGCATCATGGCCGAATTCGGCAATCCGATCGAGGCGCTGCGGGCGGCGTTCGATTTTCAGGGCCGCATTGTCACGCTCAATTCATCGGTCGATGAAGCCATGAGCATGCCCTTTCGCGTCGGCATCAACACCGGTGACGTCATCGTTCGCGAAGGCCGGCTCTACGGCGACGACGTCAACATCGCCGCCAGGATCCAGGAGTTCGCGCCGCGCGATGGTCTTGCCGTCTCGGAAACGACCTGGCACCACGTGAAGGACAAGACAGCGGCCGAGTTCATCGATCTTGGCGAATTCATGCTGAAGAACATCGCGCTGCCGGTGCGCGTTCTGATCGCGGGGCGCATCGGCAACGGGTCGTCGCCCGCGGCATTCGTCGCGGCCATGCCTCCAGTCAATGGTCAGCACAAGCAGTCGCCCAAAGGTCCGCCCGCCATCGCGGTGCTGCCGTTCCAGGGCGATGGAGGCGAACGCGATGTCGGCTACATGGCGGACGGCATCGCCGAAGACATCATCTACGGCCTTTCGAACACAAGATGGCTCTCGGTGATCGCCAAGAGCTCCAGTTTCCAGTTTCGCGATGACACTCTGGGGACGCGGGTGATCGGCAATGCCCTCGGTGCGCGCTACATCGTCAGCGGCACATTGATGCGCAACGGTGGACAGATCCGCCTCAACACCTCGCTTGCAGACACGTCGAACGGGCGATTGGTGTGGTCGCAGCGCTTCGATCGCGACCTCGTCGACATCTTCAGTCTGCGCGACCAGATCGGCGCGGAGATCGTCTCGATCCTCGACAAGGAGGTCGACCGCGCCGAGCAGGTGCGCACCTTCCAGGTGCCGTGGGAAAGCCTGGAAACCTGGCAGCTGGTGCGACGCGGCCGCTGGCACATGAACAGGCGCACGCGCGGCGATACTGAAATCGCCCTGGACTTCTTCGAAAAGGCTTACCGGGAGGATCCCAATTCGAGTGCCGTGCTGAACGAACTGGCATGGTGGTATTTCTGGCGTGCCTGGCTGCGTTTCGGCGACAATGACGATCTGAACAAGGTCGAGCAATATGCGCGCAAGGCGCTGCTGATGGATAGCCTGGATGCACGCCCGCATGCCCATCTTGGCGCCGTCGACATCATGCGGGGAGAGCCGCGGGCCGCGGTCGAGCACCTGGAGCAAGCCATCCACATCAATCCGAGCTTTGCCTTCGCGCGCTCGGCCATGGGCAGTGCCCGCCTTTTGCTCGGCGATGCCGTCGGCGCAATACCGTTCTTTCTCGATACCGAGCGACTGAGCCCTTTCGACCTCTATCGGTTCCACAATCTGGGGGAATTGGCGGCGGCCTATGCCTTCGCCGAAGACTGGCCGTCGGCGATCGCCACCGCTGACCGCTCGCTCAACCTGTCGCCAGGCTATTTCTACGCCAGGTTCCTGAAGATCGGCGCCTTGATGCGCAGCGGCCGCGAGGAAGAGGGCAAGCGGGAAATGGCCGTTTTCGCGACCAGGCATCCGGATTTCTCGGAGCAGCGGGTACGCTGGATACCTTTCGCCGACAAGGCGGCGAATGAATTCCTCATCGGCAATTTCGAAATGGCCAGGGCCAACAACACGATCGAAGCGGGCGAACACCAACAACTGTGAGGGAATTCACATACGCGCAACCGCTGCGAACCTAGGCCAGAGGTTGCCGGTATCGCAATAATTTGGACAGCCGGGGGGCTTGAATGCGCATGTTCCGAATCAAGTATTTCGATGCCGTCCGCGAGGCCCGGGAAAACCAGCGTCCGCTGCCGGAATTGCCGCCATTCGACCTCGGACGGCTGCGTTCCAACGGTCTTGCGGCGCGCATAGCAGGCTTCCTCTTCAATGATCCTCGCTGGGCGCTGGCGCTGCTGCGCCGGTTCTGGCCGAACCTTGCCTTCGGCAATTTCCTGCTCGTTACCAGGAATGCCGACGTTCGCGACATATTGGAGCGCGGTGACGAGTTCCAGACCCCCTATGGACCCGAGATGACCGAACTGGCTCGCGGGTCGAACTTCATCCTCGGCATGCAGGACGGTGCCGACTATCGCCGCATGAAGTCGTCGGTGCTCAGCGCTTTCCCGCCGGCCGAGGTCGAGGCCGCCGTCAGGCCGATCGCCGCACGCCATTCCAGGGAAATCATGAGCCGCGCCAGTCCTGGCTTCGATGCCATCTCCGGACTGATGAAGATCGTGCCGGTGCACATCTGCCGCGATTATTTCGGTCTCGAGATCGACGATGAATCCGAATTCGCCGACTGGGCAATAGCCTTGAGCGCGCTGTTTTTTTCGGATCCAACGGCAAACCCCACCACGCGCGAGCTTGCCGTGGTCGCCGGCGACCGGCTGATCAAGGTCATAGACCGCTCCATCGACGCGATCAGGCAGAAGGGCGCGACTGCCGAGCAGCCGCTGCCAAGACTTGTCGCCCTTCTCGATCAGGGCAAGCTGTCGCTGCCCGACATCCATTCGATCATGCTCGGCATGATCGCTGGCTTTGTTCCGACCAATGTGCTGGCCGGCGGCAATTGCCTCGACGTGATCCTGTCCCGGCCCGACGCCCGGCAGGCCATCGATGCGGCGCTCGCCAAGGACGACACCGGCAAGCTTGATCGGGCAATCCTTGAAACCATGCGCTTCAAGCCGATCTGGGTCGGCCCGTGGCGCTACACGTCGCGCGACACCACGATCGCCAAGGGCACGCGCCGCGAACGCCTGGTGAAGGCGGGAACGGTGGTCATGCCCGCAACGCTGTCGGCGATGTTCGACGCTGAAGCCGTGCAAAACCCGAACGAGTTCGACACCTCGCGCCCGCAACGCGACTACATGGTGTTCGGCCACGGCATTCATCTGTGCATCGGTGCCGAGATCGCCAGGGTCCAGATCGGCGAAAGCCTGCGCGCCCTGTTCCAGCAGCAGGGCGTACGCCGCGCGCGCGGCAGGGCCGGGCGCATGAGCAGCGTTGGCGCCTATCCGGAAAGCCTCAAGATCGACTTCGATCGGCCGGCGCTTTGCCGCACCGTCGACCATTCGATGGTGACGGTGGTCTGCCCGATCACCCGCGGTGCGCCGCTGGATACCATTCGCGACCGGGTCGCGGCGCTCGGCAATCCGGCCAATGAAGAGATCCGCGCCGCGCTCGACATTGCCGGGACCATTCATTTCACCAGCCTGGCCGTTGCCGGCACCGGCGAGACCGATGACGCGTCAGGTCTTGAAAAAGGCGCTCTGGTTCTCGAAGTCTCCGGCGACGGCAGCAGCGATGAGGTCATCGACGCCGTCTCGCAAGCCATCGGTCACCGGCTGCGACCGATTTTCAAAGACGTCCGCGGCTTGCCCGATGGCGGCTCGCTGAGCGACTTCCTCCGCAAGCACAATGTCGAGATATCGCCATCTTTCGGCAGCAATGCCGGGCTGGTGTTTTCCGGCACGCCGGGACATTCGGTCCGCCGCATCCTGGCCGAAGCCGAACTCGCCGACACCATCCGCGACATCGTCGAACAGCCGCGCGATGGCAATGGCGATGCCGCCGCCGTGCTCACTGAGGCCCGCCGGCATGTCCAGTCGCTCGGCAAGTTCGGCTGGGCGTTTCAGCCGACCGAAAGCCTGCTCGAAAGGCCACCGGGAAAATGGTGGCAGGCCGTTACCACCACCCTGCTGGCGCCGACCGTGCTAGTCACCGTCGCGCTGCTGGTTCTTGCCTGCTGGCGCATGACCTACGTGCTGGTGTTCGGCGACCCTGACGGCCTCAACTTCACCAACCTCGCCATATCAGGCACGGCACTTCTGTTGGCCGTGCTCGGACTGCTGGCGATAGCGATCGCGGTGATCGGCCTGTGCTTCATGGCCTTGCGGCGTATCGAAGACATCGATCGCCCTCACAACACGCCTGTCGACCTCGACGCGCTGGACAAGATCATCGTCCACGAGGACCGCACTGCCCAGAACCATTTGACGGCGATCTCGACGATGAAGGTCGGAACCTTGCGGCGGCTTGCGCTCAGGCTTTCCTTCTACCTGATCTCGATCTCGGCGCAGAAGGTGTTCAAGCCGGGCTTCCTCGCCACCATCAACACCATCCATTTCGCCCGCTGGGTGCTGCTGCCGGGCACCAACAGGCTGATGTTCCTTTCCAACTATGGCGGCAGCTGGGAGAGCTATCTCGAGGATTTCATCGCCAAGTCCGCAGCCGGGCTTACCGGTGTATGGAGCAACACCGAAGGTTACCCGCGCACGCGCTGGCTCTTCCTCGACGGCGCGCGCGATGGCGACCGCTTCAAGCGCTGGGCACGGCGCCAGCAGGTGCCGACGCTGTTCTGGTATTCAGCCTATCCGGCCCTCAACACGATCCGCATCCGCGCCAACTCCAGGATCCGGCGCGGCATCGCTTCGGCAACCGGCAACCAGGCGCGCGACTGGCTGAGCCTGTTCGGCTCCTTGCCGCGCCCGCAGGCGAGGAAGGCGGAAGCGACAGGCCTGTTCACATCCGCGCCGGCACCGGTCGAGCAGCTGGAAACCGGCGAGATCCAGTCCGTCTTCTTCGGCCCGTTCGGTTCGCTCGGCCATGCCCATATGCTGGCGATAGCCGTGCCGGACACACTTTCCCGGATCAGGTGCAAGGCGTGGCTGGAGTTCATCGTCGCACAAACGAGCTTCGGCGACGGCGCGCCGGCAGAGCGGGCAATGACGGTGGCGTTCGGGCCCGACGGCCTTCGCCGCCTGGGCCTGGACGGTGGCGTCGACGACGATCCGCTCGATACGTTTCCGGTCGCCTTTCGCCATGGCATGGGCAATCCCGAGCGCAGCCGCATCCTCGACGATGTCGGTGACAGCGTGCCCGACAAATGGCGGTGGGGCTCGCCACGGAAACCGGTGGATGCGGTCATTGTCTGCTATGCCGAAAGCGCGGAGATGCTGGCGGCCGAAATCGCCGCCCTGAAGCGAAAGACGACGGGCGCGGGAATGAAACTCGTCGCCGAACTGCCGCTTGCGGTGAAGCGCGAGGGCAAGCGCGCGGTGGAGCATTTCGGCTTCGTCGACGGTGTTTCGCAACCGATCGTCAGGGGCACGGCGCGCGCCAATGCCGGCGCGGCACCGATGCATCTGGTCGCGCCGGGCGAGTTCCTGTTCGGCTATCGCGACGAGCACGGCTTCTATCCGGCTTCGCCGTCCGTCCGGGCCTCGCAGGACCGGTCCGGCATCCTGTCGTCGGTGCGCCGCAACCGGCAGATCGCGGGCATGCCACCGCCGCCGCACGATTTCGGCCGCAACGGCTCCTTCCTTGTCGTGCGCCAGTTCGAGCAGCACGTCGACATATTCGACGATTACTGCAAGGCCGCGGCCATGCAGGCGGCAAGCGAAACCGGCAACCCCGCCATCACGCCGCGCTGGGTCGCCGCCAAGATGCTTGGCCGCTGGCCGGACGGCAGCTCGCTGGTGCGCAATCCCGACGGCCGCGCCGGCCGCCCGGCCGACAATGATTTTGCCTTTGGCGCCGAGGACCCACAGGGGCATCGCTGCCCGCTTGGCGCCCATGTCCGGCGGTCGAATCCCCGCGATTCGCTGGGCGAAGACCGCGAGACGCAAATCAGGATCGGCAAGCGACACCGCATCATCCGGGTCGGCCGCACCTATCTGACGCCGGACAAGAAGGGCGGAAAGGTCGAGAAGGGCCTGCTCTTCATGTGCCTCAACGCCGACATCGAGCGTCAGTATGAATTCATGCAGCAGACCTGGGTGTCATCCACTTCGTTCCAGGGGCTGGTCGCCGAAAAGGATCCGACCATCGGCTCGCGCGACGGCAGCGGCAGGTTCACCATCCCGTCCTGGGAAGGCGTCACCGTGCTGAAGGGGATACCGCAATTCGTCACCACAAGGGGAGGGGGTTATTTCTTCATGCCTGGCAAGTCTTCGCTGCGCTACCTGATTTCGCGGCTCTGATTCGAGGACGCATCCCCGAATCGCCGTCCTCAGTCGTCGTCTTGCGTGTCGGCGATATGGCGGAGCGCCCTGGCGTCGGTGATGCGCAGGCCGCCGCGCTTGATGGCGATGATCTGCCGGCTGCGCCAGTCGTTGAGCGTCTTGTTGACCGACTCGCGCGTGGCGCCAAGGAACTCGCCCAGTTCGGACTGCGAGATCGGTATCCAGCCTGCGCCGTCGGCTATGACGCCGCTCAGAAAGACAAGTCGTTTTGCCAGCCTCGCCTCGATGCCGAAAAACGCCTGATCCCCGAGTTCGCCGCTGACCCAGCGCAGCCGCGCGCATAAAAGTTCGATCATGGCGCGCGCCAGGGATGGGTTTTTCTCCATCCGATCAAACAGTTGGGTTCGGCTGAGCGAAACCAGCTCGCAGGCAGTGAGACAGATGGCGGTGGCCGTGCGTGGGCGTCCGTCAAGTACCCCTATCTCTCCGACCAGGCTGCGCGACAGCTCAATATTGGCAACCAGCTTCTGGCCGCCAGGCGAATAGATCGAGATTTCCACCGTGCCCTTCATCACACCGTAGATGCGGTCGGCGGCATCTTCCTGGACGAACAAATGCTGGCCGGCGGCGTAGCGTTCGAGTTTGCAACCGCTGAACAGCAGGTCGAACTGGCGCGGATCGATCCGCGCCAGGCGCGGCAGATCATTTCTGTCGTTCGCGCCAGCAAAAGCCATGTCGATGCCCCAATTTCCGCAACCGCTAAAGTTTACGGCAAGAGCGGACCGCGTCAAAGCCCGGTGTTCATCCATGTCGCGGCTCCTTCCAAAGGCATGGGATCGGACACCGGAGCGTCCGGTATCCGATCCGCCTGCGTTGAAGGCCGCCCGCACGCGCGGCGGGAGGAGCCAACGCGCGCAGACGGCAACTGTGAAATGCCTAGGTGATCAAAAACCCCGCCAAAAATCCCCGCCTTGGGCCGGTTGCTTTCCGGACCACGAAATTTTGTTCCGTACGGCCAATCGAAACGCCGGCCGACCCGAGCTATGTTTGCGCGAAACCTGCCGACGGTCTGTGAAGGGCGTTACATAGCTTACTTGCAGCAGACCATGCCGATGCCGCTCCGGCTAGCACTCACATGGATGCAGACACGAACCGGAGCCCTGTCGGCTAGGCTGGCAGCGAAATTCAGTGAATGTCGTGAAGACCGGTCATCTAACCATTTCTGGAGATTAGATGGTGGGCGATGCAGGGATTGAACCTGCGACCCCACCCGTGTGAAGGGTGTGCTCTCCCGCTGAGCTAATCGCCCGCTCGTTGCCCGAAGGCCAAGCGAGCCGCGATATAAGGGAGGCCGGCCCGCGAAGTCAAGGCAATGTCCGGCGCTCCGGCGAAGAGCGAATGCAACCTGCGTGGGGACGCCCTGCCGCCCTCGCGGTCAGTGTGCCGCAGCTGTAATCAGCCGTTCCGCCAGGTCCAGCGTCAAAGCGTCGAAATGCGAGATCACCGCCGACGGTTCGAATTCGCGCACATGGCGGTCGGTGTAGCCGAAATCGACCGCGACCACCGGAATGCCGGCGGCTTTCGCCGTATCGATGTCGGTCTGCGAATCGCCGACCATCAGCGCCCGGTTCGGGTTGCCGCCGGCGAGAGCGATGGTCTGTGTGAGATGGCGCGGGTCGGGCTTGCGGAATGCGAACGTGTCCTGGCCGCAAATCGCGGCAAAATGTCTTGCGAGGCCGAGCGCCTCGACCAGCGCCACCGAGTTGGCCTCGTATTTGTTGGTGCAGATGGCCAGGAGATAGCCGGCATTCTCGAACCGGGCGATTGCCTCGACGACACCGGGGTAGGGGCGCGACTTGCCGGGGATGTTGTCGGTGTAGTGATCGAGGAACAGTTTCAGCAAGCGGTCATGCTCGTCCACCGCGAGCGATCTTCGCTGCGCGGCATGGGCACGCTCGATCATCACCCGGCCGCCATGGCCGACGAAGCGCTTGAAGCCGGCCTCGTCGACAGCCGCAAGTTCACTGGCGGCGAGACTGTGGTTCAGGCTGTCGAGCAGATCCGGCGCCGTGTCGATCAGCGTCCCGTCGAGGTCGAACACGATGATCGGTCGAGTCATGGCCTGTCCTGTGACGATTGCGTTGCCGCAGGCGATAACCCCTGCGATCCAATCAGGCAAGCCGGCCAGGCAAGCTGGCTTGGCCAGTCCACAGCCAAGGTCTTTGACCGGGCTGGCAAAAATGTTAGGAGCGCGCAAACAAAAACGGGGCGCGACAAGCGGCATGGATGCGAGGCAATTGAAGGTCGAGGCAGCGCGGGCAGCGCTTGCCCATGTCAGCGACGGCATGCGGCTCGGTATCGGTACCGGCACTACGGCCGAGGAGTTCGTGCGGCTGCTCGCCGAAAAGGTCGCCACCGGCTTCACGATCGTCGGCGTGCCGACTTCGGAGCGCACCGCCATCCTTTGCCGCGAGCTTGGCGTGCCGCTGTCGGACCTGGAGGAAACGCCCGAACTCGACCTCACCGTCGACGGCGCCGACGAGATCGACCCGGCGCTGACATTGATCAAGGGCGGCGGCGGCGCGCTGCTGCGCGAGAAGATCGTCGCGGCGGCATCCCAGCGCATGATCGTCATTGCCGACCGTTCGAAGATGGTCGAGACGCTCGGCCGTTTTCCACTGCCCATCGAAGTCAATCAATTCGGCCTGCGTGCCACCGAAATCGCGGTCGGCGCGGCGGCCAAAGGGCTTGGCCTTTCCGGTCCGGTCACATTGAGGATGACGGGGAGCCAGCCTTTTGTTACAGACGGCGGCCATTTTATCCTCGATGCATCTTTTGGCCGCATTCCGGATACAAGAGCGCTTTCGAATGCTCTCCACGCCATTCCAGGCGTGGTCGAGCATGGTCTTTTCATCGGGCTGGCGTCAGCGGCCATCATCGCCGGCGGCGACGGCATCCAAACCGTCCATGCCGCCCGAAAACCAGGGAGTTCTACCGATCATGATGTTGCATAACCGGGTTCGCCGTCTTTCCGCCATTGTCGCGGCTTCGGCCGTCTTGGCGTTTTCCGCGCCGGCGTTTTCGCAGGACGTCACCGACGCGCATTTGAAAGCCGCGCGCGCAGCGGTCACGGCGATCCACGCGACGGACCCGTTCGACAACATCCTGCCGCAGGCGGCTGCCGCCCTCGAGCAGCAGCTTATCCAGAAGAACCCGGACATGCAGGAACTGATCGGCAAGACGATCAACGAAAAGGCAATGGCGCTGGCCTCGCGCCGCGCCGACCTGGAGAAGGAAGCGGCCCTTGCCTATGCCAAGGTGTTTTCCGAAAAGGAACTCAACGACATCGCCGCCTTCTACAGTTCGGAGTCCGGCAAGAAGCTGCTCGACAGCGGCCCGGCCGTGACGCGTGATCTGGTCAAGGCCGCCGACATCTGGCAGAACGGCCTCGCCCGCGATCTCGCCCAGCAGGTTGGCGAAACGCTGGCCGCGGCGGCGAAAGCCAAGGCGACGGCGGCGCCCGCGGATGCTGCTGCTCCAGCCGATGGTGCCGCCCCAGCAGACGGTACGCAGAACTGATCGTATTTTTCGGGGCGCAATAGCCGCCACTGGACCAGAAAGCCCGGCCTTGTCCGGGCTTTTCTTTTGGTGCTTTGCGGCCTACCTGTGGCTCGAACTTTTCTATCTTCAGGAGCAAACCATGGCCGGTTACGACTACGATCTTTTCGTCATCGGCGGCGGCTCCGGCGGGGTGAGGGCGGCGCGTGTGGCGGCGGCGCTCGGCAAGCGCGTCGGCATTGCCGAGGAATACCGGTATGGCGGCACCTGCGTCATCCGCGGCTGCGTGCCGAAGAAGCTTTATGTCTATGCCTCGCAATTTCCCGAACATTTCGAGGATGCCGCCGGCTATGGCTGGACGGTGCCGCGGGCGACTTTCGACTGGCCAACCCTGGTCGCCAACAAGGACCGTGAGATCAGCCGGCTGGAGGCCATCTACAAGAAGAATGTGCAAGGCGCCGGCGGCGAGACGTTCCAGTCGCGCGCCATGCTGGTCGACCCGCATGTGGTGCATCTTCTCGGCGAGGACCGCACCGTCACGGCCGACCAGATTCTGATCGCCACCGGCGGTCGCCCGGCGCCGCATCCGGCTCTGCCCGGCCACGAGCATTGCATCTTTTCCAATGAAGCCTTCGACCTCAAGGAATTGCCGAAGGCGATCATGATCGAGGGCGGCGGTTACATCGCCGTCGAATTCGCCAACATCTTTCACGGCCTCGGCGTCGAAACCACGCTGGTCTACCGCGGCAGGGAGATCCTCTCCCGCTTCGACATGGACCTCAGGCGCATGCTGCATGAGACGATGGAAAAGAAGGGGATAAGGATCCTCTGCCATGCCGTGTCGGAATGGGTCCGCAAGCGGTCGGACGGCAGGCTTGACGCGCTTGTCACCGGCGGCAAGGTGTTGACGGTCGATCAGGTCATGCTCGCCATCGGCCGCATTCCCAACACCGAAAACATCGGCCTTGAAGGCGTCGGCATCGAATTGACCAAGACCGGCGCGATCAATGTCGACCCATATTCGCGCACCAACATCGACAACATCTGGGCGATCGGAGACGTCACCAACCGCGTGCAATTGACGCCGGTGGCGATCCACGAGGCGATGTGCTTCGTCGAGACCGTCTTCAAGGGCAATCCGACCGCGCCCGACCATGATACGATCGCCACCGCGGTCTTCTCGCAGCCGGAGATCGGCACGGTCGGGCTGTCGGAGGACGAAGCGACAAAGCGCTTTTTTGACATTGAAATCTACCGCGCCACATTCCGGCCGATGCGGCACACGCTGTCGGGCCGTGACGAAAAGATGCTGATGAAGCTGGTGGTCGACGGCGCGTCGAAAAAGGTGCTTGGCGCCCATATACTCGGGCCGGACGCCGGCGAGATGGCGCAGCTTCTCGGCATTCCGATCAAGGCCGGCCTTACCAAGGACGATTTCGACCGCACCATGGCCGTGCACCCGACCGCGGCGGAAGAGCTCGTCACCATGTACAAGCCGGCCTACCGGGTGAAAGACGGCGCGCGCGTCTGACGCGACAAGAACCCATCGCGGCAACGAGATTGCCGCGATGGAGATGCGTGAGTTTTTTACAGCAGCGTCCCGCGCAGGATCACCAGCGCCACCGAAAAATAGATCACCAATCCGGTGACATCGACCAGCGTGGCAACGAACGGCGCCGAGGCGCTTGCCGGATCGAAGCCGACCCGTTTCAGGGCAAACGGCAGCATCGATCCTGACAGCGAGCCCAAGGTGACGATGCCGACCAGTGCCGCACCGACCGTCGCGGCGATCAGCGGCCAGTGCGGACCGTAGTCGTAGAAGCCCAGATACTGCCAGAGCGCGATGCGGCAGATGCCGACGACGCCGAGGATCGATCCGAGCACCAGGCCGGTCGGCAATTCGCGCAGGGCGACCCGCCACCAGTCGCCAAGGCCGATCTCGCGCAACGCCAGCGCCCGGATGACGAGCGATGTCGCCTGCGAGCCGGAATTGCCGCCGGAACTCATGATCAGCGGGATGAACTTTTTCGAGTTCGCCCTCGTAGCTCTGCATGGCGTTGGCGGTCAGCATCTCGCTGATGAACGGCGCGCACAGCCAGCCGGCGCGTTTCTGGATCATGGCGAGAAAGCTCATTTTCATGTAGGGCTCATCGAGAGCCTCCATGCCGCCGAAACGATGCACGTCCTCGGTCGTTTAGCTCGGACGCACCGTCGAGCGGCTGGTCGAAAATCTCGACCAGCCGCTCGAACGGCACTTCACAAAGCAACTCCGTCGCTGTTTCGCGAGGTTTCTGGTTCAGGGCCTCGACAATGTCGGCGACGTGATCGTTTGCAAGGATACGGGCGATCGCGACGGCATCGTCGCCCGCTACGGGGAAAAATTCGTTCATGGCTCACTCCTTGCCGTCCGGCAGGACGTGAACCGTTCAGGTCACGTCCAGGCGGACGGCGGTTGCGTTCGACTGTGACTGTCGCCAGGCATGGCGCGGTGACCTTTCTGCTCGCGGGTTTCGAATTCTATTCTGCAAGCCGGCGCAACATAGGAGCGCTTCTTGCCGAGTCAATCGCAATGAGGGCTGAAAATGGCAGCGAACGGGCCAGATCGCGAGTGATCGCTACCCGATGGGGCTGGACCGATGCCGGGCACCGGCAATGCCGTCACGCCATGGTCTCGGTGCTATCTCTGCTTCAGGCGGCGGGAGAAACGCAGCCATTTGTCCTCGACCGGCGTTGGCTGTGCGAGGATGGTGGTGAGTTCCCGAGGCAGGCTCGGAACCAGCGGCTTCTTGGTCGCAATGCCATCCGTGATCGAGACCACGCTGTGGTAGAATTCGGCGCCTGAAAGCGATCTTGGCGGCACGGCCTCGTGCATGACGCTGATGACCGTCACATCGGGGCAATTGTCCTTGATCGCCTGATGGAAGGCGATCTTTCCGTCGGGATCGAGCGCGCCGGTCGCTTCGTCGAGGAACAGCAGTCCCGGCTGCTGCAGCACGATGCGGGCGACAACCAGCTTCTGCTTCTGGCCGCCGGAGAGAACCTGATCCCAGATCTTCCCCTCGCGGCTTTCGTCGGCCATGTGTTCGATGAAGTCGCCAAGGCCTGCCCTGTGCAGTGCCGATGCGACCTGCGCGTCGGAGTGATCGTGCTCGGAGCCGGGCAGGCAGACCAGCTGCTTCAGCGAGACCTGCTGCAGCTTGACCTCCTGGGCGGCATAGAAACTCCTGACACCCTCCGGGAAGACGATGGTGCCGCGGCCATAAGGCCAAAGCCCATTGATCGCCTTGATCAGCGAGGTCTTGCCGCAACCGGATTCGCCCTTCAGGAACGTCCATTCGCCGCGCCGGAAGCGAAGGTTGGCGGCGCTGAGGAACGGCGTCGCGTCTTCCCCCTGATGGGCCAGTTCGAGCTTCTGGATAGTCAGGCCGAAGACCGGGTTCTGACTGGCATAGCGGAAATCGGAATGGCCGGTCTGCCGGTAGAATTCCTGCGGGTGCTGGACGTCTTCAATGGCGTTTGCAAGCTCGGTCACACGCTGGCTGTTGGCCCTGAGCGCCGCGATGGCAGGCATGACATGAATGAACCACGAACATTGACTGATCAGCGAGTTGACCATCTCGGAGCCGGTTATATAGCCCTTGAGATCGAAGCCGTTGTGGATGAAGGGCACGAGGCCCGGCCCATAGGCGACGATGCGGGCGCCGATGAAATTGTAGACCAGCTCGAACGAATTGTAGCTGGTGTTGACGATGTTCAGCCGCGCCCAGGTACGGTCGATGTCGACATAGCGCTGACTGTGCATCGTCCTTTGCACATCCTCGCCCTGCGATGCGGCGACATGGAAGCTGCGGCGCAGAAAAGTGGTCAGCTCGCCGCGATAGCTGCCTTCGGCCTGCTGCATCCTGACGTTGAGCCGTTCCAGCAGTTTGCCCAGTTTGACCGCGATCCAGGTGTTCAGCGGCACATAGGTGGCGACCGCCAGAAACGCGAGGACGGCGCTGCCGTAGCTGCCGAGGAACTCCAGCCCCTGGACCTCCGCCGAGTTTTCAAGCAGTTTCTGGCCGACGAAATAGAGCGAGGTGGCGACGGCCAGAACGCCCATGGCGAGGCCTATGGCGCCGCCGGTCATGTCCTTGATCGATTCCTGGATGCGCTGATCGATGTTGTCGGGAGCGGCGGAGCCGGACGAACCATGCTGGGCATGGAAATGCGTATGATTGGCGTCGAGCAGCGCTTCGTTGAACTGGCAGTCCAGCCAGCCGCGCCATTTGCGATGCAGCGTTGTGGAAACCAGGGTGCGGATGCCGGTAAAGCCTGCGTCCTTGAGCACAACCAGAAGGACAAGTATGCCGGCGTTGGTCAGCAGCGATTGAAGCGGCGTGGTGTTTGCGGCATCGTGGAAAAAGGCGATCGAGTTGACCAGTTCGCCGGATGCTTCGGCGAACCAGACGCCGGCCTTGCTGGAGAGCGCGGTGAGCAACGCTATGACCAGCGTCAGCGTCCAGGCTTCCTTCCAGCGCTCCGAGAACCAGTAGGCCCGCATCAGCCCCCAGAAGCTGCGCATGGAGGACACCGGCGTCAGGGGCGCCTGTCTTTCGACATCGCGAAGCCATTTTTCCGATATTGAGTGTCGCTCTGGTCTACCGACCCGAATCACAATCCCGCCCAAACCTTTTTTAGTTTTGTTACGAACAGTAACACCAATTGATCATTTTCTATTAATTTTCTCCGGGCTGCAGTGGATTGAGGCTACGGTCGTTGCCGTGATGCAACAGATTACGAGACTGCAACGTCGTGTGATCAATGGTCAGAAGACTGATTATCCTTATAATTTCAAAGAGTTGCTAATTGCCACGCAGAAGAGTAGGCGTCTTACCTAGGGGAAGCTTCACACACGGTTTCGTGAACGTCATCATCTACTCGAAGAACCAAGGACTCCCGCTTCGGGCTGACGAAAACAGCTGAAAATGGCTTCGGATGATTCGGCTTTCCCTCGCGTCATCGCTTGTGCTGACGCCTAGACGTGACCGGAAAAGCATTGCCGCGCTCTGTCAAAAGCGGTTCTTCGTCAGCAGAGCCAAGGCGACGGTGAAGTAGCTCAGTCGACCTTTTCCAACTCGCCCCGCGCCTTGGCCGCTGCCACCTGGCGAATTGCGTCGGTGAGCGTATCGGCGTCCTGCGCGCCCATCACGGCATATTTGCCTTCAAGCAGGAAGCACGGCACGCCCGTGATGCCCATGCGCGAAGCAGTAGTGATTTCGGTCCGCACCGCTTCGACATCGGCGTCCGTCGGCAAGAGCGTTTCGACCACGGACGCATCCATGCCAGCCTCGCGAGCGGCTTCGATCAGCACGGTATGATCGCCGAGATTGGCGCCTTCCTCGAAATTCAACTGGAACAGGCGGCGCACCAGCCGGTTCTGCACGGCTTCGCCGGCGGCACCCGCCCAACGGATCAGGCGATGGGCGTCGAGCGTGTTGGGCGCGACCTTGATGGCGTCGAAGGCGAAGGAAATCCCTTCCGATTCGCCCAGAGGCTCGATACGGGCATGGATATCGCGGATGCGCTGTTCGCTGCCGAACTTGGCCATCATGTATTCGCGGCGATCCTTGCCTTCGGGCGGGATGGTCGGATCGAGCTGGAATGGCCGCCAGCTTATATGCACCTCGACATCGCTTGCATTAGTGACCGCCCTGTCCAGCCGCTTCTGGCCGATGAAACACCATGGGCAGACGACGTCGGACACCACGTCGACCGTGATGAAGCTGTCGGCACTCATGGTCGTCTCCTTGGTTTTGCGTCAGTTGGGCTTCCGCCACCAGGTCGGCAGCTGATAGCCGAATATGGGGGTCTTTTCGGGATGTTCCAGATAGGCCCAGTAAGCGAGCCATTGCTGCGTGTTGTATTGCATCGGCACCATGTAGTTGCCTGAGATCAGCAGCCGGTCGAGAACGCGGACGGCAGCGACATAGTCTTCCTTGGTCCGAGCATTCAGCATCGCGTTGATCGCAGCGTCGACGGCAGGATCGGCGACGCCGGCGAGGTTGAACGACCCTTCGGCCTTGGCGGCGGCGGATCCCCAGCGTCCGGTCTGCTCGATGCCGGGCGACAGCGAATTGTTGAAACCGCTCGAGCCGACCAGCATCTCGAAATCGAAACGCTGCTTGCGCGACTGGATCTGGTCGCCGTCGAGGCCGCGGATGGTCATATCGATGCCGATCTTCTCCAGCGTGCGCTGGTAGATGGCGGCGAGGCGTTCTTCGTCCTGCGACGCCGTCAGCATCTCGAAGCCGAAAGGTTTCCCCTCGGGATCGAGCATGGTCCCGTCCTGCACGGTGTAGCCCGCGCCCTTCAACATGTCGAAGGCGACCTTCAGCACCTTGCGGTCCTGGCCCGAACCGTCGGTGACGGGCGGCCGGTAGGTGCCGTCCATGACATCAGCCGGCACGCGGCCGGGGAAGGGCGCCAGAAGCGCCTTTTCCCGATCGTCGGCCGGGTGGCCGAGCGCGGAAAGCTCCGAGTTCTGCCAGTAGCTCATGGTGCGCGTGTATTTGCCGCCGAACAGGTTCTTGTTGGCCCATTCGAAGTCGTAGAGCATGCCGAGCGCGCGCCGGACGACGGGGTTGGAAAACTTCGGCAGCCGCGTGTTGAACAGGAAGCCGTTGACAACAGGCGGAATGCCCGTATCGAAGGTCTCGGCGACCACCTCACCCTTGTGGAAGGCCGGGAAGTCGAGATCGCGCTCGCGCCTGACCGGATCGCTGTCGTCGTCAATGGCGCAAATGCCTTTCTTGAACGCCTCCTGCTTGGCGTTGGCGTTGAGGAAATATTCGATGGTGATCTGGTCGTAATTGTCGAAGCCACGCTTGGACGGGATGTCCTTGCCCCAATAATTCGGGTTGCGCTTGAAGACGATGCGCTGGCCAGGGGATACCTGTGACACCGTGTAGGGACCGCTGCCGATCAACGGCTTCAACGTGGTTCTGTCAAAAGTCTCCTTGTTGAAAGCATGCTTGGGAAGAATTGGCGTCAGCGCGATAATCAATGGGGTCTCGCGGTTGGCCTCATCATTAAAGGTGAAGCGCACGCTGTGATCGCCCGTCTTTTCGAGTTTGGCGATCATCTTCATACGGGCGCTGTAGGGTGGTCGGCCCTTGTCGGTGAAAACATCATAGGTGAACAGCACGTCCTCCGGCGTCACCGGCTGGCCGTCCGACCATTTTGCCTTGGGATCGAGATGGAACTCGATGCTCTTGCGCTCCGGGTCCATGTCGGCGCTGCTAGCGAGCAAGCCGTAGAGGCTGAAAGGCTCGTCATAGTTGCGCTGCATCAACGGTTCGAAGACCAGATTGCCGTAGACCGTGTCGATCATGCCGCGCGCGGTCGTGCGCAGGCTTTTCAGGATGAACGGGTTGAGATTGTCGAAGGTGCCGACGACGCAATAGGTGATGCTGCCGCCTTTCGGCGCATCGGGATTGACGTAATTGAAATGCGTGTAGTCGGCCCGCAGCGCCGGCTCGCCCTGCATGGCGATCGCATGTTTCGGCTCGGAGAGAGCCGGCTGGAGCGAAAGGGCGACAAACGAGATCGCGGCGATCAGCCAAACAAGAACGCGGCCCATGACCGTCTCCTTACCGGGTCGGCTTGATGATTCGGAGCGCACCCTAGCATGAGGCGGCCGCGCGACGGCCAATCGCGTCTTCAAGAATTGCGGTTACCGGGCTGGATTCGGCATCGCTTGCAGTGTAACACGCCGTCCAAAGTCATTCTGTTGCCTCATTTCGGCAACAGGTAGCTGGACCACACGGCGCGAAGAAGCCGGTTCCCGGGATCATTTGAGAGGAAGTGCACGACATGACGAGCCTGAACAGCAACGCATACCGCCTTTCGGCCATGGCCGCTGGCGTGGTCGGCTTTCTGGTCGCCGGGCTTCCTTCTGCTTCCGCGCAGCAGCAACAGCAGATTCCGCAAGGCTGGTTCAAGGCCTGCACCAAGCAGGAAGACGTCGACATCTGCAATGTCCAGAACATTACCACCGCCGGCAACGGCCAGCTCATCACCGGTGTCAGCCTGATCGAGTTGAAGGGCAAGGTGAACCGCAAGGTGTTCCAGGTCACGGTTCCGACCGGCCGCCTGGTTCCTCCCGGCATCGGTCTCCAGATCGACACCGGCAAGGCGCAGAAGCTCGACTACGTAATCTGCTTCCCCGACCGCTGCGTGGCGGAAGTGCCGTTGACCGACCAGCTCGTGGCCTCCTTCAAGAAGGGCTCGAACCTGACGCTCACCTCGGTCAATTTCCAGAATCAGCCGAACCCGATCAAGATCGCGCTGACCGGCTTCAGCGGCGCCTTCGATGGCCCGCCGCTGCAGCAGTCGGACATCGAGGATCGGCAGAAGAAGCTTCAGGATTTCGTCGCCAAGAACAACCAGGACTTCGCCAAGAAGCTCAAGGAAGAGCAGGACAAGGCCAAGACCGCCAACTGATGTCTGGATGGCGTCCGCGTCGGTCACACGATAGATAGGTCTGCGCTGTTCGGCCCTGTCAGGTATCGTTGCTCCCTAGCCTGGAAATCCGTGTGATCGGCAGGCCCAGTATGCGGCTATCGTTCGGCGCTTGCTGATGCTCACCGACCCACCCGAAGATCGCGGGATTGTCGCTGTCCCGCGCCACCTTCAGGACGAAAGTCCCGTCGGCGACATTGGCGGCTTCAATGGGCAATATTTGCCCGTTCAGATAAAAAAGCGGCTCAACGCGCGTCATCAATATGTGCGCCAGCGTCTGGACCTGCACCAGATGTTCACCCACAGGCAATTTCAGTTCGACCGACGCGGCATCGCTCGACCATCGAAAGGCTACGCCATCATAGACTTCTGCCGCATAGATCCCGGCAGCACGTCCGGCATCGAGTTCATCTGGCGTCCACAGCGAGCCATCGCCAGCGACCTTTTGCACTTCAGGTGAGGTACGCAGCCGTCTCTCGTGCACCAGTGCGGCGATCGTTTGCCGAAACACTCTGTCGAGTTGCGCGTCCGAACCGAATGCCCTTGCCAACATCAGCGCGACGTGCCGCCAGAAAAGCGTTGCGCGCGCGCTGATGGTGTCCAGACGGTCTCCCAGCAGGGCCGCGACCCAATGGCGCCGGAGCACCTGCATCATGCCTCCACAGTGCAACTGCGGACGCAATTTCCGTCTCTTCTGGTGCCAGGCGATTTGCAGAATATGCTGCGCCAGATCTTTCCGGCGTTCGCCTCGACTGCTCCATTCGAATGGAATTTCGATCATCGGCTCCTGCCGCGGTCCGCCGCGCGCCAGCCAGAGTGCCTCGCCGGCGACGAAATCCTCCGTGAAGCGACGCAGTTCCGGCCATTGCCCAATGTAGTGATGCACAAGTTCGATTTCTGGCACGTAACCGATGGACAGCCCCAATTTGTGGTAGCGGGCAGCCAACAGCCATTCCGAAAAATGCCCGAAGCCAGGGTCAAACCCCGCGGCTTCTTCGTAGGCCTTGCGGCGTGTTGCGAAGCACTGGTCGAGGATCTTGCGCCACGAACTCTTCGTCATGCCGTGCTGGATATCGGCCTCGTACATCCGCGCTTCCGAACGCGCCAGTTTGTTGGGTGCGCTGGCATGGGTTCGACACGAGAATCCCGCCCATTCGGGGCGCCTTGAGAAGACATCGAGGCATTGTTCGAGGACGGTGGGCGTCGGCCAGACATGACTTTCGGTGAAAAACAGCAGGTCCGCCCGGGCATGCCGCGCTGCTTCCGCAACTTGGGCGATGTCATGCTTGGCTGACGTCTGGACGAGGCGGTCCTGCGGTGCAAGCAGCTGGCGAATCTCATCCATATCCGCAGCATTGGCATCGTGGGAGGCAACGAGTATGAGTTCGAACGCCGAACCCCTCAGGGTCTGGTCCTGCCGCCATTTACGGATCGCGATGGTTGCCTGGTCGCGATGGAACTCAAGCGGCATCAGAACGGAAAACAGCACATTCGAATCGGGCGGATTCTGTTGCGAACTTTTCCGTAACAAAGAGCGGCGCATGAGATGCCTTCGTTTTCTGGAGGGTCTACTGTTCAAAGGGCGCCACCGCAGTCTGGACGCATCGGGGGCTGCGCACCTTCACGGCCAAATCCCGAGTTTGCAACATAACCGGCGTCCGTGGCGCAGAAACCTTGTAGCAGACCAATTGTAGCACTGGGCGCTATTGAAACGGACCACGTGTTGTGTGACGTGTGGCAACGCAATTCTTGAGGAACCAGTGATGGACGGCGGGCCGGAAGTCACAATCGCTAATCTGGTGGAAGAGATTTCGTCGCTCAAGCGGCGAATCCAGATGCTGGAGGGTGCCTATCACCTGCGGCGGCGCAACAGCTGGCGATATAAATTTCAGCCGAAGGTTTTCGATTTTCATCAGTACCAGCCACGGAAATTGCATACCCCACCCAACTACAGCGTCCCAACACCCCACACGGGCACGCTTCGGATTGCCATTGTCACGCCGTCCTATCGGCATGCGCATTTTCTGCCAGCTACGATCGACAGCGTCCTCTCCCAGAACTTTCCCAATCTCGAATACATCGTTCAGGATGGCGGCTCGCAAGACGGGACACGCGAGATACTCGAGTCCTACGGACAACGGATTGCCTGGAACAGCGCCGCGGACGGCGGGCAGACAGACGCCATCAACAAGGGCTTTGCGGTCGTCTCCGGCGACATCATGGCCTATCTCAACAGCGACGACGTCCTGTTGCCCGGAACGCTGCATTATGTGGCACACGCCTTCGAAAAGTATCCCAAGGCCGATTTCGTCTATGGCAATCGAATCGTGATCGACGAAAAGGGTAGGGAAACCGCTCGCGTGGTCCTGCCGCCGCACGACAGCGAGGTCATCAAATGGGCCGACTACATCCCCCAGGAGACCATGTTCTGGCGCCGCTGCGTTTGGGAAAAACTGGGTGCATTCGACACAATGTTTCAGTTTGCGATGGATTGGGATTTCATCCTGCGGGCGCAGGCGGCAGGCTTCCGTTTCAAGCGGCTTCCCCGCTTCCTTGGCTGCTTTCGCGTTCATCCCAGTCAAAAGACGTTTGCCATGCACGACGTCGGGCGAGAAGAGCAGGACCGCCTACGCCTACGCAGTCACGGCTCCTTGTCCCGAGGGGGAGATGTCAATGCAGCGATAGCCGGCTATATGAAGAAGCAGATTCTCTATCATCGCCTCTACAAATTGGGCATCATGCGAATATAGGTCGATAGGTGGCTGCTCTGTCGGATCTGTTGCAAACCTTCGGCAACGAAAGGCTGGCACGATGGATCTGGACCATGCTCGCAAATCAATCCGACGCCGCCATGATTTAGGTGCTGATCGCAGCGTATTGAGGTCAATGCCGCGACTGGCGTTTCGGCTCGTAGCGCCCGTCAGGCCGCTTGTCGAACATCTCGCCGATCTGCGGATGCCGCACCGGTTCGCCAGACTGGTCCTCGAGCAGGTTCTGCTCGGACACATAGGCGACGTATTCCGTTTCCGAATTCTCGGCAAGCAGATGGTAGAACGGCTGGTCCTTGCGCGGCCGCACGTCCGCGGGGATCGCCTCGTACCACTCCTCGGTGTTGGCAAATTGCGGATCGACATCGAAGATGATGCCGCGAAACGGAAACAGCCGGTGGCGAACCACTTGTCCGATCGAGAATTTGGCTGTTTTCATCGTACTCACTACCTAAGTCCCAGGGGTGCCCCACGCTCTTTGCGTGAAAAGACGCTCTAGAACCTTGAATCTACGCATCACGCCACAAGAAATCGAGCCCGACTTTAGGGCTGATATCTGCTCTATTTGGCGCAGACGCCGTATCAATTCAATCCCGAAGCGCTTGACGCGCGGTTAGGCAGGGGGCTAGCCCGGCCCGAGAGTTCTCCGGCCAGCCGCAAAATGTCAGACGCCTGCTGATCACCACTTGCCTCTCGGTCATGATCCGCCACCGCGTGCTACCGGCGGACCTGTTTCCTAAAGCCGCCGGCAAGTGCGGCAAAACCGCTGCCGGGCCGCAGCCCCTCGCGCATGAAGAAGGCGCGCAGCGGCGCGAAGCCGCCCAGCACGCCAAGGCCGGCACTGCGCGCCATCTGGGCCGGCAGCATGTCCGAGAGCAGCGACATGTTGAGGAGATTGACCGCGCTGCTGCGCGCCAGAATGTCGGGCCGACGCCTGAAATCATAGGCTGCAAGCGCCTTGACAGCACCAGGATCGGTCTCGTTTTCGCAAGCGATTCCAATCAGATCGTCGATATCCCTGATACCGAGATTGAGCCCCTGCGCTCCGATCGGCGGAAATACATGCGCGGCTTCGCCGACAAGTGCCACCCGGTTGCGCGCAAAACGACGGGGCGTCACGCCCGAAAGCGGGTAGACCTGCCGGCCGGGCTCTACCGATACCCGGCCCAGCATCGATTGCATCCGCTGTTCGACCCGCATCGAAAGCGTGGCGTCGTCCAGCGCGGCGAGTTCCTTTGCCGTCTCCGGTTCGACCACCCAGACGAGGCTGGACCGGTTGCCAGGCAGGGGAACCTGGGTGAACGGACCGGTCTCGGTGTGGAATTCGGTCGAGGTGAAAGCGTGCTCGCTGCGGTGGCCGAAATTGAGAACGAGCGCCGCCTGCGGCAAGGACCGGGCCGATGTCGAGATGCCGGCAGCCTCGCGGGCAGGAGACAGGCGCCCGTCGGCGGCGACCGCCAGCGATGCCGCGACCTCGCTGCCATCGGCCAGGACGGCATAGGCGTGACCGGCGTCGAGCCGCCAGGTCTCCACCAGGGATTTTCGCCATTCTATGCCGGAATGCGCCGCAACAGCCCTGGCAAGTGCCGGATTGAGCGCGCTGTTAGGCAAGTTCAACCCGAACTCGTCCTCGCCGATTTCACTGGCGCGAAAAGTGACCACCGGACTGCGGATCAGCCTGCTGGTTGCATCGACGATGCGCATCACCTTGAGCGGTGCAGCCTTTGACCTCACCTCGTCGAGAATGCGCAACCGCTCAAGAACTTTCAGGGCAGGGTTCATCAAGGCCGTCGTGCGGCCATCAAGGCCGACGGCCTCAGGTCCGACCAGCGTCACCGCGAAGCCGGCGTCGGCGAACCCGAGCGCCGCGATCAGCCCCGCCGGACCGCTGCCGGCTACCAGTATCCGCGCTGTCTTCTGATGGTCCAAATTCGGCTTCCGGATCACGATGCAGGCCCCATCGGCCTGCCAACGGATATAGGCCGGATCATGCGGCTTGATCAACGTGGCGATTCGGCCCATTCGATTGCCTTGGCCGGCGGAGGCCGCTGGGGCTGGCTTCGGACGGGGTGCGATACTGCTTGTCCGAGCAGTCGCCCTGCTAGTAGTCTCGGCATGAGTGGGGGAGAATTCATGGCAGATCAGGACAGAGCATCGTGACCCCGGTACGGACGTTCGGCCGCAACTGGAATCTTGCCGACCCCGCGGCCGACATCTGCAAGCAGGACTGGCGGACCTCGTGAGCAAGAAGACAACGGTCAGGAAAATCGCCGACCGGATTCCGATGCCGAAGAAGAAGGTCACATGGCCGCAGGCGCGTGCCTTTTCGGTGCATCTTTTGACCGCCTCGGGCTCGTTCCTGGCGTTCCTGTCGCTGGTGGCGGCAAGCGAGGAGCGCTGGACGGCGATGTTCTGGTGGCTGGGGCTGGCGCTGTTCGTCGACGGCATCGACGGGCCGATCGCCAGGAAGCTCGACGTCAAGGAGATCCTGCCGACCTGGTCGGGCGAGCTGCTCGACAATATCATCGACTACGTGACCTACGTGCTGATCCCGGCCTTCGCGCTCTACCAGCGCGGCTTCATGGGCGAGGGCCTGTCGTTCCTGTCGGCGGCGATCATCGTGGTCTCCAGCGCCATCTACTATGCCGACACCGGCATGAAGACGAAGGAGAACTTCTTCAAGGGATTTCCGGTGGTCTGGAACATGGTGGTGTTCACGTTGTTCGTCATCGAGCCGGGACAATGGGTTTCCTTTGGCGTGGTCGTGGCGGCCGGCATCCTGACCTTCGTGCCGATCAATTTCATCCATCCAGTGCGAGTGGTGCGGCTGCGGCCGCTCAATCTCGGCATGACGCTGCTCTGGTGCGCTTTCGGGGCGCTGGCCCTGGCGCAGGCGGCTCTCGCCGCCTTCTATGACCAGATCGGCGTGCTCGGTGAGCAGGTGAGCATCTTCACCAAGATCGGCATCAGCATCAGCGGACTTTACCTCGCCTGCATCGGCGGTATCATGCAGCTCTTTCCCAATCTCGGCGCCAAGCCTGATTCCGGGCCTGATTCCGGCAAAGTCTGATCCCCAAGACAGTCTGATCCCAAAGACAGTTTGAGCCCAAGAGACCTGATAGATGTCCAAAGCGATCCGTATCCATGGCCATGGCGGTCCGGAGGTCCTGACCTATGAGGACGCCGATCCGGGCCAGCCAGGCTCGGGGCAGATCCTGGTCAGACACACGGCGATCGGCCTCAATTTCATCGATGTCTATCATCGCTCGGGTCTTTATCCGCCACCCGGCGGTTTTCCGCTGATACCTGGCGGCGAGGCTGCCGGAGTGGTCATGGAAGTCGGATCTGATATCGACTGGCTGAAACCGGGCGACCGCATCGCCTATGCCGTGAATGTTGGCGCCTATGCCGAACAGCGCGTGATCGCCGCCGACCGTGTGGTGAAGGCGCCCGACGGCATCAGCGACGAGCAGGCGGCCGCGATGATGCTGAAAGGCATGACGGCGGAGTATCTTTTGCGCCGTACCTTCAAGGTGAAGGCGGACGACACGATCCTGTTTCACGCGGCGGCCGGCGGCGTCGGGCTGATCCTTGGCCAATGGGCGAAGCACCTCGGCGCAACGGTGATCGGCACCGCCAGCTCAACCGACAAGATCGAACTCGCCAAGGCACACGGCTTCGACCATGTCATCAATTACCGCGAGCAGGATTTCGTCGCCGGTGTGCTTGCCATCACTGGCGGCAAGAAGTGCGACGTCGTCTATGATTCGGTTGGCAATGATACGTTTCCGGCCTCGCTCGACTGCCTGAAGCCGCTCGGCATGTTCGCCAGCTTCGGCCAGTCGTCGGGACCAATCCCGCCGTTCAGCATGTCGCTGCTGGCGCAGAAGGGCTCGCTGTTCGCGACGCGGCCGACTTTGTTCGTCTACAATGCCAGGCGCGAGGATCTCGAGGCATCCGCCGCCGCGCTGTTTGACGTCGTGCTCCGCGGCGCGGTCAAGATCAGGATCAACCAGCGCTATGCGCTGAAGGACGCCGGCAAGGCACATGCCGACCTTGAAGGGCGCAGGACGACCGGGACAACCATTCTCGTCCCTTAAGCGCGTCGCGTTTCGTGCGACGCGCTTTTGAGTCTTTGTTTTGTGCATGCCGTTATCGCAAAACCGCTGCGCACTTTTGCGCGACATGCACCAGGTCGGCTTTTTGAGGGGTTGCGCTTTACCCCTTGAGTTTCCGCTGAAATTCTTGAAGCTCTTTCAAGACGCGTGCCGCTTTCCGACGGGAGCCGGCGACGCATACCATGCTGGCGGGAACACAGAACATATCTGGCAAACCAGATGGGAGGCACTGTGAGTGCAAATCACGACGGCGCAAACCTGCTCGAGGTTCGTGGCCTTACCAAGATATTTGGCACGCTGACGGCGTGCGACCATGTCGATCTCAACATCGCCAAGGGCGAGATCCACGCGCTGCTCGGCGAGAACGGCGCCGGCAAGTCGACGCTGGTCAAGATGCTGTTCGGATCGCTGGAGCCCAATTCGGGCGAGATCTTCTGGAACGGTCAAGCAGTCAGGATCGCCAATCCCGGCTTTGCCAAGAAGCTCGGCATCGGCATGGTATTCCAGCATTTCTCGCTGTTCGAGGCGCTGACGGCGGCCGAGAACATAGCGCTGTCGCTGGATGACGGTTCGCCCATCAGCACGATAGCCGCCAAGGCGAGGGCGCTTTCCTACAGCTATGGCCTGCCGCTCGATCCTGAATCGCTGGTCGGCGACCTGTCGGTCGGTGAGCGCCAGCGTATCGAGATCATCCGCTGCCTGCTGCAGACGCCGCAGCTCATCATCCTTGACGAGCCGACTTCGGTGCTGACGCCGCAGGAAGCCGACAAGCTGTTCGAGACGCTCGAACGGCTGCGATCGGAAGGAAAGTCGATCCTCTACATTTCGCACCGGCTGGAAGAGGTCAAGCGCATCTGCGACCGCGCCACCGTGCTGCGCCACGGCAAGGTGGTCGGCCATTGCAACCCGCGCGAGGAAACCGCCGCGTCGCTGGCGCGCATGATGGTCGGCAACGAAGTCAAGGCCGTGGTGCGCGCCCCGGCCGACGGCATCGAGACCGCGCAACCGCTGCTGGAGATCCGCGCGCTCAGCCGCAAGCCGGCAACGCCGTTTTCAATCCCGCTGAAAAACATCAACCTCACTGTGCGCGCCGGCGAGGTGATCGGTATTGCAGGCGTCGCCGGCAACGGCCAGGGCGAGTTCTTCGAAACCGTCTCCGGCGAAGTGCTGCAGCAGGATGCGGCCTCGGTGCGCATCCGCGGCAAGGATGCCGGCGGCCTCGGTATCACTGGCCGGCGGCTGATGGGTGCCGCCTTCGTGCCCGAAGAGCGGCTCGGCCATGGTGCAGCACCCCGCATGAAGCTTTCCGAGAACCTGCTGCTGTCGCGCCACGCCACCGATGGCAAAGTCTTTGTTGGCACCGGCGGCATGGTCAAAAGCGAGGCGATCTACGGCGCCGCCCAGCGCATCATCAAGGCGATGGACGTGCGCAAGAGCGCGCCTGATCCGGAGGCGGCAGCGCTTTCGGGCGGCAATCTGCAGAAATTCATCGTCGGCCGCGAACTCGACCGCAGACCTGGGGTCATGGTCGTCAATCAGCCGACCTGGGGGGTCGACGCGGGTGCGGCCGCCCACATTCGCCAGGCGCTGATCGAGCTGGCGCGCAGCGGCTCGGCGGTGCTGGTCATCAGCCAGGATCTCGACGAACTGTTCGAGATATCCGATTCGATAGCGGTCATGCACAATGGCGAACTGTCCAGGCCGCTGCCGATTGCGGAGGCAACCTTCGAAAAGATCGGACTGTTGATGGGTGGCGCCGAGCCTGGCCACGCCGAACACATTCTGGAGACGGCATGATGCGCCTCGAACTCGTCAAACGCCCGCAGCGCTCGGCGCTGTTCTCGGCACTGTCGCCTTTCATAGCATTCCTGCTGACGATCATCGCAGGCGCCATCATGTTCGCGCTGCTCGGCGTCAACCCTTTGAATGCATTTCGGATTTACTTCATCGAACCGATCAGCCAGGTCTGGCAGCTGCATGAGCTTGCGATCAAGGCAGCACCCTTGATCCTGATCGCGGTCGGCCTGTCGGTGTGCTACAAGGCCAACATCTGGAACATCGGCGCCGAGGGCCAGTTCATCCTTGGCGGTATTGTCGGCTCGATGATCCCGGTGCTGTTTCCGCGGTTCGAAGGTCCGCTGGTGCTGCCGCTGATGCTGCTGCTCGGCATGGTCGGCGGCGCGGCCTATGCGGCGATCCCGGCCCTTTTGAAAACACGCTTCGGCACCAACGAGATCCTGACCAGCCTGATGCTGGTCTATGTCGCGCAGCTCTTCCTCGACTGGCTGGTGCGTGGTCCCTGGCGCGACCCGCAAGGCCATGGTTTCCCGCAGACGGTGCAGTTCAACGACTCGGCCATTCTGCCGGAATTGATGCCGGATTCCGGACGGGCAAACTGGGGTTTCGTCTTCGCGCTTGTCGCTGCCGGGCTGATCTGGATCCTGATGAGCCGCATGCTGAAAGGCTTCGAGGTCCGCGTGCTCGGTTCGAGCCCAAGGGCAGGGCGTTTCGCCGGCTTCGGCCTCAACCGCATGGTGTTCTTCGCCTTCCTACTCTCGGGTGCGCTGGCCGGCCTTGCCGGCATCTCGGAGGTCTCCGGCGCCATCGGCCAGCTGCAGCCGGTCATCTCGCCCGGCTATGGCTTCACCGCCATCATCGTGGCGTTTCTCGGCCGGCTCAATCCGCTGGGCATCGTCGCAGCCGGCCTGGTGCTGGCGCTGACCTATCTCGGCGGAGAGGCGGTGCAAAGCGCGCTCGGCATCTCCGACAAGGTGGCGCGGGTGTTCCAGGGCATGCTTTTGTTCTTCGTGCTCGGCTGCGACACGCTCATCCATTACCGCATTCGTCTGATCGGCCTGGCCGCTCCCAAACTCGAAGCCGCACCGAAACTGGAAGAGGCCCGCTGATGGACATCACCGTCAACATCCTTCTGACCATCGCCACCGCGGCGACGCCGCTGCTGATCGCGGCGATCGGCGAGTTGGTGGTCGAGCGCTCCGGCGTGCTCAATCTCGGTGTCGAAGGCATGATGATCATGGGCGCGGTCGGCGGCTTCGGCGCCGGCTATCTCACCGGGTCGCCCTGGATCGGCCTGCTGGCGGCGATCGCCATGGGGGCTTTGTTCTCGCTTCTCTTCGCCGTCATGACGCTGTCGCTGGCCACCAACCAGGTGGCGACCGGCCTGTCGCTGACGCTGCTCGGTCTCGGCCTGTCCGGCATGATGGGCACCAGCTTTGTCGGCCAGCCCGGTCAGCGGCTGCCCAACCTCGACATTCCCGGCCTGACCTCGATCCCTGTCGTCGGCAGGCTGCTGTTCGGCCAGGATCCGATCTTCTACATTTCGATCGCGTTGACCGCAGCCGTCGCGTGGTTCCTGTTCAAGACCCGCACTGGCCTCACTCTGCGCTCGATCGGCGACAGCCACACATCGGCGCATGCGCTTGGCATCAAGGTCATCCGCTACCGCTATCTCGCGGTGATCTTCGGCGGCGCCTGTGCCGGCCTTGCGGGCGGCCATCTGTCGCTGGTCTATACGCCGCAATGGGTGGAGAACATGACCGCCGGGCGCGGCTGGATCGCGCTGGCGCTGGTCGTGTTCGCTTCATGGCGGCCCTGGCGGGTGCTGGCCGGCGCCTATATCTTCGGCGCGGTCTGGATTGGCCAGCTCCATGCACAGGCTTTTGGCATTCCGGTTCCCTCGCAACTGCTTTCTTCGTTGCCCTATCTGGCAACCGTGGTGGTTCTCGTTCTAATCTCGCGCAACAAGCGTCTGACGATGATGAACACGCCGGCTTCCTTGGGGCAGCCATTCGTTCCGGATCGTTGACGACAAAAAAAGACGGGAAGCTCCAAGGCTTAACTCAGAGAGGTAACACAATGAAAAAACTGCTCATTGCCCTGATGACGACGACCGCCGCGTTGTCATTGGCGGCGACCGCCGAAGCCCAGGAAAAGCTGAAGGCCTGCTGGGTCTATACCGGCCCGATCGGCGATTTCGGCTATTCCTACCAGCACGACCAGGGCCGCCTGGAAGTGGAGAAAGCACTCGGCGACAAGGTCGAAACCGCTTATCTGGAAAATGTCTCCGAGGGCCCCGACGCCGACCGCGCCTTCGAGCGCCTGGCGCGTGAAGGCTGCAAGATCATCTTCGGCACATCCTTCGGCTTCATGGACCCGGAGGTGAAGGTCGCCAAGAAATTCCCCAAAGTGATGTTCGAGCACGCGACCGGCTACAAGAAGGCAGACAATCTGGGCATCTACAATGCGCGTTTCTATGAAGGCCGCTACGTGCTCGGCCAGATCGCGGCCAAGGAATCGAAGGCCGGTGTGGCCGGCTACATCGTTTCCTTCCCGATCCCGGAAGTGGTGATGGGCATCAATTCCTTCATGCTTGGCGCGCAGTCGATCAACCCGAACTTCAAGGCCAAGATCGTCTGGGTGAATTCCTGGTTCGATCCGGGCAAGGAGGCAGATGCCGCCAAGGCCTTGTTCGACCAGGGCGCCGATATCATCGTCCAGCATACCGATTCCACCGCTGCGCTGCAGGTGGCGGAGGAGCGCAAGCTGCACGGCTTCGGCCAGTCTTCCGACATGATCAAGTTCGCGCCGAACGCACAGCTCACCTCGCTCACCGACGAGTGGGGTCCGTACTATATCAGTCGTGTCCAGGCCGCGCTCGACGGTACCTGGAAGCCCGGCGATGTCTGGCTCGGCATCAAGGACGGCGCCGTCAAGCTCGCCCCGTTCACCAACATGCCCGACGACGTGAAGGCAATGGCCGAGGCAACCACCAAGAAGATCGCCGACGGCTGGAACCCCTTCACCGGCCCGATCGCCAAGCAGGACGGCACGCCGTGGCTGAAGGATGGCGAAGTCGCCGACGACGCTACGCTGCTCGGCATGAATTTCTACGTCAAGGGCGTCGACGACAAGCTGCCGCAGTAAGCCCTAGGAAACGCGAGACAAAAAGGGCGCCACATGGCGCCCTTTTTCATTCCGCCGGTTGGCAACAACCCATCAATTTGAATGCCGTCAAAATCGGCGGCATTCTGGTTTTTTAACAACCGTAAGCGGGGCCATCATGCTCGACTTAGGGTGCCGTTTGGCACTCGGCAGTACTTGGCCTGGCAAATTAGCCGTATAAGTAGTTTCTTAGTTTAGGTATCTCGCTTACGACAACATCCATGATTCGAGATGCGGCCGATTCGTTGGAATCGTTACCTTTTTTGTAAAATTCAAATCTAACATTTAATGGCCGGAGTATTGACCATTTTCTCTCAAGTGTGAAGACGCCGTCCAGACTGTCAAATATTATTGGCAGGTCTGCACTGTCATGAAGTCCACGATTCAAGCGAAGCCCCTTTATCCATAGCGAAGGGCCGCTCCGATCTAAGATATAAAATGCCGCTATCTTAATGTCATTATTGTTGCTCAGGTCCGCAAAATCATACCTGAATCCGTGACTGCTTCGACCAAAGTAAGACGTTGGATTCGGGTGCTTTGATAGCCCCCACGATTCCATGATCGGTTTTACACGGTCAAAAAATTCCTTATTGACCGCACTGGATTTGCTTGGATTTCGCATATTAGCCGTCAAACGGCCAAGCCATAAAGATCATAAGCGTCGGCGCGATCGATCTTGACGGTGACGATGTCGCCGGCGCGCATCGGCCGCCGCGACTGGATATGCACCGAGCCGTCGATCTCGGGCGCGTCGTATTTGGTGCGGCCCTTGGCCGAGGTACCATGCGCCTCGTCGATCAGGACCGGCAGGCGCTTGCCGATTTTTTTGGCGAGCTGCGTTGCCGAAATCTTTTGCTGGCGCTGCATGAAGCGGTGCCAGCGCGCTTCCTTGATCTCCTGCGGGACCTGTTCGAGGCCGAGTTCGTTGGAGCGAGCGCCCCTGACCGGCTCGTATTTGAAACAGCCGGCGCGGTCGATCCTGGCCTCGTCCAGCCAGTCGAGCAGCATCTCGAAATCGTCATCCGTCTCACCGGGAAAGCCGACGATGAAGGTGGAACGGATGGCAAGGTCCGGGCACACTTCGCGCCAGCCGCGAATGCGCTCGAGCGTCTTTTCGCCATGCGCCGGCCGGCGCATGTTCTTGAGCACCTGCGGTGAGGCATGCTGGAATGGAATGTCCAGATAGGGAAGGATCTTCCCTTCGGCCATCAGCGGGATGACATCAGCGACATGCGGGTAGGGGTAGACATAGTGCATGCGCACCCAGACGCCGAGCTTGCCGAGTTCTTCCGACAGATCGAGGAATTTCGCCCGCACCTCGCGGTCGCCGAACTGGCTGGCCTGGTACTTGATGTCGATGCCATAGGCGCTGGTGTCCTGCGAAATGACCAGGATCTCCTTGACACCGGCCTTGGCCAGCTTCTCGGCCTCGCGCAGAACGTCGGCCGCCGGCCGTGAGACGAGATCGCCACGCAAGGCGGGAATGATGCAGAAGGTGCAGCGATTGTTGCAGCCTTCCGAAATCTTGAGATAGGCGTAGTGGCGCGGGGTGAGCTTGACGCCCTGCGGCGGCAAGAGATCGATATAGGGGTCGTGGCTCGGCGGCGCCGCCTGATGCACGGCGGCCATCACGCTCTCGTAGGCCTGAGGGCCAGTGATGGCGAGAACGTTGGGGTGCTTTTCGCGAATGACGTCCGGTTCGGCGCCGAGACAGCCGGTGACGATGACCCTGCCATTCTCCGAAAGGGCGGAGCCGATGGCGTTGAGCGACTCGTCGCGCGCGGAATCGAGGAAGCCGCAAGTGTTGACGACGACAAGATCGGCGCCGTCATGCTTGCGCGCGATCTCGTAGCCTTCGGCGCGCAGGCGCGTGATGATGCGCTCCGAATCCACCAGGGCCTTCGGGCAACCTAGACTGACGAAACTGACGCGAGGGGCGGACATGTGCGGTTCCAATGGATACGGGCCGGAAACCCTGAGGTCCGGCCCGGAAGTCAATAGATATCGGTCTTTTTGAACTCTTGCAGGAGCTTAACTTGCGCGGCGCAATAGCACAGTTCCACAATCAAGCAAACCGGCGAATGGCTTGGCGCAGTGCGGGCGGGCCCGCACTGCAAGGGACCGGGCTCATTGACCGCCCGGTCCGAACCAGGGCGCCAGGAACGCGAACCGTTCGGGGAACTGCTGCACGGCACCATCCAGAAACATCTTCACCGCGACGTAAAGGATGATCACGAGGCCGATATAGGCAATCCAGCGGTACTTGTGCAGGAGGCGTGCGACAAACGAAGCAGCAAAACCCATCAGCGCAATCGACAGCGCCAGGCCGATGATCAGGACCGTCGGATGGTCCATCGCGGCCCCGGCGACAGCAAGGACGTTGTCGAGAGACATTGACACGTCGGCAATGACGATCTGCCACGCCGCCTGAGCGAAGGTCTTGCGCGGTCCCTTGTCGGCTATCGTTCCGTCTTTGCCGTACTCGGCATTGGACAGCGATTCCGTCGCATCATGCTCCTGCTCGTGGGTGACACGCAGCTCGCGCCACATCTTCCAGCACACCCAAAGCAGCAGCAGGCCGCCGGCGATGAGGAGAATGGGGCCGATGGCCAGCAGCCACTGCGTGATCAGAGCGAAGAAGATGCGAAGCACGGTGGCCGCGGCGATGCCGACGAGAATCGCCTTCTTGCGCTGGTCGGCAGGCAGGCCCGCCGCGGCAAGGCCGATGACGATGGCGTTGTCTCCGGCAAGGACAAGGTCGATGGCGATGACCTGGAGCAGGGCCGAGAAGCCCGCGGCAGTGAAAATTTCCATCGACTGGAGGCCCCTTGCTTGTTCGCCGATCGTTCGCGTCGATTGTCAGGACGCCCTAACGTGTATGGTTCCCGCACGTCAAGAGACTGTCTGGGGACAAGGTCAGCAAACTTCCTGATCGTGGCGGCAATGGCCTGAGCCGGCGGCCGGCAAAAGCACGAAGCTTAGATTCAAATTGCGCGCCCAGGACGCGGCGCTTTAGTCGTAGAGATTGTATTTCGCCCAATCGGTTTGCGGAATCTCCTCGCCGATCCGATAGCGAAAATCCAGAACCTGCATATGGTCCGGTGCCGTCTGGCACTTGAATTTCAGCCGGTACCATTGCCCCTTGCTGCGAAAGGCAGCCCCTGGGCTCCTGATTGCATCGGGGGCCATTTCGGGCGTCGCAAACGCGTAGGCGACGACGCGATCGGCCTTGTATTTGTGATCGTCGTGGCTGATCCGGTCGAGCACTTCAGCGTCGCATCGCTGTTCGAGCCGGGTTTGCGGGTCAAGTTTCAACAGGCCGGCGCGCAACGCGCTGTCCATGGCATTGGCTGGCAAAGCCAGCGTTGCTGATGCCAGGACGGTTAGACACAGCTTCTTCATGGCCGGGAGAAGCACCATATTCCAGCGGAAAAATCAACCGCATGCCGTCCCGGAGACGAACCCGTGAACGATGAAGATGCCGTGAACGGGGGGGCGCCTGGCGAATTTTCACTGCCGCGCCATGCAGCAATCGGCCGCTATGTCGCGGGATGGCGGGGAATCGACGGCAAATGGCGGATCCGGCGCAGGGTAGGGTTGATGCAAGCCGCAACGGCAATAGATTAGGTGCGGGGCCGAAGAACGCCGCCGAAAGTATTCCTCACGGGAGAGGCTCGTGACGTCTGATGCCGACACACCCGTCCTTTCCGGGGCGATCGGGGACTACCGCGAGTTCGATCCTGCGGCCGCACTCGAAGGACATTTCCAGTGTGTCTGGTCCAATGCGGTGCGACTGGAGGGAGGAGGGCTGTCGGCCGTGGTCCCGGACGGCTGCGTCGACATCACCTGGATCGACGGCGAGCTGGTCGTAGCGGGTCCCGACGTTGCCGTTGCCCTCTCAGCACTGACACCCGGTTGCACCGTGATCGGCGCCCGCTTCCGGCCGGGTGCGGCTAGCCGGTGGCTCGGCCTGCCAATGACGGAGATCGTCGGCGAGCGGGTGGCGCTCAGCCACTTCTGGGGAAAGCCGGCGCGCGAGATCGCCCACAGAATTGGCGATGCGTCTTCCACGACGGAGCGGATGCGGGTGATGGAAGGGGCACTCTCCGGGCGCGCGCCCGATGTCGAGCCGCCGCCTCCGGACATGGGATTTGCCTTCAACGCGCTGAAAACCGAATCCGCCGGTCCGGGCATGGCGGTGATCCTCGACCGGCTGGACGTCAGCCCGCGAACGCTCCGCCGCCGCTGCCAGGAGGCTTTCGGCTATGGGCCGAAGACGCTAGACCGCATTCTCCGCTTCCAGCGGTTCCTGAGCCTGGCGCGGCGGTCCGGCGGCGAACGCCTTGCCGGTCTCGCTTTCGAAGCAGGCCATAGCGACCAGGCGCACCTTACCCGCGAGGTGCGGCGCCTGTCGGGTTTTTCGCCCGCGGCGGTTCTGCGGCAGCTCGGCGCCTGACTGGCCGTTTTGTTCAATACGCCACCGTAATGTCTGCCTAGTCTGCCTTCATTCGAAGGAGGCAGATATGACCATCTACAAATCCCGCATCATCCCCGTGTCCATCGACCGGGACTGGCGCGAAGTCTACGACTTCGCCTCCATCCCGGAGAACTTCCAGCGTTGGGCGGCAGGTCTCGGCAGGCGCTTCGAGCAATCGGGCGAGGAGTGGACAGCGGAGGACCCGGACGGCCGGCTCATCCGCATCCGTTTCTCCCGGCCCAACGAATTCGGTGTCCTCGATCACATCGTCTTTATCGAGGAAAAGGAAACCCGCAATGCGGTGCGCGTGGTTCCCAACGGGACCGGCGCGGAAGTCATGTTCACGCTTCTGAAAGCGCCTGAAATGAAGGACGAGACATTCGCCGCCGACGCCGCCGCGGTGGGGCGCGACCTCCACGCCCTGAAAGCATTGCTCGAACGCTGAGTTTCAAAGCCGCGAAAGGAGAAGATCATGGCCAAATCCTGCAACGACAAGCGCATCGACTATGTCGAGTTTTCCGTCGCCGACATCGCGCGCTCGCGCGACTTCTACGGCAAGGCCTTCGACTGGTCCTTCAAGGACTATGGACCGGGCTATTGCGAGTTCAACGATGGCCGCCTGACCGGTGGCTTCGCTCTCGGTGGCCAAAGCAGGGCGACCGGCGGTCCGCTGGTGATCCTCTATGCCGACAGGCTTGACGAGATCCAGCGCCGCGTCGAGGAGGCCGGCGGCAAGATCGTCAAGCCGGCCTACTCCTTCCCGGGCGGCCGCCGCTTCCATTTCTCCGATCCGGACGGATACGAGCTGGCGGTGTGGTCCCATAGATGAGGAAGTGGAAAGGGGCGCCGAGCCAGATCCGACGCCCCTTTGCTCCGGCACCTCCGATCGCGCGATCAATCATATTCGGTTAGGCACGTGGGCCGACAGTCGCAACGCCACAGACGCGCTGGAAAAAATCAAGGACAAGCTAAAGTAGCGCTCAGCGGGAAGCAACGCGTTGTCGAGGTGCTGTTGGTCGCTGCCCCTATGCCGGCAATTAGTCAATCAAAACGCGGCCCGGGCGGCCAGTTGCTTGTGCTTTTCGAAGATCGCCAGCTTGTGCGGATAAGTGATCCGCACCTTGGCGTTGCACCCGTCGCATCTGATGTGGGCGATCGTTCTCAGCGCGGAGCCCTTCCTTACGGTCGGATGCGAGCAGTCCGGACAACCGAATGTGAGCGCGATATCGGACAAGTTTTCGGCCAAACCCATTTTCCATCTCCTTCGCAGCGCTTGTCGACACCATTCAAAGCCTTCGTGTGTGAAACTGATATGAAGGCGCTCACACAATGACCGAAGAATAGCGCTGACTTGCAATCGGCGAGCCCAACTCTGGCGAGTCTCAACGAGCAATTCAGATGCCAATTCGATCGTGCCAAAACGGGACGAGGAATGCCGAGAACGACGAGAACCAGCGCAGCATCGAGGAGGCCGGCTGTAAGATTACCAAGCCGGCTTACCTTTCCGGAACTCCGACCCGGTCGGATACGAGCCGGCGGTGTGGTCGGAGACTAAAAAATATCGAAAGAGGCGCCGGGCAGTGCCCGGCACCTCTTTCGAAGGGTTTGGGCGGGCTATCGGGACTTATGAAGCTCTTGGGTCTAAGCCAAAGAGTCTCGGCCCACGTCAAACGCCCCGCCACCTGGGTGGGGGCGGTCAGTCAGGGCTTGCTTCGTGTTGAAGCGCCTATTCCGCCTCTTTCGCGTCTTCCTTTTTGAGGATCGGCGTGTCGGCGGTAGTCGCGGTGTCGGCGGTTGTCGGCGTATTGCTGTTCGCGATGCTTGCCACTTTGGTTTGCTGATCGACGGAAGCCGTCGTTTTGGTGTGGCCAACACATTCCGCTGCGGCGCCGGACACCGAAAGGCCTAGAGCGGCGGCGACTAAGATAGTGGTCTTCATCCTATGGCTCCTAGCTTTGTGAGAGTGCACTACAGACTAGCGGCATATTCCCAGTTCGAGAAATCAACTTTTTCGTGCCGCTCACGACGAAGCATGCGGGCCTTTGAGGAGATCCAGCGCGGTGTCGAGGAGGCCGGCGGTAGGATCGCCAAGCCGGCTTACTTCTATTGCAGTTCATGCCGCTTGGATGCCCGCGCTGCCCAGAGCAGCGATCGGTCAAATCTACCAGGGGTCAAAAAAGAAAAATGCCGCCATCAAGACGCATTACGGGATAATCCTGTGATAGCCATCGCCGTCATTGCGCCACGTCTCGGTCCCTGCGGCGTCCGTAACGTCAGCCCACTGGCCGCGCCGGAACTCAACCTTCACCTCTCCGCCCTTTATGCGAACGGCAGAGAGTGCAGTGCCTTCAGACAATGGGAGCATGGCATACGAGACCGCACCTCCGTCAGAGATGCAGTTCATGCCTTGCTTTTCGACGATCGTCCCGACAGTAAAGCCGGTGCTGGGATATCGCAGATTGCGAAGAGTGCTCCACTTAACTTGTACCGTTTTGCCGGTGGCAGCGGCAATACATCGGTACTCAGTTGTCTCGTAGATCACCGTACCTGCGGCTTGGCGGTTGAGAAGGGTGTTCACGCCGGTCCACGCCAACGCAGCTAGCCACAGGAAAACAAAAATCACAGTGGCACGATAATCGGTCTGGGCGGTCAGCGCAGGCACCCGTCTTTTCCGCTAGTTGATGCAGTTGTGCATCCTGCCAGGAGTACACCCAATATCAAAAGCCCGATGGCCAATGTGCTTCCGGTGGCTGATCGCCGATTGTCTTCCGGATTGTGACGCATGCCTGCCCCCCTGAAACCAAATTAGGCTAAATGGGATGTCGGCGCGAAACAAGGAACGCACCTAGTCCGCGTCGCGGAAATCCTGTAGCGGGGCGGTGGCGCAGGTCACCCGCGCAGATGCTTTACGGCAGCGACAAGGCCCGGCTTGACCGTCCGGGGGTATCGAACATCACGTCTATCCAGTCAGGTAGAGTGGCCATACCATGGCCCCGAATATCGGACGCGGCATATGAGGACTCCGCTGCATTAGGAAATATGCTTAGGACTAAACCTTACAAGTCGCAAAATTCGTTTTAAATCAATTCCTTACAACGCCTAAATGGCGGAGGGAGTGGGATTCGAACCCACGGTGGGCTTGCACCCACGCCGGTTTTCAAGACCGGTGCCTTAAACCGCTCGGCCATCCCTCCGTCGTGATTTTTCAATCACTTGAGTGCGCGTCCTGATCTGTCCTGGTGTTTGTTCGGCACTGCCGCGCCCAGAGACCATTCGCGCGTCATTGCTCTAGTGCGCCCAGCAAAGCCCTGTCAACCGGCCGCGGCCTTTCTGCCAACGGCAAAGTATGGCCGGCCGATTGACAATATGGCGCAAGACTGGCCAACTTGCGGGGCGTTTTCAACTTTCGGGGGAATCCATGAAGAAGACCTACGCGAAGCCGGTTTTGACAAAGCGCGAGAAGCTGTCACATGTGACGGCGCAATTGGCTCCGTCGCAGGAGTCGAAGGCGGAGTGACCGACGCCTGGCATCCGAGATCGGTTTTCAGCTTTTTTCGCACCGACAACGGACAGCGCGCTGTGCTGTGACCAGCGTGGCGCGGGTGCTCGAAAAGCTGTGACTTTTCATGCCGATCGCCTTGCCGGCCCGTGCCATAATCTTGCCCGGTTCCGACCACAATCGGTTAATACGCTGATAAAGAATTCCTGCGCACAAGGGGAATGGAATCAGGGCGTCGCTGGCTTTGTCGAGCGGGTGCTTTGGCTCCTGGGGTTCAGGTCGTAGTGCGCCTGTCGAGACTGTAGGGGACATCAGAAAAATGCAGCCTGTGGCGCGCCCACATTTCCGTCGCGCTTCCGCTTTCGTGTTGTTGGCTTTGTCGGCTGCCTTGCTGGCGGCGTGTGCTACGCCGCCGGAGCCGAAGGCGATGGTCAACAAGAAACCCCGCTCCAAGGAATATTTCTCCGAAGCCGAGTATGGCGTGAAGGCCAGCCCGCGCGTCACCTTCAAGATGTCGGGCTTGCGGCGTGGCGGCGGACGCGACCAGCTCGGCAAGCCCTATCAGGTACGCGGCAAGTGGTACTATCCCAGGGAAGACAGGGGCTATGCCAAGGTGGGTCTCGCCTCCTGGTACGGCGAAGCCTTCCACGGCCGGCTGACCGCCAATGGCGAAGTCTACGACATGACGCATCTGACTGGTGCGCATCCGACCATGCCGCTGCCGAGCTATGCACGCGTCACCAACATGAAGACCGGCAGTTCGGTCATCGTGCGAGTCAACGATCGCGGTCCCTATCATGACGGACGCATCATCGACGTGTCGAAGCGGGCCGCCGAAATGCTCGACTATGCCAATATCGGTACCGCCAAGGTGAAGGTGGAATATGTCGGACGAGCGCCGCTCGACGGCAATGACGACCAGTATCTGATGGCGTCCTACCAACCCGGCAACAAGGCGCCGGATCCGTCCGACGGCCTGCCCACCGGCGTCATGATCGCCATGAATGGACCGTCGCCGAGCCTGCCGGCAGGCGCCGCGGCCGCGCCGTTTCCTGGTCAACTGACGAATTCGGGACCCCAGCCTGTCGTGTCGGCGCAGGCGCCGGCCCTCGTCGATGTGACGCTGCCCGAGTTCGGGCCGATCGTGCCGGAGCGCCCGGAGATCAATCCGCCGCCGCAATCGCCATTCACCGTGGCGTCGCTGTCTTATGCGGATGAACGCGTGGAGCGCGCATCCAACGCTTTTGCCGCGCTGGATGGCGACGGCATGTCGCCCGCCGAAATCCTCCAGTCATGGAAGCGTGCCAATCTGGAAGCGCCGTCGGCCGGTTCGCCAACGGAGTATGTCGCGGCGGGTTCGTTCGAGGATGCCGCCGTGGCGAAGCGCGTGGCGGCAGCGCTTTCCGGCTTCGGCAAGACCGAAATCCAGCGCTCCGAACTCGAGGGCAAGGACTGGTATTCCGTCAATCTCTACCCTGACGGGCATGGCAGCCTGGACGAGATGCTGCAAGCGGCGTGGTCGCATGGTGCGCCTGACGCGCTCGCCGTGCGGAACTGACCGGCAAGGCCAGAAGTTTTTTTGCCGGTTTTCCGTGGTGCGGTTGTTCCGCCAGGAAAAAGCCTGATAGCCTGTAGAGCCTGCCCTGAAATGCTGACGGGTCGAACCTCTGATGAAATTTCGCTGCGCTTGGCCTTTTGCCGGGCTCCCTTTTGCTGGGCTTTTGGGTCTTGGCCTGCTGCTGGTTTCGCTGGCGCCGGCGGCGGCGCAGCTTTTCGAGACCAAGGCCGCGCAGGCGTTCATGATCGATGCCGGAACCGGCACGGTGCTGTTTGCCAAGGATGCCGACAGGCCATTCCCACCGGCTTCGCTGGCCAAGCTGATGACGATGGAAATGGTGTTCAACGCCATCAAGTCGGGGCGCATGACGCTCGACGATACATTCGTGGTCAGCGAACACGCCTGGCGCACGGGCGGCGCGCCGTCTGGAACCTCGACCATGTTCGCCAAGCTCAAATCGGCGATCCGGCTGGAGGACCTCATCCAGGGCGTGACGGTCCAGGCAGCCAATGACGGCTGCATCGTCATCGCCGAAGGCGTCGCCGGATCGGAGGCGAATTTCGCGGCGCGGATGACCGAACGCGCCAGACAGATCGGCCTCACCAAATCGACATTCGTCAATTCGACCGGCCTGCCGGCCGACGGTCAGCAAACGACGGTTCGCGAGCTTGCGCTGCTGGCGCTGCATATCTGGCGCGATTACCCGGATCTCTATCGCTACTATGGCCAGAAGGACTTCACCTGGAACAAGATCATCCAAAGGAACCGCAATCCGCTGCTGGCGATGGATATCGGCGCCGATGGCCTGGCGGTCGGCGCCAGCGAGACCGCCGGTTTCGGCATTGTCGGCTCGGTCAGCCGCGACGGCACGCGGTTGATCGCGGCGATGAGCGGTCTGGCCAGCGACCGCGAGCGCGCCGAGGAGGCGCGAAAGCTGCTCGACTGGGGCGTTCGCTCCTTCCAGAAGACCGAGATTTTCGCTGGAGATGAAGCGGTCGGCGAGGCCCAGGTTTTCGGCGGCGCGAAATCCGGCGTGGCGCTGAAGGCAAAGGGCCCGGTGACGATCTTCCTGCCCATCGCCAACCGCGACAAGGTGACCGCCAGAATCGTCTATGACGGACCGGTTGCAGCACCCGTGGAGGAGGGGCAGCCGGTGGGCGCGCTGCGCGTCTGGATCGGCGACACGCTGAGCCAGGAGACGCCGCTTTTCGCGGCCGAGTCGGTCGGTGTGGGCTCGTTGCCGCAGCGCGCGTTCGATGCCGCCAGGGAACTGGCCGTCGGCTGGTTGCGTTAGCGCATGTCATCCAAGGTGCGCGGCGAAACGCATAAAGACCAGGGCGTCGCGGTGGACCTTTTTCCCGGCCGGGACTATTACCGTCCCAGGCACGGACAGAGGCGTTACGATTGGCGCGCGGATTTTTCATCACCTTCGAAGGCGGCGAAGGAGCAGGCAAGTCGACGCAGATCGAGCGGCTGGCCAGGAAGATGCGCGCCAAGAAGTACGATGTCCTAGTCACGCGCGAGCCGGGCGGCTCGCCGGGCGCGGAAGCGGTCAGGCATGTCCTGCTTTCAGGCGCCGCCGAACCGTTCGGCCCCAAGATGGAGGCAATGCTTTTTGCAGCCGCGCGTTCCGATCATGTCGAGCAGGTCATCCGGCCGGCGGTCGAGCGCGGTTCGATCGTGCTTTGCGACCGCTTCATGGATTCCTCGCGCGTCTACCAGGGCGTCACCGGCGGCCTCGATCCGGCGTTCATGGACGCGCTGGAAGAGGTTGCCATCAACGGCATGGTGCCCGACATGACCCTGATCTTCGATATCGACCCGACCGAGGGCCTGCGTCGCGCCACGGCACGGCGGGGCAGCGATGCCGATGCCGACCGTTTCGAAAAGGAGACGCTTGATATCCACCAGCGCCGCCGGGATGCCTTTCTGGCGATCGCGGCCGGCGAGCCAGAGCGCTGTATCGTCATCGACGCGTCCGCCAACCCCGACATGGTGGAGAACGTCGTCACCGCCACGGTATTCGCGGCCCTGGAGGCATTGACGCCAGAAAATCGGAAGCAGGCGTCGCCGGCATGATCTTCGAACGCATCGCCCCTGAGCAGCACGACACGCTGGATGGCGTACCGGAGCCGTCCGAGACCCCGCGTCTGGTCGGACATGGCCAGGCGGCGAACATGCTCGCGTCGGCCTATCGCTCGGGGAAGTTGCCGCATGCGCTGATCTTTGCCGGCCCGGTCGGCATCGGCAAGGCGACGCTTGCCTTCCATCTGGCGCATCATCTTTTGAAGCATCCGGCCTTCGGGCAGGCGCCGGATACACTTGCGGTTCCCGATCCGGCGTCATCGCTGTTTCGCCAGATCGCCACCGGCGCGCATCCTTCGGTGCTGCATCTGACACGCCCGCCGAACGACAAGACCAAGAGCTTCAAGACGGTCGTCACCGTCGACGAGATCCGCAAGGTCAGCCGCTTCCTCTCCTTGACCTCGCATGACGGCAGCTACCGCGTGGTGATCGTCGATCCGGCCGACGACATGAATATCAACGCCGCCAATGCCTTGTTGAAGAACCTTGAAGAACCACCGGCGCGGACATTGTTCATCCTCATCGTCCATGCGCCGGGCAGCCTGCTGCCGACGATCCGGTCGCGCTGCCAGATGGTGCGGCTGACGCCGCTCGATGCCGAAAGCCTGATGACGGTTCTGGACGGGGTCGAGCCGCCGCCGCCCGACAATCCCGCGGCGCGCGCGGCGCTGGCCGAGCGGGCAGGGGGCAGCGCGCGCACCGCAATCCTGTTGACGCAATATGGCGGGTTGGAAATCGCCGAGACGCTCGACGCGCTGGTGACGGCGAGAAAGAGCGATGTCGCCGGCGCCTATCGGCTCGCGGAGGCGGTTGCCGGACGCGACCAGGCGATCCAGTTCGACATCTTCAATCGTCGTGCGCTTGACCTGCTGTCGACCGGCGCAAGCCAAGCCGCGCTGGCGGGCGACCTGGCGCGGGCGAAAACCCTGTCGGATACTTGGCACGAGGCGCTGAACGCTATATCTGAGACCGATACCTACAATCTCGACAAGAAGCAGCACGCCTTGACCATGATCGACCGCCTGAATTCTGCAATGCGAATGTGACGGTTTTCTTGATGCATGCCGTTGCCCCAAAAACCGGGGCCACTTTTGGGCGGCATGCATTGGCCTCGGGATGGCAATCGCCGTTTCGATGCGATATCTCACCGCGACATCTTTCATTCAGACATTCCTGACGGCTCATCCATGGCACGCGAAAAATACTACCTCACGACACCGATTTTCTATCCGAACGGCAAGCCGCATATCGGTCATGCCTACAATGTCATCGCCAGCGACACGCTGGCCCGCTTCCAGCGGCTCGACGGCAAGGACGTCTTCTTCGTCTCGGGAACCGACGAGCACGGCTTGAAGATGCAGCAGACGGCGGACGCCGAAGGCCTGACGCCGAAAGCGCTTGCCGATCGCAACTCGGCGATTTTCCGCTCGATGCTCGAAGCGACCGGCTGCTCGAACGACGTTTTCATCCGCACCACCGAGGAGCGCCACTACAAGGCCTGCCAGGCGATCTGGACGCGCATGGCGGAAAATGGCGACATCTATCTCGACCGCTACAGCGGCTGGTATTCGGTGCGGCAGGAAGCTTATTTCGACGAGGCCGAAACCAAGGTCGGCGACGACGGCATTCGCCGCGAGCCGCTCGGCTCGCCCGTCGAGTGGACCGAGGAGGAAAGCTATTTCTTCCGCCTTTCCGCCTATCAGGACAGGCTGCTGGCGCTTTACGAGAACAGCCCCGAATTCGTCGGGCCGGCGGAGCGGCGCAACGAAATCATCAGCTTCGTCAAATCCGGACTGAAGGACCTGTCGATCTCGCGCACCACGTTCAAATGGGGCGTGCCGGTGCCGGGCGACGACAAGCATGTGATGTATGTCTGGGTCGACGCACTGACCAACTACATCACCGCCGCCGGTTACCCCGACACCAACGACAAGAAATGGGGCTGGTGGCCGGCAAACGTCCATGTCATCGGCAAGGACATCATCCGCTTCCACGCCGTCTACTGGCCGGCCTTCCTGCTGTCGGCCGGGATCGAACTGCCGAAGCGTGTGTTCGCGCATGGCTTTCTGTTCAACCGCGGCGAGAAAATGTCGAAGTCAGTCGGCAACGTCGTCGACCCATTCGCGATGATCGAGCATTACGGCCTCGACCAGGTGCGCTATTTCTTCATGCGCGAAGTGCCGTTCGGCCAGGACGGCAGCTACAGCCATGAGGCGATCGTCAACCGCACCAATGCCGATCTCGCCAACGACCTCGGCAATCTGGCGCAGCGCTCCTTGTCGATGATCGCCAAGAACTGCGATGGCGTGGTGCCGAAGCGCGGCGAATTGAGCGAAGCCGACAAGGCGATCCTCGATCAGGCCAGTGCCGCCCTTGTCACGGCGCGCCGGACGATGGCGGAGCAGGGCATCCATCTGGCGCTGGCGGCGATCTTCGGGGTGGTGGCTGAAGCCAACCGCTATTTCGCGGGCCAGGAGCCGTGGGCGCTGAAGAAGACCGATCCGGCGCGCATGGAAACGGTGCTGTGGACGACGGCAGAGGTGCTCCGGCGGGTGGGGATATTGTGTCAGCCGTTCATTCCAGGCTCGGCCGCCAAGCTGCTCGACCTGCTGGCGGTGCCGGCGGACAGCCGCGATTTCGCGCATGTCGCGGAAGATCATGCACTGGTGCCCGGCACGGCAATGCCGGCGCCGCAGCCGGTGTTTCCACGCTATGTCGAGCAGCCGGACGCGAACGCCTGATGCTAGTCGACAGTCACTGCCATCTCGACTTTCCGGACTTTGCAGAGGAGCGGGCAGCCATCGTCGCCCGCGCCTTGGCCGCTGGAATCGGGCGCATGGTGACGATCTCGACGCGCGTGAAGCGATTTAGCCAAGTGCTTGAGATTGCCGAGTCTTTCGACGAGGTCTATTGCTCGGTCGGTACCCATCCGCACAATGCGGCCGAAGAGCTTGATGTGACCGCTGCCGAGCTTGTGCGCCTGTCCGCGCATCCCAAGGTGGTGGCGATCGGCGAGGCCGGGCTCGATTACTTCTACGATCACGCGCCGCGCGACGCGCAGGCACAGGGGTTTCGCACCCATATCGCCGCCGCGCGCCAGACCGGCCTGCCGCTGGTCATCCATTCGCGCGACGCCGACGACGACATGGCAGCGATCCTTGAGGAAGAAACAGGGAAGGGCGCCTTCCCCTTCATCCTGCACTGTTTTTCCTCGGGGCGCAGGTTGGCGGAAGTGGGTGTGGCGCTTGGCGGCTATGTGTCCTTTTCCGGCATTCTGACCTTCAAGAATTCGGCCGAGCTGCGCGCTATCGCCGCCGAAGTGCCAGATGAGCGCCTGCTGGTCGAAACCGACGCGCCATATCTGGCGCCGGTGCCATTTCGCGGCAAGCGCAACGAGCCGGCCTATGTCGCACACACGGCCAAGGTTCTGGCCGAAACGATCGGCGTCGGCGAGGCCGAGATCGCTGATATCACGACGGACAATTTCTTTCGGCTGTTCAGAAAAATGCCACGCCCCGACACGCAAGGCCCGGACACGCAGGCACTGGGCGCATGAGCGACCGGTTGCGTCTTACCATTCTCGGCTGCGGCTCGTCGCCGGGCACGCCGCGCATCACCGGCGACTGGGGCAATTGCGACCCCGCCAATCCGAGGAACCGGCGCATGCGCACCGCCGCACTCGTCGAGCGGATCGCGGCGAATGGCGACCGAACCACCGTCGTCATCGACACTGGGCCGGATTTCCGCGAGCAGATGCTGCTGGCATCGGTCAGGCGCATCGATGCCGTCGTCTACACGCATCCGCATGCCGACCATATCCACGGCATCGACGATTTGCGTGGCTTCGTGCTCGAACAGCGCCAGCTGATCGATATCCATGCCGACCAAACCACCATGCTGCGCATGCGGCAGGCGTTCGGCTATTGTTTCGAAACGCCGCAAGGCAGTTCCTATCCGCCCATCGTCAACGCCCATATCATCGACCACGCCAGGCCGGTAGTGATCGAAGGAGAGGGGGGTGCCCTCACCCTCGGGCCGCTGCCGCAGTTCCATGGCGACATCATCTCGCTTGGTTTTCGCATCGGCGGGCTCGCCTACTGTCCCGATATCAGCGACTTCCCGGACGCCACCGCCAAGAGGCTGCATGGTCTCGAGATGCTAATCATCGACGCGCTGCAATATACGCGACATCCAAGTCACCTGTCGCTTGACCAGGCGCTCGGCTGGATCGAAAAACTGGCTCCGAAAAATGCCGTGCTGACCCACATGCATGTGCCGCTCGACTACGCCACGGTGATGGCCGAGACGCCGGCCAACGTCGAACCGGCTTATGATGGCATGGCGATCGAAATTCCTTATGAGTCAGTGTGATACGGATAGCGCTTCATAAGGGCATTCGGCGCTTTGGCCAGAATATCAGCAGCGTTCCAATCCGCTTATAGCCCATCCGGGGATAAAGCAGCGCCCCGGCATGCGTCGCGGCCAGCACCGAGCACCGCGACCCATGGGCCCGGTCGTCACGCAGCATTTTCGACATAAGCGCCTGGCCGACGCCGCGACGCCGGTGCGAGGGCTCGACATACATGTCCGCGCACCACGTGGCGCCGACAGCATCCACGCTGCGCACGCGTCCAACGATATCGTCGCCATCGACCGCCACATATTGGCGGAACGGCGCGCCGTCGCCGAGCAGATCCTCCGCGATCGGCCGCCTGCGCATGATCTTTCCCAACTGCGCCGCCCGTTCGACTGTCTGCACGCGTTCGATCGAAACAACCGCCGGCGGCTTTGGAATCTGGCTCAGTGGCTGGACGAAAAATCCTTCCGTCCGAAGCAGCCGGTAGCCGAGAGCCTTGTATGCGGTTCGCACCGGCCTATCCGGTTCGTCGTTCGCTATCACGACGGAAATGGCGTGGCTTGGCCGCGCATGCTGTCGCACGATCGCATCGGCCTCCTGAGCGGCAACGTCATGGACGACCCATTCCTCGCTGCGGCAGTCGCGAGGATTCTTGCGCACGGCATCGCGCATCAGCCACAATGGCCCGACGCGGCTGGCGTCGTAAGGAAAGGTTTGGCTCTTGCCGGCGCTGTACCCATGCACGAACACCTCGATCGCCGCTTCGATCTCACGCTTTGCTGTCGTCATCCGGGCAGCCTAACGTTGCCCATCGGCTCAAGGCAACACCCATCAATTGCGCCAAGCCTATGAAAATCGCCAGTAATTTCCAGCCGCCGGGCCCATGCATAAGTTCCATAATCTATCTTATGCGACTAATTCA
>NZ_CAAF010000056.1 GCF_000359125.1 Mesorhizobium sp. STM 4661 | reverse complement strand
AGGCGATGTCGGGACCGCAAGTCGCCATCGACCTTGGCCGCATCGAGCGCAATGCGCGCACGATCGTCGAACGCTGTGCCCTGTCGGGCATCAAGGTCTTCGGCGTCACCAAGGGCACATGCGGCATGCCGCAGGTGGCGCGCGCCATGCTGCGCGGCGGTGTCGCCGGCATCGCCGAATCGCGCTTCGAGAACATCCGCCGGCTGCGCGACAGCGGCATCAACGCCCCGATCATGCTGCTGCGCAGCCCGCCAATGGCGCGCGTCGAGGAGGTGGTGCGTTCCGTCGACATCAGCCTGCAATCCGAGCTCGCCACCATCCGCGAGATATCGCGCATCGCCGAGCGCATGGGCCGTGTCCACGACATCATGCTGATGATCGACCTCGGCGACCTCAGGGAAGGCATCTGGCCGAACGATCTCGTGCCGACGGTCGAGCAGATCCTGGCGCTCAAGGGCGTGCGCATCGCCGGCATCGGCACCAATCTCGGCTGCTTCGGCGCCATCATGCCGACGGAAGAAAACCTCGGGCAACTCGTCGCCCACGCCTACAAGACCGAGCGTCTGTCCGGCGCGCGGCTCGACTGGATCTCGGGCGGGGCGTCGTCGTCGCTGACGTTGCTGCTCGAAGGCAGGCTGCCCGCCGGCATCAACAACCTGCGTGTCGGCGAGGCCATCCTGCAAGGCGGGGTCGAAACCTTTCGCGACACACCCTGGGACGAACTCGAGCCCGATGCCTGCCGCCTAACCAGCGACATCATCGAGGTCAAGCTGAAGCCGTCGCGGCCGATCGGCGTCGCCGGCTACGATGCTTTCGGCAATCAGCCGGTGTTTCCCGACGAGGGCGACAGGTTGCGCGCCATCGCCAATATCGGCCGTGAAGACGTGTTGATCGAAGGACTGACGCCGATCGCCAAGGGCGTGCGGGTGCTCGGCGCCTCCAGCGACCATCTGCTGCTTGACGTGCATGACGCTGATCCGCCACCCGCCGTCGGCGACCGCGTGGCCTTCCGCATGAGCTATGGCGCCATGTTGCTGGCGATGACCTCGGAATATGTCGAAAAAGCCCCGATGCACGATGTCGAGGATTTTTCCGGCCGCAAGATGGTGTCGATATCAGCTGAACCGGCCGCCGCCGGCATCCTGGCCAGGGAAGCGACCGGCACCCGGCTGGAGGCGATCAATTTCGATGTCGTCGAACTGGCCGATGTCGAGCGGCCGCCTTCCGGCCTGATCCGGTTCACCGCCGGCGGTGATCGCCGCATCGCCCACAAGGCGCTGGCGGCGACGGCGCGGGCGACACACTCGTTTGGCCTGATCTGGATCGATCCCATTGCCGCCCTGATGCCTGAAGACGAGGACGGCATCGAACTGCCGGAAGGCTCGGTGCTGGCGCGGGCGCTTGGCCTCGATCACAAGCCCGGTGCCTTTCAGCCGCAGCTGTCGCCGGAGAACGTCGTCATCGTCGGCCTGCGCCATGCCGATCCGGCGGAAGTGCGGGTGCTGAAGGATTCGCGCGTTTCGGCCTTCACCATGACCGATATCGACGCCATGGGCATGCGCGACCTGATGCATGAGGCGATCCGCATCGCCACCTCCGGCACGCAAGGCTTCCATGTCAGCTATTCGCCTGAGGTGACCGAGTTCGCCGGCTGGGCGGCAGGGTCCGGTGGCCTCACCGTGCGCGAAACGCATCAGGCCATGGAAGCGATTGCACTGTCCGGTAGGCTGCTGTCGATGGATGTATCCGGGCTGACGGCCGATCTCGAACCCCGGATCGCCAGAGATACCGTCAACTTCGTCATGTCGGCATTCGGCAAGCGGATTCTCTGATTAGCTCGCGTCGACCGCCGCTCGCCATGAATGCGCATGGTTCGCCCAGCCCAGATCGACCGGCGGTTCGATCCTTTCGCCTTTGTTCCCTGCCGCGCCGCCCTCCGGCGCCAGCAGGGCGGCGCCGATGCTGGTGCCGGTAGCGGCTTCCGATGCGATGACCGGTCGTGCCGTCGCCGCCGCGAGCATGCGAGTAAAGAGCCGGTTGCGGGCAAAGGGGCCCTCGACAATTGTCGGTCCACCGGCACCGATCAGGTCGAGGCAGGTCGCCGTCATCAGCGCCAGATAGAACGAGATGGCGGCGAAGCGCTGACCGCTGGTCATGTCTTCGGCATCGAGCCATTGGGCGGCGTGGCGCGGATAAGGCCCCGAGCCCTGCTGGGTCGACGGCAGCAGCAACATCTTGCGTGCCAGCACGGCGGCGACATCGTCTTCGCTCCAGTCCTGCGGCTTGCCGTCGGTCAGCAGGGAAAACTCGCGCCCGCCCATGAAGCGCGCCGAGGGAACGGGATTGCCGAGCGCATTGACATTAACCAGCGTATCGCGCACCGCATCGAGTACGACTTTTCTGCCGCCGACCGCCATCGACACCACCCAGGTGCCGGTCGAGACGACCGAAAAGGGCGGTTGGTCGGCTATGAGATGCGGCAGCAGCGAGGCGTTGGAATCGTGCAGGCCGCAAAGGACGGGCGTTTGCGGATCGAGCCCGGTTTGTTGCGAAAGGGCCGGCAGGATTGGCCCCAGCCGGTCCTTCGCCGGCCGCACCTGGGCCATCAGACGGCGCCAGTCCATCTTGTCGACCAGTGAGGAAAAATCCGCTTGCCACGGGTTCCAGAGATCGGTGTGGCAGCCGAGCGAGGTCACCTCGTTGGCGGCGACGCCGGTCAGCCGCAAGGCCCAGTATTGCGGGTACATCAGTATCCCTGCTGCTCGGGCGAATTCGGCCGGGAACAGCTTCTGCTGCCAGAAGAGCTGCGCGCCGATGTTGAGGCCGGCCGGCAGGCGCGGCGTCCCCGTCTCGGCAAAGGGCGGACGCATCGCGTCATAATCTTGGGCGAGTGTGTCAGGCCCGGCGAATTCATAGTCGAGCACCGGCAGCGCCAGGCCGCCTTCGGCGTCGACCAGCACCGCCGTTGCGCCATGGGTGGTGATCGATATGGCGTCGATGCGCTGTTCGCGATGGATCGCGGCGAGGCTGTCCAGGATGAAAGCCCACAGGGCCTCGACATCATGATGCGGGTATGGGCCGTCGGTGCAAGCCGCATTGGCTACGCGGCGCAGGATAACCTCGCGCATGATCGTGAGATCGACCAGCGCCACCTTGGCGTTGGTCTTGCCGATATCGATGACGGCGACGTGGCGGATCATGCCATATGGAACATGGTTTCCAGCGGCACGGCCACCGGCGCGTTGTCGGCCTTGGTCGCCATGATGTCGGCCATATGAGCCCACCAGCGCTGCATCACCGGATGCTTGGGCAAATCATCCATGCCATGGCTATCGCTGCGCCACAGCACGCCGAAGAGAATATTGGTCTCGTCGTCGAGATGGATCGAATAATCGGAAACGCCGGCCTGTTTGAGCAGTTCGACCAGCGAGGGGCAGATCTCGTCGTGGCGCTTCTTGTACTCGGCTTTCATGCCGGGATTGAGCTTCATCTTGAACGCGTATTTTTCAGGCATCAGCGTCCCCCGCGTAGCCGCCGCCAGAGGATCGGCATTGCGATGACGATGATCAGCAGCAGGCCGATGAAGATCGACATGACGATGCCGGGCACGTTGAGCAGCCCCAGGCCAAAAGTGACCAACCCCATGATGAAGGCGGCCAGCACGACGCCGAGGATGCTGCCGGCGCCGCCCAGGATGCTGACGCCGCCGAGCACCACCATGGTGATGGCTTCCAGCTCATAGCCTTGCGCGATCGATGGCCGCGTCGAGCCGAGCCGCGAGGTGATCAGCACCGAGGCGATGCCCGACATCAGCCCGGTCAGGCAGAACAGGATGAACTTGATGCGGCCGACGCGCACGCCGGAAAACTGCGCCGCAACCGGATTGTTGCCGATGGCGAAGACGCGCCGGCCGAAGCTCGTCCGGTGCAGCACGAACCCGTAGATGATCGCGGCTACGAGGAACAGCACCAGTTCGAACGACACCACCCACCAGACATAGCCCTGGCCGAAGAAGGCGAAGCTTGCGGGGTAGCCCTTGTAGGCCTGGTCGCCGAGGATGATGAAGGCAATGCCGCGAAACAGGCTCATCGTGCCGATGGTGACGACGATGGATGGAAGTCCGAGCCTGGTGACCAGCAGCCCGTTGAAAGCGCCGCAGCCGAGCCCAACGACGATGCCGATCAGAACCAGCACCGGCGTGCCTGCGCCGGCCTGCACCGCCATGCCCATCATCGTCGAAGCCAGCGCAATGATGGCGGCGACCGACAAGTCGATCTCGCCGGAAATGATCAGCAGCGCCATGGCGAAAGCAATCAGCGCCTTTTCGGTGAAGTTGAAGGTCAGATCCGACAGCGACCACGGGTCGAGGAAATAGGGCGAGGCGAAGCTGTTGACGGCGAAGATCGCAACGGCGACCACGACCAGCAACGCCTCCCAGGAAAAGATCGCCGAAGAGAGCGGCTTGTCCAGCCGGTCCGGTATGTGGCGCGGGGCAGGGGTGTCGGTCATGCCGCTTCCGCCTTCTTCAGGATGATGCGGCCTTGCCGGCGTTCGCCGCGCGCATTGAGCACGACGGCCAGGATGATGGCGCTGCCCGAAATTGCCATCTGCCAGAAGGGCGAGATGTTGATCACCGGCAGCGCGTTGGAGATGATGCCGAGGAACAGCGCGCCGAGCACGGCGCCGCCGACCGAGCCGATGCCGCCGGCGATCGAAATGCCGCCGATGACGCAGGCGGCGATGATGTTGAGTTCATAGCCGTTGGCGACCTCGACCGAGGCGATGACGTAGCGCGAGATCCACAGGTAGCCGCAAAGCCCGCCGATCATGCCGGAGATGCAGAAGACGATGAACTTGGTGCGGCCGACATCGATGCCGGCATAGACCGATGCGGTCGGGTTGACGCCGATGGCATAGATCGAGCGGCCGAGCGCGGTGCGCGTCATCAACAGGAAGAACAGCGCGATGACCAGCAGGGCGATCCATGAGAGCACCGGAATGCCGAGGAAAGCGGCACGCTGCAGGCCGATGAAATCAGGGCTCATCTGGTCGGCATTGACCCAGGCGCCGCCGGAGATGACGAAAGTGGCGCCGCGATAGATGGTGAGCGTGCCCAGCGTCACCACGATCGAGGGAATGTTCAGCCGCCACACCAGCAGGCCATTGATGGCGCCGAGCACCAGCCCGACGAGAAGTGCCACGACGATCAGCAGCGGGATCGGGATGGCCGGATGCGCGGCGTTCAGCATCGCCACCACCATGCCGGTGAAGCAGAGGTTGGAAGCCATCGACAGATCGATCGAGCGGGTCAGGATCACCACCATCTGCCCCAGCGCCAGGACCATCAGGATCGAGGTGTCGTTGAACACCTGGCGCAGATTGGCCGGATCGGAAAAACCCGGAAAGCGCGTCGAGATCAGCCCGATCAGCACGGCGATTGCCGCCAGCAGCCAGATTTCGCGATACTTGAGGAAATTCTTCATGCCGCGATCCCCGCTGCCGTCCTGACCAGCGTTTCGGCGTCGAGCTCCTTGTTGTCATAGACCGAGGCGACGCGGCCCTCGCGCATGACGACGACGCGGTCGGACATGCCGAGGATTTCGGGCAGTTCGGACGACACCATGATCACCGACAGGCCTTGCGCGACGAGTTCGGCCATGAAGCCGTGCACGGCGGCCTTGGAGCCGATATCGATGCCCTTGGTCGGCTCGTCGAGGATGATCACCTTGGGTGCGGTCGCCAGCCATTTGGCGATGACGATCTTCTGCTGATTGCCGCCCGACAGCGTGCCGACATCCTGGCTGAGCGAGGAGGCGCGCAGATCGAGCCGCTCGGTGAAGGCGCGGGCCAGCGCGAATTCTTCCGCCAGCCGCAATATGCCCGATTTGGATGTGCGCTTCAGCGAGGGCAGCGAGACGTTCTGGAAGATCGGCAGACCGATCACCACGCCCTGCTTGCCGCGCTCTTCCGGCACATAGACGATGCCGGCCTCGATCGAGTCCGCGGCCGATTTCGGCGCGATCGGTTTGCCTTCCAGTGTGATCGTGCCCTTGCTGGTGCGGGTAATGCCCGATATCGCCTGCATCACTTCGCTGCGGCCGGCGCCGACAAGGCCGTAGAAGCCGAGGATTTCGCCTCTGTGCAGTTCGAAGCCGATGTCGTCGAATTCGGTTGGATGCGACAGGCCGGAGACGGTGAGCACTGGCGCGCCGATTGTTGCCTTGCGCCGCGGGAAGATGTGGTCGACGGAACGACCAACCATCATGCGCACGATCTGGCTCTGGCCGGCATCCCTGATCAGGCCTTCGCCGACCATCTCGCCATCGCGGAACACCGTGTAGCGGTCGGCGATGCGGTAGATCTCGTCGAACTTGTGGCTGATGAACAGGATCGCCTTGCCTTCGCTCTTCAGGAACTCGATCAGCAGGAACAGCTCCTCGATCTCCTTCATCGAAAGCGCTGCCGTGGGCTCGTCCATGATGACGATGCGGGCGTCGATCGACATGGCGCGGGCAACCGCGACCAGATGCTTGTTGGCGATGCCGAGATCCTTCAGCCGCGCGTCGGCGTCGATATGGCCGGCGCCCATCGTGTCCAGCACTTCCTTCGCATTCTTGCGCATGATGCGCCAGTCGATGGTCTTGAAGCGGGTGCGCGGTGCATGGCCGAGGAAGATGTTTTCGGCGACCGAAAGGTCGTCGAACAATACCGTTTCCTGATGGATCGCGGTGATGCCGTGGCCGAAGGCGGCATGCGCGCTGGGCAGTGTGACGGCCTGGCCGTCGATGCTGATCGTGCCGGCGTCAGGCTGGTAGATGCCGGTCATGATCTTGACCAGCGTCGACTTGCCGGCGCCGTTCTCGCCGATCAGCGCGGTCACCTGGCCGGGGCAGAGCGACAGGCTGACGTCGTGCAGCGCCCGCACGCCGGGAAAGCTCTTGGAGATGCCGGACAGCGTCAGCCGCGGAGTTGATGCCAAAGGCTGCTCATTCGCCGGGTCGAGTTGGGCTGTCGTGTCCATATCCGTATCAAGCCCTGAAACAAGGTCCGTTTAAAGTCGCGGCGGGACCTAGGCCCCGCCGCGCCAGCGTGAAGGGCTCCGGGATCAATAGATCTTGGAGAACTTTTCGATATTGGTCTTGTCGAACTGGAAGGGCGGAGCCATCGCCGCCGAATTGGTGTCGTCGAGCGTCACCTTGCCGACGCGGCCGATCGACAGCGTGGCGCCCGGCTTGGCTTCTTCCTTCTTCACCGCCAGGTCATAGGCGAGGTAGACGGCCGAATAGCCGAGGTCGATCGGGTTCCACAGCGCCACCGCTTGGCTGGAGCCATTGTCGATGAACTTCTTGAACTCGGACGGCAGCGCCAGGCCGGTGACATTGACCTTGCCGATCAGGTTCTCGTCGGTCACCACCTGGGCGGCGGCGACGACACCGACCGTGGTCGGCGCGATGATCGCCTTGAGGTTCGGATAGGACTTCAGAAGACCCTTGGCTTCGTCCGTGCTCTTGGCCGAATCGTCATCGCCATAGACGGTGGCGACGAGATTGATCTTGGGGAACTTCTCCGGCAGGATTTTCTTGGCGGCGTCGATCCAGGCGTTCTGGTTGGTCGCCGTGGACGAAGCCGACAGGATGGCGACATCGCCGCCTTCCGGCAGATAGTCGGCGGCGAGCTTGATGATGGTCTCGCCGATCAGGCCTGTGTCGGACGGGTTGAGGTGAAGCTGGCGGCCTTCCGGCGCGACGCCCGAATCCCACGAGATGACCGTGATGCCGCGTTCCATCGCCTTCTTCAGCGCCGGCACCAGCGCATCGGCGTCATTGGCCGAAATGGCGATGGCGTTGACCTTCTGGGCGATCAGCGAATTGACCACTTCGATCTGCGCCTCGGCGGTCGCCTTGGTCGGGCCGGTGTAGATGATGTCGACATCGCCGAGTTCCTTGGCCGCCTCTTCGGCGCCCTTGTTGGCGGCGTCGAAGAAGCCGTTGCCAAGCGACTTCACCACCAGGGCGATCTTGACGTTTTCTGCATAGGCGGCATTCACGAACATGGCGGCCGAAAACGCCGCCGTAACCATCATTTTTTTCAGAAAGCTCATCGAATATCCTCCCTTGAGCGTTTGCATTCCATCGCCGCTGCGGCGTGAGTTGATCTCAGGCCTGCAGTGAAGATTCTTCCTTATTGCTTGCCGTATTGCGGGCGACGATCAGCGCCACCCCCGCAGTCTCCAGCATCTTGGCTTCGCGGTCCTCGATGCCGTCGTCGGTAATGACGGTGGCGATGCGCGACAGGCCGCACAGGATCAGGCTGGAGCGTTTGCGGAACTTCGATGAATCGACCAGCACCACCAGTTCGTCGGCCTGGTCGATCAGCTTCTGCTCGGCCTGGATCAGGAGGGGATCGCCTTCCATGAGGCCGAGCGGCCCCAACCCCTGCGCGCCCATGAACATGCGGCGCGCATAGAAATTGCGCGTTACGTCATTGTCGAAGGGCGACAGGATGATGTTCTGCTCGCGGTAGATGGTGCCGCCCGACAGCATCACCGTGTTCTTGGAATGCTTGAGCAGGTGTTCGGCGATCGGGAAGGAATTGGTGAAGATCGGCATGCGGCGGCCGGTCAGGAAATGCACCATCTGGAAGGTGGTGGTGCCGCCATTGATGATGATCGGCTCGCCGTCCTTGCACAGCTCCACCGCCTCCCGCGCGATCGCCCGCTTCTGCGCGGCGTTAAGCGTCTCGTTGACGGAAAAGGGGCGGCCGGCAAGGCCGATGAACTGCGGCGGCGAGATCGCTTCGGCGCCGCCACGCACGCGGCGCAGGCGCTTCTGGACGTGGAGCGCGGCGATGTCGCGCCGGATCGTCGCCTCGGAGGAGTCCGTCAGGTCGACCATCTCCTGCACCGTCACCACAGGCTTTTCCTGGACGGCGGACAGAATGATCCTGTGGCGCTCTTTTTCGTGCATGGTTCCTCCCTGCCTAGTCATCTAGGCACCCAAAACGCGCAGTGTCAATCATTTCCGATCAGATAATTTCATTGTGCAGTGCAGTATGATCGGTATTGATCGTTTGTGATTGACAACGCCAGCGCTTCCGTGGACATTTGGCCAAAGCTGACCCGCCATGCGGTGGCGATCGACCGCATCGTTTGCGCGTCTCACGGGAGGATATTCAAATGCTCGACAAGCGCTCCGGCACGCGCCTCGCCAATCTGTGGGATGACGCGAAAGCCCTGGGGATGAGCGACCCGGAGCTTCTCGTCTATCGCTCCAATGTGCTCGGCTCCGACAAGCGCGTAACCAATTATGGCGGCGGCAACACCTCATCCAAGTTCTGGCAGAAGGATCCGCTGACCGGCGAGAGCGTGGAAGTGCTCTGGGTGAAGGGCTCGGGCGGCGACAGCGCCTCGATTAAAACAGACGGCTTCGCCACGCTCTACATGGACAAATTACGCGCGCTGAAGGGCCTCTATCGCGGCCTCGACCATGAGGACGAGATGGTCGGCTATCTGCCCCACTGCACCTTCAACCTCAATCCGCGCGCGGCCTCGATCGACACGCCGCTGCACGCCTTCGTGCCAAAACCTTGCGTCGACCATATGCATCCCGACGCCATCATCGCCATTGCCGCGGCAAAGGATTCCAAGGCGCTGACCAGGGAGATCTTCGGCGACGCCATCGGCTGGCTGCCGTGGAAGCGGCCTGGTTTCGAGCTCGGCCTGTGGCTGGAGAAATTCTGCCTCAAAAACCCCGGGGCCAAGGGTGTCGTGCTGGCAAGCCACGGCCTGTTCACCTGGGGCGAAACGCCAAAGGAATGCTATGAGACGACGATCTCGGTGATCAACCAGGCGATTGCGTGGTTCGAGCGCCGCTCCGAAGGCGTGGCGATCTTCGGCGGCGAAGTCGTCAAGTCGCTCGATGCTGAGGCGCGTCGCACTGTCGCCGCGAAGCTGATGCCGAGGATCCGCGGCCTGATCTCTGAAAAGAGCCACAAGCTCGGCCACTTCGACGATTCGCCCGCCGTGCTCGAATTCGTCAATTCCAGGGATCTGCGGCCGCTGGCTGCACTTGGCACCTCCTGCCCGGATCATTTCCTGCGCACCAAGATCCGGCCGTTGGTCATCGAGTTCGATCCGGCCAATCCCGATGTCGATGCTGTCATCGCGCGTCTTGCCGATGATGTCGCCGCCTATCGTGTCGGCTATCAGGCCTATTATGACAAGTGCAAGCATGCGGATTCGCCACCCGTGCGCGATCCGAATGCCGTGGTCTACCTGATGCCCGGCGTCGGCATGTTCACCTTTGCCGGTGACAAGGCGACGGCGCGCATATCGGGCGAGTTCTACGTCAACGCCATCAATGTCATGCGCGGCGCCTCGACCGTCTCGTCCTATGTCGGCCTCTCCGATCAGGAGGCCTTCGACATCGAATACTGGCTGCTCGAGGAGGCAAAGCTGCAGCGCCTGCCGAAGCCGAAGGCGCTGGCCGGCCAGATCGCGCTGGTCACCGGCGGCGCCGGCGGCATCGGCCGGGCAACCGCCAATCGGCTTTTGCGCGAAGGCGCCTGCGTCGTGCTGGCCGACATCGACGAGGCAGCTCTCGCCAGCGCCAATGACGAGCTGGCCAAGGCCTATGGCAAGGATTTCGTGCGGCCGGTGCTGATCAACGTCACATCAGAGGACCAGGTCATCTCGGGCTTTGCCGAGACTTCGGTCGAGTTCGGCGGCATCGACATTCTGGTCTCCAATGCCGGCCTGGCGTCCGCGGCGCCGATCGAGGAGACGACGCTGGCGCTGTGGAACAAGAACATGGACATCCTGTCCACCGGCTATTTCCTGGTGTCGCGCGAAGCCTTCCGGCTGTTCCGCGCGCAGAAGATCGGCGGCAACGTCGTCTTCGTCGCCTCCAAGAATGGCCTTGCCGCCTCGCCCAACGCCGCCGCCTATTGCACGGCCAAGGCCGCCGAGATTCATCTGGCGCGGTGCCTGGCGCTGGAAGGCGCGGAAGCGCGGATCAGGGTCAATGTCGTCAATCCCGACGCCGTGCTGCGCGGCTCCAAGATCTGGACCGGCGAATGGAAGGAACAGCGCGCTGCCGCCTACAAGATGTCGACCGACGACCTCGAGGAGCACTACCGCTCGCGTTCGATGCTGAAGCGCTCGGTATTCCCCGAGGACATCGCCGAGGCGATCTATTTCTTCGCCTCCGACATGTCGGCCAAGTCGACCGGCAACATCATCAATGTCGACGCGGGCAACGCCCAGTCGTTCACGCGTTGAGCGGGGCGGCCATGGAACATATCATCTCCGCCGATGTCGTCGAGAAAGACAATGCCGCGCGCAGGGCAGACCTTGAGCGCGACTATCAATCGCTCGGCGAGCGGCTTGACCGCCGCGACATCGCCATCGACGCCATCCGTGACAAGGTCGAGAAATTCGCGGTCGCAATCCCGTCTTGGGGCGTCGGCACGGGCGGCACCCGCTTTGCCCGCTTTCCCGGCGCCGGCGAGCCGCGTGATATCTTCGACAAGATCGAGGACTGCGCCGTCATCCAGCAATTGACGCAGGCGACACCGACGGTCTCGCTGCACATACCCTGGGACAAGGCCGATCCAAACCGGCTGAAGCAGGCGGCTTCCCGCTTTGGTCTCGGCTTCGACGCCATGAACTCCAACACCTTCTCCGACGCCAGGGACCAGAAGCTCTCCTACAAATTCGGCTCGCTGTCGCATGCCGATGCCTCAACGCGCCGCCAGGCGGTCGAGCACAATCTCGAATGCATCGAGATCGGCAGGACGCTGGGGTCCAAGGCGTTGACGGTGTGGATAGGCGACGGCTCGAATTTCCCCGGCCAGGTCAATTTCGCCAAGGCGTTCGAGCGCTATCTCGATGCCATGAAGGAGGTCTACGCCGGACTGCCTGACGACTGGAAACTCTTCACCGAGCACAAGATGTACGAGCCGGCTTTCTATTCGACGGTCGTGCAGGACTGGGGCACCAACTACATGATCGTCCAGGAACTCGGCGACAAGGCGTTCTGCCTGGTCGACCTCGGCCATCATGCGCCCAACGTCAACATCGAGATGATCGTGTCGCGGCTGATCCAGTTCAAGAAACTCGGCGGCTTCCATTTCAACGATTCGAAATATGGCGATGACGATCTCGATGCCGGTTCGATCGATCCCTACCGGCTGTTCCTGGTCTTCAACGAACTGGTCGATGCCGAGCTTTCGGGTGCAAAGGGCTTCGATCCCGCGTATATGCTCGACCAGAGCCACAACGTCACCGATCCGATCGAGAGCCTGATGCTGTCGGCGGTGGAGGTGCAGCGCGCCTATGCGCAGGCGCTGCTGGTCGACCGCAAGGCGCTCGCAGGCTTCCAGGACGCCAATGACGCGCTGATGGCGACGCAGACGCTGAAGGCTGCCTACCGCACCGATGTCGAGCCGATCCTCGCCATGGCGCGGCTGAAGACCGGCGGCGCCATCGATCCGGTCGCCGCCTACCGCGCGGCCGGCTACCGGGCCAAGGTCGCGGCGGAGCGGCCGGCGGTCGCCAGCGGCGGCGGCGGCATTGTGTGAACTCTGATTTGATCGCCGGGCTTCTGATTGGCAGTGGACTCGATCGCCTCGGCCGGGTCTTCTAGGGCGTCCACCCCTCGGAGCACCGCCATGCATCTCACCCGCCGGCCGTTGATCGCCGTCAGTCTCTCCTTCAGCCTTGCCTTTACGCTGCCCCTGGCCGCTTTCGCCGCCTCGCCGCAGCCGGCCAAGGGAGAGCACGGCATGGTGGTGACGGGCCAGCATCTGGCGTCGGAAGTCGGCGTCGACGTGCTGAAAAAGGGCGGCAATGCGGTGGATGCGGCAGTCGCCGTCGGCTACGCGCTGGCCGTCGTCTACCCGACCGCCGGCAATATCGGCGGCGGCGGCTTTATGACCATTCGCTTCAAGGACGGCCGCTCGACCTTCCTCGATTTTCGTGAGCGCGCGCCGCTGGCGGCGACCAAGACCATGTATCTCGACAAGGACGGCAAGCCGGTGAAGGGCGCCAGCCTGGATGGCTATCTGGCGGTCGGCGTGCCGGGTTCTGTCGCCGGCTTTGAAATGGCGCGCGAAAAATACGGCACGCAGTCGCGGCAGGATTTGATGGCGCCGGCTATTCGGTTTGCCAAGGACGGGTTCGTGTTGGAGCAGGGCGATGCGGCCTCGTTCCAGGGCGGCGCCGAACGATTGGCGAAGGATCCGGCGGCGGCCGCGATTTTCCTGAAGCCGGACGGCAAGCCCTATGCCATGGGCGAAAGGCTCATCCAGCCTGACCTTGCCGCCTCGCTCTCAGCCGTTTCGGAGCAGGGGGCGGATGCCTTCTACAAGGGCTCAATCGCCGACGCCATCGTCAAGGCGAGCGGCGCAAAGGGCGGCATCCTGGCCAAGGCCGACTTCGAGCAATATGCGGTGCGCGAACTCAAGCCGGTGACCTGCAACTATCGCGGCTATGAGATCGTCTCCTCGCCGCCGCCGAGTTCCGGCGGCGTCATCATCTGCGAGATCCTCAACGTGCTGGAAGGCTATCCTCTCTCCTATCTCGGCGCCGGCTCCGCCGAGACCGTCCATGTAATGGTCGAGGCGATGCGCCATGCCTATGTCGACAGGAATTCTGCGCTCGGCGATCCCGACTTCGTCGACAATCCGGTCTCAAAGCTGCTGGACAAGAACTACGCGAAGGACATCCGCGACAAGATCGATCCGTTCCGGGCCGGCGTTTCGCAGGATCTGATGCCGAAGGGCTTTGGCGAGAGCAAGGAGACCACACACTATTCGATCATCGACAATGACGGCAACGCGGTGGCGGTCACCTACACGCTGAACGGCTCCTTCGGCGCCGGCGTCGTCGCCGACGGCACCGGCATCCTGCTCAACAACGAGATGGACGATTTCACCCAGAAGCCCGGCGTGCCCAACCTCTACGGCCTCGTCCAGGGTGAGGCAAACGCCATCCAGCCCAGGAAGACGCCGCTGTCATCGATGAGCCCGACTGTGGTCGCCAAGGACGGCAAGCCGTTCATGGTCATCGGCAGCCCGGGCGGATCGCGCATTATCACAATCACGCTGGAGGCTATCGTCAATGTCGTCGACCACGGCATGAACATCCAGGAAGCCATCGACGCGCCGCGTATCCACCATCAATGGCTGCCCGACACGGTCTATATCGAACCCTTTGGCCTGTCGCCGGATACCGAAAGATTGCTTGTCGGCATGGGCTACCATCTCGATCTCAGCGAGGCGACCTGGGGCCAGGCGGCCGGCATCCTGGTCGGCGGCAAGAGCTTGGCGGAAATCGAAAAGGGCGGCGGCGCCCGCTACAACGGCTCCATCGACAGCCGCGCCGCATCCGGCGAGGCCATAGGCTACTGAATTTCCTTCAGTCGAATCAGAGGACCAGCGTCAGGGTGGACGCCACCAGCATCAGCGCCGCAATGCCAACGAACAGGGCGTAGATGCGGGGCCGGTCGAGCAGCAGCGCGTTGCCGGATATCCAAGCGGACGTTGCGCCGCCAAGCGCGAAAAGGAAGCCGTTGCGGTGACCGAAGGTCATCGCCGCGGCCATCAGCCCGCCGATGATGAGGGCGCCGAACACGATGATGACGGCGACAGCGTATTTCTCGAAGTCGTTGCTGCCCACGGCTGGCCCCATCGTGTTCAACGTCGAAAACTCATCCGGGTCGAAGGGGTTGGTCGACCCATATTCATCTTGACCGGCAGGCTCTCGCATCATTCGCTCTCCATATGGTGGCAACAAATCATCAAGCCTCGCCGAGCGCAACCGGGTCGCGCCGCGCTGAATGCGACCGGCACGGTCTTCAACACCTTCTGGCGGCGGCTTGCCACCGTTTTCTTGGATCTGTGCCTCAATTGTCCCGTTGCTCCAGGCGACTTGTCTCACTGAAATCGCCAGTCTGAGCTGCATTCAGAATGCAGTGCATTCGTGGAGAAAAAATGATGCCAAACCGTCAGACCCAAAAGTGGGTGCCGGTTTGGGGAAATCCGATGCCCGGACAAAAAGCTGGAGCGGCGGTACGAATCGAGGTCCGCCGCTCTGGAGCTGGATTGCGTCTAGAACTTCATGCTGAGGCTGCCCTTGATGACGCGCCCTTCGCCATAGATGCAGCCGGAACCGGGATAGCAGGTCGAATAATAGGTCTTGTCGAACAGGTTGGAGACATTGAGCGCGGCCTGCCAGCCGTTCTTCTTGTAGCGCAGCGCCGCGTCGACCAGCGTATAGGCGGGCACGTTCACGGTGTTCGCGTTGTCGCCGAAGCTTGCGCCGATGTAGCGCACGCCGGCGCCGACGCTCAAGCCTTCCAGCATGCCGTGGCCGACCTCGTAGTTGGCCCACAGCGAGGCCTGATGTTCCGGCACCAGCGACGGGCGGTTGCCGATGACCAAGGGATCGTCCCTGACTATCTCGGCGTCGAGATAGGTGTAGGCAGCGGTCATGCTCAGGCCGGAAGCGAGATCGGCATTGGCCTCGATCTCCAGGCCGCGATGGCGTACCTCACCAGTCTGTATCTGGAAGGGCCCGCCGGCGTAGGTGACGATGTTGGTCTTGCGCAGGTCGAACAGCGAAGCGGTGATGAATCCGGGGAAAAAGGTCGGCTCGTATTTCACGCCAACCTCATATTGCTTTCCCGACGAAGGCTGGAACGCGGCTCCAGACTGGCTCTGGCCGATATTGGTGGTGAAGGACTCGGCATAGCTGGCATAAGGCGTCAGGCCATTGTCGAAGAGATAGCCGATGCCGACATTGCCGGTGAAGGCATGGTCCGTCTGTTTGTAGCTGCCCGCACTGTCGAGTCGGTCCTCATTAGTGTTGTCGATCCAGGACTGGCGGCCGCCGAGAGTCAGCAGCCAGTGGTCGGCGATCTTGGATTGATTCTGGGCATAGAGGCCGATCTGGCCGATCGTCTGGGTGCGATCGACCCAGATGGGGGGAATGGCGATCGGCTGGGAGTAGTCGGGGTTCAGGATGTCCAGGTCCGGACCCGCCCCGTAACGGTTTTGCCCGTCGACCGAGAAGCGATTGTAGTCGAGGCCGACGAGAAGCTTGTTCTGCACCGCGCCGAAAGTCTGGTCGTACTCGGCCTGATTGTCGACACTGAAGATGGTCGCGGTCTCGTCCACGGTGAACGCGGTGCGCGCCATCGTGCGATCGTCGACCATGCCGCTGTAGTATAGCTGCCGGTAGTCGGTATCCTGCCTGGAGTAGCGTAAATTCTGCCGCACCGTCCAATTGTCATCGAATTCATGGCTGAACTGGTAGCCGATCGAGCCATGGTTGGCGTCGTAACGGTCGAAGTCGGGTGAGCCGGTGAAAAAATTCCGCGGCAGCTTGCCATACGCCGCCGGATATTGTTCGCCGGCCACCGGAAGAAAGGCGTTCGGCGCCAGCCTGTCCCACTGGTAGTTGGCCAGGATGGTGAGCGAGGTTTGCGCGTCCGGCTGCCATTTGAGCGCCGGCGCGACGAAGATGCGGTCGTTGCGGGAATAGTCGGTTTCGATGTCGCCGTTGCGAACCAGGCCGGTCAGGCGGTAGGACCATACGCCGGCATCGTCGATTGGGCCGCCGACATCGAGCCCGGCTTCGACCGTATTGAAGCTGCCATAGCTGAGGTAGCCGTCATAGATCGGCGTATCCGTCGGCCGCTTGCTGATGGCATTGATCATGCCGCCGGCCTCGTTCTCGCCATAGAGCACCGAGGACGGTCCCTTCAGCACCTCGACGCGCTCCAGCCCGTAGGGCTCGATTTTGAAGCCCGAGAAGTCGATCGCCTTCTGCGGCAGCCCGTCACGGTAGATCACATATGTGCAGAGGTCGAAACCGCGGATCAGGCACTGGTCGAAGCGGTTGTCGACGCCCCAGGGCGAGGCGGTCACACCGGCCAGATAGGACAGCGTATCCTCAAGTTGCGCCGGCTGGCGGTCGTCGAGCTGCTTGCGGGTCACCACCGACACCGACTGCGGAATTTCCTTCAGCGGCGTGTCGGTCTTCGAACCGGTGGTGGTGTTCTTGGCGACATAGCCTTCATCGGGGCCGATGGGGCTGTCGACCTGTCCCTCGATATTGATCGGGTTGAGCTCGACCGCGTTCTCCTGGGCGACGGCCTGAGCGCAGCCCAGGGCCGAAACGCATGTCGCCGCCAGCAGGAGCCTCAACCTTCTCCGTCCGCTCGCCGTCGGATACGCGCCTGATTCCATCTTGCTACCCCTCATCGCTGCTATGCGCGGCGTCCGCAGCCGTCGCTGAAAATTCTTGACTAATCTTGTCATCTTCAATGTTGACTATTAAAGTCATGTTTCATAGTCAACCGGGCATCGGCGACGGTTTTCGAAAATCGCAACGCAGAAGGGAGAACCAGTATCGTGCCCGACAATCGTGGCTCTGCGACCGTCACGGGCGGCACTGCCCGTTGATGACCTATGAGAGGGTTCAGGCGCCCGCGCGCCGGCGCGGCTGGATCAATCGGCGCGTTGCGCTCGGCCTTTTCGTCCTGCCGATCGCGGGCATCCAGCCCGTCTCTGCAGCGGCGCGGCCATTGCGTATCGTCTGCCTCGATGATGGACTGGCCGAGACCTTGCTCATGCTTGGCGTGAGGCCGGTTGCGATCGCCGACCGCGAGGGATGGGAAAAATGGGTGGTCGAGCCGCCGCTGCCGGCGGAGGTCGCCGATGTCGGCACGCTGCTCGAACCCAATCTCGAATTCCTGCAGCAGCTCAGACCCGACATCATCCTTGCCATTCCGTATCTCGACGGCATCAAGCCCCTGCTCGAGCGGGTCGCGCCGGTGACGACGATCGGCATCTACACCGAGGACGGGCAGCCTTATCGACGCGCCATCGAGGCGACGCGCCAGCTCGCCCGGCTTGTCGGCAAGGAGGCGGAGGGCGAGGCGCTGATCGCGGCGACGGATGCGTCCCTCCTGGGGGTTCGCCAGGAATTGGTGCCGCTTTCGGCGCGGCCCGTCTACGTCGTCAACTTCATGGATCCGCGCAATGTGCGCGTCTATGGCAGGAAGAGCCTGTTTCAGGAGGTGTTCGATCGCATCGGGCTGCGCAACGCCTGGACGGGCGAGACCAATTACTGGGGTTTTTCGACCGTCGGCATCGACGGACTGGCGACATCCAGCGAAGCACGCCTCGCCTATCTCGAACCCTTGCCCGAGGGCGCCGGTGGCACGCTGACCGAAAGCCCGGTCTGGAACGCCATGCCCTTCGTGCGCAACCGCTCGATCATGCGTCTTCCCGCCGTCCTGATGTTCGGCGCGCTTCCCTCCGCCACCCGTTTCGCCCGCGTCCTGGCCAAGGCGATGACCGGGGAAGCAGCCCATGGCTGAGGATGCCGCGACCTTGGTGCAGGTCGGCAAGCCGGCCGGACGGACGTGGCCGCGCGGCATGTTCGGCAATCAGCCGGTGGGCGCGGTCCTGCTCTGTGTGGTGCTGTCGGCGGCTGCGGTGGCGGCGACCGTGTCCAATCTCACTATACAGCTGCCGTCGGCACTTTGGCTGCGATCGCTCGTTGCCCCCGACATCGACGACATGCGGCAGGTGCTCGTCCACTATGCCTTCCTGCCCAGGCTTGCCGTCAGCCTGTTGTGCGGCGCGGCGCTCGGACTTGCCGGAACCGTTCTGCAGCAAGTCTTGCGCAACCCGCTCGCCTCGCCGGAAACGATCGGCGTTTCGGCCGGCGCCTATCTGGCGCTGGCGCTGGCCACGCTTCTGGCGCCCTCGCTGCTCGCTTTCGGCCGCGAATGGGTGGCGCTGGCCGGCGCCTTCATCGCCCTTGCCGCTGTCTTCGCGCTCTCCTGGCACAAGGGCCTGTCGCCGCTTTCCGTCGTGCTGGCGGGCCTGGTCGTCAGCCTCTATGCCGGCGCCATCGGCGCGGCTCTGGTCGTGCTGCGGCACGAATGGCTGGCCAGCCTGTTCATCTGGGGCGCCGGTTCGCTCGGCCAGCAGGATTGGACGACGACGCTTTGGCTGTTGCCGCGCATCGGCGCCGCAGCGCTGGCGATCGGCCTGATGGTGCGGCCACTGACCTTGCTTGGCCTTGACGACGAAGGCGCGCGCAGCCTTGGCGTGCCGCTTGGTGTCTACCGTTTTGCCGGGCTTGGCGCGGCCGTCGCGCTCACCGCCTTCGTCGTCGCCGCCGTTGGCGTGATCGGTTTCGTTGGCCTGGCCGCCGCTACTCTTGCCCGCATCGGCGGTGCGCGCCGGCTGAGCCAGAGGCTGATCATGGCGCCGCTGATCGGCGCGGCCCTGCTGTGGGCCGCCGACCAGGCGGTGCAAGTGGCGACCGGGCCGCAGGGCGATCTGCTGCCGACCGGCGCGATTACCGCCCTCTTGGGCGCCCCGCTGCTGCTCTGGCTGCTGCCGCGCCTTGCCCTGGGCTGGGAGGTCCCGGCGCTCACCGCCGAGCGCCTGCTCAGAACAGGCCAGCCCGGCCTCGTGCTGGCGGCAATCGGCTTGTCCCTGCTTCTGCTGCTCGGGCTTGCCTTGCTTTGCGGGCCGGGGCCGCATGGCTGGGCGGTCGCCTTCGGCGATCAGCTGCAGCCCTTGCTGTCATGGCGCTGGCCCCGTGTGTCGGCCGCGTTCGCCGCCGGCGCCATGCTGGCGCTTGCCGGGCTGATGATGCAGCGGCTGACCGGCAATCCGATGGCGAGTCCCGAAGTGATGGGCATCAGCGCCGGAGCGGCGCTCGGCATGATGGTGGCGCTGTTTTCCCTTTCCGACGCCGGCCGTCCGGTCCAGACTGCGGCGGCAACCATCGGTGCTTTCGCCGCGCTGCTGGTGACGCTGGCCATCGGGCACCGCGCCGCCTATGCACCGGAGCGCCTGCTGCTGGCCGGCGTGGCTCTGACGGCGCTGTTCGACGCGCTGATCCTGGTGTTGACCGCCACCGGCGACCCGCGCGCCATGCTGCTCCTCAACTGGCTCACCGGCTCGACCTATGGCGTCGATGCGAACGCTGCGCTTCTGACTGGCGCCATCGCCATTGTCCTGCTCATCCTCGCCCCACTCTTCATGCGCTGGCTGGATGTGCTGCCGCTTGGCCCGTCGGCGGTACAGGCGCTTGGTATGGATGTGGCCAAAACCCGGCTGCTTCTGCTGCTGATGGTCGCTGCGCTCACGGCCGCATCGACCTTGATCGTCGGGCCGCTGACTTTCATCGGCCTGATGGCGCCGCATCTCGCCCGGCGCCTCGGCCTCGCCCGTGCGTGGCCGCAGGCGGCCGGCGCCGTGCTGGCCGGAGCGCTGATCATGGTCGCCGCCGACTGGATCGGCCGTACCGCCATCTTCCCGCGCCAGATCCCCGCCGGGCTCGTCGCCACGCTGATCGGCGGCCCGGTGCTGATGTGGCTGCTGCGCCGCCGCTGACCCCTCGTTTTGCCGGAAATGCTCATGTCCAAACCCTCGACGCCCGCTCTGATCGCCGACACCACGGTCCACGATCTCGTCCCGACGCATGGCGGCGACCCCTGGCGGATTTTCCTCCACGTGCCGGCAAAACCGGCGCCGGAGGCCGGCTGGCCGGTTCTCTACATGACCGACGGCAACGCGGTGATCGGCACCGCCGTCGATGCCATGCGCGCGCAAGCGGGCTATCCGCTGGGCACCAATGTCGAGGACGGCGTCATCGTCGCCATCGGCTATCCCGTGGCAGGCGCCTACGATCCGCTCAGGCGCTCATGGGATCTCGGCCCGCCGCCGGGAAAGATCTACCCGCCCTTCCATGATGACGGCCCCGAGGTCAGGACCGGCGGGGCGGAAAAATTCCTCGCCTTCATCGAGGACGAGCTGAAGCCGTTTGTGGCGGGCCACGCCAGGATCGACATCGGCCGGCAATCGCTGTACGGCCACTCCTTCGGCGGTCTGTTCGCGCTCTATGCCCTGTTCACGCGCCCGTTCGCCTTCCAGACCTGGGTTGCGGCGAGCCCGGCCATCTACTGGGAGGCTCGCGCCATCGACCGCTTTCTCCAGAGTTTCGAAGCCGCCACGCCGGAGGGGCTGAAAGCGCAGGTGACGCTGTCGGCCGGCGAATACGAGACGGAAAAGCTGGCGCCCTTCCAGATAGGTGCTGTGGACGAGGCAAAGCGCCTTGAGCAGAAAAAGGTGACGCGTACCGATGAATTCGCGCGCCAAATGGCCGAGCGCCTCGACGCCATCCCCGGCCTGAGCGCCAGCTTCGAACTCCACGCCAGCGAAAACCACATGTCGATCCTGCCGGTCACGGTCAACCGCGCGGTGCAGGCGGCGTTTGCGGCGCGCGTCTCGACCTGACCAGCCACTGACGCTGCTCGATTTGGAGTGGGCTTATGGTGACAAGCTCCTGCCAAGGCCTGCAAGCCGTTCTTCGCCTCGCGCAAAGCTGCCCGACAGCCTGCGCTTGCTGGTCGGCCGGCCTACAATCCTTCCGTGCCAAAAAGTCCGAAAAGCAAAATCCCGTTACCCAGCGCGAGGAGAATTCCAAATCGCTGGAGATGTCTGTCCTTTGGTTCAGGCGCGCTCGTAACCGCTTGGCATCGGTTCGTCGACGGCAGCGGGACGATAATCACGGCATACAAAATTGTCAGTACGCCAAGCCAGCTTAGAATAATCATCTGGACTCCCTCCAGATAAATACGAGGCAACTGAGCCAAACGTTTCGCGCAGGAAAAAATTCTTCCTTCATTGAGTCGCTGGTAGGTGAACGCGGCTTGGCGAGCGTGCCGCAACCTCTGCGCGCGCAAGCTTAGCGCCGCGCAGCTTCGCGCTCGACGATCCAGGCGAGTTGAGGTAGCGCTAGAGTTCAACCAAAGGAAACCATCATGCACCGGATTGCTGTGATCCTCGGAGTTGTCTTGTGTGTAGCGGCCGTTGCCGCCTATTCGCTCTGGCCTGTGGAAGAGGAGGGCGCGATTGTTGATCAATCCGAGCAAGGGGCATCCGACAAGGCCCCTTGACGGATCGCATCCTTGGCAACGCATGTGGCGCTGCTCTTGCAGAAGACAGCGCCGCACGAGCCTGAGAAGGACTGGCCGGCCGGACTTGGCAAGATCCAAAGGAATGGTGCGACGAACGCACCGATTGCTGCGCTGATAAGCCGGGAACCCAAGCTTATATGATAAACCATTGATTTTACAGGGTAAAGAAATGGTGCCCAGAGGATTCGAACCACTGACACGCGGATTTTGTGGCGGACCCGATACCGCAGCTTGACGCCTCACTGCCCGCGTAGCGGATCAGAGTGGGGGTGAGGGGCCTCAAGGCCCCGCGTCTTCTGTCAGGGCTAAGTCCGCGCGCGCGAGGCGATGGCCGGACCTATCTCCACCAGGCGGTATGCGGCCTCGACCAGACACCGTTGCGCGCGTATCCTGCTGCACAGCGCGATATTCTCGGCCAGCATTTTTTCCGTGCGTTCAAGCGCGAGCTCGGTCCGTTTGATGCGCTCCCTGGCATCGGCCATCGCGCGTCCGTGGGGTTCCATGGGGTTCATCATGATTTACCAACTCATGGCGGACCGGATCGTTCCCTCGTGCCTCACCAGACCCACCATTGGCGGCATGCCTCAAAGAAGCATCCGTGCAAGCATGTTTTCTCTCAAGCATTCTCGGCCCCTGTAGCCGGTGCCTGAATTGCTTCGCGGCCGAATTCCTGGACGTCTTCAAGGGTCGCCGCGATTATAATTCGTTTCCCGTCCTGATCCGTGGCTTCAAACAAGATGCTTCCGCCACTAACCCGTTCCCCAGTAAAAACGAGACCCATAACCTCCCCCCATGCCGCGTCCAATGTCGCACGGACCTGCCGATAGTCGCAGGAAACCCTTGGAAATCAATGGAAGTGTATTGCAACATGAATGCGACATGGAGCCGGGTAAGAGCGTCCGTGCGGCCCCGGTAAACACTTGATTTTGCTTGAGAAAGTGCTGGTGCCCAGAGGCGGATTCCAAGTAAATGAAATCTGGTTTTGCTTTCAAATGTTTGTGGTTCGCATAGCCACGGCACCTACCAACAGGACTACCAACAAAATATTTCTGTGGATTAGTTTGGTTCCCAAACCTCGCTCTGCACGCTACGACGCCGGCATACCTGCACCTTATCTCACAAGCCGATAGCGGTTGCTACTTGGGGTGGCCCAGTTCGTCCCCCTCAATGACATCCCATGATGCGGGGGGTCGAGTCGGGAGACCGCTACATCGCGAGACCCACTATCGAGGAAGCACTCTTCTGCTATCGGCGACGCTCAGTCTAAAGCGCAAACGTCGCCGAAGATCGCCCGGAATGATGGTGGACGCGCGGGTGGTCTCGATTGGCTACCCGCACCTGTTGAAGCGCCCGAGTGGACGTTCCGACAGCTTGGCTTCACTAAGCCCTGGGTTTGCGTTTGGCAGGGGCCTTTTTGGCCGGCGTTGGTTGCGGTTTGCGTCCGAGCCCCGCAGCCTTCGCGAGCGTAGATCTTTGGGCCGCGTAGTTCGGTGCTACCATCGGGTAGTCTGGCTTCAATCCCCACTTTTCGCGGTATTCGTTCGGAGCCAGCCCATAGTGAACCGCAAGATGACGTTTCAGCGATTTGAATTTCTTCCCGTCTTCCAGGCAGATGATGTGATCCGGTGTTACCGACCTTTTTGGATTGACGGCGGGTTCCTGCTGAGACGGCCCAGGCACATTCGGCTGACCAAGGCCTGTAAGCGACGAATGGATCGACGCGATGAGGTCTGGCAACCCAGCGACGGGCAGAGGGTTTTGGCTGACATAGGCAGAGACAATGTCTGCCGTCAGCCCGACCAGATCAGCCGTCACGGCTTCGTTTTGATCACTCAAGTATTCGCTCCTGGTATGGGGTCAAATCCGCATCGCCCATTTTCGTATACCGTAATTTTGGGCGATGCCGAGATAAATCTACCTGTCAGGCCAAAGCTCGGCTCAATGCTCGTTGGCGTGAGTCGTAGAGGATCCAAGTTCGCCGTCACAATGGGTGAAGACGGTTACCGTCTTCGCACTACACTCGTCGGTTCAGTGTGTTTGCAGTCCGGAAACTGATTGCATCCACGAAACATCGATCCGTCTTTGTTGCGCCGCTCCACCAATTGGCCGACGAGGCAGGCCGGGCATTGGCTCAATTCGGCTCCCTCAATCGTCTCGAAGCGGACTTCATCGCCGGCGATCTCGCAAAGCTCGTGGATATAGCGGGATGGCTGACGGCGATTGGTGAGCATATAGACCCCTCGGCTGGCACGCGTCAGCGCCACGTAAAACAGGCGCCGTTCTTCCGCGTAAGCGAAGGTCTCGGGGCGAGGAATCACCAGGTTCAACAGCTCGTCGTCTTCGATGCGGCTTGGTACGCCGTAGTTGCCCTCGCTGACATCGAGCAGCACCGTGTAGTCGGCCTCGAGGCCCTTGGCCCTGTGAAACGACAGCCCGGTCACCTCGATGTTGGCAAAGGACGGCGGCCGCCCCTCGAATGGATCAAGGACGTTGTAGCGCCACAAAACCAGAACCTTGAGCTTGCCGCGCTTTTCGCCGCGCCACCGGTCGGCGATGGTACCCAGAGCGGCATCAAGCCGTTCGAGCAGGCGCTGACATGCCACCGCAAAGTCCGGCTTGTCGCGTTGATCATCGATGGGAATGACACGGATTGATCGCGAGACGGCCGGGCGCGTCGAGCGGACCGACTTCTTGATCTGTTCGGGATTGCGCTGGACGAACTTGGCGGCCGTCTCGGCAATGAGCTGGTTACAGCGATATGTCTGCTCCAGGCGCCCCTGCCAACTGGTCCCGAAGTTCGCTTCGAACCGCGTAAAGATCGTGATGTCCGATCCGGCAAAGCGATAGATCGACTGCCAGTCGTCTCCGACCGCGAACACCTTGCTGAACGCTTTCTGCTGTTTGAGCGCCTTGATGAGGTTAGCGCGCGGCTCGGAAATGTCCTGAAACTCGTCCACGAGAATGAGGGAATAGGGGCTTCGATATCGGCCAGTCTCGACCAGACGCACCGCATCCGCGATCATCGAATCGAAGTCGATCCGCCCGGTTTCCTCAATCTTTCGGGAGTACCCCTGAGTGATCAGCCAGACCGCGCGCGCGAACAGCCTCCCACGCTCCTTGTCATGCAAGGTTTTGGCACGTTCGAGCAGCATGTCGAGCGTGAGGTGACTGGCACGTATGTGCTTCAAGCAGGTGGATATCAGCTGGTGATAGTGCTTGATAACGACCGGATCGAGCGCCTTGGTGATTTCGGCGTAGCTCTTTCGCTCGAAAGGTATTGAGCGACGCGTCAGTTCAGACTCGAGCGTGCTGAGCAGCGTCTCGTCGCTGGCTTGAGCGGAAGTGGTCTCGAAGAAATCGATCTCATTGCGGCGATATGCCTGCCGCTTGTTCTCGGCGTGCTCGGCGTAGTCCGCAAAGGGTGAGCTTCCGTCCGCATCGAGCGCGAAATGCTCATGCACAGTTTCGGTCTGCGGATAGTAGAAATCCGGATGCAGATGGCGGACGCTGCCACCGTCTTCCTCCACCGCAATTTGCCGTTCATATTCGAAGGCGACTGAATGCAGCCAAAGCCAGTTGGCGATCTTCTTCTCCTGCAACGACTTTACGATCACGGCGGACAAGGAACCGATCGTGGCGCTACCCTTTCTAAGGGTGTCCGATACGTAGCGCTGATAGTCGGCCTCCCCGCCAAATACCTCAATCGGGATGTCGGCTTTGGGATGCACGACGAGAAGCTCGGCCCACATCCGGGCAAATTCCGGATCGCTCTCGACAAGGTTCTGGATTATCGCCTCGATGACCCTGGTTTCGCCAGCGGGATGATCCACCCAGTTGGCGAGCTGCGGTGGCCGACCCTCGACCTCCTCAATGATTCCGCGCCCGAGCGCATGAAATGTCGTGACGCGACACTCCAAGGCGTCCTCCGCGACCTGCAACTGAGCCGCGATCCTCGTCCTGAGTTCATCGGCTGCGTTTCTGTTGAAGGCCAGGAGCAGGATCTCGTCGGGCCGATAGAGTTGTTTCTCCAGGACGTAGGCGACCTTGCCGACCATCGTCGCGGATTTGCCGGATCCTGCCGAGGCCACCAGGAGGTTGTTGTCCTCAAGGCGGATACAAGCCTCGCGCTGCTGATCGGAAAACGATCGCCGGTCGAGATCTTCGAAAAACGGCTGGAACCTCGTCAGTTCCGAGCTGACGAACGCCTCGTTGTAGGCATGGCGAACGGCCGGGTCCGTTATCATAGCGAACGAGGCCGGAAGGGAGGCCTTAAGTCCTACCGGCATCATGTCTGGGTTTAGAAGCGGGTGAGAGAGGGCGGCCGCTGCGGCGCCGGGGACGCCGGCAACAGCCCTGCCCAGATCGGCCTGTGCAAGATACTGTCTGTTGCCTTCGGTAAGCTCGCGAAGCCTTTCGTCGACATCGAGCAGGCGATCCTTCTCGGTGGCGATAAGCCCAAACAGGTGAGTGTTGATGAAGGCATGAAGGTCTGCGGCCAGTTGTGTGGCCGCGTCACCCGACAATGCCGAAAGGGTGTCTGTTCTGCCACGAGCTCGTATCTCGACGGTGTGCCACAGAAGCGCCTTGCTGGTCGAAATCGACACGATATCAAGGCAGCTAAGCTCCACCTCGCCATCTTGAGCCAGCCGGAAATGTCCTGAGATTTTCGGGTCAAGGGTCAGCTTCCATTTTCCCGCGGGAAACATCCGCGCAAAGAAACCTGGGCGATAGGTCCGCGAGCGGCCAGATAGCAATTTGGTCAAGGCCACATTCAATACGCCCGCTAAACAAGAGGTCTTGGAGGGCGAATATCAGCAACAGATTGAAATGTTCCAAATCATCGTGGAGGGCATTGCTCGGGCCGCAATGTAGGTCGTGGCTCTCTTTCGTCTCCTCTCACAGGAAACAGCGCAAGCGCGTCGGCGCGTCAACGATCTCATTAGATGGTTGCGGCGAGTTACGCCGTGCCAACCGCCGGGCTTTCCTTTTACATCCTACCGCGCCAATGATGAGAACTGGAGTGGGGGGTAGTAGATGGCAATCGTTCGGCGAAGCTTCGATGCCATTCGAAGCAGGCTCACCGGCATCGGGTTCCTAAGTATTAGCGCGAGCTGGAATCCGCCAGTCGCACAACGGACGGTGATCTTGCGGCTGTTCAATTTCTTAGAGAATCGGCGTGTGCTCTACGTGCCGATGCATTTCGAGGTTCCGGACCAAGTAGATCAGTCGGTGATTCAGATTCGCAATGAGCTCACGCAAATCTTGAACGACCTTCCCGAGCATTCGCCAGCTGCACGCCGTGTCCGGCATCTGCGCACAGCCTCCCGGCGTTTTCTGGAGGATGCGCTGCCGGACTACCGAAACATCGCCTATCGCCTGCGCAACGACGTCGATAGTGGATCATCGATCCGGTGGCATGATCATGGCTACCGCCCGTTGACGCCCGGCTATTTCGTGGCGTTAGGGGAGTTGCGGGCAATCTTCGGATTGCAGCTTTCGGCGCTCGCCGCCGAATTCGAGATAGACGTGGAGGAAGACCTTGCATCGATCTTCCCCGTGGCTATCGAGCGCCATGATTGAATCGGTAGCGCTATAAGTCTAACGCCACGCTGACATGTGAGTGCGGATAAACGTCAAGGCTGGGGGACTATGTGATCGAACGTAGGGGCAAGGATTCAACCGGCGAATGGCCAACTATCGCCGAAAAGCATTGGTATGTGCTGTCGATCGTCAGTGCGACGTTCACGGCCGTAGCTATCGTAATCGCTTTTCTGTTCATTTTCAGTGACGGCTTCGATGGCGAGCATGATACCCGCTTGGCCCAAGCGCTCGCCCCCTTCGGTGTTGCACTGTTCGCGCTCGTAACTTTCTGCACGGTTAGCTGGCGAGGTTCCATTAGCGTTAGGCAGGCCAATCAAGCTGAGAACGAAGGGCGCGCAAAACTGCTTCAGGAGGGAGCTAAACTTTTGAGCGAGCCAAGCAAACCATCCCATGTGTCTGCCGGTGTCGCTACTCTAAGTGTGCTCATTCATAGCGGGCAAGGGGACTACGCGCGGAGCGCAATGAATCTGCTCGCTGATTTTGTCGAAGATCACATGCGTAACTATCACGGCAACCGGCATCGAGAAGAGATTTCCGGCGTCATGCGGTCGGGAGACGAGGCCGGTTTTAATACCGGCCGAAGCATCACCTTCTACGCTGCAGAGCCAGAACAGGATTACCACTACGACGATGATCCTGTATACTGGCACTACATTCCAGGGTTTGCCTCAGTAAGATATTTCGGAGGGGAATTTCCCTTCGATGACGAATACGAAATTGATAGATTGGAAAATGCATCGTTTAACGGCGTAACAATAGTGGGATGGAAGCGCGTAACGGTTGACGGTCGATTTGAGAGATCCATGTTCAAGAACTGCGGTATCACTCGTGTCGACTCGATTGATTCAGTTAATTTTCATGCGAATTATAAATATGCTTTTGAGAAATGTGATTTTTCGAATTGCATATTCGCGGATGAGAAGATCCTCGCGGTGGATTTTCGAGAGGGCGAAAATTACTTTCGGGCTGATGCCCCTCCTACACTCGCTGGCGGAACTGCGGCAATCGACTGGGCTGCGTTACTGAATCGGAGAGGATGACTGAACGTCATAAATCAATAACCTCCCTTTTGGGCCTTTCAGCTTCAGGTCCTGAGGCTTGGCGGTTGTCCGCTTCGAACCAGTCGCCGCTTGGCTATCGAGGGATTCTACATGCTCTGTGACAATTTGGGCTGACACGCTACCACGTCAGAACACAGGGGTTGTTATGGCTTCGTTTTCCCAAGAACAGCTGCAGGCAATTGCGGATGCACTCGCGGATACGTCGGAGGGATTGAGAGGCCCCGAAATTGGTCGCCTTCTGACGAGCTGTCGTATCAAGGATACCGATCCCGCCATCACGAAAAGACATCGCCTCTACAACGCCTTCGCCCATGAGCAGAATACGCGCCGCGATCGCACTCGCATCATTGGGTTCATCCGGAAGGCCATGAAGCCGGCGCGGTTTGTCCGCGAGCCTGAACGCTTCGAACCAATGCGTGCGAACCTCAACCGGGCGCTCGCGTTCACGGGGCTTTCGGTCGCCGCTTCTGGCGAGCTATCGAAGGCAGAAAAGGTCGAGACGCTCGGGCAGGCAGAGCGGCGAGCGCGAGAGCTGCGCGAAGACCTCGCTTCACGAGGCGTGCATCCGGACGTAATGAAGTTCTGTCGGCAAGAACTGCTGCAGGACAACTATTTCCACGCTGTGCTCGAAGCGGTGAAAAGCATCGCCGCCAAGGTGCGGTTCCGCACCGGGCTCGATGACGACGGCGCCGTGCTCGTCGACAGGGCGTTCTCGGGGACACCTCCGATGCTGGCAATCAATGCCCTCGCTACGAAAAGCGAGCAGGACGAGCAGAAGGGCTTCGGTAATCTCCTGAAAGGGACGTTCGGGATGTTCCGCAATCCCACCGCACACGAGGCGCGAATAAACTGGGCGATGTCAAAGGAAGACGCCGAAGACTTGCTGTCGCTTGTTTCGTTGATTCACCGTCGCCTGGACGCTGCCAGCATGCCTCCGCGGAGCTGATTGAAGGCGGTTGGCCTCTCCCTATTCGCCTAAGTCCGGGCGCCGCTTTCGACGTTCGCGCCACGCGCGATCTTCTCTTCGTAGGAGTGACTGTTTATGCCTTGCACGCACGTTCTTAACCGCGCGTCCGACCTTGGCGATATCGGCCCGCAGCCGATCTGGGGAAGCGCCCAAAGTCTCAGCTATGGATTCCGCCGTGGTGTTTTCCCGCATGAATTCGCGAGAAACCACCGCCATCTCGGGTCCAACGGGAAATATGCTGCGATGGATGTCGATGTGGTTACCCACGATTTCCAATTGGAAGGGGTTGTCCAAAGCCCGGATGAAACGATCCGGCGTCGGCTGATCCCCGAGCCATAAATCGTAGAGAGCGGATCGATGCAGCAAAGTCACATCATCGGTGACGTGGTGTGCCGTCTTTGCGTGCACATACCTGTCCTGGAAGAACCTCGTAACAGCAGACCAGTCCGTGAAGTAGACGCCATCCTGCAACCCTGGCAAAGAAAAAGGCAGCGAATTTAGTATGCAAGGGACGACCTCCTTGTTCGCAGCCTCAGGGCCAAATTCCTCGGTTAGGATATCTGGATATTGCCGAAGCGCGTCTGCTTGGCGCTGCAGTTGGCGCGCGTTGGAGCGGTTTTCGAGCGCGAAGTAATACGCCTGTGCGGGGTTTCGGCCCGAGAGGCTGCGATTCTTACACTCAAACAGAAAAACACGGTCGCCCCAGACAAGAACGGCATCGAATTCATATACCTCTGCCTCGCGTTTGACCTTAAAGCCCCGGCAATCCATTTCGCGGTCAGTGAAAAACTTGCGTACGCTGGTCTCGAAAGCGGCTCCCTTTCGTGACAGCTGCTCGCGCAGTCTGGAGAGGTTTGAGAGGACGACGCTGACAATATGGGTTGCGAGAACGGCCGGAGCGAAGAGAATAAGCTTGCCGCTAGAGGTCCTTACCAGCGGGCAGTCATACATATCGCGGCTGGTCCGTCCCAAAGACACATGCCCGAGAAAGATCCGTGTCGCCTCCGCAGAGAGCCCCACCTGCTGCAATCTGGCGGACAGCTCGGCCTCTTCGATAAGGATTACGCCAGCAGGGCTACTGTCGAAGCGCTCCTCCGCCAGGCCTTTCAGGAATGCGTAGCCACGCAGCCATTCGACCAAGCGGAGTTTGCCCGGCCGAGCAAGATCCTCGACCACCGCGTAGCCTAATATTGCGGACAACGATACGGCCGAATGAGCCTCCTCGGCCGACACGTAAGCATCCGGAAGCAGAGGAGCAGGGCCGGCGATGCCGCGTAATCCCTGACGCATTCGCGTTTCAAAGGACATCTCCAGGAATGTCTGCACCAGACGGTCCTGCAGCCGTTCGTTGGCGATGAAATCCCACAGCCACGTTTCCGTCGGGCCTGTGTGGATTACGCGCTGAATATTGTCGGGCAGCCCCTTTGGACGGGCCTCGCCCGTCAGTTCGGTCCACTCCGTCTCTAGAAATCTGCGGTGTTCCTCCGTGCGTTCCCACCGACCCCAGCAGATACCAAGGACTTCGGTGGAGCCCGCCTTGTAGATGGTTTCCTCATCCGCAGGTTCGAAATCTGGCACGACGAGCAGGCCATTCTTGTCGAACCAATCGTTGGTATACCCTTCCATCAACAGGGTGCTGGTCAGAGTCTTGACGATCGCGTCGGAGGCTGCATCAGGCGAAAAGTCGTTGCCATCGTCGTCCTTCAGGAGAACGCCTGCCATGGCCTCAAGGGTTTCTCCCTGGCGTATGGCTGCAGCGGCGCGCTTATTTACGTCCTTATACTGAGCGTTTGCGCGCTGTAGGTAGGCGGCTACCCTTACGTCTGGCAGCAACTTCGATACCTCAGCGCGAGCGAGCAATGTGAGAATGCCACGATAGCCATCCTCGATCGTCCGAAACGTCGCGCGGACGCTCTCAAAGCAAGACAGCGCGTCGTCTCCCAAGCGTTCCTTGAGATATGCGGCCAGTCCGTCGAGCAGCTGGTCTCGTAGCTTCTCGCGTTTCGGGTCTGGATATCTGAGAACTAACCGCCCGCATCGCCTTACGTGGCCCAGCAGTTCACCGGCGAGCGCTTCATCGAACTCGATCGCGTCCAGGTGAGTCTTAAGCTTTTGCCACGACAAGTCGTCGAGGGCGTCTTTGATCTCGCCTTCGCTAAGTTGCTTTTCCATGTGACTTATCTGCGGCTTGAATGCGCCGGCGTCCTTTTCAACCAAATGGGCTGCAATCTCTGAGCGCAGATCTGGTGTTTTCGCAAGGGCACGTGCGACATTCAGTTGAGAACTCTACACGGCTCACCGTGAAAATTATTGGTTTAGCTACTGAATGAGCCGATTAGAGTGCCAAGCGGGCTCTTGGGAATCTGTCATGATCATCGACCAGAAGCATGCCATCTCTTGGTCCCTCGTCGAGCGCGGCGCCGACGGCCGGAAAGTGATGACGGATCCCGCAATCACAAAACCATTCCTCTATCACATGCTGGAATGGCGTTACGCCAAGCTGATTTTCGAAACAAACAAACTGCGGCTCTCGCCCGTTCGATGTTGGCAGGACCCCTATGAGCGGTGGTGGTGCGATCGTCTGTTCAATCGCCCCGGACCCTTGTCGGGATTTCAATCGTACGGCTCGTGTTGGACCACAGGTGCACATGACGAACCGCGTTGGCGAATGGCAGGCTTTGGTCCCGAAAAAGAAACTCCTGTTGTCCGTATCCGCTGTCGTGTGGACGCGATGGTGAACGCGGCAAAAGCCCTCATCGAGAACAGCGCCGGCTCCGCTTTTCTAGGCCGCGTCCAGTATCGTGGCGAGAGAACTCTTGTTCGTCTGGCTCAGTCGATCGCAGAAGGATCGAAGAAAGAAGTTACCCGGATGGCCGCGACCATGCTGTTGCACAAGCGGCGGGCCTTCAAGTTCGAAGACGAAGTGAGACTCCTTTGGCTGGACAAGCAGGCATTGAGAGAGGGTGTCTATATCGACATCGAGGCGAAGACGTTCATCAATCAAGTGATGATTACACCTCATGCAAGCCCCACTGAAACGGCGAACATCAAACGGGAGATGAAGCTTTTTGGCGTATCTTGCCTCGCGTCTGGCGTGTTGAAGTCGCCGCGTTAGGTCGGTCTGCGAATCCACAAGTGGCGACCACCTAACTTTCAAGGCCCGCGTTCAATACGGCATGTCGATCACGGCGCCCGGCTCCCGGTCAGCCAATCCCCAAAACCGCTGACCTTGCCCCAGTTTCTATCCAGTTTTGAGTTCGTTTCCGGCGTGGGTTGTGCCCTGCTGGGCGGGTGATGCGACGGGCGCTGGCGCGGAGCCTTTGGCATAGCGCAGCGCGAGCGACCGTCGCGGATTGAAGGTGCTGGCGAACTCGGCCGGTGTCTGCCAGGCGATTTGGGAGTGCGGCCGCGCGGTGTTGTAGTCGGCGCGCCACAGGGCGATGGCTACGCGCGCCTGAGCCAGCGAGGTAAACAGCGTCTCGTTGAGCAGTTCATCGCGCAGTCGGCCGTTGAAGCTCTCGATGAAGCCATTCTGCATCGGCTTGCCGGGCGCAATGTAATGCCATTCGACGCGGCTCTGATCCGCCCATGAGAGGATGGCGTTCGAGGTGAACTCGCTGCCATTGTCGCTGACGATCATCCTCGGCCGGCCGCGCTCGGTAATGAGCCGGTCCAATTCGCGGGCAACCCGCATGCCCGAGAGAGACGTATCAACGATGAGTGCCAAGCACTCTCTCGTGCAGTCGTCGACGACGGCCATGATGCGGAAGCGGCGCCCGTCGGTGAGCTGGTCCGACACGAAGTCGAGCGACCAGCGCTCGTCGGGCCTCAGCGGCACCAGCATCGGCGCCCTGGTCCCGATCGCCCGTTTGCGGCCGCCACGGCGGCGAACGGCGAGCTTCTCCTCCCGATAGAGCCGGAACAGCTTCTTGTGGTTCACGACCAGGCCCTCCCGCCTCAGCATCACGAGAAGACGCCGGTAGCCGAACCGGCGACGCTCCTGCGCGATCGCCTTCATCCGCTCGCGAACCTCGCGGTCGTCCGGCCTGCTGGTCTCGTAGCGAACCGTCATGCGGCAACAGCCGATGGCTTTACACGCCCGCCGTTCGCTCATCCCGAAGCCTTCCTTCAGGCGAGTGACAGCTTTCCGCTTGGCCGCGGGCGTCACCATTAATGGGATGGTCCGCCCCGTCCTCCCGCAGCATCATCTGGGCAGTCACAACAAAGGAGGTTGCAATGTCCCCACGCAATGCGCCGCGCCCTGCGGCCGTCTATGGTGTCGATATCGGCAAGAACATCTTCCACGTCGTCGGCTTGGACAGCGACGGCGAGCCCGTCCAGCGAGTTCGCTTCCGACGCGATACGTTGATGAAGTTCTTTGAGCGGGCAGCGCCGGCAATCGTCGGGATGGAATCGTGCGCTGGATCGCAATGGATCGCCAGGAGACTGCATGCGCTGGGGCACAAGGTTCGCCTGATCCCAGCGCAGTTCGTGAAGCCCTACGTGAAGTCGAACAAGAGTGACATTATCGATGCCGAGGCCATCGCCGAAGCTGCCACTCGGCCGACGATGCGGTTCGCAGCAATCAAGAGCGAGAAACAAGCTGACCTCCAGGCGCTGCATCGGGTACGCGACCAGATGATCGGCACGCGAACCCGTCTGATCAACCAGATGCGAGCGTTCTGCCTGGAATATGGCATCGCGTTGAGACAGGGAGCGGGCCTGTTCAAACTCGACCTGCCACTGGTTCTGGACGACGCGTCGAACGACCTCTCGCCGGCGATGCGCAAACTGCTCTCGGACCTGTTCGCCGACCTACGCCGGCTGGAGCAGCGCATCGACGACGTGACGAGGGAGATCGCTGGGATTGCAGATCGAGAAGATGTTGCCCGCCGGCTTATGACGATCCCCGGAATCGGAGCACTGGGCGCCACCGCCCTTCTTGCGGCCGTCGGCAATGGGCGCCAGTTCCGGAAGGCCCGCGATCTGGCCGCTTGGCTGGGCCTTGTCCCTCGAGAATACTCGACCGGAGGCAAGCAGAAGCTACTCGGTATCAGCAAGCGCGGGAACCGCTACGTTCGCAAGCTGCTCGTTCATGGCGCGCGATCATGCTTCCGTCACCTGGATCGAACCCGGGATCGCCTGGGAAGCTGGCTTGACGGGTTGCAGAGCCGTATGCACCCGAACAAAGCTGTTGTCGCACTTGCCGCCAAGATGGCGCGCATTGTCTGGGTTGTCCTGACCAAGCCGGGAGCGCTCTACGAACGCAGGGACCCTGCTTTCGCCTGACGCTCCGGCTCGATTGCAAGGCTCGGGAATAGTGATGACGAAACAGTGGATCAGCATGCCGTAAGCCCTGTGCAAAAAAGCGGGCTTCGTGCCCGAACCATTTATTGGGAACGGCGTGCGCGGATCTCATCATGGCCTGGCTGCAACAGCAGCTCACTCGCGAGAGGCCGGATACATTTACGCAACTGGAATCGTCATCGGCGATGTCGCGAACCCTTGCACGGACGGGGCGGACCATACATTCTTTCCCACAAGATCCTTCAACGCGGCATTGTCGAGCATGGCGTCGGCCAGAAGCCGCTTCAGCCGCGTGTTCTCGTCCTCCAGTGCCTTCAGTCGCCGAGCCTCGGAGATATCCATCCCGCCGGAACGGGCCTTCCAGTTGTAGATCGAGGCGTCGCTGACCCCGTGCTTGCGGCACAGATCGGCAACCGATACCCCGGCCTCGTGTTCCTTCAAAATTCCGATGATCTGCTCTTCAGAGAAGCGGCTACGTTTCATGTCCTGGTCCTCTCGATGGGCCAGAACGAACTTCAAACCGGATTAGATCAGAGGGGCAAGGTCACCCGGGCCATCAGCACCGGCACCGCGGCGACGCCGGGGCAGACATTCTGCCGTTCGACATCATCTACCGGAGCTATATGAAACTGATGGAATTCTATCATGAGCGCAGAGTTTCCTTTCGCGAATGAAAGAAAGCTCGATTGACTCTCCCGCCCCATTCCCGTCTCGTTGAATCAACGTGCGGTTGCGGCGTGCAGAGCCAGTCGACGATCGCGCTTCATGAAAGGAAACCCATGGCAAGGCATCGCACCGCTGTGCACTCGACTACGTTGCAGCGCCCCGACTTACGGCCAGGGCTTTTTTCGCGCTTGCTTTCAACGCCGCCGACAAGGACGTACTCGGGGCGTCCGACAACATGAAAGTGTCGTTCATCGGCGTACCCGTTCGCGTCGATGCGAACGTCGTGGGCACGCCGACCATCGACCGCATCCTGGACAACAAATCAGGTTCCCTCCTCGATTACGACCTCCGCCTCCTCACCACAATCGCCAATCTGCTTGGGCAGACAGTGAAGCTGCATCGCATGTTCCTGGCAGCGGGAGCGTCAATCGGCAGAAACGACTTTGACTGCTGCCACGGACAGTGTTTTTCCGCGGCGCCGTGGAAGAGCGGACCGGGCAACAAGGTGCTGCAACTGGGGCCGATGATGCCAGACAGGTTGGCCACGCGGCCGACTGAGGCTGCTCCTTCGGCCGCCGCTACGGTCCCGTCCGTCCTCAGCGACCAGGCACCGCTGGCGCCTGCCAGCGCAGCCTCTTTAAAGGTACGAGTATGTCAAATCGCGAGCGTGTCATCGCGGCCGTGGAGAGATGTGGCTCAGTGCAGGCAAAGGCGGCGCCTGCTTGGACTGACGCCGCGCCAGATTGGATACACGCTGAGGAAATACGGCATCAGATCAAGCGTCCTTGAAAGGCCGACCGAGGCAAATATCAGGGACAAATCAAGCATTGGTGGTTGGCGGAGCCTTGGCCCGATGACGAGTGGATGCGGACCTGAGGGTCGGGCCAATCCGACCCGGGAGGACAGCCCGCCCGACCTCACGGGATCAATGTGCTGACAACGGCGGTGTGAACGAACCGTCGGTCGGCCATCTGCTCTAGACCATCAGTTCATCCCGGATTCCCTCTGCGACTGAAACGGAGAAAAACATGTCCGATGCAAAACTTCAGAGTGTGCTTTCGTCTCTTTCGCAAGTGGCGAGACAGTTAGATGCTCTGCCATCCGATACACCAGCGCCGGATTCAAGTTGGGTAAAACTAAACACGAATGAAAACCCCTTCCCGCTTCCGGCAATCATAATGCAAAGTGCGATTGCAGCTCTCGAACGGCAGTATCTATATCCAGAAGACGATAACATCAGCTTGAGGGAAGCAGCCGCGAATGCCTACAACGTCTCCCTGGATCAGGTGATCGCCGGCAACGGATCGTCTGAACTGCTTGGACTTGTCTACAGAGCATTCCTTGCCCCGGGGGATAGCGTGGCGATGATGTCGCCAGGCTTTTCGTTCAACCGCAAACTTGCAACGTTGCAGGGTGCTCAATTTGTCGAAATCGAATTTAGCGAAGATAATTCCTTGCCGATGGAGCAATTGCTCTTCGGTCCTGCAAAGGACGCCAAGTTCATTCTGTTAGCCAATCCGAACAATCCGACTGGAACGTTCGTTCCGGTGGCCGATATCGAACGCCTGGTAGCGAAATCGGACCGCTTGATTGTGCTGGATGAGGCCTACGTCGACTTTGCACCCGAGAATGGTCTACGCCTCATCAATCGCTATTCGAACCTTCTGGTCTTAAGGACATTTTCGAAAAGCTATGCTGCCGCCGGCGTTCGCGTCGGTTTCGGTTTCGGTCACCCTGAAATTATCGGCAGGCTACGCAACATCCAGAACGTCTTCAACATGAATGTGATCGGGCAGGCGGTTGGTATCAGCGTCCTTGCGCACCGCGCCGCCTATGCAGACAACCACAGACACATCAGGCATGAACGACGGCGAGTGACGCTCGCGCTGTCGCAACTTGGATTTTCCGTAATCCCTTCCCACGCAAACTTCTTGCTTGCCCGCGTGCCAACGGGACAGGACGGCTCATGGTGGCAATCAGCCTTTGCAAGGCAAAAAATACTTGTTGCCGTCTTTCCCGATAAAGGTTTGGAAAATTACATCCGCGTCAGCATCGGTACAAAAGAGCAAATGGATGCGTTTCTTCGTGCCGCTAGTCGTATTAGTAGAATATTGAATATGTCAAGGCCCCCGCATTAGGTTGTTAAGGCTCTGCTTTAGCATTTCGCAGGCAATAATCCGAGCGATTACACAAGCGAGAAACCTTTAAATTGCTTGGAATACGCAAGCAGGACTTGTTGCGTCAAAAATGGAGACAATATCATGGATAAGGCCTTTCCTTCAGGCCTAGCTGTCGGAATCTTCGATCATCTGGACGAGGACGGCCCCGATATCGCCCGACAGTACGAAGATCGCCTGATGTTAGCGGAGGCGTGCGATCACCTTGGGTTCTATGCATATCATCTCGCAGAGCACCATTGTACCCCACATGGGAGAGGTCCCTCACCGAATCTGTTCTTGTCGAGCGTAGCCCAGCGAACCCGGCGCCTTCGTGTCGGACCGTTGGTAATGTTGCTTGCCCTCTATCATCCGCTACGTGCGTTCGAAGAGATCTGTATGCTGGACCAATTGAGCGGTGGCAGGCTCGAACTTGGGATAGGGCGTGGCTCGCTCCCGATCGAATTGGGTTACTTCGGGATTGGCTCGGACGTGGCGCCAAACCACTATGCGGAAGCCAGCGAAATTCTTATCAATGCGCTGAAGGGCGGCACGCTATCGTATCAAGGTCGCCATTTTGAGTTGAACAGCGTTCCGCTGACGCTAAGAACTCATCAGCGTCCACATCCGCCGACTTGGATCGCCACCAATCGACCGGAATCGGCAGTCTGGGCCGCTGCGAATGGCATGAACATAGCGTGCGTGGGACCTTCCTCTTCCGTTAGAAGAATCACTGATGCCTTCCGCGCCGGTCGAGAGCACACAAGTGAGGCGGACGACCAAGCGCCATTTCTTGGATTGCTCCGAATGGTCGTGATTGGGCGTTCTGAAACAGATGCACGTTCACTCGCCGCACCTGCTTACGAACGGTGGCTCAAGAGCTTTAAATTCCTTTATGATCTCAATGCCATGCCGACTCCACCAAACCTGCCGCTGACCTTCGATGCAGCAATCGAGAAGGAATTGTGCGTAGTAGGAACGGCAGCATCTGCGGGACAAGCTCTTCTTGATCAGCTGGAAGCGGCGGGTGCAAACTACCTCCTTTGTCAACCGGCGTTTGGGAATCTGTCGTTAGATGCTTCCCTATATACCGCAACGGCGATTCAATCCGCAATTATGGCTCGAGTTGGCTAACCCCGGTTCGAACGTTCGCTCACCCAACAACGTGCCAAGCGGCATGCTGTCGCTAGCGACGACTAGGTGCGGGTTTCGGATGACCCATCAACCGGTTGGCACAGAGGCATGCGGCTTCCTCCTCGAAGCGGCGTGTTGTTCATAGGCGAAAGCGACCGTGTATGCCGCATTCTCACCCCGATAGGGCCTTCATGTCCTAGGAGTAGACCCACGATCGCCTGCCAGACTTGATCGGAGCGTTGGATACGTTCGGGCCGATCAGCTTATCGGCCCGATATCCTTCGATCCGGCAAGCGCATCGAAAACATGTTGCTTGGCTTGGCGCACGCTCGCTTCCAGCGACGCTCCAAGAGCAAGCGAGGCGGCGACTGCGCTGGCCATCATGCAACCCGTTCCGCGCATCTCTCGCGGCAAGCGGGGCGCCTCAAACCGAACTGCAGGTTGGTTCGGCTGCAAAAGCACGTCGACGCAACGGGTTCCTTGTGCATGGCCGCCCTTGACGAGTACGGCGGTCCTCACCGTCCTCGATAGCTCTTCAGCCTGACGACAAGCCCCTTCTTCGTCCGCGGCCGGTGACGAGCCGGTAAACGCAGCCAGCTCGACCAGGTTAGGCGTTACAAGCCGGCAGATCGGCATCAGATCGTGGCGCAGCATATTAATGGCATCGTCCGCCAGCAGATTGCGTCCCGAGGTAGAGGCCAGGACCGGGTCGAGTATCACAGGCACTTGGCGGTTGACCAAAACAGCGCCGACTGCCTCAACAGCCGCCGATGTCCCAATCATGCCTATCTTGACGGCCGCGACAGCGTTGGCAGCGAACGCGGCGCGCATCTGAGCGGCGACAAGCTCCGACGGCACAAGCTTGACGTGCTCGACAGCCGAGTGCGTCTGGACTGTCACGGCGGTGATGGCAAGACAACTGCGCAGCCCGAAGGCGGAAACCGTTTCTATATCGCGGGCAATTCCAGCTCCACCGCTGGAGTCCGATCCGCCAACGACAAGGACATGCGGTTCCCGCCTCAGCGCCATCGCTCCGTCTTTTCGATCCATTCTCGCGTGCGCGCTTCGGGGTCGGCATTCAGCGTGATATCGGTGACCACTGCCGCGCTATCGGCGTCCGCCGCGAAAACACCGTTGAGCCTGTCAGGGTTGAGACCGCCAATGGCGACCAATGGGATTGGCGCTACCCGATGCTTCCATTCTCTGATCCGTTCGAGTCCCTGCGGCGCCCATTTCATCGTCTTCAGGATGGTTCGATAGATCGGCCCAAGCGCGATATAGTCCGGCCCGGCGGCCATCGCCGTTTCCAGTTCGATATCATCATGTGTGCTCAGTCCGAGCCTCACGCCGGCTACCCGAATCCGCGAACGATCGGCGGTCTGCAAATCCTCCTGGCCAAGGTGGACGAAGTCGCAGCCTTCCTCGATTGCCAGGCGCCAGTGGTCGTTGACGATGAGCTGGCAACGGTTTTGGGCGCACAAGGCCTTTGCCTTGCGGATCTCCGCGCGCAACCCGGCCTCATCCATGGTCTTGATGCGAAGCTGAACCAGCTTGACGCCGAGTGGGACCAGCCGTTCGATCCAGGCAGCGCTGTCGACGATCAGGTAGAAGGGATCGAGTTTCATGAAAAAACCGCCCTGCCAATTGTCGGCGTCGATGGCACGGCGACGTCGCGCGGTTCGAGCATTCCCGAGCTGTAAGCTTCACGGCCGGCTTCGACAGCCTTGCCGAACGCACGCGCCATGCCGACCGGATCAGCCGCCCTGGCGACCGCGGTGTTCAGCAGCACGGCGTCAAAGCCGAGTTCCATGACGGTTGCCGCGTGCGACGGCCGTCCGAGCCCCGCATCCACAATCAGCGGGACATCCGGGAAGTGTCCGCGCATCGAACGCAGTGCCATGATGTTGACCGGCCCGAGGGCGGAACCGATCGGTGCGCACCACGGCATCAGGACCTTGCAGCCCGCCTCCAGCAGCCGCTCGGCGACAACAAGGTCGTCGGTGGTATAGGGAAATACCGTAAAACCGTCCTCGCACAGGATGCGCGCGGCTTCGACCAGGCCGAACACGTCCGGTTGCAGCGTGTCCTGGTTGCCGATCACTTCGAGCTTGATCCAGCTCGTGCCGAACACTTCGCGCGCCATCTTCGCGGTCGTGACCGCTTCCTTGACGGAGTGGCAGCCGGCAGTGTTGGGAAGGATTCTCGTGCCGAGCGCGCGGATCAACGACCAGAATTTTTCGCCGGCCCTCCCGCCTGCCATCTCACGCCGCAACGAGACTGTCACCACCGATGTGCCCGACGCCTTGACCGCATCGGCAAGGATGGCCGGTGAAGGATACTGAGCCGTGCCGAGAAGCAGCCGCGAGGGAAGCGACGTTCCGAAAAGTTCGAACATGCTAGCCTCCCTGCATCGGCGAAAGGATTTCGATCCGATCGCCGTCGCTCAACCGGAATTCCGCCCGGTTGGCTTTGTGCACGAGGTCGCTGTTGACGGCGGTCGCCAGCCAATCGCCCTCATAGTCGAGCGCGGCAAGCAGCTCGGCCAGGGTGTTGGCGGCAACCTCATGCGCTTCGCCGTTGACCAACAGTTTCATGAGCTAGCTCCTTAGTTCCGTCATGATTGAAAACCAGGTCGGCCGCCTGGCGCGCCATGGCGGGCGCGAGAAGAAAGCCATGGCGATAAAGCCCGTTGATCGCGACGGTGCTTCCACATGCCTCGACACGCGGCAGGTTGTCTGGAAAGGCCGGGCGAATGCCGACGCCGGTCTCAATGATGTCAGCTTCGCCGAATGCCGGATGGAGGGCATAGGCGGCCCCCAAAAGCTCCATCATTGAACGAGCCGTGACAGGTCCAGTGGACTGGCTCTCGATCATCGTCGCGCCGATCATGAAACGGTGGTCGGTGCGTGGCACCATATAGAGCGGAAAGCGCGGATGAAGCAGGCGGACCGGGCGCGACAGCGAGACATCAGGCGTACGCAGGATCAGCATCTCGCCACGAACGCCACGCAGCCTTCCATCGACGGCGGACATTCCCGTGCAGTCGATTTGACGACCGAACCCGGAAACAGCCGGGGCATCGGCGCAGAAGTGGAATTCGACTCCCATCGCCGCCAGCCTGTCATGAAGTGCCGCCATCGCCTGGCGCGGGTCGAGATGGGCTTCGTCGGAGAAGAGCAGTCCGCGGCGGAAACGACCGGCGAGGTCGGGCTCGAGCAACGCGATTTCATCCTCATCGACGCGCCGATGACCCGACGTGCGGCTGGCGAACCGGTCGAGTTCGCCCGCATCGCGCGGCGCGGCCACGACCAGTGTTCCGGCCCGCGTCACCTGCCCGGGCGTTGCCGCCTCCCACCAGTCGGCGGCATCGCGTCCGAGATCCAGCACCGGTTGCTCGGCGCTTTCGCGCTCGCACCATGGCGCCAGCATGCCGCCGGCGAACCACGACGCATTGCCGCCGAGGCCATGTCTTGTCTCAGCAACTGTCACCGCCGCGCCGCGCGTGGCGAGTTCGAAGGCGACGGTGAGGCCGGCGACGCCGGCCCCTTTGACCAGCACCCTCATGACCGCTCATGCGCCTCCGGCACCAGCGGTGTGCCGGTCTCGTCCGCCGGCACGTAGAGATCGCCGCCCTCGCGGTATTTCGCCGCCATCGCCGCCATGCCTTCCTTCTGTGCCTCGGCGCGGATGTCGTGGGAAATGCGCATGGAGCAGAATTTCGGCCCGCACATCGAGCAGAAATGTGCCAGCTTGTGCGCCTCCTTGGGCAAGGTCTGGTCGTGGAAGGATCGCGCGGTTTCGGGATCGAGCGACAGGTTGAATTGGTCCTCCCAGCGGAACTCGAAGCGCGCGCGGGAGAGGGCATCATCCCTGACTTTCGCCGCCGGATGGCCCTTCGCCAGATCGGCGGCATGGGCGGCGATCTTGTAGGTGATCACGCCAATCTTGACGTCGTTGCGATCGGGAAGGCCGAGATGTTCCTTCGGCGTGACGTAGCAGAGCATGGCGGTGCCGAACCACCCGATCATGGCAGCACCAATGCCGGAGGTGATGTGGTCATAGCCCGGCGCAATGTCGGTCGTCAGCGGTCCAAGCGTGTAGAACGGCGCCTCGCCGCAAACGGCGAGCTGCTTGTCCATGTTCTCCTTGATCTTGTGCATCGGCACGTGGCCAGGCCCTTCAATCATCACCTGGCAGTCCTTCGCCCAGGCGATCCTCGTCAGCTCGCCGAGCGTTTCCAGCTCGGCGAATTGCGCCGCGTCGTTGGCATCGGCGATCGAGCCGGGACGAAGGCCGTCGCCGAGCGAGAAGGACACATCATAGGCGCGGCAGATGTCGCAGATCTCTGCGAAATGCTCGTAGAGGAAGCTTTCGCGGTGATGGTGCAGGCACCATTTGGCCATGATCGAACCACCGCGCGAGACGATACCGGTGACCCGGTCAACGGTCAGCGGGATGTAGTGCAGCCGCACGCCGGCGTGGATGGTGAAATAGTCGACGCCTTGTTCGGCCTGTTCGATCAACGTGTCGCGGTACACCTCCCAGGTCAGATCCTCGGCGATGCCGCCGACCTTCTCGAGCGCCTGGTAAAGCGGCACCGTGCCGATCGGCACCGGCGCGTTGCGCACGATCCAGTCGCGGATGTTGTGGATGTTGCGGCCGGTCGACAGGTCCATCACAGTATCGGCGCCCCAGCGGATCGCCCAGACCATCTTTTCGACCTCTTCGGCCATCGACGATGTGACGGCCGAGTTACCGATATTGGCGTTGATCTTGACCAGGAAATTGCGACCGATGATCATCGGTTCGCTCTCAGGATGATTGATGTTGGCGGGAATGATCGCCCGCCCGCGCGCCACCTCTTCGCGCACGAATTCCGGCGTGACGAAATCGGGAATAGCGGCGCCGAAGCTTTCACCGTCGCGCGGCAGCTTGCCGCGCATGATCTCGCGTCCAAGGTTCTCGCGGATGGCGACGAACTCCATTTCGGGCGTGATGATGCCGGCGCGCGCGTAGGCGAGCTGTGTCACCGCCTTGCCGGCCTTGGCCCTGAGCGGCCGGTTGCGGACCGGAAATTCCGGCGTCAGGCGCTCGCCCGCCGCGAATCCGTTGTCTTCCGGCCGGACATGACGGCCGTCATAGGCTTCGATATCGCCGCGTGCCGCAATCCATTCATGGCGAAGCCGGGCGAGGCCTTTTTCGATGCTGGTTTCGACAGTCGGGTCCGTATAGGGGCCGGACGGATCGTAGACGGTGACGGGCGGTTCGCCCGCCGTCGGATGGACGGAGATTTCGCGCATCGGCACCCTGATCTGAGGGTGGATGGCACCGGGCTTGTGGATTTTCCGCGAGGCGGGCAGTGGTCCCGTCGACACGGCGGGGGTGAAGGCATTCATCGTGAGGCTCCTTTGCTCATGCATTGGAGACCCAGTTCTGTGCCGGAAGGATGAAAAGACACTTCTGTGGACCTGCCAAAACAGGACCTCGGGCGTGAACTCCCGCAAAGCGCTTGCACCGTCCCTACGCCAGTATGAACTGGATCAGGTTCAACGGGTCACTGCGCCGCGACAGCCAGCAGTATCTCAGCCCCTTGCCGGGACTCCCCTGGTGAATGCGCCGAATTGAACGGGCCGGCGCTGCTTTGTCAAGCCCATTCGGCCGGCGGTGACGACCGGCGGCTAATCAAAACCGGGCGGAGAGCTCGCGCACGTATCGAGAGCAAGTCACGCCTGGCGGAGCGGCGAAGCGCTCACGATAGGCGAGCCATGATGCGGATTCGAAGCGTTTTCCAGCACGGCATTTTCGGGCTTGCCGAACCGAGGTTGCTATCGCCCAATTGGGTGAGATTGCTTTGGATATCTGTCTTGCTCGTCGTCGGCAATCCTTCCGCTTCGGCTAGACGCCCCGTTTGTTTCCCCAGAGCAGAACATGAAGCTGCGGCAGTACACGCGCCTCGAACCACCTGTCACGGGTCACCTTTTCGACCAGCCATTCCATGCGCCTCATCACACCGGCCATGTCGATGAACGCGTCTTCGTTGCCGGGACGCGGCGGCGTGTGATTGCCGGGCTGCAGATAGACGGGTAATTGCGGGTAGCGCGCCGCGGCGTCCTTGGCGTAGGCATAGTCATCCTCGTCGAAGACGACGAGCTTGAGCGCCATCTGTGGCTTGTCCAGCGCCACCTCTATGCAGGCGTCGAACGCGGCCCAATCCGTCGTCATTTCGCTTGAGGGCGGCTTGGGGCTGAGCACCAGCACGTCGAGATCCGCGAACCATTGCCTAGGCACCGAGCCTTGGGTTTCCAAAGCAAAGCGGTAGCCCTCACCATGCCCGCGATCGATCAGCTGGCCAAGCGGCTGTATGGCCGGATTGCCGCCCGACAGCGACACCATCACGGGCTGACCGCCGGAAAGCGCAATGACCTTTTCCCAGACCGCGTCGGGAGACATCATCTCCCAATCATGGCGGAAGCGACTGTCCACCGCATGCAGGCTGTCGCACCAGGAACAGCGATAATCGCACCCGCCCGTTCTTACGAACACCGTCGGCAAGCCGATAAGCATGCCTTCGCCCTGAATGGTCGGACCAAAAATCTCGCTGACGCGGATTCCGGGATGCACCGCGCACGTCATGGCCGGAATTCCGCCCATGTTTTCGGCGTCTCGCTCACCCGCACGGCGGAGGTTTGTGGTAGCCGCACCTTGCACCAGTCGTAGAAGTGCCTGGCCAGACATTCCGCTGTCACCCGGTCATGCCCCAGCACGTCGTTAAGATGCCGATGGTCGAACGTCCCATCGATGTAGTGCTTGAGCGAAGCTAGGTCTTGATAGTCGCGCACAAAGCCATGTTCGTCCAGTTCGCCACCTGAAAGCTCCACGACGACGATGTAGTTGTGGCCGTGCAGACGTGCGCACTGATGATCTGGTGGCAAGGAGGTGAGCTGATGCGAGGCCGAGAAGTGGAACTCTTTGGTAATGCGGAACATTACGCGCTCCTCGTCTGGATAGCGTGGAGCCAGAAGTCTGCGTCCTCATAATCTGTCGGGTCGGTGATGCCGGCCAGATCGAATGCTTCGCGCCGTTCGACGCATGTCCCGCAGCGACCGCAATGACGTGCGCCGCCCTTGTAGCAGGACCACGTCGCCTCGAACGGTGTGGCGTACTTTGCCCCCTCGCTGACGATGTCGGCCTTCGACATATTCACATACGGAGCGTACAGGCGGATATCGGCGTAGCCTGCGAGCGCATGGTTCTGCATCGTCTGAAAGGCGTCGATAAAAGCGGGCCGGCAATCGGGATAGATGAAATGATCTCCGCCGTGGACGGCAGTGGCCACCGCATCGGCCTTCTGCGCGGCGGCAACCCCGAAGGCGATGGCCAGCATGATGGCGTTCCTATTCGGCACCACCGTGATCCTCATGGAGTCTTCGGCATAGTGCCCGTCGGGCACGTCCACATTATCAGTCAGCGCCGAGCCGCTCAGGTTCCGGCCAACATCGCGGATATCGACGATCTGGTGCGGAACACCCAGCCGCTTGGCGCAGATGGCGGCAAAGCCGAGTTCCTTTTTGTGCCTCTGGCCATAATCGAACGAAAGCAGGCCAATGAGTTTCTGCTCGGTCGCCACCTTGTGAGCGAGCGAAACAGAGTCCAATCCGCCGGAGCAGATGACGAGGGCATTCATGGTTTGAGTCCTTGTTTTGACCGGGTAAGGCTGCGACCGGAGATTTCTCTGCGTTCCCACTACTCCACGGAGCCGGTTTTGTGAATGGGGTGGACGCGATTGAGCGCACGTACCTTGTTGTTAGGTCCCCAAGATGACTTTGCACGCGACTTGTCGCGCATCTTCGACCGCTGGGGGGCTGACGCCGGCACTGCGTATATAGGCGTATAGACGATGCAGAACCATTACCTAGGAATCACATGGTTCCATTGCGCTGATCGAGACGGCCTTCTAGCCCTATCCATGCCATGGATGCATTCCATCCAAACAACCAAGTTTACGGACCTGTCATGATGCTGCATAGCGAATTACCGGCAGGCACCGATCGATCACTCCACTTCCTTGATCATTAGATGAGCGCGCCAAAAGATTCCATTAGAAGGAGAACTGTGGATGCCCCTGTGCCAGTGGATGCCCTGCTGTTCGGCGGAACTCTGAGGGTCCTTACGCCACACCGTGTTGTAGAGACCGCATACCTGAACAGCAGGTGGCTGAGAACGATGGCGCTTGCAATAGAAAGTACTTGCCCATTGCAACATCACCCCACCCTGACTGTCCACTAGCAAAGCGAAATCATGAAATTCGGGTCAAGCGGCGTTCGAGGTTTGGCTTCGGAATTGGTCGGCAAGGCCAGCGGACTTTATACCGAAGCTTTCGCTTGGCGTTTGATTTCCAGCCGGGTTCAGCCGAATAGTTCGGTCTTCATAGGCCGCGACCTACGTGACAGCAGTCAAGCGATAGCCAACAATTGCATGGCGGCGTTGGCCGCAAATGGTTTCCAGCCGATCGATTGCGGCACCATACCCACGCCTGCCCTGGCACTATATGCATGCAAACACGGCGCGGCGGCTCTTATGGTCACCGGGTCGCACATTCCAGCCGATCGCAATGGCATCAAATTCTATGGCCCGAATGGTGAAATCAGCAAGGCGGATGAGGCCGCGATTACGCGCTTTGTAGCCGAAAGATCAATTGCGTATTGCTTACCAACGGCTTGTCTGGGAACGACGTGGCCTATGCACCGTGAAGAAGCGATCGCCTCTTATCGAGAGCGCGCCCATGACATGCTGGAGCCGGGCTCACTTTCCGGCATGAGACTTGGTGTCTATCAGCACAGTTCGGTCGCGGCGGAACTGTTGGTACAGGTTCTTCGATCGCTCGGTGCCAGCGTGGTCGCCGTCGGGAAAACCGGGACCTTCGTACCTGTCGATACCGAAGCCGTGGACGCAGCAACAATCGCAAAATTGAAGAAGTGGGTCCGCGAATTCGGTCTCGATGCCATCGTGTCGACCGATGCGGACGCTGATCGGCCACTCATAGCTGATGAAAATGGCGATCTTCTTCGCGGCGACCTGGTTGGGCTTGCAACGGCTCTTTTCCTGAAGGCAGACACGATCGTGACGCCAGTGACCTCCAATTCGGGAATTTCGAAGGCCTTTGGTTTCGCGGTCCAGAGGACGAAAGTCGGGTCTCCATTTGTCATTGAAGCAATGGAAGCATTACACGGCGCCGGCGGCGTCATCGTCGGCTTTGAGGCCAATGGTGGTGTTCTGCTGGGCTCGGATTGTGTGGTGAATGGGAAGACATTGACTGCACTGCCGACGCGGGACTCATTCCTCCCGATTATGGCCGTCCTCAGTACCATGGCGTCGACAAAAAAGAAGCTGTCGCGACTGCGCGGGCTTTGGAATCTTCCTGTGTGCGCCAGTGACCGGCTTCAGAACTTCCCCGCGGAAAGTTCGCGCAGATTGATGGATCATCTCGCAAGCCGGAACGCACTGCAGCACTTTCTTGCCTCGTTCGGGACCGTCGCCGAAATTGACGAAACCGATGGCCTCAGGGCGCGGATGCTTTCAGGTGAGATCATACATCTGCGGCCTTCCGGCAATGCCCCGGAACTGCGCTGCTACTCGGAAGCTTCGACCGAGAGCAGGGCCATGGCGATCGTCGCCTCGACGCTGCAAGGGGCACATGCGTTCGCGCTTACAGACGAGATAGAGGACCTTTGATGAAAGTGGTTCCGGTCATCATCAGCGGTGGAGCTGGTTCGCGGCTCTGGCCCGCCTCAAGGCAATCGCACCCCAAACCTTTCCTCAAGGTGGCGGATGGACTTTCGCTCATCCAGCACACCGTGTTGCGCGCCGCTTCGATGCAGCATGTCGTGGAGCTTGTTACCGTGACGTCCACGGGGCACCTCTTCCTTACGAAAGACGTTTTCGACGAGCTGGATTCCGTTGTTTTGCCACGCACCTTTCTGCTTGAGCCTGAGGGTCGGGATACCGCCGCCGCCGTCGCTGCGGCAACCGTCCATGCCAAGGCAACACAGGGTCCCGATGCTGTTCTGTGTGTTTTTCCCGCCGACCATATGATTGGTGATCTGCCCGCATTTCAAACCGCCATGAACCGGGCAATCGAACAGGCGCAGCAGGGGCGTATTGCAACCTTGGGCATAACCCCGGATAGGCCAGACACCGCATTCGGCTACATCGAGGCCGACGGTGAGAAAGTTGTCCGGTTCGTCGAGAAACCGAACGCCGAGACTGCCAAATCTTATGTCGCGTCCAAACGTTTCTTCTGGAACGCCGGCATCTTCTGCTTCAAGGCGCAGGTCATGCTCGACGAAATGGCTGCGCATTGCCCGCAGGTGATCGATGCCGTTCTCGATAGCTATGATAACGCTCGCGTCAGCCACGGCGAACATGTTGCCAGCGTCGAACTCTCATCTGAGCACTTCGCCATGGCGCCGCGTATTTCACTCGACCATGCGGTGATGGAAAAAACCCACAATCTCGCTGTCGTTCCCTGCGAAATGGGGTGGAACGACATTGGATCTTGGAACGCAATGGCCGAACTGGTCGCCGCTGACGGGAGCGGCAACAGGATTCGCGGCGATGTCCATGTGGTCGACACCGTGGGCAGTTACATAAGCTCGGACAAACGCGTCATCGGCACCGTCGGCATCAGCGACCTGGTGATCGTGGATTCCCCCGATGCATTGCTTGTTGCATCCCGCGATCGCGTCCAGGACGTCAAGAAACTCTTCGAGGGCCTCAAGGCTGCGGGACATGAAGCGCACTTGCTTCACAGTACCGTGCACCGGCCCTGGGGCACCTACACGGTTCTGGAGGAAAGCGAGCGCTTCAAAATCAAGCGCATCGAGGTGAAGCCGGGCGGACGCTTGAGCCTGCAGATGCACCATCACCGCTCCGAGCACTGGGTCGTGGTCAGCGGCACTGCGAAAATAGTCAACGGCGACCAGGAGCTACTCCTGACCACCAATCAATCCACCTATATCCCTTGCGGCCACAAACACCGGCTCGAAAACCCCGGCAATATCGGACTGGTGATGATCGAGGTCCAAAGCGGCGAGTATCTCGGCGAAGATGACATCGTGCGGCTTGAGGACGTATACGGTCGAACCTGACAGTTCAACGTCACATGCCCTACGTTGGCTTGGCAGACCGAACCTGCGTCGGCATGGGTCGCAGGTCGGCGCATCTCTTCTCTGTTGTGCCTCCCGGCGGCGCAGGGTAAGGCGGCACTCCCTTCTAGGCCCGCCGCGGCGTCCCGCAACCCTTCGCTGTCGCTTCGGCTCCTTCTCTTCGTTTCGGCCCTTCGGATGCAGTCCGCCTGAACGGCGGCCCTTCCGGTCGCAACTCGCCGCCCACCCCCGCTTCCGTCCCGCTTCCGGGGGCCGTCGAGCGTCGGAATCGCTCCTGTTTCCGTCTTGCGAAGGCCCGTTGCGCAGGAATCGGCACAGGCCTCGTCCGAGCGGTTCTCCGCTCGCTCGCCGCCTCGATCAAGCCAACAAACGGGCGCGAGGATTGCCACAGGCAGAAGCTGCCCAAGCCATCATCGTGACGATTTGCTCTTTTGCAGCTCGGTTCGTTTAGCGTGCCAGTCGGGTGGGGTCTGACCGAGAATGTTGCGAACGAAGAAGTCCAGGAGTTTGCGCTCAGTATAGATGCCTGGCGCGCCGTGATCGGCACCAGGCACATAGACCATGTCGAAATCTTTTCCCGCCTTGATGAGGCGGTCGGCAAGCTGGAGCGAGGAGGACGGGTCGACATTGTGGTCCATTTCGCCGACGACGATCATCAGCTTGCCCCGCAGCCTGTAGGCATTGTCGATGGCGGAGGATTGGGAATATTCAATGCCGACTGGCCACCCCATCCACTGTTCGTTCCACCAGATCTTGTCTATCCGGTTGTCATAGCAGCCACTGTTGGCGACCGCGACCTTATAGAATTCGGGATGGAAGAGCAGCGCGCCCACCGCGCTCTGGCCGCCTGCGGACCAGCCGAAAATGCCGACATTGGAGATATCGTACCACGGATACCTCGCGGCGGCCGCCTTGTGCCATAGGATGCGATCGGGAAAGCCTGCGTCCTTCAGATTTTTCCAGGCAACGTCATGAAAGGCGCGCGAGCGGTTGTTGGTACCCATGCCATCGATCTGCACAACGACGAAGCCCAGTTGCGTGAGCGGCTCTGTCCGCCTTGAGAAGGATTTTGGGGCAAAAGAGCCCTGCGGCCCGGCATAGATATTCTCCACGACCGGGTACTTCTTCTTCGGATCGAAATTGGCGGGCAGGTGAATCACGCCCCAGATGTCAGTCTTGCCGTCGCGCCCCTTGGCGTGGAAGCTGAGTGGCGGCTGCCAGCCGGCGGCGACGAGCTCGGACGTGTCGGCGGTCTCCACCTGCATGAGCTTGGCATTATCGATGGCGCGGTAGAGCGTCATGCGGGGCGGCAGATCGATGCGTGACCAGATATCGACATAATAGCGGCCGTCGGGAGAGAACTCGACATGGTGGTTGGCCGGCTCGGGCGTGAGCTCAGTCAGCCCCTCACCGTCGAAGCCGATGCGGTACGCATGGACGAAATAAGGGTCCTCCCCCGGGTTCATCCCGCTCGCCTCGAACCAGATCTGGCGCTTGACCGGATCGACATGGTTGACCCCCCGGACGACCCACTCACCGCTGGTGATCTGATTCTTGAGCGCGCCGGTCCGGCCGTCGAACAGGTACAGGTGCTCGTGCCCATCGCGCTCGGACGCCCAGATGATCTCCTTCCCGTCGTCGACATCGTAACGAAAGATTTTCCCGGTACCCTCCTGATCCATCACCAGAGGCTGGTAATCAACAAATGTCTTGCTGGTCTCGTCGATGATCGAGCGCGCACGGGCCGTGGCGGCGTCTACCTCGACCAGCCGATAGAGCTGATGCCCGCGCTGGTTATATTCGAAAGTAAAGCCGCGACCGTCCGCCCACCACCGGAGAGGTGAAAGTTCGAAGGGGTTCGAGAACAGGGCGTCGTCAATCGCGACTTGGCGCTGGCTGGCAATCTCGAACAGAACCGGCTGGGGTAGCGGAAGGACATCACCCGGCTTGGGGTAGACCAGGGTTGAATGTTCGCGCTGCAACCGGTCCGTCGACGAATCGAGGTAGGGGACCTCCCGCTTGTAGCCGGGGCGAACGCGGTAGGCCGCGAGATGGCGCGAGTCCGGCGACCAATTCAGCGTCGAAAAGACGTAGTAATTGCCCTCGGATCCATCCCGACTCAGCGCAACATCCTGCAATCCGTCCTTGCTGCGCAGGAAAACATTGTAGTTTTTTATATAGACGATCCATTTGCCGTCGGGCGAGACGCTCCTCTGGTCGGGGATATTCTCAGCCGGTGGCGTGTAGTAGTGGCTGAGCTGAAACTCCGGGGCCTCCACATCCAATTTTGTGCTGGTGCAGGCATAGCTTGCAACGTCGCAGCTCCACCGGACCTGCTCAATCAGGAAGTCGAGCCTGCGACCATCCTCGGTCAGTTCGAAACGCTCGAAGGGAAGATCGCCGGCCTGATAGCTCTTATGGCTCGCTTCATTTAGGCCCGCCGCCAGACGGGCCTGATCGAAGGCGGCCCGTTTCAAACCCGTGGCAGCATCGACCCGCATGAACTGCTGCTCGCCGTGGCTAGTCCGGCGGTATGCGAACGCGTTGGCTCCAGTCAGCCAGAACGGCCGCTCGGGGACATTCACGAGCCCGCGATAGCGATTGTTGATCGTCAGTGCCCGCTCCAAATCGCTCAGCGCTAGCGATGGATGCGCATCGTTCGAACCGTTGGCCAGCGCCCGAGCGGTCGCCGATCCCGATGCCCCTTGAATTGATAACGCGAGCGCCAAAGCGCCGATCTTGAACATATCTGTTCACCTCTTTCGGTTTTCGGAAGACGCATTGTTGGAGTCTGGCTTTTCATCGCCGGCATGCAGCAGCGTTGAGCGTTGCTCGAAGCAGTCAGCACGCGGGTGCAGCCAAGACGGCAGTCACCATGACCCGTGCGCCCTACGCGGATCCAGGAACTGGCCGAGTGAACCAGACTGAAGAGTTGGCATCCGAGCCAGCAGGGTATTTTCCATGTCCACAATGAGGGAATGTTCAAAGCCCCATGACGCTTGCAATCACACCTGGAAGGGCCGGAATTTGGCCCGGCACAAAGCGTTGGCTATCGACATTCTCTGCATGGCTGTCGTCAGTCCGTTGATCCGTGTCCGGATGAACGATGCAATATGTGCGCCAAAGGAAATGCCTTTAGATCAAGGCGATCGATCGGACCGGCTGTGTCGGATGACCGACATTAACGTCGCATCTCCGACAGCTCGGACAACCCCAAGTCACATTGACCTTGGGTGTATGTCAGGTTGACAAGAGTGGACCGTCGGGCCGACCGCAAAAGGGAGCACGAGGCGCCCTTCATTCGACTCGGCTGCGCGTAAGCCGCCTTCGCCTTCCGTTGCCGTCGGAATCAGGGCTGTGGTGTGTGATCGATAGCCTGACAGGGCTTCCCGCCGAGAGATACGGTCGGCCGCTCACCGGGCTGACCCGGTACGAGGCCGAAGAGGCTGCCTTTAACCTCAGCGAGAGCACTCCGCCATGGATGGCTTTGGTCAGACGTCGCAGACGTTAATCAAGGCTGCCGATTCCACGGATGGTCGGACGCGATGCGCCTCCCACTCCATCACACCCGTTCGCGTAACCTCACCTCTTCCTTCTGGATGCGTGCGTCATGGCAGGGGGCGCATGTGCTCCCCAGTTCGCCGTAGCATAAGAGCCGGACCGTCGCGGTGCGCCACCAGATGGTTGGCGACCGTGGCCGGAACCGTCGCCCGTTCTCTTGCCGATGAAGTGCTGGGTGCCCGACACCGAAATGGCGCGCGATCTCCCGAACCTTCTGCCGATCCTGACACGGGCGATCGGCTGGAACCTCATCGAGCAGCAGTATGACGAGTTGATCAAATATGCGGCGGCCCTGCAGCACCGCACGGCCGATGCGGAATCGATCCTGCGCCGCTTTGCGCGGGCGAGCGTGCAGCGCCCGAGCTACAAGGCGCTGGCCCAACCGGGTGCGACGATTACATGCTCGAGGCTCTATTCGGTCTTCCCGATAGTGTCTATGGCGACCTTCCTGTGTCCGAAACTGAACAAGAATGTCAGAGCCCCACCCGCTGGCCGTACAGCCAGGCACCGGCTGGCGAGCAAGCGGTTGAACGAAACGGAGCGCAAATCCGGCACGCAAATTGCTTTGATCTCGTAAGTGAGACGTCGGCAGGGCGTCGGGGAGGATTGAGAAATCAACCAGGAGCGTGCTCGATGCCCGCGATGAGACGGCCAGAACAGGACGATGAACCCAGCCACACCTGGGGAGCTGGACCGCTATAGCCAGCCGCGGCGCCTCCTCGTAGATCGCGCCTCCTTCAGCAAAGCCGTCCACCAGCACTACGAGGCCACCCTATGCAGCTCTCGAACCTGGCCACAGCGCGCATGTACATTCAAGTGCGCCCCTCAGCCTTGCGTGGTCCGCTCGAAGCGCGCCAGGAACGCATTGTGTGTGGACGAGGAACGTGCGCTTGGCAGTTCAGGGGGCGCGAGCGCTCTCGCACTCCTCCGATGCGCCGCACCCATTCTTCTGATCAGCCGGTTTGACCCGCCATGTCGCCTTTGCATTTCATCTATCGTCCCTTTGAGACGCTTATCCGCCCGCTGGATATCCCCTACGCGCCTTTACCGGCAACAGGTCCGTTTGCCCTGCTTCTGCATTTCGCACGCATGTTCCGTGGCGCGCTGGCGGCCATCGCCGTCTTCATGATGGCGGTCGAGGGAATCAACCTCGCGGTGATCTGGGGCATGTATATCATTGTGGACGGGGTGAGCACGAATGGTGCGGCGGTTTTCCTTGAGGAAGCTTGGCCTATGCTCACGTTCCTCGGCCTGCTGATGTTCCCCGCGCAACCGCTGCTGATGTTCATCGCCAAGACATTGGGTTCCCAGGCAGTGTCCGTATGCATGCCCGCGGCTATGCAATGGCATGGCTACAAGGCGGTCGAACGTCAGGACCTTGCATTCTTCCACGATCTCTTCGCCGGCCAGGTGGCGTCGCGCATTTCGCAACTCGCCTCCGCCGTGCAGCAGCAGATCGTCGTAGCGTCTTCCAGCATACCGTATTTTCTCGTGCAGTTTCTCGGTTCGCTTTCGCTGCTTGCCACGCTGTCCTGGCCGCTGGCGCTTCCGGTCTTTTTTTGGATCGTGGCGAACGTCGCTGTCGCGGTTGTGGCAGTGCCATATTTTGCCGTGCGGTCCCGCCACTCTGCCCGCGCGCGCAGCCTCGTCGTCGGCGCCATGACCGACCTCTACAGCAACATCCACGTGGTCAAGCTGTTTGCGGCCGAAGACAGCGAGGCGGACGCAATGCGCACCATCATGGGAGATTCCATCGAGACGCAACAGCTTGAGCGGCGCATCCAGTTAACAACCGACACCGGCGTCGTCCTGCTGAACGTCCTTCTTTCGCTGACCAACATCGCCGTCGGGCTTTGGGGACTCGTGGCCGGTTTTGTCACCACCGGCCAATTTGTTGCTTCAATCGCACTCGTTCAGCGGCTCAATGCCAACTCCCTGGCCTTTCTCCAGCTAGGACAGCAGATATTCCAGGCTGTGGGCACGATACGCGACGCGATGCCGGTCATCACCACGCCTCCAACGGTAACCGATGTCTCCGGAGCCAGGCCGCTGGCCGTTGTCGCCGGCACGGTCGAGTTCAGGGATATCCGGTTCGAATACCGGCAAGGAAAAGGGGTAATCGAGAATCTATCGCTCAGGGTCCGCGCCGGCGAGAAGGTCGGGCTCGTCGGCATGTCGGGGGCCGGCAAGTCAACGCTTGTCAGCCTGCTTCTGCGGTTCTTCGACGTAAACGATGGCGCAATCGTCGTCGACGGCCAGGATATCCGTTCGGTGACGCAGGCAAGCCTGCGTCAGAATATCGGGGTCGTGACCCAGGATGTCTCGTTGCTCCATCGCTCTGTCGGGGACAATATCCGTTACGGCCGGCCGGATGCCTCGCCGGAGGAGGTCGAACGCGCCGCAATGCTGGCCGATGCGGACGGTTTCGTGGCCGATCTCAAGGACAGCGAAAACCGCACCGGCTACGATGCTTTCGTCGGTGACCGCGGGGTGAAGCTTTCTGGCGGCCAGCGTCAGCGGGTCGCGATCGCTCGGGTGCTGCTTAAGGACGCGCCAATCCTCCTTCTAGACGAGGCGACTTCTGCCCTGGACAGTGAAGCCGAGGCGGCGGTCCAAGAAAAACTCGAGCTTATGATGGAGGGCAAGACGGTGATCGCCATTGCCCACCGCCTGTCGACGATTGCCAGCATGGACAGGATCGTCGTGCTCGACAAAGGGCGCATCGTTGAGGAGGGCTCCCCCTCGGAGCTACTTAAACGCGACGGCCTGTATGCCCGCCTGTGGCGGCGGCAGACCGGCGGCCACATTGCCGACAGTTCCGAGGAGAAATAAGCCGACTGGAAGGTCGTTCGTCACGGCTCCGCGCTGCTCGCAATGCTTGGCTGTTGTCGTAGAGAGCGGGCATATTCGCGTTAGACAAATCTCGGCTTTCGCCGCCTCCGTCGCAAATGTGTGGGAACGGGCGACGAGATGCCACAGGAGCTCTTCGGTTCTATCGCGAGAAGCTGGTTCTATCGCGAGAAGCTGACCGTCCGCCGCCGTGCAGATGCTGGAACCGCCGAGTTTAAGCAGTGGTGATCGCTCGACTTGGTCTTCGATCGTTCCACATCCTCACTGTCGTCGACGATTGGACGCGGGACACAAAGCGCGCTGCTGATTCCGGGCGTTTTCCCTTGGTGCGGAATCGATCACAAAATTCGGCAATTGGACGCTCTCGGGTCTGCTCCGCGGCGGCCTTTCGATTAACCCAAGCGATATTGACCATCACTGGCGGAGCAGGGTGTACGAAGAGGACTTTCGTACCATTCCCTTCATCTCGCTCGGCGCCAAGGCTGGTTATCAAATCACCGAACGCGCTAGCCTTCCTAGCCGGCAATTTCGATGAGTACTTCCGCGCGAAAGGCGATATGACAGTGTACGACATCCCGACGGGCGCCCGAAGCAGCACGACCTTAAAAGGCGCTGGCATGGACTTCTATGCCTTCACCATGTCGGCCGGCTTCAAGCTGACGTTTTGAGTGCAATCGCGTCTGACGCTGAGCACATACGTGACGCCAGTCCGCCATCTGCTCGCGGAACGTGCCTATAGCTTGATCGGGCTTCCGCGATGCCCTCGTCCAGCACGGCATCACCCCCTGATTCCGGCTCATGCGAAGCACAACCATAACTACGATCCGGTTCTCTACCGCCAACGCCACAAGATCGATAACACCTTCGCTCACGTCAAGCACTGGCGACGCATTCATACCCGACAACCGCTGCGCTCACGCCTTCCTTGTCCGCTATCGCTTTCGCCGCATTTTCATCTTCTGGGATCAACGCGCTAGCCGATAGACCTTGCTTGCGAGGGGAACGATCGCGATGTTGCGATCGATCACGGCGATGACGTCTTTGCCGAGCCATAGGTTGTTCTTCTCGGCGCTCCACACGTCGAGAAGCGCTGGACGGTTTCCTAGGCGCAATCGAGAACCAGCTTCTCAGGCAGGCGTGCTTTTGCTGCCAGGTATCGGAGCTCGTCTTCGTTGAATTCGCTGACCTTGTTCGTACGCGCGAATTTCAGCGCTGCCGTTTCATCGGGAATGTAGGGGATGGTCGATATGAGATCGTAGGGCGGAGACAAAGCAGGCGTCCTGCGATCGTAATAGATCAGCGACCAGTTTTTGAGGTGCATGTCGGCATTGCCGATCAGTGTGCAATAAACCAACCGCCGGATGAATTCGGCGATGCTCTCTTCGTTGGTTTCGATCCCGAGGACCGTGGCGATGTTGCGGTAGCTCGCACTTTCGTACTTCTGTTCGGGATAGCGGCGAAAGACCTCCGCGAAGTCCTCTATGTGGACGAGATTTGCGCCGTCTCGATCGAAACGACGAAGGGCGAAAGCCTTGTCCCCCGCAGCCGCCTCAGCCCCGCGGAAAGGCCTTCCAGAGAGTCGACATGGACCAAGTCGATTCCAGGAACATTGATGCCGAGGCGAGAGGCGATCGTCATCATCGAGAATTCGTTCTCGGGGACGCCATCAAACCGCTCAGCCGGGAGTTTGGCAATCCAGGAGCCGCCGACGCCCTTGGCCCGAATGACGAGGCCGCTGTTCTTGCGCTTGTTTCTGATGGCTGAGAATTTGAGCTGCACGCCGGCGAGCGAAACCGCAGTGCCTTGTCTTTTTGTCTGCCGCCGCCGACAGCGTTATCGGCGGGCGGCTAGGCCTCTCCATTCGTCGGCGTGACGGTCACGGCGCCGGGTAGATCGCGCCCCAGCACCCACAGCAAGAAAAACTCGCGCACCTCCTTCACGCCAGCCCGATCTGCCAGGTACTTGCGCAATGGACCTTCCGGCAACAGGTTTGAGAAGAAGGGCGATACCTGGATATGCGTGGCTGGTTGCTCGGTGACGAGCCCGCCGTGATCGTCTTTGAAGGAGAGAGTTAAGGTCGGCCGTCGCGCCTCGTCGATGTATTCCTGGATGAATGCAAAGATCTGGTCTCCTTGCAAGAGCCTGAGCGTGCCGATCTTGTTTCCATGCAGGGCGACATTGAGGACGGACACATCAGGCATTGTCCTCCTCCAGATCATAGGCTGGTTTCGGGCCGGCTGTCGTTACATTGACAGCGTGAACCAGACGATTGCGCAATGCCTGCAGCGATCCGGCTTCGCGGATGGCCGAGCTCCCTCAGGACCGTCGACGCGCGATGCAATTGCGTGTCATTGGGTAGTGCTGTGCGCAGCGTCGTTCGTCGCGAGTCAGATACACATAAATGCCGGTGCTGCCGAGCAGGCCGATGGAATCGACCTCAGCCGCGATCAGCCGGCTGACCAGTTTCCGTAGCGCGTCAACGTCGACCCGGCCGGAACGATCGGCGGGGGTGATCGGAAAAGCAGACAGGCCGTTTGCGAAAAATCATGGTTCAATTCCTCGATCGGTGGGGGCGAAACCCGGCCAGTAGTGGCCGTCAGGCGTCGGCCGCTTGCCGAAGATGGCCTGACCGACGCGCACGACAGTGGCGCCTTCCTCGATGGCTTCCTCGAAGTCTCCGGTCATACCCATGGAGAGCCCGGTGAGCGCGGCGTTGTGCTTCACGGCTTTGTCCCGCAGCCGGCGCAGCAGAATGAAGCAAGGCCGCACCTTGGCCATGTCGGAGGAAAACAGCGCAAGTGTCATCAACCCGCATGGCCGGAGACGGGGAAGCTGATCGAGGGTCTCCACGAAGGGCAGCAGTGCGTTCGGATGGAGGCCGAACTTGCTGTCCTCGCCAGACGTGTTGACCTGCACATAGACGTCGAGGAAGCGATCTTCGCGCTCCAGCCTCGTGTTCAGAAGGTCGGCGAGCCGCAGGCTGTCGAGTGCATGAAACTCACGCGCGAAGCGGGTCAGATATTTGGCCTTGTTGGTCTGGAGATGTCCGACGATGCTCCAGTCGATGGCGAGATCGTGAAGCGCCTCGCACTTTGTCATTGCCTCCTGGATCTTGTTCTCGCCGAAGGTGCTGATGCCGACGTCGAAGGCATATCGCAGGATATGGGCCGGCACCGTCTTGGTGATCGGCAGCAACCGCACGGAGGCACGGTCGCGGCCGGCCCGTGCGCAAGCAAGCGTGATGCGCTCTTCAACCGACGCCAGATTGGTGCGGAAGCTGGTAAGGGGATCAGGCCCGAATCGTTCGACGTCCTCGGGCGAAAGCGGCGGATTGTTCGTGCCCATTGTGATCTGCCCCCTTCACCGCCCGGTGGCCAGATAGCCGCCGGCTTCCGTGATTGCGCGTTGAACCAAGGTGAGACCGGCGCCTGCGAAAAACAGCGCCAGTCCACCGTCAATCCAACGTTGCGCGTTGGCGTAGGGCCTCGACATGACCGGAAAGGAGAAAACGATCGCGTATCCGCTGAATATGATGACAGACAACACCGCATATCCGAGCAGGATGACGAAGGGCCTATAGGCTGGAGCCCCCGGCTGAAGCCCGAGAGAGATTGTAGCGACCCAGGCCATGACGGCTTTGGGGTTTGCCACATGGATCAGCACGCCCCGACGATTGAACATCCTAAACTCCGCGCGGGAGGGTTGAGTTTCGGCCAGCTTCGCCAGGTCCTTCCCCTGGAGGGCCGCCCGCAATGCAATCACCGCAAGATAGATGAGATAGGAACCGCCGACGACGATCTGGATGGCGTACAGCGTTTTAGGATAGGTCAGAAGCAATGCGGCCAGCCCTGTCGATGCGAGTGTCGCCCAGGTCCAGGAGATGGTGATCACCCCGGCGGCAAGTGCGAACGCTGCCGTACGGCCGCGGCTCATCGCTGTGCTCATGATCGCCATATTACTGGGCCTGGGCTCAAGGCGCCCAGGATGTAAGCTGCATAGGCCATGAGCAGGGAATGGAGAGGCGATACGTCCACGATCGATATCCTGGTGTTCGCGTGAGGAGCGCGATATGCGAAGGGCCAGAGCAACGATTGCCTGCCCTATTAATTCGTCCGTGCGGCGAGAGGTTCGTCCAGGCGACCGGCCCGTTCGAGTTCTTGCAGTTCGTCGCCCCCGCCCACATGGGTTGAGCCAATGAAAATCTGCGGGACCGTCCGGCGGCCGCCGCTGCGGGCGACCATGACGTTCGCCGCTTCCGGATCGCGCTCAACGTCAAGCTCGATGAACGCAACGCGCTTTTTCGGTCAGGAGCGCCTTCGCGGCCTTGCAGTGGGGGACAGTCCGGGGTGGTGTAGATCAGCACGCCCGACCTTTGCGCCGGAGCGGTGTTTTCTTGCAGCCAAGCGACGACTTCGGCCGCCGACCTGTTCGGCGGGAACACCGGATAGAAGACGTGTTCAATCACCCCGTCCTTGATGACGAGGGTCAGCCGCTTGATCAGCCGCATGCCTTCCACGGTCATGGTTGGCAGGCGCAGCGCGTCAGTCAGCTTGAACTCGGCATCGCTCACGATCGGGAAGGCCAGGCCGAGCCGATCGGACAGCTCTTTCTGATATTCTGGGGTTTGCGTGCTCAATCCGTAGATCGTGACGCCGAAGGCGGCGAACACATCCTTTTCGGCCTGAAACGACAGGGTTTGCGGCGTGCATCCGCGCGCACCGGGAATGTCGTTCCAACCCGGCGGCAATTCGACCCCGGGAACCCCGGTCATCGGATAGGCATAGACGACGACGCGACCCGACAAGGCGGACAAGTCCACCAGTTCGCCGAAGGTCGTGCGGAGCGTCACGCTTGGCATTTGCATGCCGGCCAGATCATCGGCCTCGCCATCGTCCACCGGGGGTGGCAGGTTGTCGGGAAGGGAAAACGGATTGGCGGGGTGCTCGGGATTGGTCATGGGTTGGGTCTCCATTGCGATTACTTTCCCATGCGCTCAAAGTGTAGCCACATTGAAAGACTGAGCACTCCTGCTGACTTTGTCGTTTGGCGTTCTCCGCAGATGCTACAGGTTTCGACCAATTTATGTTTGCTTACCATTCCCAGCGGTTTGGGGTTGCTAAAAGTCTATGAATTTCTCTGAAGGATCTGTTGCAACGCCTGTACGCGGGTTGGCGGGGTGCTGATCAGGCAGCGAGACTGGCGAACTGCTTGGGCCAGGAGGGTTCGGATTGAAAGCGTATCTCGCTTGTCGTTTGCTCAAACCAGAGGATGCAGGGCTGCTGCCGCTCATTCGCCATTTGGTCGACGAGCAGTCCATCTATGGCTATCGCCGCATCACCGCGCCAGCGCTCAGAATTCGCTCCCCGAGGGAGTTCATTCGGGCACAAACCCGGCCGCGGATCCGCTCAATCTCACCGTCTCTTCTCTGCAGCAAGGCTACCGGCGGCGAGAATGCGCTGACGCCAGAAGATGATTTGGGAATCATCCGTCCCGGCCGTCAGATGATCGTGACATTCTTCTGCTATTTGGACTTCCGCAGAGCGAATCGATTCCGTAGAAATAAGAATTCTGCCACCGCCCCGCCGCCGTAAGGGTATTGATATACCCTTTTGGATTTTGATCCGACCTGGCAGGCGGCGGGTAATCTTCAGAGGCCGACGTCAGGCAGCGTTCGGGATACCCGAGATTTCATCGAAGATACTCTCAGCCAAGCCAAGCGCCCGAGCGATCCGATCGCGATAGCCCTTGTCGAAACAATGGCCAGATTCGATCAGCCCGACCTCCTCGACTGTCAGACCGCTGGTCACGGCAATGTCCTCGGTCGAATAGCCAAGATGTTCCCGATATGCCTGAATTACGGGTTTTCCGTTTGAGATTGCGGTAAGCACTGCCTCGGGCAGCGCGAAAGGCGTTGCGGTCATTTTGCCTCCAAATGCAGAGAACGGCCATTCGATAGCTCGAACCAAGCGGCGGCCGATGTTGAAATAGGATGCCGAAACAGCCCGAGCCGGCGGCATCCAAAATGCGATCACTCTCGAACGTGTGAGAGGCGCTACGCTAATATGGCGGCCGCCGCCGTTTAGATCAAGAACCTTGGCTCGCTTTACGAGGATTGCTCCAGTGGCCACAATTCGACGACACAGTGCGCAGCGCCGTCATCACGCTCACATCGATGATTGCGCGGCCGCTTTAACGCGCCGTCGGCTTACGGCGCGATTGAGGAGCCGCGCGATCTGGCGGTCGGGCACTAGGCGCACCAGCTCGCGGACCAGCGTCAAAGTATCTGCGGGGCTGCCTAGCGATGCTGGCCGGCGGTGTTCATCTTGAGCCTCAATACCTTGTGGTCCCCTGCCGCCCATGCGGGAGGCCGGGTGCCCATCGGACAAGACGCTGAGGGACCAAACATCTCTCTGTTTCAGCCCGACTGTTGGCTGTCAGATCCGCGACACCGGAGTAGGGCTGCGCTTTGCTGCGAATTCCGTTCAACCTATTGAATGATGACCAGAAAATCCCCCGGAGGTTCCTTCTGCTTAGTTGGCACGACTTTTGATGCTTCTCGAGAGGCGACAGGAGATACCGACTGGGCGTTCATCGTGGGTGACATCGCGCGCAATGCAACGAAGGAAGACAATATGTCAGGTCCGCGTCAGATTCGATTTTATGCAAAGAGGATTGCCGCCTTTAGCGCAAGGCGTTCACGAACCGCATATCAACAATGGCTTCCGTGCAAAACGCAGGGAGATCACTTGTGAAAATCCTATTCGCTACGGTGGCTGTCGCGTTGCCGGCCATCGCTTTTGCTGCGCAAACGATCCCCGTATACCTCAGAGAAACGGCACGGGCCACCTTCAAGGCTCTACCGTCCATCACGCCGACAGTCGCCAACAACCCGATCACACCGGAGAAGATAGCCCTGGGCAAGGCAATGTTCTTCGATCCACGCGTCTCGGCGTCAGGCGTCTTGTCGTGCAACTCGTGCCACAACTTGGCCACCGGGGGCGACGACAATCATGAAAGCTCGATCGGCCATGGTTGGCAGAAGGGACCGCGCAACGCGCCGACGGTACTGAACGCTGTCTTCAACATCGCGCAGTTCTGGGATGGTCGTGCTGAAGACCTGAAGGCTCAGGCCAAGGCACCGATCCAAGCCGCTGTCGAAATGGCCAACACACCAGGTCAACTCATCGCCACGCTCAAGTCGATGCCGAAATATGTCGAGTGGTTCAATTCAGCTTTCCCGGGCGAAGCCGATCGCGTCACCTTCGAAAACGTCGCCAGGGCAATCGAAGCCTTTGAGGCGACACTGGTCACACCGGCGCCCTTCGATGCCTTCCTCAACGGCGATGACGCCGCTATGACTTCCGAACAGAAACAGGGCCTGACGCTTTTCATGGACAAAGGCTGCTCGTCCTGCCACGGCGGTATCAACGTGGGTGGGGAGGGCTATTCCCCATTCGGCCTCGTTGAAAAGCCCAGCACCGATGTCCTGCCGGAAAACGACAAAGGCCGATTTGCCGTCACCCATGAAGCCGACGATTCATATGTTTTCCGCGTGGCGCCGTTGCGCAACGTAGCACTCACCGCGCCATACTTTCATTCGGGCAAGGTTTGGGATCTGAAACAGGCCGTCGCCATTATGGGGACCACCCAGCTCGGCCAAGAATTGACGGAAAAAGAAGTCGACCTGCTCGTTGCCTTCCTTAATTCGCTGACCGGAAAAGTACCGGAGGTCGCCTATCCCGTCTTACCCGCCGAAACGCTGACAACGCCTCGACCTGTATTGCATATCCTCCCGCAATGATTGGCCGGAGCTGGCTAGCGAAGGTCGCAATCACGGATGATTGCGACCTTCACTGGGACGAGACGATCATGACTTCCGGCGAGGCCTATCCAACTGGAAAGCTAGGGGGACTTTCATTTCCGAATTCAATTGAAACGCTAAATGAAAACCTGACCCGTCGACGCCCGCTTGCGTCACGACAGCATGACCCGCCTTGCCGGCCACGTCGATCAGACGCTCCGACTAGCCGACTGTGTCGTGATGTGTCGTTACATGAACCCCCTACCCCCGCTTTAGATTCGCTGACAAGCTCGCAACCACCTGATCGAGCTATCGCGGACAATATTCCGCGAGCCGCTGGCGTGCGCCCAGCAGAAACCGGATGCCTTCAGATCCACCCCTTCAAAACGTGCTCGATGGCGTTGCGACGCGCGAGCCGCTGTTCCAGCTCTGCAAACGCATCGATATGAAAACAAAGCTGCGGCCAGCCAGCGACGTGGCCCGAGCATTTGTCAATGCACACCGCAAGTGCCGCTTGCTCTCGGGCTATCTCATCCATATAGCTCGGCGCAACAGAGGAAGCGCCAGTTGTTCAGTCATCGTCAGCCGCGACCTCCTGTGCAATTCGTTCTAACAAGGAAGAAACTATGAGGCGGCAGACCCGACCGTTCACTGTGGAGGTCAAACAAAAGCGCAATTATCAAAAACGGGGCCATTCCATCTGGAGCGATGTCGATCTCTCTGCGGCTATAGCCGACACAACAAGGGAGCTCAAAGATATGGATCTGCCAAATCGTCGGCTGATTGACTCTAATGTCATAGCCCTTGATGCTGAACACGCGCACAAACCGCGAGCGGAGTATCTCATGGCAAATCCCCTAGACGCTGAATCAGTAGAAGCTGCAACCGAACACGCTCCCAAAGGAAGGACGCCTGAAACGAAGAAGAAAACCCCACCTTCGCGGAAGGCCAAGACTGAGCCTGGTCGCAAGAATGGCGCCAATACGGCGTCCCCGGCGGAAGCAACAGCAACAGCAGCGGCCGTGCGGAGCGCCCGGAAGGTCTACTCCGGAAAAGAGCGCGCCCAAATGCTCGCTCAGGTCGAGACGTCGATCAGCGGCGGCACCACTCTCAAGAGCGCCGTAAAGCAGGCGGGTATATCGGAACAGACCTATTATCACTGGAAGAAGGCCGCGGCGCCTAGATCCGATGGTGACGATCTCAAGGCCCTGGTCGCCCTCGAGAAAGAAAACAAGCGATTGAAGAGCCTGCTCGCGGAACGCCTGCGCACAGAGAACGCGGAACTGAAGAGGAAGCTAGGGCTGCAATAAGGCTTCAGAAGATGCCGCCATTCGACCAGACGGTAGAACTGTGATCGAAGGCTCGCCGGCTGTCGGATGGACGGAGATTTTGCGCACCGCGAGGCGGGCACTTCGGCCTGCCTACTTACAAGGTTTTCGGGCATGGGACGCGCAACGCTGGCACCGTCCCTACGCCAGCATGAACTGAATCAGGTTCAATGGGTCATTGCGCCGCGAAAGCCAGCAGTATCTCAGCCCCTTGCCGGGACTCCCCTAGTGAATGCGTCAAATCGAGCGGACGATCTGCCATCTTGTTAAGCGCATTCGGCTCGCGGCGGTCATCGGCGGCCGGTCGAACCCGAGGGACGCTCGCGCATGTGTCGGCGACAAACCAAGGTCCGGAAACAATGGGCGGATTAAGGGCACCGCCGTGCCGTCGGACTAAAGATCAATCCTTATGATGATCACGCCTTCAACCGCCACCAAAGGTTTGCCCGTAGATCGCCTCGATCCGCCGTGCCTCGTCATTGGTCAGCGCGGCGAATTCCTTATTGCAAGCACGGCTCGACAGGTGGCGAGCACGCCCCTGTGCTCGTTGATCTGGTCCAGTATCGCGGCCGAGACAGGAAAAACCACTCCCGGCGGATTGAAGCGGTACATGGCAAGCACGTGTCAATCAGGGATCGGTGAATGCGGCCGAAGGCAAGGATGACAGCATCAAGGTTTTACGCTGGGCCTTGATCGAAGGCCACCATTCCATCGATGGCCGCGGCGGATTGTCAGGGCGAAGTCAATGGGACGCGGATGCTGTGGGATTATAGCCCACCCATGCACAGGTACTTCATTTCGAGATAATCCTCGAGGCCGTGGCGCGACCCCTCACGACCGATCCCTGATTGCTTCATTCCGCCAAAGGGTGCAGCCTCGGATGACATGCGTCCCGTATTGATGCCGACCATTCCGTATTCGAGGGCTTCAGCCACGCGCCACACGCGCTTTAGATTGGAAGCGTAGAAGTAGGCTGCAAGACCGTAAATCGTGTCATTCGCCTCGCGCACCACCTGGTCGGGATCGTTGAAGCGGATTATGGGAGCCAGCGGTCCGAAGGTTTCTTCCTGAGCGACCCGCATTGTCCTTTCGACGTCGGTGATCACCGTGGGCTCGAAGAAGGTTCCCGATTCGCCGATACGGTTGCCACCGCAACGGATCTTCCCACCCTGCCGCACAGCATCGCGAATATGATCTTCAATCTTTGCAAGCGCGCACTTATCGATCAGGGGACCGATCGCGACTTCTGGCTCGAAACCGTCACCGACGCGCAATGCACTGACGCGCTTGGTGAATTTGTCGCAGAATTCATTATACACGCTGGACTGTACGTAAAGCCGATTGGCTGAAACGCAGGTCTGGCCTGCATTCCGAAACTTTGCCTGTAGCGCACCATCGACGGCAGCGTCGACGTCTGCATCATCAAAAACAATGAAAGGAGCGTTACCACCAAGTTCGAAGCTGGTTCTTTTGATCTGATCCGAGCACTGCCTCATGAGCAGCCGCCCGACCTCGGTCGACCCAGTGAAGCTGATCTTGCGGACCTTCGGGTTCGAGCAAAGTTCACGCCCAACCGCATCGCCTTCCGATGCGTAGATCAAGTTTAGAACGCCATCGGGAAAACCTGCCATCCGGGCAAGCGTGAACATAGCACCCGCGACAAGCGGTGTTTGCTCCGCGGGTTTCAGAACAATCGCGCACCCGGCGGCAAGCGCAGGCGAAATCTTGCGAGCCACCATCGAGGCGGGAAAATTCCAAGGAGTAATGGCGCCGACAACACCGATCGGCTGTTTGATTACCAGCATACGCCTGTCGTTAGAAGGCGGCGAAATCGTCTCGCCATAGATGCGATTGGCCTCCTCGGCATACCATTGGAGGTAGGCTGCGGCATGGGCGATTTCAGACTTCGCCTCTGCAAGCGGCTTACCCATTTCAGCCGTCAAAATGGCTGCAAGATCCTCGCTGTGGTCGAGGATCAGTTGGTGCCATTCCCATAAGATGTCGGAGCGCTCGCGCGCGGTGAGCGCCGCCCAATGTTCCTGCGCAGCTTCAGCCTTATCGATTGCCTTGGAAACGTCCCGGACATCCATATCTGGAAGCTCAGCCAACAGCTCGCCCGTTGAGGGATTGAACACCGAAAAACGCCTCGTGGATTGCTCCGCCTTCCGACCAGGCACACCGGCCAGATCGCCAAATAGCTCGGGATTTTTGAGACGTCTCGTCAGCGACTGTGTCACGGTCAAACCGTCGTCCCCCTTCATGGTTAAGTTACTAGCTTCGCAACGTACTAATAAGCACACCTTGTGCCAGATGATCGGACGAGATCGTTCCGGCCCTCCGTCATTGCAAGCGCAGCTTCCCGACTGATTAGCCCATAGCAATGACAGCCTCAATCACGAGTCGCGCTAAGGCTTTCGCTCCATAACAGGCAAGCGCGCGGATAGAGCTCGTGAAGAGCTGGCATAGGCGGAGTCGATCATCGAAATCGCCGACGTTGGCAACAGCACTGCGGTATCATTCTTTGAGCGGCTTCCACGGCCGCTCGTATCAGGCATATCGAAAACCGACCGCCATGGTCGAACGTGCCATCGATGTAGTGGCTTGAGCGCTGCTAAGTCTTGATAGTCGCGCACAAAGCCATGTTTGTTCAGTTCGCCACCCGAAAGCTCCACTGCGACGATGTAGTGTGGCCGTGTAGGCGCGCGCACTACAATATCACGCGAGCCCAACCTTTTCCGACCGGCTCCGTCCCAAAAAAAGGGGGCGGCGTCGCTGCCGCCCTCTCGGTATCCGAAAGCTGATAGAGGCTAGATTAGAAGTCCATGCCGCCCATGCCGCCCATGCCGCCGCCGCCCATGCCGCCAGGCATGCCGCCGCCGCCAGCCGACTCCTTCTTCGGAGCCTCCGCGATCATGGCTTCGGTGGTGACCAGCAGGCCGGCGACCGAGGCCGCGTCCTGGAGAGCCGTGCGCACGACCTTGACCGGATCGACGATGCCCATGGCGATCATGTCGCCATATTCGCCGGTCTGGGCGTTGAAACCGAAGGTCGCGCCCTTGTTCTCAAGGATCTTGCCGGCAACGATCGAGGCTTCCGCACCGGCGTTGGCCGCGATCTGGCGGGCCGGAGCCTGCAGCGCACGACGCACGATGCTGATGCCAGCGGTCTGGTCGGAGTTTGCGCCGACAGCGTTGATGCTCAGCGAAGCGCGCAGCAGGGCAACGCCGCCGCCGGGAACGATGCCTTCTTCCACGGCCGCGCGTGTCGCGTTCAGCGCATCGTCAACGCGGTCCTTCTTTTCCTTGACTTCGACTTCCGTCGCACCGCCGACGCGGATCACCGCAACGCCGCCCGCCAGCTTGGCGAGACGTTCCTGCAGCTTCTCCTTGTCGTAGTCCGAGGTGGTCTCTTCGATCTGCTGCTTGATCTGGGCGACGCGGCCCTGGATCTCTTCCTTCTTGCCGGCGCCGTCGACGATGGTGGTGTTCTCCTTGGAGATCGACACCTTCTTGGCGCGGCCGAGCATGTTGAGGCCGACGTTCTCGAGCTTGATGCCGAGGTCTTCGGAGATGACCTGGCCACCGGTGAGGATGGCGATGTCTTCCAGCATGGCCTTGCGGCGATCACCGAAGCCCGGCGCCTTGACGGCGGCGATCTTCAGGCCGCCACGCAGCTTGTTGACGACCAGCGTGGCCAGAGCCTCGCCTTCGACGTCTTCCGAGATGATGAGCAGCGGCTTCGAGGTCTGCACGACGGCTTCGAGAACCGGCAGCATGGCCTGCAGGTTGGAGAGCTTCTTCTCGTGCAGCAGGATGTAGACGTCCTCGAGATCGGCAACCATCTTGTCGGCGTTGGTGACGAAGTAGGGCGAGAGGTAGCCGCGGTCGAACTGCATGCCTTCGACGACTTCGAGTTCGGTCTCGGCAGTCTTGGCTTCCTCGACCGTGATGACGCCTTCGTTGCCGACCTTCTGCATCGCTTCCGCGATCATCTTGCCGACCGACTCGTCGCCATTGCCGGCGATCGTGCCGACCTGGGCAACCTCTTCCGAGGTCTTGATCTTCTTGGCGTTCTTGATCAGCGTCGCGACGACGTCGGTCACGGCAAGATCGATGCCGCGCTTCAGGTCCATCGGGTTCATGCCGGCGGCAACCGCCTTGTGGCCTTCCTGGACGATCGATTGCGCCAGAACGGTCGCGGTCGTGGTGCCGTCGCCGGCGATGTCGTTGGTCTTCGAAGCGACTTCGCGGACCATCTGTGCGCCCATGTTTTCGAACTTGTCTTCAAGCTCGATTTCCTTGGCGACGGTGACGCCGTCCTTGGTGATGCGCGGGGCGCCGAACGACTTGTCGATAACGACGTTGCGGCCCTTGGGGCCGAGCGTCACCTTCACCGCGTCGGCGAGGATGTTGACACCGCGCAGCATGCGCTCGCGGGCGTCACGGGAGAATTTTACGTCTTTGGCAGCCATTTTGTACTCCTGGGCATTTCGCCCGAAATTCAGATTGGATGGTACGGATGAAAGGCAGCGGCGTGTTAGCCGATGATGCCCATGATGTCGGCTTCCTTCATGATCAGAAGGTCTTCGCCATTGAGCTTGACTTCGGTGCCCGACCACTTGCCGAACAGGATACGGTCGCCAGCCTTGACGTCCAGGGGCACGAGCTTGCCAGCTTCGTCGCGGGCGCCCGAGCCGACGGCGATGATCTCGCCTTCCTGCGGCTTTTCCTTTGCCGTGTCGGGGATGATGATCCCGCCGGCGGTCTTGGATTCGGATTCGACCCGGCGAACGACCACGCGGTCATGAAGCGGGCGGAACTTCGACTTTGCCATTTTTTCTTCCTCGATGAGAACGGTGAGAAAAGCGTCCGGCGACGCCGGATAACTTACAAAGCTCGGCTATGCCGGCCTGCGGTTAGCACTCACCAAGGGCGAGCGCTAACAATGCGACGAGATAAGCCCTAGGCTGGGGCTAGTCAAGACAAGAGGGTGGGCGATCACGATTTTCCGGACGATGCAGCCCTGAAAGAGTCGAGCCAATCGATGGTGTTCGGAGGCTCGACCCACAGGATGAATCCACCCTGCGGATCGGTAACCATTGTGCCTTCCGCGATCTGCCAGCGCGCTTCGTCGCACCGTAGAGAGCGAGGTGAGGGGCTGAGCATTTGGTAGCGCCGAGACGTGCCGAGCTTTTGCGTGGAGTGGCCATGCGGGATGTCTCCTTTAGCATCATCTCCCGCACCAGAGGCTTGCCCGTTCATAGGACTGTATTTCTATCCACAGGGTGGATGCATCTCATCGAAACAAACGATTTTATCAATCTTCCGGAATCTCGCGTTTGACGTCAGCACCTCACACGCCCTGATCGCCCGCTCCCTTATCGTGTGACGACTGCGAAAAAGAGCCCGAAAGGAGAAGACTTTTCCATGAGCTCAGACGTGCGATGGAAGTTGCCCCGGGAAAATGAGTTGCGGTTGGATGCCAACGCCTCAGACCAACCGGAACTCATCCGGTCTCTATAATCCGATTGCTGTTGGTGAGTGGCACAAGCCTGGCTAGGGGTGATTTTCGCGACGTGACTGGCAGAGGTATGGCGCCCGCGCCCGCGTCAAAAGGCATTGCTATAGAAAGGAACAGAATGGCTGATCAACTCGCAACGGAAATCATTGCCACGATCAAGAACCGCGTCGAATCGGAGAGCGGCGAGAGTGTGTCCACCATCGGCGAAATAACGACTGCCACGGAACTGACCTCGCTCGAGTGTCCGGTCCACTCTCGCAGATGTGTATCTCGACCTGCCGCCCACGCGCGTCGAGGATGTGCTCGTCGTGGTTGTGCCGATTGGACGCTCGATGAGCGAGTGGCCATCCGGCACCCTGATCGTTCGGAACGGTCCGGAGCTATGAAACATCTTGAAGTGCCGGGTGATCGCGCTGAGGCACCAGAGCGGCAGATTTTTTGCAGAGGTACTCGGACTGAATACGCGTTCCCATTCACGTTAGCTGTGGATAACAAGGCTGAATTAACATGCAAAATCTGCGCATCTAAATCGATTTGAGCACTCACGGACGTTGCGGACCAGAATCGCCGTCACCCTGAAATCGACAAGGCATCGGCTATCCCAAAATCGGGGCTTGACGTTACGTAAGGTCCTATGTTTTCCGATGTGCGGGAACGACTTCCAGTCTCAGCCCAAGGGCGACGAAAATGAGGGGCAGCAATGGTGGCTGGCGAACCTAATGACGTGCGGGTCAAGCGTTGTAGTGGGGGGTGGGTTGTTCATATTGTCGAGGACGGCAAACTGACAGTTCTTCGGTTCAAGACACAGTTTCCCGCCGAAAATTACGCCGATGGCCAACGAGCCAGGCTCGGTCTTGCTGCCAAGCCACCGATCGACGAACCTGATATGTAACCGGATCAGGCGTCGGATGGCTGGCGAGCCTTGGCGCCGGCGGGAAACCTTTGCCGAAGGCCCACCTCAATGCTGCTTGCGGCCGTTCGGCTAGCCATATTCGCGATGATGGTTGGCACCGCTGCCGATGCGGAAGACTGTGGCCTGCTTGATCGACACGGCGGCAAAGATCATGAAAAGCCAGGTCGTCAAGGACCCAGCCGCGGCGCTTGAGAAAGCAGAAAGAATTTGCAAGCCGCCACCGCAAGTAACCTGAGACAAGGGTCAGACATGCAAACCGCTGTTCGCGGATCAGCAGCTGCGAGACATTGCGCCATCCCACGAAGGCCCACGGTGCCCAAGGCGCAGTAGGCATCGGCCTTTTTCAGCAACTTCGTCGAGTCTTAGACCAGACGCTCTTCAGTGCCGAGGCTCGCACATCTGCGGAGCGCGGCTCACGCCCCGGAGACCAAGGCTGGAATTGCCAAAGCTTCATTCGCCTCATCAAGGATCGAGAAACTGTAACGGCCGTCTGTGTCAAGATCGACGGAGTAGCTCAGGCGGTCGAGTATGTAGTTATCCTGGTCGAACGTGACGATGCGCGGCTTCAGCGAGGTGATATGCGCTTCGTCCAGGTAGATGGAGTTGCAGACGATAATTGGGTCGTCGGGCTGACAGGTGCGAGCCGCCGCTCCGTTGAGGATGCAGCACCGTGAACCGCGCTCGCCGAGGATGACATAGGTCGAAATCCGCGCACCGGAATTCTTGTTCCATATCTCCACGAATTCCATCGGCAGGATCCCGGCTGCCTCGCAGTGGTCGGGGTCGAGCGTTATCGAACCATGGTAGTTGAGGTTCGCTTCGGTGACGTGGATGCCGTGCAGCTTGCCGGCGACTAGTTTTCGCATTGGTCGTTGTCCCTGTATTCATCGTTCAAGGTCAGTCTTGGCAGTTCGGTTCGCGCGGCTAAATTCCAACGACGAGCGCACCGCCGCTAAGACCCGCACCCGCGGCCGCCAGAAGAACCTTCTCCCCCGGCCGGAACGGCGCCGCCCGATGGGCGAGCGACAGCGAGAGCGGGATCGTCGCGGCGGAAGAGTTGCCATACCCGGCGATCGTCTTGACGATCGCTTCATCGGCGATGCCGAGGTTTCGCCCGACCGCATCGAAAATGCGGGCATTGGCCTGGTGCGGTACGAACCGATCGATGTCCTGCGGCCGCATCCGGGCCGCCGCGAGTGCGTCCTGCGAGCAGGCAGTCATCATCTCAACCGCCTTGGCGAACACTTCGCGGCCGTCGGTGATCGTCATGCGGGTCTGCTCGAGATCGAGGTCGCCATGGAACGGGGTGTTGCTTCCGCCGGCGGGAATCTGGATCAACCCATAGCGCGATCCGTCGGAATTCACCGAAGCGCCGAGAATGCCTCGATCCGGTTTATCGCACGGACCAATCACCACGGCGCCAGCAGCATCGGCAAACAGCACGGCGCTGGCGCGCTCGGCGGGATTGATGCGGCGGCTAAGGATGTTGGCGGCGATGACGAGGCTCACCTTGCCATGCAGCCGGGTGAATCCGTCAGCGAACATCAGCGCATAGATGAAGCCGGCGCAGGCGCCGGTGAGATCGATAGCGCCGGCCCGGCCGAGCCCCAGCCGATGTGCGACCAGCGGCGCACTTGGTGGCAGAAGGTGGTCGGGGGTCGAGGTGGCGAGCAACAGAAGACCGATGTCGCTCCGGTCGATGCCGGCATTCGCCAGCGCCATGTCGCCGGCTTGCGCGGCAAGGCCCGACAGCGTGTCTTCGTCGGTTGCCCAGAAGCGCGAGCGAATGCCGGTGCGCCGCTCGATCCAGCCGGGTTCAAGCCCGAGACGGTCTTCAATTTCCGGGTTCTCGACCTTGCGCGACGGCGCATGATGACCAAACCCGAGGACGCGCGACGATCCGCTCATGGCTTTGTGCCGAAGCGTTCGCCGGCCTCCTCGATGGCGTCATGGAGCCCGTCCAATTCCTCGCCGGTGATGCAATAGGGCGGCAGAAGATAGAGGACGTTGCCGAGCGGGCGCACGAGCATGCCGCGCTCGAGGAAGAATGCGCGCAGCTTTGGCCCAATCTCGGCCAGGTAACCGGCTGAGCCAGTGCGCAGATCGAGGGCCGCGATCGTGCCGGTCGCCCGGCTGTCGGTGAAGTTGGCATTGTCGCGAAAGCGCTGAAGCCCGGCGGCCTGCCTCGCGCTCAGGGCCGCGACCCGCTCGGCCACCGGCTCGTCGTGCCAGATCTCGACATTGGCAAGTGCTGCCGCACAAGCAATCGGATTGGCGGTATAGGAGCTCGAGTGGAAAAACGTCTTCTTGCGGTCCTCGGAATAATGGGCCTGAAAGATGGCATCGGTGGCTAGTGTGGCGGCCAGCGGGATGGCACCGCCGGTCAAGCCCTTCGAGGTGCACAGGATATCAGGAGATATGGACGCCTGCTCGCAGGCGAACATGGTCCCGGTGCGCCCCCAGCCGGTCATCACCTCGTCGGCGATCAGCAGAGTGCCGGAGGTTTCTGCGATCTTCTTCAATTCGGTGAGAACCGAGGCCGGATACATCAGCATGCCGCCGGCGCCAAGCACCAGCGGCTCGACGATCAGCGCGGCCGCGCGCCGGTCGCGGGAAACTGCCTCGAACCGATCCAGCGTCTCCTGCTCTCGCCCGGCGGCCGGAAACGGGATGGTGTCGACCTCGAACAGCAAAGGCTCGTAGGCGGCGTTGAACACGCCGCGGGCGCCGACGCTCATCGTGCCGATCGTGTCGCCATGATAGCTGTGCTCCATTACGGCGATGCGCGAGCGCGGCGCGCCGATGTTGCGGAAATAGCCGAGCGCCATCTTCAATGCGACTTCGACTGAGGTCGAGCCGCTGTCGGAATAGAACACCCGGTCGAGGCCTGCGGGCGCGAGGCCGACAAGCGCCTCGGCCAGGCGTTCGGCCGGCTCGTGGGTGAAGCCGGCGAAGATGATCTGGTCGAGGCTCGACGCGGTCGCCTCGATGGCCTTCATGATGCGGGGATGGCGGTGGCCATGGGTGACGACCCACCAGGAGGAAATCGCGTCCAGGATGCGAGCGCCGTCGGCCTTGTGGAGATAGGCGCCTTCCGTCAGCACGATTTCAGGGATCGCCGGCTCGAGCGCGTGCTGTGTGAACGGATGCCAGACTCGGGACTGCGCCATCATTCGCCTCCGGCAATCAGGGCAAGGTCAAAGCTGGCAGCCATCGCGTCTGTCAGGGTTTCGCTCGTCAGCGGATCGAGCAGCGGCAGTCTGCCGAGCTGTGGCACGCCGCTGAATTCCACGATTGTCCTTTGCGTATCGGCCACCTCCTCGCCAATGAAGGCGAGGCCGATGAGCGGGATGGAGCGAGCCCGCAGCGCCTCGATCGACAACAGGGTGTGATTGATGGTGCCGAGCGCGGTGCGCGCGCAAAGGATGACCGGCAGTTGCCATTCCCGGAAAATATCGATGAACCTTGTCTGTCGATTGAGCGGCACCATCAGGCCGCCGGCGCCTTCGATGATGAGCGGACCCGGTAGGACTGGAAGCGAGAGTTTTGCCACGTCTATCGCGACGCCGTCGAGTTCGGCTGAACGATGCGGCGATAGCGGCTCCTTCAGGCGATACACTTCGGGCAGCACGCGCCCCGGCGGAAGGCCGGCAAGCCGCGCAACAACCTCGCTGTCGGTCTCGCCGTCGAGGCCCGACTGCACCGGCTTCCAGTAGAAGCCGTCGAGGAAGCCGGCCAATCCCGCCGAAAACACCGTCTTGCCGATTCCGGTATCTGTTCCGGTGATGACGATGCGCTTGGTCATGTCGCCTCCGATCATGTTTGGGCCAACACCTCAACGAGCGCCTCGACCATCGCTGAAATGTCGGCTTCGTCGACGTTGAGCGTCAGCGAAATGCGCAGTCGCGATGTGCCCTCGGGCACGGTCGGTGGACGAATGCCGCGAATGTCGAAGCCGCGCGCCTGCAGTGCTGCCGCCACCGCCATGGTGCGCCTGTTATCGCCGATGACAAAGGGCTGGATCTGCGAGTCGCTGGGCTTCACGCCGCAGCGCTCGGCCAATTGGCGGCCCGCGAAGGCAACGCGCTCCTGCAGCTGGACACGACGCTGGGGCTCATCGGACAGCATGGCAATCGCTTCGCGCACTGCCACTGCCATCAGCGGCGATGGCGCGGTGGAATAGATGAATGGCCGGGAGCGGTTGACGAGATAGTCGCACAGCAGTCCAGGCCCGGTGACGAGTGCGCCGGACGCGCCGAGCGCCTTGCCGCATGTGTGAAGTGCGACGATGTTGTCGCGGCCCTCGAAAGCGGCGGCCAGCCCCCGGCCGTCCCGTCCCCAGATGCCGGTGGCATGCGCTTCATCGACGACGAGGAATGCCTCGTGCTGATCGGCAAGCGCGACCAGGCTTTCCAGCGGCGCGCGGTCGCCGTCCATGCTGTAGAGGCTTTCGATCACGATCCAGACGCGCCCGGTGCCGCCTTCGGCGCGCCAGCGCGTGATCGCATCCTCGACGGCATCGACGTCGTTATGCGCGGCGAGCTTGAACTCGGCGCGGCCAGCGCGGGCCCCCTCATGCATGCTGGCATGGGCGAGCTCGTCGAGGACGAGCAGGTCACCCTTCTGCGGCAAGGCGGTCAGGAGGGCGAAGTTGGCGATGTAGCCGCTGCCGAAGAACAGCGCGCGTTCGGCTCCGAAGAACGTCGCCGCGTCTGCCTCCAGTTGCTCATGTTCCGGCGCGTTGCCGCGTAACAGCCGCGATCCGGTCGCGCCGACCGGCGTGCCCTGCGCGATCGCCGCCGCAACCGCGTCGCCAAGCCTCCTCGAGGCGGCGAGGCCGAGATAGTCGTTCGACGAGAAGTCGAGGCCGGCGCGCGACGACAGCGCCCGCAGCCGGTCCTTGCGCGCCAGCCCCTGCAAGGTCGCGTCATAGCGGGCAAGCGGTGCCCCGTTCATTGCGCCTCGAGTTCCATGGGCTCGATTCCGAGGCGCCGGAACAGCAGAGTATCCTTGTCCTCGCCGGGATTGTCCGCCGTCAGCAGCGTATCGCCAACGAAGATCGAGTTGGCGCCGGCAAAAAAGCACAGCGCCTGCATCTCGTCGGTCATAGCGGTGCGGCCGGCGGAAAGACGCACATGCGATTTCGGCATCATGATGCGCGCCAGCGCGATGACGCGCACGAATTCGATCGGCTCGATGGGTTTAGCCTCGGCAAGCGGGGTGCCCTCGATCGGGATAAGCATGTTGATCGGAACGCTTTCGGGATGTTCCGGCAGATTGGCCAGCGTCACCAGCATATCGATCCGGTCCACCGGTTCTTCGCCCATGCCGACAATGCCGCCGCTGCAGACCTTGATGCCGGCTTGGCGAACCTGCTCGAGCGTATCGAGCCGATCGGCAAAGCTGCGGGTCGAGATGATCTCGCTGTAGTAGCGTTCAGACGTATCGATGTTGTGGTTGTAATAGTCGAGACCCGCCTGCTTCAGGCGAGCGGTTTGCTCGAGATCGAGCATGCCGAGCGTCATGCAGGTCTCCATGCCCAGCGCCTTGACGCCTTCGACCATCGCCACCACTGCATCCATGTCGCGCCCCTTCGGGTTTCGCCAGGCCGCGCCCATGCAATAGCGGGTGGCGCCGGCGTCACGCGCCTTGGTCGCCTCTGTGATGACGCGCCTGACCTCCATCAGCTTCGACGCCTTCAGGCCGGTTTCGTGATGGGCCGACTGGCTGCAATAGCCGCAATCCTCCGGACATCCGCCTGTCTTGATGCTGAGAAGCCGGCTGAGCTGGACCTTGTTGGGATCGAAATTCTGGCGGTGCACGGTCTGCGCCTGAAACAGCAGGTCGTTGAACGGCGCGTCGTGGAGCGCTTGGGCTTCCGCTCGCGTCCAAGGGGGAAGCGCCCAACCGATTGGATCCGAGGTCAGGTCTGGGCTGAGTTCGTTCATAAGGTCTTGTTCTCCATAATCTTCCGTCCTTGACCTGGAGCGTTGCAGTGGATGCTGAAGACAAGGCGCATGCCAGCGGGAAGTCTTCTATCGAAACGCGACTGGTGGCGCTCTTGAGCGGACTCTCCAACTGCTGCCCGCAGGCTCAACTCACGTCATCCGTGGGGACTACGGTTTCCGTTATTTTACTCTGAGCACAGGAATGCTCCTTTCTGATCGCGTCGCAGGATTCGGTGAAGGCGACGTCCAGCAGATAACTCAGAAGTTCCAGCCCGTGAGAGGCCGCCAACTGGCGCATCTCGTCGAGTCGGCAGATGATGACGCCAAGGGCTGCGACGCGGCTTTCTGTGCCTTGCTGGTCCGTCCCTCCCGCCTCCGTTGTTGAAGCGTGTCGCCTGGCGCCGAGAAGGCTTGCGTCGGCTGTTGGTGGAACCGGGGACGTGCTGACGCAGGTTAGCCTGCGACCAAAGGAGTTTTTGCGATCCTGGTTCATGTCCTCTCCATCAGTTCAGATGCCTGTTGCAATTTCGGTCGGCCGGCATGTCGAGACCAATGTCGAGGATGGGCGCGCTGTGGGTAAGCCAGCCGACCGATATGAGGTCGACGCCGGTCGCCGCAATTGCCGGGGCGCTCGCCCGCGTTACCCGGCCCGAAGCCTCGGTGATCGCGCGGCCACCGACCATAGCCACAGCCTGCGCAAGGTCCTCGACCGACATGTTGTCGAGGAGCACGGCGTCGACGCCCGCTGTAAGCGCGATCTCCAACTGGTCCAGCCTGTCGACCTCGACCTCGATCTTGACCATGTGACCGATGGCGCTGCGCGCCCGCTCAATTGCGGTGCGGATATCGCCGGCAATGGCGATGTGGTTGTCCTTGATCAGCACGGCGTCGTCGAGCGCGAAGCGGTGATTGGCACCGCCGCCCGCTCGTACCGCATACTTTTCCAGGACACGCAGGCCGGGCGTCGTTTTGCGTGTGCACACGATTTTTGCGTTATGGCCCCTCACCGCGTTTACGAGCGTAGCCGTTGCCGTCGCGATGCCGCTGAGTTTGCATAAGAAATTGAGCGCCGTCCGCTCCGCCGTCAGCAGGCTGCGCGCCGGCCCGTTTACGATCGCGATGGTCTGGCCGGCCGAAACCTTGCCGCCCTCAGGACACCGCAGCTGGATGCTGATCCCGGGATCGACCAGCAGGAAGGCAAACATGACCAAGTCGAGCCCGGCAACAACGCCTGCCTGCCGGGCATTCAACGCCAGCGTCGCTTTGCAATCGGCGGGGATGATCGCATCGCTCGTGATGTCGCCGGCTCTGCCCAGGTCTTCAAGCAGGGCACAACGAACGATGGGCTCCATGATGATCTGGGGAAGTGGTGCAAGTGAAGTCATGTCAACGGCTCCGTTCGGATGCTTGCCATCTGAGCGTGACGGCATTCTCAAAAGCTGTGCAGAGCGTCAGTCGTGAGGGGAGGGCGGCGGCATCGCGCCCGGGGAAATCGGATCGATAGTGGGAGCCGCGGCTCTCCTCGCGCCGAAGGGCGGCGATCGCCATCAACAATGCCACCAGGGCCGGATCGGCCGCGGCCGTCTCGCAAACAGAGATCGGCAGCAGTGTCGCGACCGTGTCTCGCAATGATTTCCCATCCCGAACAATGCCAAGCGCATTGGACACAATCGGGCGAATAGGTGAAGGGTCGGGCCGGATGGGAACAGTTGCCGGAAGCCTAGGCCACTGCCAACCCGCAGCGGTAGCCGCGACGCTTTCAGCCACCCAGGCGGCGGTTGCAACCGCTTCGGTCAGCGAGTTGCTGGCAAGGCGGTTGGCGCCATGCAGTCCTGTGCATGCGACTTCGCCACAGGCCCACAGGCCGCTAACGGAAGTTCGCCCCTCGGCGTCAACGGCCACGCCGCCCATGTGATAGTGAGCAGCGGGTCGCACGGGAATGGGTTCCACCGCCGGATCGATGCCGGCATGCTTGCAAATAGCGTCGATTGCCGGAAAGCGTCTTGCGAATTTCTGCCCGAGACAATGTCGGGCATCGAGATAGACGCCATGCCCGGCTGCGAGCTGATCCGAGATCGCCCGCGCGACCACATCGCGCGATGCGAGTTCTGCCCCGGGCGTGTCTGCCAGGAAGCGATGGCCGTGCTCATCGATCAGCACCGCGCCTTCGCCACGCACTGCTTCGCTGACAAGCGGCATTGGCCGGCGCGCAATGTCGAGGGCCGTCGGGTGGAATTGCACGAATTCGAGATCGGCTAGTTCCGCTCCAGCACAGGCTGCCAGCGCCAGGCCGTGCCCGAATGAGGAGAGCGGATTGGTTGTATCGCAAAACAGGCCGCCTATACCACCGGTCGCCAGCACCACGCGGCGTGTGGGCAATGCGAACACGGCGCCATGCAGGACAGTCAGCAAGCCAACAATGCTGCCCTCTGCGACAACCAAGCGAAGCGCTGTCATGCCTTCCATGATCGTGATCGAACGGGTTCGCCGCGCCACGCCGAGTAGCGCCCGAAACAACTCGCGGCCAGTTGCGTCGCCGGCGGCGTGCACGATGCGGCGACGCGAATGCGCCGCTTCCAGGCCCAGCTGCAGCCTCCCGTCTAGCGAGCGGTCGAAAGGAGTACCAAGACGAATGAGATTCTCGACGGCTTGAGGTGCGGCCTCTACCACCCGCCTGGCCATTTGTTCGTCGCAAAGCCCATCGCCGGCAGCAAGCGTATCGGCGAGGTGCAGGTCGGGGCTGTCGTCCTCCCCCAGACTCGCTGCGAGCCCGCCCTGGGCTAGAATGCTCGAGGCTTCGGTTCCGAGCGAGGTCCTTGACAGAAGGACGACTGGTTGCGGCGCCAAGTGTAGCGCCGTCATGAGCCCGGCGATACCAGCGCCGATGATGACCGGCGCTCCGCCAATGTGATGGATGTCCGCCGTCATACAAAGAGCATGCGTTCCACAGCCCAGCGGGCCCGTTCAGCGACATGAGGATCGATCGTGACGACGTGGCGGTTCTCCTCGAGCGCGGTCCGGATGTTGGCGAGCGTGATGCGCTTCATATGCGGGCACAGATTGCATGGGCGCACGAAATCTACTTCCGGATGCTCGACCGCGACGTTGTCGCTCATGGAACATTCCGTCATCAGCACCACACGCGCCGGCCTATGCCGCGCGACATAGTCGGACATCGCCGCCGTCGAGCCGGCGAAGTCGGCTTCCGCGACCACTTCAGGCGGACATTCGGGATGGGCAAGTACACTGATGCCGGGATGGGCCTCACGCAGCTCGCGGATGTCGGCCGCGGTGAAGCGTTCGTGCACCTCGCAGCGCCCCTTCCAGGCAATGATCTCGACCTTGGTCTGCGCCGCGATGTTCTTCGCCAGATATTCATCGGGCAGCATGATCACACGAGGCGCGCCGAGCGATTTCACCACCGCGAGCGCATTGCCCGAGGTGCAGCAGATGTCGGATTCAGCCTTCACCGCGGCGGAGGTGTTGACGTAGGTCACCACTGGAACGCTCGGATAACGCTGCCGCATCAGGCGCACGTCTTCGGCGGTGATCGACTCGGCCAGCGAACAGCCGGCGCCGAGATCCGGGATGAGCACGGTCTTGTCCGGATTGAGGAGCTTGGCGGTCTCGGCCATAAAATGCACGCCCGCGAGCACGATGATTTCGGCATCGACTGTCATCGCCTTGCGGGCCAGCGCCAGGCTGTCGCCGACGATGTCAGCCACGCAGTGAAAAATCTCCGGCGTCTGGTAGTTATGCGCCAGGATGACCGCATTGCGCTGTCGCTTCAGATTCAGGATTGCGTCGATATCCTCGACGAAGACCGACCACTCGATCGGTGGGATAACGCGCCGAACGCGGTCGTACAGTGAGGCGCTCGAAGGCAGGACGGCACTCATCGAGCCTCCAGTTATAGTCCATCTGATTATAAGATATATATAATCGTTGTGACTATAAGGGGTGTCAAGCCCGTGCGAGCGGTAATTTTGTGCCGGCCACAGGCCTCTCGTCGAGAATAGTATGGTGGAAGCGGTAGAGTTGCGCAGGCCGGCCGCCGGTCTCGGCGGTCGTCGCCCCGGTCTTCTCAACCAGTTCCTGCTGCTCTATGAGCCGGCGAAAGTTCGGCTTGTTGATGAGCCTGCCGGAGAGCGCCTCCACAGTTCGCTGTAGCTGCAAAAGCGTGAAGAGCGGCGGCATCAGTTCGAACACAACAGGCCGGTATTTGATTTTGGAGCGCAGTCGCGCAATAGCCGTTGCCAGAATGCGGCGGTGATCGGCGATCATCGATCTGCCCGGCACCGAAGCGAGGATGGCCGAAACTCCGCCGCGCTTTGCTTCCTCCACCAGGGCGGCTTCGTAGAGCAGCTCGTAGCGCTGCAGCGCGAGTTCTTCGTTCCATGCCCGGCCGTCCAAGGCAAAGGCAACCGCCGCTCTCCGTCGGCGATCGAAGCGCGTCGCGCCGTCGTCCGCGCCGTCCGCCCATTCGATAAGGCGCGGCCGCAATTCTTCCAGCACTATCGGGGGCCTGCCGGACCGATGATCCTCCCACGGGAAATAGTCGTACCAGCTGGCCCAACTGCGCCTGCCCGAGGCGCCCGCATCTTCTTCGCGGGTGAGTGCGAGATAGCTGATCGAGATCACGCGCTGGTTGGCGCCGACCCGATCGCGATCGGCAAAGGTGTAGAGCTGCTCGATATAACCGAGAGGCTGACCGGTCTGCAGTTCCACCCATGCCCTAAGCCCCGACTGGAGCGAACGATGAGCGAGCTCAAACGGGCCCGAGGGAAGAGCGGCCCCCTGTTCGATGGTCAGAACACATGGTCCAGCGTCGTTCACGGCGACCACGACTGCGATCAGGTCGGCGTTGACATTGTTGGTCTTGCCTATGGTTCTGCCTTTCCTTGGTCCTTTGGCCTGATCCATGGTTCCTGAGCCACTTGGGTTAGACCTCCGCGCGAACTGTCTAAACCGATTTAGTTCTGTTCTTTATCATACCAATCGTCGCGTCAACACCACGCGCTGTGGCGACTTTACCTCTTCGAACCTGCACAAAAATATGCCAAACGCGACACTCGCCGTGGGTGACGCTGGGTGAGGAGCGACGTCGATTGAGCGTCGGAGGTGTCGTAAAAGGCGATCACGCCGCCGGATATGCGTGCGCGAAAGGCAGCACGGCGCTTATCTGCCTGACGACCTACACCACTCCGGTAGGGTTGGTTGACGGCGTACTGTTCTCCGTTTCAATGGCGAGACATCCGGCACGGGGCCGGCGGAGCGACATGGCCATCGGACCGACCATGACGGCGCTGCGTTTGCGCCAACTTGACTGGGATACCAAGCGCCGTGCGGTCGAGCGGACCGTGGATTGCGGCCGGCGCCAACAGGAGGGCTGTAACGCCTCACCGACGGAGGTCCGAGCCGTACCAATCAACGCTAATTTGTCCCAGCTATTCGCCTCGCGCGCTATCTCGCGGCCCCGCTTGAAGTCCGACAGCAGGTTCAGAGATTCTTGATCTCGATACCGTATTTCCTCAGCGCGTAACCAATCTGGCGCGGCGTCAGTCCAAGCAGGCGCGCTGCCTTTGCCTGTACCCAGCCGGATCTTTCCATGGCCGCGATGAGACGCTCGCGATCGGTCATCTTCGCGTCGCTTACGAGGCCTAGCCGAACAGGCGCTGGCAGTGCCTGCTCGCTGTCGTCATGCGGGACCCCAATGGCGGCCGAAGCAAAAGCACCAGACGATTGCATGGCCGGGTTCAGTGGCGATGGTGCGATCGGCTCCGATTTCGGCGCAGTTTCCTTCGATGCGTGCTTCCATAGCATCGCGGAAAGGCATCCGCCATGGCAGCAGTCAAAGTCGTTTCTGCCGATTGACGCTCCCGCTGCCAGGGTCGCTGTCCGCTGCACGCAATTTTCAAGCTCGCGGACATTTCCGGGAAAAGCACAGTTCATCAGCACTTCAGTCGCACTCGCATCAAAGACCATCGTACGGCCGTTCTCGCTGTTGAAATTCTTGAGAAACTCAGCGGCAAGGAGCGGAATATCACCGCGCCTTTCGCGCAATGGCGGCACCAGCAGGGGAACAACGCTGATGCGATAATAAAGGTCGGCGCGAAACTCGTTCCTTGCAACCGCGTCTTCCAGGTTCCTGTTCGTGGCGGCAATCACGCGAACGTCGACCTTAATCGTCTGGTTGCTGCCGACGCGCTCGAACTCCTGCTCCTGCAGCACGCGCAGCAGCTTTGCCTGGAACGAGGCCGAAATCTCACCGATCTCGTCCAGAAACAACGTTCCCTTGTCGGCGAGCTCAAAGCGCCCCTTGCGCGAGTTGAATGCACTGGTAAAGGCACCCTTTTCGTGACCGAACAGTTCGGATTCCAGGACTGTCTCAGGGAGCGCTGCGCAATTGAGCTTGATGAACGGCCGCTTGGCGCGTCCCGACATCTCGTGAACGGCCTTGGCGACCAGCTCCTTGCCGGTCCCGGATTCCCCGCGCAGCAAAACGGTGCTGTTGGACCTGGCTACTAACGCGACCTTCTCAAGCAGCCCGCGCAGCGCCGGGCTGTCGCCAATGATCCCCTTGACATGAGCCCTTTTGCCCTCATGCCCAGGCTGCTTGAGTTCGCCGAATTGCTTTTGCATCCGGATTTTCTCGGCCATCAGTCGCTCGCGGTCGGACGCGAACAGGCGATGCAGCTTCACTGTCTGTCCAACCAGATTAGCGATTGTGGTAAGGAGACGCAGGTCGTGATCGAGGAGGGAGCCTGATTTGTTGTCCAGGATGCGGTCGATGGTCAGCGTGCCCACGACGTTCGCATCGACGCGAATGGGTACGCCGATGAACGACACTTTCATGTTGTCGGACGCCCCGAGCACGTCCTTGTCGGCGGCGTTGAAAGCCGGATCCAACGCTATGTTCTCGGCGACGAGCGCCATGCCCGTCGTTATGATCTGGTCGATCGCCGCCCGTGGCAGATGCTTGCGGTAGCGCTCATCGCTGCCTTCGCTCCAGCCGGCGCCGACGGTCATGTCCGGTATGCCGGCACCGTCGCAGAGCGAGATGATGCCGTGCCGCACCTGCACCAACGATGGCAGGAGGTCGACGACGTTGGCCAACGTGGCTTCCAGCCCAGAGGGAGCGGTGAGCGCTGTCGACGTTTCAAAGATGTCCGGCGCCCTCTCGTGCAACGGCACAATAGGGACCACGTTATTCATCTCGGACTTTGAATTAGGGCTTTTCATTTTTGGAAGCGATATGCGGCGTGACGAGATCTGCCTGGCACTTTGCTCGGAGTTGCGAGTATCGTGCATGTGATCATCCATCTCGCGCCATGAAATCGATGCCCGAGGCAAGTGCGCCGATTGTCCAGCGCGTGGATGTCCTTGGCGAATCGCATTCGTCGGCGTCTTCGCTCCGCAGGCCGCTGCATAATCGACGAGTTTGCTCGCCCCGCCCTTTCACGCGGGGATTCATTGAAACACGAAAAGGCGTTGATGAAGATAGTCGTGACGATTGATCCGTCAGCAAGACGGACGTCTGCAGCCGGCTTTTCGCGCGCAATGAAATTGCCATCGAGATGATAGCTAATGTCGATGCCAGTCAGGCCCGGGCCGCGAGCAAGTGCGGCCCTGGCAAGATGGGGCGGCGTCATGCGGTCGATCGCAAAGCGGAGCGATGCTTGACGCATGGCTTTCCTCTCTCTTCATGAAGTGCGGGTCGTCGTTCTCGGCTGACTGGCTTCCGCCGCGCAGCAATCATTCGTTGTTAAACGAGACCGGAATGAGGGAGGTGAGTCAATCAAACTCCCGCTGCTTTTCTTTCATGAATGAAAGGAAATTAGGCTCTCATGATAGTATTTTATCAGTTTTTCAGATGTTTTCCGGCAGATAGATCTCAAACGGCAGAAAAGTCTGCCCAAGCGTCTCCGAAGTGCCGACCTTGATGGCCTGGGCCATCAGCGTCATCAGTTCCTGGCAAAGCAGGCGCTGGGGCGTGGCGACCGACATCGTGATCATGCCATCTGCGAGTGCAGCCCGTGACTCCGGCGTGATCTCGTTAACGATCGCGACGAGACCCCGGCTTTCGCCTTCTTCACGGAGCGCGGAGATCGCTCCCTCCATACCTCCGCCGGCCACATAGAAGCCGGTGAGTTCGGGTTCCCGTTGCATGAGATCCAGCGTGGCCTCGTAGGTGATCTGCCGTGCCTCAAGGTTCACGAGCGGATCGAGCAGCTCGAATGTCGGTGCATTCTCACGGAAATAGGAGCGAAAGCCGACCTCCCGCAGCTCCTGCCCCTGAAAACGGTGGCTGCCGACAAAAACCGCCACCTTGCCCGGCCGTCTTGCGACCTTTGAAAGCATCCAAGCTGTCGTCCGCCCGACCTTGCGGTTGTCGAGGCCGATATAACCCTCACGGACACCTTCGGCGAAATCGGAAAGCAGCGAGAAAACGGGGATGCCTTTTGCCTTGAGTTCTTGGACGGCTGCCGTGATCGCCGGATGGTCCGGCGCCACCATGGCGATCGCGTGGCAGCGCGCGCCGAATTCCTTGAGCAGTGGAACAAGGTCGCACGGCATGTGCGACGGCGCGAATTCGATGAGCGAAGTGCCATGGAAGCACTTCGCCGCGTTGACCGCCGCTTCGACCTCACGCGCGAAGCCCTGGTAGAAGTGGTGAGTCGGTTTTCTCAAGATGAAGCCAAGCCGATATTGCGGCAGGTCCGGCTGCAGGCGCTGCTTGATAAGACCTGCGGCGTGATATCCGATGGCCTGTGCCGCCGCTAAGACCCGCTGCGCAGTCTCCTTCCGCACCGGATGACGGGCATTCAGAACTCGGTCCACGGTGGCAACACTAACCCCGGCTTCCCGGGCGATATCAGCAATTATGGGTCGCTTCGCCATTGTTCGAGTCTGATTAAACGACATCAAGAAGAAATCCGGCAAAGGTCGGTTCAGTAAAATCTGTCATTCCTGCATTGATCCTGTTCGCTACCGAATTCTTGTCGTGGCGTGGTGCGAGGTAGAAGCCGAAACGGAGAGCGTGGGCGAATTGTTCAGCCGTGCCGACGGCTCCGATCGAGCTCCGCGGCCGGTTCCACGAACCGTCGCAAACTTCGGAGGCATTAAGCGCATCATCGATGGCTTGTGTGTCGTGACCGGTGCAAGACCTTCGCAAGGCGCAGATGATTTCGCACCCACTGCATTTCGGGATTCTTGATTTCATCGGCCCGCGAGAGTTTGTTTAGACCCCGCGGCCCGATCGTCCGGCGTTTGCGACCAGCTAGGCGATTCAACCGGCAGCGATGCTGCCGAGTTGCTCGGCGCGGGCGTTGTCAGTGGCTGGCCGGTTGATGTCTCGGCAGGCTGGTGGCCGCAGAATGCAGCTTTCAATTGCGCCTGATCCAGTTCGCCTTCCCAGCGGGCGACGACGAGCGATGCCACCGCGTTACCGACCAAATTCGTCAGTGCCCTGCATTCCGACATGAAGCGGTCGACGCCAAGGATCAGGGCCATTCCAGCAACGGGAACTGCCGGCACTACGGAGAGCGTAGCGGCCAACGTGACGAAGCCGGCACCTGTGACACCTGCTGCACCCTTCGAGGAAAGCATCGCGACGAGCAGCAGCAGGACCTGATCGCTAACTGACAAATCCGTATTCGTCGCCTGCGCGATGAAAAGGGCCGCGAGGGTCATGTAGATATTGGTGCCATCCAGATTGAAGGAATATCCGGTCGGAATAACCAGGCCCACGACCGAGCGCTTGGCGCCGGCCCTTTCCATTTTCCCCATGAGAGAGGGCAACGCAGCCTCGGAGGAGGACGTTCCGAGGACCAGCAGCAGCTCTTCCTTTATGTAGCGGATAAGAGAAAAGATCGAGAAGCCATTGTAACGACAGACTGCACCGAGAACCCCGAACACGAAGAGGAAGGCCGTGAGATAGAAGGTCCCGACCAGCATCGCAAGGTTGGCTACCGAGCCGATGCCATATTTGCCAATCGTGAAGGCCATTGCTCCGAAAGCGCCGATCGGCGCGACTTTCATCAGGATGCCGACCAATTTGAAAACGGGTGCAGTGAGGTCCTGAAGGAAGGAAAGAACCGATTTGCCCGATTCTCCGACCATCGCCAGCGCGATGCCGAAGAGGACGGAGAAGAACAACACCTGTAGAATGTCGCCTTCCACAAAGGCGCCGACAATCGTGGTCGGGATCATGTTCATCAGGAAGCCGGTCACGGACTGCTCATGGGCCTTTGAGGCATAGCCATTGACGGCTTGCACGTCGAGCGAGGTCAGATCGATGTTGAGGCCGGCGCCAGGCTGAACGATATTGCCGACGATGAGGCCGACGATAAGCGCGAGCGTCGAGAAGGTGAAGAAATAGAGCATCGCCTTGCCGGCAACACGGCCGACCTTCTGAAGATCGCTCATGCCGGCAATGCCAGTCGACACGGTCAGAAAGATAACGGGCGCGATGATCATCTTGACGAGCTTGATGAAGGCATCGCCGAGCGGCTTCAGGTTTTCTCCGATTTGCGGATAAAAATGGCCAACCGCAACTCCGAGGAGGATTGCGACAAGCACCTGCACGTAAGGCTTGGCAAAAAGGGTCTTGCGGGGTGCGCGCTTTACGCTTGGAGCCAGTGGGGTCAACATGTAAGTTTTCTCTCCCTGACCGGTTTGGGGCGGGCTGTTCCTCCCCGCGGCTTCTCCCATCGCGGCGCCCCGGTCGAACGCTGCTGCGTTGTTGACCGCAATAGCCGTGCCAAGCCAAGAGAGCGCGGAAATCGCCGGAGCCTCAGGTATCTTCAACAAATCGCGCAGCAAGATTGTGCGGTTTTCCGCACGGATCGCCTTCCCTTCTGGCGGAACCCCGCACTATGGTTCGTCAATGATCGGTTTTAAGAATACGATGGCAGAAGAAGAAGACATGGGTAATGGCGCCTTCCAGCGCGTCCCATTGGTCTTCCCTGGTAGATCCGGCGGTCGATCTCTCTGGCTTGTGGTTTTGCTTGCAATTCTTGGTGCGGCGCTCTGTTTCGTCGTCTTTGCAACGGGACGCATCGCCGGCACCAGAGCAGAGTATGCCCTACGCGACCGTGCTCTTGCCGCGTTCCCGCTTGCAGCCGACAGTTTGAAAGGAGAGATCGAGAAGCAGCGAATGATTCCGCTGGTTCTGGCACGCGACGGTGCCGTTCAGGAGATGCTTCGCAGTCCGAGCACTGCCAACGAAGCCGCGCTTGATGAGAAGCTTCGCGCCATCGCGCGCGACGCCGGCTCTTCTATACTCTACATCATTAATCCTGAGGGCGTAGCGGTCGCTGCGAGCAACGCCGGCGAGCCGACCAGTTTCGTCGGCAGCGATTACCGCTTTCGCCACTACTTCACCGAGGCGATGGCGGATAGCGCGGCTATGCAATATGCGCTCGGCACGGTTAGCGCGCGCCCTGGTCTCTATCTGTCGAGCCGGGTCGATGGGCCGGAGGGGCCGCTCGGTGTGGTTGTGGTGAAGGTGGAGCTCGACCGCGTCGAGTCGCGTTGGCTGGAGAGCGGCTTCGTGGTCTTCACGACCGATGAGCGAGGCGTGGTTCTTGCCACGAGCGTGCCCCAATGGCGTTTTGGCACTCTCTCACCGCTTTCCGCAAAGGAGAAGCAAACCGCTCGCGATCGTCTGCAGCTACCGGGCGTGACTTTCGAGCCGGTGCCGCTTTCCCGCCGCGGCGACAACCTGGTCACCGCAACTCCTGAGAGTCGATCAGCCGGTTTCGTTGCGGTTTCGCAGGATCTCGGCAAAGCAGTTCCGGGCTGGCGCATGTCGTTGCTCATCCCCGCCGACACCGAGATCTCCTCGGCGGTCATGACAGCCCGCGTGACAACGCTGCTTGCCCTCGTTCTCGTTGGATTCGTCATTTTCATCATTGTTCGACGGCGGCGGGCGGCCCGGCAGCGGCAAGAAGTGCTTGTGTTGCTGAATGCGGAACTGGAGCATCGCGTCGAACTGCGCACGGCGGAGCTCCAGAGCTCGAACGCAGCGCTCGCCAGTGAGATCGCCGAGCGAGAGAACGCTGAAGCAAGAGTGCGTCGCCTGCGCGACGAACTCGCCCAGGCGAACCGCTTGTCAATCCTGGGACAGATAACGGCCGGGGTCGCCCACGAGATCAACCAGCCGGTCGCCGCAATCCGCACCTATGCTGAAAATGCCGCGCGTCTTCTAGGGATCGGCCGGTCGCAAGAAACCGCCGAGAATCTGACCTCGATCGTCGCCATGACCGGCAGGATCGGCACGATCACTGAAACGCTAAGGTCCTTTTCCCGCCGCGCCAGCGGATCGATGGGACCGATACCGGCGGACGACGCGATCGACGGCGCTCTGTCGCTTCTTTCAGGCCGAATTCGCGATTCCGGTGTGACGATTGAACGGAAGCGGATCGATCCGTCTCCAATTGTCATGGCAAGCCGCATGCGACTGGAGCAGATACTCGTCAACCTTCTCCAGAACGCGCTTGACGCTCTGAAGGATCAACCGGAGCCCCGCGTCGAGATAGCGCTCGCCGAAAACGGGGAAATGGTCGCTATTTCCCTTCGGGACAACGGCCCCGGCCTTGCCCCCGACATTCGCAGGAGCCTCTTCATGCCGTTCGTTACCAACAAGGAAAAGGGTCTCGGTCTTGGCCTGGTCATTTCGCAAGAGATCGCGCGTGAGCTCGGCGGCTCGTTGCGGCATGATGATGCCGGCCACGGGAGAGGGACTTCTTTCACGGTCGAGCTGAGGCGAGCGGCATGAGTGCTGAATCAGGACCGGTCATTTTTATCGACGATGACGAGGATGTGCTTCGCGCAGCCACGCAGATGCTGAAGCTTGCCTCGTTCTCACCGAGCGTGTTCGGTTCGGCCGAGGCCGCACTCGCCAGAATCGACGGGAACTTCGATGGCCCTGTCGTGAGTGACATCCGTATGCCCGGGCTGAACGGACTTCAGCTCTTCGAGCGAGTGAAGGCGATCGACCCGGAAATTCCGGTTGTCCTGATCACCGGGCATGCCGACGTCGAGCTGGCCGTTGCCGCCATCAAGGATGGCGCCTACGATTTCATCTCGAAGCCATATGCGAACGACCGGCTTCTCGTGACGCTGCATCGCGCTTCGGAAAAACGGCGCCTGGTCCTGGAAAACAGACGTCTTAGGGATGCGGTTGTCCGATCTGCGGGCGATATCCCGCTGATCGGGGAGGCACCGACCATGATTCGATTGCGCGAAACTCTCCGCCAGATCGCCGATACCGATGTGGATGTCCTTGTGGAAGGCGAGACGGGCACGGGCAAGGAGGTGGTCGCGGATCTGCTTCACCGCTGGAGCAGACGACGCACGAAGCCCTTCGTTGCCCTGAATTGTGGAGCGCTGCCCGAAAGCGTCATCGATAGCGAACTTTTCGGGCACGAGGCAGGCGCCTTTACTGGCGCGCAGAGGCGCAGGACCGGTCGCATCGAGCATTCGAACGGAGGGACGCTCTTCCTCGACGAAATCGAGTCGATGCCGCCAGCACTCCAGGTGAAGCTTCTGAGGGTGCTTGAGACCCGGCAGATCACGCCGCTTGGCACGAACGAAACCCGCAGCATCGACCTTCGTGTCGTGTCGGCTACCAAGGCCGATCTCGGCGATCCGGCCGCCCGCGGAGATTTCCGGGAAGACCTTTATTTCCGGCTGAATGTGGTGACGCTCCGCATCCCGCCGCTTCGCGAAAGACGCGAAGACATCCCGATGCTCTTTGGGCATTTCCTGGAACGCGCCTCCAAACGCTTCAGCAGGCCAGTTCCGGACATAAGCGCTGGCGTGCGCGATCGCCTCGTGAGCCACAATTGGCCCGGCAATGTCCGTGAACTCGTGCATTTCGCCGATCGCGTTGCATTGGGACTTGAAAGGCTAGGCACGCCCATTGCATCAGGTCGAAAGGAACAAGCGGTATCAAGCCTCCCCTTGTCCGAGAAGGTCAGCCTTTATGAGGCGACTGTCATCCGCGATGCCTTGCAGGAATGCGGCGGCGACGTGAGGCGCACGATCGAAGTCCTGGGAGTTCCCCGCAAGACCTTCTACGACAAGCTGAAACGACATGGGATAGACACGGCCGATTATCGAAAAACCGCCATTGGCTGAAGCCTTCTTGCTTGCATGTCGCGGAAAAGAAATTTCGCCATTCTCGTCCGACTCAAAGGATGCACTATGGGCTAGGTGAAGCGAGCCTGAGGTCGCTTTCGGAACGCTATGGCATCAACCCCAAGACGGTCGCGAAGTGGAGAAGCGGAATTCGACCGCCGATCTGTCCACCGGCTCCAGGGAGTCGACAGTTCTGTCTGTCGAGGAAAACCGTTGTTGTGGCCTTCCGCCGCAACAGGCTGCTGCCGCTCGACGATTGCCTCTACGCGTTGCAGCCGACGTCCCGCATCTGACGCGCTCCCACCGCTGTCTGCAGGCAAGCATCGGCCGATTGCCAGATGTCGACGGCGACAGGCCGGCGAGAAGAGTCGAGAGAATGAACCGGACCATCAAGACGCAACCGTCAAGCGCTTCCACTACGACGATCGCGACCAACTGCGTCGGCATCTTGCCGACTTCGTCGCGGCCTACAATTTCGGCCGCAACCTGAAGACTCTCAAGGGCCTCACGCCCTGCGAGTTCATCTGGAAGGCATGGGCTTCCCAGCCGAGCGTTCACTTTCAATCCGCTCCAGCAAATGCCGGGACTTCTCTATTCGGCGTGTTGAAGTCAATCGCTTTCAAGCTTCCTCTACCACGGGCATTTGATGTCTTTCGCGAGGCCTTGCTTCTCTTCGGGATCGGCGCTTTGGGCCCTCCCAGCATGGGATCAGTTGGAATGAAGGGGACAATCTAAACAGCGTTCTCACCATGTTGCGGCGGTGGAAACGAGTCCCGGCACGTCCTCTCTTCATCCTCCGTCCCGCGAAGGACATTCATCCGCCCCTGGCGGATCTCGTTATCGGATCTTCTCCCTTTCGTTGGTGGACCCGGCTATATCATCGCCGTTGCTTCCTCTCGCGCCCAGCGGAACTCACTGCCGTCGGACCATATTCTGTGCATGATGACAGCCAATCTGCGAGCAAGGGCAACGGTCGCTCTTTGTCGGCCCCGGCGCTTAGCGACGTTCATCGCCCAAGCTTTCAGCCATGACCACTTTTTCACCACCGTCAGTAAGACTTGCGCGGCTTCATAAAGTAGCGTTCGCATCATGGCGTCACCGCACAGGGAAACACGTCCGACGCGATTGTCCTCGCCTGATTGATGCAAGCGCGGCGTCAACCCGAGAGCCGGCCCTACGTCCTTCGAATTCTTGAAGCGGGCAGGAATGTCGACCGTGGCGTTGAAAGCCAGCGCAACGACAGGTCCGACACCAGGTACGGTCATCAACCGCCTGCAAACCGTGTCACCCTTCACGATCGACAGCAGCCTTTCATGCAGTACCGTGAACTGCTCGCGAAGTTTCTGCCGGGCGGCGAGCAACACCTCCATGATGTCACGTAGCTCCGGAATGTCGCCGGAAAGGTCCTGGATGCGATCCGCAAATTTGGCAGCGCCGACAATGCCAACCTTGAGACCGAAGTTACGCAACAGGCCTCGAATGTCGTTCTCAATTGCGATGGCCTTTTCCTGCAGCAACTTGCGGGCTGTCAACAGCGCCCGGCGTTTCTGGCTCATCAGCGTCTTGACGTGCACCGGCCGGAACAATTTAACCCGCATCATCTGCGCGATGCCGCGCGCATCATTGCGGTCGGTCTTGTTGACCTGCGCCTTGAGAAAGGCCTTCGCATGACGGGTTTCGATGCAGATTGCAGGTAGTCCGGCTCCCGCCAGACCACTGAACAACCATTGTGATAAGGGACCGGCTTCAAGCCCGATCCGGGCCAGATTCCAGGCGGGATTCTTCAACGCCTCTACAAGATCGTCCGGATGGCTCGCAACCTTCATCTCTCTGCAAATTCGGCCTCCTTCATCCACGATGCAAACGGTCGTCTCTTTCACGGAGACGTCCAGTCCGGCATAATGCTTCATGCTGCGCTTCCTTTCCTGATGCTTGTGGCTGTTCACGCAGACCACGTTTTATCATCAGCTCGAAGCGCAGCACCTCAAACACCGTTCAAGACGTGGGGCAAAGCCGAATACCCATCTAAACATTTAGCAAATGGCGGATGAGGTGCACGATGCAAGTTAGCACGTCGCCTGGGGAAAGGTGCGCCGATCGCCTCCCTCTTGGCCAACCAGTTCCAGCTTGCCGTCTTACCAGGCCCCCGCCAATCTCGTTGCGTTGTTGTTTAGCGTTGCAACAGATCCTTCAAAGAAATTCATGGAATCGTTGCGAGCGCAAATCGCTGTCAATGGTACGCTCATCACAACTTTCGAGATCAGTGGCGGCAGAAATCTGGTGTCGTTTTATGTTCCGCCGCCAAACAGCATTTGCGAAGAGCGCGAAATGACAAAGCCAGCAGGACGAGGGTACCAGCCATGCGCACATCGACTACACCCAAGTCGCCCGCGATACGATACTCGATATTGGCTACGACGATGCCATCGGCTTTGATGGTCGAAATTGCGCCGTCGCTCTGGCTCTCACCGGGCAGTCGCCCGACATCAGCCAGGGCGTTGATGAAGGACGATGGCAGGATCTCGAGCAAGGGCGGGATCAGGGCCTCATGTTTGGATTCGCATGTTTTCGATCTCCGACCGAAAGGCATCATCAAGATGCTTGATCTCGTACGCCCGATATACCGCAACACGGCGACATACGGACACTTCGGCCGTGAAGAGCCTGAGTTCACCTGGGAGAAGAAGGACAGAGCCGACGACTTGCTGCGTGAGGCAGGACCGGCAGCTGCGTGAGCGCCGCTGGATCAAGCGCATCCGGCAACCCTTTTCAACTCGCTAGGCCCGCGCCCGCCGCGGCACGCGCTTCGACATCATGCTGACGGCTGTGTGATCGACACGGGCGGTTACCGGAAAGGCGACAAAAAAGTGCGTTACGACATCGTTATCATCGGAGGAGCCATCGTCGGCTCTTCGATCGCCTACTATCTGCGCGAGGAAGGGTTTTCCGGCTCGATCGCGCTGATCGAGCGCGATCCGCAGTTCGCGCACGCGGCAACGACGTTGTCCTGCGCCTCCATTCGCCAGCAATTCTCGATCCCGCAGAACATCCGCCTGTCGCAGTTCACCATGAAACTGTTCCGGCGGCTGAAGGAGACGTTCGGCACCGATGCCGATATCGGTTTCCGCGAAGGCGGCTTTCTCATTCTCGCTAGCGAGAACGGGCTGCCGATCCTGAATGCCAATCACGAAGCGCAGGTCGCCGAGGGGGCCGACATCCTGCTCGAGGACGCGGACCAGCTGACGCGCCGCTTCCCTTGGCTGTCGGCCGAGGGCATCACCGCCGGCGCCTATGGCCGCAGCGGCGAGGGCTGGTTCGACGCGCATGCGATGCTGATGCTGTTCCGCAAGGCGTTGCGCGGCAAGAACGTGGACTTTATGACCGCCTCGGTCATCGGCATCGAGCGGCAAGGCGACCGTGTCACCAGCGTCAGCCTCGACAATGGCGAGACGCTCGAAGCCGGCACCGTCATCAACGCCGCCGGGCCGAATGCCGGCAAGGTCGCAGCTTTTGCCCAACTGGCGCTGCCGGTCGAGCCACGCAAGCGCAACGTCTTCGTCTTCGAGGCGCGCGAAAAATATGCCGACATGCCGCTGCTGGTCGATCCCTCCGGCATCTATGTCAGGCCGGAAGGCTCGGTCTATCTCACCGGCGGCGCCGAGCCGGAAGAGGGCGACGGGCCGGCCGATCCCCAGGATTTCGAGGTCGACTGGCCGCTGTTCGAAGAGGTGATTTGGCCGGTGCTGGCGACCCGCATTCCGGCCTTCGAGGCCATCAAGCCTACCCGCGCCTGGGCCGGGCACTACGATTACAACACGCTCGACCAGAACGCGGTGATCGGGCCGCACCCCAAGGTGAAAAATTTCCTCTTCGCCAACGGATTTTCAGGCCACGGTCTGCAGCAGGCCCCGGCGGTCGGCAAGGCGCTGGCCGAGCTTCTCGTGCATGGCGGCTACCGCACGGTCGATTGCTCCGCGTTTGGGTACATCCGTGTCGCCGAAGGGCGGGCGTTTAGGGAATTGAATGTGATCTAGCAACAACGGCGCCGCGACGGTCTCCTTTGGTGCCGGCGGGACAGAGGGGCGCGAAGGTTCGCGACAGGCGGTGCCGCGGTACAAAGGCCTTGATGTTTAGCTTGCCCTGTTCGGTTGGGATCTCCGCAATATCAATGTGGAAGAAGCCGATGCTTGCGCTGCAGACATCGGTGCAATGAAGAGCGCGTCAGATGCGGGATCGTCGGCTGCAAGGCCGTAGAGGCAATCGTCCAGCGCAGCAGTGTGTTGCGGCGGAAGGCCACAACAACGGTCTTCTTCTACGGCAGACAGAACCTTCGATCTCGGCTCCCTGGGGCCGGTGGGCAGATCGGCGGTCGAACTCCGCTCCTCCACTTCGCGACCGTCTTGGGGTTGATGGCATAGCGCTTCGAAAGCGAGCTCAGGCTCGCTTACAGCTCGACGCATCGCCTCTTTCTTTGTGGCGCTCCCATGCAGAACCTGGCCCAGTCGAAGCTTCGTGGCCGCGGCCCGCGCTCATGGCCGGCTCACTTAGGTCGATGCTGCGTGCTGTCACCGTGAGGTTCCGCTGGGGTTAGCGGTGCGTCGAGCACAGCGAGAGGGTTCACAGCCAACGCTCTGGAACCCATGTCACTACCATCCATGGCGTGGATGCGTTTCATCGAAACAGACGATTTTACCGATGTTACGGCACGATGCATAGAAAGAATTCAAGAATGTAGCAGCCTTAAGGAAAGCGGTTGATGTTTGCGTTGGCTCCGAAGAGCATTTTCTGGTCTGCGCGGAAGACCAGCCCAGGCGCGCGTCCATCGCGGCCAGGCACTTCCGCGACAGACGCAAGCTACATCGCATTGGCACAGCACGACAATCTTCCCCGAATTGCGCAGGCGCTTGCCTGGAGAGAGGCAATTTAGATGCTTGTTGATCGCTCAAGGAACGATCGGTTCGTTGTTTCTCGACGGCGCACGGGTCTCGGTGATTGCCTGTGGTCTCTCGCGTCGGCTTGGGACTACGCACATCGGACGGGACGAGCTTTAGCAATAGATTGGCGCGGCTCTTGTTACCTTGACAACCCGTTTGCGAATGCCTTTCCAGCTTTCTTCAAGCCAATTGAGGATATCGGTGGTGTACGGGTCATTTGCGATGACCAGATCAACCACGTCTCATTCCCTGGTCCCTTCTTCCCGTCTTGGTGGAACAAGCCATCCATCGACTGCGTGTACCGTCCGGATGAACAGATTTTCCAAGAACGTGACGAGCTTAACGATCTTTTCCAGGCCCAAGATGATTGTGAAGCCAACACGGTAGTGTGTGATGCTTGCTTGATGTGGCGCTGCGATGAAAAGGCCGAGCGAACCATATTTAGGAGCATCACACCGAGGGTCGAAATTGAGGATCGCATTGAAGCGCTCTACCAGGAACATTTTGACGGGCACAGCATAGTTGGAGTCCATGTCCGCCACGGCAACGGCGAAGATATTATGGATCACGCACCTTACTGGGCTGATCCGAAGGTTGCCTTAGAGCAGGTATGCACTGCCATTCGTATGGCCAAGGCGCAACCGCATTCAAGACCTGTAAAGGTGTTCTTGTGTACAGACAGCGCCAAGGTTGTTGATCACCTGTCGGGCGTATTTCCCGAACTTTTCACCGTCCCAAAACGCTTCCAGGCGGATCAGGCCGGCCCCTTACACAGTGCCGCACTGGGCACCGACGGGGGGTTTTCCGCGCTCGTTGAGATGTATCTCCTCGGTCGATGCGACACTGTTATTCGCTTTCCTCCGACTAGCGCCTTCACCCGCTATGCCCGCCTCTTCGTGCCACGAATTGTCGAATTCGATTTGAATGACCCGCGTCGTTTGATCTTGATCGACAACTCTTTCGAACGTTCCCCGGCTCCATGAAAGGCTGGCATCCCGCTCGAACTCTCCCTTGCTTTCGCGCAGAGGCCCCCGTTCGCCCTGCCCAATACGCCCCTTTCTCGCCACGCAATCCCGCCGCAGGCGAGCGTTTTCATGGGCGCGTCAAAATCAAAAGGATTCAAGCTTGTCAAAGAGAAAAGTAGCTTTAATCACCGGGGTTACGGGGCAAGACGGTTCCTACCTCGCAGAATTGCTTTTAGAAAAGGGCTATTCTGTGCATGGGATAAAGAGACGATCGTCTCTTTTTAATACGGGCCGTATAGACCATCTCTATCATGACCCTCATGAAAGTGGCGTTGATCTTACACTTCACCACGGGGACTTGACAGACTCGTCGAGCCTTACGCGCGTCATCCAACTGGTTCAGCCGGACGAAATTTACAATTTGGCAGCTCAGAGCCACGTTGCAGTCTCCTTTGAAGAACCAGAATACACCGCGAACTCCGATGCCTTGGGTGCGCTGCGTATCCTCGAGGCAATTCGGATCCTGGGGCTCGTCAAGCATACGCGCTACTACCAAGCCTCGACGTCTGAGCTCTACGGGCTGGTGCGGGAAACGCCACAGACCGAGACGACACCGTTCTACCCCCGGTCCCCCTACGCTGTTGCCAAATTGTATGCTCACTGGATCACCGTAAATTATCGAGAATCTTACAATTTGTATGCATGTAACGGCATTTTATTTAATCATGAGTCACCTGCGCGCGGAGAAACATTTGTAACTCGCAAAATCACGCGCGCCTTGACTCGGATTAAGCTTGGAATGCAGCGCACTCTATTCCTGGGGAACCTTAATGCGCGTCGCGATTGGGGGCACGCTCGAGACTACGTCCAGATGCAGTGGTTGATGCTGCAGCAGGAGCAACCTGAAGACTTTGTGATCGCTAGCGGTGAGCAACATTCGGTGCGCGAATTCGTCACCGTCGCGGCCGCTGAACTCGGCATCGATGTTCGTTGGGTGGGGGAAGGGGTCGACGAAGAGGGGTACGATGCAAAGACGGGAGCTCTGATCGTAAAAGTAGATCCCCGTTATTTTCGTCCTGCAGAAGTCGAGACACTTCTCGGCGATGCCCGCAAGGCAAAAGAAAAACTTGGGTGGGAGCCCAAAATCTCCTTCATCGAATTGGTTAGGGAGATGGTTCGGGAAGATTTGCGCATGGCAGAGCGTGAGGCAGTGCTGATGAAGCAGGGTTATTATTCACACAGTCCACGAGAGTTATGCTGACAACGGCGGCGCCATGCTGGGTTGTTGTCAGTGCTATGGTGGCCTTCTTAAGGAGCGCCCAGAGCGTTAACAATGGAAAACAAAAAGATGAAGAAAGTCTATGTGGCAGGCCATCGCGGCCTTGTTGGATCCGCCACAATGAGAGCCCTCGAGGCGTTAGGATCCTATGAGATAATAACACGTACTCACGACGAACTGGATCTATTTGACCGGAGCGAGACGCGCAGGTTCTTCATGTCGCAACGGCCAGATTACGTCGTTATGTGCGCCGCAAAGGTTGGTGGTATACTGGCGAACGCTAGCTCCCCTGTCGATTTCCTTCATAACAACCTCGCGATTCAAGTCAGTGTTTTTGATGCCGCTTACGCTTCCGGCGTCGAACGGATGATTTTTCTTGGCTCCTCGTGTATCTATCCACGCGACTGCCCGCAGCCGATACGGGAGGAATACCTTCTCACCGGTCCGCTTGAAGCGACGAATCGTCCCTACGCTTTGGCAAAAATCGCAGGTGTCGAATCGTGCTGGTCTTTCAACCGGCAGTACAAGGCGCGCTATCTCGCATTGATGCCGACCAATTTATATGGTCCCGGCGATAATTATCACCCCGAGAATTGTCACGTTCTGCCTGCTCTGATACGCCGCTTTCATCAAGCTAAAATGAACGGCGACTCCTCTGTGGGGGTCTGGGGATCCGGAAATCCTCGGCGAGAGTTTATGTATTCGTCGGATGTAGGCGATGCCATTGCGTTCCTGCTTGGCCTGCCAGATTCGGATTTTGACGCCTTAACAGCCCCCGACACTGCGCCCCTGATTAATGTTGGCGTTGGTGAGGACGTCACAATTCGCGAGGTGGCGGAACTCGTCAAGGCGGCGGTCTGCTGGGAGGGCAATTTGGTGTTCGACACGACGAAGCCAGACGGTACTCCGCGCAAGCTACTGGACGTAACGCGCTTGCGTAACCTTGGCTGGAAAGCCAAAACGTCTCTTGGTGCCGGGTTGCAAGCGACGTATGAGGATTTTCTTCGCCTTCATGCGGCTTGATGTGGAAGCGCGCATCCAGGTTGGACTGCATGTCCGACCGGGTGCAAGCTCGCCCAGTCCGGCCAAACAGATGAGAGGGACGCATACATCCCGAGGCGGCCGCAATAGTGGCCTGTGCTGACGTTGCAGACCGGACCTCTCTGCGACCGGCGATGCAGAGGATCACCCAGAAGCTTGCCCAAGCCAAATGGGAAGGGGAAGGCCGCATAACCGGCCGCACCTGGAACGGCTGTGCGTGAGCGCCGTCAACTCAAGCCGCCAGTTAGAACTGCTCGACCTCGCGGGAGCCGCTGCTTACGAAGCTGGCATCGACAGGAAAGCCAACCAGGCCCCCATCATGCCTCGAGGCAGGCCTTATCCAAGGCGGTGCATGCGGAAATGGCGGGCGTCGACGTATGCTTTTCAACTCGCGCTTAGCCGCAGGCGGGATCGTGTCCCCCTGCGCGGTGGAGCTGGCGGCATTGGTCGCCGTGCTCTCCGGCATGGGCCGGGCTGATCGGATTGGTTCAGTCTGCGTTGTTAGCGCCGAACTCACTCGCCTCAAGGTCATGGCGCCACAAGCGCGGATTCGGGGCGCCGTGGTGCGGGCGTTTACAACTCATGCAGCAGCGGGTCTCGTTGATGGCGAAGCGGGCTGCCCTGAACCAATCGCTCGCGTCTGCGGCGCGCCAAGCTGTCGCGCAACGCGATCATCCTGACGCTCTGGGATGGCAGTGGCAGGTGACCGCCTATATGGCAATGGCAGGTGACCGCCTATGCGGTGAGCACGCTTGGCCTTAGCTCGATTGGCATCGACCCCAACCGGCCCTGGTCATCGCGCCGTGCCACAGCTTTTACCGCCAAGTGAAGCCGATCAGCTGCGACCGCTCGCCGCGACAACCCTGGCGCCAGACTATGCTCTGCTCGGCTGGTTCGAGCCCGTCGCCGCTGCGTTCATCCGCAGCATCGAATGCCATATCCGCTGCAGCCTCGAATGAAATAACCGTCGTAGCTTTTCAGAGCGCCTCTCGGAGCTGTTGAAAAACCCGGAAGTCAATTGCCCGTTTTACCTTTTCGGCAATGTTGAGGCGTCTGAGAATGGCTCAAACGATACCCCGTTTGGCTTCATGCAATGTCTCGCCCAGTCCGACGAGACGGGCTGCGGCCTGACCCGTCGGCATGTCAATGACCGTGATTGCGCTTGCCGCAAGGAAACGACGCTCGTTCTTGGTCAGCGTCGCTGTATCGATTGCCGCAAAATGTGGGCCATTGGAGCGCTTCATGATCTGCCGGGCATAGGTGCGCAGCATCTGATCGTTGAAGCGGCAGCCGATGAAGAAAAGACCACGGCTAGCTCGCCGTTCCTTCACCAGGTCAGGGATCGGCGTCTGGATGTCGATTTCGCTCAGCACTTCAACGTAGTCGGAATCTGCGACGAGGAAGTTTGCGGCCGGCCTGGCACCGCCGTGAGGGGCGTAGAGAACCGTCTTCGCCGCTGGTGCGGATTCGAGTAATATCCCGGACAAATCGTAGGCTTTCGTCCAAATGTCACCGATCTCGTGCGCCCGTGTTACGCCCTGTATTTCGACGACGTCCGTTCGGCGGGTCTGTATTAGAGCCGCGCGCATGGCACCGTCGTACCAGCTGTCGACGATCACGGAGAGCGGCAGCGTTGCAAGCCAGGCATGCAAGATGGTCGGCACCACCGGGGCCGCGAATATTTCGGCCATCCAAACTTGAAGCGTCCGGCGGTGCCGGCGCTGTTCGATATACTGCGCTACCGACCACATGTTGGTGCGAATCTTCGAAGGGGCTGGCGTGCGCTTGTTGAGCGCTGCGGCAACGGCTTCGGGGGTATGCGGTACGGGCGGTCCCGCGGAGCGGATCTCAAGCAGACCCGGGCCGAGATAGGGAATGACCTGATCGGCCGCGAGCGCTTTCTTCAAAAGGTCAAGCTGCCTTTCGGCAAAACTGTCCCGAATGACGACGAGATGGCCCGAGGTCATTGTGTTCATGCTCGTATCCCTTTGCCGCTCTCTTTGTGTAAACCCGAAGGTCAGTCCTCGTCGGAAATCTTCTTTGCTTCGACGGTAATCGGCAAAGGCGTGTCCCACGGAAGGTCGGGCAGCTCTAACCGCCAGCCGTTCTTCAGCGTCACAGCCCCGCCCCATAAGTGTTCGTTGTCAACCTTGATGATCGGCTCTTCGAGATCCTTTTTGGGAATATATGCCGATAAGCCAGCACCGGTCCTGCGGATCATTACCCTCATCGGGCCGTTCCTTTGTTAAAGCCAGCACCGATTTCGGCACTGGAAGGAGTCCGGGCCGTCTCAAGGCTCATGAGTTCACGCGCACGCATGCCGACGACGGTGCCGCGATCGACCCATTCGACCGCATAGATGTAGAACTGCTGGAGAAAGGTGCCGATGTCGCGCACATAGCCCTCGTCGCCTTTGCGCACCAGATTTTCACCGATCTCCTTGCCCGGATAGGTGCCGTCATTTTTTATGTGGCGTGTGGCGCGGACCCGCTCACCCGGCATGAATCGCGGGGGTGTACGGATTTCGATGTCCTGTTCGCGTCCGAGGCTCATGGCCGTTCCTTTCTCTCGGCTGCAGCTTTCCAACAGGAGGTCAATGGTCCTGCGGAGGCGCCTCGACCGTGTCGGTAGCCGAAATGGAGGTCAGGCAGGGACGCAAGTCTTCGACACCGGACATACCGAGGCGCATTGCTGCGTTTCGAAGGTCCCCTCGCATTCGGTGCACTTTTTCGGATCGATCACGTAGATCTCGCCCTTGAACTTAATCGCGCCCGAAGGGCATTCAAACTCACAGGCACCGCACTGGGTGCATTGGGAAGCGATGATCTTAAAGGCCATTTTCAACTCCGGTTCGGTTAGAATGAGGCGGCTCAGGCCGTCGCAGCCAGTGGCTCACTCCCAAACTCGGCGGCGTAAAGCGCGCCGATCGCGGTCTCGATGTAGTCATACCCGTAAGCCTCTGTTGCTCGGATCCCACCTTCCTTGAGACGATCCTCGGGGCAATTTCCAATTCTCGCGCACAGCACGATGTCTACGCCTTCGAGCGTAGAGATGACGCCGTCGAGCCTCTTGTCCTCGGCCCGGCCGCCGAGGCAATACTGTTCGACCTTGCGATGACCGACGAAACTGATCCCTTTCGGAGAGGCCTCATAAACCTGGAATTCCTTCGCATGGCCGAAATGCTCGTTGATGCGGCCGCCACCCTTGGTCGCCACCGCTACCAGAAGCGATTTGCCGGAGCCTGCGGTCTTGACCATCCCGAGCGCCTCGCTCTTGGCCGCCAGGCGATCGCCCCGCTCGCGCGCGACCACTGCCCGATATGACTCGCGCTTGCTGGCGTCGTACGTGACCTTGTCGGGAAGCCGGTCGAGCGTGAATTCCTGGCCACGATCCTCGCCGAGCAGGCCGACAGCATCGGCCCGGCACTGCCGGCAGTGGCGCATCAACTTGGCGCCGCCTTCGAGACGATCCTGAAGGGCCTTCAGCTCCATTGCCTTGGGGCCGCGCTGCCCACTCAGGCCGTAATGCGTACCGTGCGCCGGGTCGGAAATCAGCGGCATGACATTGTGCAGGAACGCGCCGCGCTCCTTGACCCATTTATTCACCTCGATCAGGTGCTCATCGTTTACGCCGGGGATCATTACCGAATTGATCTTGGTGAGGATGCCGCGCGCCGTCAGCATCTCCAGCCCCGACATCTGTCGTTCGTGCAGGATCGTGGCTGCCTCAACGCCGGTATAACGGCGGTTGTCATAGAAGATCCACGGATAGATCTTGGCACCGATCCGCGGGTCGACCATGTTGATGGTGATCGTCACGTGATCGACATTCATTTCGGCAAGCTCGGCGACGCGGTCTGGCAGCGCGAGCCCGTTGGTTGAGATGCACAGCTTGATGTCGGCGATTTCCTTGGCGACCCGTTGGAATGTCGCCTTTGTGTTCTTCCAGTCGTAACAGGCATCGCCCGGTCCGGCGATGCCAAGCACGGAAAGCTGCGGCACTTCGTTGGCAACCCCGATCACCTTGCGCAGCGCCTGGTCGGGCGTCAGCCTTTCCGAAACGACCCCAGGCCGGCTTTCGTTGGCGCAGTCATATTTGCGATTGCAGTAGTTGCATTGAATATTGCAGGCTGGGGCGACCGCCACATGCATGCGCGCGAAATAGTGGTGCGCTTCCTCTGAAAAGCAGGGATGATCCTTGATCTTCTCCCAGACGGCCGAGTCCATCTCGTGCGGCTTCGCGGAGGAGCCGCAGGATGAAGATGCGCAGCCACCGGATTTCGCTCTCGCCGGCGACTGATCGAAGACTGTCGTGCCGGAAAGGCCCTGTAGCGAAATCATCGGTGCGGACATGGAGCGGCTCCGTGCGTGATGTGAACATCGCACTTCAGAGCGCAAGAGATATGCCAACCCCAAAAGCGGTCTTATCCGTCATGTTGGCTTTTACGTCGGCCTTTTGTGTCCAATTGTGTCCGTTTCCTGCGACACGGTTTTGTCAGGTCGCCGACAACGGTCAAAAGCAATGCGAAAAGTGACGTCTTGTCTCAGTTACGCCCGGTGCGGGCAGCAACCGCGCCCCCACGTTTGATGTCATCAGGGACGTTTAGAACTTCTTCACTCCGATACGATGCCGGCGCAAAGCATAGCCGACCTGCCGCGGCGTGAGACCAAGAACACGAGCCGCCTTGGCCTGAACCCAGCCGGCTTTCTCCATCGCATCAATCAGCCGGTCGCGTTCCGTCAGACGCGGGTTCATTGCAGGGCAAACGGGATGGTGGGGGTCGCAGGTCTCGCCGGGCGATGCCTCATTCTGTGAGGGGCCGACTCGCATGGCAGGCAGCGGCGATCCAACCGGCATCATATTGCCACGTGCGAACCCGTCGACGGCATAGGCGCCGTGCGAACGGTCGACTCCTTTCCACAGAAGCGAAGACAGGCACTGGCTGTTCTTGCAGGCGAAATCCGACGCAGTTATTGTCGTTGAACGCGCAAGTGTGGCCGTCCGTCTCACACAATTCTCCAACTCACGCACGTTGCCAGGGAAATAGCATTGCGACATCAGGTCAAGCGCCGACGGCGTGAAGCCAAGATCGCGATGGTTCTCCTTGTTGAATCGGTCGAGGAGAGCGTTCGCAAGGCGTGGAATATCGCCCGGTCGTTCTCTGAGGGGAGGCAGAACTATTGGCACCACATTGATGCGGTAATAAAGGTCGGCCCTGAACTCTCCATTCCGGACAGCCGTCTCGAGGTCCTTGTTGGTGGCGCATATGAGCCGCACGTCAACTTTTAGGGTCCTGGTGCCGCCCACTCGCTCCAGTTCTCCTTCCTGCAAGACGCGCAACAGCTTGGCTTGAAAGGCAGGCGAAATCTCGCCGATTTCATCAAGCAGCAGCGTTCCGCCATTTGCCAATTCGAACCGGCCAGCGCGCTGCAGGATAGCCCCGGTGAAGGCGCCCTTCTCGTGGCCAAAGAGCTCCGATTCCAAAACGCTTTCGGGCAGTGCGGCGCAGTTCAATTTGACGAAGGATTTCTCCCTCCGATGTGAAAGCTTATGGATGGCCTGTGCAAAGAACTCCTTGCCGGTACCGCTTTCGCCTCGAAGAAGCACGGTGGAATTGGTCCTGGCCACGACCGAGACGATCTCCAGCACTTGCTTGAGCGCGGGACTTTCTCCTATGATTCCGTCGATCTTGACATGCGGATGTCGGGCCGGATGGGTCCTGTCCTCGTCGAGCGACTGCTCTGGTCTCGGTTGCTTCTCGATAAGTCGCTGACCAGCCGTGCTCAAAGTGCGATGCAGGCGGATGGTCCGGCCGACCAGATTGGCGACCATGGCCAGGAAACGTAAGTCCTCCTCGTAGCGGAACCTGGTGGTACCGTTCCTGACGCGGTCGATCGACAGCGTCCCGAAGATCTTTTCCTCAGCCTTTAGCGGGACACCGATAAACGCAGTTGCGACCGTGCCGCTGCTCGATTGAGGATCAGCCTGAAATAGCTCGGACGTGCTTGTGTCTTGTATGACGATCGGCACTCCAGTAGCGACGATTTTGTCTATTACAGCCTGGGGTATGACGCTGCCGGCGGCTGACTTAGGCACAGCACCGCCGGTAGTTGCGCTAATCTGCGGCTCTCCTTCAGCATCCAGGACGACGATTGCGCCATCACGCATTTGCACAAACGAGGAGAGGATATTCGCGACATTGGCAAGCGTAATCTCCAGCCGGGTCGGGGCAGTCAGAATCTTCGATATCTCGTAGATTCCCCTGAGCAAGCTGTCCGCATTGCGCGCCGCTTCGACCGCAGGTTCAGGCGGGGTGTTCCGAGATACAATTTCACCGACCTGATCTGGAAGCATGTGAGCCATGCAAACACCTCAAGGGTTGTCCAAGGTGCTCCTCCCAACCCCTTTTTTGTAGTTCGAGTTCCAGAAACATAGTATTTTCAGCTTTTCGGGCGTTTGTGAGCAATATTGGCGGTCTTGACCGCAATTGCGAGCCTCTCGTTTCTCGCTCTTTGCGGCAGTTATCCAAACTTGAAGAGAACGCCAAAACCGCCGCGCGGGTAATTCCATACGATCTCACCGCTGGCCTCGCACAGCACGCGACAGGTGCCGCATTCCATGCAGCCGTCGGAAGTCGTCTCCACCTGTCCCTTGTCGTTCAACTCATAGCACTTGGCCGGGCAGATGTGTGTCAGCGCGAGCAGGTTCGCGCTCGGCCTCTCGTGCGGTCGCACTTTGATATGCGGGCGGCCTGGATCGACCAGATAGCGGTTCTGATAAAGCTTCTCCTCGACACGTAACTTCGTCACGGCCATCGTCATCCTGTTTCTCCTTCAGCGCCACGCGAGTGCCAGGCGGACCACATCGCTGATCAGCCCCCAGCGCGAACGCGCCCTGATGAAGGCAGCAGTGGTCGCCTTTTCCTTCTCGATTTTTGGGGTGCCGTCGACCCGCATGAAGTTCTGCGCGGCCTGCGACATCAACTGCGGGTAAGTCATGAAGAAATTGAGGGAATTGGTGTGTATAAGGGCCGGCATGTCCTTATATTTCATCAGGTCTTTGACTACGAAGGACTTGTCCAGCATGGTCTTGTAGAGGGCGAGGTTCCTCCTGATCATCGGCTGGTTGCGGCCCTTGATCTCAATGATTGCCTCGCCCGCGATGCGGCCGGAAGTCATGGCGAGGTTCGAACCCTCGCGGTGGATAGCGTTGTTCAGTTGGGCGGCATCACCGACCGCCACCCAGCCGTCGCCGAAGAGCTGCGGAATTGCCTTGTAGCCACCTTCGGGAATGAGATGCGCGGAATACTCCTTGACTTCCGAGCCCGCGATCAGCGGCCGGATCGAAGGATGGTTTTTGAAGTTGTCGAGGAGGACGTAAGGGCTCTCCATTGTCTGGGCGAAATCGGAGACGAGGCAGCCGATGCCGAGAGAGATCGACTCCTTGTTGGTGTAGAGGAAGGCCAGTCCGGCCATGCTGCGGGAAATCGTGCCCGCCGCTTCGATCACGCAGCCTTCGTCGCCCTGGAGGCCGAACCGCTGCTCAATGACCTCATCGGGTAGAAAATGCATTTCCTTGACAGCGAGCGCCACGCTTTCTGGCTTCGGCATCTTGCGCAGGCCGGCCCGTGTACCGAGCAGCCCGTTGACACCTTCTGCGAGCACGACGACGTCCGCGTAGATCGGCCCGCCAGCCCGGTCGGTGCGCACGCCGATCACCTTGCCGCTGGCACTGCGGACAAGTTCGGTCACCGTCGTCTCGCACAGCACCGTCGCGCCGGCTTGGCGCACCTTGCGCGAAAACCACTTGTCGAATTGGGCGCGGATGATCGTGTAGCGATTGGGCTTCGCCTCGTTGAAATCGTCCGATCGATACTGCATCCCGGTGTGGGAGGTGTCGTCCATCACCCAGAATCGCTGCTCGACCAGATGCCGCTCGAGAGGCGCATCATCCCGGAAATCCGGAATGATTTGCTCCAACATGTCGGCGTACATGATGGCGCCCTGGACATTCTTGGAGCCCGGATACTCGCCGCGCTCCAACTGCAGCACCGTCAGGCCCTGGCTTGCCATGGTGTAGGCGGCCGCGTTTCCGGACATACCGGCCCCGACGACGATGGCGTCGAATTCTTGCTCGATCATGGCCCTCTCCCTTAGCTCGCAAGCTTGTCGTGGCTGTGCGGCGACAGCCGCCGGGTGAAAGCTTCCGTCAATGCCGGCAGGAAACGGATTGCGTCGGTGACGATGCCGAGATGGGCAAATTCGAAGATCGGGGCGTTCGGGTCGGTGTTGATGGCCACGATCAAATCAGCCCCCTCCACGCCAACCCGATGCTGAATGGCGCCGGAAATCCCGGCCGCTATGTAAAGCTTTGGCCGGATGGTCTTGCCAGTTTGGCCAACCTGCCGATCGGCAGGCATCCAGCCCTTCTGGACCAACGGGCGCGAACAGCCATATTCGGCGCCGATTGCCCGCGCTAGATTCTTCACAAGCTGCAAATTCTCCGCTGAGCCGAGACCGAGGCCTCCGGCAACCACGATGTCGGCGTAGGCGAGATTTGCCTTTGCCGATTGGCGATCGAGGTTGAAGCCAAGGACTTTGGTGATGATCTCTTCCTCGGTCATTGACAGCTTGTGCCGGATGACACGCCCGACCGGCTTGTCCGTCCGCGGTGGCATGGCCATAACCCTCGGTCGTACCGTGGCCATCTGCGGCCGGTAGTTGAGCGTATAGATCGTGCATAGCAAGGAACCGCCGAAAGTCGGACGGGTCGCGGCGAGCGAACCGTCGACATCTACATCGAGTTCGGTACAGTCGGCAGTGAGCCCTGTCAGCAAGGTCGTCGCTACTGAGCCAGCGAGATCCCTGCCGAGCGTGGTCGCACCGAGAAGCAGGATCTCCGGTTTGTGGGTATTGACCAGATCCGTCATCGCCTTGGTGAAAGGCTCGTTGCGATAGTCGGCAAGCAGCGGTGCCTCGACGAGGTAGACAAGGTCGGCGCCGTAAGCAAAGGCCTCGGCAACGGCATGCTGCGTGGCCTCGCCCGGCGGTCCGAGCACGATCCCCGCAAGCTGGATGCCTAGCTTGTCGGCGAGCTTGCGGCCTTCGCCAAGCAGTTCGAAGGACACGGGATGGACCTCGCCGCGTTCCAGTTCGATGAAAACCCAGACGTGCCGATAGTCCCTAAAGTGCTCAGGCAATTCCCTCTTGATGCCGGCACGGCCGGCGGAAGGAGGGGCTTCGCGGTTCGCGTTCGACATCATCTCTCCTTGCCGTCCCGTCACTGGCCGCCGTCGAAGGCGAGTTCGTGTTCCAGCGCTGGCTGGCGGGTAAAGATTGCGGCGATCAGTTCGTCAGCGAGGTCGTGCTGCGTCTTGTCGGTCATGTCGATCTGCGTCGCCTTTTCCGCCTTCGTGGTTGGGGCGAAAACGCGCTTGACGACCGTCGGCGAGCCGCGCAGGCCGCATTTGTTGAGGTCCTCAATGCCAGCTTCGGCCGCGCTCCATTTCACGATCTGGCTGCGCGCGGCGCGCATGGCGTCGTCGAGCGAGCCCCTGCGGATTTCGTTGGTGCCTTCCAGCATTGTGATGAGGCAAGGCAGCCTGCTTTTCAGCATCTGCGTACCGCCTTCCGAACGGCGCTTGACGGTGATCTCGCGCGCATCGACATCGATAGAGTCGATCTTCGCCACATAGGTGAACTGCAGGAGGCCGAGGCGCTTGGCGATGCCGGGCCCGACCTGGGCGGTATCGCCGTCAATCGTCTGCTTGCCGGCGAAGACGATGTCTGGCGCGCCGAAGGTCTCGCCAATTCTCACGATTGCCCGAGAAAGCGCGAAGGAGGTCGCCAGCGTGTCGGAGCCGGCAAAACAGCGGTCGGTCAAGAGTACCGCTCGGTCGGCGCCATAGGTGAGCGCCTTGCGCAGCGCATCTTCTGCCATCGGCGGACCCATCGTAAGCACGGTGACCTCGCCGCCATGGGCGCCGCGCAATTTCAGTGCCTCTTCGAGGGCGAACAGGTCGTAAGGGTTGATGATGGTCGGCACGCCCTGGCGCATGATCGTGTTCGTCACCGGGTGGACACGTATCTGCGCGGAGTCCGGCACCTGCTTGATACAGATTACAATGTGCATTGCGTCTTTCTCGGCTCCAATCCGCAAGCGGCCCTGGCGTTCATCTCCTTCGCAGCATCATTCGTGCCAACCATTTTGCGTTGCCCTGTTCCCTTTGACATGGGTTGTTTTCTTCCGAAGGTGCCGTCGTGATGACCGGGTTTGTCGGCTTTTCGACATTGTCGCGTCGCACTCGTGTCGCGTTATTCTGTCCCGAACCGCCTCAGGATCGACTCGAACGGGACAAAGGTGTGGTCCCGAGTGGCCGGTTTGTCGGGATCGTGCTCTTTGAGCACCTTGAAGACCCGTTGGGTGAGTGGCGAGGATGTCGCGAAATCCTCATAGGCGCGTTCCAACGTCGCACGCGCCCGCGCGGCGATCACCCCGTCGGGAAGACCGGCGAAATCCTCTTCAGCGAGATATTGGCCCATGCGCTTCAGGATATGCAGCCGTGAGACATTGAGCACCTTCGGATCATAAGAGATGCCAAGGGCTGCGAAGAACTCCTCCGCAGCCGACAGGCTCTTCAGCCGGGCGAGGATGTCGGTGACATCGATGGCGCGGCTTTCAGCGAAACAACTGCGCATTGCATTCTCCTGGGCCGGAAACGGTGGTCGGGTTTGCCTTGTCGCCCAGGCCAGGAGCTGATTGAAGTCCTCTCGCCTGGCTGGCAGATGGGGAAAGCTCACGCAGCTTCTTAACGATCCCGGGCATGACCTCGAGCACGCGGTCGACGTCCTCCTCGCCGTTGTTGCGCGAAAAGGAGAAACGGATTGCCCCGTGTGCCGCGCTATTGGGGATGTTCATCGCCACCAAGACGTGGCTCGGCTCCAGCGAGCCGCAGGCGCAAGCAGAGCCGGAGGAGCAGGCGATGCCCTCGCGATTAAGGAAATGCAGTATGCCCTCACCTTCGATATCTCCAAAGGCGATGTTTGCGGTGTTCGGCAACCGCTTTAGCAAGTCGCCGGCGACGAAGGCGTGTGGGATGCGCTGGAGAAGTTCCTTCTCCAGGCGGTCGCGCAACGCCTTTACCCGTGTGTTCGCGTCGTCCATGAATTTCAAGGCAAGATCGGCTGCCACGCCGAGACCGACGATGCCTGGCGTATTCTCCGTGCCGGCGCGGCGGTTGCCCTCCTGGCCTCCCCCCTTGATCAGCGGACAGAAGCGCACGCCGCGCTTTACATAAAGTGCGCCGACCCCTTTCGGTCCGTGTAATTTGTGACCGGAGAGAGACAGCATATCGATAGCCGTCGATTTCAAGTCGATCGCAAGCTTGCCGACCGCTTGCACCGCGTCGGTATGAAAAAGGGCGCCGACTTCCTTGGCCAACTCAGCAAGCTCGACCACCGGGAAGATCGTCCCGGTCTCGTTGTTCGCCGACATGATCGAGACGATCGCCACGCGCGGGGTGAGGGCGGCCTTATAAGTGTCGAGGTCGAGCCGGCCGTGGCGATCCACCGGGATCCTATGCACCTTGATGCCGCGCGTCTTCTCAAGGTGGGCGCAAAGCGTCAGCACGGCCGAATGCTCGACTGCGGAAGTCACGATCTCTGTGCGCTCAGGCATCACCTCGAGCGCCGAGAGGATCGCGGCGTTGTCGCTTTCCGTCCCGCCCGAGGTGAAGGTGATCTCGTCCTCGAACTCCGCTCCAATCAGCGTTTGCACCCGCAGGCGCGCCTTTCTCACCGCCGCCCCGGCGGAAGCGCCAAAATCGTGGCTCGACGAAGGGTTGCCGAATTGCTCGGTAAAAAACGGCAGCATTGCTTGAACGACTTCAGGATCGACCCGTGTCGTTGCGTTGTTGTCCAGATAAACAGGTCTCATGGATGTGATCCTTCTGCTGAGCGCAATCACACAAGGCGCACGCCCGGTCTGTCATGATGATGATGATGATGGTTAGCCGAAGGAGTTGCCGCGGCCACATTCGGCCTGCGCGCTTCTTGGCGCCGGCGCGGCAACCCGCCTCGACCTTGGTGCGCCAGCGTTGCGCCGGCTCGGCCCCCGGCAAGCGCGGTCTTTAGGCCACGGCGTTTTCGGTGCGCTTGATCATGGACTGTCTCTCCTTCAGGCCGGAAGCGTTCGCGAACAGCTACGCATGGACCGTGCCAAAGAAGGGAATCATTTCAAAACAACATGATGGCTCTAACACAGCTATGTCGCATTTCCGACATCGGCGGGAATTGTTCAACGCGGAACGCCGTGGAATCGGGCGGGCGTAGATTCCGCCTCGCGTGAGGAGCAATCCTGTCGGGGCCGTTCGCCAAGGTTGCCCGCGCGACCGAGGCGTCCTGTCGGGTTTGTCGCGTGCGCGACACGGCACTGTTACGCCCCCGTTGCCCTGCTGAGATCTCGTTTGTCATTGTAGAATATGCAGAAAATGCTTCTGAGCTTCTTTCTGAGCCTTTGGCGCGGCTTTTGCGGTTCTCTCCTCGTAGGGCAGCGCGTGCCCGCGGCCGATATTCATCTCGCGGGTGACATCGCGATCGATGGAACGAAGGAAAGAAAGCAACATGTCAGGTCTAGATCAGCCACCCGCATTCCGAGCGATGTTTTCGTCCTCACGCAGACCTTCCATTTCGGGTTTCTTGAGACCGAGCGGCCTGCTTCGCTCGTACAAAGCCACGCGGCGTTTTCACATCGATCTACGCGGCGCCGCCTTTCGCGACGTCTTCGCCTTCACCATGCGCCACTGGAGCAAGCAGCCGGTCCGGCTCGCGATCATTATGATCGCGGTGCTGGTGGCAACGCTCCTTGACGTTCTGACGCCGCTCTATTCCGGACGGCTCGTAAACGCGGTCGCCCAAGGAGCGGCAGCCGACGCCGTCGTGTGGGATGCGGCTCTTGCGGCCTTTTCAATGTTGATCGCGCTCGCACTCGGCGCCGTCGTCATGCGCAACATCGCCTTCATTGCCGTCAATGACTTCATTCTGAAGATGATGTCGGACATCGCCAGCGACGCGTTCCATCGCGTCCAGCGCTTTTCGACCGATTGGCATGCGAAAACCTTCGCCGGCTCTACGGTGCGCAAGATCACGCGCGGCATGTGGGCGTTCTGCCTCCTTAACGACACGATCCTTCTTGCCTTGTTCCCGTCGCTTATCATGCTCGTGGGGTCGAGCGTTCTGCTCGGCTGGTATTGGCCGATGATGGGGCTGATCATCGCTTGCGGCTCGGTTGGCTATGTGGCGCTGATCATTATCCTGTCGCTCGGCTATGTGGCGCCAGCCGCAAACCTCGCCAACAACTGGGATACGAGGCTTGGCGGCTCGCTTGCGGACGCGATCAGCTGTAACGCGGTGGTCAAAGGCTTCGGCGCCGAGGTGCGGGAAGATCATCGCTTCGCGAAAGTCATCTCCAAGTGGCGGCACCGCACCCTCCGGACCTGGGTGCGCGGGACGGTCAGTGCTGCATTCCAGGGGATCATGCTTCTTGCGATGAGAGCGGCTTTGATTGGCTATGCCTTATTTTTGTGGTCGCGCGGCCAGACTACCCCAGGTGACATCGCCTTGGTGCTCGGGTCTTTCACCGTCCTATATGGCTACTTGCGTGATGTTTCCATACACGTGCGCAACATCCAGCGCTCTGTAAATGAGATGGAGGAACTGGTCCAAACCTACAGCCAGCCGCCCGACGTGGCCGATGATCCGGGCGCCAAGCCGATCCGGATCACGAAGGGTCACATCGATTTTGAGAGCGTCCACTTCCACTACGGCAATCATTGGTCGCCCTTCTACAGCGACTTGTCGATTTCGATTGAGGCCGGCGCGCGGGTCGGTCTGGTCGGCCCCTCTGGGTCCGGCAAGACCACCTTCGTCAAGCTCATCCAGCGGCTTTACGACCTGGATGCTGGACGAATCTTGATCGATGGGCAGGACATTTCGCGGGTGACGCAGGGTTCGCTGCGCTCGCAGATCGCGATCGTACAGCAGGAGCCCCTCCTGTTCCACCGCTCGCTGGCCGAGAACATAGCCTATGGGCGGCCGGGTGCTTCTCGGTCCGACATTGAGCAGGCGGCGCGGCTCGCCAGCGCGCATGACTTCATTGCACGCCTGCCGAACGGCTACGGTACGCTGGTCGGCGAACGCGGCGTGAAGCTCTCAGGCGGCGAGCGCCAGCGTGTGGCGATAGCGCGCGCCTTCCTCGCCGATGCCCCGATCCTGATTCTGGACGAGGCGACATCAAGCCTCGACTCGGAATCGGAGGTGCTGATCCAGAAGGCGATGGAGCGGCTCATGGTCGGGCGCACCACGCTCGTCATTGCGCACCGGCTCTCGACGGTGCGGGCACTCGACCGGCTGCTTGTCTTCGACCGTGGTTGCATCACCGAGCAGGGCGACCATGCCGCGCTGATCCGTCGCGACGGCATCTACCGCCGCCTGTTTGAGCGGCAGGCCTTGGAACTGACAAAGGGGTGCGATGAGACCAATGTGCAACACGGTTGAACGCGGCGTGAATTCAGCTTGCCTCCCCAGCAATCCTGTCGGGCCGTTCCTGAAAAGGCGGCCGCAACCTGTCGTCGGGCTTGTCCAATTCACGACACGCCTGGTGCCGGCCTGTCTTCCTGCCGCGCTCTTGAGCAAACCCATGAATGGGATGAAGACAACTTTTTATGAGCTGCGTCCTGCGTTCCCGGCACGGCGCTTGAGGCTTCCTCCTGAGGCGGCAGCCGCCTCGCGATTATTTAGATCCTGGTTGATGCGATCAATGGAGCGAAGGAAAGCAACGCGCCGGATCCACGCGAGATCCGCCTTCTCTGGCATAGGGGCGTCGCCAAATCGACACCCTCACAATATGCGCTCACCGCCCGCGTCGACGTCGGGAACAAGATCTTGATTGTCGTCTGCGCTCAACCGCTCTTATGCCGAACTCGAAGGATACGGACCTGCGTCTCGCCGCGCGGGATTGCATAAGCTGGCTGCAGCGTCCATCGGCATCACCGGTTCGGCTTCGAGACGTTCCGGAAACCCGCCGAGGCCGGCGCGCCGGCGATGCGCTCGTGGCCATCGAAGCGCGTCCCGACATGGCGCGGGCGTAACGACCGGCTTGCGAGGAAGGGGATCATGTCAGACCTTGCGCTGTTGCAGAAGAAGGTCCGCAAGCTGCAGTCGCGCGCGGGAGCCGCCAAGATGGAATTGCACGACCTTACCGAGGACCTTCCGGTCAACTGGACCGAGATCAAGGCGGTCGCCTGGAAAGCCTTCGAGGTTTTTTCCGAGTTGGATGCGGCAAAGGAAGAACTCGCAGCGTTGGAGAATTCACAATGACGGGCGCTTTCGTCACCCGCGACGGCTCTCCCTGGACGCCGCACTATCTGACGGCGATCGATGGCGCGACCTGCATCGGCTGCGGCCGCTGCTTCAAGGTCTGCTCGCGCGAGGTCATGCACCTTCATGGCGTCGATGACGCAGGCGAAATCCTCGGCATCTGCGCGGGCGAGGACGACGACTTCGACGGCGAGCTCAACCGCATGGTCATGATCGTCGACCATGCCGGCCGCTGCATCGGCTGCGGCGCCTGCGGCCGCGTCTGCCCGAAGAACTGCCAGACCCACCTTGCGGCCGACAAGCTTGCTGCATGAGCTGGGGACAAGACCAGCAGAACGGCGCCACATTCGCCCATCACCGTGGCTGTTTCAGCACCAGCCAATGGCCGCCGACAGACCAGGCGGCGGCGTTCGACCGGCATGTGCTTGCCTGTGTTTTCTACCTCGCGTTCGAGGAGGTCGAGGCCGGCAAGGCGACCGCGACCGAAGCAACCGGCCTTTCGCGTGCCGACCTGCGAGATGTCATGACACGCTATTTCCCGGCTGTTCCCGTCAACGCCTTCGCGCTGGAAAAGCTGACCGATCCCGAGCCGGATATGGAGGAAGGGCTTCTTCGCGGCTTGCTTATTGGGCATGCCAGGCCAGGCGATCCGGCGAGCACCCTCTTCGCCAAGATCATCGCCAGGCGCAGTTTGCGCAATGACCATCTGTGGCAGGACCTTGGCCTTTTCAATCGGGCCGAACTCAGCCGCTTAATGGCCAGGCATTTCCCGGCGCTGGCGGCCGGCAACACCAAAAACATGAAATGGAAGAAGTATTTCTATCGTAAGCTCTGCGAGGCTGAAGGCTTTTCGCTATGCACCGCGCCCAGTTGTCAGGAATGCGGCGATTTCGAAAGCTGTTTTGGCCCGGAGGAAGGCGAAAGCCACTTGGCACGGATCAAGAACGGGCTCGCTTAAGAGCCGCTTTCGTCGCCGCCGCCGCCCGGGCTTGATTGGCATCGAAGACGCACGCGCTTTTCCCGGCGACGTCGCGCGGAGGACGGGATGTTCAGCGCCTCACGATATTTCGCAACGGTGCGGCGAGCAATGTCGATCCCGGTTTCCTTGAGCCGGGTGGCGATGTCGTCGTCGGAAAGCACTTCGTTGGGCGATTCCACGGCAACCATCGCCTTGATTTGATGGCGGACAGCTTCGGCGGAGTACGCGTCGCCGCCTTCGGAGGAGCCGATCGCGACAGTGAAAAAATACTTCAGTTCGAACACGCCGCGCGGGGTCAGCATGTACTTGTTCGACGTTACCCGGCTTACCGTCGACTGGTGCACGTTGATCGCATCCGCGACAGTCCTGAGATTGAGAGGCCGCAGGTGGGCGACCCCATGTTCAAAAAAGGCGTCCTGCTGGCGGATGATTTCAGCCGCTACCTTGAGGATCGTCTTGGCGCGCTGATCAAGGCTGCGGATTAGCCAGTTCGCGTTTTGGAGGCATTCGTTGAGAAATGCCTGATCTTTCGAATTTTGAGCGCTTAGGCGGGAGACCTGGGCAAAATAGTTTTGGTTCATCAGCAGCCTAGGCAGCGTGTCTGGATTGAGTTCGATTTGCCACCCACCTCCGGGAGAGGGCTGGACCAAGACGTCGGGAATGATCGATTCAGGCCCTCCGGATTGGAATCGGTTTCCGGGCTTGGGATCGAGCGCGCGGATTTCGTGCAACATGTCGAGAAGGTCGTCTTCATCGACACCGCAATGGCGCTTCAATGTTTGAAAATCGCGTCGCGCCAGCGCTTCAAGATTGGCGACCAGCGCTGCCATTGCCGGGTCGAACCTGTCTAGCTGCCGCAATTGTATCTCAAGGCATTCGCTGAGAGTTCGCGCAAAAATACCCGGTGGATCGAACTGCTGCAAGGTTCCGAGAACCCGTTCCACAACAGCCTCCCGGACATTCAGGCTGCGGGCCAGTTCCGAAAGGTTCACCGGAAGGTATCCGGTGTCTTCCAGATGACCGGCAAGCTCGCCAGCTATTCGCCGCTCCAGCGGCGCGAATGCGCTGAGAGCGATCTGACGAGCGACATGGTCGTGCAATGTTTCGATGGACGTCCAGGAATCTTCGAACGCATGGTTTCCCCCCGGTTGGACATTGTTTTTGCCGCGGATTGATTTCCACTGCGAGGCCCGATCCGATATTCCGCCCGTGGTCGGCCCGATGCGCGGGTTCCCGGCCGAAATCGACGGAATGTCCTTCGGCGCCCGGTTTGAGGCCCGTTCCAGAAAGGGGTTCTTCTCGATTTCCTGCTCGACGAACTGATGCAGTTCGGGATGCGCCAGTTGCAACAGGCGAATGGATTCCATCATTTGCGGCGTCAAAACCAACGATTGCTTCTGACGCTGAAGCAGGCTTGCTGAGGACTCCATGGCTAGCGTGAAACTCCTACCGAGCGACCTTCGCCTTGTGCAAGGGGATTTTCGAGACGTTGACTCGTCTAGATCATGCAGCCGTCACGGCTTTGGCGGCTCTCAGCGTTTCAAGGACGTTCTGCGGCGACGATACGCCATAGGGGTCGGCCTCGCAGTTGTCGCAGAAACCGTCCTCCTCGAACCACTGCTCCACCACGCCATTGTTGATCACGGCAGCGTAGCGCCAGGAGCGCATGCCGAAGCCGAGATTGTCCTTGGCAACCAGCATGCCCATCTTGCGGGTGAACTCGCCCGAGCCGTCTGGGATGAGCTGGACTTTCTTCAGCCCCAGGGCCTTGCCCCACGCATTCATGACGAACGCATCGTTGACGGAAACGCAGTAGATTGCGTCAATTCCCTCCTTCTCGAACTCGTCGTAGAGCATTTCGAAATCGGGCAACTGGAAGGTCGAGCAGGTCGGGGTGAAGGCACCGGGCAGCGAGAACAGGATGATGCGCTTGCCGCTGAAACAGTCGTCGGATGTCTTGTCTTCCCAGCGGTGCGGGTTTGGTCCCTCGATGGAATCATCGCGAACACGCGTGCGAAAGGTGACGAAAGGAACCTTTTTTTTGACGGTCATCAATGTGCTCCTGGAGGAAAACTGGTGCGCTGCTTTTTCGGTTGAAACTGACACGGCATCGACCGCGGCCGGCAATTCGGTCGAGCGCCGCGCGTTTTGCGTCGACCTTGGATCAGCCATGGCAAATCCGCTCGCGAGCACGGGCGTTCTCGATTTGTAGCGGCACGAGAACGGTTTCACTACGCGCTTGTACGGGGCGTCGCGATGTCAGCAATGGTCTTACTCCTGGCCACCTTGTGATGAGTTCTGCCGAGTACGACGCAAGCGCCGTGCCATTTGATTTTAGGCTGGGGGTCACACTGTTTTTTGCAGCGACACTCTTTGCCTTGAGCGGCCAAGACCGTGCCTTCGCCGAGAGCGAGCGCGCCCATAATCATCTGATCGTGAGCTCTGGGCAGAGGGGATCCCGTTTATGCGTATCAAGCCGCGCCCCTCTTTGTCCGAAGCTGGACAAAAATGTCGGAAGTCGGACCGGAGGGTCGCCGGGTCGCCGGCGCGGCGAACACGTGGCTCGTATTCGAAGCGAAAATCTGGGCTCAAACTCGGAACGAGGGACAGGAGTCGATCGGGGTTAACCTGACGAGGGTCCCTATGGCCTCCGTTCTCAGGATTGAGACGGCTGACAGGCCCACGCGCTTCGCCCTATCGACGCTCGCGAGACCGCTTCGAAATCGACAACGGGTACAAAAAAGCCAGCACGTCCTTAGCAAGCTGGCCATGTGATCTTTCTGAACCGCGCTTGCGTGAGGCGGGCACGGTCCCGAGGTGACGGAAAAAGCCGCCTTGTGCTCTCGGAGCATTTTGAAGCTGCCGCGACTTTGCTGTCGGGTTTGTCATGTCCGGGACACGGCTTTGCTCCGCCAGGCTTGCGGCTGCGCATTCGTTCAAGCTGTTGAATGATATGTAGAAATCTCCTGCAGGGCTCTTTCCGCGCCATTGGCACGACTTTTGAAGCTCTCATGTGAGACGGCAGGAGATACCGACTGGCGTCCATTCGTGAGTGATATCGCGCTCAATGCAATGAAGGAAGACGACATGTCAGGTCAGCGTCAGTTCAGATTCTATCCGATACGGGCATTGCCCGCGGAATGCAATATCGACCGGCGTGACTGGCGTCACCGTCACAACCGCCCGGCACCGGCCAACGGCCACCGATCGACCTGCAGATACGGTTCGACCAGAATGTGCTTGCTCCTGTCCTCTCGCCGGCGCTTGAGGAGACCGGCGAGCACTTCGGCGGCCAACCGGTCTTTCGCGTGCCGCGCTGCGGATATCCTCGAAGAGATGATCGACCCCGAACCGCTGTGGAGCAAGAGATTCATTCCGTTCGCCGGTCGAAGCTGGAAAACGCCGCGTCTCCGACGATTTCGCTCGTCGGCTCTTTGGCGGGCAGGCAGCGGTCTGGCCAAAAGGGCAACAAGCTTGCTGGATGGCCAAGATGCCATGGTGCGCGGCCTGGTTAGTGGTTAGACGGCAGGAGAAATGCAATGGCGATCAACCCGGTTCCAGATCATGTCCCGCCCGAAATGGTGAGAGACTTCAGCCTGTTCACATCGCCAGGCATGCCACCAACGCCCAACGGGGATCCACACGCAGCCGTCGCTTGCGCCCATGACGGGCCTCCGATCTTCTATTCCCCCTACAACACGCAAGATGGCCGGGGCACCTGGGTCATCACCCGCGCCGCAGACCAGCGTAAGGTGCTGCAGGACACTGAAACTTTTTCCAGCCATCGCAGCATCTTCTCCTCCATACTGGGCGAAACCTGGCCGACGATCCCGCTTGAGCTCGATCCACCGGCCCATGGCGCATTTCGCTCACTGCTCAGTCCGCTGCTTTCGCCCAAGCGGGTGACGGCACTGGAACCGGCTGTCCGTGAGCGAGCGATAGCCCTGATCGACCGGATCACCGCATCGGCCACGAGCTGCGACGTCATGAAGGATTTTGCCTTTCCGTTCACTGTCAGCATCTTCCTTCGCTTTCTGGGGTTGCCGGATCAGGGACTCGATACATTTGTCGGCTGGGCGAAAGATCTGCTCCACGGCGACGATGTGGAACGACCTGTGGCTGCCCGCAAGATTGTGGCTTTCATCGATGAACTTGCAACCAATCGCCGCAAGAATCCGGTCGACGATCTCATGACCTTCATCGTGCAGGCACAGATCGAGGGCCGCCAGCTAACCGACGGGGAGATCCGTGGCATCGGCGTGCTTGTGTTCGTCGCGGGACTTGACACTGTCGCAGCAGCTATTGGCTTTGACCTGGCTTATCTAGCGCGCAACCTCAAGGATCAGGAACTGCTGCGCAGCGAACCGGACCGCATCCTGCTCGCAACCGAAGAGTTGCTGCGGGCCTATCCGCCCATTCAGTTGATCCGCGTGGCTACGAAAGATATCGACTTCGAAGGCGCGCCGATCCGAAAGGGGGACTATGTTTCGTGCGCCACGATGATTGCAAATCGCGACCCGGAGGAATTCGAATCCCCCAACACGGTCGATCTGGCGCGAGAGCACAACCGCCACGCCGCCTTTGGCTATGGTCCCCACCGTTGCCTTGGCTCACACCTTGCCCGGCGCGAGATTGTCATTGGCCTGGAGGAGTGGCTGGCGCGCATACCGACCTTCCGGATCAAGGAGGGTACAGCGCCCATCACCTGTGGCGGCCATGTGTTCGGGATCGAAAATCTGATCCTGGACTGGTCATGACCATCGCCGAGCCATGCCAAGACAATGGAGGCAGCGCTATGCGCATTATCGTCCACAATGCCAAATGCCAGGGTCACGCGCGATGCTGGGCGCAAGCGCCGGACATCTTCAAGCTTGATGACGATGGCTACATCCTGCCCGGTGACATTCAGGTTGCGGAGGGGGAGCAACTGCTTGCGTCACAAGGCGCGCGATCCTGCCCCGAACGTGCGCTGGAAGTCGATCGCACCTCGGCAGCGCGGTTCGAACCAGCCGCCATGCAACCAAGAACTGGGGAAGCTTAGGTGGAATCGACGAGACGTGGCCCCACACCGCAAAGCAAGATGTCCGGCCGCTTCCCTGCCTACCTCCTCTCCGGCATCAAGACCTCAATGACACGCACGCGACACGTGAAGTTCGTCTCCGTTCTGGCTTCTTCAGTTGCCGATCGCTTCGACCTTGCACGCACCTAGAGGCACGAAGCGCCTCTTCCAATCTCAAATTTGCGACAGAGCGATGGGCCAGGCAAAAATCACCGAACTGCGCGACCGCGAGGCGATCCGCGACTGCCTTTATCGGTACTGCCGCGGCATAGACCGCGCGGATGAGGCTGCGCTGCGCAGTGCATATTGGCCCGATGCGCATGACAATCACGGTGCCTATCGCGGCTCAGCCGAGGGCTTCTTTGAGTTTGCGCTTGGTCTCTTCAAAACCGGACCGCGCTTAATCCACCAGATCACGAACGTCTTGATCGAATTCATCGACCCGTCGGAGGCCGTGGTCGAAAGCTATTTCACCGCGCTGCAACGCGGACCAGACAATGACGGAGAAGCACGCCAGGTGCTTCTCTGCGGCCGTTACTGCGATCTTTTTCAGAAGAGGGAAGGGGCGTGGCGCATTGCCGAACGGACCGTCGTTTACGATTGGATCGAAGAACAGACCCCACCAGCGGTCCCCGAGGCAGAACGGTTCGGCTTGCGGCAACCGATCGGAGCAGCGCATCCCAATGACCCGGTTTACGCGCTCAGGAAGCGCCGCAGCTCGTCATCAAAATGAAAATGCCATGCATGTCACCACAATGCTTTCCAAGGCTCCCAATTGCGGAGCCGCGTCGCGGGAGCGGTCGCGGAACGCAACACGTCTACCCGGTATGGAAACTCGCCGTCACCAGGACGTCCGCGACCGGTCTTGCGGCTGACTCGCGTCGATATCTCTGACACTGGCTGCGGAGAGGTTCATATGAAGCAGGCAGGACGGGTCGTCATCATAACGGGAGCGGCAGGCGGAATCGGCCGTGCGCTGGTCGAGATCGTTGCCGCCGATGGAGACATCGTCGTTGCGGTGGACCTTCCTGGCAGCGGCGTTCTTGAACTGGCCGGCGGTCTCGGCCATCCGCATCTGGGCCTCGAATGCGATGTCTCACGAGAAGAGGACATTGTCGCCCTATACGGCCGCATCGAAGCGCAGTTCGCGAAAATCGATGTTCTCGTCAACAACGCGGCGATAGGACCCGCCATGGCTGCGACTATCGACACCGGTTTCGAGGCCTTCCGACGCGTGCTGGCAACAAATCTGATCGGGCCTTTCATCATGGCCGGCGAAGCGGCGAGGCGCATGCAGCCCGGCGCTGCCATTGTCAACGTCGCTTCGCTGGCGGGCGTGCTCGGCAATCCCAAGCGCAACGCCTATGCCAGCTCGAAGGCAGGCTTGATCGCTCTCACGAGATCGCTTGCATGCGAGTGGGCCTCGCGCGGCATCCGCGTAACGGCGGTAGCGCCAGGATACGTGCGCACGCCGATGGTGGCGGAACTGGAACGTGCGGGCAAGATGGACCTCGCGGCCGTGCGCCGCCGCGTGCCCATGGGGCGAATGGCGCGCCCCGACGAGATCGCTCGGGCCGTGCGTTTTTTGGCCAGCGCACAGACGGGCTACATCACAGGATCGGTGCTGACGGTCGACGGCGGTTGGATGTCGTTCAACCAGCCGGGCGACGCGCACCCGCCGGTCGACGAGACGCCTCGAGCCGAACTCTTCCGGCCGGCCGAACGAACTGGCGCGCGCACAGTGGTCGTGACGGGCGGCGCGAACGGTATAGGCGCCGCCGTCGTTCGCCGCTTTGCCGCGAACTCCGACACAGTCGTGATTGCTGATAAAGATGGTGCTGGGGCGGCAGAACTCGCTGGTTTGCTGGGCGGCAGGCACGTGGCGAAATCCGTCGACTTGGCGGTCGAGAGCGAGGTGGTGGCCCTGTTCGAGGAAATACGGGGGCGCTTCGGTCGCATCGAGATCCTCGTCAACTGTGCTGCTATTGCCGATACGTTTGTGCGAGGGATCGAAATCCCGCGACAGATCGAGCGGGTACTGGACGTCAATCTCACCGGCACCTTCACCTGCGCGCGCGAGGCGATCAAGTCGATGGACGCCGGCGGCGTAATCCTCAATCTTGGATCGATCAATAGTTTCCTGCCCTTCGTGCCGCGCCATGCCTATGGGGCGTCCAGGGCGGGTATGAACATTCTGACCCGGTGCATGGCGGCCGAACTCGGGTCGGTCGGCATCCGAACGGCCACCGTCGCTCTCGGCTATATCCGTACGCCTGACATTGCTCAGCTGGTCGAGTCCGGCTGCATCGATTCCGTAGCGATCAAACGGCGCATCCCGATGGGGCGGATGGGAGAGCCCGAAGACGTCGCCGAGGCAGTGTTCTTTCTGGCCTCGCCTGATGCCTCATACGTAAACGGCTCGACCCTCTACGTGGACGGCGGCTTGACCTCGTTGGCTGACGCGCGAAACGCCCAGCCAACCGATCAAGAAAATCCAACGGAATGTTCGCCGGCGACGGGTTGCGGTTCGTCGAAGCCGACGAGGTTCGAGGATTGAGACTGCGGCTGAATGGCACGTGCCAAGCGCGGCTTGCCAAGTGATCGTCTTTATCGGTGACGGAAAACTCGTCATCAGGGTCGAATCACTAGCCAGGTTTTGGCGCTTGCCTGCGGCCGCCGAACGATAAGCGGCTTTGCGCAAGATCGTCGACTACGTCGCCGCCAGGCCGGATCGATACCGCGGCCCCCCCGCAATCGGCACAAGTCGAAGGCTTGATTGGCCACTTTGTGTAAACGAGGGACACGCCATGGAATTCGCGACGTTCATCTTGGCGGCCCAGCGAGGCTATCATCAATCGTGCGACAGCGTCATCGGTAACTCCATAGAACAGACAATCGCTTCGGAGCAGGCTGGCTTCAACACCGCTTGGTTCGCCGAGCACCACTTCAACAATTATAGCCTGGTTCCCTCGCCCTTGATGATGGTGGCGCACTGTGCTGGCCTTACGAGCACCATTCGCCTTGGCACCGGTGTGTGTGTGCTGCCGCTATATCAACCGCAGCGCCTGCTCTCCGAGATCGGCTTTGCCGATATCGTTTCGAACGGCCGCCTCGAACTCGGCGTCGGCTCGGGATACCAGCAGTTCGAGTTCGAGCGCTTCGGCGTCGATGTCGATCAGGCGCCGGCCGTGTTTGCGGAATACCTGGATATCCTTCTCAAGGGCCTTAACCAGAAGGTCTTCGAGCACAATGGCCAGTATGAGAAGATACCTTTAACGGCGATTTCGCTGCGCACCATCCAAAGGCCAGCACCACCGATCTGGATCGCCTGCGGGTCCGCGCGAAGCATGTGCCGGGCCTATCGTGAGGGCCACAATCTTTTCGTCACGGCGTTCCACTACGGCTTGGAAAACGTAAGAACGCTGCGTGAGACCATCGAGGCGGCAGCGGCCTCGCGGGGTAATGATGTCACGGCCGCCAAGATAGCGCTCCTACGCTGCTGCTATGCCAGCGACGATCAGGCTGAGATCGACAGCTATCTCGACAATGCCCGCTTCCAGCGCCGGCTATCTGAAGCTCTTCATCAGCGCCGCCAGCAGAGCCGAGACGGCTATCTGCTGCAGGAAACACCGACGCAGCAGGATCTGTCGTTCGAGACCATGCGCCAGAACCTGCCGATCGGCAGCGTAAGTCGCGTCATCGATCGCCTGCTGGAAGAGATAAGTATCCTGAAGCCGGACCAGATCGCAATTCAGACCCAATTGGGAGATTTCGACCAAAAGACGATGCTACGCCAGATTGAGCTCTGGGGAGACAAGATCATTCCAGCGATCAACAAGTCGCTTGGTCAGGTCAAGGCTTGAAGTTCGGAACGGCCACTGGGGGAGCTGAAATCTCGCATGCCGATGCTCGACACTTCGTCCATGAGGCATGGATAAATAATCAAGCCGCCTGGCGATTGCCGGGATAGAAGACCAACGCCGTCGGTCACCTTGCCTGCACGGATCGCCGGTCTTCCGCTTTCTGGGCCATCTCGCTTGCGATCGTTGATCGGCAGCCTGACGGGACGGCCGCCACGGCGTAGACGAGAAGCCACTTCCGCTACCCCTCTTGTGTCTGAAGTTGGACCAAGATGTCGGAAGCACGACCAAGGGTCGAGAGGGAACCTGGGCCGCCGGTATGGAGAACTGGTGCGGCGCAGGGGGTACGCCAATTCGGCACGCGCCTTGCTTCATTGATTCTGTATGGGCGCACGACAGTGGCAGATCGCCGATCGGTGGGCAGAGCGTGCGTCACTGAAAGTACTTCGTGCGGCAGCGTTGACAGGCTTGTCGGCTGGATAGCGTCGGTGGAGGTGAGACCGCATGGTGGAGAGGCAGTCTGGTGCGCAGACGCGCGAGAGCTTGCGCCGAATGATCGCGTCCAGTGAACTCGCCTTCGCAATGGAAGCTCATGACGGCCTTTCGGCGGCGATTGCCGAGCGCGCCGGCTTCAAGGCGCTCTGGGCGTCCGGCCTCACGATTTCGTCCAGCCTCGGATATCGAGATGCTAACGAAGCTTCCTGGTCCCAAGTCGTCGATGTCGTTGAGCGAATCACCGACATGGTGGACATTCCAGTCCTCGTCGACGGGGACAGCGGGTTCGGGAACTTCAACAATGCCCGTTTGGTTGCCCGCAAGTTGCGCCAACATGGTGCGAGCGGCATATGCCTCGAGGACACGGCGTTCCCGAAAATGAACTCGTTCGTCGGTGATCGGCACCCGTTGGCCGATATTCCCGAGTTCTGCGGCCGGCTTAAGGCGGTGAAGGACCAAGTGCCGGATGCGGAGTTCGTTCTGGTCGCCCGGATCGAGGCGCTCATCGCCGGCCATGGAGAGGATGAGGCGCTAGCGCGGGCACAAGCATACGCTGAGGCGGGCGCCGATGCTATTCTAATTCATTCCCGCAAGTCCAACGCTGAGCAGATTTTCGCCTTCACGCGCGCCTGGCAGAACCGCCTTCCGGTCGTGATCGTGCCTACGAAATATTTCCGCACGCCAGTCTCCGCGTATCGGGCGGCCGGAATCTCCACGGTGATCTGGGCGAACCATAACATGCGCGCGGCGATCTCGGCCATGCGCCAGGTCTGCGACCGCATCCTCCGCGAAGAAAGTATCGCCGGTATCGAGGACGAGGTGGCGACGCTCGACGAACTCTTCGATCTCCTCAACTACCAGGAACTCTCAGCGGCGGAAGAGAAATATCTGCCGCAGACGGCGACCAGCGTCCGGTAGCAGGCCCAGCCCGTCTTTTGAAAAGCAAAACGAAAACAGGAGCGCACATGCTTGCGCATCGGACAAATCTGTTCGGTACATCGGGTACCGCCGCGGCGCGCGCTGCCGCAAAAGCGGCGGCCGATGCTGGCAAGGAGATCATCGATCTGACCGCCGGCGAGATCTGGAGCGAGCTTGCACCCACGATTCGCGACGGCGCGATCGACGCCATCAATAAGGGCGTCAATCGCTACACTGATAGCGTTGGCATGGTGGAGTTGCGCGAGGCACTGGCGCGGAAGATCTCCCTCGATACCGGACAGATCTGGAAGGCCGAGGAAGTTGCCGTGACGTCCGGAGCGAAGCAGGCCTTGTTCAATGCCGCAATGGTGCTGCTAAATCCGGGCGACGAGGTCATCATCCCGGCGCCCTACTGGACAACGTTTCCGGCCCAGGTGCTAATCGCCGGCGGCACACCGGTCTTCGTCGACACCAAGTCCAACGGTTACGTCCCGCGCCCCGAACACATCAAGGAGGCGGTCACCGAACGCACGCGGGCGATCGTCGTCAACACGCCCAGCAATCCGGCCGGTGCGGTCTACGATGTTGAGACTCTGATGGCCATCGCTGAATTGGCGGTCAGCCGCAACCTGTGGATCATTTTCGACGAGTGCTATGGTGACTTCGTGCATGGGGGTCATACCCACCATCCGATCGTCTCGGTCGCTCCCGAAATTCGAGCACGCGCGCTGATCGTCAACTCCTTCAGCAAATCGCTAGCATTGACCGGCTGGCGCATCGGTTATCTGGCGGGTCCAAAAGGGGTGATCAATGCCGTCAAGGCCCTGCAATCGCACACCACTTCGAATCCAAACGTAATTGCCCAGCACGCGGTGCTCGCCCATTTGCAAAGGGGTGGCTCGGACTATGAAGGCAAGCTGCGTTCACGCCTGACAAGCGCCAGACGGGTCGGTCTCGACGTGCTTTCTTCGTTGACGCGTGTACCGGTCGCCAGGGCGCAAGGGGGCTTTTATTTCTATCTCGACCTTTCCCATCTGCTGCGACCGGGAGCGGAAGACGGCGCCTCAACGACAGCCGACGATATCGTGACGGGTCTGCTTGCCGAAGCTGGCGTCGCAGCTGTGTCGGGCACCGCGTTCGGCGACCCCGCCGGCCTGCGCCTGTCCTATGGAATTCCACCTGAAAAACTCGCGACCGGCCTGGCCCGGCTCGTCGAATTCCTCAACGCCTGGAAATGACACCGCAACACAACGAAAGAGGTGAATGAGATGCCTCCCGCTGCTCCCAGGAAAGCCGTCATTCTCGCTGCTGGCTTCGGCTCCCGCCTGCGTCCGCTGACCGATCTGTGTCCCAAGCCCCTCGTCGAAGTCAACGGCACACCGATACTTCACAACGCACTGTGGAACCTTCAGGCGGTGGGAGTCGAAGAGGTAACGATTGTTGTCGGCTATCGCAAGGATGCCATACGCCATGCCTGTGGCAAACGCTTCGGCAGACTTGAAATCAACTATGTCGAGTCCTCGGTCTTCGACAAGACAGGGAGCGCCTACTCGCTCTGGCTGGCACGCGACACGCTTCTTTCCGGCGACTGTTATCTCCTCGAAGGTGACGTCTTCTTCGAAGAAGATGCGCTGCGCCACCTGATCAGGGTGGAGGCGGCCAATGCCGCCGCGGTCGCGCCGTTCGATCCATCCATGGAAGGGTCCGCGGCCGTCCTTTCCGGCAACGGCTTCATATCCGAAGTCCGGTTGAAGCAGACGGCAGCAAATCTGGCATCAGGCACCCCGGTGCTCTTCAAGATGATGAACCTCATCCGGTTCTCTGGCGCCGAACTCCAAACGGTGATCGTCCCGGTCCTCCACGACCTGATCGGCTCGGGCGCGATCAAAGCCTATACGGAGGAGTTGCTCGCGCATCTCATCGAGCAGCGCGGGCTGCAACTCGCCGCGGCGCGATGTGACGATTTGCGATGGTACGAGATCGACAGTGAACAGGACCTGCGGGTGGCGGAAAGAATTTTCGCCCTCGAGCGACCTCACAGACACAGTGCCGGCGCGCCGGCCGCCGTTGCGGGGGTAGGAGGATGATCCGCTATCTGTTCGATGCTGCAAATGCCATTACGGCCCTTGGGCTGATCTTGGCCACCACGGCGATCTACTTTGCTTTGATCGGGCGCTTCGAGATTGGCATCTGTTTCGGCTTGTGGGCTCTTTTGGCGGATGATGCCGACGGCATGGTTGCGAAGAGTTCCCCGAACCGGTCCGCTTTGATGGCACAGCTGGGTGGCACGTTGGACGGGCTGCTTGATTTGGTCTACGCAGCCGTCTTTCCAGCGGTTCTCATTTTGTCCTTCAACGCGTTCTCTGTTCCCGCATTGTTGGCTGCCAATTGCCTCATCCTGTCAGGGGCTCTGCGCCTCAGCTATTTTTCGACGTTCGGACTGGACGCTGACGGATTCGGCAGAGGATTGCCGTTGAACAATAACCTCTTCGTGTTGGCATTGCTGTTCGTCGCCGACCGTCACTTGCCGGTGAAGGGCCTGGGCAACCTATTGATCGGTGCAGGGTTTGTGCTGTCGGTCCTGCATCTTTCAAACTTCAAATTTCCGGGTACCGGCAGTGCGTTGCGCTTGGGCAACCTTACACTCGCCGCAGCCGGATCTGTCGCCTTGCTCACAAAGCTATAGGGAAGAGAATACATGGAAAACTCTTTCGAGATCGAAACTCGCACCGTCTTTGATCGCTACCAGCGCCAGCAGGAGAATGACGACCACATATTCGACAGGTTGGTCTCTCTAATCGAGGAGGAATATTTCGGCCTGCCAACCGGCAGCTTCCGCGGCCTTGATGTCCTGGACGCGGGCTGCGGCTCCAACGCGAATGCGTCCTATGCGTTTCTCGACAAGGGGGCACGAAACGTTGTTTCGCTTGAATTGAGCAATGATTGGATGGATTGCGCGCGCAAACGGCTCAGCCGATTTGGGCCGCGCTCGGAACTGGTCGCTGGTAGTGTGCTCGATCTGCCGTTTGACGACTTCAGTTTTGATTTTGTCCATTGCGCAGGGGTTTTGCCGCACACCAGCAATCCGAAAAAAGGCTTTGAAGAGCTTGCCCGTGTAACCCGCCCCGGCGGCAGCTTCTTTTTGACGATTATGGGTACCGCCAACGGCGTCATTTACCGATGCATCAATCACTTGCGAGAACTCTACCAAAGCGACGAGCAATTCCGCAGTTCCATTGACAATCTGGATGCATCCACCGCACGCGAAGCCATCAACTGGATCTTGAGAATAAAGGACGGCGAAGAGAAGGAATATATACCTGGCGAAAACGAATTCTTTCGGAGTCTTTTTGATGATGATTTGTTCGTGACGATCCGGGATCGCTTCCAGGCGCCGACCTATCACGAGTTCGCCTTCACAGAGGCTCAAATCCGAGGTTGGTATGGCGAGTGCGGCTTCGAGAAAATCCGCAGGATCTCAAGATATACGAGAAATTTCCATAACCTTCGGCGTTTTCTCGCTCCGATGTACCGTCATTATGACCACCCGCTGGCCCGCTTCTGGTTCGGCGATGGCTGCATCCAGATGATCGGCGAAAAGCCGAGCACGTAGTCGGCGTTATTCGTGCCAAGAGAGCGACCCCAATGTGCGGAATCTTTGGGATAGTCCTCAAAAACGAGGGAACACCCGTTTGTGCTGCGGCCGTTGAGCGTTGCGCTGACGCTCTCGCTCATCGCGGACCTGATGCCAGCGGCCTATACATTAATCAATCGGTAGCATTCGCGCATCGACGGCTATCGATTGTCGACGCTCATTCTCGAGCCAATCAGCCCTATCGCGATGCCAATACCGGAGTGGTGGTAACGTACAACGGCGAGATATTCAACTATCGGGAAATTAAAGCTGAATTGAGGGATATGGGTTTTTCCTTTTCGACGGTGTCCGACACCGAGGTTCTAATTCTTAGCTATATTGCTTGGGGAAAGTCATTCTTAAACCGCCTTGACGGGATGTTTGCCTTCGCGCTTTTCGATCCCCGGAACTCGCTTGTTCTCATCGCCCGAGATCGTTTGGGGGTAAAACCCCTTTACTACACGATCTGCGATGTTGGGCTTCTGTTTGCATCGCAGCCGAACGCTCTCATTCGCTGGCCGGGCGTGATACGCGGACCCGACATCATCGGCGCGCTTAGTTTTCTTTCCTATCGCGCGGTTGTCGGTGCCAGAACGCTGTTTGCCGGGATTTCCAAGTTAGAGCCCGGCCATCTCCTCGCAATAAGGAATGGGCGACACACGTCCGAACGTTGGTGGAATCTGTCAGAGCGCATTTCGCGATCGAAGCCGGACTATTCCGACATAAGGAGACTATTTGGAAGCGCCGTCGAACGTCAGCTGGTGGCTGACGTACCGGTCGCCGCATTGTTGTCGGGTGGACTTGACTCGAGCATCCTCGCCTATGAGGCATCCGCTCGCTCCCAAATCCGTCCGATTTGCTATACCGGCAAGGTCGAGGCCCCCGACTATGACGAGACGGCTTATGCGATGGAGGTCGCCGCTGAATTCGGGCTCATTCACCGGGTCGTTCCAATCGGAGAACCTTCCGATATCAACGCTGTGTCAGAGCTGGTTCGCCTGCGCGGACATCCACTTGGGATGCATAACGAAACCGCAATGTTTACGCTCGCAAAGGCGATTTCGAAGGAGCATAAGGTCGTCCTCACCGGCGAGGGTGCCGATGAGATTTTTGCTGGCTACAGCCGATTGTTCCGTACGCCGTATGATTACAATCGAAGCAAGATCATCGCCGCATTGCCACCTGCTCTTGCCCAGATCGCACGCCGACGCCTCGGACTCGGCGTCCATTGCAGTCAGCTGCAGTTCTTCCTGGAGCGCTACAGCTACTTCCCGACCGATGAAATCCGCTCGCTTGCTATCGATGGCCGGATACGAAGGGAGCACGAGATGGCTCTGTTCGATCACTTCTCGACTCAATTTGCAGAGGCCGGCGGAGATTTCTTTAGCAAGATCTCATATGTTCTCGTCTCTACGCATTTGCCCGCATTGCTGGAAATGGTTGACAACACCACAATGGCAGCTGGGCTTGAAGCTCGCGTTCCTTATACCGATCACCAGCTCGTTACCGCCGCAATGGCGATGCCCGGCTCACAGCGGTTGAGGTGGAGGTCTCCAATCGCTTCGGTCCAGGCACTGTGGCATCCGGTTGCTTCCTTCAGCGAACGTCTCGATGTCTCAAAATTCCCCTTAAGAAGGGAATACCGGAGCGTCTTGCCCAGATCTGTTCTATCTCGCAAAAAGATGGGATTTCCGCTGCCACTGGGTCAGTGGGCCGTTGGCGAGGGAGCAACGGAATATCGAAGGCTGCTGTTTGATAAGGACTCTCCACTGGGAGATTTGTTCGATCCTGCTGCTTTGCGGCGTTGGTTCGAGGCCGGACGACGAAATCCTTCAGACTCGTTTGGCCGGAAGTTCTGGCTGTTGGCCAACCTAGGGATATTCTTCAAAGAGGTATTCTCATGACGAATATGCGAGCCCGCAGGCGGTCGCTTGCGGGCATTTTACAGAAGACCCTTTGCCGAAAACGGGGCGTCGGACAATCCCAAGATCTGAGCAATGGTTGGCGTGAACTCTTCAGCGGAGCCCCAGGCAATATTGCAAGGTTGCATTCCAGGGATGCTCAACAGGCATATCCGATCGTCCTCCGCGCTGCCCGGTCGAAAACCGTGGGTGGACAAGTATCGAGGTCTGCCCGTCGGGCCAGCTTCTTGCGTGTCTCCAACGGTCTCCTCGAAGGAGTGTCCAGGAGGTGCGACATAGGTCGCTATGCAATCGCGTTCATTTACTGGAACATGGTCGCTCGACCACGGCTCCACTTGGAAGCGCGCCAACAGTCCGTCTGCGATTCTGCGGTCATGAGCTCCGTCAACCAGGACATGGAGCGTCGCTCCTTCACTTTCCCAAAGCAAGTCAGGGATGATCGCATCCGGATAAATGGTTGTGTGGACGGCGCTATGTCCATGGTCACTTGCGACTACGATCGCGTAATCGTCTTCCCGCCCGACTCGCCTCAGTCCTTCGATGAGAGCGCCAATCATCATGTCGGCCGCGGCGATAGACCAATGTGCCGCCTCGCTTTCGTATCCGAACTGATGCTGAATCGAATCCGTCATGTCGATCTCGGTCAAAATGAGATCAGGCGGGTTCTCCGAGCAAGCCAGCGCTCCTGCAGCCCCGATCATGAGATGATCCGCGGCCAGGCCCGCAACGAGAGGAGTGCTCGCAACGGTGTCACTACTGGACGGGAAGCCGAAGAGATCGAGCACGCCGGCGGCTCGCAACCGTCCATTTGGATCTTTGATCATGCGCGAGCGAGCGATGCGGTTTTCGGGCAGGCTCTTAAATGACCGGCTTCCCTGGAGAAACCCTCGTTCCCACCAGGCCGGCACGAAGACATCGCAATCGGCTGGGTCGATCAACCCAGCGCCGATGGACGCGACATCAAGCCCGCTATTTTTGGCAAGCTTTGCAATGGTCGGAACCCGCAGATCAGACGCGTCGGCGCAGACAAACGAGCCATCTCGCACAATGTGGTTTCCGTAGATCCCGTTCGCTTGAGGCGCCGCGCCGGTTAGCATGCTTGCGCGCCCCGGCATCGACGTTCCCGGCACCGTTGAGCGCAGGCGAGTGATGGACAGACCGTCTCCTGCCAAACGAAAAAGCGTCGGCAACCGATGTTTGTGCTTTTCGAAATAGTCTGCGCTTACGCCGTCCATGAGGATCAGAATCGCTTTCGTAGGAGAGCGCGGCTTTATCGAGGCAGGCGTCTGAAAACGAGCGGTAGGCTTGGATGGATTGGTGTGGGTCATATTGCACCTCGAAGAGACCGATCGAAACCAAAGCCCCCTATAGGCTTCGGATGACGCCGATATGAACGCATCACGGGATACTTCGAGCGCCCGTAAGTCGTTTTGATTTTGGGAATGGGCGCTTCTACGCGCGCTTTTTGCTTCCTTCAGAAGAAAGGAGTCCGAGGTGGCCGATACGACCCGTGCTATTTTTATCCTCGATTTCGCAGGGCCAAAAATACATCTGTGGAGTGGCAGCTACGATGCACCGTTGGTTCCTATCAACGGTCAGCCGCTCTTGGACCGTCTCGTCAACGCCTGTGTCGAAAACGGCATTGAAGATGTCACTCTCGTTGAAAACTTGAGCAGCGGCACATTCGATGGGTTCCGCCTGCAGGACAGCACAAATACGCTTTCGTGGCACGACGCGCATGACGGCGATCTCATTGAGAAGTTCCGCCAACATGATGGCGATACTCTCCTGATATGGGGAACACCGCTTTTCGACAGTGAGGTTCTTGACGGTATCAATACCAACAAGGGTTTGCGCGGCTCCGCTTGGCGGCCCGACGCGCCGACCGGGATTTATCGATTGAGTGCTGATGTTCTACGCAATCTTCTGGCCGAAAGCCGCGCCGCGGCATCTCTGCATCAGGCCTTCAGCAGGTTAGTCGCGGGCCTGTCCCAGCTGGACGTAGCGTTGCCTGACAATGTGCTGACTGCCGGCTCCAAGCTGCTCGATATTTGCGACGGTGTCGACGCATCCATCGCGGAATTTCGGTGTGACAAGGAGAACGTGCTGCGGCGTCTGGAAACGAGCGTCGGAGGTTATTGGCGCAAGCCAATCGCCGAGCACATGCTTCTTTGCAATACCCGCTTCCCTCCCAAGACTTTTTACGATCGGCTGGCGGCGAGGCTCGAAGGCGTGTTGACATGCTATCCATCTCAGCAGATCGATATCGCTTCAGTTGTTGGCACAATGACCTCGCAGCAGCCGGACTTTATTGCGGTCGGAAACGGGGTGACCGATCTCATCCAGGCGCTCTATTCAACGCTGAACCCCACAATCGCGATTCCCGTGCCCACGTTCGCCGGCTTTCAAACACCACTCGATGACGAACAAAAGAACAACTTCGTCCTCACCCCGCCCTATTTCGATCTCGACGTTCGAGCTTTCCTGGAATTCGTACTGGCGACAGGCGCGGATACGACAATCGTTGTAAATCCAAACAATCCGACCGGTCGACTTGTTGATCATGCTGACGTGGCATGGCTGGCGGAGGCCCTAGGATCTCGAGGGCGACGGCTGATCGTGGATGAATCGTTCATTGATTTTCCCGCTGATGGCCGACCAAACAGCGTTGAGAATCTGGTTCCGTCCTGTGCCAATTTGATCGTGGTGAAGAGCCTTGGAAAGGTCTTCGGACTTGGCGGAATCCGGCTCGCCTACCTCATGGCTGGCGATCCCACCCTCGTTGCCGCCGTGCGCCGGAAACTGCCGCTGTGGAACATTAACGGCATTGCGGAATACACACTGTTCCTGCTTCCCGAATTTGCAGAGGAATTGGAACACAGTCTAGAGATGTTGCGAGAAGATAGAGAGCTGTTCATCGAGGAGCTGCGGACGGTACCGGGCCTCGACGTCGTACCTTCGCAAACGAATTTCATCTTGTGCCGGCTGCCTGAAAATGCGGTATCCGCTGCCGAGCTCAAGCGCCGCCTCGTGCTGTTCGAATCCGTCCTCGTAAGAGAATGCGGCTATCAAGCCATGAACGACGCAGATCGATATCTGCGCCTGACGGTTCGAAGTCGGACGGAAAACGAAAGGCTGGCAAAAGCTCTGCGGCGCACCTTAAGCCGCTCAACGGCCTCTGAGAGTGACGCCCTGACGTGACATTTGCGCAGCGAACTGAATAGTCTTTTTTCGAATGCCGCGAGAGAGAGAAGCATGTCGCTTAGTTACAATCGTCATAAAAGGCTCGTTGAAATCATCCAGGCGAATGGCGAAGTGCGCATCCGAGATTTGATGCAGCGGTTCAATATTTCAGAAGAGACTGCGCGGCGGGATATCAAACGGCTCGAGCAGGATGGCTTGGTCGCACGGGTCCATGGTGGCGCGGTCGCAACGCAACAGCCAAAGCTGCTGGCCATCTCATCGCGAGCTGTTTCCGAGCGCGCGGAAAAAAGCACCATCGCTGAGATCGCCCTGGGTCTTCTGAAGCCCGGTCAGAATCTCTTCTTCGGGGGCGGCAGCACCATTCTGTCGTTGGCCAGCCGCATATCGGCCCTGCCGGAAATGCGCGTCGTCACCAACATGGTCGATACTGCCATCGCCGCGGCCGAAGGCTATCGGCATCGTGTTGTCATGCTGGGGGGCGATTTCAATGTCGATTTCCGGACCGTAACCGGATTCACCGCCTTGCGTACACTCCGCGAACAGCAGATCGACATCGCATTTATCGGCGTCAATGCGGTGCATCCGAATGGCGTCTTCGACCATGAACAGGTCGGACAGGAGCTTGCTGCGACGCTCTGCGAGCAAGCACGGAAAATTGTCATTCTCGCCGATCACAGCAAATTCGGCTTGTCGGCGCGCTACCGCATCCTGCCCCATTCGGCGATTACCGCGATCATCACCGACCGGAGGCCTGCATCGGACATGCTGGACAAGATCGAAGCCGCCGGTGTTGAAGTTCTATATCCGCAAAACCGTCACAACCCCGCGCTGGTCTCTACTTGATCCTCTGCTTTCAGCCCGCACGGCTGCCCCAACCGTGAAACATTTTTTTCCATTTATTTCAATAACCAACACAATCCGTCTCAAACCTGCAAAAAACCGTCACATAACCGCGCTATGTCTCATCCCGTCTCGGGAGCGGATTTCATTCGCTCCGATTGTCATCCCGACTGAAAGAGAGGGGATTTTGATATGCAAACGACACGTCGCAGATTTCTCGGCATGACCGCCATGGCGGCTGGCGCAATAGCATTGCCGAACACGATCATGGCGGCAACCGGCCGGCGGCCGAACCTCAATATTGCCGTTCAGGACCTGCGCACAATTCTGGAACCGGTGGACGGCTCCTCCATCGCCAACGTTTCCTGGCGGGTGCAATACAGCATTTTCGATCAGCTTTTACGGACCGACTACAACGACAATTTTCGCCTGAATTTCGCGCTCGCGACATCATTGAAGCAAATTGACGCCACGATCCATGAGATCACGTTGCGCGACAATGTGAAGTTTCATGACGGTTCCACAATGACGGCGGATGACGTTGTCTTCTCGCTCGGGCCGGATCGACTGCGCGGCGAAAATGCGCCGGGCGCGGCCGTGTTTGCCAACTTCCTCTCCTCGCTTGCCGATGTGCAGAAGATCAATGATCGCACTGTCCGTTTGATCACCAGGACAGAGGATCCGGTCTTTGCCCAGCGGCTCGGCGCGTGGGGCACGCAGATCATCAGCGCCAGAGCACGGGCTGGCGCCAGCAGCTATGACGCCTGGGCGGCGAAGCCGATCGGCACCGGCCCTTACAAGATCGGCGAGGTCCGCAATGGGGACGAGATCACACTGGTGGCGCACGACGAATATTGGGGAGGCCAGCCGCCATTTGCCTCGATCCGCTTCAAGCGGCTGCCGGAAATCGCCGCGCGCATCGCCGGACTGAAGTCGGGCGATTACGATATCGTCACAGACATCACTCCGGACCACATTGCCGAAATTGAGGGTGTCAACGGCCTCTCGATTGTTGGTGGCGAAGCCATGTGGTTCCGCTTTCTCACATTTGCTCCGCTCAGGACTCCCATCCTGAAAGATGTCGATCTGCGTCGCGCGCTCGCTCTCGCTATCGATCGCGGTGCGCTGGCGGACGGCCTCTGGGACGGCCGGGCGAAAGCGCTGACCAGCTGGCAGCTACCGATCTTCGGCGAGATCAACGACCCCAACCGCAAGGGGGTGTCCTATGATCCGGCGCAGGTCAAGGAACTGCTCGCCAAGTCATCCTACAGAGGTGAGGAAATCCCATACCCTTCCGTCGGCACCTATTATCCGATGCAGCTCGCCGAGAACCAGGCGCTTGTCGAGATGTGGAAGGCTGCCGGAATCAACGTCAAGCTGATCATGTGTGAAAACTGGACGCAGGTCGGCGACATTGGCGGCATCAATGACACGTCCGGCGGCGCCTTCTACGCCGATCCCGTTTCCATGCTGTGGCAGATTATCGGTCCGACCAATGACCTCCAGTCAACAGGTGGCTGGACCAATGCCGAGTTTAACGCGCTCGGTCACGAGCTTGAAACGACGACCGATCTCGCCAAGCGCCAGGCGGCCTTCAAACGGATGCAGGACATTGTCGAGATCGAGGACCCTTGCATCACGCCGCTGCACTCCATGCCCTTTATCTATGGGCAGAAGGCGGATGTCAGCTGGCAGCCCAACCCGTTGCCGCAAATGTATCTCGGTCCGAAGATGCCGCCTGAGCCGGTGGCCTGAGTTCCATGCTGCATAAGTCTTTCCAGAACAGCGCGGGCGCCGCGCTGTTGCCGGCTCATGGCATCGGGGCTTCCGCCACCAAACCTGCCATCAGCATTGCTGGCTTGAGGGTGGCGTTCGGCGATGTGCCTGTGCTGCACGGTGTCGATCTCGCTGTGAACAAAGGCGAGGCCTTGGGTATCGTTGGCGAATCCGGCTGCGGCAAGTCCGTGACTTGGCGGGCGGTTCTTGGCCTGCTGCCGAAATCCGCCGAGATCGGGGGCGAGGCCAGGATTGGTGATCTCGATCTTGTGGGCGCACGACAATCCGTTTTGGATCGGGTGCGCGGCGGACGCATCGCCATGATCTTCCAGGATCCGGCCAGCGCGCTGAACCCGGTGCATCGCATCGGCGCGCAGATCACCGAAGCGCTTCGCCTGCACCGTGGCCTCAGCGGTGCCGCCGCCCGTGCCGAGGCCTGTCGCCTGCTCGACCAGGTCGGGATAGCCGCTGCGGCAAGCAGGCTCAACACCTACCCCCACGAACTGTCGGGCGGCCAGAACCAGCGGGTGATGATTGCCATCGCGCTCGCCGGCCGGCCCGAACTGCTGATCGCCGATGAGCCAACGACCGCGCTCGACGCCACCGTGCAGGCGCAGATCCTGCTGCTGCTCAAAGATATTCAACGCGACACAGGCATGGCGCTGGTCATGATCAGCCATGATCTCGCCGCGGTGGCGGCCGTCTGTGACCGGGCATGCGTCATGTATGCGGGCCAGATCGTCGAAACGGCGCCGAAACACACGCTTCTGACCGCGCCGGAGCACCCCTATACACGCGACCTGATCGGTGCCATTCCGCCCTCGCACGGTCCGCGCATGCGGTTGACCGCCATTGCCGGCGCGCCGCCACAACGCAATCTGCCGCCGGGATGCGCCTATGCGCCACGCTGCCGGCACGCGATCGCGGTATGTCGCACGAGCCGACCGGAACCGCGGCAGGTCGCCGCGCGGCATTCGGTGCGTTGCCTTCGTTTGGACGCCGGCACGTATCAATGACCCTGCTGCGTCTCAACAACATCACCCGTCGCTTTCCGCTCGGCTCGCCACTCTACGGACCGCGGAAATATCTTGTCGCAGTCGATGGCGTGTCGCTGGATGTCGAGATGGGCCGGACGACCGGCATTGTCGGCGAATCCGGATGCGGCAAGTCCACTACCGGCCGTATTGCGCTCGGTCTGGAGCCGCCGGACAGCGGAGGTGTGCTGTTTCAGGGTTTTCCGCTGCCGCGCATCGACAGCAACAGGTGGCGCGCGCAGCGGCGCCAAATGCAGCTGGTCTTTCAGGACACCTTGGCAGCGCTTGATCGCCGAATGACTGTCAGCGCTCTCATCGCCGAGCCGCTGGCGATTCACGGGATTGGCGATTCGGCAAGCCGCAAGCAACGTGTGGCGGAGCTTCTCCACGGCGTCGGCCTCGGCGAAGACCATGGCGTGCTCTATCCGCATCAGCTTTCCGGCGGCCAGCGCCAACGCGTCGTGCTTGCGCGGGCGCTCGCGCCAAAACCCTCGCTTCTGGTTTGCGATGAGCCGGTCTCGGCGCTCGACGTGTCCGTCCAGGCGCAAATCGTCAATCTGCTCATGGATGTTCAGCAGGAGCTCGGGCTCGGCCTCTTGTTCATCAGCCATGACTTGCGGGTCGTTCGCCATGTCAGCGACCGGATCGTCGTCATGTATCTTGGCCGCGTCGTCGAGCAGGGGCGCGCCGACGCCATTATCGATCAACCCGCCCATCCCTATACGCAGGCGCTCGTCTCGGCCATGCCGAGGCTTCCGGGCGGATTCGATCATTATGTGGCGTTGCCAGGCGAACCGCCAAGCCCCACCGATCGGCCGAGCGGATGCCCGTTTCATCCACGCTGTCCACTTGCGCGCGATGTCTGCCGCCAGAGCCTGCCCGAACTCCTGCCGCTAGGATCGGAACGGCAGGTCGCCTGCCATTTGGTGAGGCATTGATGAGTGCTGTGTTTCGTTTCGCCGGCCCCAAGATCCTGCGTGCCGGCCTGTCGATCCTGGTCGTGGTGACCTTTACATTCGTGGTGCTGCGGGCCTCTGGAGACCCGGCGCTGCAGATACTCGGTCCCAGCGCCCGCGCCCCGGATCTTGAGGCGTTTCGCCGGCATTGGGGGCTCGATCAGCCTCTGTATGTGCAATATGTCCGCTATGTCCTGGCGGCACTTCACTGCGATTTCGGGAATTCCATGCTAGCTGGAAAACCGGCCCTGCAGCTTGTGTTCGAGCGCGCGCCCCTGACATTGGCGCTGATGCTGCCGGCACTGGCGCTCACGATGCTGATCGGCATTCCGGTCGGCGCCTACGCCGCCATGCATCGCGACACCTGGGTCGACCGATCGGTGATGATGCTGACCGTGTTCGGCTTCACCGTGCCAAGCTTCGTGCTCGGGCTATTGCTGATCCTGATCTTTTCCGTGACGCTCGGCCTGTTCCCATCCGGCGGCGCGGATCGGCCGGAAAGCTTCGTGCTGCCGGTGCTCACGCTTGGTCTGGGCGGGGCGGCCATTATCGCGCGCTTCACGCGTAGCGCCATGATCGAAGTTCTGTCGCAGCTCTACATCGTGGCGGCCAGCGCCAAGGGCGTGACGTGGCGGCAGGTGGTTCGCCACCATGCCTTTCCGAATGCGATCATTCCTGTGCTGACGCTGTTCGGTCTGATGCTCGGCGGCCAGGTCGCGGGTGCCGTACTGGTAGAAAGCGTCTTCGGCTGGCCCGGCATCGGCCAATTGCTGGTGGTTTCGGTTGCGAACCGTGATCTCGCCGTGGTGCAGGTCATCCTCCTTCTCGTGGCGCTGACCATGACATCGGCCAACCTGCTGATGGACCTGCTTTATGGCGTGTTCGATCCGCGCCTGCGTGGAACAAACTCAGGATCGCAATGAAAACGGCAACTGTAGAAACCAACCGTCCGTCGCCTCGCACGGTGGACCTGCCGACACTCCTTGCTGTGGGCTGGGTTCTCCTCATGCTCTTCACGGCGCTCGCCGCGCCGCTGATCGCTCCTTATGAGATCACTTCTATCGACCTGCGCCATCGCCTGGCGCCGCCCGTCGGCTTTGGCGGAACGATGCTACATGCCCTGGGAACCGACGATCTGGGCCGTGATGTGGCCTCGCGTCTTTTCTACTCGATCCGCACCAGCCTTCTGGTCGCCTTCGGCGCCACTGCGATCAGCGTGTTGGTCGGTACCGGGATCGGCTTCATCGCCGCGTATTTCCGCGGGCTCGTCGAGCATGCGCTGCTGCTAATGATCGACGTACAGGCTTCACTACCATTTCTAATCGTGGCGCTGGCAATGCTCGCCTGTTTCGGTAATTCGCTGACGCTGTTCGTCGCCCTGATGGGACTTTATGGCTGGGAGCGGAATGCGCGGTTGGCACGAGGACTGGCAATCACCGCCAGCGCGCAGGGCTATGCGAGCGCAACGCGCCAGCTCGGCGCCCATCCGCTGCGTGTCTATCTGCGGCATATCCTGCCCAACAGCGCGGCGACGCTTCTCGTGGCGGCGACGGTGACCTTTCCGGAAATCGTCCTGGTGGAAAGCGGACTCTCCTTCCTCGGCCTCGGCGTTCAACCGCCGATGACCAGTCTGGGTGTCATGGTCGCGGCCGGCCGCGAGTATATCACCCGCGCCTCCTGGATGCTCCTCGCTCCAAGCCTCGTCATTGTCATGACGGCCGTTGCCGTTAGCGTCCTCGGCGACTGGTTGCGCGATAAGCTCGACCCGACCCTCAAATAACGGTTTCCCAATGCAAAGGAGCTGATCTCCACACTTGTCGACGGTTACGCTCTTGCACGGGACGGGGTGCCGAACCTTCGCCCGCGGCCGGTATCGACGTAACCGGAATACAGCATATGGATCTCGTCGCGGGCCCGCGTCAGGCCAACATAGAACAGCCGTCGGCTTTCGCGTCGCGCCGCCAGCTGCTCGTTGCGCCAGGGCAAACCGCCCAGATCGAGTCCCACCATGATCACGACATCATCTTCGCAGCCCTTTGCCGAGTGCGGCGTCAACAGATCAAGATGGAGAGGCGACGCGTCGCGTCCACCGAGGCTCGCCAGATCCAGGTCGGCGAGCGGCCCGCCGACAGCGAGCGCCGCCGACATGCGCACCACCTGTTCGCGCTGATCGGCGAGGCTTGGCTCTGCCGCCATCAGCGCATCGAGCATTCCCGCCCGCAGCGCGCCGATTGGCGAAGTTTGTAATTTTGATCCGCGAAATTCGCACGGCGCCGTCCCCCCCAGTTTTTTCTATTCGCGGATGCAATTGGCTCGCTCGGCGATATCGGCACATCGCGCCATCAGCGCTTCGAAAGGCTCCGCGTCTTCCAGAAGAAGCCCGTCGTCGACCATGCGGGCGTAGTCCTCTTCAAGC